>CAZWDO010000018.1:0-44596 GCA_964632485.1 uncultured bacterium
AAGCTAACTTTCATAATCCCAATGGATTATCGATTCAATGCGCTTGGAATATCCGATAGATCCTGCTAAAATCGATTTTTACTTGACAATAAAAGTATATTACCTTATATTTAAGCAACCACTATTATCGAAAAGGGATAAACATGGCGAACTTTAGAACCTACACCGCAATCGATATTTTTATTCAATCTCGCCAGTTCAGTTTTATCTCTTCTATTCGGGTATTGGGTGGACCGGTTTTGAAAAACGGTTAATCATCAGACGCCCGCTGGAGAAAATCAGTAAACGAAAGGAAAAGATATGCCTTGGGGCACACTGATCAATACAGCCGCCGTGCTTGTCGGCAGTCTGTTGGGACTTTTACTGCATCGTAGGTATCCCCAACGGATTAAAGAAATTGTTTTTCAGGGTATCGGACTATTTACATTGATTATCGGCATGAGTATGGCGCTCAAGGCTGCCAATTTTCTGCAACTGGTATTCAGTATATTGTTGGGCGGCATTTTGGGTGAAGGTTTGCGGTTGGATCAACGGATCGAATCATTGGGAGAGCGACTGAAAAAATTATTCCGTTCTCAAAACTCACGCTTTATCGATGGGTTGGTAACGGCCTTTTTACTTTTTTGTGTCGGTTCAATGACGATTATCGGCGCGATTGATGAAGGATTGCGCGGTGACAGGACCCTGCTTTTAACCAAATCGCTGATGGACGGATTTAGTTCGATCGCCCTGGCATCCACTTTTGGCGGTGGAGTGGCCGTTTCCGCACTGTTCCTGTTTCTTTTCCAGAGTTCGATTACCCTTCTGGCCGGATATTTGGAAAATGTGTTTACTTCTTTTATGTTGATGCAAATAACCGCTATCGGCGGCGCGCTGATACTGGGCATTGGCATCAATCTGCTGGAACTGCGTTCACTGCGGGTGATCAACCTTCTGCCGTCGCTGTTGATCGGGGTCATCCTGGCGTTGATCTTCCCGGGATAAAGATAAAATCAACGCTTATCTGAAATTTTTTAATTCAAGATGCTCAATCAGTTTTTCACCGCTCATCAGATAGAATTTTTCATACAAAATACGCATCACCTCATCCGCATAGTTATGGGTTGATTTATCCAGCAGGTTATTTTTTTCTTTAATATCAGTAAAATAGCCTGGAGAAGTCCGGTCGATGCCCATAAAGAAAAAACCCTTATCGATTGCTGCCCGGCTGCTAATTGAATTATCATAAACCAATTCCCCCGATTCGGGAATCAGAATTCGCAGCATACCTTCCTGGCGCCGCACGACACCACTTTTTCCCACGAGAAATGGCACTCCGTTCAGTCGTTCGACATTCATGCGGTCATCCAGAATCTGTCCGGCAATTATATAATCAACATTCAACGTACGACCCAAACGTTCAAGAGCGCTTTTCAATAAAATAGTTTGGGGAGTAATCGCCATTTCTTTAATGACGCGTTGAACGATTTCATCATCAATCAGACGGAAATCGCCCGAATAGGCAATTTTTTCCCTGAGCCGCCGGGAAATCAATTCTCCAACCCCGCCTTTGGTTTGATCCAGAAAATCGATGAAGGCAATGGTTACAATATTTTCCGGAGTAATAGGGTATTCCTTAATTTCAATGGGAACGGCAAACAAGTCTTTTGTAAAATTCACGCCCATTATGAGATTTGTCCGCGGCATGGTCTCAAAGAGATCAAAATCGACGGCCATATTGAGCGAAAGGTTTTTACCCAGACGGAAGGTAAGTCCCGGGGTTAATGAGACAGGGTCATTGACTTGCGCTACTTCGGCCCTCAGCATGGCGCCGGCATATTCCAGGTAGATGCCGATGCGGGGATGAAGCTGATAATTCATAGAAATGACAAACGGAAACTGCGGGCAAGTGGTTCCCTGTGTATAATCAGCGGTGACTCCCTGGTATCCTTCGCCGATGCGAAAGATAGTCTGATCTTTGTGCATAAAACCATCTGAGAGGGGAAGGCGATAATAAGCCAGATTCAGAGCGAACGTTACCTGGTTGTATTGAAACGCCGTCTGATAACCCATCCAGAAAGCCAGTTTCCGCGCGCTATAGGGGCGAATAAAGGGATAGGAGAGCGCTAAAGGGTCTTCTTTAAAACCGGTAGGGAGAGTGGCCAAAACCTGAAAACTATTGGCCCAACTCGAAAATTTCAGAAAAGGGGGTATATATTTAAGTCCCAGAGAAAAATCTCCACTGCCGTAGCGAAAATTATCAATAACATCAACATAATAGGGGAAACTCAATTTTATATCCAAATCATTACGGAATCCATAGACCAGCCCCCCACGGGTGGTCATATAATACTCACCCACATATTCCGGACGAAAATTATCCCGGGCATATTCCTGGTAAAGTGAAAGTCCCAACTTGCCCTTGCCAAGTCCCAGTGGAAGTATCCCTCGCAAATGCGAATACCCGCCATCGATTCCCCATGCGAAAACCGATAAATGCGCGAGAATGATCAGCCATATTATATTAACAAAGCGCGTCAACAGCGGGCTCCTTGTTGAAGGTTAAGTGCCAATGAGGTTCAGTTGATAAAATTATTGCACAATTTGTGCCAAACCGACAAAAAAGCAACGCTATTTATGGCGCCGATAGATAAAGGCGAGCACTTCCGCCACAGCCTGATAGAGTGTTTCCGGAATGGGGTAGTCCAGTTCAAGAGGAAACAACAAGGAAAGCAGCGCGGGGTCCTCATGGATGGGCACTCCATGAGTTTTAGCCAGTTCGATCATTTTCTCCGCGATCAAACCCTGGCCTTTGGCGCTTATTTTGGGCGCGACATCCCGGGATGAATCGTATTTTAAGGCGACAGCTTTTTTTCGTTCCATTAAATCCTCGTCTATACCTGGAAATCAATTTGACCGCCTTGCGACATTGCCGGCCAAAATTGTTGGGGAAGAGGAATTACATCACCCACTTCGGTTGTTATTTTCTGGAGAGGAATGGAAAGACCCGCCAATTTTTCGATCAATTCATCGCTTGACAGGGATAAACGTTGCAGGAGTTCCTCATCAGGCGAACGAAATTTTAGCAGCAACGCCGCATCCGGACGATAAAAAAAGTGTGTTTCCAACCAGGTTTGATTCAGCGGGGTCTGAAAAATCAGATAGACGGTATCGGCCTCCCTGTTTTTGCGTTGAGCCATCCAGCCCTGCCGCCATTGTTCCGCTTCCCGGTAAAGCCAGGGGTAAAGCATGAAAGGTGAAATATCGAGACGGTTAAAAAGTTGGATACCCCAAATCGTTTGCCAGGATTGATGCCAGAGAGCAGCCAATTCTTTAGTTTCAGAACCCTCGCCACTATTTTTCATTAAACCTTGGCTCCACTCGAGTAATTGTCGAAAACCCACCAGATTTTTTTGGCCCTTATCCTCCGGCATCAAGGCCGTGACCCACCGATGGGGGAAAAGCAACGGTGTCTCGCCCCCGTCTCCTTCCAGTTGGGAGATCAGGGTTTGTTTATCCTCTGGGACCAATTCCTGCAGTAGATTCAGGAAACGGTCCAGTTCAAATTGTCCGGAAAGGAGTTGCCCCAGGGATTTCTGAAAAAAAGGATGCTGGAAGGGAGTATCCGTCAGCCATTGAGAGATTTGACGATTGATTTGTTGGTTGAAAAGATTATCAGTAGCGGTCAATTCGCCCTCGGTATCACCCGTCAGGGGATTAAGCAGTTGGAATATCAATTGAGGGAAATTCCCTTTAACACGGGCTATAACCGCTTGGCCGGGTTGCAGCGATACCTGAGAGAACGCGATCCAGCGTTTGTCTTTAACCTGGATAAGATAATGATTATCATCCAGGACCCGCACAATGGTTCCCCTCACGGTTTTACCCGGTAATAACATTGAAGCCGAAGATTTAGAAGATGAGGAGGATGGAGGTATATTCACCATGATTCCTTAGGGAGTTCGCGATGGCTCACATTTTCAATCCTGACAGCGGTCGGGCCCGGCGCAGGGATCCAGAGGGATATAATCTCCTCAGGATTTGGTTGGGGGGAGATGAATCGGTAATCCCAGAGCCATTTCTGCAGATTCGCGGACAATTTCAGATAAAGTCGGGTGAGCGATGCAGGTATGCGCCAGTTGTTGGACCGTGATCTGCTGACTCATGGCTAAGGCATAAAGCGCAATCAGTTCTGTTGCCTGGGCACCGACAATCTGAACGGCCAGGATTTGGCCGTTTTCCGGATTAAAGGTCAGTTTGAGTTTTCCCATGTAATCGTCAATAGCAATTGCCTTGCCAATAGCTTGATAAGGGAAAACGACTGTTCGCGCGCCACTATCTTCAACTCGGGAGGGTCCAACAGCCGCAAATTGGGGGCTGGAATATATGCAGCGGGGGATCAAATTATAATCAATCGGGAGCTGACTTTGGTCTATCAAGTTTTCAAGGACATTCAAGGCTTCATCGGAAGCCGCGTGGGCCAGTTGAAGGGTAGGAATCATATCACCGATGGCCCAGACGTTTTCAATGCCCGTAGCCAGTTGAGCATCGGTTGTTACAAACCCCTTTTCGCAGCGCAACGAGAGGGATTGAACGGTTGTTTCATCAACAACAGGTTGACGGCCAATGGCAACCAGAACCCGATCGACCTGCAAATTGGAGGATTGCGCTCCTTGCTTCAAGACAAGATTTGAATGGGTTTCATTATATTGAAGTTCTTCCAGCCGTGTATCAGTTAAAAAACGAATCTTCATCTTTTTTAGCTGAGCAGTCACCAGTTCCGCGAATTCGGGGTCTTCCAGGGGGAGGACATGGGGCATCACTTCGATCACGCTTACTTCCACCCCTACCGCAGCGAAGATATAAGCGAATTCCAAACCGATAGCCCCGGCCCCGATTATAGCCAGACGCTCCGGCAAGTCTTTCATTAACAAAGCCTCATTGCTGGAAATAATACGATCACCGTCAAAAGGGATCCCCGGCAGCCCGCGGGGCTCGGAACCGGTGGCCAAAACCAGGTTTTTATAGGTGATTTCCTGCTCATCTTCCCCTGAACGGATACGAATTCTATATGGAGCGATCGCCTGGCCATATCCCTGAAAAACGGCCACCCCATTCTCACGGAGCAGATAGCCGATGCTTTTCGCGAGCCGATCCGCCACACGGCGGCTTTTATCAATCAATTGCGGCCAGTTTATAGTCGGCAATATATCAAATATTTTATTCTGTACTCCTTTTTTCAGCTCCTGGTACAAATCAATATAATGGATAATGGATTTAGTGGGAATACAGCCGATATTCAGACAGGTTCCGCCCAGTTTGTCTTTTTCAACAAGAGCCGTACGCAGACCTTTTTGCGCGGCGCGAATAGCAGCGACGTAACCGCCCGGCCCCCCGCCGATAACCACGACATCAAATTCCTGAGGCATAACCAACTCCTTATAAAAACATTATAAAGTCATTTTCTTTCGATGATAAACCGGCAAGGTATGTTTTCGGCTCCACCAACTGGCAAATTGGCGAGAAAACCAGTACCACAGATTTTGGCCTCCACGGCAATTCCGGCATACCGGGTGATGCAGTCGGCCGCTGGTGAAATCTTCACGCAAGCGTTCGGCTAAAGGAGAATCCAGAGCATCTTCCAGGCTATTCTGTCGCAGATCGCCCAGTACAATCTGGCCGTCAAAATCGTTGCAGCAGGGAACAACCCGACCATCCCACAAAATTCCCAATTGATTGACTAAGGCATTACAACTGCCAAAATAAGCGGGATAATTTTTCTTCTCGCCCTGGGTTCCGCCAAAGGTCGTCACTTGTCTGGAAATTAAATGGATATGAGGCAATATTTCAACGGAATAAGCCTGATTGAACGTATAAGGCAAAGGTGGAAATCCCTTGTCTTTATCTATAGTCGCGCGGGACCATTCTTCAAACTGGCGGTAAATAAAACGGAAACTATGGGTTACATAGCGATTGAGCGAGAGATCGCGGAAAATCTGCCAGGGAGTTTTTGAAAAAAAATGGATATAAACATGCTGTTCCGATTTCCGCCGGTAATGTTGTTCGAGATAAGCAAGAATCCCCTGCCAATAATTCTCCCAATCCATCTGGGTCGGCGCTTTGAGACGAAAAGCCTCCGGACCGTAGGTTTGGAGGCTGATATGTAGTTCATCCAACGGGGAATCCAGTAACTGCTGGTTCATCTCCGGTGAAAATTTTCCCGCGTTGGTGTGGATAATGCTGTTCAACCCGAGCTGATGAATTTTATCCAGTAATTCAAACAGATAGGGAACCAGCAACGGTTCTCCCATCAGGAAAAGCACGATCCGTTGTGATATATTCTTTTCCCTGATTTCATGGAGGACGCGTTCAGCCAGTTGTTGATCCATGATACCCTTCGGACGGCTCATAATGTCATAGGGACAAAAAGGGCAATGAAAATTACAGATATTGGTGATTTCCAGAAAAATATCGTAAACCCGCCGGGGTGGATGTATCATGGGTTATCGTTCCAACCAATAGTTGGGCGCTTCCCGGGTAATCGTAATATCATGGGGATGGTTTTCACGGAAAGAGGCATTGGAAATCTGGATAAACTCCCCGGTTTTACGGAGGGTTTCGATATCTTTGGCGCCGCAATAGCCCATGCCGGCGCGCAATCCACCGATTAATTGATAGATATAGTCATTCACCGGACCTTTATAGGGCACACGTCCTTCAATGCCTTCCGGGACAAATTTGGAGGATTCGACATCGCTCTGAAAATAACGGTCTTTCGAGCCTTTCTTCATCGCTTCGACGGACCCCATCCCACGATAGGTTTTGAATTTGCGTCCCTGATAGAGAATTGTTTCCCCAGGGCTTTCATCGGTACCAGCAAAAAGAAACCCGATCATAACGCAAGAAGCCCCGGCGGCCAGGGCTTTAGTGATATCGCCTGAGTACTTGATTCCGCCATCGGCGATAACTGGTATATCATAACGGTTCGCCACGTCAGCGCAATCCATGATCGCGCTGATTTGAGGAACACCGATACCGGCAATCACGCGGGTGGTGCAGATCGCGGAAGGGCCCATCCCCACTTTAATGGCATCCGCGCCGGCATCAATGAGAAATTGAGCCGCTTCTCCGGTCGCAATATTTCCGGCAATCACATCAACGGAGGGAAAACTTAGTTTTAATTTTTTGATGGCATCGAAAACCATTTGGGAATGGCCGTGGGCCGTATCGACCACCAGAACATCCACTCCGGCAGAGATCAATTCTGCCGCCCGTTCGGCGAAATCACCCGCCACACCCACCGCGGCGCCGCAAAGCAAACGTCCTTGTTTGTCAATACTCGCCGCAGGATAATTCCGTTTCTTTAATATATCTTTTATCGTAATCAAACCTTTAAGATTAAAATCATGATCAACGACCATCAGTTTTTCAATCTTATTGCGATGCAACAATTCCTTGGCTTCATCGGGCGAAACACCTTCCAGGGCAGTGATCAAATTATCCTTGGTCATTATATCTCGGACCAAGGCCGTCAGTTTCGTTTCGAATCGCAGATCGCGGTTAGTCAGAATACCTGCCAGTTTTTGTCCTTCCACCACAGGGACACCGGAGATGTTATGCTCTTTCATCAAATTCAAGGTATCGGCGATTGTATCGTCTGGACCGACTGTGATGGGATTGCTAATCATCCCGCTTTCAAAGCGTTTAACCAGATGTACTTCTTTTTTTTGTTCCAGAATAGTTAAATTCTTATGAATAATACCAATGCCGCCTTCCAACGCAAGGGCAATCGCCATACGTGATTCTGAAACCGTATCCATCGCCGCGCTGAGAAGGGGGATATTCAATCTAATTTTCCGGGTCAATTGAGTTTTTACATTGGCATCTCCCGGTAATACGGAAGATTGACGGGGAATAAGCAATACATCGTCAAAGGTAATCCCTTGTTTTAAAATCTTGGCCATAAGGGCTCCTTTCAATGAGTAACCATGACATCAAAAGCTTGTTTTAATTTTGAATACGTTTTGTCAAGGGCTTCGGAAATAACCCGCGTATCGCCCAGGACAGGCATAAAATTTGTATCACCGTTCCAGCGGGGAACAATATGCAAATGCAAATGATCCACCAATCCGGCGCCGGCCGTGCGGCCGATATTATAGCCCAGATTGAAACCATGGGGATTGAAAAGCTGATTCATAAGTCGAACCACCATCTGGGAAAGCCGATCGATTTCAGCCAATGATGCCGCCGGCAACTCCTCAAAGATAACTCCATGCAAGATGGGAGCAATCATCAAATGTCCGTTGTTGTAGGGATAACGATTCATAATAACCATAGCCGTTTCATTGCGATAGACAACCAGATTCCGGGCATCCTGCTCCTTGGGAGCTTGAAAAGCCGCGCAAATAAAACAAGCAGAGCAACTCGCTTTCTCAATATACTCCATGCGCCAGGGAGCCCATAATCGTTCCATCAGCGTTCCTCTGCGGATGGCTGCCGAGTATCCGTATTTCGTTTCAATAACCGGATAATCAGTTCGTTCTGATTGATCATCACGGCTAATTGATGTCGGATCATATCTAATTGCACCAGTTGATAGTTCTCCTCAATGTTGGGAATCTCCGCATAGTATTTCATCCGTTCCATAATGAACAACCGTTGATCTATCATTTTTTCAATCGCGTCATCTCCCATGTCTGATTCGTAATAAGTATGTTCCTGACAAGGTGGTGGAATCAATTCTTTATCATAGGCCTCATCCTGAGCAATTCCCGATCCCTCCTCTGAATAGTGTCGATGTTCATTGGATGGAAGCTCTGTTGAAACATTTTCAATGCGATCTCCTCCGGTGGAGATGATCATTTCATCGCCAATTTTCGTTTCCTTTGGGGGAAAAACAGTGGGGGTTTCCGCGCCAATCTCGATATTCTTTTCCAGAACCGACGCAGGTTCAGGGGCGCTCTCCGCTGGATCTGAAATTTCAGATTTCCGGGAAGAAGAAACACGCGGTTTCCTGTGTTTACGTTGAGTGGGATGGGGCGTAAGAAAAAAATCCGGCTCCGGAGCCAGGGCGCTTTCACCGGCCGGGTCTCCATCGCCTAAACCCTGCCCGGCCGCCGACGTAGTTTCGGTGGGAATCACCTTTTCCAACAAATGGCGTAAAGCCTCCTGATTATTTTGTGAATCCGCTACTTCTTTCTGCCATTCCGGCGCCTGGGCCTGAAAACAGCTAAAACAAAGCTGGCCGGTATAACGGTCTTTAGAAAAAAGATTCAGGGATTGTCCACATATCTTACAATTTTCCAAATCCATAGTATCTCCACGTTAAAGAAGTTGTTGACCAATATATATAAAAAAGTCCTGAATTTGTCAATAAATTTTTTCCATTTTCTTTCTTCCAGCCGCATTTATTCACTAAGTTTTTTGTAGGTCCTTAGTTTGCTATGAATGAGTCCGATCCAAAAGAAACGACACGCCAGACCCTCCAACTATTCTCAGCAAAAAGAATGAGTCAATGGAATAAAGCAACGGAACAAGCATAAAAAATTGAAAGTGAAAGACTGGAAAAATTGCTTGACTTTTGACCATATATTAGGTAATATAAATCGATGCCGGATTGTAGCTGTTCCGGCAAACCAAAATTATTCACAAGGAGAGCAATATGAATCGTCGTTGGTATCTATTTTTTTTATTAATGAGCAGCGCATTTCTTTTCAACCTCTGCGAAAAACCTCAGCCGACGGTTCAGAAATGGCACACCGATTACAGTCAACTCATACAGGAAGCGCAAAAAAACCAAAAGCCAATCGTGTTGAAGTTCTATACCGATTGGTGCGTCTGGTGCAAAAAACTGGACAGCGTCACATTACAGGACAGCGCCGTCAAGGAATATTTAACAGGTTTTAATCTAGGCAGCTTCAACGCCGAAAAGGATACAGCTCTGGCCCATCGTTATGGCATTATCGCTTTTCCGACTGTCGTTATTTGCAATTATCAGGGCCAGGAAATCGATCGGATTCATTATGAAGAACCGGCGAATTTTATCCAGGTTATACAAGGCTATTTTGATAATAAAGGGACGCTGGACGCTATGTTGACAGCAGAAAAAGAGCGCCCCGATTCCGCCCAGCTTCTATTCGATATCGCAGATAAATACACCTATCGCAACCAACGGGATGTCGCTCAAACCTATTACGAAAAAATTATTCAAATTGATTCCGCCAATCAACTGAAACTAAAAGAGCAATCGGTTTTTCAAATTGCCTATATTTACCGAAAAAACAAAGAATATGATACAGCGATCGCATATTTCCAAAAATTTATGGAACAATTTCCCCAATCAGAGCAGGCATCCGATGCGTATTACTATATCGGCTCCCTCACGGCCGACAAAGGAGATAGCGTCCAGGCGCTGGTATTACTGAAAGACTGGTTAAAGCGTTATCCAGACTCTCCCGATACGGTTTATATCCGGGATAAAATAGCGAAACTCAGTCAGGGAGAATAAAGCAGTATGGGCAATTTCATCCATCTTCACAATCATAGCGAATACAGTTTATTGGACGGCGCCTGCCGGATCAAAGACATGCTCGCTAAGGCCAAGGAATTGGGAATGAAGGCGCTGGCGCTAACCGATCATGGCAATCTGTTTGGTTCAATCGAGTTCTACCAAACAGCGAAAGCGATGGGTATAAAGCCGATCATAGGAATGGAAGCGTATGTTTGTGAAGATATGAAAAGCCGCACATCACTCCCGAACAATCAATCGGGCAGTTATCATCTCACACTGCTGGTTAAAAACGAAACAGGATACCGCAATTTACTGAAGATATCATCCGTCGCCTATTTAGAAGGATTTTATTATAAGCCGCGGGTGGACAAGGCATATCTCGCCAAACACGCCGAAGGGCTGATCGCTCTTTCCGGCTGCCTGAAAGGGGAAATCCCCAATCTATTGTTGGGTGGCGAAATAGAAAAAGCCAAAAAAGTTATTGATACCTACCGGGATATCTTCGGTTCCCAGAATTTTTATATTGAATTGATGAACCACGGTATGGAGGAAGAACGGCAGATACTTGAACCCTTGATTTCTTTGGCCGGTGAAATGCAAGTTCCGTATGTTGCCACTAATGACATCCATTATATAAATCCAGAGGACACGGAATTGCAGGAAGTCATGCTGTGTATTCAAACAGGCAAGACGATGAACGATGAGAAACGAATGAAATTCTCCAGCGATCAGTTCTATTTTCGCACCGAAGAAGAAATGGAAAAGGTTTTTGAATGGACCCCGGACGCGCTGGATAACTCGGCAATAATAGCTGATCAATGCAATCTGGAATTGGAATTCGATCAATACCTCGTGCCCTCATTTCCGCTCCCCGAAGGATTTCAGGACCATGCCCTCTATTTACGGAACCTGGTGGAAGAGGGATTAAAGAAGCATTATCCGGATTTAGATGAAAAAATCCGCCAACGGGTGGAATATGAAATGGCAGTCATCGAAAAAATGGGCTATGTGGGCTATTTTCTGATTGTCTGGGATTTCATACATTATGCCCGCTCGAATAGCATTCCCGTGGGACCGGGACGAGGTTCCGCGGCGGGTAGTATCGTTTCATATTGCCTTGGCATTACCAATATCGATCCCTTAAGATACGATCTGCTTTTCGAACGCTTTCTGAATCCAGAACGTATCAGCATGCCGGATATCGATATAGATTTCTGTATCAACGGGCGGGAAAAAGTCATTAACTATGTGCAGCAGAAATATGGCGAGAAAAATGTTTGCCAGATCATAACCTTTGGCCGCATGATGGCAAAGAACTCGGTACGTGACGTCGGACGGGTACTGGGGTATCCCTATGAATATGTCAATCAGTTAGCAAAATTGATTCCCGATGGCCCGGATGTTACATTGGCAAAGACCTTTTCCCCTGACAAATCTGATCCTGAGAGTGAAGAGATTCGGAAACAGTACCAGGAATCGGAAATGGCGAAAAAAATCCTTGACCTTGCCCTGCGTATTGAAGGGATGGCCCGCCAGGTGGGCAAACATGCCGCAGGGGTTGTTATTGCCCCCAAACCGTTGACCAATTTCGTAGCGCTGTTTAACGGGAAGGAAGGAATCACCAGTCAAATAGACATGAAATATCTGGAATCGCTGGGACTCCTTAAAATGGATTTTCTGGGACTGAAAACCTTAACCGTGATTGATCAGGCATTGAAACTGATCGAACAAAACCATGGAAAAGCCATCGATCTGGAGCGGTTGCCCTTAGATGATTCCAAGGTTTTCGAACTACTCTCCCGGGGGCAGACTAATGGCATTTTCCAGTTTGAAAGCCCCAAAATGCAGGAATACTTACAAAAGCTCAAACCCTCGGTTTTCGAGGATATCATCGCCATGAATGCTCTCTACCGCCCAGGGCCCATCAAAAATAAAATGGTCGATGAATTCATTGATCGCAAACATGATCCCAAAAAAATTGACTATATGATGCCGGAGCTGGAACCAATTCTCAAAGAAACGTATGGCATTATTGTCTATCAGGAACAGGTCATGCGCATTGCCGGCGCAATCGCAGGATTCACCATGGGAGAAGCAGATACCCTCCGAAAAGCCATGGGGAAAAAGAAACGCGATTTGATGGAAAAATTTCAAGCAAAATTTGTGGAAGGCGCTGCCAAAAACAATTTTGACAAAGACAAAGCAGCAACACTATATAACATGATCGCCCAATTTGCCGAATATGGATTCAATAAATCCCATTCCGCTTGCTATGCTTTGGTAGCCTACTATACGGCATACCTGAAAGCCCATTATCCCGTCGAATTTATAAGCGCTCTCAGTACCAGTGTTCTTTCAGAAGCCGATAAAGTCGTTAAATATATCGAAGAAGCCAAAAATATTGGAATTGAAGTTCTGCCGCCGGATATCAACACAAGCTACTATGAATTTACCGTGGAGAAAAATGGGATTCGCTTTGCTCTGGGGGGAATTAAAACTGTCGGGGAAGCAGCAATCAACGATATTATCAGTTTTAGAAATGAAAAAGGGGTCTATACTACTTTTTTTGATTTCATCAAACGAGCGATGAGCGGCGGAGCTGTTAAAAAAAATACGATCGAAGCGCTGATCTGGTCCGGAGTATTAGATGCCTTTGGCAAACGATCACAGATGAAAGCAGCTCTGGATGATGCAATCCAATTAGCCCAGAAAATCAATCAAAAAGAACATTCCCAACAGGCATCACTCTTCGACATGTTCGAAGACAGCGCGTCGGCCATGGATTATAATTTCACCCTGCCTCAGGCCGAAGAGCTTAAATTTAAAGAAAAACTGGATATGGAAAAGCACTTTCTCGGATTTTTTCTAACCGGCCATCCCTTGGATGACTACAAGGATTTCCTCGCGCTGATAACCCCTGTCAACGAACTGGCTGAGAATCCCAGCGAAAAATTTTATTTGGGGGGCATGATTACGGATTTCAAACCCAAAGTCTCCAAAAAAGATACTAACCGCCGTTTCGCTTTTTTTACGTTAGAAGACCAGACCGGCAGTCAGGAATTTATGATTTTCAGTGAAGGATTGGACAAATATGAGTCGTTGTTGCAGCAAATGCGCATTGTTGTCTGCTTAGTTAACAAAAATCAATATGATAACAATACGAATTATATCGCAGAGAAAGTGTTCCCCATTGAAGAAACCCTGGCGCATATCAATTTGCAGATGATTATCCGCATAAAATTGGAAGAAATAAATAACAAGTATATCGATCAGATCGTTGAGACCATAAACCGATATCCGGGCTCTATCGGAGTTCGCCTGGAATTAGGATTAAACGGCAGAGAAACACCCTTAGAAATTCGTACAAAAAAATATAAAGTTGCGCCAGCGTATAAATTGCTTCAGGAATTAAAAACTGTTCCCGGCATTACCCACGCCAGGTATGAAGCAGTATGATGGCCCAAAAATTCTATAATAGTCATTCACTTTTAATAAGGAGCGATCTATGAGATATGTAATTCTACTCTTCATGTTGATTGAAATCAGCATGACCGCAGCGAAGGTCCCGGACAGATCATGGCGCGATTTGAAAGCCCAGCGCCAGGCGCAAACCCTCGTGGAGTACGTTCGCAACAAGTCGTCCCTGACTTCGGTAAGTCAGGACAATTATGATGTGAACTGGTATGGCCTGGAGTTTTCGTTTAATATCAGCGCCAAAATTATTTACGGAATTGTTGAAATGGAATATACCATCACCCAGGACAATACCAATACCATCAGTATTGATATGCTTAACAATTTAATACTGGATTCGATCAGCGGCAATATAACGAGCTACGTACGAGAAAACAGCAACCGATTGCTGACTATAACTCTTGACAAAATCTATAATAGTGGCCAAACCGCCTCTGTACGAATCGTTTATCACGGGAACCCCCAGACAGGAGGATTCGGCGCCTTCGGTATCGATAACAGCGCTTCCGGGGGTACGCTGATTTGGTCCTTAAGCGAGCCCTACTATTCCAGTAGTTGGTGGCCCTGTAAAGACACTCCCGGAGATAAAGCTGATTCCGCCGACATTTACATAACGGTACCCACAGGACTGTTGGTCGCCAGCAACGGAACCAAAATCGATTCTGTTATCCAGTCAGGAAATGTCCGCTATCATTGGCAGGTCCGCTATCCAATCCCTCCCTATCTAATCAGCCTGGCCATCAGCGATTACAAATACCAGGAGACCACCTGGTCCTATAATGGGCAATCGATGCCCTCAGTTTGCTATTATTATTCCACCGTCAACGACAATACTGCGGCGCAGTGCATTCAAACGCAGAACCAGGGGCTGACCGTTTTCTCTGATCTTTTCGGCCTCTACCCCTTTATCAACGAAAAATATGGTTCCGCCCAATTCAATTGGGGAGGCGGAATGGAGCACCAAACTATCACTTCGTTGGGCGGGCATGGAACTTATCTTATCATCCACGAACTGGCGCACCAGTGGTGGGGGGATTACATTACCTGCGCTAATTGGCATGAAATATGGCTCAACGAAGGGTTTGCCAGTTATTCCGAAGCGCTCTACGTAGAAGCGGTGGATGGTCGGGACGACTTTCACGATTATGTCAATCAAAATTTTCGATCCGGGCTGGATAACAGAGTATATGTGGACGATACGACGAATGTGAGTAGTATTTTTAGCAGCACAGTCTATGACAAAGGCGCCTGGGTGCTGCACATGCTGCGATATATGACTGGCGATTCCGTTTTTTTTGCCATTTTGCGGACCTATTTTCAGCAAATTCCTTATGGCGTAGCCACGACCGAACAATTTCGCGCAATATGCGAAAACATTTCAGGACAGGATTTACAGCAATTCTTCCAACATTGGATTTATTCCCCTTTTCGGCCGGCTTTCAATTTATCTTATCATGTCCATTCACAAGAAGATACCCTTTACCAAGTCGATCTGACACTCACTCAGAGCGAGCGCGGTATAGTACTGGATATGCCGATCCCTATTCAGCTAACATTCAGTGATGAAAGCGATACAACTGTCACGTTGTTTTTCCATACCAGCAATGTCAGCGGGAGTTTCCTGGTCACCAAGGAACCGGTAGAGATAACTCTGGACCCCTACAATTGGATACTAAAGAGAAGCGTCACCTATACGAATGTTCAAGAAAATGGGGGAATTCACCTTCTTCAACACCCCATCGTGATCAACAGCATCGGCCCAAATCCATTACAATCACAGGGCAAACTGCGATTTTCTCTGACAACGCCACAAACCCTGCGATTGGAAATTTTTAATCTGCTGGGAGAAACCGTTTATGCTACCAGCGAGCAAAAATATCCGGCCGGACAAAACCAACTGACATGGAATACCGCTACACTTCCTGGGGGGATCTATCTTTATCAGTTACGGTCGAACCTCTCCCGTGCGAGCGGAAAAATAACGATAGCGCGATGAAAACCGTTCTTCACCTTTATCAGGAACTCCCCAAAGCATTCAGTGGGTTATTTTCACCCGGGTCAAAATGGCTGAATCCCGGTGGACAATTCGATATTATTTATGTGAAATGGCTCAAACCGGTTAACGGAATGGTTCGTTTTTCAGTCAATGATTTGTCTCAGATGGGTAATAACCTCCAGATGATGGCCACCCCCCTACCCGTCTTGGTTACGACAATTAATGAACCTGTGGATTTAATCGTACGCCAATCACCGACTATCGGGGAGGGCCTTCTAAAATCAATTCCGACACACCCCAAATGCCGGACTATCACTGTTATTCCTAATTCATTTATTCCCAAACTTTTAAATGGTATTTCCTCCGGGGAACGGACATGGCGTAACACCCTTGCCCATAGCGACGGTATAACGCTGTGTTCAAAGCTACATTTTATCTATCTCAAGGGGATATCAACTATTCCCCATGCCTTGATTTATCCGGGAGGAACCATCAGCAAAGGCAAACAGAATTTTACCCTGCATTCTCCGCCGCGCATCGCTCTGATGGGAGATTCATTGCCTTCTTCCTTTTTAAAAAAAATAGACCACTACTTACACTCTTACGGATTGCGCCCCCAATGGCATGTAATTACTAATCGGGAATTACATCATTCAACCGATTGGGATGAATATGACTTAGGGCTGGCATATCTTCAAAAAAGACGATTCCCCGATCAATTTTTAGCCGCGATGGCCGCCGGCTTGCCTCTGGTGGCCAACGAACCCCGTGATTTCTTTATCATCGAATGGAATCGCAATGTAGTTAAGTTTACCACTTCTTCGCCGGCATCAATGGCGGAAGGCCTGCTACACATGCTGCAAGACGGCAGTTTACGGCAAAAAAAAAGCCTTTTGATCCGGGATTACTATAAGCGGTATTTCGACCCGCAAATGCTGAATGAACAATGGACTCACTTTCTAAAACAATTGACCTGAATGAATTGAGATAAAGATTGAAATTTTGCCTTGACTTTATAAAAATGTTTTGTTAATATAAACAAGTCAAATTCAGTCTGAATGATACTCCCAATCAAGAATTTCGTTCCGGCAGGCATGGAGAATGCCACAGATTGGCACTCTTTATTGAAAATGCTCATGACCGGTGAATTGGCTTAATGCGGTAAACTAAAAAACGCTTCGGAGTGTTAATGAATTCCATAATAATAAAAAATGGCTGGGTGATTGACCCGGCGCAAAAAATCAACTCAATTCAGGATATTTTAATTCAGAATGAACGAATAGCTGATATAGGACGGATTGAATCCCCGGCGGATCATGAAATTGATGCCACCGGGCAGATCGTGTGTCCCGGTTTTGTGGATATACATATGCATGAGGAATCGTTTCTTCCCGCTGAAGATCGATTCGCTACCAGCATATTTGAATGTATGCTCAGAATGGGCGTAACCACAGCAATTGGAGGGAATTGCGGAACCGGTCCACTGAACCCGGCCGATTATCTCGAGTGCGTGGACCGGCTGGGACTACCGATCAATTTCGGAATACAAGTCCCTCATGAATCCTTGCGTTCACAGCTTGGCGCCGATGATAAATATCGTCCCATGAACACTGAGGATATTTTAGGGATGAAAAAATTAGCTCTTGGGTATCTTGATCAGGGTTGCCTAGGCATTTCCCTGGGAATTCGGTATGTCCCGGGCGCCACTCCTGCCGAATGGCGCGCCCTGAGTGAAGCCGCGGCTGAAAAACATGCCCTATTGAGCGCTCATATCCGTGATGATGCGGACGCCGTTTACAGTTCGACCGATGAATTTATTCAACTGGCTAAGACTAGTGGATGTTCGATCCAAGTTTCTCATATTGGCAGCATGGCCGGCTTTGGACAAATGCAATCCTGGTTGGAACACTATGACCGATACCGGCTCAGCGGACTTGATATTGGCGCGGATTGTTATCCCTATCAGGCTTTTAGTACCGGGATTGGTGAAACGACCTATGATGAGGGTTTTCTGGAACGCTATAAAATTGATTATTCGGCCATTGAAATTGCCGAGGGCCCGCATCGGGGAGAACGCTGCAATGAACAGTTATTTTATAGACTCAGGCAAACGGAGCCAGAGCTGATCACGATCGCTCACGTCATGAAAAAGGAAGATATTGATCTGGCATTGACGCATCCGGCAGTTCTTTTAGCCAGTGATGGGTTTATGCGCAATTACCAGGGCCATCCGCGGGCTGCCGGTACATTTCCCCGTTTTTTACACAACTATGCTGTTGAAAAATCTAAACTTTCACTTTCCGAAGCGATTGCTAAAATGACCTGGTTGCCCGCGCAGCGATTCGGGCTGGACAGTGGAACGTTGATAAAAGGCAGACAAGCGGATATCGTAATTTTTAATCGGGAGCAGCTTTGTGATCGCGCTACTTTTGCCGAACCCGCCTTACCTCCCGAAGGCATTAGATATGTCATCATTAATGGGCAAATCGCTATTGAAAATCAAAAAATTATCACATTACGCGCCGGAAACGCCATTCGCTGGTAATTAACCAAACAAAATATAACAAAAACGATTTCTGTTGAAAGATGGTATGCGAACAGCTATAAACGTTTAGCCTTCAGTTTAAACCCAGACATAAGAAAGGACAAATCTGCATGGAACAAAGCAATTTGCTGATGTCTTTCATGACCACGCTTGTCGATTGGATGTGGGGATGGCCCCTAATCATTACATTACTCGCCACAGGATTATTTTTTACAATTGCTTCCGGGTTTTTCCAGTTTAGATTTTTTGGACATGTCATGATGGAAACTTTCGGCAAATTGTTAAGAAGAAAAAAGGATGAAGAGGGGGAAGTGGGTATATTAAGCCCTTTTGAAGCCATCAGCATCGCCATCGGAGGTACAATTGGAGTGGGAAATATTGGCGGTGTCGCCACTGCCATCGCTGTTGGCGGACCGGGCGCCCTTTTTTGGTTGCTGGTTGCAGGTGTTGCCGGCCAAATTATTAAGATGGTAGAAGTCACACTGGCTGTCTATTACCGCAGCAAGGACGAATACGGAAATCCATACGGAGGCCCGCCCTATTACATGAAAAAAGGGATTATGGAATACTATCGATCCTCTATGTTGGCCAAGGTATTAATTTTTGTATTCCTTTTTGGAATGTTTTCCTCTATTTTTATCACCATGCAAAATTATACCGTGTCCGAAGCAATTGCCAGCACATTGGCAAAAATCCAGATACAAATAGAAAATCCAACGCTGACGTCATTTAGCGCCGGCGAGTTGAGCAATACCAGCTATCAACACTATTTTAATAATTATCAACTGGGAATCAGCATTATCTACACAATACTTGTTTATATCATGATTGCCGGCGGATTAAAAAAACTGGGAAGAATTGCCAGCATAATCGTGCCGTTTATGTGCTTATTCTATTTAACGGGCGGCCTGTTTATCGTCCTGAAATATATCTCAATATTACCGCAGGTTCTCCGGTTAGTGGTCAACAGCGCCTTTAATGGCACAGCGGCAATTGGCGGTTTTGCCGGCGCCGCTTTTATCGTTGTCATTCAAAAAGGATTGGCGCGAGCGGTCTTCAGCAATGAAGCCGGTTGGGGAACATCACCGATGATCCATTCAACGGCCAGAACCGTCCATCCCATCCGGCAGGGACTATGGGGCGTGTTTGAAGTCACAATATCCACGATGCTGGTGTGTACCATCACCGCTTTAGCGATCATTATTACCGGCGAATGGAGTTCGGGACTGAGCGGCGCCACACTGACTCTCAACGCCTTTGAACATGGGATGGGCAGTACGGGTCGTATTATCCTCACTGTCGGCATTTTCCTTTTCGGCATTACGACAACTTCCGGCTGGTACACTTATTATGAAATATTATTACGCTATGTTCTGGGAACTCATTCTTCCATGAAAACATCGATTCTTAAAATCTATAAATGGACATTTCCGATTCCTGGAATGGGTCTGGTCTTCTATGCGGTATATTTTGGATTACCCAGTCAGAAAATTTGGCTTTTTGCCGATTTTTCGACCGGATTGCCGACATTTGCCAATATTGTTGCCATCTTACTACTCGCCCCTAAATTTTTAGAACTGTTACGCGACTATAAAGCCCGGTATTTGAATATTGGGACGGTAAAAAGCTCTACTAAAATCTTCCACGAAAGTTGACAATTTCTTTACCCATAAAATTTTTAATCAAAATAACGAGATGAGTGGCGCCGGAATTTGCGATGCGCCACTCTCGCTTATAACGATATAAATTTAAAATAAAGCATCCCTTCACGCCATTTTAGATTCGCAGGAAAGGCCACTATCAGGGCGGCCCATTGCGTATTGTGACTTAGAGGGATCGACCAATGAACACCCCAATCCTTGAGCTGGCTGGGCAAATTCAGATTATTCACAATTCCATACCATTCAAAATAGAGATGCAGATGCGTTGCGGGTGGAAGGCCCCATTGCAAAGCAGCTCTAATTCCTGCTAATTGTCGCGCCCAGATCAACGACGAAGGATATGCCGCCAGGCGGTCGTCCCCGCCAACAAGTATCTGATCGTAAATAGGAATAGCCCGGCCGGGGGGTGAAAAACCTTCGACCTCACCTCCGATTTTTGCAATAAAATGCTGATTAATGGAAATAAGCTGCTCTCCCTGGCACCGCCAATGATGTATTTTTTGAGAGACCCGCCAACCGTATTGGATACTCCATGGCCAGGCGGGCCAGACTAAAGCCGGCATAACCTGCCGCAAATAACCGCCCCAACTGAAATCATCCGAGCCGGGGACAATTCCCCCTTGATGCGATAAGGGATAGAAAACTCGTTTTTCCAGAGTAGCGCCCAACTGCCAGACACCATTGCCCAATATCCAGGATAGATCCACACTAAACAAAAATTGCTGAAATTTTTGAGACTCTTTCAACTGGTGGAATTCAAATCTCATATCAACAGGCAGACCCTTGAGATAGGGATAGGCTACCGATGCGTTCATTTTGGAATAAAGAGGTGAAATTTTTTGGTATTGAAAATTAAAATCGAGTCCCTGGTTTAAAAGATTGGCTTCATGAAAATCTAAGCGCCCTAACCATGTTGCGTCACTATAATAGGCCATTCCCTCAAATTTCAGGCTATTCCTTTCTATTCCTTTTAGCAGCAAGTCAGCTTGATGTCGGTTATCATGAATCAAAACAGCAGCAAGTTCCAATGAATCAATAAATGAATACCGATTCAATACTTGCAGTCGTTTCAGAATCATAGAAGAATGGTAGTCACGATGGATCATTTGAGCAAAAATCCGTTGAATCAATTGACACTGCACTCCCTCAATCTGCAGACCCCGAATCTGAATTCGGGGTCCGGAACTACCTTCCAGCAGGAGAGTGTCGGCTGACAGGGGGACAAGACGGCAGCGGGCCAAAGGAAATCCATTATCATCAAACCAATTCATAAGTTCTTTTAAACGACATTGAAGCGGCTCAGGCGGAATTTTTTTGCTCCAATCGACGATAGCGCTCTCTGTTGGAATTTTGCGGGTCCATTCCACAAAAAGCGGATCAATTTTGATAAAACGGTTTGCATCTTCGCCCGATATTCGGACAAAAAGGAAAAAAATAAAAACCAAAAACCGAATTGGATTCGGAGAAAAAGATTTAAAAAATAGCACGCCAACTCATTTGTAAAAAGGTTTGTGGATCAAGTTGACTATAATGTCGGCGAAACCACCGCAATGAGAGCTCGGACTTCTGTCCGACCGCAAACCCCACATCAAGGGTCGCTTCATTATTAAAGCCCAATCGTTTACCGGAGGTTAAAAAATAATGATACTGATAAGCGCCCTGTGAAAGCTGCAGATAATCCAGCGAATAGCTAAAAGCAACTTTCCATTTGCTTTTTAATCTGGGAGTCAGACGCAACGACGAATTGACTGACCATATCCGGGAATTTTCGAGACTATATCGCTGGGTAGCAAGCCGCCATTCGCTCGCGATAAGATCGGGCCAGGTCAGATCAAGGAGGGAGCTCCACTCGCTGAACTCATAGTTCAAAGCGCTCATTCGCTGCCACTCCCGGTCGACACGCCCGAATTCTCCCCGCCAGGTTTGATAGGCCTGCGCGTTCCAGGGATGTTGGAATACGACAAAGAATGAATGTTTTATGTATTGTTGAGCATCATTGAGATAATAAGCTAAATTCTGTCGATCCGATAAAAATCCACTTTCCAAACAACTGGAAGAGGGAATATGCCACTGATAAAAAAGTGAATCCAGAGCAACGGTTACCTTCAGTTCAATTCGAGTTGAGAGTTTCGACACTTCTCCATTTAACGGAGTGAGTGGAAAGGCCAGGTTTTTCCAAAAAGCATAATGGGCAGCGACTTTTTTTTCCATTTCATGTCGATAGCTAAAGTTAATAGCCTGCCAGGCCGCAAGTTTTAGAAAGGGAGAAAAAACCGCTTGAAGTTGATCCTGCACCGAACTTAACGTCTGAGTATTTTTTAAAAATTCTTTTATTAGAATATAATCGCCATAATCGTCCGGCACATAATCCAGCATTAACGAATCATAGCGATAATTCCCGTTTCCGGCGCTGGTCGGTTGAAAGCGTTTCGTAAGTTGAAACGCATCTTCCAGATTAAAGTTTTTTTGCCATGTTAATTGGAAAAAAGGGATAACCGGTTGATAGTGAAACTGATGATGATATAAAAAATAATTATCGGGACTGCCCGACTGGCCATTAAATTTTTGTCGCCAATTGATCTGGTAGTCCGCCCAGCAATTTTCATCTTTGCGTATATGCCCGTTTTGCAACAGGCTCCAACTCCAATGGTTAGCGTTTTGCAGGGATTCCCCGCTCCAAATTTCACGACGGAACATTATTTCCACATTTTCCTGCCAGCCAGTCATCAACCTTAATAGCGAAAACGCGCTCAGCTCTGAAATCCAATAACTGCTATCCGTCATCTCCCCGGATTGTTTCAACCATTCATTTCGTCCCTTTAAACCATCAGTCGCATTGAACTGCCACTCGAACCAGGAATCCAGCAATTTATTTTCTGACGAATTTAAGCGGGATTGACTGAAGACCATTGCATGGGAACATTCCAGGACCCGGTCCTCTTTTTTTGTATGATACTGGATCTGGTTGCGCCAACTGGTCCATTCCTGATTGAAAGAAAGGATTTGTTGACTTAGATTCCATGAATCCCAGGAAAAATTTAAGGTTGATTTTAACAAATCCATTACCGAAACAGGAAAGGAAACAGCGAAATCGCGGGTTTCTTCAGGAGTGAGAAGAGGATAATAACTTTTAAACCAACGGTTTTTATAGAGCCATGAAAATCTCCAGCGGCCCGAGACCGCTCCCGTTCGGCCATCGGTCATCCAGCCATGCTGGCGATAATCGATTCCCTGGTTCGGTTTATACCCGGCATAGACCCAAGAGACTTCCACAGGCAGGGCAATCGTATCCCGCCAGTTTGTCTGAGCAAAAAGCCATTGTTGAGGAGTCGGAATTTTTCTTCCGATGCGATATGACCCTTTACCATTTCCCACATAGAGAAATTCGCCATTGCCAGCATAGACATAATCGCCAGCTCCGGGTGAGGTCAAATAAAAATCGAGCTGCACATCCCCTTGCCCGGGGCCAGTATATATAAAAGCAGAATCTTCCTGTCTATAGTTTCCTTCACCCTGATTGACCGGGCGGATGCCAGGCAGAAATAATTCAGAAGCGCCGGGAGACAGGCTACGAAGGGCATCTTTATCTGTAGAAGTAAGATCGTAAAGCAGGAAACGATCGGTTTGATCGCCCGCCACATAGCCGAATGCGGAAACGCCATGGCCAATTTCACCCTTGGCCGCTGAAATATAGCGTTCGTAATAACGGGAAGTATATTCAAATTCAACATAAAACCGATCCTCTTCCCGCACTAGCAATGAAATATTAAACGTTAGTGAAGCGGCGGCATAGTCGATAAGATAATCGCCATCATCACCGGTTTTCAGTAATTTACCGTTACGGTAAACCCTTTCGCTTTCAGGGACAATTATAATTGAGGGATCGCCATTTTCAGTAGTCAGCAAATAGGGGCCGGGATTCCCCTCACGTCCATTGAAGCGACAGGTTGTAAATTGTCCCAATTGACGGCCGGCCATCGCCTGGTAAGGACCCAATTGCAACGCAATACCCTGAAGTTTCTGCTGGTTAGGAAGAAAAATAGTCAATGGAGGGGTATAAAAAAAATCTCCCATTTGAAGCTTGAGTCGGGGTCCATCAATCTGAAAATAAATCTGGTCAAGAGACCGAAGTTTCTGACCTTCTGAAAACTCTGTTAATGGGGTCTGATTATCTTTCACGACCCCTGTTATTCTGAATTGATCCCGCAAATGGCCTTCCAGACTTAGATAGAGAGATTGACTTAACCCTCCCTGGGCTTGTTCTCCCATCGTAAAGCTTATTGATTTCCAACCCTGGATATTGAAACGGGGGACAAGAATGGCTTCCGGGTTCAGTGAATCCTTAACTCTGCTCACTGTTTGTCCGGGCAATATCTGCATCGTATCATAAACTATTGGTACTGCTGATTGAGTCGGAGTTACCAGCCAGGAGGAATCATACTCAACCTGAGCTTGTAATCGGAGCTCCCCAGACCAATAGACGGGGATGCAAAAAAAAATAACGGTGAGAAAGAATTTCATGGATTAGAAAAGAGAAAGACCCGCGCCCGGGTGGACATCAAAAAAAGAGTAGAATCGGTTAGGCAGAATGAACTCCACTCATGCGTTTCCGGGAGCGCCAGATTTATAGTCTGCCATTGGCAGGTCCCCCCTAATAGGGGCCTTGAGGCTCGAAGGAGATAATTGCCTCTGCGGGGTAAAATCCAAAGGATCGAATGGCGGCCAATCGCTTGCTGAATTTGGATGGAATCGGGAGCATCTAAAGTCTCTGCGGATCGTTGATTTGCAAGATAAAAAAACAAAGAAGGCTCATGAGAATGCCGGAAAATCAATTCCTGTTCATCAGTTTTTCCAACCATTTGCCAATTATTATCCACAGGAATCCGTATGTTTTTATCTGTTTGTAGTATCAGATCCGGATAATAAAGAAGAATCCGTCCCCTATTATAAAAAAGAAATATTTCAGCCGGATCGAAGAAATAAAGAGAATGGGGCGGTTCCCCCAAACGGCATGGAACTCTGTCAGTAATCCATGAAAGTTGCGAATCAGTAAAATAAAAACTACGAGACCCATAATGATAAAAAACGAACCCCGTCATTGAGGAATAATCACAGAGTTCCGGTTTGAAGTAAAGGGTCTCACTCCCGTAACGGAACGAAGCGGTTCTCCGGACAAGGCCCCGATCGCGGTGATAAATCAACAATTCTCCGCGGGGCTGGTTAAGAATGATAAAAAGCGAATCATTTTCGGAAAATATTTGCCCGGAGCGTGAATCGACCGAAATGGTATGACGTGGGGACAGTTTAGATTCAGAATGAATGGGATACGATAGAAGTACAAGCAGAATAAAAATTTTCAGCGTGATATGAGCTTCGCACATACGTTCCGGCCGCCACGAGATTGATACCCAGTGATCTTGCCATATTTTCAATATCTTTAAAAAAGTTCTCATCTTTCATCTCAACTAACGGAAATGCTTGTGGGGAAGGTGGAAAATACTGACCGATAGTCAGAATATCACAATGGATATCAACCAGGTCACGAAAGACAGATTCCAATTGGATTACGGTTTCACCCAGACCTACCATAAGCCCTGACTTTACGATTAAGTGAGGATTCAACTCCTTCATTTTGCCTAGTAACCGCAGGGAGGTTTCATAGCGGGCGAAGGGCCGGATTTGCGCGTATAAATCCGGTACGGTTTCAAGGTTGTGATTAAATACTTGAAATGGGGCCCAGGCCAATTGGGAAAGGAGATGATGATTACGTTGAAAATCTGGGGTTAAAATCTCTATTTGGATTTCTGGCATTTGCGTATGAAGCCAATCCACCGTTCGTAAAAAATGACCAACACCCTCATCTTCCAAATCATCACGGGTTACCGAAGTCAAAACGACATAGGAAAGTCCCAATTCTTTAACAGCAACCGCAATTCGCTCCGGTTCGTGAGGATCCGGCAATGATTGCGGGCATCCTTTTTCGACACCGCAAAATCTGCATTGGCGGGTGCAGATATCCCCCATCAATAAAAAAGTGGCCGTTTGGTGATTAAAACATTCTGTCAGATTTGGACAACGGGCCGATTGGCATACTGTATGAAGCCCCTGAGATCGAATTAAGCGCATAATGCGGTTAACTTCCGGAGTAAAGATCATTTTCTTCTTCATAGAGGATCGCCATAAATCCGAAAATCAATTGCTGGAAACAGAGTATATTGCCGTTCTCGTTCCTCGAGAAAATTCCGGCGCTCTTGACCGGGTTGAGATTGGAGCATTCCAACAAACTGATGAAATGCGTTGAGATGTTCTTTAAGACGACTTTGCGCGTATTGAGCCGTGGTTTGCATACGGATCATAAAGGGCCAATCGGAGGCTTGCGCCAACAACAATTCCCGGCTCATCTGATTCAAAATTCGTTCGCTAAGTGGTTCTACAGCAAGGTTTGCGTAATGATTGGCCAAATTAAGCATAATTGTCCCGGCTTGATGCAAAAGCGGATAAATCCAATCATTGGTGTGATTGAGCCATACTTCGTTATATCCATTTTTCCCCCAACTGGAAGCGGCTGGTTCGCATACTTGCGTTGTTGGATACTGTTTCAAATAGTCATTAAAAAAGGTAAAATTAACAGGAAGCTTATCCCGATGGGCAATTCGGGCAACCTGATCGAGAAAATCCGGACCTTCAAACCACCAATGTCCAAACAGTTCGGCATCAAATGGCGCACTAATGATTGGGGATGTTCGAATCACTGCCGATAATTGATCCAGATGATAAACAATTTTATTCAGAAAATCATGGGCATGGATTCGCGTTTGTTTTTGCGCGGCCAAGGGTTCATACCAGGCTTTTTCGCTGGAAAGCTTATCGGTAATACGTCGGTATTTCATCCCGGTATGCATTATAAAACCAGCGGGATGGACGCATGGAGCCAGTTCTTCAGGTGTACGGTCATACGCTATATCAGAATAAAACTCGCGATAAAAAGGATCGCCGGGATAACCACTTTCACTGCTCCAGATTTGTTGGGCGACCAACAAATCCCTGGCGAATACTGTTAAATCCCGCTTTGTATGCACAGGCAAATAGACAGAACCGGGCGGACGCGGATTGCCAAACAGCAAGGAATGGCTTTCCAAAATCGTAAGATCGATTCCAACATCTTTCATTAACGCATCCAATCCCGAATAATACCCACATTCTGACAACCAGAACCCACAGGGCTCCATTCCAAAAAAGTCGCGAAAGGAATCTAAAGCCACTTTAAGTTGGGCTTTAACGATTTTAGGCTGATGCTGAAACAAGGGTAAAAAACAATGCGTGGCGCTGGTTGACCATAGCTGGATAGTTCCTGATGCAGCCAATTCGCGGAATCCATTAATAATATCCCGCTTCAATGTTCCTGTATAAAAATCATAGATTTTTTGATAAAAATTATGATAGAAATCACTCAGTTCCAATAGTGATGAATTATGCTTATTCCGAGCCTTTTCCTTCGCTGCTAATTCAATATGATTTTCCAAATAACGTTCAAAACGAACTGATAGCAATTCATCTGCCATCATATATAACAAAGGGGGAGACAACGAGAGCTGCAACGGGAATGCGATTGATTCTTCACGAAGAGCGTACCCACGTTTCAGCAGGGGCAAATAGGTTTCAGCCACCGCTTCATAGTACCATAGTTCTTCAATGAAAAAAGGATCATCCGGATGTCGCACAAAAGGCAAATGACCATGCAACAGAAAAGCAAAGGATCCTAAGGCCATCGTCAATTTTAAAAATTGTCGGTTTTACGAAAGATAATGGGACGGATAATTTTAGAATACTTTTTGTCCGCGGAAACAGCCAGAGTTTTAACTTCCACGATCCCATCAGGCAACGGCATACGGATTTGAAATTTTTGTTCGTTATCCAACGACAATTCCTGATTCTCATTGATGAACACTCGACCCCCCGGTTTAACCTGTCCCTTGATAATCACTTCACAATCTAAATGATACCAGAAATCATCACTTTCCAAATTATCAGAATAGTGAGCGATTGCAGCAGTCAAAGAAGCTTGGGAAGAAACTTGTGAGGAAACCTGCGAAGATATATCCTTTAACAGGTTCTCCTGAAGTTTGGCAGAAGACAAATTAACTTCTGTTTGATACCCGCCGGTTAAAACCAGGATTTTTTCTGTTTCCTCTTTAGAAATGGCATGGGGAGGCGCTGGCGCAAATTGAGTATCTGGGGGGAAAAAACTCATCTCCGGGACAGCCGCCGTATCGTGAACGGTCGGGCTAACGCTCGCGCTTGGAACAAAAATCGGATTAGAACGAGCGATGATATAAAAACGATGCCGCATACGATAGCCGATTTCAATGCTATAGGTGTGTTGAGGTCGGGGAATGTTAATATACCAACTACTGGCCTCGGCATGTACGGGAATATCAAAATAAACCTGCCGATGATCTTGCTCAGAAGCAGTCAGATTATAAATCCGCAGATTCAAATCAGCGGATTGAAACTGCTTGCCAATATATTGCTCCGCTTCTTTTCTGGCATCCTCTGTAATATTCCAATAAGCAAAGGCCCAATAGGGATTCTGCACCAGGGCAACAACGTAATTATTGGCGCTGGCTTGGAAATTAACTTGAGAATGTTCAATTTCTTCCGGGGAAGATGTTTGGTCAGGCGTGTCATATTTAGCTTTTTCAATTTCCATTTCGGGAGTCTCAATTTTTGCGCGCGCCGCCGGTTTTCGTCTTTCTGGAGTTTTCACTACCGGGGATTCCGTAGTCTTCGCGACTTCTTTCTGAGCAGTAGCTTGAAGTTGTTTACTTAGAATCGCTTCAATGATACTATTTTTGGAATCGCTTTCTACAACCGCTATTTTTGACTGAAGAGCCAATTCCAACAATTGCTCTTTTTTCATCTTTGTGAGCGCGGTTTTGCTCAAGTTCATTGAATTACTTTCTTTAGCCATGGTCTATCCTCCTTATGTTACAAGACTAAATTAAGAAAAAAAAGGAATTTTAGCAAGTGAAAAATTTATTTAAATTTATTATTACACCTGAAAATTTAAATATAGAATATTTCTAATACTTATATACCTTGCGCAACACCCCATTGTACTTACCTCTCCATTACAATCCAACCGATTCAAAAACAATGGATCAATCGAACAAATCATTGGGAATCAAGAAGTTAAACTCTCTAAAATAATAATTAAGGGTAACACCCGCCTGAAACAAAGAGTATAGAGAGGCATCCTTATATTCACTCTGAAAAATAAAAGAAAGTTCAAAGGATATCCGATAAAACGCCAAGTATTCCATCCCGATTCCCAACTGAACTCCAGGAGAAAACCCAGGAGACTGATAGACCTGGTCTCCCGACGCATTTTTTAAAATATCGGTTTCGATTTGATCTCGAACCTCTTTTTCTGTTACGACTTCCCCGGCGACAAACGTGGGAAAATAATTAAACCAGGAAGTTCCCAGCGTACCTAAAATAGTAAAACTTAAGCGATGACGCATTGGGAAATAGACCTTAATTCCAGTATAGAGATTAAACCGTTTTACATCCAGCGTATTCAACACATCCGAGTAGTCAAACAGTTCAAAAGCGCTAATCTGATTCAAAGCGGAATAGGAAGCATAAGAGATGGAAGAATACCAGGTGAGTGACCGGTAGTAACGATGTTTGAATGCAAAATCAAACTGCAGTCCATTATCAAATAAATCAGCATTATTTCCCAAAGGAATGCTTTGGTGAGCGCTAAACATAAATGAGTTGGTAAAAAGACGTCGCTGTTTTTCCGAAAGTGAGCGGTTCTGTTTAAACAAGGAAGAACCGGAGGAAGGTCCGTAAAAACTTTGAGCATAAAAAACAGATACTCCAAAGATCAGATAAAAGAAAACAAAAAACATACTATGGGAAATAGTTGGGAATTTCATAGACCACTCCTTGTTAATCATAGTGTTTAATCGTAATTTTCTTTAAAGAATTTATATAGTTCGTGCGGATAAATTGATCTTGAACCACATAAACAGCGCCTTGAGAGGTAGAGATTTCGAGATTGGGAATGACGACTTGATAAAGGGTTGTTCGATCTGATTTAGAGATATTCGCTTTCACCCGATATTGAGGAGATTCTCCATCAAGCGTATAAGGGCCATCATAAAAGAAAACAATTTGAGAAATATCCTTCCAGGAAACGGACCGGAATTTTTTAGCGCTAAGAGCAAAATAACCGAGATGTTCTTTTCCGGGTCTGAAAGTAACATTCGACGTTTGCCCCTGGATAGTTTCCAAAACCAAGGGGAGTTCGATCACCACCGGTTCTTTCACCACAGGCAGTGGAGTTATTACAGCCAACGTTTCCTTGGGAAGATCATTGCTATCAATTTTAAGCTGGAGAGGTTTTTCATGCGCAGGTTTTTTGGGAATTTTTTTTGATGGTTTTTTTGATGTAGTTTTTTTTCGGGCCCGAAGTGACTCGGCTTTTTTTAGAGAGTCTGCAGTGGCAGCAGCCCGGGCGCTATCTGCCTGTAGTAAAAGTCTGACGCTATCATTGAAAACTTTTGCGCTATCGCTGGCCACCAGAGAATCCGCATTATTGGCAGCATTAACGGTATCTGTTTGAGCCGACGATGTATCCGCAGAGCTATCGGAAACGGAATCTAATACTGAATCAGCCATAAAAGAAAAATCATTATAACCCAAACTGTCGCTGAACATATCAGAAAGAGAATCATTTGGGAGCTGAGGGATGGAGGTGGGTTTGTAATAGACCCAATAGAAAATAGCAACTGAAATAATGATCAGGGCGAGGACAGCCAATAAAATAAGCAGAAGTTTCCTGTTTTTGGATTCCCTGGGTTTATCATGATTGTCCAGCACCAAATCGTCATCCAATTCGATCATACTGTCATCTTGAGACATATCCGAATTCTTATTTTCCATCTGTGCCATAGTAGTAAACTCCTCTGGTAATTTAGCCCCGCATTCGGGACAGATATTTATATCCAAACTCCCTGGGGGAATTGCAAAACCGCATTCAGGACAATTCATATCAATCCTCAGGTTCCAGAAGGGGACTATGAATCCACCCTTCGAACCGAACCTTTTCCCAATCGCCATTACGGTCGATCACATTAACGCTAATTCCGCGATCCAGTTTACCAATCTGCCGGCCACCGGGAGTTTTCCGGAAATAGATTACAGATCGCGACTTTTTCGTTTGAGGCTTGATAACAGACGAATTCATTGAGTTATGTTCTGGAGAGAAATCATCCATAGAGGCGCTGATGGGTAACGGGAACATTTGAGGGATAAAAAAAATTCCCTTAATGATGTTCACGTTCTCGATAGTTTGCATACCATCATATATTAAAAACTCCTGAATTTTCCCATCTTCCGATTTCAGCCAAACCGAGAGCGGATCCAAAAAGGCTTGCGCGATTATTTCTCCGGAATGTAAATATAAAGTCGCCCATACATTCACTTGGGCGGCCTGGTTGAAAAGATTCAGCGTATTTCCATAGATCAGATCGATTTTTTGAATCATCGGAACCTGGATCAATCTAAGATGATTGCTTCCCTGGGCCAATACGGGAATCCGATTATTCGCTTTGCCATATTGGGAAAGCGCGATAGCGCCTTTAAGCATCTCATTGTTGCGAAGAATGATAATCCCACTGCGAAAAACAAGCTCCTGAGAAAAAGTCAATCCGGTAATCAGCGCAAGTATCACAACCACATAAACCGATTTCGGCATTTTGATATCCTTTCCGTGCCTACTTCAGCGAGATTGCTGGCAGTTTAAGGTAATTACGGGGATAAAGGCGCTCTTTTTTCAGGATATTTATCCATTTTTCCGAGGACAGCTCTTTCTTTTCGAGCCATTTTTTAATAGTGTAAACCTTTTCAATCACAGCGTTTCCTCCATGAAGCGCAACATAATCAGAGGGATTGAAGCAGGAAACAGTTTCAAAGCGATTCCCTTCGGATGTTACAACCCGCAGACGATAGACAAGAGTCTCAGCAAGGGTCATCGAATAGAAACAAAGAATCATTCCAAGCAGAAAACTATTCTTGATCATAAATAATATACTGCGTTTTCAATTCTGGCTGAATTTCCCAAGTTGCAATAACTTTATGCCAGTACATCGATTTTAAGGTAATGAATCGAACCTCTTCATCACCTAACAGAGAAACGGGAAATTCCAGACCAAAGGTTTTTTCCCAGGCCAAATCATCATAGACATGGCCGTCCACATCAATTGGCTGATATCTGGGCAATGTTCCCCGGCCGATAACATCCGCCCGCACGCGGACTCCCAGGTTGTTTTCTAATACAAACAAATCATTATTAGCCCAAAGGAGATCCTCAACATGGTCAGATCGCACGGTGACCTCAAACCATAAACGTCGCCGGGAATAATCGAAATTCCGTTCGATCAATTGCATTAAGCGGGATTTTGACATCTTACCATAACGCCCCAAATCAGAATAGTATTGTTGAATATATTCAGGCGTATTGAAAAGGACCTGTACATTAATTCCAGCATCGCCAAACCCGCTCAAATTAACACACGAATTATAAACGGTATAATTATGAAGGTTCGATTGATCGAAATTCAACGAAATTCCACTACTGGTATTGACGCCATTTGATTGAGCGAGCAGTGGCATACAAAAAAACAACCATAGATACACTATTTTTTTCATAAAAATTCTCCTAATCGTTTAGTTGCCACAATCACTATCGCAATCATCGAGTTTATAATACTGACGCAGCTTATCGATCTCCCAGACACCCAGGATCGATTGATCCATGGCGGATACTAAATAAAAGCATTTATTATCACAGTTTTCACACAGAACCGTCAATGGGAAGCGCAATCCAAACGTTTTTTCCCAGGAAATTCTGTCATAGATGTGACCATCTACTTCAAGCGGCCGATAGCGCGGATAGCTACCACTTCCCGCAAACTCCGGATAAAAGCGGGCGCCTTTATCGGTTATGAGAATGAACTGTTCGCATTCATTCCAGACTAATTCTTCCATTGAACCTGCTCGGGCCGTGATATTGAACCAGAGGAAATGTTGGGAGAAATTCACTTTCCGCGCCAGCAATTGCTCTTTTTCAGCCATGCCCATCCCCATAGCTTGTGAGATATGCTGGTAATACCATTCAATATAGTCCGGTGAATTCAAAACAACCTGAAATGAAATATCACGGACACTTTTACAAGCAATTTGAGACCGGGCATAGTCATTAGACACAACCTGCCGGCTGCTTGAACAAGTGATAGAACCAATCAACAGTGAACAAATAAGAATAAAAATTTTTATACGCATTAGCGCCCTCCTGCTAAGAGTTGACATACTGATACACACATTCTAATATAATCATCGACAAAAAAAAACACAAAATTTAATTATTTTTTTAAAAAAAGATAAATTGGCTTGACAAAAAGATTCAATTTAACTATATTAAATCAGGAAATAATTAAATAGTAACGATAAAAGTACAAAGAAAATCATGAGCTTATTTAAAAAAACAACGACATCCGAACAAACAAAACTTACCAAAGCAGACGAAATTGAAAACGCCATCGCAAATCTAATTGAAAATAAGACAGAAATCAATACCCAGTTTGATGGTAGCAAGTACTTCGGAGAAGTGATTAAAATCGAAAAAGATCAAACTATGATCCTCTCATTTGAAGACAATGTTCCAATAGACATACTGGCGCATTCAAAATTGGTCCGCTTCGAATACAAACTGGGGCATGAGTGTTACTATGGAATGCTTAAATACAAAAAATATATCAAAGAAGGAACTCAAACTCAGTTTGCCTTCGCCATTCCAACCGAAATCATACGAGACCCAAGATTCCGGTATTATCGTGTTATCCCATTAGTAAACAAACCATTACATATCAAATTTATCATGATGAGCCGCAGCAAACCGATGGGAGAAATGGTTCAGTTTCGCATCCGCGACATTTCAATCGAAGGGACTACATTCACTTTTCCCAATATCAACGTTCCATTTTATCCAGGGTATCCCTTAAAAAGCATTTCAATCGATGGACTGGACCAGGATTTTATTTGTGATGCTAAAGTTCGTTCCGTTGATCGCAATACGTGTACGATAATGTTCAATAATCTGGCAGAGAAACAAGTGGATAGTTTAAACCAATATATTATCAGTGTAATGTACCACCAGAAAAAGATGAAAGAAGAGCGGAAGGCCGATGAGTTGTTGGCCATTTCATCCGAAGGGGAGACGAACGATACTGCCACTGGCATTGAAACTGCCCCCCCCAGGAAGGAACCAGAAATCAAGCATCCGATTCGGATTTTAATCATCGACAACAATCCTGACGAATCAGTCACGCAGATTGAAAAAAAATTTAGAGTTCGATTTGTCAATTTTGAAAAATTCCCATTGATTTTCCATACCATGATGCCTAATCTGGTTCTATTCAATCCCTGTTATATGAAAAGTTACGATACGCTGAAAAACCTGTTTCAGTTGAACCAGGAAAAGAATATCCCTGTTTGGCTAATATACTCGCAAATCAGTGATAGTTTTATTAATCAGATCCGTGATGAATTTAAAATTATCGAAATGGTCCAGTTACCCTTGAACCTCGCTGAATTTGAAAAAAAAGTATTATCGTTAGTAACAACCATGTAATGAAGAGCTATGTTTTAAACTTCAGGATAAATGACGCTCGTCAAAGAGACATACAGATCGACTCGTCATTCTCGATCTGAAGTGTGAAAAGGCTGAATTCACACTTCCAGCCCCACAAGACGTATTAAGTACAATTTTGAAAATTGTTGTAAATAAGTTACTTAAAAAATTGGCTATGAACATATCTCCATGATATGTTAAATGAAGAAAGGAGAAAAAATGGATATAGTTAGTTTGCAAAGTATGACTATATCAGAACTTTTAGGAATAGCTGAAAAGCTGAATATTCCCGATTTTTCAGGATTGAAAAAGCAGGAATTAATTTTTAAAATTCTACAAACCCAAACAGAGAAAAACGGATTAATATTTACGGAAGGTGTCGTTGAAATCACAACTGAAGGGTATGGATTTCTACGTTCACCTGAAACAAACTATTTAGCGGGACCGGATGATGTTTATATAAGTCCCTCTCAAATCAAGCGATTCAGTTTACGCACCGGAGATACAGTTTCTGGCCAAGTCCGGTCGCCAAAAGAAGGAGAACGGTATTTCGCGTTATTGAAAGTGGAAACCATCAATTGCCAGGACCCGGTGGAAGCTAAATCTCGTCCTCTTTTTGACAATCTGACTCCTTTATATCCGGAAACCCAGATTATGCTTGAGAATCAACTCAACAAGCAGGGAATTTCGATGCGGATTCTGGATTTATTATGTCCTGTCGGAATGGGGCAACGTGGGCTGATAACTGCTCCTCCCCGCGCCGGTAAAACGATTTTATTGCAGAGTATCGCCAATAGTATCGCGGCGAATTATACGAAAATAAAATTAATCGTTCTTCTAATTGATGAACGGCCGGAAGAAGTAACCGATATGAAGCGTAACGTTAAGGCTGAAGTGATTAGTTCTACCTTCGACGAACCGCCGGAACGGCATGTGCAGGTGGCAGATATGGTATTAGAAAAAGCTAAACGCTTAGTCGAGCATAAATTCGATGTGGTTGTGCTATTAGATAGTATTACCCGTTTAGCCCGGGCGCACAACACCGTAGTACCGCATTCGGGTAAAATACTTTCGGGAGGTGTCGATTCCAATGCTCTTCATCGTCCCAAACGATTTTTCGGCGCAGCTCGAAATGTTGAAGAAGGGGGCAGTCTGACTATCATCGCAACGGCGCTTATTGAAACGGGAAGCCGAATGGATGAAGTCATTTTTGAAGAGTTCAAAGGAACCGGCAACATGGAATTGGTACTGGATCGCCGACTGAGCGACAAACGCATATTCCCGGCAATCGATATTAATCGATCCGGCACACGTAAAGAAGAACTCTTGATCTCAGACGATGATTTGAATCGCATTTGGATATTGAGAAAACTTTTAAATGAAATGACTCCGGTCGAAGCCATGGAATTTCTGCTCACAAGAATGAATAATACAAAATCTAATAAGAAGTTTTTATTATCAATGAGCGATTAGTAGCAACAATAAATTCTGTATCTGAACGAAAAAGATTGACTTAAAAATCAATCTTTTTCGTTTCAGTCTTCCAATAGAGGCAATAACCGGTTCGCCACCAGATCATGAATGCTTGAGGAGGGCTGGTAGAAACCATCCTGAATTTTGTTTCTTACTTCCTGCAACTTATCCTGTCGAACATCATTAATATCTTTAAGGTAAGCCATTGCCAATTTCATCGTTTGAATTTGATCAGAAAGCACTTTTCCTTTTTCTGAAATATCGATTTGAACCGATTCAGGATTATTCTTGCCTGCAATTTCCGTTTTATTTCGGCTCACCGTCTCGGATTTGTTTTTTTGGTTCTTGTACTCTTTGAGAAAGAAAGAATTAACTGTTTCTATTTGCATGGCAAGCCATCCTTTCGACCCAATCAGGCTTTTTCATCGGTGATAAGCCCGGTTAATTCAGCCAACGATTTTTCAATTTTCAAAAGATAGTCAGGGGGTATCTGACGAATTACCTTATCCCGCTCCATATCAACCACTTGTATCACAGTTTGATTATTATAGTCACGCATGATTTTGAATTGTACTTTACTGTTGATTTGATTGATATAGGCATTAATGTTCTCCACCATTTGGTTCATTTTGTCAGAGGAAGGTTTCCAGTCACTATTTTTTTTCAATTGACTTTCATTAAAATTATCCAGCGCCTTTTGCGTTTCAATTTTTTGATCAGCGGCAACAGACGCTTTCATTTCATGGACCGGTGTCAGTGGCTCGGGAAAGGTAAAAGATGAGTTAATACTTTTCGTATCCATAACATGCCACCTTACTAAAAATTACGCTGAATAGACCCGATTTGATTCGCCATTGACGACTTCAGTTTCCTGGGGAAGGTGTTTTTTCCCCTCCTGGGTCAGAGCTTGATCCCAGGCGTCCTTGATTCCAACCAACAAATCAACCACTTCGTCAATCGGTTGCATCAAATTGAGTCCGACATTCACTTGGTTTAAACGATAGTTCATATAATCATACAAACGGAATAAAGGAATCGATATATCCTCAATTTCCATATTTAAAGAATTTTGCAATTCACGAATAATACGTTTCGCTTTGAGCACGTATTGAAAAGATTCGTAGAATTTCTTTTTTTGCTGTTCCAATCTGGCTAGTTTGAGAAATTTAATCGCATGCTCGTAGGCCATGATCAGTAATTTTTCTTTACTCACCACGTTCAGTTTCATATTATTATAAGCTTGAATTCCTGTGTCAACCATTTTCTACCAATCCTTTCTCTATTCAATCCGGTTGATCTCCGGCGCATTGACTTCAACCAGCGAGGGATGGTACCCTCAGGTCCATCCCTTTTAACCGGTCATCGTCATTTCCCAGGTTTGTCTTATTTAAAGAGCGACAGTATATTCTGGGGAAGGAACATTGATTGCGCCATCATGGAGAGGCCGGACTGCTGCAAAATTTGCAGAGTAGAAGATTGCAGTTGTTCTTTTGCGACATCGGCATCTTCGATACGGCTGGCCGCAGCGCGCACGTTCGTTTCAGCGGTAGCCAGAAAATCTTCTTTAAAGGAAAGACGCTGGCCCTTGGCGCCGACATTGGCCGTCATGTGGTTCACTTTTGTAATGGCCTGATCAATGATACTCATCGTTTCGATAGCATTACCGTGATGCGACAAGTCCATCTTGGTAGCCTGGGCTCCGCGCACTTCAAAGGTTGTGGTCGCATTCGGCGTCAAGGCATACACTGGATTATCAGCATCGGTTGTATCCGGCGAATTGAAATCAATCTTTAAACCCTCGATCAAAGTGGTATTATTCGTCAATCCATTGGGATTGTTGGATTTTTGCTCATTGAGATACAAATCGTTTAAATTAATTGTCTTTCGCCAGGTTGTTCCTCCTGCTACATTATAACCATTACTATCGAAATCGATTACAACATGCGAATTGGCTTTGTCAGTGCCAACATCCTGAAGCGTGCGGATACGATAGTATCCATTGGCGGCAATGGCCTTCGTATTTGAATTGAGGTCAATGCCGGCTACCGTCGTGTTGTTATCAATACTCAGATTGGTAACATCCCCAGCGCGAGAAGTTTCCCAACCCAACTGGCCGATTCCGATATCAGAGGCATAGAAACTATCCATGATATTGAAATTAGTGCGATCGGTATAATCAGGCCCGGTTTGGAAAAACTTGCTTTGGAAGGTTCCATCCAATAATTTTTGGGAACCCCAACGCGTAGTCTCCACTACCTGATCAATTTCATCCGCTAACTCTTCAACGATTGATTGAATCTCAATCCGCTCATCCGAAGATAATGAATCATCGGCTGCCCGGGCGACATTCTTACGAACTTCTTCAATAAGTTTTGAAATATTGTTGGCGCCGCCTTCAGCCACGCCCAGCACATTGCGCGCATTTCCTACATTCTCGGAAGCAGAAGCCAAACCATCGGCCCGCACATTCAATTTTCGAGACAAAATAAAGCCGGCAGGATCATCGGCAGCCGCATTAATTCGCTTACCGGTGGACAATCGTTCCTGCGTAGCCGTCATCGATTTCGTTGTGAAAAACAACGAATTATAAGCTTTAAGCGCGGAAACATTCGTGTTTATACGCATTTTAACTCCTCCTGAATTCATGAGTTAACTAACCTGTTAACCTTACGGTAGACTTTAGACCTTACACCAGACGTTAATTCTTTTCGACCTTCTATTATTTATATCGACAGATCAAGGAGTTACTTTAGGATTTATTTGGGATTTAGACTAATTTTTTTTTTAAATCGTTGATTTCATAAAACAGATAAAACTTTACCGGATAATGGTCCTGGAGAATTTTTTGCCCCCCCCAGCGATTATAGCGATTGATAAAAAGCGGCATGCGCAAGTTCAACGAAATCAATTCAATTTCATCGGGTATGCTTACCAAAACAAAGAGTTCCAAGTCATCCGGAGAAATCAGATCGATTTTATCCTTTTCTTCAGCGGTTAACGCAATATCATATTCATAAAGAACGATATGAGGATTGAGCAATAGAAAAAACAATCCCTGTTGCTCCAGGCTGATTAGATAATAATAGGGGGAATCCCCGACGGATTGGAAAAGATAAAAATAGCGGAATTGGGGATATCCAATCACACCATCAGGGAAGTAGTACACACGCTGAAAATCATTAAAGAGCATAGTAAACCTGCATTATCGCAGAAAATTAACCAGAGTGGATTCAAAAATAGCCCGACTGGCATAACTGGCTGCCTGGTAAACATTTTGCAATTGTTGAAGATCCAATGCAGCTTTCGCGACATCAATATCTTCAATTGAAGAGCGAAGGGATTCAACACTGGTTTTATTATTAACCAGCCGATCCGCCGTCATATTCAGCCGCAAAATTTTCGACCCGGCCAGCGCATTATTATCCATGATTTGGCGAATGCCGCTCTGAGTTTCTTTAACCATTAGATTCACACCTTCCTGGTCGTTTGCGCTGAGTCGGTTCCTCAAATCGATCAGACTTTGAAAAAGATCCACCTGATCGTTAAACACTTCCCGACCCGTTAAATTCATCGCGACAGTAATTCCTTCATCAATCTCCTGGTAATATCGGTCATCAATCCCCTTGCTGTTTTCATCGACGCCGACAATCTGCTCCACATCAAAATTAACCTTATACGTACTGAAGGAAACAGAATAGCGTGTACCGGCAGTTGCGGACCCATCGGAAAGAAACTGGATTTGTCCTTTTTCGTAATTGACAATATAGTCCTTACCGATTTGCAATTCCGATCCGTCGACGCGATGAATTGAAAATTCTCCAGTTTTACGCAAATCATCATGTGATAATTGAACCGGTTGCTGCAAATCCGCCGGGACAATCGATTCATCGCTTATATTGGTATAGGCGCGATAAGGCAATTCGGTAGTCCAGGTTCCCCCGAACAAATATTTATCCTGGTACTTTTTTCGAGAAAGGTCCAGCATTTCCTGTAATAATTGATCGACCTGAAAGGATAATGATTCCCGTTCTTCATGATCAAGCGCTGAATCGGCGCCTTTTAAGCTAATTTCGTAGCTTTTCTTCACCACGGTCAATGTATCGTTAAGGGTCGCCTGAGTAAACTCCAGCAAAGCTTTCCCCTCATCAATATTTTTTTGAAACTGTTCAATATAACCGACACGGCCTTTTAAATCCAGCAACCGTGAAGTTTGCACCGGATTGTCGGAGGGTCGGTTAATTATTTTCCCTGAGGCGACTCGTTCCTGTAAAATCGCTAATTTTTCCATATTTCCATTTAAATTCGTTAAATAAATATTATTGAGATAATTATTGGTAATACGCATGGCTTATTCCTTCCGCTTTAACCACCCATACGGTTGATGATAGTATCCAGGAGTTTATCAACAGTAGTCACAACTCGCGCCGCTGCCTGATAGGCGCTTTGAAGTCGGATTAAATTCGTGAGTTCGGCATCCAGTTGAACACCACTTGCGCTTTCCTTAAAGTTTTTGACCTGCTCGGTCAATATATCCTGATTTTTTTTATTTTTTGTTGCTTGATCGGCCTTCAATCCGACATTATTGATAATTGTCTCATAATAACGGCTAAATGTCATTGTCCCGTTTTCCATCACTTTTTGATCTTTTAACTGACTGATGGCAAGCGCGATCTGATTATCTCCCGGAGCGCCAGTCGCTGAGGCGGCGACAAGTTCCGGGGTTTTTTCCAATTGCATATTTACCTGAATATCTCTGGCGCCACTAATTACAGTATTAAAAAAAGGAATATCCGAATAGAGTTGATTTTCACTACCATATCCTTTGCGGTGGAGCGTATTGACTTCCTGGACAAAAGCAATGGCCATGGCATCCAGTTTTTTCATCTGCTCGACAATATAATCGTCCCGAATATCCATCAATCCTTTCAATTCACCACCCTCTATCCGGGCGGTTTTATTCATAAAATCAGGAAATACGACTCCTAATCGGTCATAGTCAAAAGTGCTCAATTTTTTATTCAATTCAATTTTATAAATCTGGTCGCTTTCAACTACCGACATCCCTCCCAGAGTGACCTTGACCATTCCCCCCTTCATTTCGGTCGCTTTAACGTCGCCGATCTGCGCCATTTCAGCAACGAGCTTATCCCGCTGGTCACGCAAATCATTGGCATGCAAATTCTGACTGTATTCGACATTAGCGACTCCAATATTCAATTTGCGCACTTCTTCCGCCAACTCATTGAAACGCTCTACGCGATCAACCACCTGCTCTTCAATTCGATAGCGTAAATTGTTCAATTGACTGTCCAAACGATGAAAATTGTCCGTCATGTTTTTTGTTTTTTCTATCACACTGATTTTCAATGATTTCAATTCAGGGTGATTGGCCAAATCGCTCCATACATTGAAAAACTCATTCATATTTTTGCTCATGCCGAAATCACTCGGTTCATTCATAATTGCTTCCAGCTCCTGAAGCAGAGTATCCTTGCGATCCCATTCGCCGCTCTGCCCCAATTCATAGATATAGTGGTCATAGAGCAGTTTGTCGGTTTGGCGCTTAATTTCTTTAATATCCACCCCGCTACCCACTTGACCGAAAATTTTATTTTCAGGTAGGGTACTCTTCAGAACCACTTGTTGCCGCGAATAGCCTTCCGTATCGGAATTGGCAATATTATGACTGGTAGTACTGATTCCAGCCTGATGAGCGTTCAAAGCTCGTTTACTGGTCTCCAAATTTCCAAACAAACCGCTCATGATTTACCTCGACATCCAGCAAAAAAGTTTCATACTTGTTCGTTAACCATTGAAATTTGCTGTTTTTCAATCAATTCGCCCCGTTGATGGTAGGTAGTTTTATTAGCGCTTACCGTCAGAATTTTTAATTCTTCATGAACCAATTGAGTGGCGCGCTTTAAAAGCAACCGGTTTCGGGCATTTATTTCGTCTACTTCAAAAGCCGCCATTTTGATTTGATTCCGCAACTGTTTAATCTTAAGTTTATTGATCTCGGGAACCAATTCTATTAACTGATCAAGCGTTATGTCCGGAGAGGGAATCAATGTAGCCTCTACCATTTTTTTTAATAACTGGACACGGTATTGTTCAGTCTGGAAATTTTTAAATAGAATCTCCTTTTCTTCTTCCAGAGCATCTTTTAGCAATACTGGTTGATTGATAATCAAAAAGTTTTGCTGCCGCAACAAATTCGTACGTAAACGCTCCAGATAGCCCAATTCGATTTCCAGAGTATTGAAAAGATCCTTCCAATGGCTTTCCATAGGTAATCTCCTTTTCTTTATTAATCGACCGATTGGTCAAACGCTAAACCCTGATCCATGCGGGAAAGCGTCAGTTTTTTTTGATAGGATTGAACTTTTTCTACATAACGTACCGTTTCCTGAAAGGGAGGAACTCCTCCATATTCTTTCACACGCGTAGGCCCGGCATTGTATGCCGCCAGCGCCAAATCCAGCTTATGATCAAATTGATCCAGGAGTTTCGCTAAATACTCACTTCCCTTCAGAATATTTTCATGGGGATTAAAGGGGTTTTCAAGAGAAAGCCATTTTGCCGTATCCGGCATAATCTGCATAAGACCCTGGGCGCCGGAAGGAGAAACCGCATTAGGGTTACCCCCCGATTCGGTCATAATGACCGCTTGAATGAGTTGGGGTGGAAGATTAAATTTTTTTGCCGCATCCTGAACACTCTCTTTAAAGGGTTTTAAACGAGAATGAAGGATTTGGTCCTCAATTGACGATTGCTGCTGTTGATACTGTTCAAGTTTTTTAAGGCGCATTTTTCGAGTAATTTGGGTAATGGGGGTTGAAGATTCACCTTCGGTATCGGGAAGCTGATACCGGCGGGCCATTTCAGTTTCCAACTGCTCTGCCAGTCCAAGCTGACGGGCTTCGGCCATTTTATTCCCATATTGTTCAAACAACATATCGCGAAACATAGCCTCCCCGGCTCCCCCACTAAATAAGGAATTGCGTTCGACTCCCTGATCCATTTTTTTTAATATCATATTTAAGAAAAGTGATTCAAACTCCCGGCAGGCGTGCCGGAGGGAGGCGCGATGGGAATCAGCAGCGCCGGATGCGGCTGAAGAGCCGGGAAGCGATTGAATTTGTAACATGTCAAAGTACCTCAATATCGGCGAATAAAGCGCCGGCTTGTTTCAAGGCCTGGAAAATTGCTACCATATCACGGGGGGAAGCTCCGATGGCATTCAATGCCTTGGCCAATTCTTCCACATTCACTTTTTCATCCAACACGATAGAGCGAGCAGCGCCGCTTGATCCCTGTCCTTCCCCATCGCCGATCTGCAAAGAAATACTGTTATGCGCCAAAGAAACTTTTGAGATACCAACATTTTGGCCAGCAACAATAGTGCCCGTCCGCTCATTAATCACAATTCGCGCACGATCGTCCGGAATTACCGTTAAATTTTCAATCTCAGAAATCATTTTAACAATGCCCTGAGTGCTGTTATATTCCGCGGGAATCGAAACAACAACCAAACCGGCATCCTGAGGAATGCTGATTGAATTTCCGAATTTTTCATCAATGGCTTGCGCCAGGCGGATAATTGTCGTAAAATCGGGATTATTCAGGGATATACTCAGGTGGTTTTCATTCAGCGCGCCCTGACTGAGACTATACTCCAATTCCTGTTCCAGATTCGCGCCGTTGGGTATGGTTCCTACCATATCATAGTTCTGCCGATCGGAGCGGGCTGAGCCCATATTGAGCCCTCCGATTGAAAGAGGCCCCTGGGCAACGGCATAAATTACATTATCCGGTCCCCGTAACGGAGTCATAATCAGAATACCGCCTTCAAGACTGGTGGCATCACCCAAAGAAGAAACCTGTACATCCAACTTATTACCTTTTTTCATAAATGGACGCAATTTTCCGGTCACCATCACTGCGGCAACATTTTTCACCCGAGCTTTATCCGCATCAACCGCAACTCCCATCTGCTGGAGCATTTTAGTAATTGACTGAACGGTAAAAACAGTACGTTGCTTGTCGCCGGTGCCATTCAAGCCAACAACCAAGCCATATCCAACCAGTTGCATCTCCTCTATTCCATGTATAGCGGCAATGTCCTTAACTCTGACTTCCGCCCGGGAAAGTAGCGAACATAAAGAATTTAACACAATAAAACCAATTATGAATTTTCTCATCCTCACACCATCCTAACTTAAAATAACCAGTTGAATAAACATGTAATCAAACCGGC
>CAZWDO010000018.1:44606-81414 GCA_964632485.1 uncultured bacterium
TTTTGCTCCATCGTACATGGCGCCTTGCCCTTTATAACTGATCTCAACGTTGGCAAGTTTCGTTGAGGAAACGGTATTATTGGCGCCAATATCGTCGGGTCGCACTTCGCCGGAGATATTAATCAACTCTTCTTCACCATTGATCATTAATTTTTTAGTGCCTTCAATCTGAAAATTTCCATTTTCCATCACTTTCAGGATTTTTGCGGTAATTGTGGTCTGGATACTGCCACTTTTAGCGGTAGTACCGCTCCCTTTATAGCTATTGTCCCATTTAGTTCCTGCGCCAAATTCACCCACAGCTCCGCTCCAGCCGCCGATTCCGGGGCCCACCGAAAAATTTGTCCCTTGTTGGGTTGAGGAATTATTGGCCGTGGAATTTTGCGCATTGGCCTGCTCGGAAACGACGATTGTCACCAAATCGTTCACTTGGCGGGCTTTATTGTCCGAAAACATATAATAAAGCGGACGGTTTCCCTGCGCATTTAAAACAAGAACAAAACTTACGATATTTAAAAAAATAAACCGTTTCATTCAACAACTCCCTTCGCATAATCATTTAGGATTACCGAGATAATTTTGTGGCTTTGAGGATTTCTCACATTGATGCGATCTCCCCGGCGCCCTTTTTGCAAAGCTTCACATTGCAGCATCATTTTAACATTGCCTTGCTGGTATTTTACAGCGACCATTTGGCCTTTATCAACCAATATTGGAAAATCAAAAAAACTCTCAAACAGCATATCTCCCGGCTTCAATGTCCGACGAGCGCGAGCATCCCTTAATTTTCCAGGATCCTTCAAAGGCGTTCGATGGGAATTAAGAATAAAAAATTTTCCCATTGCCAGCGCGGAATCTGCAACGGCTTCCCTGGCCGCAATTAACCGATTAACGGTCAGATAATAATCATAGGCCCTAACCCGGACACGATACTCATAGTGTGAGTATTCGCTGCCGTTGATCCAGGCAGTGAGTATGACCCGGTTAAAATTATTCAATTTAATTTTACCGATACAATGCACAATCATGGAATCCGGGGAATCGGGTAAATAAAAAGATTCCGGGACATTACGGAAATTGAGGACAATCAATGAATCTGCATAGGTTAATGATTGCCCAAGATAATTTCGTAATAGCTCTTCCTGTTTTCTCCCATCGACTAAGAAATCGTGTTGTTGCAAATATACCGTATCCACTCCCAGAATTTTATAGGAGAGCTCAGGAAAAGAATTTGACAGCCAGGACGTTAAGTCTTCTTTTAACAGAAATCCGTTGGAACGCGCTATTTTTAACAGATCAAATTGCAGGAGATCATCAGAAAGGGGTGTTCCAGATAGCCAGGCGATCTGAGAAAAATTCAAGTCATGATGATAAACACTACTCGATTTGAGATAAATCAAGCTTCCTTTCGCCGCCAAAGAAACATAAAGCAAAAAGATGACGCTTAGGAGGCGGATCATGTTAAACACCGGGTTATCTCCTCAGATTATTAGCGATCGACATCATGTCATCGGATACCGAAATCGCTTTGGAATTGATTTCATAGGCGCGTTGAGCGGTAATCATATTGACCATTTCTTCCACAATCTGAACATTCGATTTTTCCAGATATTTTTGCAAAGCTTCAGCGAATCCGTCCTGATTGGGCACTCCTAAAATTGGATCACCTGAAGCCATTGTGGAAACATATAGATTTCTACCAATATTTTTCAATCCAGCGGAATTGATAAAGCGGGCAAGTTCGATCTGCCCCAATTCGGTAGGTTCCACCGCATCGGGAGTGATAATCGAGACAGTTCCATCAGCTCCGATTACAATATCCGTGGCGTTTTCAGGAACCGCCATTTCAGGCTGTATGGTGTAACCATCCTTGGTAACAATCGTACCATCAGCGTTGAGTTCAAACGCGCCATCGCGGGTATAATAGACAGAGCCATCAGGCGCTAATACCTGAAAGAATCCATCTCCGTTCAAGGCCACATCCAGCGAACGATTAGTAGGAAATACATCCCCCTGGGTAAATAGCTTCGGAGTGGCGGCTATTCTTACACCGTTACCCACCTGCAATTCAGAGGGAACTTCAGCGCCCTGGACAAACGTAGTACCGGCTGCGCGCACGGTTTGATACAACAAGTCCTGGAATTCAACCTGATTTTTTTTAAATCCAGTCGTATTCACATTCGCCAAATTATTCGCAATTGTATCGACATTGAACTGTTGGGCGATCATGCCGGTTGCGGCAGAACGCATCGCTCGTATCATTTCAAACTCCTTTCATTATTCCAATCGACCCACTTGATTGATTAGGGTATTCAGGGTCTCATCCTGGGCGGTAATCAGTTTTTGTCCGCTTTCAAAATGCCGGAATGTTTCCAGCATATCGACCATCTCTTCAATCATATTTACATTTGAGTCTTCTAAAAACCCTTGTTTGACGCGCGCTTCGGACTCAGTTTCTAACGCCATAGGCTCCCGTTTCGCCAACAACCCTTCTCCGGTTTTTACCAGTTCATAAGGTTTTTCAAAATCTACTACACGAATTTGATCTACCATCTGATCATCCACAAAAACCTGTCCGTTTTCACCGATTGCCACGGTCTCTCCCTGAATAGCAATAGGGCCATTGAGACCCAACACAGGTTGGTTTTGAGAGTTGACTAAAATTCCATCATGATTCAGCTTAAAATTTCCATTACGGGTATAGCGTTCTCCAGCGAATGTTTGAACCACGAAGAACCCCTCGCCGTCTAAAGCCAGATCCATTGGATTCTCTGTTTGATGGTAGCTGCCCTGCCGATAATCCGCATGAGTCGCATCTGCCATGCTCCGCTGTTCCCAACGGGGCGTCCCGTTTTTTTTGTTCTCCAGGTTCTGCATCTCACGGATAAACAAACCATCTTTCTTGTAACCCGATGTATTGATATTGGCTAAATTAGTAGCGCTAATCTCCTGTTTCATTCCCAGGACATTCAAACCATAGGCGCTTTGATATATTCCTTTTAGCATATTAATCTCCTGATAACAATTCAACAAGACTTATTGCAATATATATGCCACAGGTGAAAAGGTTTAAAAAGATTAAGAAAGGAAAGAGGGGGATTATAGAAGGCGGAAAAAAATGCCTAATTTTGAAGCAAATTAAGAGCGCTTACAGAGAAAATTTTGCCCGGCCAAATTGCATGAAAAAGCGTTTAATTTTATTGGTAATAAAGGAGGTCTGATGACGATCCATCTCTTTAATCACATTTAAAATTTTCGGATCATACAATTTTTCCAGAATCACTAAAAGTTTAAATTTTTGAGCCTGGGAAGAAATTTCCCAAATTTTACTTAAATAGGATAATCCTTCAAAATCAAAATATTTAGTCAAAAGAGTCAGAACAAATTCGCTGACATCGCTATCCGGGTCATTGCAAGCGCCCAGCAGATGAAGGAGATTCCGGGCGCTTTTACGCGGAAACAAAGATTTTGCAGCCGCCATCCGAACAAATTTATTGTCAGAATCAGTCATCCGCTCAATCAAAGCCTTCGTCGGCAAATTACGGGTAATAATATCCACTTCAATATTGATATAACGGGATGCAGGAGGCCTTTTCCAATCATCCCTCTCACTACCGGTTGTTTTAGTTGCCTCAGGATGAGGCTGGAAGCCCCTGGATTCAACGGGATTTGCCCCCCCGGCCAATGGGGCCGCCGGATAAGAAGCAGTGTGATATGGGTCCGTCTGGTAACGCTCATGAACGATCACATCAGACCGTAAGGAAAGCTCTCTCAAAATCTGATAGGCTTCCTGAATCTCTTTAAAGCGGACTATATGGTTGGTATTTTGAGCGCACACATCAGGATGATAGATATGGACATATTGCCGATAGGCCTTCTTAACCATATCAAAAGGGGAATTGGGAGGCAACCGCAAAACTTTATAACAAGTCTCGTAATTCATGGGTTACTCCTTTTGCTCCAATATCTCCAAGTCCTCGGGAGAAAGGCTGGGATCGCCGTTTTTTTCAATCTTTACCTTCTCATCACCATTAATATCAACGCCAATAGATTCAGCACCAGGTCGTTCCCGTACATCATCGAATTGCTGCAAAATGGATTGCGTCGTTTCCACCATAGCGCCAAGATTTTCCATGTCTTCCCGTTCTTTGTATTTTTGCAATTCACCCAACGCTTCTTTTAAATCAATCAACAGAGATGCATGCGATTCAGTCAAATCCTTTTCCTGGCACAGAAAAAGAAGATCATTTCCTTCCAGCAGCAGACCCTCAGCTTTATTCGTCAGATTCAGTTTCATCAGCCATTGCCGATCCTGCTCTTCATAACGGTTCGCTTCTTCCACCATGTGCTTGATCTCTTCCGGAGAAAGACCTGAGGCGTCTTTAATGATGATGGTTTGTTTTACATTCGTATCCAGGTCTTTAGCGGAAACATGCAAAATCCCATCTACATCAACATCGAAAGTCACCTCGACACGGGGTTCCCCTTTGCGACTATTCCTAATCCCGGTCAATTGGAAATTTCCTAAAAACTTATTGGCAATTGCGAGTTTACGCTCCCCCTGGTAGATTTTTACTTCCACCATTTCCTGGTCATCGGAAATGGTTGTGAAGAGCTTAGTCTTGCTGACTGGAATGGGGGTGTTCCGATCGATAATCGGTACGAATCCTCCCCCTTCCACTTCGATACCCAACGCCATGGGGATGACATCAACCAGGACTATTCCCTTGGTAGTTCCCTTGATTATCGCTGATTGAATGGCAGCTCCCAGAGCAACGCATTCATCGGGATTGATATTTTTATATAATTCCTTTTTAGTGATCTGAGCAATTTTATCCTGAAAAACCGGGATGCGAGTAGTTCCCCCTACTAATAGAACCTTGTCAATCTGGTCAACTGAAAGTTTCGCATCTTTTAAGGCAATTTTTGCCGGTTCCTCGATAGCTTCAACCAAATCTTTAATCAAATTCTCAAAAAGACTGCGGGAAATCTTCATTTCCAGGTGCCGGGGTCCTTTTTCAGTAGCGGTGATGAAGGGAATACTCAACTGAGTGATCGGTGATTCAGAAAGTTCAATCTTGGCTTTTTCAACTTCTTCCAATAATCGTTGCAAGGCCATTCGGTCCTGCTTCAAGTCGAGTTTTTCTTTTTTTTTATATTCCTCGATCACATAGTTTAGAAGCCGCTGATCCAAATCATCGCCTCCGAGGTGATTGTTTCCGGAAGTGGCAAGCACTTGAAAAACGCCATTGCCAATTTCCAGAATTGAAACATCATAGGTCCCCCCACCAATATCATATACCATCACAATTTGCTCTTCAGTGTCTTTTAAACCATAAGCCAGAGCGGCGGCAGTCGGTTCATTAACAATGCGTAGCACCTCAATTCCGGCGATTTTACCGGCATTGATTGTTGCCTGACGCTGGGCATCGTTAAAATAGGACGGAACCGTGATAACCGCCTGTTTTACATCACAACCGAGATACTCTTCCGCATCTTTTTTTAATTTCCGCAAAATCAGCGCCGAGATTTCTTCCGGTGAATATTTTTTGGCATCAATAGTGATCTGATTTTTAGTTCCCATCGCCCTTTTTATTGAACTGATCGTACGGGAGCTATTAATAATGGCCTGATTTTTAGCGGCCTGACCCACTAATATCTCCCCTTCTTTAGAAAAAGCGACGACAGACGGCGTCAAACGACCTCCCCGATTATTGGGAACGATTTGAGGCGTATTGCCTTCAAAGACGGCTACCACGGAATTCGTTGTACCTAAATCTATACCAATAACTTTCTGCATGGGGTATCGCTCCTTTCTAAGCTAAAACCATATCAATGGTTATCTCGCATTTAGTTCTTTTTCAAAAAAATAAATTCAACCCTGCGATTGTTGCTACGATTTTCTTCGTTAGCATTTTGTTGAATGGGCCGTGTATCGGCAACACCGGCTACGGTTACCCGTTCTTTGGGAATTTTACAATACTGGAGAAGAAACCGCGCCACACCAGCCGCCCGGGCCGAAGAAAGTTCCCAATTCGATGGATATTGACGGGTACGTATCGGCAGATCATCCGTATGGCCTTCGATTAAAATGTCATCATTCACCTGATTCATCAACTGCCCAATTTTGTACAACACGCGATACGATTCTTTTTTCACATCAGCCCGACCGATATCAAATAAATTTCGATCGGTAATCCGTACGGCAATACCCCGGGGATCAATCACAACCTTAACCATATCCTCCATTTTTTCACTGGCGATGATGGAATTGAGTTGCGCAATCAATTGGCTGGTTTGATTCGCCTGAACTTGTTCTGTTATCTTCCCGGAAATTATCAACTGATCATCTTTTGATTCCATCTTTACGAATTTTTGAAGATTACTGTCTTGAATCATCTCAGATATTGTTTTTGCGATTTGCTGCATCGCCTGATTTTCATTCGTAATCTGATCAGTTGTTACCGGCATAGATTTTTCATATTGCGCCGTTTCTTCTGTTGTAGAACCAAAAGCCCCGGTCAGGGATTCAACGACCTGGCGATATTTAACAAGGTCGGTGGACGACATACTTAACAACATGATAAAAAAGGTCAACAATAACGACATCATATCGGAAAACGTCACGATCCACTCGGGCGCGCCTTCTTCTCCCCCCGGTTCATCCTGTAGCATATCATCTGGCATTTTATTTCCCTTTTTTCTTCCCGCCACGCATATCAGGCGACAAAAAAGACAATAGCTTTTCTTCGAGCACGCGGGGATTATCGCCCGCTTGTATGGATAATACGCCTTCAACCATAATTTGCATAATCAATTGTTCATCCCCGGACCTCATTTCCAGTTTGTCTGCAATCGGTAAAAAGACCAAATTTGAAAAAAGAGCTCCGTAAAAGGTTGTAATAAGAGCTACCGCCATGGCCGGCCCGATATTAGCGGGATCTGACATGGATTGCAACATCTGCACCAAGCCGATTAGAGTACCGATCATTCCAAAAGCCGGAGCGGATGAGCCCATCGCTTTAAATAATTTCTGACCGCTTTGATGCCGCGATTTCATAAAGGCAATCTCGGTATATAAAATAGATTTAACCAAATCCGGCGCGATGCCGTCAACGATCAGTTGCGTGCCTTTTCTCATCAAATCCTGAGTAATTTTATAACTTGCCAAAGAAAGGATGCTCTCCTTACGCGCTTTATTGGCCATATCCACTAATTGTTTGATTACTTTTTGCGGATCTTCCTTACTATCGAAAAAAGCATTCTTCAGAACGCCGACGGTTCCAAAAACAGTTTTCATGTTAAATTTTATAAAAGTTGTTGCAATTGTTCCTCCAATAACAATGAGAAACGATGGCAAATCCCAAAAAACCATCAATGAACTTCCCATCATAATAGAATATATGATTAAAGCCATTCCTGAAACGATTCCAAGCAGTGTCCCTATATCCATATCCTTACTCCAACTTTAAAGACTCTATGTGGTTATCTGTTTCCACGATCAACATTCCTTCCATGGTTTCGCCTACAGTCCACTCTGTATTACGAATCAAAATTCTCACACCCGGAAAAATTGTCGAACGGGCGACAATACGGCCATATTCGTTTTTATGACTGTTAATTTCATCGGTAAATTTAATTTCCAGTTTTTGCAGTAATTGACGCTTCTTCACAAGCGTATCCTTAAGACGGGGGATTCGATCCTGTATTTCAATTCGTCGGGAATCCAAATCATTAATATGCAGATCAATTTCGGTCTCAATCGGAGATTGAAGAAATTTTACAATAAAATCAAGTTGCTGTTCCAGCTTTCGCCGTTGCTCATTCAAAACCTTGATCTCATGATATGTCGTTTCTATTTGGCTTTTTAGAAAGGGATCAATCCCCACTTCTAAAACAGTCTGAGTATTGTGGAAATTACCGATAATATAGGTTTCAACATTTTTTCCGACAATTGTTTTTCCGCCAATAATTGATGCTCTGTGTTCATGTTCATCTCCGACAAATAATTGCCCCCCAATTTTCAGCATTGAGTGGTGGGAATACTTAGCGACTCGCATATCCCCCTGGCAATTGACCAGCGCATTTTCCACATAAAAGGTTGAACAGTTACCTTTAACCGTAATCGTCGATAACGGACTTCCAATAATCCCTCCTTTTACCGTAAGATTTCCATTGCATTCAACGACCGCTTTTTCAATTAAACCTTCAATAGTCAGATTGCCACCTGTTTTAACCTCAAAACCCTCTTTAATATCGCCTTTAATCAGCAAATCGCCAATAAACAGAAGATTTCCAGTTTTATAATCAATATCACCATCGACTACAAAACTCGGCAGGACACTGACATTAACACCATCATACAGCAAATAGCCGTTAATTGCCGAGACTAACAGATTTTGATCATAGTCAGCAATATGAGTATTCTGGCCAGGAGGAAAAGCTGCGTAATGTACGGGAGGCTGGATGGCATCGCTATGGATATCCATTCCCGAACACCCCGGGCGGCTCAATTTTCTTTGGACTAATATTTGCTGCATTACCACGTTTTCCAGAAAATTCTTTTCCTTAAAATTAATTCGCTGATCGGGAGTAATGGTCGGTTCTTTTTTAAGACTCGTATCAAAATAGTTTTCAAATTCATTCCATTCTTCAGCAACCGGAGCCTTTCCCTGGGCAACTAAAATCTTTTCACCCTTATCCGGTTTTTGCAAAAAAAGTTCAATAACAGAATCCATAATACCATAGGTAATCTGGGCTTGCGAAAATAGTTCCAATAGAGTTGGACGATCAATCCCCGAGCCATCAGATTGAGAGCGGGCGATTAACCAAGCAGACATATCATCTTTTGAAACCAGCAATAAAAGTTCATTTTTTTCATATTTTATCCAAGCATCCATTGTATCCTCGATATCGCGAACCTGCTATTTTCTATATAAAATAGATATTACATAGAAATTGCATTTAAATTTGCTGAACATCCCGAATACCAGGCAGAAAGAACATTCTTCAAGAAACCCTGTGGATAATGCTGTGTCCGAACATAATGCTCTTATACCTGAAGTGTGCAGACTTTTCATTAAATCTGTCCCTTACCTGCGATTTTCAGGTTTTACATTAATATAACCTAAAAAAAAAAATATCAAGAAAAAAAACACAAAAAAAAGCCCCGGAACGTGCCGGGGCTTTTTGAAATATAGAAGGTGACCTGAAAATCACCATTTTTTTCATGCCAGATTATTTCAGCAAGAGCATTTTCTTAGTCTTGTTGAACTTACCTGTTTCAATCTGATAGAAATAAACGCCTGCGGCAACAGATCGACCCTTATCATTAGTGCCATTCCATGTCATGGAATAGTTGCCGGCGGCCTTACGTTCGTCAACTAAAGTTTTTACTAATTCTCCCGCGATATTGTATATCTTGAGAGTAATTTTAGCATCTTCGGGTAAGGCGAAATGAATTTCAGTGGACGGATTGAACGGATTCGGATAGTTCTGGGCTAAATCGTAGGTTTTGGGCAGACCCAGCTTGGCCAAATAGTGTCCATCCACACGGAAAGCCTCTTCACGAACCAATTCGTTCTTGCCGTTGAAGTATTGATAATTGAAAACCCAATCGGAAGTGACATCGCTCTTAGCGCGCAGATAAACGCGGGCAATGACGCCGGAACCGTTCAGAATCGAACGATTTTGGGCAAAGCGAGTCGCTGCCAAATCCAATTGTCCCAAAGTCATGTCCTTGAACAATGCACTGCTGGCGCTGCCGCGGCTCATGAAATCTTTTTCCTCAACCATCGCCACTTCGATTTCATCACTATTGAAATCCAATATAGCGCGAACGATACTTAAATCCTCAACCTTGTTGGCATAGATGTCAAAAACCGCTTCCTGACCATCGGTTAATTTACCTGAAACATAGCGGAATTGAATCGGTGATTCAGCGTTGACCTCATAAGCCAGAGCAGCTCCTTCTTTCTTCAGCAAGGTATTGCTCGGATTGAAACCGCGGAACCAGGAATACATCTCGCCAAAGGTGATGACATCATCGGGTTCCCACTTACAATCGGGACGGGCAAACAAGTAAGGAGCGCGAAGACCGCTCTTCCACGAGAATGACGGGAAAATATCCGCCACAGGGTCCTGATAGCCCAGGTTGTTGTCAACGAAACCATTCCAACCGAAGACATAAGCCAGGACATCTTCATTGTCAATGCGTCCGTCCGGATCGGGAATCATATTCGGCGCCGGATAATTGCGATAGAAGTTGTTATAATAGTTGGCGCTGGCAATATCGCCCAACATAACCATGAACAAGGAGGCGCCTTTCCAATCCTTTACTTCGAGCGTGTCATAGATATTGTTGCCATTCTTGATATTGCGAATCATTAGGCTATTGCTGGTATTGATTGTAATACCCTGATACGCAGTACCCGGATCCGATTTCTTATAACGCGCGGAATTAGGCTGGGTTTTATCATCCGTATTAATACCGGTCGTATCGACGCGGTAACTGATACGGGCCAAAGCGCCCGAGCACATAATTCCTTCGTTAGTAGCCGGAAACTTGACCACACCGGAAATGGCAAACATACCGGTACTATTGATTTGTTCAACAGAGGGCGTGAAATAGAATTCATACGCTTCTCCGCCAATATTGCCGAGCGCGTCGCCGGCGACAATATCAACGATTTCAATAATCGAGGTATCAAAAGTAGCTTCCACATTGACGTATATAATCTTGTCGGGATTTTCCAGATAAACAAGAATATTACGCAAATCCTCGCCACCCTGTCCCTGGCCTTCACCTTCGTACACCAGGATGATCGAATCACCGGGTTCTCCCTGGCAATTGTAGTCGGAGAGGAATTTGATGGTGGGACGGCTATCATTGATAATCAGGGATTGTGTAGAATAATCGCTGCCGTTTTGGCCGTACTTGTCTAAGATAACACCCAACAAGTAACCGGTATCCGGTACAACCATGCCGGATGTGGTACTGGGCATCCAGGAGTAGGTACCATTACCACCGGTTGGAGCCGCGATACCACTCTCGATCAACAAGCAGTTGGAAAGAGAGGAAGTATCGGTAGGGGCAAAGTAGAAACCGACAGTAGCAGTTGCCAATTCATCGTCGGTAACGGAGTAATTGAAGCTGAATGCGCTTTCTGGATGACGATAGATATAGTTACCGCCGCCGCAGGAACCTCCACCGGTAAGACTCAGTGTAATGGTCGGAACCTGATTGGAGATGCCTTCGAGCTTGGTTATGCGTCCGCTATTGGACCCGCCCCAATCGGCAACATAGAGATCGATTTTCTGGCCGCCGAAACCCACGCCATTAACACCTGTGCCGGTAGTATAGAGGCCACGATGCTGGGCCCGTTCGCCAACCACGGCGCAAACATCGGTCGGACGGTAGAACTGTCCGAGTTCGGTTCCCGTGCCGCCCAGTTCGATAAATTTTTCCGGAACCGTAGTTAAAGCGGGATTCAAGGCTTGTTCGTCGCGGAAGACGATGACTTTGTCATGGCTGTAATCGGCCACATAGACATAAACATCCGATGAATCCACGATATTGGTGTTCTTGAAATACTTGCCAACAGAAATCGATACCGGATCGAGTCCCTGTCCGAATTTACTCTGGTAGCGGAACTTGTAAGACCAGCCCGCATTTTCGTCCCAGGTATATTTCTTTACTACGGAATGACCGCGATCGCCGACATAAACATCGACCAGACCGGTAATGTCATTATATCGCGCGGCGATACCCGTAGGTTGCGAAATTTGTCCCGAAGCGCCTGAAGTACTGTCCGCATAGGTATTGTCAAAGACAAACATATCCGGGCAGGGATAGTAGGCAATCTTGGCGGTCCAGTTGGTACCCTTGGCCGGTTTGCGTCCATGCACGCCGTTACCGAAGAGCAAACGGCCGCCGCCATATTCCGTATAGGCATCGGTAGTTGTGAATGAACCATCAGGATCGGCGAAGCGGTTGAGTTCATAAGCGCCGGTATCGCCGACCACTGTCAGATTGGCCACGCGCACCCATTCTTCCTGGTCCTCAAATGTACCATCGGCATCTTCATCCACCCAAACCGTCGGCCATTCTACTACGGAGAAGGATTGTTCATGACGGTTGAAATAAATCTGCTGATTGATGCTATCGCCGGAGAGAGTATAAGTGATTGTATCCGGGAAGAAGGAAAGACGCGAACCGCCGCGCGCTGTACGGTGATTGTGATGCCATTGAATAATGGCCGCATCTCCCTGGGTTTCAATATCATCATAGGGCCCGGTACGATCGGGATAATTGGCCAGGTTATAAATCGTGCCAATTCCCATTTCCGCATCAATACCGATACTGCCATTGATAACGCGAATTTTGCCGGAACCGGCTTCCGTTAAGAAGATACGGATACTATCCGTCACTGTATAAGATGTATAGGCATTATCAACAGTAGTCGTGAAACGCACTCCCTGGTCACTGTTACGGGCGCTGATGACCGAAATCGCGGTAGGATTGCTTAAAGAGCCGCGATAACGCTGGGCCTGTGTGATCGACAAACTGGTGAAACTGTTGTCGTATTTCGCCCAGGAATAGTTAAAGAGGTAAGACGAATCATCAGGCGGGGCCGTGTCCAGGCCATAGATATTAATGTATTGGTTAGCATTGGCTCCGGTATTGTAGCGTTTCAGCACTTCAATATCTGAGATGCGTCCCCAATAATCAAAGAAACCACGCTGCAACGCGGTGGTCGGCATGGGGCCGTAAGTACCCGCCGGGGTCGGAGCCAGTATGGACACCTGGCTTGTATCACGTTGCATATCATCATAAATGTAGCCACCGTAGCGTACGCCCGGATCGATGATATCCGTAGCCTTGTCGGACGAAAGTACGCATTCGACCAATAGATACTGCGAACTATCCAGATCGCGTAACGTAACCAAGCCACTACCATAATCTATTGCATAGCATTTTGCAGTAGAAGGCAGAGCGGCCAGCGCCGTCTCATTCGCCACGCGGGACCATTTGCTCCCCGCCACTTTAACGATTTCCGAATTGGGAATCACGTCCCAACTATTCAAATTAACGCCGCCGGTGACCAAACCGCCACCTGCCACATAAATCTGAGCGGTCGGATAGGTTCCACCGGTATAATTAATGTCCAGGCTATCGAGAAATGGTGTCTGAGGACTATCCACCGAATCGAGCACCACCCGCACAAAATGGGGTTCAAAAATTTTGATATCACGCGCCACACCATCCGCAACTAACGCTACATAGGCGCGGGTCGTATCGGCGGTTGTGGTTGTAATTGCTCCAGCATTGCTCTGGATCAAACCCAGCGAGGTATCCACAAAGACCGCGATACCCAAGGCTGATTCCAGCGCCCGCGGGCGGTAATGGACATCAGACAGTTCGGAAGCCGAAGTGGTTCCTTCTGCCGATCCTGAGTTAGTTCCGTCATTGTACCCAGGAGTCTCCTGGTGCTTTGCACGGACTTCTTTCATATCGGGACGATTTCCCGACAATACATTATAATTCAACCCGTCCCACCATCCGGTATAACGATACACCAGGGGTTGGCGAGGGGTATTATTCAGGCTTTGACCCTGCATCATCAGCAAGGGTACGCCGACTATCATGAGCCCGAATATCACTATCAGCGCTATTTTTATTTTTTTGGACTTCATTGTCTTTTCCTCCTTAGAACGGTTAAGACGACGGTTTTGCCCACGCCGGGCAAACTCTCGCTCGCGCCATGCACTTTCTGATCAACCTTCGTGTTTTAGGCCAAGGGCCTCCTTTCTTCTTTTCTTTCTATTCGTTTGTTCCTAAGTTTTTCGGTATAAGGTCGTCTAATTTATTAAATCGACCTGTTGGCCTAAAACTTTAATGTTTTTTTCTTTTCCCTCCTTTTATTGAAGATATACCGGAATCATCGCCGGCTCATAAATCTTGATCTGATTCTGAGCGGCATCCAGTAATTCAAATGTATTAAAGGTTAAACTCGTCTCGCCAGCGGCCATCACTTTGAATTTCAGAACACACAAGGCCACCGCTCGACTATCAATATCCACATCTGTACCCAAAGGTTTATCCCCATCAAACTGAATAAGCCAGGTCGATACAAAACCCACCTTGCTGTTATCATAGCGGGGTTCTCTTAAACAATTAATTTTTTTGTAACGAGTATCTGTAAGTAGCGTACTATCCACTTTATCGATAAATTCCAGATAATTGCGATTAACATTGCAGATAAAACGCAGAGCAAACAAATCGGAAATATTGGTCAACTGGACCACTAAACTGATTGTATCTCCAACTTTACCCTGAACCGTTTCCGGATACAGGCTCAGACTACCCTTGTCTTTGGTATCAAAATAGTAATCATCAGAAGTCGTCGAATGATTCCACTTCGTAGTCGAAATAACCCGGAAATGATACCGCTGATTCGGATCTAAATTAGCAAGACTCATATTATGTTCCAAAACATAATAATCCAAATCCACAACATCCGAACCATAACCCGTCGTTTTACCATATTCAATCAGGCTGTTTGAAAGCTGATCCGTATCCCAGCCAATAATTGCCGACGAGGAAGTAACCGATAATACACGAATATTGGAAAGTACTGGTCCCTGAGTACTGGCAGCCAGTGTTGTGAATTCCTTCATCTCCGATTCTTTTTCAGTACCGGAAGAATCATGAGACACTACCTTATAATAATAAGTCGTATTCTCTGAAAGCCCTGTCAATGGCACCTGATGATCCTTAACCAGGGTCGAATTTTCTTGTGTGCTTCGATTCAATTGATTATCAGTACCATATACAACCTGCGACGTCGATTTCAAATTGGTTTTCCAGGTGATCACCGCCGCGTCTTCACTCTGCACACTCGAATTCACATTCGAAACTGACAACTGCTCGTCCGTGCGAACCGTGCCCATACTGCCACAAGCAACCACAAACGCAACAATTACTCCTGCCAGATAGACGGGTATCCGATTCATGTATAGCCTCCTTTTTCTAAAAGTGTTGTTATGCATAATTAACCGTTTTAAGATCTGCACCTTTTATGCCAACAGTTAAAATGCATGGATTAAATGCGCAAATCACTCCGCGGGACAAATAGTTAATTAGTTTAATCGAAACTCGTCTCATATCCTATCACACTGTCCCTACCCAATTATCGACCGCTTCTATTTTTCCTATAGGCAATTTCTGCATGTTTGCTTTACATCCTTTGGCGTTTTAATCACCAATAAATGAAATCTATTCTATATTTATTTTTAATTGCAACTTGATAGTGAAAAAATGAAGGCATAATAACATTTAAAAAAATTTTACTTGAACATTGAGCAATATGGTTTATATTTCAATATGGGAGATATCCATGCGAAGATTAAATATTGACCGTTTTTACACTATAATGCGATTATTAAAAGCTATTTTCACGTTATACTGGCTGGTTTTCACTATTAATTATTGCCTGATTGCCACAGCTTTCGGCCAAACTGTCGATAAGGTACAAAGGGTGGAATACCCGATCGGCGAGCAGGGGTGCATCTATAACCGGTTTATTCAAATTACGGACGATATATTTGTTTTTGACGGATCGTGCGGCGTTTCCCTCCTGAAAAACTTCACCCGCATCCTCAACGAAGCGGCCCAACCTCAGCATGAAATTTTTCATGAAGGCTCTTACTACAAAGGGCTCTCCGCTTTTGTGCGTAAGGGCCGCTACCTGATTGCCCAATCTTCAGTTAACCGTTACGGCTACTTTCCTTCTATCAAGGGTGAAATCAATCTCTTCGAATATAATTTTCAGAAGCGCGCTCTTACTAATAGCTCACTGAACCCATCTTTGACGGGCGAACTCTACGGGCGATCGATCACCTCCGGCGACCTGAATGGAGATATGCAAATAGATTTGGTCTATGCCCGCGGCGATACCCTGGTCGTTTTTCTCGCCACTGCCACCGGATTTAAACGTTATGATTTCCTGCAAAACCGACAACCAGGTTATACTAATCTGGGAGACATCCTGCTCTGCGATCTGACCGGCGATCGCCTGCCAGAGATTATCTGCGGCTACTACTGCTCCGTATGGCGCAATCGCAGCCGCCCGGACTCGCTGATCCTCGAGGAATCATCCCCCGAATACCCACCCACTTATGTGGAAAACGTCAACACCTATGGCATGGACGGTTTATGCAGCGGATATTTCGACCCACAGCATCCCTATCCCATGGTGGCCATGATCCTGGGGAAAATGCAAAACTATAATACCAAAGACGGTTTGCTTTATTTCCTGAAATATGATCCAAATGGGGATCGATTTGAATTACAGTATGCCCAAAAGCTCAACACTATTCGGGGAACGGAAATGCGTACGGTGTTTCTGGAAGGCAGCGACTTGCCCTCTATTCTCAATTTTTCCGAAGACTCGATTACCACCGCCACCGGATACGCCGCAATCCTGAAGAATATCGGCAATCTGATATTTGAGCTATTGCCTTCCCTGACCCGTTACGTCCAGCATTACGACACAAGCGGCGCTGCCATCCGCAACAGCAACAGCGACTGTATTCTCCTGCATGACCTGGATGGCGACCATTATGACGAAATCATCTATAGTTTCAAAGACACGCTGGCGGTCATCAGCATCCTTTCCGGCGTTTCCCTGCGCTCCCATTGGGGACAAACCCCCTTTCTCGTGGAAGTATCGCCCGCCGCAGATACGACTATACCCCTTGATAGCCATTGGCCCTCTGATCAGATAAATCTCTCGCCTGTCTATTACGACGGCAGCGATGGAATAACGGTCGAACTCAACGCGCAAGCGCTTCATATTACTACGCAAACGCAAATAGAACGCGACCGCTATGATTCGTTCCAGATATTCGACCTAACTCACGGGGAAAGCCGTATCATCACAATCCATATCCCTCCCGATTCAAGCCCCGATACCAGCGTGGATGTGTGCCAAAACCAGATATTTCCCCCCATCATCACCCCGAACGGAGATTGGCTGAATGACTCCCTTTATTTCAAACTTTGTCCCGATTCCCAGCCGCAAAAAATCGACATTTTTCATCCTTGGGGATATCGGATACGTACACTTACTCAGCCAATCGAGGCTTACCCCTACCTGACCTATGTATGGGACGGAAAAAACGAGGAGCGTCGCGTGGTTCCCAGGGGGAGTTATTATTTCTTCGTGTTCGACCAAACACAAACGATCATTCAAAAAGGAGCAATTACGGTATTTTATTGATTCAAATGACAATCGATGCCAGTCGTATAGCAATGCTATATTCGCGCAGCGAAGTTAACACCAAACACGTTCGGGTACTCCGAAAAAACCAAATGATACCTGCTTTCAATAAACATATCCGCGCCCTGCTATCGGCCTTGACGGCCGTACTGATCAGGAGCTGGGCGCTGAACTGCCTGTTGATCCTCACGCTTTTCTCACAGCCTGTAGCGCTCTTCGAATCCAACCCGGCCTCTATCATTCATCGCTTCCCCCCCTTCAGCCTCTATTTCCGTGAAACAATTCTAAGCCCGGACATTACCCCCTTCCATACCACGCAACTGGAATTAACCCATCGACACCAATTCGGCTTCATCGGCGCCGGCATTTCAATTCATCGCGCCGCCGCATTCCGTCAAAATCAATACTACCTGCAACTGGCAGGGCGTCTCAGCGACCATTTCATCATCGGGCTGCAACCAATCCTGATGGACGACTATGTTGCCCCGGGCGACAATCCATCGATCAATCGCCTTGATCCCCTGCTCAATCGCCACTATCGCAATTTGGCCTGGGCCGGGGGATGGCTTTACTCCCATTCATGGTTGACAACCGGCATCCATTACCACCATCTCCCCCACGCCACCTATCCATATTCACACAAAGATTACCTGAGGATTCATCTGGCCGGTAAATTTCTCCACCATCATATAGAAGCCCTGATCGCCCTGGAACGGGGGTTCTATCCGCAACCTTCGGTGACGCCTTTTATCCAGGTCGGATACCATATCCATTCATTTCATTTAGCCGCCCAAATCAGGGACGACCAATTCACTTTTCATATCACGACCTCAATCGGAACTCGTCAAATTTTTGGAATAGCCTATGATTATCTTGTCCCAATGCCGGGGGTGGGCAATTATTCCCTTGCCGGGCTGATTGCTTTGGGACAGGAGGGCCCGATCATCCGTCCCCGCCAATACCCAATCCGGGGCCGGATAGCAGTCTGCCCCCCACTCATCCATCGGTATCAAACCCGCATCATCCGCGCTCATTTGCGCGCGCCACTTTTTATCTTCTACGATTCCGCCTCCCTAGCAATCAGCGATCTGAATAAAGATCCGAGAACCCTCTTCCTTTTCGACGAACACCCTCTATCCACTGAATTTTCCCAACTCGAACATTTAGCCCGACAAATGCGCGCCCAGAATTTTAAAATCGAACTGATCGGAAATACAATTCAGGAACCCGCAGGAACAGGACTGGCCAGAGCCAATCGCTTAAAACAAAACTTGATCGACCAAGGAGTGGATGATTCCCTGATTGAGGTCACCGAAAAACGCATCGATCCATCTTCTCTGAATTACCGGCTTCCCGAATGCATAGAGGAATACCGACGAGTGGAGATTCATTCGCTGGATAGCGCGCGTCAAGCGCCAATGGAAAGCATCGATTCAATCCTGACACGGGAAACCGCCATTGACCCAGCCGAACTTGACGTCGATTTGTTTGCCGTTTCAGACACATCGTGGTCGCAGATTCGCCTGGAAACCCTGTTCGACACTTTAGAGCTGCAAACCCCGGATTCCACTCTCCCGTTTAAACAGAAACTCATGCTGCCAGTATCGGAAGCGCAACTCGTTCACGACTCTTTTACAGTGAAGTTTCTCATCCGCAATCGCGTCGATTCACTCTGGAGCGAAACCGCCTCCGTACCTGTTGTATGGACAGACAGCGAGCGAATTATTCCGGATACCGTGGATATTTATCACCTATTGACCTATTCCTACGATCAGGGGGGATGCTAAAATAGAGATCAATGCCACCCAGTTGACTCAAATCATCCACATCCTGCAACGCGATCCATCGCTGCAGATTCGGATCGAAGGGCATACCTGTTCTCTCGGCGACTCGCTTTACAACCTCAACCTGGCCCGGGAACGAGCCGAAAGCATGAAACAATTGCTGATGGAACAGGGAATTCAAAGCGAACGAATTGGAATTCAAGCCTTCGGCGAACAACGCCCACTGGCGGACAACAGGTACCCACTGGGACGCATTTTAAACCGCCGCGTCCGTCTGGTATTGTACACGCCTACAGAGGGATCCTCACCGCGCTGAACCTCGAAAACTGATTTCACAACAATACATCACTAGGGTTACGGTCCAATCGCTGGGCCGGGCAGGACTGGGCCGGGCTGATCACGCGCAATCCGCCCAGCCAGACAGCTCTCCAAAGCCATATCCATCCAGAATTCCGGGTCGCGCCACCGCCGTCATGCCGGACTTCGATTGCCAGCGCGGCTCGCGCCCGGCATCCAGTAATGAAAGATAGATTCCTGCTTGCGCAGGAATGACGACAAAAGCCCTGAATGACACAAAAAAGGCGTCGAAACGACAAAAATGAGGTATTGCTACTTTTCCCAGACTTTATAAACTGCTGGAATAATAAAAAGGGTTAAAAAAGTAGTCACCAAAAGACCGCCTACCGAAACGACACCAATCGGAGCGCGGGCTTCTGAACCGGCGCCTGAGGCCCAGGCCAGAGGCAGCATTCCCAGAATAATCGCCAGAGTGGACATAATAATCGGACGTAATTTTACCGGACACGCCTCCAACAACGCTTCATCTACCTGCATTCCCCGATTCCGCCGCAATTCGTTCGCATAATCCAGCAACAAAATAGCATTGTTCACCACAATTCCCACTAACATGATCATGGAAATCATTGACGTTACCGATAATGATGTCCCGGTTATTAACAAAGAGGGCACAACCCCGATAAAAGAGAGCGGAATCGTCGCCATAATCATAATCGGTTGTTTGTAGGACTCCAAAAGAGCGCACAACACCATAAAGGTTAGTATAACCGCCAACAACGCCGCTTTATAGATATCACTCAACGCATCCTGTAAAAGCTCCATATCTCCGGCAAAGGAAAAACGATATCCTGAAGGCAACGTCAACTCTTTTTCCAACCGGTTCCGCAACTCATGAATCGTTTGCCCCAGCGTACCTTTCGACACATTGGCTTTTATCTGGATTAGTTCATTACGATCCAGGCGCATAATTTTAGTAGGACCTGTACTATACTCTAAACGGGCGATATCTTTCACTCGTACAACGCCCTTAGGAGTTGCGATCGGGATAGCGGCAATTTTTTCCGGATCATTGACTTGCTCGTTACAGAAGCTGACTTTAATGTCATATTCCCGGCCCTGTTCACGATACGTGGAAGCGACAATACCCTCCACCCCCCCGCGGACCGCTACGGCTAAATGATAGACTGTTAAACCGTAATCCGCTAATTTATTGAGATCAGGGATAATTTTAATTTCCGGTTTACCGCTTTGATAATCCACGAACACATCGACACACCCGGACACCGTTTGCGTGATATTGGCGGCCTGGCGGCTCAGCGCATACAACGTATCCATATTACTTCCCGTTAATTGGAGCACGATCGCCGGCTCGTTCGGCCCGAAACTTTTCGGACTCAGCAAACTCAATTCCGCGCCCGGGATGGCAGCCAGACGGGACCGCAGACGGTTGACCATCTCCCGTACGCTATAATCGCGCTGGCCTTTGGGTATCAAACGCAAACCTACCCGCGCATTATTTACACCCCTCGTCATATCATCATAAACCCCCAACTGCGTAAATACTGAAATCACATCACCATACTCAGCCGCAATCTTCTCAATCTGTTCTACTAAACGCCCGGTTTGATCCAGATTCTGATGAAGCGGAAACTGAACGCGCGCTTCCAATTCTCCCTGATCCAGGGGCGGCAAAAACTCAAGTCCGGCCACCCGTACCAGGAATAAGCTGCCAACAAACAGCGCTAATACACTTATAATATAAAAAAGCCGTTTCGGCCGCGACTGCAGCAATCCTTTCAGACGAAGGGCATACCATCTTTCCAATTTAGCGAATTGCCGATCAAACCATATTCCAAACCGACCTTTCCGCTCAATCAATTCATTATTCAAGAGCTTTGCGCTCATCATAGGAGTTAATGTAAAGGATACAATTAATGAAAAAAGTGTCACAATAGTTACAGTTATGCCAAATTCAGAAAAAAACTGTCCAATCAGTCCTTTCATTAAAGCGATGGGCACAAACACCACAACATTAGTCAATGCCGAAGCCGCGACTGCCACCGCGATTTCGCCGGTCCCTTTTTCAGCCGCAAAACCCGGTTCTTTGCCCATTTTAAGATAGCGAATAATATTTTCCAAAACGACAACGGTATTGGTAACTAATGTACCGACCGTAACCGAAAACCCTCCCAGAGTCAGCATATTGATGCTGAATCCGAATGCTTTCATAAAGGTAAACGACGCGATATAGGAAATCGGCAAGACAATGGCGGCAATCAAGGTCGATCGCAGATTATGCAGAAATAGCAATAACACCAGCGCAGTCAATAAAACCCCACTCACAATATTGGAAGTGGTATCAGAAACGGAAGCCTTAATAAAATCGGAACGATCGGTTATGATGTAAAGCCGACAGCCGGCCGGGAGTTCGGTTTTATTCACTAATTCAATCGCTGTTAGTATTTTGGCCGAAGTTTCCATGGTATTCGATTTCGCTTGTTTCATCACAAAAAAACCAATGGAATTAGCATGGGAAAAAATTTGCGGATCAGCGACCCGATAATTCACATAATGGGCGCGAGTCGCGATTTTATCAAAACTATCATGAATACGAGCGATTTTCCCCAGTTTGACCGGCCCGAATTTTAACGAAACCAGCGTCAAGTTCTCTAACTTGCGATAATCATCCAACTTCCCGGTGACTCGTACCGTAAACTCATTATCTCCCTGTGGAAAAGCGCCGCCGGGAACATCTATATTGTTGGCTTTTATAAATTTGACAATATCTTCCATGGTAAATTCATAACGCTCCAATCGGCGGCGATCCAATTCTACCCGTATCAGTCGTTCTTGTCCACCCACCAGCTTTACACTGGCCACCCCACTAATCTGACTGAACCGATCTTTCAATTTTTCATTAGCTAAACGAAAAAGATCCTCGGTTGGATTCGGTCCGCAAAGGGCCAATTCCATAATTGGTTTATCATTGATATCATATTTCAAAACTGTTGGCTCTTTGGCAGTTTGGGGAAATTTATAGCGAATGGCGTCAATCTTATCTTTAACATCCTGAGCAACAACGTTAATATCATGCCCCATTTCGAACTGAATTAGAACAACCGAAGCGTTTTCCAATGAATAGGAGCGCACTTTTTTAATACCTGCCAAGGCGCTGACCTCATCTTCGATTGGACGTGTCAGACTATTTTTCACCTCTTCGGGATTGGCCCCCGGGTAGATGGTTGTGACCGTTACAACAGGAATATCAACTTGGGGGAAAAGGTCAATGGGAATATCAAGAAAAGCAAATATTCCCAACGCTACCAGGATGGCAATCACCATAGTCATCATAATGGGCCGTTTAATTGAAAGTTCAACAAGTTTCATCGCTGCCCTCCTTAATGCTTTTCCGGATTGATGATTTTCACTTTGACCCCATCACTCAAACTCCGGTTACCCATCAGGGCAATCAGCAATCCTTCGTCCAAAGAGTTCAGAATTTCCACCTGATCAACCGTCTCAAGGCCCAAGTTGACGAGAAGACGACGCGCCGTTTGCTGTTCGATCGCATAGATCACATACTGGTTCTGCCCTTCGGATACGAGCGCAAAACGGGGAAGAGTCAGCGCATTTTCTTTAATGCAAACGGATAAACGACAATCCAGATATGAACCGGGACGCATGCGATGATCGGGATTCGGCGCGATTACTTCGACGGAAAACTGCCGATTCATAGCGCCCGCAGACAAAGCCACTTTACTCACCGTGCCATTAAATTCTTCATTTGATCCCAACTTCACACTATCTCCAATGCGAATATACTGAATATCATCATTGTCCACATTCAATTTTACAATCACCGTATCAATCATCGATATTCTTATCAAAGGCAACAAGGGCATAGGGGTTTCCCCTTCCCGGATAGTGACATCAGTCACCACACCCGCCAGAGGCGCCGTGAGTTTCAGGGCATTGCGGGCCGCAATAAAATCCGCGTCAGCCGCCTCAAATTTTGCCCGGACTTCATCTAATTTTTGCTCGGCCATACCCCCGCTATTATAAACATTTTTAACGCGGTCATAGGTTTTCGCCAACAGGTCCCGGGCAGTTTTTGCCTGATTATAGCGCGCCAACGGATTCGTAGTATCCATGATTAATAGGATCTGATTTTTACGAACACTATCTCCCGTTTTCACGAATACACGTTCCACATTATCGGTCAGTATGGTTTTAACATCACCCTGGCGGATACCTTCCACAACGCCGGAATAATAAAAATCCCGCTTCAAGGCCTGTCTCTCCAGAGTAACGGTTGTAACAGGATACCCTTCCTCCCGTTGAATCTCAATAATACTCCGGGTATCCTCCTGATCGTTCCGGCATGAGCTTAGCGACATTAAAATAATTATTGCGCCTGCTATAGATTTAAACATATTAGAAATCTCCTATCACTTTTTTTAGTTCCAAGTCAGCCAGAATCGTCTCAAAAAGCGCATAATTCCAATGGAGACGGGCGGCTTGCAAATCCAATTGAGCATCGAGAACATCCACTTGCCTGGCTTCTCCGTTACGATAACTCGTTTCGGCGATTTCAAGCGATTTTTCCGCTAATTCACCTGCCTCTTTCTGCAATGCTACGTTTTCCCGCGCATGTCGAACCCGGTTGCCGGCGTTTTTAATCTGCAGATAAATATAATCCTTCAATTGGGCTGATTGATGCATCACTTTTTCTCGATCCGCGCGGGCCTGACAAACTTTACCACTATGCTCGCCAAAACTGAACAGATTCCACCGCGCGACCACGCCAACCGTAAAAATCGTGTTGATATCATCCCCCTTGATCTGGTAATCGTCTTTCAAACCCAAATACGTATAGGATGCTAATGCGGCGATATCCGGCAGATAATCCCCATAGGCTTTTTTTACCATAAACGAAGCCGCTTCACCTACCGACTGCAAGGCCAACATTTCCTCCCGCTTCTGCAAGGCTTGGGAATAAAGCGCATCGACATCGACCGTATCCGGCAATTCCACTACATTAAAATTCGCATTGAGTTCCAGATTTTCATTTTGTTCCCTGCCAAGGAGCATTTTCATTTTACCATAAATCAAATCACGATTTCTTTGCGCCTCGATCCAATCCGGAGTTAGTTTTTGAATATGCACCCGAGCCTTGAGCAGCTCCCACTCAGACGCCAGTCCCTGACGGCGCATATTTTCAATAATCGCCAAATGCGCGGACCCGGTCTGTACGGTTTCCGCATGAACCTGCACTAATTGGTCGGCTAATAAGCACTGATAATATGTTTGCGTTACTTCGAAACTCAAATCCGATAAAACCAGGCGATAGCGATGCAACGCCGCTTGACGCGCCTCCTCCACCGCCCGAAAACCATTCGTAAGCTTGAAACCGGTAAATATCGGCTGAGTTAATTGTAGCGAGGCATGAAATTCACCCAAGCGATCCGGCAATCCGCCAGGCAAATCAAGTCCGCCAATTAATTCCTGTATCTTCTGCCCCAAATAGGCCTTCATCCCCGGATCCGTTACGGAACCTAAAAAAATCTGGCTCATGGCTTCCGGTAAAAGCTTCAAATCTTCATACTTTCGATCTAATTCCGGCGCTAAATCCAATGAATTTCTCGTATAACTGCCGCTGAAATCCAAAGTCGGAAAAAAATGAGAACGAGTTTCCCGTTTTTTGCCTTCCCATTTATCCACTTCCAACTGAGCAATTTGAATTTCCCGGTTATGCTGCAACGCCAGTTGCCGGCAATTTTCCAGATCCAAGGAATGACCTTCCAGCGCGCAATACCCAAAAACAATAAATAAGAAAAAAATTGGCCGACAATTCATAACGCAAACTCCTCTCGGATCCATCCCTGACTGACAAGAGTCCACACCGACTGATAGATATCTTCGATACTTCCGCCTTGTTGCCGGGATTGACTGAACAACAGAAACATCAGCATCCCGTCCAAAGCCCCGATAATAATCCCCGGTTCCACGGAACTTAAAGCATGACCATCTATCGCCCGTTGTATGGGACCGGCTAATACCGGGTAATACTTCTTCTGCATGCTCTCAACAATCTTTATAACATCTTCAACAACTCCCGCCGATGACAGGAAAAACAACCGGAAGGAATGCCGCTCAGCAGTAAAATAGGTCAGGAACCGACGGATCCAAATCGAAAAATATTCGCTAAGAGTTTTAGCGCTTGCTAACTGTTCTACTAAGAACCTGAAAAATTTGTCGATTTCATATTCCACGGTTTTTAAATAAAGATCATGCTTATTGCGAAAATAACGGTAAATCGTCCCTTTACCCACTCCGGCCTCACGGGCAATATGCTCCAACTCGGTCTTATAAAATCCGATTGTGGAAAATTGAGTCAGAGAAGCCTGGAGTATTTTCTCCCGGCGTTCCTGCTGCAATTCTGTTAAATCTCCAATCATGGGCTCCTCCTTTTTAGAACTAATTAGAATTGTTTTTCGGTACTGACTGGTCAGTTCTAATATATAAAACTAATCAGTATTTTGCAAGTACTTTTTTTATTTTTTTCTTTTTTTTTTATAAATTTCAGTTATATTAATTTCAAGGAAAGAAAATTACTATCCTAACAAGGAGGAACGAGTGTATTTTTTACCCATTTTTTTTGTTTTATTTTTCTTTTTTACAGGTGGAGTTGGAGCTGATTCACTTCGTACGCCGCGAACTACGTCCTCGGGGATTGAATTTATTTATCGCTCAGTCGCTGATCTGCAAAGCGTCGCGTTGATCGGTACGTTCAATGGCTGGAACAGAAAATCGCATCCCATGGAAAAAACGAATTCACAGTGGCATATTGCCCTACCACTTGACGAAGGTCAATACGAATATAAATTTATATTGAATGACACTTTGGAAATTTCGGATCCGCTCAATCCGTTAACCAATCCGGATGGGTCGGGGAATTCGATGTTTTTTGTATTACCCGACAGGAGTCTGGATACCACTACCGCTGAAGTCGGGGAGGATTCGCCGGGGATTTACTATCGCCTCTATCAGGCCCAGCCAAGCCCAGACTGGGCAGCGGGTTCAATAATTTATGAACTTTTTCCAAGAGTTTATACGGCAGAGGCAAATTTTAAGGGATTAACCCAGAAGCTACCTTATTTAAATGATTTAGGTATCAACGTCCTCTGGTTGATGCCCATCTATCCGATAGGAGAGGTCAAACGCAAAGGAGCTCTGGGCTCACCATATTCAGTCAAAGATTATCAGGCAATCAATCCGGAATTCGGCGCGTCCGAAGATTTTCGCGAATGGGTTCAAACGGCGCACAGCATGGGATTCAAGGTGATATTGGATTGGGTTGCGAATCATTGCGCCTGGGACAATCCAATGGTAGAGGAACATCCCGATTGGTTCACCCGCGATGCCGATGGAGAGATGGTTCCTCCATACCCGGATTGGTCGGACGTAGTAGATTTTGACTATCACAACACCGGTTTGCAAGCTTATATGATAAAATCGCTGCTTTATTGGGTGGAAACTTACGATATTGACGGATTCCGCTGTGATGTTGCCGGACTGGTCCCGGCGGCGTTCTGGGTGGCGGCGCGGCGCGAACTTCTTGCTATAAAACCATCACTACTGCTTCTGGCAGAATCGGAAGAACCCATGCACCATATCAAGGGTTTCGACGTCACCTATGACGGCAGTTTACGCCGTATTCTGGGAAAAATTGCCAACGGTAAAGCTACCCAGGATGAATTTTGGCTGAACTATTACGGGACACGCTATCTATACCCTCGCAACAGTTTACGGATGCGTTGGCTGGAAAACCATGATCAGATTCGTTCTCTTGAATACTTCGGAGAAGACGCCATCTATCCAGCTTCCGTGGCGTTACTCACTCTGGACGAGGTTCCTTTAATCCTTATGGGCCAGGAATTCGGTGATCTGAATTGGCGGAATTGGCAATCGCTCTTTGATCCGTTGCAATTGGAATGGTTCAAAAACGGTTCCCCACTTTACCAACATTACCGCGAGCTTATCCGGATTCGCCGGGAAAATCCTGTTTTTTCAACTGATTCAGTCGTCAGTATCCGCAACGATAACCCATGGATTGTGAGCTATGTCCGCCGCGACCCCTCGGCTACTATTCTGGTTTTTATTAATATGTCAAATCGTTCCGCTAAATGCCGTCTCAACCCTGAGGATTGGAACACGCATCAACTGCCTCAAAAATTACGGGGTCAGGATATTTTTTACCATTTACCTTTCTCGGTTTCATTCGAACAAGCTGTTTTCGAATTAAAACCCTGGGGATTTAAAATCCTTAAACTCGAATAAAATGAATTCAACTTCCCTATTTATGGTAAAAATAATTGTTTACTTATAACTCCAGGAGAATTAATATGAAGCGACGTATATGGTTATGGATTCTAATCGGAGGAAGTTGGGGCATTGTGGAATGGGTAGGATTTCAATTTTTAAAACCGATATTTCCCGCGGGTTCGATTGGGGCGGGATTAACAGGATTCAGTATTTTCTTTTTAGGCCTGGCAATATTTTCATCTTTACCGGTACGAGACCTCTTTCTGATTGCTTTAATCACAGCGATCATTAAACCCTTCGGGTTGATCGCGTTCGGCCATCCTTCCTGGACAAGCTGCCTCAGCGGCTCACTTTGGATTTATGGTTTAGAAACCGCTGTTTTTGCGGCCGCCGTTACCTGGATACCTTGTAGCATTCAGCGATTCAGCCGATTCCCCTTACTTTGGGGGGCAGGGATCGCAACTTTCAGCGCGGCGCTGTTTCCCTTAAATTCATTACTATTTGGTTTACCAGGTTGCGCCCGGCCCGGAACCTCCATCCCGCTCAGTTTTTTTTATTTACCCGTTAGTATGATTTGCGGCGCCGTAGCTCTCTGGAGCGCACATTGTCTAAATATGGCCATTAAAAAAGCGCGGCCGTCTCGTACCCTCACCGCTACATCCGACCAACCCTTTTAAAGAGAGCGCGCCATGAGTTCGCAACAAATAATTAAATTTATTCTCAATGAATGCGCCATCAGCGTTGAAATCAACACGAATATACTATTGCTCGATTGGTTAAGACGGGAGAGGAAACTGACCGGAACAAAAGAAGGGTGCCGGGAAGGCGATTGCGGCGCCTGCATGGTATTGAGAGGATCGCCAGCGCCATCGGGAATAGATTACCGGACAGTCAATTCCTGCATGCTCCCCCTATTCGACTGCGCGCATACCCATATCGTTACCATTGAAGGATTAAACTCAACGGGATTGAGTCGGGTCCAGCAATTAATGATTGAAGAAGGGGCGTTTCAATGTGGTTTTTGTACGCCCGGGTTCATTATTTCAATTACCGGATTTTTGTTTCAGACACGACAATTCCATGCCAATGAACTGATTGAATTTCTGAGCGGAAATCTTTGCCGGTGTACGGGGTACAAAGCGATCGAACGCATGGCTGAACGCCTTTGTAAGGCTTTAGGAGGACTTTCTACCGCAGCGGAATCCCAGCAACAGCGCCTGGAATACCTGGTTGACGCCAATATAATTCCCGCCTATTTTCGGGATATACCCAACCAATTGGGGCAAACAGCCCCGAATTCGACTATTCTTCTGCCGCTTGCTTCCAAGACGATAATTATAGGCGGCGGAACCGATCTATTGGTTCAACACGGGGAAAATATCGATGATTTACACTTATGTCCTGCCCGGCAACTGCCTGGATTACTCATTATAAAAAAGGACCCGCACACTATCCGGCTTGGAGCGGCATTAACGGTAGCGGAACTTTCTGAATCCAATATCATGCAACAAATTATCCCTGAATGGCATGAATACGTTCAACTGATTTCATGTCCTTCAATCCGACATCGGGCCACATTAGCGGGAAATATTGTCAATGCCTCTCCCATCGGAGATTTAAGTATCATATTTCTGGCGCTGAATGCGGATATGGTTCTAAGTGGAGAGAATTACGAACGTAAGGTTTCCCTTAAAAATTTTTTTCTTGAGTATAAAAAAATGGATTTAAATACCGGAGAAATTTTAAAAGCGATCGAAATAATCCAACCCATAAAAAATTTTAAATTCCATTTTGAGAAGGTAGCGCGGCGTCAGCGATTGGATATTGCTTCCGTCAATTGCGCTATGAGTGTAGTTTGGAGTACGGAAGATCGTCATATTGTAGAGATTCACGCAGCAGCGGGTGGCGTAGCTCCCATTCCCTTATATCTCCACAATTTTACGGCCTATCTGAAGCAACGTGAAATTAATGAGAGCGCCTTTAACAGAGCGGTTTCCATCGCCCTTGAGGAAGTCAGTCCCATCAGCGATGTCCGGGGCAGCTCCGATTATAAACGTTTACTTTTACGGCAATTATTATGGGCGCACGCGATCAAACTACTGAATATAAACCTTCAACCAGGGTCGCTGTTATGAAACCACGAGATACTGAGCTGCATGTGCGCGGGACAGCGCAATTTATTGATGATCTGCCTGAACCGGAGGGAGTGGTTCATGCGGCAGTTTTCGGCGCTCCTGTCGCTCACGGGCGTTTGTTGGCCATTGAAACCCATGGGGCCGATTCCATGCCCGGAGTGCTGGGCGTTCTAACGGCATCCGACATCCCCGGCGAAAATCAGATCGGCCATATAATTGCCGACGAACCCCTATTGGCAAATGAAACAATCGAATACTACCAGCAACCCCTCGCCGTCGTCCTTGCGCTATCCGCAACCCAAGCGCGCCGCGCGGCAAGGCGTATCCGGGCAAATCTGGAACCACTGACGCCCGTATTGGATTTGGATGAAGCCTTGCGGCTAAAGCAAATTATCGGTAAAGAACGGGTATTTGAAACCGGCAATGTGGAACGCGCCTGGAATGAGTGCGCGCTGATAGTGGAAGGACAGGTGGAATCAGGATTTCAGGAGCATGTGTATCTCGAGCCGCAATCGGCTCTGGCGCTTCCACTTGAAGGCGGACGACTCAAAGTTTATACGTCCACCCAATCGCCAACGGCAGTGCAACGCACTATCGCGCGGGTTCTGGGCTGTTCAATGAATGCGGTTGAAGTGGAAGTGATGCGACTGGGCGGTGGTTTCGGCGGCAAAGAAGAACAGGCTAACAGTTGGGCCAGCCTGGCAGCATTAGCGGCATATCGATTTAAACGGCCGGTTAAATTAATCCTGAACCGCGCTGAGGATATCTCTATGACGGGGAAACGACACCCCTATCGCGCTCACTTTAAACTGGGCATCGATTCTAAATATAAAATCCGGGCCTATACGGTGGAACTCTACCAGAATGCTGGCGCGTTTTGCGATCTTTCTCCCGCCATTCTCGAACGCTCTTTGTTTCATGCCACTAACAGCTACTATATTCCTAACGCGCGTTTAAAAGCGGTTTCACTGAAAACCAACATTCCCCCCAATACAGCATTCCGGGGTTTCGGCGCCCCCCAATCAATGTTCGTTATTGAAACAGCGCTCTCGGAAGCCGCCCGGCAAATGGGAATCACCACCGCTGCGCTCCAGGAAGCCAATCTGATTCAAAAAGGAGAGCCTTTCCCCTACGGCATGCAACAGAAAGACCAGCAACCCCTGGCCTGTTGGCGAAAACTGCAAACTGATTTTCGTGTGGCTGATCTTAGAAAACGTATCGAAGCCTTTAACCAAACCCATTCCTGGCAAAAAAAAGGATTGGCGCTGATGCCGATCTGCTTTGGAATTTCTTTCACAACAACCTGGATGAACCAGGCATCCGCGCTGGTAAATATCTATACGGATGGCAGCATCAGCATCAACACCGGCGCAGTTGAAATGGGGCAGGGCGTCCACGCCAAACTGCGTCAAATTGCCGCCACAATTTTTGGAATCGAATCGACACGTATTTTTATTGAAGCAACCAATACCAGCCGGATAGCCAATTCATCGCCAACTGCTGCCAGCACCGGACCGGACCTGAATGGCAACGCGACGCTGATGGCGTGTGAAATATTGAAAAACCGCATTATAGAGGTAGCGCGCCGTCTGCTGAATGCGGGTGCAACCACTACACTATCTATCGCAAACGAAACAATTTGCATCGACAAAACCCCGACTGCGATGAACTGGACCGAACTGATCCAGAAAAGTTATTGGGAACGAGTTTCACTTTCCGCTCATGCGTTTTATGCGACTCCGGATATCTTTTTCGACCGAGTTACAGAAAAAGGCCGGCCCTTCGCGTATCATGTCAGCGGTTGCTCCCTGACCGAAATTACCTTGGATTGTCTGCGCGGAATTTTCGTCATCGATTCAGTTTCCATTGTTCACGACCTGGGACGGCCTATTGATGAAATTATTGACCGCGGTCAGATTGAAGGCGCTCTGCTTCAGGGATTAGGATGGATTTCAATGGAAGAAATTCTTTTTGATACTAAAGGATATTTGCTAACGCCAAATTTAGCGAAATACAAAATACCCGATATCGCGTTTGCTCCCGGGCGCGTCGTGATCCATTTCGCAGAAATCGGAGAAGAAAACTCCCGCGACGGAATTTTGGGTTCAAAAGCCATCGGGGAGCCCCCTTTCATGTACGGTATCGGACTTTTTTTCGCGCTCAAAGAGGCGATCCTGGCCTTCAATCCAAGGGCGCAGCTTGCCAACATAGCTCCCTTGACCCATGAACGAATCTTATCGGCGCTATATCCTCAAAATCTGGTCGGGAAAGAATCATGCCGTTGATTACAGCGCAGGATATATGGCGCGGCCTGCTTATTTACCCCCTGGGCGATACCATTGCCGCCTTAATTTCCCGGCAATTCAACATATCGCGGCTAATAGGCATGATGCTGATCGGCGCTTTACTATACGCTTTTGAAATCCCGCATTATTTTAATTGGCTGGAAAAGAAAATCGGACAGCCGCAAAATTTCAGATATCGCTTGAGAAAAAGCGCGCTGGCGGCGTTATGGTTCAATCCCCTGTGGATCGCCCGCCACCTGTTTTTTATCTATCTCTTCAGCGGCGCTTGGTATAAATTGAATACCCATCTGATAATCATTGGCATCTATTCTTTTATCTGGAACCTGCCTGTTTCACTGTCGGCCAATTATGTGATACAAAACAAACTTTCATTGAGATGGCGTTTTTTTGCCAGCGCTGTTTTTTCTTCTTTAATGGCGATTTACTATGCGCTGAGTGGAGTATGGCTTCAATGACGGATTACCAGTTCTGGCAAAGCGTGGTTAACCGCTTGGAAAACCGTCATTCGCTGCTACTGGCAATCGTTGTCCATACAGAAGGCCACAGCCCCGGGCGCCCGGGTTTCAAGATGGCGGTGACCCGGGGCGATAGCTTCGGAACAGTAGGCGGGGGAGCGCTGGAAGAAAAGGTCATTAATCAAAGCCGATCGGCCGAGCAAACCCCCGGTTTCCAAGCGCGGCGCATTTCCATTGACCTATCCGCGGCCGCGCCCCACGGGATGGTCTGCGGGGGAAAAGCCGAAATACTGCTCGTCTCGTTGACCGAGACGCCACTTTCTGAATGGCGGGTCCTGCTCGAGCGCTATCAGCGAGGCGAAAGATCCCTCCTGCAAATTACCGCGGAGGACACTATAAGTATCAGCCCCTTAGCCGCATCCGTTCCGGATTCGATCGCCAATCGAATTGAATGGCGCTTCGTATCGCCGGAACAGTGGCAGTACCGGGAACGGGTGGGATTCTCCGACCGGATTTTCATTATCGGCGGCGGACACGTAAGTCTGGCGCTTTCAAAAATTCTGGTAGCGTTAAATTTCCATATAACGGTATGCGACGAACGCGAAAATCTACCCTCATTGATGGAAAATTGCTTTGCCCATGAGATTGTCCGCATCCCATTCGGCCGCGTCCATGAAATCCTACCTCAAGGGGAGCGCCTTTGGATCGCGATCATGACCCCTGACCATCGCTATGATTATGAAACGCTGCACCGGTTGATCCGCATGCCCCTAACTTATATCGGCGTGATGGCCAGTCCGGAAAAAGCGCGCCAATTTTGTGATCAGCTCCAGCAGGAGGGTATCGAAGCCGCATTGATGCGTAAACTTCATATTCCGATAGGTGTACCGATCCATAGCGAAACAGCGGAAGAAATTGCAGTCAGCATCGCCGCGCAACTGATCCAACTCCGCTATGAATTCAGCTCATCACCCGATTAACATAAAAATCTATTTCATCGTTAATAGTGTCCCCTTTAAAAGTGTGTGAATATTTTTCTAAAATTTAATGGGAAATATTACCTCCCAAGAGGATTGTGTCAATAATATCTTCAAAAAAATTCCCAGAACCAGCAGAAACGAAATAATTCGGGACTATTGAATATAAGCCAAAATTTTATTGCAAAAACAGAAAGACCTTGACAAAACAATGGTAGCATTGTATAATTGTGAAAGGAAATCCTATAGAATTTTTAAAAACCGTAACATTGACGGCGCGATAGCATTGATAATTTTCATTAAAATTGATGCATTTCTCCCAAAGGAACTGAAACGATGCAAACAAAGAACTTGAATAAAAGGAATTTAGAGAAATGACCAAACAGAAATACTCCCTCTCCTGGCTTGAAGGCTTTCTCATGGATGCCTGCGATATTCTGCGCGGCAATTATGTCGTGTAATGATTTTGGAAGATTGAGAAAAAGAGAGTGCCCGGCTTGCGGGATTTTTGAAGGAGCCGGGGTGGATTCCCAAGGAGTGGGAGGTGAAGAGGTTGGATGAGAGCAGAGTAACTTCAAAGAAGTTGTTTTAAAAGAGGTGTTTAAAAAGAGCCTTCATAAAATTAACCGTACCGATCCAGGCAAAGAGTGGCTCACCAAAAAGCAATTGGAAGAACTCTATACAGAGATTTCTGAGGGTACGGGCGATCGGCCGGTCGCCAGTAAAAGTCTGCACGAAGCCAATAAGGCCATATTTAATCTTCTGCTAAAAAATACCACTGTTGACCGCAATGAGCTGACCGCTGAACAGTCCCCGGTAGTACGCTTTATTGATTTTGACAATTGGGATAACAATTCATTTATCGCCATAAACCAGTTTCGTATCCAAACACCGGGCGGTTGGAAAAACTCTTAAGCGTTTAAGAAAAGGAAATTCAAGCCGTGAGCGATCCGGTGTGGTCTGGCATGCACAAGGTACGGTAAGTCTTTAACCATGGTTTTTCTGGTTCGTAAAATCAGAAGTCAGGAAGATTTGAAAGACCACAAAATTATCATGGTAAACGACCGTACCAACCTTGAAGACCAATTGACCGTTACTGCGACACTAACGGGTTAAACAGTAACCGTTATCGATAAAAGAAAGAACCTGCGCCCACTGTTGTCAGATGATTCGTCAAACCTGAATATGGTGATGATACATAAATTTCTTGAAGAGGAAATCAAGCACTCAAAAGCTCTGATGAAAGCGTATGTTGAAGAAGGAGAAGTACCGGAGTTCAAACCATTTGAAGTTGTCATCACCTCACCGGATACTGATGCTCATTGACGAGGCTCACCGCACCCGGGGCGGTGATATGGGAGACAATTTATTTACAGCCTTCCCCAATGCCTCTAAAGTTGCTTTTACCGGAACCCCGCTATTAACCCAGCGGCATAAAATTAAAACCCACGAACGATTTGGAAGCATCTCAGAATGGATTGATAAATACCAGATTAAACAGTCGGTTAAAGAATTGACAATAAACCGTTTAAAGGAAAGTGAATTATGAAACGATTATTACCGAAAAACAGCGAAAACGATTTTTCAAGGTTAATTTTCGCCTTTATCCTCTATCAATTGATTTTACATAGCTACTTTTTATTTGTGGCTAAAGACCCCAAATTGTTATTTCCAGAACTAATTGCTTTCCTTCATGATATAGCTTTGTTAGGGCTTCTAAGTGGCATGTTTCAACTGACAATTGATATTATTTCCGACAAGTACAGAATTTATTTAAATAAGATGTTTTCAATTATCATTATTTTTGGTGGTACATTTTTAGCATCATATCCTAAATTATTGCGAGAATACTTAGTTTTTCCAGTAAACATTTTTGAATCGGATATAAGCGCCGCTCAAACATTGATTTCTGATTATTTGGGAATAAAAGCCTTGATTCCATCTGTAATAGCTGTTGTTATTGGGATATTGGTTTACTCTTCTAAACTTCAAATTAGTGTTTCGAGAAGATTTAAAATCATTTTTGCAGTTTTAAGCATATTTATTTTAGTATTTACATTGCATCAACCATCACCCCATCCAATCTTATATAGTATTCAAAGAAGTACAGAAGCCATTTTAAGCGGGAAGAAACGTGTTGTACCATCTTTAAACCGTAATCAAAGCAAAACAGTTGTTGCAAAAAAAATTGAGACTATTAAATTTCCGCAAAATAATCGCTTAAAATATTCAAAAATATTACTCATAGTTCTGGAAGGTCAAACAGCATCTTCGTTTGAGGAAGGTTTTTTTACTATAAAAGATGGTTTCTATCAACAGAATAAAGCGCATTCTGTCTATTATTCAAATTATTTTACCAGTAACCTTGATTCATATACCAGTCTAATTTCAATGGTCACTTCTATTCAGGTTCCTTATAGAGCTTATGCGGACGAAAGTTTATATGAGAAAGTTAACTCTGCCCCAAGCATTACTGAGGATTTCAAAAACCGAGGCTTTTATAATGTATTTATCAGTTGCTATGAGTATCAACCCTTTGTTCCCACTCGAAACTATTGGGACAAGATATTAGAAAGAAAAGACATACAAGGCGTAGATCAATGGCTTTCACTTGGTTCAAGTAAAATGGAAATGGCAACAGAAGATAAGGCGGCTTTATCAACCATGATTGAAATACTAACGAAAAACGAAAAGAGCTTTTTACTTCACGAAATGGTTTACGGACACTCGCCTGAATGGATTGCAACAACTGGAAAAAGTCAGAACGAGTATCATAATGAGTATTTGCTTGATTTGTCGAACAAATTGAAAGAGGAAAATATTTGGGATAAAACATTACTTGTGGTAGTGTCTGACCATGGTGACAGGGCCAAATCAACAGAGTTGGAGAATTATCGCGCGCCTTTATTATTTATCGGGCAGCAAATCGACTCAATAACCCAGATTAATTACTTTTTAACTCACACCGAACTTTCTCAATTGATTTATTATTATACGTTAAATGATACCTTTCCTGAATCTCGCCAGGAGATTTTCTTAGTTGGCTCAACTGAAAAATGGGTCTATGGAAAGGCCTTAAGTACTAAAGAGAATATCTTTATTGATGATGCAAGGGGTGTCGAACTTTTTAAAAATGGAAGTTTAAAAGCCATAGATGTTCAATCCGAATTTCAAGCATATCTGAATTCATTCAACATAGATTTTCACGGAAATATAAAGAGCGTAGTATCAGGAGTGGGATAGGCCA
>CAZWDO010000019.1:0-2103 GCA_964632485.1 uncultured bacterium
TAAATTGACTTAAAACAAGTTGACCCCATTTCGAGCTTGGAAGATCCGTTATAACCGTTACCATGTGAAATAAGTAGGGAATTGACTTGACCCCATGGGTGGGGAGATCATCTGTCCTCTGACATTCAGAATTAACTGCCAATTAATATAAATCATGCATTAATAAACCAGATGTAGCTCTAACATCATAATAAAATTCACCATTTGCATCCTTATAATCACCCATATTTACCGATTTCATCTCTTTATTACTAATTTCCAGACAACGGGAAATCGCTTACTTCCGGTTTGTTCTCCCGCCACTTCTTCGATATTCGGCACTCGTTCTCCGTCGGATATCATCGAGATATTTTTCAGCCAGGGTCCATTTTGCGGGTAAATTTCCAGCATGGTATTAGCGCCCATGAAGCCATTAATGGATTCTAGGCTGTAATCGCCAATCAATTGCATGACCAACGCCGCTTTTTCGCTGAGTTGGCGGGCTGGCTTGCCGCCGCTGTAAACTATCATAAGAAACAGGACGAGAATCAAAGACAGTTAAAATTTGCGCATCATAACGATACTCCTTTTGGGGTTGTACAGGTGGCAGACGATTTTCTCCCCTCCCGCTTCAGCGCGGGGAGGGAAGAACGCAAACACGTTCCGCGCTTATTTCAAACGCGCGCGATAATCATTGTACCAGGTGATCAGGTCCTGGCTGAATTTCAACAACGCGGTGTCATTGGGGTATTTCTTCAACAGATCAAAACAGCGGTTGATATTGCTTTCCAGCATATTGAAATTCAAGTAATACGGGTTGATGGCGACTTCGCGTCGGTAATAGTGGAGGGTTTTGTCCAGTTTTCCCAGCGTAAAATAGAGATTGGCGAGCATCAGATTGAGGTTTTCGGCATGAGAGCGGATTTCAATGGCTTTTTCCAGATGGGAGACAGCTTTTTCCAGGCGCTGGATTTGGGCGGCTGTCATGGCCTTGTAGTAAACCGTGCTGATTGCGCTATCGCTCTCGACGATGCGATAATAGCATTCAGCGATCATTTTGTGCGCCAAACCCAGTTCCATATCGAACAGATTGCGTTCCTTGCGCGAAAGATTGTCGCGATTGACCCTGTCGCGCTGGGCGACAATAGTTTCCAGATCGGGCAACGCCGCATTGTAATTACCCAGCGCATAATTGGCCTGGGATCGTTCGATGCGCATGCGGTTGTGGAAGCGTTCCCGCTTGGCCGGATCAGTGATATCGATATGGAGTCGCTGTTCCACGGAATCGATCAAAACCAGTTTACGGCGGGGATCGGTTTCATTGATCACATGGTAAATGAGGCGTTCGATCGGCAGGTTGCGCGATTCCTCGACAATGAATTCCATCACCGTGCGGCGGTTCATGATCCGTCCATAAGGCGTGCAGTTTTCTCCAACTTCCAGTTTGGAGCAGCTTATTTGCCGGGCGGGAACGCTCAGCGGTTCATTCTCGCCCATGCCCCGCGACATAAAAATGGAATCGTCGGCGAACCATTCTTCGATATTGAAATAGCCTTCGCTGTAGATATCCTGGCGAATGGTGAAATTATAGACGCTGTCGATGCGAAGCAGGTTCTGAAAATTGGCCAGTTCGCGGCGCGAGCGGTTACGGGAAAGCGTCAGGTTGGAATCCGAATCGCCGATGGTGCAGGTGTGGCCGTTGAAGATGTAGCTCGATATCTTCAGCTTATAATCTTCGCGGCGGGATACGTTTTTCGTATGAAATTCCACCATGCTTTTGCAAACGTCATCCAGCCGGTTATCCAGAATCTGGTTGATGGGGTCGGTTTCGGCGATCTTGTATAGAATGACGACTTTGTTTTCCTTGCGCACGATGGAATTGGCCTTAATGCGGATGGGCGCCTCCGCCGTCAGTTCCAGATGCTTGGGCTGTTGGCGGCAGAAATCGATTTCCCATTTGACCTGGTATTCATTTATATAGTCGGCAAGTTCCCCGGTATGCTGATCGCTCCAGTCCCATGTGATGCCGTCGTTGAGCAGACGCTGGAAATCCTCGCGATTTCCGTGAGATTCGAAAGCTGCATATTCCTCAAATAGTGTGAGGACTACTTTTAATGCCGGGAC
>CAZWDO010000019.1:2113-18821 GCA_964632485.1 uncultured bacterium
TTTCACCCGCCAGCTTTCAATGAAATCGCGGCAGCGGAAATTAGCGCCAATGACGGGTTTGATTTTCAGAAATTGAGCGGGATTGATGGGGCGTTCCTTCTGGTCGTCATTAATGCGGGTGATTTGGCGGACTTCCGGTTCGTAAAGCAGGTTATCCGAGGAATAATGCAGCGAGACGAAGCTTTTCTCGCGGGTCGGAACTTCACGGATATAGATACGGTCGGCCAGCGCGTCATCTCCGGCGGCAATCAGGCGCGACTTAAGATGATTGCGCAGCCGCGTGGCGCGGCGATAGCCCAGCTCGTCCAGCATCTCGCGATTCAAACCAGCGGCGCCATCCCATGCCGATGAGAAATGGGACGTAATCATGACCACCACACCCGGATTGGAACACAGAAAGCGGTCATTTTTTAATTGATCGGCAATTTTTGTGATGAAATCATCGTTGACTTCCGATTCACCGGGTTTTTTGAATCCATACTGTAAATAAATACGTTTATCTTCTGGGATAACGAAGCTGAAATCGACGCGACACAGCTCTTCGAGGTAGCTGGTGAGTTCCTCCAGACGGCGCCGCGTGAAGTTCGTGGGTTTATTGGCTTTTCGCAAATCGCGGATAGTCCGAATAACCCCATCGTCAACCAGCGACACGGCCGGCGAAAGGTCGAGGCGCGTATCGATGCCGCTAATTTCTCGCTCAACCGCCTGAGCATTGAGCCCCTTTAACACCTGATCGCGCATGGCTTCGCCCTTGGCGCGCAGGTCCCGTTCGTTGCCGTCGTTGGGAAGTAAACTCGCCACCCTGCATACCAGATCGGGATTGGCCGCCATCTTACCCAAAACATTGGCGATAATCAGCGAGTCATAATTGATTTCGGCGGAAAACGAACAGGATGACGCCGACTCCTGATTGTAACGGTCGGCATAATAGCGGTAATGATTGAGTTGGTCCGCGGGCGTGTTCACCGGAAAAAATACCGATGGAACAAAGGGAATGTCCTGCTTGATCAAATAGATTTTATCGAGTTCAAGGGTTGGATTTTCCAATTCAAGAGCAATCGATTTTTCAACGGGATTGCAGAATTTACAGTTGTCATGGTCTTGATAGAACGTAAAATTTTGGGGGCTGTTGGCCGCCGCCTTGCGACTCCGTCCCGGTTGACGGGCATCGACCGCGTCAACCCGCCACCAGTATTTGCATTCATCGCCACAATAATAATTAACGATCGCCGGATGGACATTGATCTGGCCGGGAGAACGGCGGATCCTGAAATATTCCTTGTCACCGCTCGCATCCGCAACAAACCATTCTTCGTCGCTCAACCCCAACGAATCGATTGCCGCCCGGCTAATAGTCAGGGTGTCCACAATCCACGTTGTATCCGCTCCGGCAGGTGTGAATCGGTACGCCAGCGAATCCCACAGTACAAAATTGAGTTCCAGCGTAGGGCTCTCCAATATGGTATCGATAATAACGGCTTGGCGATCAAACGATGGCTGAACGGCCAGTCGAAATCGATAAATCAACGAATCTCCATCCCAGGAATAATTGAGCGGTTCTTCCCAGGTGAAAGGGAGGGTATTGCCGGTATTGAAGATCGGTATCCGGGTTTGTCCTGCTGGTTGGCGCTGCCGGAAAGCGAACAGTTTATTTAAACGCAGGATGGCGGTATGGCGCAGATTTTGATCGAATCCATCCACCATCAGCGGCGAATAATCGAAATAATAATCGAAGGTTTGCGACGGCATGGGGCCGAAACAGATGCCGATCCCCGCATGAACGGTTTCCAGGTCGTTTTTATCCGAATACCCCACCTGACAGGATATCCGGCGGTAAAGATCAAGCTTGAGCCCGCCGCCGAAATATTCGCGATTGCCGGTCGTATAGTTCAAATAGGCGCTCAGTGTGTAGTTGGTTCCCCGTAAGAAATTTTTCAATTCCAGACCCAATCGGGTAAATGAATTGAGCTCGTAGGGTAAATTATAGAGGGTATCCCCCAGTGTGGCGCTTGATAGCGGCAGTTCGCCGTACGAAGCGCCCAGCGATAGGAAGGGATTGATCTGCAGAACTGTTCCGGCGCTGATCCCGGTCAGGGACTGATCGAAATCGCCGAACTTATTTTTCAGGTAAGTGAATCCGCCTCCGAGGGACATGAAGGAGCTTTTGGAAAACTTCAGACGCAGGTTTACGGCCGGTTTAATATAAAACGAACTCAAACGGACGCCGCTTTGATGGTCCGCTCTCGAACCGCTCACCCAGTCATCGTTATCGAATGGATCGCAATTGAAAAAGGAAGCGCTGATTCCATAGTAGAGATTGCGAAAAAGGGCTTTACGCGCGCCGAACGGATTACGGATTACCCAGGAGATCGGTACCATAGTGAACTGGTTGAGCCACTTGCTGTAGGAAACGCTGAGCAACATAAAGCGCGAGGAAACCATGCCCCCGGGATTAAAAAACAGGATATTGGGGTCATCGGCATTGACGGTTTCAGTATTGCCCAGGGCTTGCTGCAGGGCCGACGGGGTAATTTTGAGAATATCCCCGGCCGTAGTACTGGAGCTTTGAGCCCAAGTAGCGCGGACGCCGGAAAAAAAGGAGACGAGCAGACAGATAGCGAATACATTATATACGAATTTCATGGTTTTCCCCTCCTATTTCCAGTTGATCATCAGTTTTTGAATGGCCTTGGCGTCGCTGATCGTTTTGCCTTTGAACCGAATCACGTAGATACCCGGGTGTACCGGTTCACTGGAAGCATCGCGTCCGTTCCATTGCAACTGGTTCATGCCGTCATTGAACCATCCCGTATAATGCCAGACTTCCTCACCGGCGATATTGTACACATCGATTTCCACTTCCTGCGGCAGGGAGAGATCGATATAAAACACGACATATTCATTTTTCAGGGGATTGATCGTATTGCGATCCAAGCGCAAATTGTCCTGAAGTTTTTGGTTGAAAAACCGCGCTTCGGCCTGCAGAGTTGTATCGCGCTGCAGGTCTCCCCCTTCCGGGATATACAGGTTATTGTAGGTAGTGATGCGGACCCGATAGGGATCGGCTTCTAAACCGTTATCAAGTTTGGACGGCAGGATATATCTGCCCACTTCGACCGGATGGGCGTAAAGGGACGTATTAGCTTTACTGACCGGCAGTTCGGTGCCGGTGGGATCGCTAACTGACAAATCCCAGTCGCGGGCGGTTTTGGGAGTAACGCAGACCGCTTTGAAGAGAACGGTATCTCGAGGATAAAAATAGTAAGTTTCGGCGCCAGTCGAGCGGTAACAGCGGATAATGGGAGGATTGATCTCACTCTTGATGAGAACAATGACCGTATCAAGATTGTTAGACAGGTTTTCATCGGCATTGCATTCTGCAACGCAGATATTGATGATTTGCGGCGGCAGCGCGGCATCGAGCGTATCGGCCAACAGAAAATCGTACTGAAACGAGGCATAGCCATTGGCGCCCAGGGAGGGCAATGTCCAGCTTATCGTGTTGTTGCCGCTGTCGTATTGGCCTTGTGGCTGCATGGAAATCACCTCGCCATAGCGGGAATCGGGCAGAGTGTCAATGACGACAATCTCCGTATCGCACGCCAATTGGCCGTTGTTGAATATCGACAACCGATAAGTGAGTGTGCCGCTCAGGCCATCTTTGTTCATTGCCACCCAGGGAACAGCATTTGACTGAGCGCTATCGAGATCATACCCCCCAGTCAGGCTTTTAGTCATGACCAGATCACAGGCAGAAAGACAGAGTTTGTAGTCGATGGAATCGCGGTCACTGAGCGCCTGGTTGAACGTTTCCGCGCCCTGATAGGCGACATCGCCCTTCAGAGTAACGGTTTCGCCGGTATGTTCCGTAATGGGCGAGGGGTAGGATAACAGATAGCCGCCGGAACCCATTTCACACAGCGATTGAAGCATCGAAGCACTGTATCCGGCATTTTCAATCCGATAGAAATAGCCGCCCGTGGTTCCGGCCAGTTCCTCCAGATCGTCAAACCAGCCATCCTGCCCCATACCAAGGGCAAACACCGGGATACCAAAATCAAGCATGGCTTGAATCACAGTGGCCTTCGTTTCGCTATCAGCGGCTGAGCCATCGTTAATGACGATGATTATTTCCTCACCCGGATGCGTAACGCAGATATCGGCGGCCTGACCCAGGGCCGTCCATAAATAGGTTCCACCCCGATCCTGTATTGAGTTCACCTGCGAAACCAGTAAATTTTTATCGCTGGTAAAGGGTTGAATATACTCAAATTCATCGTCGAAAATCAAGACGGCAAAGGTATCAGCGCAGGATCCGGATTGGATCAGCTCGATCACCGCTTCGCGGGTCAAGGCCATGCGCGATTGGCTGTTCATCTCGGTCGATCCCATTGAGCCGCTGTGATCAATCACGAACAGTACGGAGCGCTGGTTGGTTTCCAGGGACCCACTGGCGCGCATCAAACGAATGGAATCATTGGCAAACCCCCAGGAACGCGAAAAGGAAGTAAGCAAAAATCCCGGCCACCAACTGGGATTGGGCAGATCCCAGCAACTATCGGCCAAAAAATTCAAGGGTCGATGATTCTGATCGGTAACCGTCAATGAGGCAATATGCCGATCGCAGTCGGCATAGCGATTCACCCCGCAGCTATCTACCACCGGTTCAGGCTCAAGGATCGAAACATGCGTGAAGTTCAGATTCAAATCTGTAATCCCAAAATCGAAGGTAACGATATCAATATTGTCATCATAGCGGATTTCCGTTGGATCATGGGCGGGATTGACCTCGGCGGTCAAGGTATGCGAAGTTCCGCATTCGAAGTAGCTACCGGAGAGATCGAGCGCGAACATTTTTTCGTTCATGGCTTGTAAATCATGAATCCAGAAGGAGTCCAGGATCGCGCCGCTTTCGTCGCGAATTGTGACCTCAATGGGATGGGTGCTGTCCACCGGGCATAAGCCGAGATTTTTAACAAGGACATTCAAGCCCAGATAGGCGCCGCAAGAGAGCGTATCACTATTGCCCGAAGCATTGGCGAATTCTATGGCGAAATTGCGCGTACCCAGCCAGACCGTATCCCGCAGTAACGTACTCATATAAAATCCATCATTATAATCGTAGGCCGCTCGAATTTCATAAAATAGATCCCCGGCCACGGGTTGGTATTCCGAATCATAATCGAAAGTTACCGTTTGGTTGGGTTGCTGATTGTAAATGCGATAGTGGCGATAGGACAAAGTTTCCACGCCGTCAAAAGATCAATCAGCGGCAGGGCGGACCAGGTTGTGGCCGGATCCGAGGGACTTATGGTCAGCGAGTCGTTTGTAATTGACAAATTGTTGGGAAAATGTACATAAAGATCAACTGAATCGAGCACAATCGCTTCTTTTTTTTGCGAATCATAATGGTTGGTCAGATTCACGGTATGATGATTGGCCATATCATTGCACAAGGTATCATAGATACTTCCCAAATCAAAAATGATATCGGGAAAACAATCGAGAAATTTCTGATCATCGTGATCTGAAGCGGGCGAAGAAACGTCAAATTCGCGCGCGAATAAGCGGGCGTTCATTTTGAGGGGAATCAATATATGCTTGGGACAGGGCACATCCTTGACGAGCAGGGTACATTGAATGATGGCAGTTTGGTTAGACGTGAGGAAAAAATTGTTCTTGAATTTATATTTGACGGTAATCGTCTCATCATCGTCATTCTTTTCTATTTTTTTTTCATCGACATCCGAACCACTCCAGCCTTGAATAAAAGCTTCACCGACAAAATCGGTATAGGGGTAGCTGTTCTCGGTATAGTCAAAATTCGGCAGGTTGAGTTCCAGAGTTAGATAGGTCAGTTTAGCCTTGGGCTCGACCGTGATCTGATAGACCAGCGTATCTCCGCGACGCACCGTATCGGCAACGGGATAGATCGCCGAATCGGTTACTACGCATAACTCATTGACGGGCAGAGCTCTTGCAACTCCCGCCAGCAGCGTTAGCCAAATTGATAACCATAGCGCAAACCGAAATTTTTGCATACATTCTCCTTGTTTAGAAATCAAGCGTTTTCTTAGCTTATGACTTAAATCATTCATAGTTTATCGAAACTAACATTCATCCATGCTTTTGTATTGATTCAGCGAAAAACGAAGATCGAGTTTAAAACAACTAAAAAAAACACAAGTAAAAAGTAAAGAATAAATTAAATGAAAAATTTAAATTAATTTGATTAAAGCGTTTTTTTAATTGTAGATACTTATTACTGTAAAATTGAAAATTCGTTTCATTCAACCCGGATGTCGAAAATGACCGATCTGCTTCAGCGGTAGTGCATTCCGGTATCAACCCCATACATCTTCCCATTAACCCTCTAAAGTTCATTACCGTTGAGCATACGCATTCCTTTCCCTTACGTTTTTCTCCACACATCGCAATGAATTTATTATAATATAACTACTAAAAATTGTCAAGCAAAAAGTAAAAAAATCTTGGAAATCGATCAAGATAACCAGAACCGAAAACAAATACAGCATGATAATCATAAAACAGGCGTATAATCCGGGGCAAAGTCCCCCACTCTCTCCGATTGAAAGGCGCCACTTGTTCCAGCAGCTTTTCTGGATAATGCCTGAAACTTTCTCCCTGGGGATCGACGGATTTTTGATAGTTTTAGGGTGTTAGATGAAATAACGGGAAATGCTGTCAAGGTGTGGGTTTGGGGGCTTTTTCGTGAAAGGCGTTGCTGTCGAAGTTTTTTCAGACATTGGCTTATTTTCGTCGGAATTTGGTGTGTGAGCTGTTTTCGTTGAACGGACTTGAACACATTTGAACAGCCGCGATGGAGTGTTCAAAAAGCATTTAAAAAGCATTTAAAAAGTATTCAAAAAGCGTAGTGTTCAAGGAGTGTTCAAGGAGTGTTCAAGGAGTGTTCAAGGAGTGTTCAAGGAGTGTTCAAAAATGGGGGACAAAACGGGCGATTTCGGGTTGAGCGGGGGGAATCTCCGGCGATTGAGGAACATGGCAGGGCGGCGCGTGTCCCTCAATCTGTTCCTCAATCGCATTTAACGTTATCGCAAGCGGTTGCGCGGGGTCTTTTGCCAACTGTCCAAGAATGTTCCTCAATCGGTGTTCCTCAATCGGTGTTCCTCAATCGGTGTTCCTTATTCGGGACGGGCGCGCGGGGTGGAAAGTTCGATATTTTGTGCGCTCGGGCGGGCGGGTTCTGGGGAAGATTTCAGGATTTTGGATTGGCGGTTTCGGGGGAAAGAAGAGAAGATAGAACCACGAAACACACGAAATGCATGAAAAAAGGAAGAGCATACGTGGCGGAAGCGGGAGACGAGCCGCTCCATCAGCCGCCGGAGGTCGGCACGTTGGGAAGAAAAGAGAGGATCACGGAAGGGACGGGACACACGGATAGGATAGAAGATGGATTCCGGGCGCCAGCCGCACGGGCAATCGGAGTTCGGCATGACGGTGGCGGTGACCCAGGTGATCATCTTCCCGACACCAGGAAAATGGTCATCGGAGTTCGGCATGACGGAGGCGGTGACCCATGGATGCCGGGCGCGAGCCGCACTGGCGGTCAAGCCCGGAATGACAAATGAAGATGGATTCCGGGTCAAGCCCGGAATGACGGAAAGAGGAAGAGCAGGCGGGATGGATGCGGGAGGAAACCGGTGTGGAGGTCGGCGCGCGGCGCCGATATTAGAGATAATACGGGAAGCGATATAGACAGGATCAACCGGGGGCGTTTCCGGGCGGACGCGCGGAGACGAACCAAAACGAGATAGGAGGTCAGCGGGGCCGGCGGGCTTTTTTGAACTTATCGGGTGACGAAACCTTAGAGGGTATATCATCTTCGACGCGCAGTACAGCAAAGGGAGTCATCGTGAAACTTTTTACTACTTTGGGTTGGGCTTCGGGACTGACAAGGGGGAGGTCTTTTATTTTCAGGAGGAGTTTTTCGATATCGGAGCGGAGCTCCATGCGCTGGTCGGGGGACAATTGGCTCCATTTATCGAAAAGGGTTTTCAGGTTCCGCAGGTGGGATTCGGAGAAATCGGGAAGCGCGGCGCGAATTTTCTCCAGATCGGGCGCGGGCGGGGGCTCGGGCGGCGGTTTCGGCGGGGCGAGGTATTTTCCGCCCTGTCCGGTTAACAACCAATTAAGGTTGACTTTACACTTTTGAGATATTTTGCATAAGGTGTCTGATCCTGGGGTGTTTTGTCTTGAAAAATAGTTGTTTAAAGTTGATAATTTTATCCCAACTAATGTTGCAAACTTTTTCTGGCGGCCGTGTTCACTGCCGAAAAAATCGGTAATGAGTTCGTCGAGGCGGGAAAGAATGGCTTTTACGTCATAATTTGTGTTCATAAAACGCTGCGATTCGACACTCCAATCGGGTTTTTCACTTAAAATATAACATGTTTTTTTATCAAGTCAACATCAAAATACAGAATAAAAGCTGACAAAGCGGCGTAAACGGCGGTAAATACACGGCGAAATCAAAGGATATATTTTTTTTCCAAAAAAAATCTCAAAAGAGTATTTTTAACTTGACTTTGTCTCAAAAGAGTATTATTTTAATATAAACAGGAGAAAGCACCATGAAAACGGACGAGAAAGAATTGATTTTTGTCGCGCCGGTTCCGACGCTGACGGAGCTGGCTGAACGATTCGGGGTGAGCGTCGGTACCGTGGAGTACGCCTTGAGCCGGGGGAAGGGGCAGCGCGGGAGCGCGACGTCGGAGATCCGGCAATATGTGGCGACGCGGTGGCCGGAGCTGCTGGACGGCGGGTTCCGTCGGCGGACGCATCCGACGATGGCGGATCTGGCGCGGGAGTTCGGGGTGACCCGGGAGCTGGTACGGCAGATATGCACGGGACGGATACAGGGGAAGAGCGGGAGTTCGGCGGTGATCCGGGATTATATTCTTGCGCGGTGGCCGGAGATGCTGAAGGAAGCGAAGCCGGCCAAACGGCGGGCGAGCCGTCGGTATCTGGAGGCGCGTCGGGCGCGGATACTGGAGAAACTGCGGCGTTTGCACGCGGAAGCGGACGCGCTGGAGACGCGGAAGCGGAGGGCCGGATGATCGCGCGGGAGAGCCATGAACATTTGTGCGAGAGTTGCGGGCGTTTTCGTGCCGAGTTTCCGGAATGTATGCCGACAACGGTGTGTTTCGGGAACGGGATCGGGAAAGACAATGTGATCTACTGCGACAACTATGCGGAGGCGGCGCGGATCGCGGTTGCGGACAGCGCGAAAGGAAGCGAGAACAAGAAGCGAGGCGGAGACTGATGAGGGCTAAGGGAGACGCGGAAATCATGGCGGACGCGGGGGAGAGAGAAGAGAGAATCGCGGGCGAAGAAACACGGGCTGGAAGCCCATGCCACGGGGGGGGGTGGGTTTCGGTGCGGGAGTACGCGGAGCTGCGAGGTATCGGCGAACGCGCCGCGCGGATGCAAATCCAGCGGGGTCGGTTCGCGGCCTGCGATTTGCGGCAGGTAGCGGGGAATCGCGGCGGGAACAGCGGTTTTGTTTGGGAGATATGGACGGGTTTGAGCGGCGACGGGGGAAGAGAAGATAGAACCACGAAAACCACGGAAAGCACGAAAAGAGAAAAAGAAGATGGATTCCGGGTCAAGCCCGGAATGACAGAAAAAGAAAGAGCAGATGGACTGGCGGTCAAGCCCGGAATGACGGAGGGGGATGCGGAAGGAGACGATCCGCTCCATCAGCCGCCGGAGGTCGGGGCGTTGGGATATCCCGGCGGGGGAATCGCGGCGATCGCGGAAAGGCATCCGCGCCCGGGGACGGTGACGGGTGGGAAGAAAGATGGGCTGGAAGCGGAGGCGACGGCGGAGCGTTCGGGGCGGGAGATTTTACTGGGCCCGGGGCAGCGCGTGGACGCCGGGGAGAACCGGAAGCGGCTGGCGGCGGCGGATTACCGGTATCTTGTCCGGATCCGGCACGAGCGGAAGGAGACGGCGCTGGCGGCGGTGTGCGGGCGGTATGGAATATCGAAAATGACGCTGAGGAGATATATGAAAGCTGAACTGAGCAACTTGAAGAATTCGCGGCGCGGCGGGGACGACCGAAACGTGATCCGGGTGAACGGGGTCCCGTTCCGGACGCAGTTGCCGAGCGCGGCGGTGGAATGGATCGTGTCGGAGAAGCTTCGGGACCCGCGGCAGACGGTTCGATTGATATACGACCGTTTGAGATCGCGGCTGGAGACGGGCGGTTTCGGGGGGAGAGAAGATAGAAGGGAGAAAACCACGGAAAGCACGAAAAGAGAAAGAGAAGATAGATTCCGGATCAAGTCCGGAATGACGGAGGGGGATGCGGAAGGGGGAAGACAGATGGGCTGGAAGCCCATGTCACGGGGCGGCGTTACGGCGGTACTGCATCTGCCGCGGGGGGATGAGTTTGCGCATTTTGAGCGGGCGCCTTCGGAACGGTCGGTGGAGCGGATCGTGGAGCAGATACCGGAGATGCTTATCGTGCGGGCTCTGGCGGGTCGCCGGGGTCTGGAAGCGAAAGCGGCGCCGTTTGTGTGCCGGAATTTGCTGGCGTACGAGGCACTTGAGCTGGTGGTGGGGGATCAGCACATTTTTGATTTTATCGTACAATTGGACGACGGGCGGTATATCCGGCCGGAGTCTTATATGTGGGTGGATATGCGGAGCCGGATGTTTGTGGGGTTCGCGCCGTGTTTGTGGCATTACAACAGTTATGACGTGGCGAGTTCACTGATGCGGGTGTGCGCGAACTGGGGCTTGCCACAGGGGATTTATACCGATTGGGGGAAGAGCGAGACATCGAAGTACGTTGACGGGATATTAGAGCAGTTGACGGCGCATCAGACGACGGCGTACAGTTGGCGGGAGGTATCCGCGGCGACCGCGGAGATCACGCATGAGAAGGCGATCGTTCGGAATGCGAAGGCGAAGATCATCGAGGGGATGTTTGGAACAGTTGAGCGGTGGCTGTATGAGGAGTTGGGCGGAGTGGGATACTGCAAGCGGCAGTTGGACGGGCACGAAGACGAAGAGATGATCGCGGCGCTGAAGCGATCGAAGCGGCGCGGGGAGATATTGGGGTGGCGGGAGTTTTTTCAGGTAGTGATGCGAGTGCTGGACCGGTGGAACCGACATTTGATCGGGACGGATCGGATCGTCCCGGCGGAGGAGTTCGGGCGACGGCTGGCTCTGCTTGCGGCGGCGGGGACGCTGCGCCGTCTTGATGCGAGCGCGCTGCGGATGATATTTTTACCGGTGAAGCGGCTGAAGGTGCGCAACGGGATGGTGGGGTTGACGTTCGGACGGCAGGAAGTCGGATTGCGAGGGGGGGACTGCAAAGGCGCGCGGAAGTTGTTTCAAAGCGCGGCGCTGTCGCGGTACAGCGGGGAGTATGTGGATGTGCGGTGGAATCCGTACGACAGCAGCGAGGTGTATGTGTTTGATGTAGAAACGGGTGGATTTTCGGGGATCGCGACGGCGTGGGAGCGGATCGATCCGCGGGATGGGGACGCGCTGGGGGAGAAGATGAGGACGAAGCGGGCGGTTGTGAGGGAATGGGAGCAGGTTTACCAGGAGTTTATAAAGGGGTCGGGCGCGGAGGATTTGTCAGGCTTGAGCGGTGTGAAGTTGGAATCGGCGGAGGCCATGGAGACGGCGCGTTTGGCGTCGGCGGATATGAAGCGGTCTGTTGCGGATGATCCGTTTTTGAAGCTGGTGATGGAGACGACGCTGTAAAATGAGAAATGAGAAGTCACATGGTTACCCATGGATTCCGGGTCAAGCACGGAATGACGAGGGATGGTTACCCATGGATTTCGGGTCAAGCCCGGAATGACGAGGGGCGGAGACGCGGAGATCGCGGAGTTGAAGAGAGCCGGCTGTACTTTGTACGTCCGCACGCCGGCTGGATGTGCGGCCGCGCAGGAATGGAAAAAAACCGAGAATCATGGGCAGTTCGCCCATGCCACGAAAGGAGACAAGAATGAGAAGTCATATTGATTTTACATTAAAGAAAGCGAATGTGAGTTTGCGCGAGGCGGCGACGGCGATCGGGGTATCTTGCGGGAAGCTCAGCGAGGGACTTGGCGGCAAGTACGGTACAGAAAAGCAGCTTGAGTTGGAAGAGGCAGTGATGCTGCATTGCCAGGGGAAGATCAAAGTATCGGCATTCGGCGAGGAGAGCGGATTTTTGAGCGGGGGCCAGTCGGAGATGTTGCGGATACTTGAGAATTCATATACGAAGCGGCACATGAACGTTATCGTATCGCAATCGGGCTGCGGGAAGACGTACACAGTGGAGCAGTTTTTGAAGCGACACGCGAACGATACGCTGTATATCCGGTGCAAGGAGACGATGAGCGTATTGGGAGTGATTGAGGAGATGAGCCGGAAGCTTGGACTCTCTTCGGGCGGGACGGCGACATCGCGATTGGGTCGGATATCGGATGCGTTACGGGACCGCGGGTATCGTCTGGTTGTGGTTGACGAGGCGGATTTACTTTTATCGGATGATTCCTCGAGCGCGAAGAAGATCATTCGGAAGATCAGTCTTTTCCGAAATCTGTACGAGGACGGGATCGGGGTGTGTCTGATCGGATTGAATGAGATGGCGCATACATTGAAACGGGCGCAGGAGACCTACTTCAATTCGCGGGTATATTGGATGTTGGAGCCGCCGTTGCCGACGGATCGGGAGTTAGAATATTTCTGGACGGTTACGCTGGGCCAGGCATCGAAGGGGAAGTTGGTGGGACTTGCGCGGGAGAAGGGATTTTTTCGTTTTTTGCGGATGCAGGCGGAGAAGGCGCGCGAGTTGGCGGATCAGGTGAGCGCGGAAGGAGAGAGGAAGTCGCGTGTGACGGTCGGGGCGACCCCATCCGCCGCGGCGTCGGCGGTGGGCGAGACAGCTGTACTGGAAGAGAGAGCCACGATGAGCGCGGATGGAGCCTTGATCACGGGCGTGGCAGAGGGAAGTAGAGAGAGAGGTCGCATCGAAAGGAGCGTTATATGAAGAAGAGAGCGGAAGTGATTGAATTTTTGTTAGCGGTATTATTGTCTGCGCTGATCTCTTCGGCGCTGGTGGGAATCGGGTATATTTTAGGGAACTGGCGGTGAGGAATGGAAAGGAGTAAGCTTGAATTACGCAACAGCGAGATTTATGAACGGTTTTACGCGGGCGCGAGCGCGCCGGAATTGTCGGCAAGCTATGGCCTATCGCTCCCTCAGATACACAAAATTATCCGAACCGACCGGGAACGGCGGGCGCAGGAATTTATTCATCGGACGGGGTTGAATCAGGAGCTTATTGAGCGGATCCGTCGTCGGCTGGCGGCGGATCGTATGGGTTTTTCTCCGGAGGGACGAGCGACAGAGACGGCGGAAGAATCGGGAGATGGTCGTGAGCGGCGGCGAAAAATGGGGTTGAAAGCGAGACGCTATTTATTTCGAACGGGGCGACTTTAATCGCGCGATGGAGGAGAAGTCACGCGGGGAGCCGCGGAGAAAGTTGAAGAGAGCCGGCTCGATGTGCGGCCGCGCAGGAATGGAAAAAAAAATCGAAAGGAGAAAGGAGAAATGAGCTATGGCACGGACGAAAGAGATCGTAAAAAGCAAATTAGGAAACTGGGAGGATGTGAATGAGGCTCTGCGGCGAGTCGCGGAAGAGAGAACAATAGAAAAAAAGGAGATGCGACATGGCATGGCGTAACGGCAACGGAGAGTTTCGGAATCGACTCGGAATCCTGTCGGAGGATGAGGTACGGGCGATTGAGTCGGAGTTCGCGGCGGGTGTGAAGATCGAGCGGATCGCGTCCGGGCACGGGCTTCATCAGAAGGACGCGAGCGCGATTCACAATATTCTGTTGAAACCGGCCAAGGTTATCCTCGCGAGTTTGAAGGATATGGACGGCGCGGCGAAGCGCGGCGATATCCGGGAATATCAGAAGCCGGTTTTGGCCCGGTGCCCGGGCCTGGTTCGGTATATCCGGAACCAGGTTCCCCGGGAAGGGACTTCCGCGGCTGCGGAAGGCGCTGGGACGACGATATCGAAGCCGGTGACGGTGACGGTATGTTTTGACGGTGAAGATGTTCGGGTGACGATCCCGCGCGAGACGCTTCTGCAGTTGTCGAGCATGGAACGGGGCGCGGCGTCGGCGGCGGTGGAAAGAAGAGAAGATAGAAGGGAGGAAACCACAGAAAACACGGAAAAAGAAAGAGAATACGGGGAAGAGAAGATAGAACCACGAAATACACGAAATACACGAAATACACGAAAGGAAAGAACAGAAAGAGAGATAGAAGCAAGGGATGTCTCACCGGCTGAAATGATTCAGCCCGCGGGGGCGCCCGCATATCGCATGACGACGGGGGCGGAGCGAGTGTTGCTGTTTCTGGCGGAGCGGGCTCGAAATCATCCGGGATGGCAGAGCTATACGCTGGCGGAGCTTTCGGAGCTCGTTGGACTTACGGAAAAACAGGCGCGGTATGCGCGGGAGAAACTGGAAGAGGCGGGCTTGATCGATTCGGTGTTGGCACCGACGCGGAAAAATGTGGCATATCTGGTAACGGAATCGGGCATGGAATTGGCCGGTTCGCTGAAAGAAAGGAACCAAGCATGACGACGGACCTGATTGAAAACTGGTCGGAGCTGGATATCAATCTGCAACGTCTGGCGATAATGGAGGCGCAGGCCGAGGAGCTGAAACGGCGGGCGAAAGCGTTGCGGCTGGAAGCGGAAGCGTTTGTCAAGCGGCACGCGAACGAGATGCGGGCGGAGGAAGACGGGTCGATGACGCGTGAGACGGGGCATTTTTCCGTTTCGTATCATGTTCTCGAGGATGATTTGACCTGGTCGCGGAAAATGACGAAAGAGAAGATCGCGCAATTGGCGGAGGAGCTGGGCATCGGCGGGATTGTGAAGAAGTATGACCCGGTTCTGGACAAGGACAACATAATCGGGATGCTGCGTGAGGGCGCGCTTCCGATTGCGCTTGGAGAATGCGGATTTTCGATGAAGACGAAAGAGATCGTGGAATGGCTGGTCCGTCCGGAGGCGACGGCGGCGGAATGATGTAGCGGATCGAACGCGGATAACCGGAGCTGTCGGGAAACGGCTCCGGAGATGCGGGTTTGGGCGTGGGAAGAGAAGATAGAACCACGAAAACCACGAAAGCACGAAAAGAGAAAAAGAAGATGGATTCCGGGTCAAGCCCGGAATGACGAGGGTTGATTACCCATGGATTCCGGGTCAAGCCCGGAATGACGATGGACGGATTACAAGAGGAGATTATGAAAAATAACTATTGCGACTTATCAGAAAAAGAAATTCTAAAATTGCCTGAAGATGTTCATGGATTATTGCTGTCCCCGTTTCATTTTAATTTAAAAGATGGGTATATACTTGTTCCAGAAGATACCTTTAAAAATATGATAGACGCAATAGTCAAGTATACAAAAAGTTAAGCCGTCTGCACGGCAGCACGGCAGCACGTTAAATGAAAGGAGTTCGGTATGAAAGAGAAGGCGAAGTCGGCGGCGATCACGCCCGGCCAGGTCAGTCATATCTGGGCGCTGACGCGGAAGGAGCTGGGTTTCGACAGCGAATGGCTGTACGGGTTTTTGGAGACGAATTTCGGAGTGGAGCGACTGCATGAACTGGACGCATCAACGGCGAACCGCGCGATAGACGCGCTGCGGCGTCTGTGCGGGAAGGAGAGATCGAGCTGGCGGATCACGGCGGCGCAGATCGGGGCGATCGGGCATCGGTTAGCGGAGCTGCATATCACGGATTCGGGGGCTCGGAAGCTATGCGCGCGTGTGTCGCGGGGCCGGGTTGAGGAATGGCGGTGGCTGGGGTGGCAAGAGGCGCGGGGACTGATCGCGCTGCTGGAGAAGCTTCGGCAGGCGAACGCGGCGCGTTCAAGCGGTGGCCATGGCCTCAATGCAAGGGAGGAAAGCGGAGAGAAGATAAAACCACGAAACACACAGAAAGCACGAAAAGAGAAAGAGCATACGACGGAAAGAGGAAGCGAAGATAGAATGTCGGCGGGTGTCGGATGACGGAACGGGATTTGAACGTTCGTCCGGATACGGGCTGGGACACGCATGTGAGAGACGATCACACCGCTCGGGAGAACATGGATTTTGTTTTATGGAAATGCGTCATGAATGCGTCGGGGATGCCGCGGGATATTCGGGAAGATGCTATGAAACTTTTATGCGAAAGATGGGCTGGAAGCCCATGCCACGGCCACGGGGCACTTATGTCGTAACGAAAGGAGTCGATATTATGCGTTTGCTTTTTGTCAGGTGGTATGATGCGCATCGGTTTTTATTGCCGGTCGCGGCGACATTTGGTATGGTCCGTAATCCGCCGCAATTCAGGAACTGGACGTTGGCGCTGGTGATCGGGATAGAGGCGTTGAACTGGAGTTTGGCGCTGGTGATCGGGTTTGAGCGCGGTAGCGTTATCGGAGCAGACGGCGGAGAGGCAGGGGCGCATGAACAGAGATGAGCGAGCGGCCTGGGTTCGAATTTTGCGGCTGGCGATCGAGAAACGAATTCTCTGGTGGCGGATGGAGATGCTGTACCGTAATGTACGGATTAATGTAAAACCTACTGATTTCGGGAAGAGGGAGTTGGAGCAGCTAAGCGATGTTAGGGTTGTGTTGACAAGGGATGG
>CAZWDO010000019.1:18831-25843 GCA_964632485.1 uncultured bacterium
GCAGGAAAGGCAGCCGATGTCGGAAACGGATAACAACCAGAGCGAGTGGGAAGCAAAGACGCGGCGCTGGATTTTAAAGGCAGAGGGGGTAGTGTGATGGATTGCCCGCGCTGCGGAGGCAGAACAGAAGTCGTGAAGACCGAGCGAATCGGGAGCATTGTTGATCGGTTGCGGTGGTGCCCCGGGTGTCGGCATTATTTCAAGACGGAGGAGAGTGTGTATCACGAACCGGCGTGGACGGCGACGAAACGGGCGGCTGCGGCGCGACGGAGCGATCGGAATGAGGGTAGCGCTGCGCGAGGCGGTCGGCGCGGCGGCGAATCGTCTTTGTTTGACAGCGAGAGAGAGAGGGACATCCATGGGCAATGAGAAGCCGCGGAGAGCCGGCTGTACTTTGTACGTCCGCACGTTGCAGAGAAAGTTGAAGAGAGCCGGCTGGAAGCCGGCAGCGTACAGGAAAGGAGCAGGCATGAATTACGGTAAGGTATTGAAGGCGCGAGTGGCGGCGGATCGGCTATTGGGTCCGGAAGCGCTGTCGATGCTACTTGCGGCGCGACTGGGAACGGAAATAGCGGCTGGGGTGGAGACATTCATGACGACGGCGGTGGGCGAGATAGCGCGGGTCGATTTTTCGCGGGGGGTCCGTCGGCGATTGGACTGGTTTCGTCGGGCCTTGGGCGATGCGATGGAAAGCCGCGCAGGAGTGGCGGGCGCGTTGATTCGCGAGTATGCGCGCCGCGCGTACGCCCGCGGGAAAAGAGAAGGAGAAAAATTAAGAAAAAGCGAGGAACCCGGGGGTCTGCAGTTTGGTTTCAATACGAAGGATGAACGCGCGCTTGCGGCGCTTGAGCAGTATGCGCGGAAGTTTTTGAGCGCGTACTATTCCGGGTGGGGGGAATTCGGTTCGAGCGCGTCGGAGATATTGGCGGAGTTGTTGCAGCGATATTATGAAGAAGGCATGACGGATGAGGAACTGTCGGAGGAGTTGGGACGGAAGCTGGGCGACTATGCGCAGGAGATGCAGACGAAGATGAAGACGGCGGTAGGGCATTGGATATTCAAGCTGGCGCAGTACGGGAGCGTTGCGGGCTATGAAGCGTCCGGGATCGAATATGCGGAGGTAGTGGCGGTGATAGACTCCAAAACGACGGATATCTGTCGTCGGATGCATGGTCGGATTATCCCGGTGGGGGCGATGCGGGCCCAGTTGGATTCGGCGCTTTCTGCCGGTGGGACGGGTGAAGGCCTGGAGCGGACGCATCGGATGTTTTCGCAGAAGGACTGGAAGGAGAAACTGTCCGGGCTGAGCTCGACCGCGGATTTGCTGCGCGCGGGGGCGATCATGCCGCCGTATCACTTCAACTGCCGGACGCGGACGGTGGCGTATTTCGAGCCGGGCGGCTTCAAGGGCTACAGCCGCGCGAGGGGCGAACGAGCGAAAGAGGGGGGACTGACGGATCAGGAGATCAAAAACTTTTCCGATGAACTGGGGCGACGGGTGAAGGAACGGAAACTTTATTGGGAGCCGGGGCGGTTGGAATCGCACGCGCGTGATCATGCAAAAGAGTTCGGCCTGGAGAAAGGGGACGCGCAAGGGTATGAAAACAAACTTTATGAATTGCTGGAAAATGCTGGAACGCCATTGATGAATCTATACAAAGGACATGTTCAGTTTGCATTTCAACAAGGGAGATATATCATTGTTGTCGCTGAAGGTTATTTTTTTAAATCGGGATTCGAAAACTCAAAACAATTTTTTGAGAGAGAATTACTCGGTAGGGGAATTTATATTTCTGAAAGGTGATATTTATGTCAAAAATTTATGAAGATTTTGATGCGACGATAGATTGGGCTTATGACGGGATATATGAAGATGTCATGGATATTGAAGTGGCAACAAAATTTGAACATTTAGACGACTGGGCGGATAAGGGCGCGGAGTATGAGCGGAAGATACGGGAGAGGTTGTATGCGCATTATGTCGAATGCGCGGCGGAGCTGAAGAAGAACGATATCGAGAGTTTCAACGAGATACGGAAGAGTTTCGCGCGGCTGGAGGCGCGGATGAAGCGGGAGAAGAAGCCGGTTCGCTGGTATTGGCGGCTGTTCGAGTGATTGTGGTATTAAAACATATCGAGTTGCCTTGGCGGCAACATTGGCAAATCTCTTACCTCGATATAATTTTTGGCAAATTTTATTATATGATTGTGGTCATGACTATATATGCATTTGGCTTTGTGCCCAACTGCTGTCGCCAAAACTAACAGATCATTTCTTAACTCTCTTTTTGTTAAATTCATTTCATCTTTATGCTCATATAACTGTTTATATTCATTTGAATTATGCAGTTGCATATAGTATTTTCCGCACAATTGATCGTAGGGAGCAATCATGAATCTTGAGCTCAGATCGCAGACAAATTTATCATACGCATCATTTATTTTAATCGAAGCCTCCGTCACAACTATTGCCGGAATAATTATTTTTTCATCTTTCAGTTCGGTGTCAATAAGATAACGAGCTTGCTCAAGCTTTCCCAAATCATGTTCTTTTGCTTGATTTAAAATGCCCCATATTACGATATTTGTATCAAGACATACGATACCTTTCATTATTCACCCCTGATTTCGTTAACATATTCATCCGGATTAATTTTATCAAAATAGTGGCCGTAATTTCTTCTCAGATATGAAAACGCTTCAGAAACCGGCGTTTCCTCATAGGCTAAAAGTTCATCCATTTCAAACTCTTTTATTTGATCTGTTTCCAAATCCCATTTGGCTGTCCCTGACAATCCTACAAATTGATAAAGTCTTTTCCCGAGTTCTTGGGCTTTCTCTTTTGATACAGCAAACACAAGCGTTTCAGCATCCATTATCTTCATTGTAATTTTTATATCGGTAATCCCACCAACACTCATTATTGTCCCATAGATTTGAGTTGCACCCATTATTAAACTCTCCCGTTCCTGATACAAAATTTCATCTGGCTTGATAGTGTATTGTTGATTGTTATACATGGCCGTCAATGATATGTTTCTCTGTTTTGCATGTTCGACACAATCTACAAATGGTTTTTGGAGTTGCTTCGGTAATTGTGTTACATCTTTTGAAGCTATGGTTGAACAAAAACTATTAAAAATCATTGATGAAATAATCAGTGACGATGCAAAGGTTATTTTCAGACAATTTGATTCAACGCCCTGAAGGACTATTAGTTTATCTTTATCAAATTTTTGAGTGTCCTCTTTGGCGTAATTACTGGCGAAAGTGTAAAATTTATTGATGAAGTCAGCTATGTATTTAGCGCTGGTATTTTCGAGAGTGATATTTTCACCATCGAATACTATCTCAATTCTTTCCATCCTTCCCGCCTTTTAGCTTAAAATACAAAAGCGGTACAAAAATGTCAATAGCGAATATTTTTTTGTCAAGAGATTTTGAAAAAAAATTATACTTTCCTGACCGAGAGGCCGGGTATGGCGGCGAGTCGGGATTCGATTTCGTTGCGCACGTCGGCGGGGAGATCGGGGAACACGGAAGCGGCGTCGCTCCGGAAGCGGTTTTGCGCGATTTCGACAGCTTTGGAGAAATATGGATTTCCTTTCTGGAAGACTTTTTTGACGGGATGGGCGGCGCCGCGCCAGTAGAGAGCTTTTTTGTTTTTAGGGCGCAGGACGCCGCCTGGGAGACCGGCGGTGCCGAAATGTACCATGGCGGCGTATTTTTTGTTGGTTCCGACAATGGCGCCGAAATTTTGAGCGGTCAGGACGACGATGGATCGGGCGAGCTGGCCTGTTTTTTTGGGAACAGTTTCTTTGATTACGATGCGTTCGATATAGTGGGCCAGGCGCATGGCGATCTGCTGCCGGTCGATCATAGTATTGCCTTGAGGAATTTTTTGAGGTCGGCGTCGCCGCCGGAAGAGGACGCGTCGGTCGCGGGAGCGGAGATCGGCGAGTTCGTGTTCCCGGCGGCGATGTTTTCGGATTTGTACCAGGGCGGCTTGTTGAATCTGAAGTCCGGCGAGAGCCCGGCGGGGGCGAGGATGTCGAGGTTGATGACGTTTTCGTAATATTCCTGGATGGGAGATATGGCGAATTCGATGAACATGTTCATCTGTGATTTGGCTTCGTCGCCGCCGCCGAGCTGACCCGCAGCCATGACGCCGACGAGTCTCGGCGGTACGCCGTGGCTGCAGATGATTTCATCGCGGGTTTGGGTGTATGGTTTTTCGAGGGCGAATTTTTCGAGGTCCGGGGTGAGGGTGAGAGTGGTGATGGAAGCTTTTTCGGAAGGGGCGGCGATGACGGCGGATTTGTGGGCGTTAGCGACGCCCTTGTTGTTGCGGAGGGCGGCGGAGAGTTTTTCTTCGGCTTTTTCGGCGAATTTGCCGCCGGTGAGGAAGATGAGGAGGTCGGGCAGCGCGTTATTGTCGAAATACCCGGAAAGATAGAGTTTCATTTGCCGGTCGAGGCGGAGCGATTCGAGGGAGTAATTCCATTCAGGAACTCCATAGAGGGATGAAAGCGGAGTGTATTGACGGAAATGGCATAGCTGAGATGGGTTTTCTGATCCGAAGGCTCCGAATCGGATGCGTTTAGCGTCGGTTTCCTGAATGAAGGAGTAGTCGGGATAGATGTAGCAGGTCCATGCGGGGACGTGGTATATTTCGCGGATGATTCCCTTGATATCGCGTTCAATTTCGACAAAAGAATTTCCAAACAGTAGGTAGTCGAAGATAGAGTTTTTGAGGAGTTCGAAGAAAGGAATTTCTTTAGAGATGTCCTCGAGGTATTTGAGTGACGCGGGGGAAGCCGACGCGCCGTAGGCGGTTGCGACGGAAGATTTAAGCGTGAGACACCGTCCGTGGTAGGCGTTTGCCGTCGAGTTTTCGAAGAGAGTTCCATAAGAAATTGGCGGCTGAACGATTGAGGAGAAGGCAGGATCGGCGTCGATGGGCGCGGAGATTTTGGCTTTGAAAATGGGTTGCGCCGCCGCATGGTGGAAGAGTTGGTGAATATCGAGATTTTGAGAATTACGCATAGCTTTAGCTCCTGAGGGGAAAGGTTTAAGATTATTCCTGGCGCGGGAGAAACAGGGCGGAATGACATAAAATAAACAATATTTCTATAAATAATATATAAATAAAAATAAGTATGTGTTTTATATAAATTAAAATTATTATAGTCGAAAAAAGGAAGACAGAGAGCTGGCTGGAAGCCGGCTGCGCAGGGAAAGTCAGGCAGAAAGAAAGCGCTAACAAAAGGAGAGCAGCATGAAGAAACGGTTGACGGACATCCAAGTGAAATTTATTTCGCTTGTGCGAAAGGCGGCGAATAAAAAAGAACTGATCTGGAAGAGCAGCGATGAGACGCCGGTTTTCAATCGGGACGTGAAGATCGTGAAAAGCGACGAGAAGCGAATGGTGTATGGGATCGTGTATTCACCGAATGAGGTGGACGCGCATGGGGAATTTGCGACGGCCGGGGATATTGAAGCGGCTGCGATGGATTTTATGAAGAATCTGCGCAATCTGAACGTGGATAAGGAACATAGTTTCCAGAGCGAGAAAGCGGCGATCGTGGAGAGCTGGATCGTGAAGAGCGAAAAAGATGAGCTGACGGGGGCATCGAAAGGTTCGTGGTGCGTTGGTATCCATATCGAAGACGCTGGATTGTGGGATGATGTCAAGAAAGGCGAGCTGACGGGCATTTCGATGGCCGGATATGCGGTGAAGAAATCGGAAGATGACGCGGATACCGATGGTGAGTCTCGGGATGCGGCTGGCGTTCTGAAGAAGGTGAAAGGGATGTTCGAGAAGCTTCTGAAGTCTGTGGAGGGCTTGAAGGGTTCGGACGGCGGCTCGGAGTGGGGCGGCGGCGAGCTGCTGAAGGCTACGGAAAGCGTGGTGGATCGAATTGATAAGAAGCTCAAAGAGCTGGGCGAAGGTGGCGCGAAAGGAGAGGAAATGAAGAAATTGTTACAGGATGCGACAGCGCAGTTGGAGAGATTTGAAAAGGCCGGTGTTTTCAGCAAGCGGAGCGCGGGCGTGGACGAAGGCAGCGGGGCGAGCGGTGTCGCGGGTAAAGACGACTACAGTATCATATTGAAATCGGATGAAGAAGTGATTGTTCCCATGCGTAAAGCGGGTCCGATTACACCGCAGAGTCAGCGTATCGGTGGCGCGTTGAAGTCGCAGGCCAGCGCCAAGATCATTGATTTTGTGATGAAGCAGGATTTATTTTCGGCAGTGTCCACGCAGCGTTCGCAGAAATTGATCCGGGACATTGACGTATTTTCAATACTGCGTCGGGTGATTACGCGGATCCCGCAGGGCCAGTCTCCGGAGTTGTTTGTATCGTCTTCGAACGTCGGTCGGCAATTCGTGATGAAGGAAGTCGATCTGTTCGGGCAGATTATGTTTGATGCGATCTGGGACAATCAGGACAATGCGAATTTTGAGAACGAGAAGGCGCAGGAATTTTTGACGGCGATCAGCGAAGATTTAAAGTTGTTAGCGTGGGAAGGCGTGAACGACGACAACAGCGACGGATTCGCAACGCTGAACAAGGGGTGGCTGCAATTAGCGCGGGACGCAGGGTGCGCGAAGCTGACCGTCGCGGATTACATGTCTGGCGATACGGTGAGCTGGATCGAGCTGATGAGCGATATGCTGAAGGATTTGCCGACGCATTTTAAATCGTCGCTGGTGAAGTATTTTATGAACCAGTCTGACTATGAGCAGTATGTTAAGCAGATGGGCGGACTGGTCTCAGGCAGCGCTCAGGATATTAAAACGGGATCAGTAGAGACGTATATGGGGTATTCGATTTTTCACGCGGGTTATATTCCCAGCGGCAAATTGATGCTGGTTCCGGCTCCGAATCTGGCTTTTGGGATTAATACGGACGTCCAGCGGTATCGAGAGGAGAAGGGCGCTGAACGGTGCGTGAACTATACGTTTGTGGCGAATGTGGATTACCAGATCGCGGTTCCGGATGCGATCGTGT
>CAZWDO010000019.1:25853-32840 GCA_964632485.1 uncultured bacterium
ACGCCGAATAAGACGACGCGGGGACAGCGGAGATGGTACGGATCGATACGGAGCGTTTGCTGGAGCTGGGGTATTTCGCGGATGACGCGCGACCCCGTCCGCTGCGGAAGTGGCAGTATGTGATGGATTTGGGACGCATCCCGGCGGAGATGGCGGACGAGCAGATCGCGCCGCACGCGGAAAGCGGATGCCGGGAGGCGTGGACGCGGCTGGGTACGGCTGCGGAAGCGGCTTCGGCGGACGGGGCGGCTGTTGAAGACCTTGGGGAGGTGATTGAGGCGGCGGCGTGTCTGGCGCTTGCGAGCCTGATCCCTTCGGCGGGGATATTCTACGCGGCGGGGGCGTCTTCGGCGGCGCGGGAAGTGGCGGAGATGGACTGGCGGTATTACACAGCGGAAGAATCCTTGCGGCTGGCGGCGGCGTGGCGCGCGCGCGCGGGGGAGCTTCTGCGGCGGGCGGCGATGGCTGACGGCCGCGGAACGGATGATTATGTGGGCGTGCAGATCATATAATAATGAAAGGAACGGATATGGCGAAAGAGAAGAGCGCGGCTGGGAAGTCGGCTTGTGATGAAATGGATCGGATCGTCGAGTCGGCGGTGGCGGCCGCCCGGTCGGAATACGGGTTGGATGATTGTATTGATTTCAGCGTAGAACTGGTTCGCGCGGTGATAGAAGTGGAGAGCGCGGGGAACATCTATGCGCAGCGGTACGAAGCGCATTATCGGTACACGAATTTGCAGTTCAAGCGTCCGCGGCTGTGCGGTTCGCAGTTGGAGCAGTTTTCGCAGCAGTGTTCATACGGATTGATGCAGCTCATGCTGGCGACGGCGCGCGAGTTCGGCTTTGACGGCTGGCCGGGCGAATTGTTCGAGGTGGAGACGAATGTCCGTCTCGGGGCGCGGGTATTGGCGTCGAAGTTCAAGAGATATTATGCGAGCGATGGTCTGGAAGGCGCGATCGCGGCGTACAACGCGGGCTCAGCGCGTCGGGATGCGAGCGGGGCGCTGCGGAACGCGGGATATGTTTTGAAGGTAATTTCCGCTTTGTCCGGCAAAGGGCATGGGGAGCGAGTGGGTGTCGAGGGTTAGTTGGAGACGGCTGAACTTTGTACGTCCGCCCGGGCAAAATGTCCGAATGGCGAAAAACGACGGGAAAAGGCGTTTTAAGCGCAGAGGAAAAACAATCCGTGTTCAGGGTCGTTTTTTTAAATTGAACACGATTTGAACACGATTGAACGGGAAATTATTGATTTTAACGTTGGGTCGGGCCGCGAGAAGCGAAATGGGCTGGAAGCCCATGCCACTTTAGGCTGGAAGCCCATGCCACATAAGAAGAGGAAAATATGAGCGAGAGCATCGAGAGGAAAATCAGGGCTGAGATCGAGCGGCGCATTCTGGAGCTCTATCCGGAATACGCGACGCGGGGCGGCCGGGGGGTTCGCGGCAGGAACTTTCTGGTGGTTATCGCGGAGCGGCGGGTGAATTTGAATTATATGCCGGAACCGTCGCTCGATGATTCGGCAGCGCTGGTTTCGGCGGAAGTGGACGCGACAGTGGGAGTGATATTTTACGCGGCGGAAGACGAGGCGCTGGATGTGGAGCCGTTCATGCGGTCGCTGCTGCTGTATCCTCGCATCGAGGACGAAGCGGGCGCGGAGATCGCTTTGGTTCGGCTGCCGATCACGACGGCGATCCTTGAGGGATCGACGATGGATCGGGAATATGTTCAAATTCCGATCCGCTATCGGTATGCGGGGGATTTTGCTCCCGCGGAACTGGTTTTGCTGGAGAGGATGAAGGAGGAGGAGCGATGACGGCGGCGCGTCGGAAAGAAGCGGCAGGAGAATTGTTTTCGTTAGGGGAGATCGCATTGAAGCTGGAGAACATATCTGCGCGGATGGAAGCGGTTGAGGCGGCGCTGGAGCGGATTGCGGAGCGGATGGACTCTGCGTCGCAATGCGGGGGCGCGGTGGATTTGCGGTTGGCGGAGCATGAGCTGAGGCTTCGCCGGATTGAGGAGGAGCGGACTCGGGAAGTGGCGGCGGAAGCCCGTCGGGCGTCGGAACATCGCAAAACGATGTGGAGTCTCGGCATCGCGGTAGGGGTTTTATTCCTCGAGGCGGTCGCTCGGGCGATATTTCATTATTAACAAGGAGACACAATTATGGCGAATGTACAGGACCAACTTTCCCGGGCGCTTGCGGGACCGGGAACGGTGTATATTCAGCGATACGTTTCGGAGACGGAACTGTCGGCTGATCAGGTTATTTTAAGCGCGTTGAAAGACGGGATCGATTTCAAGGCCACGCTGGACAAATTAGAAGTGAGCGCGGATTCGTGCTATGCTCCGATTGACGAGTTTATTTCTGGCATCAAGGGGGATGGCGAACTGGTTTTGTTGGACGTGGACGCGGAGATGATACATCAGTTTCTTGGCGGGACGCTGGTATCGGAATCGGGCACGGAGAACCGAGGGGTGAAGTTTTATCAGACGGATGTGGAGAACGCGGCGGTGACGGCGCGGGTGAAGTTCGTTCCCAAATCGACCAAAGCGGCGGGGAAAGGCGTGATCCTCTATCGGTGCAAAGTTTCGATTTCGGAGTTGAACATGGGCATGAAGCGCAGCGAATTGCGTTCGTACAAAGTAACGATCAAGCTTCTGGAACCACCGGTCACGACCCCGGCGACGCCGTATTTTTATGTCGGCGCGCTAACGCTGGCTGAAGTGGATGCGCCGAGCGCGACGACTTCGGCGGCTTCTTCGGTGGGCGCGGACGAGGCGACGATGAATGGTTCGGTAAATCCGAACGGCTCTTCGACAGTGGTGAAGTTCGAATGGGGCGAAACAGTCTCATACGGGAACGTGATTACGGCGGCGGAAAGCCCGGCGACGGGGTCGTCCGCAGTGAGCGTGAGCGCGTATATCGGCGGGTTGGAAGCGGAAACGGCGTATCATTTTCGCTGCGTGGCATGGTCGGACGGCGGCTTGACGGTGGGCGCGGATGCGACGTTCACGACCACGGCCTCCTAAGCGAGAAGGGGTAAGGATGAAGAGAGCCTGGCTTGCAGCCGACTGGACAAAATATTCTGTGAAAGGGGCAAAGATGAAACGGAACTGGAAAGCGGCGTTATGCGCGGCGGTGGGTTTCGCGCTGCTGATCGCGCTGTTCGGGGGGTTTTCCCGATCCCGGGCGGACGGCGGGCCGCGAGTGATCAACTGTAATGAGAGCAATCGGTACCTGGAAGGGATCGACTCGGCGACGGTTCAAGTGAACGCGGATACGATGCGGCGAGTCGGGACGAAGACGGGCCGGGAGCTCGTCGGCGTGGAGCTGACGATTTCGAAAACGGGCGGCCGGGTGCATCTGGCGCCGACCGAGGGCCTTTCCTTCCTCACGGGGGTGGTTTATGGCTATGCCGGAGGGTTGGACGGGTTTTCGCCAGGCGCGGGGATGACGGACACGCTGGAGTCTCGGCTGATCGCGCTGGATAGCGCCCTCGATCGCGGGGTTCGGCTGAGCTGGCCGGTGTCGGACGGAGTGTCGAAACTGCGGCTGGAAGGCGTGGGGCTGATGAGTGGGGATACGGTGCGCGTGTGGGCGGTTCCGGCGTATTCGCCCGCGCCAGTCCGGTAGGGACGGACGGCTGGGATGTGGAGCTGGCTGGGATTTTTGCGCCCGCGGAGTCTGCGGGACTGGATTATGTTCGTAACGGCAGGGTATACAATAATTAAAAGGAGTTTACAAATGATTAAATTTATGCAACTGATCGGGGCGCTGATTGCGACGCTTCCGCTGAAGATCATGCAGGCGTCGGAAGACAAAATTATCACGCTGGACGAGTTTTTGCAGCTCGCGCGATCGACGGCGAAAGGGCTGGGTTTCGAGGAAGCGCGTATCGCCCGACTGAGCGATCCGGCGGCGTCCGCGATCCTCTCGGGAGCGGAACGGATCGCAGCCGCGGCTGCTGACCGCGAGCTGACGGCGGATGAAGTTTTCGGTATTCTGGAAGAAACGGTTCGCGCAGCGGGACTGGGCAATATCAAGCTGATCGGGCTGAAATAGCCGCGAGTTTGGTGTCGATTTCGGTTGTTTCGGCGGTTTCGGCGTTTATGGGTCGCCCCTCGGTTCGGCATGGGGATCGGGGGGCGGCGCAGAAATGCGGATGCGGGGGGAGGAAGAGAAGATGGAAGGGAGGAATACACGAAATACACGGAAGTCGCGGAAAGAGAAAGAGCAGATGGATTCCGGGTCAAGCCCGGAATGACAAAAATCGGTGCGGAAGGTATGGAAACTGTGAAAAAGATTGTTCATGGACTGGCGGCGCGGGCCGCGCTGACGGTTCTGGTGGCCGCGGGATTGGGCGTCGGCATTTCGGTTTGCCGCCGGGATGACCCGCCGAGAGCGAGATCGGGATTTTTCCGGACGGCGGCGGACGGGACGCTGCATGTGCGCGCGCTGATCGCCGACGAACTGAAGGCGTATCGGCGGTCGCCGCGATAATCGACACGAACGCGCGCCGGATCGGCGCGGGAAAGGAAGCGCATGCAGGACTACAGCGCTGAACTCTATCAACTTCTCCAGCGTCTGAACGCACTGAAAACCATTCGGGGCGACGGATTCGATCCGGCGACCGACACCCTCGAAAAGCTCCGAGACGAACTGACCGCCATCGAGGGCTCCGGATTCGCCACAGCCAGCCACAGCCTCGCAAAACTGGCCGGCTCAGCGTTCGATCCGGCGACCGACTCCCTCCAGCAAATCCGCGACAACATGCCCGCTTCGGCTCCGCTTTCGAACATATATTCTTCGTCGAATTATAACCAGACGGCAAACACAACCATAAACGTTACTGGCGCGGGGATATTGCTTTCGCTCGGGGGCGGAATTGTCTCCTCCTCCGTTGCCATGTCCACCTGGAGCACACTTAAGGCGAGCATATACAAAGACGACGACACGAATTATACGGATGTTTATGTTGCGATCCAACACAATCCAGGAAACAATTATTATTTTCTCAACTCAGTAAAGTCGGTTCCGCTCATGCTCTCGTTCAGTACCCGGCTAAAAATTGTTTTCACGTTTGTTGCATCGAACACGAGCTACGATTATTACGCCGTATACACACTAAATTGAGGGAGGAATATGCATGAATATTGGCGATATCTATAACGGTGAAAACCCTGTCGTCATCGATGTAGAGGATTATACTGAAACTACGCGCTACGTACTATCAGCAGACAACACGATTCGCGCGATCATCCGCGAGCGGACGGAGAAGTGCCCGCCGACCGCGGCGGAATTACTGACCGTCTCCATCCCTGCGTTTGTGGAGCTGGGCGGGGTGGTCGCGGTCGAGATTTCCAATTTGGGGGAGATATTGTTGTATCTGCGGCATAACGGGCGGACGCGGCAGATCGGGGATGCGGCGGAGATGACAGCGCCGCTGGCGGCCGATACATGCGGACCGAACGCGGTGGAGCTGCTCGACGAGACGGGTTCAGTTGTATGGTCGGGCGGGTTTGAGGCGTATGAACAATAGCGGCGCTGTCACGGCGCGCTTCGGCGGCCGCCGGGGCGGCGCGGGATCGCGGGAGCGAGCGGCGGGGGCCGCCGGGGCGGGGGGCTGATGGCGTACGGAAAAAAGACGAAGGAAGCGGCCTGCCGGATGTATCGGCAGGGATACAGTCTCGTAGAAATATCCGAGAAGCTGCGGGTTAACCGGGATACGCTCAACCGCTGGAAAAAGACGGCGGGGTGGGATCAGGTGGATAGCTCGACGATTGAAGGCATCCAGCGGCAGATCAATCAGATCGTGGCGGGCATGGAGCTTTCCGGCGAGGAGATGACGGACAAGCAAGTGTGGAAGCTGGAACGGCTGACGAAGGTATTGGATCGCCTCGCGGGGGGAGATCGGGCGCGGAAATCGCGGCGGGCGAAGGCGCGGGACGCGCTGCCGGTGGAGGTGATCGGCGACATCGAGACGAAAATTCTCGATGGGCTCTATCCCTATCAACGGAAGTTTTTCCGGGACGACTCGCGCTTCCGGATAAATCTGAAATCGCGCCAGACGGGGTTTTCGCTGGAGACGGCGGCGGAGATGATTTTGGGCGCCCTGAAACGGCAGCGCGACCAGGCGTTGATCTCGGCGTCGGATCGTCAGGCGGATCTGGTGCGGCGCTATGCGGAAGACTGGGCGGCGAAGCTGGGCGTGGACCTGATCCCGGACGGCGGCGAGCTGGTGGCTCCGGGCGGGGCGCGGCTGAAATTTCTGCCGTCGAATTTTCGTACAGTACAGGGTAATTCTGGCGATCTATATTTAGATGAGTTTGCCTGGCATATTCACAATGACCGCATCTATTCGGCGGCCTACCCGACGATCACGATCGGCGACCGGCGGCTGACGATTGTTTCGTCGCCGTATGTGTCCACGGACAAAATGGGGGATATCTGGCTGAATATCGAGAAATACCCGCGATTTTCGCGGCATCGGGTGACGATCGACGACGCGATCGCTGACGGGCTGCCGGTTGATTTGGAGGAAATCCGCTCGGGCATCGACGAGGAGACGTTCCGGATGCTGTATTTATGTGAATTTTTCTCGGACGAGCTGGCGGTTTTCCGAGTGAAGGACGTCCAGGCGTCGCTCTCGGAAACATGCCTGAAACATGTTGACCGGCCGGTGTCCGGCGGCATGGATATCGGTCGCTACCGGGATTTGTCGGAGATCGCGCTATCGGAGGAATATGAGGACGCGGTGTGGCTTCGAGACTTATCGACGCTGGCGCGGATGGAATATGACGCGCAGGCGGATTTTGTCAGTTCGCTGCTGACGGACTGGACGGTAGATTCGTTCCTGATCGACCGGACGGGCATCGGGGACCCGATATACGAACGTCTGCTGCGTCGGCACGGGTCGAAGGTGTTCGGGGTGTGGATGACGCGGGAATGGAAAGCGGACTTAGTGCTTTCGGCGATGTGCCTTTT
>CAZWDO010000019.1:32850-50961 GCA_964632485.1 uncultured bacterium
GATCGCGCAGTTGCATTCGTTGAAGCGCAAGCCGACCGCGACAGGATTTACGTACGACAGCGACCGGAACGAGCGTATCAAACACGCGGACAAGGCGTGGGCGCTGATGTTGTCGATATTTGAGTTTTCGGATCGCCGACGGGACGAGATCGGCGAGGATGACGTGATGATATTTTAAATTTGATTTCGGGAAGGACAGGGCATGGCGAACGCGAAGAAAACAGAGTCGAACGCGGCGAAAGGAAAAACGGGGGCGAAGATCGACGCGGCGGCGGAACGGGCGAGGATCGAGGATCGGCTGGCGCGTCGGCGGGATTTGCGGATCGCGGCGGAGCGGCTGGAGGCGGAACTGGATGCGGAAAAGAAGTCGGATCGGGAATCGGTTCTGGCGAAACTGACGATCGAGATGGCGCGCAAGCTGGGGGTGTTTTGATGAAGGATGCAGGGTGTAGCGCCGGTGGCGGCGCCGGAAGGGGGTCTCGGGACGATTTTGAGTTTTCGGCGCCGCAGATTCGGGACTTGACGGAGAACTACTGTTCGTATTGCCCTTCATACGGGGACTGCCTGTCGGAACGGGACGAGGAAGCGCGGGAACGTGTGTCGAGCCTGCGGTTTTGCCTGGGCGCGCTATCGTATCTGTTCTGTTCGGCGTCGGCGCGGGAGGTTGAGCTGGAAGCGCGGGCGGCCGCGCTGACTGCGGTCGTAGGTGAACAGACGCGCATCGTGGAGGAACTGACGAAACAGTTGCATGCCACGCTGTCGCGCATCATGGAAGCGGGGTTGAAACCGGGAACGGGCGCGGGCGTTGCCAGAAATACAAGCGGAAAGGATAATGCAAATGAAGAATGATATGCGGAACGAAGCGGTGCGGCGGATCAACCTCGATGCGAAGGCCGTCGCCGTCGATATGGGCGATCCGCGGGCGTTGAGCGCCGCGCTGACGGTGCGTCCGGAGCGGGCGATCACGCTTGGCGCCGGGCGGACGGTGCATGTGCGCGCGGCGAATGTGTTAGTGCTGCTGGCCGAGGGGCTGCTGCCCGAGCCGATCTCGCGCGCCGTGGAAGATATGTTTTACGGCGCCGAAACGGGCGGGGGCGAAATTTCGCCGCGCGAGGCGAAGAGGCGGGAATTCGAGTTGTATCTGCGGTTGGCGAAGGCGTTCCTGACGGACGCGGACGCGCACGATCTGTCCGTTGCGGAGCTGAAAGCGCTGGGCATGAAGCTGCTGCTTTCGCAGTACGACGCGGAGGAATCGAGCATGGGGGAAAGATCGCCCTCTCCGACGGATTTTGGCGGCTGATCAGCGCGTATCCGGGAGAGGGCGAGGACTATGCGGCGCGCGCGGGGATTTCCTGTCCGGCGGTGGCGCTGGACTTCAACCGGGCGATGCGGCTGCGTCTGCGCGCGGAACGGGAGCTTTCCCGCGCCGAGCGGGGCGCGGAAAAGCGGCGTCCAGTTCGGCGAGCGCGGTTGCGGCGGGACGAAACCGGCCAGGATGAATTTTGGGGGGATTTCGACAGCGCTGGCGCGTCGGTCTGAGCGGGTTGAACGCATGCCATCGCTCAGCGGCGCATGAGAGAGCCCGCGTCTTCGTTGGCCGCGATGTAGCGCGCCATGACCAGTGCGTTGCGGCGGGAATAGTCGCCGCGATAGGGACGATCGGCGATGCAGTCAACGCGGTAAATCCAGGTCTTGTCCCCGGTTCGAGACCGGGATCGGGCGATATGGTAGCGGTATCCGCCGTCGGGCGGACGGGACGTGACGATCTGGGAATCGTTCATGATCTCGATGGAGCCGGAGGCATAGCGGATCGTCCAATCCTGAGCGCGTCTCCATGCGCCGGGGTTTTCGAACTCGCCCACGACGAATGAACTGCCCTGCGCGCGGGCGCGGGCGAGGACGTCGCGCTCCCATTTGGTCAGGGCGAGTTCCTCGATGCAGGCGGTCGCCAGGCATAGAACGGCCAGCGCGGTTATGAGAGCGAGCGTCAGTCGGCGGGTTGTTACAGGTTCGGCGGCGGAGCGAGCGCGGGCTCCGCGAAAGGTGGATTTAAGCTGGATTTGCATGTCGGCCTCCGGGAATGCAAGTTTGCAGGATTGCGATAGATCGTTTTTTACAATATAAGTCGGTTTTCAGAAATGTCAAGGTCTAATAAAAAAAAGGAAATGCAATGCCGGGAAATGATTTGAAACTTTCGCTGCTGATCGACGCGGAGACGAAGGGACTTCAGGGCAAGCTGGACGGGCTGATCGGCGCGCTGGGGTCGTTTTCGACGGCGGCGCTGGCGGCCGGGGGGCTTTACGGATATGCGGAATCCATCGAGGCGGCGGTTCGCGCTTTCAGCGAGCTGCAGGACAGCATGGCATTGATCGACACGCTCGATGTGGTGGATGATCTCGGTGGACTGAAACGCGAGCTGATCGATATTTCGCTGAAAGTCCCGGTGGCGGCGACGGAACTGGCGGCGGCGACGTATCAGGCTTTGTCGGCGGGCATGGCGTCGGCGCAGGCGGCGGAAGCGGCGCGGATCGCGGCTCTGGCCGCGCGCGCGGGCATGTCCGACACGACTACGGCCGTGGATGGCATGACCACGGCGATGAATGTATGGGGCGATTCGATCGGGTCCGCGTCCTCGGCGATGGACAAATACCTGACGGCGCAGAACCTCGGCAAGACCACGCTCGCTGAAATGGCGTCCTCCATCGGCGGTGTGGCGGCGACCGCCAAATCGCTGAATGTTTCCTTCGACGAACTCCTTGCATCCAACTCATCGCTCACGCTCGGGGGCATCGCCACCTCGGAGGCGATGACGGGGCTCAAGGCGGTTTTCAGTAACATTTTAAAGCCGTCCAAAGATGCGTCGGATATGGCGAAAACACTGGGCATCGATTTTTCCGTCGCCTCCGTGCAGTCGAAAGGCTGGTCGGGCTGGGTTAACGAGCTGGCGAAGAAGCTCTCGGACTACGAAGAAAACGGCGGGAACGCCACGGACGCAAACGCGAAGCTGTTCGGTTCCACCGAAGCGTTGAACGTGATGTTGAATCTGACCTCGGAACAGGGTCTGTCGAGATTCAACAGCATGACGGAAAAAATCGGGGACTCAATGGGCGCCACGAATGCCATGGCCGCCAAGGTCAACGACACCTGGTCGGGGTTTTCCCAGCTTTTCCAGAACCATGTGTTCGCGGCGCTGGAGGCGGTTGGGGAAGTGATCGTGAAAACGGTTATGCCCGCCGGACGGGACCTGTTCGAGATCATCGACAATCTGTCGGCCGCGCTGACGCCTGTTTTGGACTTGCTGGGACCGATACTGAAATATACGCTGCTGACGGCGACGGGCATCCTGCGGGAGCTGACGGACGTGATCCGCTCGCTGCTTTCGCCGTTCGCCATGCTGCGCGACGAGGTGGACTGGACGTCGGAAAAATTTGACGAGTATATTAAAACGCTCGAACGCCTGAAAACGGCGAATATCGAGCTGGTCGCCCAGCAGTCGGGGCTCTATCAGAAATTGATGCTGGACGCGGAAACGGCGGCGGGGAAGATCATCGCAGAGCAGAAACTGACGGGCGAGGCGGCGGAAGCGGCTATGCGCAAGGAACTCGCCCTGGCGGAACAGCGATACAACCAATATCTTGAAGTGATCGTGGCGAATCAGCAGCTCATGAATGACGCGGACTCGATGTCGGAAAAATACCGGCAATTCTCGACACTGCTCCAGGGCTCATACGAAAAGCTCGGGGAACTGCCGGATGTGGCGCCGAAAGTGAAGATCGATATCCAGAGCGCGCTGGACCAGATCGGAGAACTTCAGCATCAGTTCGAGACTGCATCCGCTACCGGCAATAAGCTGGAGATGCTGATCGCGCTCAAGGACCTCGAAAAAGCCAAGTCCGGGCTCGACGAGCTGATCGCGGCGGCCGGGCAGGTGCCGGTTTCGAAAACGACTGCTGTCGCGGTGGCGGGCAAAGACAAGATGATGAACGATCTCGCCGAGCTGGAGCTCAAGATCGGCAACGCGGCGACTTCTAAGCTTTCGATCCCGGCGGAAGTGGACGTGGACCCGTCCCGCGTGGACGCGGTGTTCGCGGAACTGGGCGAGGAAATCCGTAAAAAGAAGGAAGCGATCGAGCGGGATTATATCCTGACGCCATCGGCGGACAATGCCGCCGCGCTGGCGAAAATTACGGAGATCGAGTCGGAATACGCGACGCTGAAAACGGGTATCGAAGGGACGCGCATCGCGCTGCCGGACCTGCCCACGCCCAACCTCGACCTGCGCCTTCCGGACATCAAGGCGGACGCGGCTGCCTATATCGCGGATTTGAAACCGGTCGCGGAAGCGGCGACGGATATTAAGGTTGAGCTGGGGAGCTGGGGTTCGGCGATCGCGGACGCGGGCGACGCGCTGCATGACGGGCTGGAGACGCAGATGCAGAACCTTTTCAGCGGCGGCAGATTCGATTTTTCCAAGCTGCTTTCCGGTGTCCAGGGCGCGCTGTTCGAGCCGCTGGCCGGGAAATTCGCGGACCTGGTCGTGGGCGAAAATGGCAACGGCGGACTGCTGGGAACGCTGACCGGCGCGCTCGGCATCGCGGGGCCGTGGGGCGCGGCCATCGGCGCGGGCGTATCCTTCCTCGGATCGGCGCTGAGCGGCATCTTCGGGGGAACTCGGAGCCAACCGCCGCCATGGAGCGAGGTGTTCGCCGAACAAATCAGGGAATCGTCGGAAACGATCAAGACGGAGTTTACCGCCGCTGTCCGCGGAAGTTTCAGCGACATCGCCGACGAAGTGCAAACCCTTCTCGCGGGCGATTCCGGAGTGTCGGCCGCTATCGCTTTCTCGCTCTCCACGCTCGGCGACGATCTGAACGCTTTTTTCTCAGGGATCGATATAGGCGACTACATGGAAATCGCCACCGGCATCGTCGGCGATGCCACATTGGCGGGTCTTGAAGACCAGCTCGCGGCGCTGCGCGCGGAATTGACCATGCTTTCGGAATCGGGCATGGAGTTCGGCTGGCAGGGATATGCAACCGAGCAAGCGATAACTTTATATAACCAGATCGATGCCGTCGAACGTAAAATTAACCAGGTTTACGGCACCGGCGGCGTGTGGGACAATCTGTCTTTTTCCGTGGCCGAAGGCGTGCGCGCGGGAATCGACGAGTGGGAAACGACCTGGGGATACATAATTGAATACAATCGGGACATGCTCGAAGCGTCCGGGGTGGATATCAACGCGGCCATGGCCTGGATACACACCCAGGCGCAAACCATGGCGGCCGATGCCCAGTCCCGCATCGACGCCTTCATGGAAAGCCTGAGATACCTGCCGATCGACGATTGGGACAATGCCTGGCAGGCTTTCTCCGGCGTGTTCAGCGCGGAAATGACAGATATGTTTACCCAGTGGGCCGACCTGGACGGCATTATCGCCGCCATCGGCGTCACGACATCGGAGACCGGCGCCGAAACTGTGGCCGCCACGCGCGAAATGAGCTCGGGGATTTCCGACGCGCTGAACGAAGCTGAAAGTTCTACCCGGGATTATGCCGCCGCCATCGAAGAAGCCATCGACGGACTGAGCGCGGAAGACCAGATCGCCGAATTGCGGCGCATGGCTGCGGCAAACGACGCCTACTACGGCGCGCTCTACGGCCAGATCGATGCCGCGGCGGACATGATCGAAGCTCTGATGCGCTCCCAGGTCGAAATGCAGCTCGCGGGAATCGAACAGGTGATCTCGCGTTTGACGGAACGCTATGAGCTGGAAATGACGCTTATCCGCAACAACAACTCCGAACTGGAAGCCGGGCTTTCCGCCTATTTCGCCGCCATCGGCGACATGGCGGGAGCCACGGCCGAAGAAGCCGCGGAGATCGCCCGCCGCTACAATGAGGAACAGCTCGAAAACCTGGCGTCCGTCAACGCCGCCAATCAGAAAATCATCGAGTACAAGCTTCAGGGCGCGAACCTGACGGAGCAGGAACGTCGCGACGTGGAAATCTTTCTCGCGGGGCTTTCCTCGGTCACGGACGAACAAACAAAACAGAATCTCCTGCTCGAATTCGCCCAGGCCATGCGTGAGAAAGGCATCGAAATAAACCTGCAGGATTACCAGACGCTGCTGCTCAAACAGGACCTGACGGCTGAAGAAATCGAAGCTCTGCAGGAAAAACGCGCCCTCGGCGAAGAAGCGCTTCGGGATATGAAAGAGGATCTCGACATTCAACGACAGCGCCTCATCGATGCCGGGTTGCCGACGCTCGAGGTGGAACGCATGCTCGCGCTGGAAAAACAGCGTCAGCTCGCCGCTATCGCCGCATCGCTCGGGTTCTCGATCGATGAGCTCTCCGTGCTGGATACACAGCTCATCCGCACGGCGGAAATCGAGGCGCAGAACAAAGAACTCGCGCTGACGCAGCTCGACCGGCTTCAGGCGGAACTGGCCGCCATGGAACAAACCGGCGCGACGCAGGCCGAAATCAACGAATACCGGCTCCAATCGCTCGCCGCAATCGCCGAATCGCTCGGGATCGAGCAATCCCAGCTCGAAAACCTGCTGTCGAAAAATCAGGATATCGCCGCCGAGGAAGCCGCTAAAAAACAAATGCTCGAAGACCAGCTTCAGGCGTTGCTGGGTGTGCGCGATTCGACGGACCGCATCGCCGACGGCATGACGGATCTGGCCGCGGCCATGTCCCAACTGGCGGCCGCCATCGCGGGCGACGTCAACCCCGCTCTTTCGGAATCGGCCAGCCTGACCGACAGGATGAAATCCGATCTCGAAGATTTGAACGATCTGCAGTTCGACCGCCTCCGCGACAAACTCGACGTCGTGATGTCCAATACGCGGCGCCAACTCGACGACGTAAAAGCGGGACTCGACGATATAGGCGCGGGAGCCGGATTATCCGATTCCGCGCCGGACCCCGAAGCGTCTTTCGCAGTGGGTTCCCCGTTCATTCCGCGCAACATGCTGGCGCAGGTGCACGCGGGCGAAGCGGTGCTGCCGTCCGACTTGAACGCTCGGCTGCGCGCCTTCGGGGTTAACTCGCTTCGCGATTACGCCGCGATCCCAGACATGTTCTCTGCGCTCGCGCTCGGCGGCGGAGCGGCCGTTGGGGGCGCGGCGCCCGTAATAAACTTGAGCGTTTCCGGAAACACATTCCGCAACCATTCCGACATTGATTACCTCGTTGACCAGGTCAGCGAACGTCTGGCTGAAAATATTCTGCATCGGGGCGCGTTGTGATTCGTCTCATCATAGCCGGTATTGAAATTTCGCCGATCTCATCGCCGTTTTCCAACATATCATTCTCCCGCTCGCTCGCCGCCGCCGTCGATACAGCCAGGTTGACTATCGTCGATCCGCCGGACGCCGCGCTGCCGCTTTCCGAAAAAGAAGCCTATATATATAATGATAGTAGATGCCTTTTCGGCGGCATTGTCCGCGCGCCCAAAATACGTCCTATGACGCCCGCGCTGTCGTCGCCGCTGGAATATGAACTGCGCGTGGATTCGTGGGAAGCCGCGCTCGCCCGCCGCTACGCATCGGGAGCCTGGTCGGGAGCGATCGCGGACGCGGTCGTCGCGATCCTCGCCGATACCGGGCTCGCCGCCGCCGGTTTCACCGCCGAGATCGATCCTGAGCTGAAAATCGGGAAAGTTGTTCTCGAAGCAACGGTTTTGGATATTTTCTCCGAGTTAGCCCGATTAAACCAGGCTGTTTTGACGATTTCTCCTGAAAAAGTGATCGCCATCCGCCGCGATCCGCCTGCGTCGCCGTTGCAATTCGACGCATCCGCCCCGCCCGCGACCGCCCTCGGGACGTGGAAATCGCACGCTTTCACGCCCGATAGCGCCGCGCTGACCAGCGTTGTAAAAATACGCAACGCTAAAATCATCTCGCAAAATATCATTGCCGATCCGCCCCAGCTCGCGGACGGCGTAACCGATGTTTTTCATGTCAACCACCAATTTTCCGGCATTGTGGTCGAAACATCGCCCGATGGCGCATCCTGGACGGAAATCGACGTAGGCGTCGAGTTTATCGATGCGGACGCCGATTTCGACGCGCTGTATAATTTTAACTCCTATTATGTCCGATTTACCGCGCCGCCGACATCGGGAACTCATATCCGCGCGAAAGGCCGCGCTTACTACGATTTCTTTTTCGATTACCGCGACGAGGCCGCCGTCGAACAGCTCGCCGCGCTGACCGCTACGGACGGGGTATTCGAGTACATGCCGTCCGCCGCAGACTTGTCCGGACTGCACAGCGGACAGGATGTCGTCAACTTCTGCCGCACGCTCATCGAAGATCGAAAAAACGTCAAAATTAACGGAAAATTGGTTTTAGAAACAACTTCGCCGCCGCCCGATCCGATCGGGCAGACGATCCGCGTGACCGATGCGGCGGTTGCGTTTCAGAACCGGGACTTTCTTGTAACTCGCTATGCGTGCCGGTTTTCGCGCCCGCTATGGGTGTATGAATTATCACTCGACGCCGCCGTCTTCGGTATTGAAAAAATAGTCGCCGATATCCTGCGCAAGCGCGGAACCGCCGATGGAACCGACACGCTGCCGCTTTCGCGCGCATACGAAGAGCCGATCGTCATTTCCGAATCCTGCGCGCGGAATTTATTTCCGATCGCTGCAAATTTAGTTTTCGACGGTGAGTTCGGTCATACCGCCATCGCTTGAAAGGAGTTTTGTATGAAATACCGAATGTCTTACCCGCTCGTCATGCGCGCTAATTGCCGCATCGATCTGATACCACCCTCGAAAAACATAACCGTATATCTCTATCACAATCAGCTCGCCGCCATTTATCTCGCTGAAATGGCGAAACTTATTTCCGGCGAAAGCCTGGAATACGACATGTCCCTGAAAATCGTCGAACTGTGCTCGGAAAGCGCGCCGGTAGCCCGGAAACAGTATGCTGACGCCTGGCGTATCGGGGTTGCTAATACCCATGTGTTTTCATTCGCTCGCTCCGAAGCCAACGCCGCGTTGCGCTACATTCGGTTCTATGCAGGCGACGCGACCACTGCCTTCGGTACGGGAATGATCATGTCCGAAATAGCGGTAAATTTTTCTAAAACTGGCGACTATATTATGAACATCGTATATTCGACCGGCATTCAAAATGCATAGATAAGGAGCTAAGATGATATGGCCAGTCCCAGGCCGCCCCTATACGGCGGCGCGAAAACGGTTTGAGCACGAATTGCAAGTCCGGAACTACTCGGAAGAGTTGGTTTTCGACACCGTAGGCGGCGAATCGGTTATTGCCCGCCGCATCCAAAAACTGCATAATTATTTCCAAAACCCGGTTTTCTCGATCCTCGAATGTCCCCGAGATAGCGGCTCGATCATATACGACTATTCAGGCCAGGATCACAACTTTGACGTTATCGGGTTTTTAGAGAATTCGCTAATTTCCGCGTACTGGCAGACGGATGATAGCTACCGATGCCCGAACTCCGATCCAGCCGAGTATCTGCCCGCTATTTTTTTCGACGGTGTATCCTGCATCCGCACTGTGGACACGTTTTCCGATACCGGCTCATTTTCTTTTTTGATGTTTTTCCGCCGCTCCCGAATTGATGTTGAAGAATGTCTTTTGTACCGCCCAAACGCCTTTTCCCTTTCGATTTCTGCGGCGGGAGCACTTGTGTTCGCTGTCGATTCCGGCTTGTCTACTGACCAGATCGTGTGCTCCAAGACCATTGGCGATACGATGCAGCATTTCCTTGCCTGCCGGTTCGATGCGACTGGAGGGACGCTTTCCGCCATGCTCGATGACGTGATAACATCCGATTCCACCGCCATCGCCGCCATAAATTCCACTCCCGGGAAAATAACCCTTTTCCGCGACGGAGATTCCGGCACGGCCTACGCCCAGGGCTATGCTCACAGTGCCGCATTGACCTGGGATGCGCTGTCGAACTCTGATCTTGCCGCGCTTCGCGACCAGATTGAGCCTTATGGGTATGCTTTGACCGACTATAATTATGATGATGGCGACGGGACGGAAACAGGGGAGTCGTACGCATTATGGAAGAAAAAATACGGTTTTCCGTATCTACAATATTTTGTAAATCTTGAGTTTGATTATTCGTCCGGCTACGCCGCTAAAACAGAGTCTACCACCTGAAATTACCACTTTTCGACAGCCTTTTTGGTAGATTTTTCGCACTTTTCTAACAGCTTTGCTGTCGATTTTTCTACCACCTTGCTGTCGTTTATCATCCCCGCAACAATTCCAATGTCAAAATTTTCTAAAATAATAAAATACTTGACTTTTCATCATAAGCGGATTATACTCCAATAAAAAAGAGGAATTCAATGAGCGACGACGAGCGGCGGCATTTATGCCACTCCGAATGATGTCCAGACTCCAGAACCCACACAGCAAGGGTAGGTCCGTCCACGGAAACTACCGATTGAAGTCGCCAAAAAAAAGCAAGAAATGCCCAGGCTATTTTCAGAAAGAAAGCGTATGAACCTTGATTTCCTTAAAAATTTAGATGGTACAGCCAGGCATAATCTCATTTTACTTAAATGTGATTCAAATACACTTTATGAAGCCATCGAACAGTTTACGAATGCTGGTGTAAATATGATAAATGTTGGAAAGGAGTTGTCTGAGAAACTTTTGAAGGTTGAATCCGGCAAATACCTATCTATAGAAGCGCAAGAATATCTTCACGCGCTGATTGAAAGACAGGCTGTGGCTATTACCAATGGCAAGCCTAAAATTGTTGCGCTCTATAATTTAGGGATACTGCTGGAGCCGGCGCTAAGCCTTAATACAGAAAACCTGCTCAAGGAATTATCAAAAAACATAACGATTATCGTTGTATGGGATCACGATTATTCCAATGGCCTATTACATTGGGGTGCGCAACAAGAAGAATATCAAATAAACCTGTCCGATATACATGTGGTAGAGGAGAATGCAGAATATGAAGTATAGGGAACTTATCCATTTTGAGCCGATTACCTCTGTTATTCAGTTAGTAAATGCGGGTGACCTGGCTGTTGCCAAGAATCTGGTAAAGACATTCGTGTTTTCGAAAACCATAAAGTATCTGGTAAAGGAAATTATCGCTAAAAATCTTACCCCGAATCCTTCTACAGAAACAAAAGGGATACAGATTGTTGGTAGTTACGGTACGGGTAAATCTCATTTGATGTCAGTAGTTTCGGCTATTGCTGAAAATGCGGAATTGCTTAAAAACTTGGAATCTGATGACGTAAAAGAGATTCTAAAACCAATTGCTGGACAATATAAGGTTTTGAGGTTTGTAATTGGCAATACGCAACCACTGAAGGATGTTGTTTTTGACCAAATCGAGAAATATCTCAGCAAAGAGCAAGTTGATTTTACTTTTGACGAGAAATCATTGGATAGTTGGTCGGATCAACTTAAAAAAATGATGGCAGCTTTTGAAGACAAGTTTCCAAACCACCATTTTTTAATTGTCATTGACGAGTTATTGGAATATCTTAAAGGCCGAAAACCCACAGAGTTGAACAATGACCTTATGCTTCTACGACAATTAGGAGAAGCCTGCGACAATTCCCGGTTCAAATTCATGTTCGGCGTGCAGGAACTTCTCTACAGAGCGCCCGAATTCCAGTTTCAAGCGGAAATGCTCAACAAAATTGAAGACCGCTATTCCGATTTGATTATTACCAAAGAAGATGTATCCTTTGTGGTCAAAGAACGTCTTCTCAAGAAGGATATTCACCAGAAGGAAAATATACGTGAGCACCTTTTAAAGTTTGCTCACATGTTTGAAGGCATAAACACAAACCTCAATGAATTCGTCGATCTGTTTCCTGTGCACCCCAATTACATCAGCTACTTTGAACGCATCAAACACGGCAAAAGCCAGCGCGAAATTTTAAAGGTTTTAACTGGTAAATTTGAAGACCTGCTTGGACAGGAAGTGCCTGATAACAACCCTGGCTTGATTACTTATGATACGTACTGGCCGGACCTTTCTCAAAATCCGGCCATGTTGACATTCCCGGATATCCGCGCCGTCAAAGATAAAGTGGAAATTATTAATGACCGCATAAAAAGCCATTTTACCAGCGCCAGGGCGAACAGGAAAGAATTGGCGTCCAAAATCGCTAACGCTCTTGCCATTCGGGTATTATGCGACGACCTTGACAAGCATAATGGAGCCAATGCGCAGAGTCTTAAAGAAGATCTTTGCGCTACCATAACAAGCGCCGATAACCCGGAACTACTGCAAGCCGCCATCGATAGTACAGCCAGGCAATTGGTGACTGCAACCTCCGGGCAATATATCGATCAAGATTCCATAAGCGCCGATTATTATATCCGCACAGAAGGCGGTATCAATATTCCACAGCTTATACGTGACTATGCCGAAGACGTCATCAAACGCGACCCTGACCAGGCAGATCAATCCTACTATGACTTTTTACAGTATGTCCTCAGCATGCAGCAGAATACATACCGTACCGGATTCAAGATATGGCAGCACAGCCTGGAATGGATTGACAAGAAGAGCTTTAGGTTAGGCTATGTATTCTTCGGCAATCCCAACGAACGCAGCACAACCGAGCCGATTCAGCAGTATTACATTTTCTTCTGTCCAATTTTCAACAGCATTAACAGGAATGACGAGGCTGATGAAGTCTATTTCGAAATGAATGGTTTGAGTAAGGAATTCAAGGACACAATCTGTCTTTATGGAGCAGCAAAAGCAAAAGAAGTGTCGGCGCCATCCAACCAGAAGCAATTATTCCGGAGCCAGATAGATGAACATTTACGTAAAGCGATAGCCATTTTTGATAAGGAATATACTGACAAGACACAGGTAATTTACAACGGCAAAGAAAAAGCATTGAAATCCTATCCTCTATTGGGCGAAGGCTCAACCAAAGAGATGATATTTGCCGATGTGGCAAGCCGTGTTCTTAATAAGCATTTCAATGATAAATTTCCCCATTATCCAGCTTTCAAGGATTTATTACAGCCATTGTCTAAAGAGAACTTCGATGGCCGAATTAAGAGTGCCCTGAAAAAAATCACCGCTTCAGGACAACCCAACAGAGATGGTGAAGCGATTCTGAGCGGACTTGGATTATGGAGCGGCCAAAGTATTGACACTCAAAACAGTAAATATGCAGATAGTATCAGAAAAACCATGAAAGAGCGTGGCCATGGTTCAGTTCTAAACAGGACTGATATTATCTATGCTCATTGTGCATCACAAAACCTCTGGTATTCTGTCGATTTTAACATTGACCATCAGTTGGAATTTCTTGTTCTTTGTGCTCTTGCCTATAAAGGCGATATTGAAATCTGCTGGTCTGGATCAAAAGCGTTATCTGCTACCAATATTGAATCGTTGCTCAATCTCAGTGAAGAAGATTTCTTTACCTTTCAACACATTAAAGAACCGCAAGGGATACCGGTAAAAAACCTGAAAGCATTGTTCACTTGCCTTGGTTTACCTGATCTCACATCCGAACTTGAAAAACCAGAGACCATCACCAGAATTATAACCGAGGCGAAAACCCGCGTCGAAATTGTTGTCAGAACAAAATCGGTAGTATCTCAAGGGTTGCGTTGCCGCAATGTTGCTTTACTTACAGATGAACAAGCCCAAAAGATAAAGACAGAACTCGACGCGTTAAGCACATTACTCGACAGCATTCAATCTTACAACACCTATGGCAAACTTAAAGCATTCAAATACACAGAAGATGAGCTTAAGAATGCTTTTAGCGCCTGGCCGCATTGCGAAGCAATCAAGAAACTCCGTGACCGGGCAGATAAATTTGAAAAGCTGGTCGGTTACCTCTACACTGCGCAATCATATGTGGTAGAAGTCGAAAAGCCGCTTTACGACGATATCGTAAACGCCATAAACAATCTGGGTGCTGTCATGTCTGCCGGAAAAGATACTGAAACCAAAAAATATGAGGCATTGCTCAATTCATTGGTTGACAGATATGCCGAATACTACCTTTCACATTATACAAAATGCCGCCTCTCGGCTTCCGATGCACGCGTCAAAGACCGCTTGATGGGAAGCGAAAACAAGCGAATTTGTGACATTGTGAAGGATTCAGAATTTATCACGGCAACAGAATATCAAAACTGGATTAATAGTATAACCTCCTTACGCGAAGCAGATGTCAACCTTACAAAAGCCCGCGTTAAGGAAGAACCGTATCACGATTTCAACCCGCGTGAATATTACGGAAAGCCGAACTTCAAAATACAAGAATTAGAAGAACAGCTTACTGAGATTTTGGATAAATGGATTAATGCCATGCGCTCTGTTTTTAAAGACCCGAGCGTACAGGATAACATGGATCTCCTGAAACCTGCCGACAAAAAGATTGTTGAAGACTTCAGGAATAATAAGATTGAATTAACTGCTGACAATGCAACAAAGCTGCGGAACCTAATCAGCCAATTGGCGCAAGGTATCGATAAAGTCGAGATCACCCTTGAGGATTTCCGGAAACAACTCAACAAGCCACTTAGCCCACAGGAAGCGATTGATACGCTTACAGAGTACATTAATAATCTTTGCGCTGGTAAAGAACGGGCAAAAGTAAGAATAGTCATTAAATAAGGGGAAATAGATGTCCAAAAACGATGAAATAAAATGCTTGGGAAAGTCTTTTACCAGCGAAGACGAACGCCGGGAGTATTTCCGCAAAGAACTGCGAAAGAAACTGCCGGAGCTGAAAAAGATTGAAGGGTTTCCTATTGGGGAAGATGAGGACATTCTTAATTTGAGCGATCCGCCTTATTATACGGCTTGCCCGAACCCTTGGTTGAATAATTTTATTGAGGAGTGGGAGAAGGAGAAGGAAGGAATAGCGGGGAGGAAAAAGGGATTTAGGGTTGATGAACCGTACGCTAGTGATGTGAGTGAAGGGAAGAATAATCCTATTTACACTGCGCATACTTATCACACAAAAGTGCCACATCCTGCCATTATGCGATACCTATTGTATTATACGCAGCCAGGGGACACAGTCTTAGATGCCTTTGGTGGAACAGGAATGACTGGGGTTGCAGCACAGATATGTGAAAACCCAGATTCAGAAACCAAATTTAGAATTGAGCTTGAATGGAAAAAGCTGTTTGGCAAGTTACCGATTTGGGGCAGAAGAAAGGCTATTTGCGGCGACCTTTCTCCATATGCATCGTTTATTAGTTACAATTATAATACTCCTGCAAACTTTGAATTGGCTGATAAAGAATCTAATGGAATAATAAGCAACGTATTAAAAGATTGCTCTTGGCTTTATCAAACTAAGCACTCCGACGGCGGATTTGGCTTAATCAATTATACTGTTTGGAGTGATGTATTTATTTGTGAAAACTGTGGGAATGAAATTGTGTTTTGGAACGCATCACTTGACTTGGAAAATAAGGAAGTACTTGATGATATAAAATGTAACAAATGTAAACATACAAGTAGTAAGGATAATTCAGACAGGGTTTATCAAACATATTTTGACAATGTTATAGGCAAATCAATTAGGCAAGTAAAGTACACTCCTGTTCTAATTGTTTACACATATAAGGATAAAAGATTCCAAAAAAAACCTGATGATTTCGATTTAAAGTTAATTGACAAAATAGCTGATTCTAGTATACCCGACTGGGTACCAAATTATCCAATGATGAATAAAGGAATGGAATGGGGTGACACATGGAGAAAAGGTGTCCACTCAGGCGTAACACACATCCACCATTTTTATACTAAGCGAAATTTGTGGGCACTTTCGATTTTAAATAAAAATATTGAAAGTTCGAAATTGCCAAATAAGCTAAAGTTCATTTTAACCGGCTTAATTAACAGGTCGACTCAAATGAATCGAATCCATGTGAAAAACTTTTTCTTCGGGGGTGGTGGTTGGAATGCTGGGCATTTAAAGGGCACATTATACATTCCATCCTTGCCGATTGAAACATCTATTATTGAACAGGTTTCCGATAAGGTAAGCAGCTTTAAAAAGGCAATTGTTTTGTTAAGTAAAGATTACAATAATTTACAGTATGTTGGTTCAGCAACGAATCTGACTATCAAAAACAACACAATCGATTATGTTTTTACAGATCCGCCTTTTGGTGCTAATATTATGTATTCAGAGCTTAATTTTTTGCCAGAAGGATGGTTAAAAGTACTTACGAATAACAAAAAAGAAGCCATTGAAAACAAAACGCAAGGAAAGACTTTACTAGAATACCAGGTATTGATGACCGAATGCTTTAAAGAATACTATAGAATTTTAAAGCCTGGGAAATGGATGACAGTAGAGTTCAGTAATACAAGCGCATCTGTGTGGAATGGTATACAAACAGCCTTACAAAGAGCGGGCTTTATTATTGCTAATGTCGCTGCACTCGATAAAAAACAGGGCGGTATGAGAGCAATCACAACAGCTACAGCAGTGAGGCAGGATCTTGCAATTAGCTGCTACAAACCATCTATTGAATTTCAGCAAAAATTTGATAGTGAACAAGGTGACATTACTATATGGGATTTTATAGATGAACATTTGAACCATTTACCTGTTCATTTTGAAAAAGAACATAGCACTGCGGCAATAATTGAAAGAAACCCTAAAATCTTATTTGACCGGGCAATTACATTTTATTTAATGCGCGGTCTTCCTGTACCGATTGACGCAAGAGATTTCCAGTTGGGGTTAAAGCAGAAATTCATTGAACGAGATGGTATGTTTTTTTCAGCAGAACAGGCTACGGAGTATGATGCTAAGAAAGCAAAATCACCAAATTTTGTTCAGATGTCATTGGTTGTTACAAATGAATCTGATGCAATTGAATGGCTTAAAGACAGGCTTCGTAATGAACAACAGAAGTACCAAGACATCACTAATGATTGGAAAATTGCAACACAAGCGTTAAGAAAAGGGGATTCTTTGCCGGAATTGCAGGATATACTGAATGAGAATTTCATTCAAGAAGATAGTGGCAAATGGCGCACACCTAATCCTCATGAGGCAAAAGATAGAGAATTAGTAAGACTAAAGGCGCTTATCAAAGAGTTTAATGGGTATGTTACCGCAATCAACCAACCCAAATCCAAAAAACTCAAAGAAGTCCGTCTCGAAGCCCTCCGCGCCGGTTTCCGTTCCTGTTTCGACAAAAAGGACTTCCAAACCATCGTCACCATGGGCGACAAAATCCCTCAAAATCTATTACTTGAGGATGAACAGTTGCTGATGTTTTATGATATTGCTAAGGACAGGATTTAGTGAAATATCAAGGCCAGGAAGTCGAGATACTATCCAAGCGCACCATCTTCGGTAAAACCGTAGCCGAAGTACGCATTTTAGCAACTGGCCAAATTGCGGATATACCATTCGCTGATCTTGAAGAATGCTCTAAAACCATTTCTACCCATGAAATTGCGTTCAAGGCAATTGCCGCCAAGATTCGCAACGAAGTATTCATACAGAACATGCTGGCACCTATCGAGAGCAACATTCTTCCCCTGCCGCACCAGATACTTGCCTTGGAAAAAATCATGGCAGGCCAGTTTATCCGGTTTCTCATTGCCGATGAAGTTGGAATGGGTAAAACAATTGAAACCGGGCTTGTTCTGAAGGAGCTTAAGCTTCGGGGCATTGTAAAACGGGCTCTGGTTATCGTTTCCAAGACTGCGATGCTGCAATGGAAACAGGAAATGAAACAGCATTTTAATGAAACATTCCATATCTACGATACCGATTACATTAATACTCTCACACGGACATTTTCCCGTTTGGAAGCAGACAACGATATCAACATCTGGGCGCAGCACAATCAGCTTATTGTTTCGATGGATGCGCTAAAGCCTATTGAAAACCGTCAAGGATGGAACAAGCAAAAAGTCGAAGAATACAACCGGTACCGTATTCAAAGCGTACTGGAAGCTGATTTTGATTTGTTGGTCATAGATGAATGTCATAAGGTGGGGGGCAGCACCCAATTAGTCGGTCGCTATCAAATGGCTGACATCCTTTGCAATGCCATCCCGAATGTCTTGTTGCTTTCCGCAACACCACATCGTGGTAAAAGTG
>CAZWDO010000019.1:50971-59861 GCA_964632485.1 uncultured bacterium
GAGGGTGCTCCAGTTACTGGATGCAGACGCATTCTCTGGCGAAGGCATGCCTAAAATTCAGGAGCTTGAACCGTATGTGGTTCGTACCGAAAAACGGCAAGCAATTGATTATAATGGCAAGCAATTGTTCAACAAGCGCAAAACCCAAAAGATTGAAGTTTCTTACGATGCTGCTAAACACAGCAAGCAGCAAAAACTTTATGAAGCGGTTACCGAATATGTCGTGAATGGTTTCAATCTGGCACAGCAGACAAAGAACACCTCATACGGTTTTGTCATGTTGTTGTTTCAGCGGATGATAAGCAGTTCGACCCAGGCAATTTTAGATGCTATGCAACGCCGGGCTGAAAGGCTTTCAACTGAACGCAAGGATGTTACAAAAGAAAATGTTATTCAGAACATAGAGGAATATGGCTTTGATGGACAATATGAACTTGATTTTGAGCAGAAGATCTTTTCGTTTGTTTCAGAGACACAGGCAAATTACGATACAGAATTGAGTATCCTTCAGGGTCTTATAAAGAATGCAAAAGATTGCTTAAGTACAGAGACAGATGCAAAAGTCGAATTTCTTTTAGACAAACTATCAGCACTCAAAGCGGAAGAAGAAAACCCTGATGTTAAGGTGCTTCTATTTACTGAATTTACAAGCACACAGTTTATGCTTAAGAAAGTATTGGAAGAACGCGGCGGTTATGTCTGTGAAGCTATAAATGGCTCTATGGATTTTGATCAACGAATAAATGCTCTTAGAAACTTCAAAGAAAATGCGCAAATACTTATCGCGACCGATGCTGCCGGTGAATCACTGAATATGCAGTTTGCCTATATTGTCATCAACTATGATATGCCATGGAACCCAATGGTTGTTGAGCAGCGCATTGGCCGTGTTGACAGAATTGGCCAGGCGCATATTGTGCAGGCGTTTAACATTCTTCTTGATAACTCGATTGACAAAAGAGTTTATGAGGTTATTGAAACCAAGCTTAATCAAATAATGGCTGAGTTAGGTATTGATAAGACTTCTGATGTGCTCGATAGCACATTGGAGCGCGACGGAATCAGTAAATTGTACCTGACATCATTATTGAATCCAGCCAGATTTGAGCAGGAAAGCAAAAGTTGGCTTGAGGATATAAAGCAAAAGCTGAAGGATTATCATAGCACAGAAGGATCCCTTCCTTCTATGGTTTCATCCGATATAAAGGCCGGTAAAGTAGATGCTATTAAGCACAGCCCAATTCCAAAGTGGCTTGAAAGCCTGACAAAAACTTACTTGCAGACAAAAAACCTGCCCTACCAATCAACATTGTACGGCTTGAAATTCAAGCTCCCCGGTTTTAAGGAAAGCATTTATACTTTCAACATCAAAGAGAGCGTAAATAATCCTATCCCCGAACCATTGTCTTTGCAGCATGAAATAGTTCAAAAGATGCTATCGGATGCTATTCCTTTTACTAATTCACAAAGCATCGCAATTGTAAGGCTTAAGAACGGTAAAACAGCCACTGGTTTTTGGTCGATCTGGCATTTGGATGTAAAAAGCCAATTCGAAGCGCACCATGTTATTCAGCCCATTTTTATATCCGATGACGGTGATTCCTTTCCTGCTTTCGCACAAGATATATGGACAAAGCTTGTGCAGGAAGAAGACATTTTTGAGAGCGCAGGAACGTTGCCAATAGCGGAATCTAAGGATTGTCTCGCAGCCATCTCTGCAAAAGTTGAAGGCATCCTTTTCACTAAATATTCCGAGATTGAAGCCAAAATCAACACAAATACCAGTAGAATTAGACAGAATAAGGAAAAGGCTTTTGTTTTTCGTGAAAAGCAAATGCAAAAGATAGGCATCGAGAATATTAGGGCATCGCGCCTCAATCGTTTATCCAAAGAGAAAGAACTCTGGGAAACTAACTTTGAAGTCTCCAAACAGGCTGTACCAAACTTAATACCACTCGTGATTGTGAAAATTATTAATGGCTAACTGGATTGATAAATACCAAAAACTAATTGCTTCAAGCCATAAACAGCATATCATTGTTGCTGATATTGACCGTTTATTTGAATATACCGAATTGCAGCAGGCCGTTACTGACGATGGTTACACAATTATTCATGCTGTAACCCCTCTTGATGTTCGTATCCATTTTGAATTGGAAGTAAGGCATAGCAGCAAGTCGTTTATCATAGTTACTGGCGGTTCGTATTTACCACCACCTGATATTGGCATTGCGGTACATTTTCAGTCTATCGGTCTCAAAGATATTTTCCCTTTTCTTGATTCAAAAGCAATACAGGGGCTGAGCTTCAATGCGCTTTGCCTATTGAGCAATATTAAACACTATGAAGAACTCAGCCATGAGAAAACGCTTAAATTTCTGTTGGAAAATCTATACAATGTCGATTTCGACACACTGACAGGCGTTAAACAGAAAGAAAGAATCCTGCATGCTCTCATCACTGTTATTCTAGAGAAAAATGCAATCAATCCGCCATTATCTTCTTTCTTAAAAAGACTTGCCAAACCATATTTCCCTACAGTATTTGCGGCAGATTTCAATAAACAGATCCTTATTCAATATTTGTTTGGACAGTGGTCTGCATATATAAACACCGGTTCTTGCGATATTGACTTTGAAGATTCTGTTCTCAAGAAAAGTCTGGGTTTTTTATTTGTTTTTGACTATATCAAGAAAATTAAAGTAACCGCCGAAAGATTTCACGCGCTTCCAAGGCCTCTGACAGTTGGCGTTTACATAGACGAGAATGAGAGTAATGATGCTGACCTTGCCGCTCTGCTCTCGTATCTGGAACAGCAACAAAACACCGTCGAAGATTTATACAGCCAATGGTTCGATATCATTAAAATAATGGCCAAGGCTAAAATTAAAGAACTTGCTACGTCAGACCAAGGGTTGAAGGAAAGATCACAAAAGGTTTTTACCGCTCTAAATCAGCGATTCCAGCGATTTGTTGACAACGTATATCCCAGCCTTTTTTCTCTCAGTGGCGTCAGGACGCCGGTTGTTATAAGCCGTATGCTGGAATATATCAAAGCCCAGCCTGAAAAACGTAAATCATTATTGGTACTTGATGGTATGAATTATTGGCAATGGCAAATTATTGCAAACAAATTGAGCGATTCAGGCCTTGCCGTTTTAACAAAAACGAGCATGGCATATATCCCAACAATCACCGCATGGTCGCGGCAGGCCTTGTTTAGGGGTTGCAAGCCTAACCTTGACGATACCAATGCTAAAGAAGCTCAATATTTTGCTGAATATTGGGGTAAATTTGGATACAACAGTCATCAGGTCGATTTTCTTAGCTACAGTCATAATAAGCCTCTGGTTGCAGATTCTATATCTGACGATATTTCTATCCTTGGAATCGTCTGCAACGACCTTGATGATATCATGCATGGCGCAGTTTTAGGCGATCAACAACTGCTGACTGCTACGCAACAATGGCTACAAACAAGCAAGATTCTCGAATATATCTCCGGGCTCCGTGATAAAGGTTTCAAAGTATTTATTACAACTGACCATGGCAATGTGGAAGCCATTGGAATAAAGAACCTCAAACAGAAAGAAAAAGTAGGCTCGCTCTCAAGAGGCAGCAGATTTATCCATTTTAGCAACGAAACCATGCTCAATAATTTCAAAGAACAAAACCCGAATTTGGCAATAGGTACCCGAGATAACTCAGTGTTTTTAAAACATGAAGATGCGTTTACAGATCAAAATGTTAAAATTGTTACGCATGGCGGTTCACATTTGTGGGAAGTATTAATTCCCTTTGGAGAAATCCAATGACCCCTACCGGCAAATATATCGGCATCAATCAGAGAATACCATTTGATGTTCTTGACGCCGCTTTATACCATTTTTTACGTGATCAAACTATTGACAAGTATTCAATTCTATCTCATTTGAAAGAATTCACGAAGGGTGAGAACCGGGCTAACAAAGCAGCGCAATATACCGTTCAAATATTATCGCGACAGAAAAACTGCATTTTCGGGCTTAATAAAACTATTGCAGCGCCTGCATACTTGAAACTACCCCTTACAGACCGGAAAGCCATTGTTTTGTCTCTTGCCGCTCTTACATACCCAATAATTTATAATCTTCTAATTGCATTGGCCACCGTCTTTAAAGTTCAGTCACAAACCAATCGAAAATTCATCAATTTGAAAATGGCTTCGCTATATGGCAGCAATAGGACGTTAGAGATTGCCTTAGACGCTTTAATACCTATGATAATTGAATTAAATACAATAAAACGCGTTAAAATCAGCCGTTATACTTTGACTCAAAAATGTATTATCACCTATCCCGCAATAGCTGAACTTTTAATTTATACTGACATAAAACTATCGGGTTCAAAATCAATTTTGGTTGATGACCTCCAATACCGGCCCTGGTATATGTTTTTTGAAGTGGCGCTTGGCAAAAAGAATTCTTACACTTTATTCAAATATGATGAAAGCAGAATCAGGCAGGAGTACTTAACAATCAACGGCGCAGAGAACAAATCATAGAATTGCATACTGTAACGCAAGATTGAAGAAAGCCCCCTCCAAAGAAAAGAGATAAGACAAACAGCAATTAACAAATAAAAGGCAACTTATGATAGGTGGTCATGGAGAGCAACCTGTATATTTCGGAGCAAAGTCACCACCGAATCGGGTTCAAAGGCGCCAGTGTGATCGATTGAAATGCAAAACCTTTCACAACAGAAATAATTGCAGAAAAATGAGGGGATGGGTATAGCCCTGCAGACGGGTATTTATTGGGCTCTGAAATTATTTGATTTCACTAATACTTTTCACCTCTGTCAATACCGAAGTATATTAGTTTTTCAATCGTTGTAAAATAGAGTTTGGCAGTAAATAGCTAAAAGGAACTTCAACAGTATCTCCCCATGTCATTGACATTGCGGCCATAGATAACCCAAGGTAATCCTCCATTTCAATGATAATCTTTCCTTCTGAATTAATGTAAAAAGGAATATTTTCGGTTTCAAATAACTCTTCAACCTTGAATGCCAGTTTATAGCTGTCGTCTTCCACACCATAGGCTTCTTGCCATTCTTCACGTGTCCAGTTTTTTTCATGTTCAATTAATTTTTCTTGTTTAAAATCGATTAAAAATTTTTGGAAATCAGCCCATTTGGATGGATCGATTTCATTGTTTAAGATAATTTCCTGGCAAGTTGTAGAATTGAATACATATTGCTTCAATGATTCATATTTATTAAAGGGCCCCCACGCAGTAATGAAACCTAATGTAATGATACATTTTTGAGCGTAAGAAATCGAAAGCTTCGGGCGCTTGGGACGATTTTTTTGGTTAGAACCTGTATTTCCTTGCATCCCCGATTCTTCGCTTTCTACTACGCTTTGATCCAATAAAGCCCCCAATGTAGCGCCGTCAGATAAAATTAATTTGTCTGCAGACGGAATTTTGGAGCAAGCTTTGTATATCATTTCAGATTCATTTAAATTGACTTTTAAGGGAGCGCCGCCTTTGGGCTTCTTCCATACTCCAGTGATTTTTTTCTTTTCTATCGTAAGCTCAAAAATCCCGGTTACAACTCCTTTGTTATTCTTTTCATTTAGAATAATCAAATTTCCATTTTTATTTCCATCGATTACCATTGGGGTCCCAACTTTTTTATAAAAATAACTACCAGTTACAATGGGAGACCCTTCATCAATCGATAGTTCAAACCACACCGGATATTCATCTATCATGCCTTCATAGCAAGATAATACAGTTTGCGCATTATTATTGCCTGCTAAAATACAAATTACCATCAAGTAAACCCATAACAAATTTTTTTTCATCTTATTTACCTCGGTTATAAATTAAAATTGTTCTGCCCAGCAATATTGCCATCAGCTTCAATCGTAAGATTATTCTGCTTATCTGATCTCAATTTCAATTGAGACTGTTTCTATAGCAATAGAGTTTTAACACATTCATTCATACACGATCAAACTCTTACCTCTTTTTTACGAAGTATCTCCACAGGCTACATTCCTTATATTATAATATCAACGATTTAATTTGTCAAGAAAAAAAACAGGATTTTTCTTCTGCCTTTACATTGCCCTCTATCAGATTACCCAGTTGCCCATTCGCGGGATAGTTACGTAATCGTCGCCGGGCTACAGCGAGCGTTAATTTCATGTCTCCTGTCCCCGTTATTCGCTGGAGTAGCCGCATCGATCAGCAGTTGAAGCCTTCCTTTGAAGACGGGGGCTAAAGCCACACTCCCCCTCACCCTGCCCTCTCCCCAAAGGGGCGAGGGGGTAAGGAGGGAGCGTCATGCCGGACACTGATTGCCAGTACGGCTCGTACCCGGCATTCAGTTTAGAGGAATTAACCGTTCGTATCGAACAGGGCTTTCAGAGCTTATAGAGCTTTTCTCTTCAAAAAGACGATTTATTAGATGCGACCCTGATCAGGCGGATTGGCGGAGAAGTAGCCCTCGTCGGATACTGGCGCCGGGGATATCCATTAGCTCACGGTATTTAGCCACGGTACGCCGAGCGATCTGCAACTGATAATGTTTTGCCAACTCCTCGCTGATCTTTTGGTCGCTCAATGGTTTGGCTTTATCCTCGGCAGCGATGATGGATTTAATCAACACGTAGATTTCAGATTGCGACTTGCCTCCCACACCTCCGGAACTAAAAAAGTCGCTCAAGCGGAGAGCTCCCTGATCGGTTTGCAAATACTTGGCATTAACGGTCCGGCTGATGGTGGATTCATCGCAATTCATACGCCAGGCCAAATCTTTTTGCAACAAAGGTTTTAAATGTTGCCACCCTTTATGCAAAAATTCCTGCTGCAGTTTCACCAATTCCTGAGTTAAACACAGCACAAAATTCCGACGTTGCTCAATCGCACGCAACAAAATCTTCGCAAAACAGTATTGATTGCGCCACATATCCATCGCGCCGGTCTGCTTAAACGCCCCATTACGAAGCAAGTCCACATATTGCTGATTAAGCGAAAGCCGGGAAGTAAACATATCATTATACACAACTTCATATTCGCCACTTTCCGATTGGCGCAAAATCAGATCAGGAATGACAAATTCCGGCGTTTGCGAGCTGTAATCGCGGCCGGGCATGGGATCGAAGAGCCGAATCATAGCGACGGCATCTTCTACTTCCCGCAGATTAACATCCAGACATACCGAGATGGTATGCCAATCTGACTTGATCAGGTGCGTATAGCACTCATCCACAATTTGATATTCCATAGAATCAGCGCCGATTCTATCCTCAATCTGAATCAGCAGGGCATGACGGGTATCCATAGCGGCGATCCCCAGGGGATTAAAATGGCGAATAATGTCCAACACTTTTTCAACCATCTCCGTTTCAATATCTTCAGGCTTAAAGGTCAATTGGTTACCAAAAGCCTTATCCACCAGTATCGGCACCAGATCTGAATGATAGGGGAAAAAACCGTTTTCATCTAAATGTTCAATAATTGCGTTACCGATTGAATTTTCAATTTCATTCAATTTACAGCAGTTGAGCTGCTCATAGAGCGAATCCCTGAGTGTTCGTTCCGCTACCGGTTCAAAAATAAGAGTTCCTGTTTTGGGACCCGAGCGCAGAAACTTACGGGCGTCATCTGGAGTATAATCAGGTTCCGTAATTTCCAGAAACGGATTTTGCTCATACATCATACGAATGAATGGCTCCATTTCAAGATTGTTCAGCGGGAAAAACATTGCCCGAAACGTCATACTTTGGTAGTGACCATAACTAGTACCCGGTTTTGTGCCTGTAGTTTGTTTCAATTCATTCATACCATTACCTCCTTAAATAACATTTAAAGTAACTCACACACACACATCATACTGATATGCAAGAAGCGTGCCAACACGCAACTTCACTCTTTATAATTTTTTTTATATCCATCTCCCCTTTTGTCATTATACCCTTTCTTTCCGTCATTCCCGCGGAGACGGGAATCCATCTTTAAACCCGTGGATGCCGCATCAAGCGCGGCATATTGAATGATACCATTTTTTGAAATCAAATCTCCTATAACTTCAAGAGCCTTGTGACATAAATTTGCCTCCCTGAAATAGTAGTTAATGATTTCTAAAAATTTAAAATTTAGAATTAAGATTGCAGTATGATTTGATAAAAAATTTATCACAATTGCAAAATCAGCATTATTTTCAAAAATACAATTCTTTATAATATCACTTTTAGCCATCACCCATTCCCCTTAAGGATAAGCTATGAGAATAGAAATTCCCTTTATCATTCAGCGTTGGACGCAATAGCGCCAACGCTGAATCTCTTTAATTCAATTAAAACCGTTTAGTAATATCGGTCATGATGCGTTCCCACTCGACACTGTGTTCGTCAAGCTGGGCCTTAAAATAGTAATAAAGCAGGGTAGAAATGATACCGAGGATCAAACCTACAATAGTCGTATAAAGGGCTTCGTTGATACCACCCGCCAGTTTTGAAACGATTGACCCGGCAGCTAAGCCCCCTCCCGCACCGGCGATGGCCGAAAAGGAAGCCGCGATGCCATTAACAGTGCCGAAGAGTCCCAGCATTGGAGAAATACTGCTGACGGTCCAAATCCAATCCATGCCTTTATTCATCTGGGTGAGTTCACATTGAGCGGTTTTGATAATGGCCCGGTCAATTTCATTCGACGTCCACCAATTATTCTTATTATTCAGATGGTTTTCAATCCCCGCCAGAAGAATTTTTGATGCCCGAGATTTTTTATTTTGTTCACAGATTGAGCGCACCATTTGCAGAAACGGCTCACTATAATATTTAAAAACAAAACTATTAGCCCGACAGATTATTTCTTTTTTCTGCGCGTCGTCAGTC
>CAZWDO010000019.1:59871-80159 GCA_964632485.1 uncultured bacterium
TGAAATCCAATACAGCCGCGCTTATCGATTTTTTCAAAGCATCAAACTGTACATCCGGACAATATTTTTCCAGATTCAGGTCCGCGATACGATTTTTAATTTCATCCGTATCAAGCAGGCGCTGAATTTTAAAAAGGATTTCCCCTTCTTCTGAAAGATTACTGGAATAGCAATCAAGAGTGACATCCACTTTTTCATCCGTATTTTCAATATTAATTGGTTCGGTGACATAAAAAATTGAATGTGTCCAGAGTTTATGCACAATATCGTAGAAATTGGGGAATTTATGCGGGATGATTTTAAAACGGGCATTGAACCAGACATATAACGCGCTACCTATTAACATGATTGCTAATAGCAAAAAAATCACAAAATAGACCATCCCCAGATTATAGAGAAAAGCCGAAAATCCTTTTCTAACCAGCTTAATTGAGCTTTCGATATTTTGCGGTGAAAACTCCTTATCAATCAGCGCCAAATCGATTCCATTCCGCAATTCATAATCCGATTCCTTGATCGAAAACTTCGGCAGTTCCATTGCCAATACCGGGGTTTTATTATCTGCTTTTAAAGGAGCCGCCGTATCCACTATTATCGTACCGCTGGAATTGATTGTATAATACAGCGCGCCATTAGCTTTACAGGAAAACTTCCAGGTGGACATGGTTTCGCAGATGTAGCTGAACAGAAAATCAGTTCCCCCACGGGGCGAATTGATATCCACCGTACAAACTGCTATATCGGAATCAGAGAAAAGTAAGGCGCAGATAAGCGTCCCCGGCATTTTATCCGGATTCTTTTCCTTATCCGCAACCTGTTTTTGCAGTTCCGACAGAACCAGCGTTTTCCCCTCTTTTACCACAAATGGCTGTTTAGTTTGAGCCAGGGTCAAATTCATACCTAAAATAAGAACCGAAAATACAAATAAACCGAATACTCTTTTCATGCTACCCCCTATTTCTTGTAATCCATCAGTTTATCAGGATAGGCGATCCATAAACGCGGTTCAGACGAACCAAATACCCGATAGCCATGGGAACCTTCTTGCAGCGCCTGGGAATTAACCAGAGTTCCCAGTAAATTAAAGTAAAAAAGTTTATTGGTTTTGGCATCAAGCGCATAAATCAATCCTTGCGAATCGTAAACCAAAGTAGTAGGCAAGGATAGTCCCTGCGCCCGGGCATCGCTCAATCCGTCGAAATCGATAGGGGCCTCGTTCAAAGCCGGTAGCATTGACAATTTTCCGCTTTGCTTTTCGATAAAGTAAACCGCGCCTTGATCACCGACACATCCCGTTAAAACTGAACTGCTTTGAAGATTGCCGTTTTCCCAGTTCAAGTTTCCGGCGCTCAGATCGGTTTTTTTGAGAACTTTAACGACTCCATCTTCTTGAATAAAATAAATCGATTGCGTATTCTGACCGAGTGAAACCATATTAGAGATCGACGGTTTCAATTCATTGCCAAGTGGATCATTATCAACGGGCTGTCCCTTGGCGTCGTAAACGGCCAGGTTACCGGTTTGACGGTCTCCCACATAGACCATATCATTGTAGGCTAATAAAAGAGTGGGTTGGACAAATTGTTCGATGCTCAACGGAACTTTGGCTTCATTAATTTTTACCTGATATCGGCATTGTTTATTCTTGGGCTGATACCAGATTTCTGCCTTAACCGTATTAAATTCAGCCATCGCTACCACACTATTCTCGCCCGCAGATTGCGGAGCGCCGGGGGTAAATGTAAACTTGGGCGAAAGCTTAATTTGCATCGTTGTATTTTGCGTCAGTTTAATCACGGCGCCATAATCGAAATTTGAATTCCCGCAGGATATGGAAAGCCCGTATTTTGTACCGGCCATCAATCCATCGACAACTCCATTCATTCCGCTGATATCTTTTTCAGCTTCCACTTTACCGCTCATCAAATCCTTTACCGCAACGTGATGAGAATTGCACCCGCTGGTACTAAAATTAAGCGTCAAATTTACCGTTGTGGAAGGGGTGATAAAAGGCAACAAATTCACAGGAATTTTAGGCATAAATCCATTTTTAACCATCATGTATTTGGCGATGGTGGCGCAAAAAATACCCATTGATTCATTGTAACCCATACCGTCAAAAGAATAGGAAGAACAGTCAAAATCACCTGTGGAAGCGGTTTGACCGCGATAATGGATTTTACAGGGTAAACAGCAGGAATTATTTTCACAGATCATCTGGAGTTTAGAGTTATAATTACAGGAAGGACTCCCCTGACAAACAACAGCCAAAGCGGCTGCTAATTGGCAACCCCGGGGATCGTTCCCAGAGCAACATAATTCATCGGCAATTTTTAACGCTCCATCGCAGTTGATTTTCATTGTCGCATAGATCCGAGCGACCATCCAATCTTTGTACAATGGATCGGAATTACTCAAATTCATACCTTGCAGGACAGTGTAAGGCTTTTCCCAGGAAGCGATATTAAAACCGGCAGGCGCAACACCCCATTGCGTATTGGTTTTTTCTTCCAATAAATATTGATGATAGGCGCACCATATCTGCAACTCTTTTTTCTGATTCGGATTTAAATTTGATTTATAGGCAAAAATATAGCTGGACAGAAAAGCATCAATACAATATAAATTACTTTTCTTCCCCTGGAAATTATCTTTAAGCTGAAGCAAATGCAGAAATGCATAGATTTGCGGCAGCAACTGGGTTTGATCAAAGTTATTCAGCACTCCTTTAAAAGGAGTTTCAATATCAGTAACAATCTGAGTTTGCAACATAGTAAATTGTGAGAAATTTTTACTATCGCGCATGGCGCTGACGGTCGCATTATTCGGGGCTTTATTTACTGCATTCAGCGCTTTAAGATAATTCTTTTCCATTTGGCTTAAAACGACGTTTTGCTGATCAGTCGGAGTGAACCCGGCGGTATTGCTTCCATTTAAAAATTGCGTCAGCGCCAAATAGAATTGGGCGTGAGTCTTCAACGCGAAATCCGCTTTTTGATTATTGGCAACGGAACTGAAGCGCGTTTCAGCAAGTCTTAAATAGGTAGTCGCGGTTCCCGCGCCGCCCAACCCGCGCAGGGCATAAATCAAGCCCTTTGCCCCCTCGAAAAACTGCATCAGATCATTTCCATCCGAGGGAAAGGCTACATTCGAAGGAGTAAAAGAAGTGATCAACGCGGCCATTGCCCACAGAACATCGACTTCATCGCTAAACCCAGGACATTTAAATTTCTTTAAATCATCGACCTTCGATGCCTGATCCTTCGCTAAATCCTTAGCTATCGTCAAATTCACTCCGGCAAATTGTACTTGCTCCATCAGATCGCTATTCTTCATGGCGTTCAAGTTTAAGATTTTTTTTGACAGTAGATCAATATCATTTACAGGTACTTTAGACCCATCCAGGCAGGTGGTGGACATGGCCAAATCACTCTGTATTTTATCAGACAATTGAAAAATACTATAAACCAATCCCAGATACTGATCCAATTCATCCTGACCCAACCGATAAGCATTCAATCCGGAATTCAATTGAGAGGGTTGAATATTCAAGCCTTCGCTTAAAATCCGCTTAAAAAGCAATAGTGAACCACTATAGGCAAAGCGCGGCAACGCTTCTTTTTGCTGGGTACGAAGTTCCGGCATTGTCGGATTCTGCCCGGCTAAATCCTTTAAAGCATCAAAGAATTCACGATAGGAAGGCTGATTGTCAATTTGTACCGAATAGAACCAGGACCAAACATTGAGAAACGCCAGCCGGGTCTTATCGTCCGGATTGTTGTTGGCATTGCTGGCTAATTGCCGGATTTCATTACGAACCTGGCTGAAATCGTTGCTGCCTCCACGATTCCGATAAAATTTAACAATCCCATCCGCAAATTTTATATAACAGCCATAAAGCTTCTTTTGAAATTCATCAAAAGAACCTGAAGTTACATTGCCAAACGCGTCGATGGTAGTAACTAGCTTTTGTTTTTTACTTTCCAAGTCGCTCAGATCATTCGTACCAGGTTCTTCAATGGAAGCAACTGTTTTTAACTGGCCCACAAAAGCGCCGAAATCGTCCGCTGTCGCCTTGGAAAAAGACTGACCGCCGGATTGGGCCATGAGCGGGATGAGCAGGCATCCGACGAGCGCCACGGCGCGAATAAAAAGTTTAATCATATTGGAACTCTCCTTTGCAATCAGATTAGGATCCGCTGAGACTGCCCATAGCGGTAACGATTTTGGCCGGTAAGCCCACATATTGGCCCATGGCGTGTTTGGGAAAAATCGGAATAAAACGGGAAATCTCCCGCTCAACCGGCGGCATATCAACCATGCGAATTTTTGTACCGGGGGCAATTTCTATTTCAGGTGGGTTCTGCCCATCGACTTTGGTAAAACGCACATTGACAATACTGGTGGCATAGTTCACCGACACATCGGCTTCAAATGCCAAATTGGCGGCATAGTTGTTCTTCTGCATCGCTTCCAACACATCACGGACATATTTATTCAACACAGCGGAAGTGGTGGGCCTAATTTGAAAGGTAATGTTTGCCAAATCCCATTTCAGATTAAAACCAAAAGTGGGTGATGGCACTGCCGGTTGCAGTGAATTACGTATAAAATTCAGATCAAACGCATCGCGCAAAGAACCACCGCTGACATTGGCAAACGCTGAATAACAACAAATCATGGCTTTGTTGGTCACCAATATCTGCGGGTCGGTACCCGGAGGAGCCGCATCGATCGCGCAAGAATTATAGGCGCAAAGAAACGAGGCGTTTTCGATTGTACGACCATAAAAAAACCATCCAACCACAACAATTAACACAATAATAACAACAAAACCGATGGTATATTTCATTTTCATGCTTATCTCCCTGTTAAATAGACGGGACTGAAGCCCTGTTTGATTTCCACCGGCACATCCTTTAAATCGCCCAGAATTTTATCGCTCCAGAATAGTTGAGCATTCTGCTTACTCAGGAGATCATAGACATCGAAGAGATCGCCAAAGGGTTGCATAGGATGGGCGCTGATCGCTACTTTATGACCCTGACGCACCAAACTGGAGAGCGAATATTTATCCTTGAGCGCGTTGGCGCCAAAAACACCCGTTCCCAAAGCAGAGAGCACTCCCTGCGAAATCGACGGATTTAATCCGGATAACGAAGGATTACTGCCAATCACATTTTTTACCTGACCGACATTATTCAGGTCCATCCAGATATAGGGTTGCGACAATTCTTTGGAGTAAAGTCGATAGATCACGACATCCACGGCCAGATTGCTTTCCGAGGCCGGTTCGTTGATCTGCCGGGTCGTAACACGAACTCGCCCACCCTTTTCAGTAGTGCTCGTTTCGGTACTTAACGTGACCAAAAAAAATATCAGCAACAAAAAAATCATGTCAATCATCGAGGTCAGTTCCTGTTTGCGGGGTTCCGCTTTTGTTTTAAATGCCATATCTTTCCCCCTTTCTTAATCCTGACCGGTATAGGTTACATTAATGAACAAATTGTCATCGCTGATGCGAACTCCCATCATCTTGTTGGGGTTCAGGCGATGATACATGTTATTCAAATCGACAATCAAACGGTAATACACATCGTTATCCATATCTAAGAAGACCTTGATACGGCGAAACTGGTTCGTGTATTTATAGTGCTCTTCCTGGCGGATTCGCATATCCGTCAGTAATTTCTCGATACGTCCGATCACTGGCAGATAGGCTTTATTGAATTTCGCCGTATCCTGGAAGAACATATCCCGGGAAGGGAGGATGAACGGATTGTATGTTTGATCCAAAAAGTCCGCTTGTTCATCCAATGTTCTGTCCTTCGTTGCTTTCGCTTTTTCTCTCAAGGCTTTGATATCCTTGGGCAGGTTTTGGTCAATCAGATCCTCATTGGAGTATAGAGAATCCAAAAAGTAAACTTTGTACTTTTGTCCAGGATCGCCCTCAATTAGCGTATCGGTCCGTTGGATAGAGATTTTAAGACTAAAACTGGTATCTTTAATTGCGTTTTCGAATGCCGGCCGTTCTTTCTGCCGTTCGGGGATACCCGGTTTCTGATCCTCTTCCGGCTTCACTCCCGCGGCAAGTGTAACCAAAAAGAAAATCAACAACAGAAATATCATATCGATCATAGAGGTGAGCTCGCCTTTACGCAGCTCTTCTTTATTTTTAAAGGCCATGGTGCGCTCCTCTATTTCCTGGTTTCTGGGGTTGACGATGCGGATTGATCCGCATCATTTGCTTTGAACTTAAATTGAATCTCGTTCATAAAATCCACAAAGAGGGAGGACACGGCATCTAATCGCCATTTAATGAAATAGTAGGCAAACATCATGGGGATGCCGATTAAAAGACCAAAAATAGTTGTATAAAGCGCGACATTGATACCGCCGGCCAACGTTGGAATCAAACTTCCACGATCGGCTAAAGTCCCGCCGGCAATATTGCCAAATGCCTGGGCAATTCCTACAACTGTTCCTAACAGACCCAGCATGGGCGCCACACCGCTGATATTCCAAAAGTAATCCAGGTTCAGAATATTGCTCATCCATCCCAATAAGCGGTTATTAAAATGTCTCGCCTTTTTCGACTCCAGTTCATTGATCACTCGCGTGTCGAAATAGGTGTGGAATTGAATGTTGCGCGACCAGTGGTTTTTATAGCGCCAGCTTCGCATCAGACTGTCATAAAGCATTTTCTGAAATAACGGGGAAGCTTTTTCCACATTCAAAACCAATTTGCTCACATCTTTAAAATTATCGATGGTGGGCTGGTTAAAAAAAACATTCAAAGCCTGACGAATTTTTGCCACATCAACTTGTTTCAAAGTGGTTGCATTAAATTTTATCTGGCTTAAAACATCCATAAAAATTAAAAAAAGAAGTACGCCGACAAGTCCCAAAAAGGCAATAACTACCGCAATAAGTCCCCCAAGCTTGAAAGATTGGATAATATTTTCATCTACCCATGCTTTAAAACCAAAAGGCGACTGCGTAATTTCACGCTTGATTAAACCAACATTATGGGGCTTTTGCTCCATCTCGGTTCCTTGAAAATTCTTCAGCGTATCGTAAACAATAACGACTTCGTTCGGTCCCGGGCGAATACCGATAATTTTATCGGCAGCCGGAGCGAATCGGACGGTTACAGTTTGTTTTTTTAGGGTATCCGAGCAGGTGTATGAATCCCGATTTTTCCATGTAACAATCACCTGATAGGCGCCGTAATGATTGATATCCTTGAGTCCGTTGATATCCTCAGGAATGCGAATTCCCTGTTTGTCCGGCGTTAAATCCAGATTAAACGTCGTTTTCACGCTGGTCAGATTATTAGCGTCATCGACGCTGTCCCCGGCAAGTACCGTCAATCCGACCTTAATTCCGGGATCCGAATTCAATTTAAGCATTAGATTCTTTTCGAATGGCAAAACCAACTTGGCAGTATCCAGATAATTATTGGCCACCGGATCATAGGCGGAAAATTTCCAATAAAGACTGCATGCAACCACCTTATTATCCTGGAACAAGGGAGCCAGCTTATCAATAGCCAGACGAACTTCCAGGTTGGGTTGCTGCGCCATCATTTTTAACGGAATCAGCAGAAAAAATAATAGGAAAAGCCATTGAAAACGCATAATGGCCTCCTTAAAAGTTATTGGTAATTTCAACAAACAATTTTTCCCATTCACTGCTTTTCCCGTCGAGGAAAGATTTAATGAAGTAATAGACCAGAGTTGCTGACATACCGATGATTAAACCATAGATAGTGGTATAAAGGGCGACATTGATACCGCCAGCCAGATTACTGATCAGTTCCCCTTGAGCCATTCCCGCGCTGGATTCGCTGATTCGGGCGAACGCCTGACTAATACCGGTCACCGTGCCGAAAAGTCCGACCATGGGAGCCACCGAAGCGACAACCCATACCCAGTCCAGATATCCATTCATCTGCTCCAATTCGCTGGCTGCGGTCTTATCGACGGCCCGATCAATTTCAGATGAAGCATACCAGGCATCCTTATTGTTCAAATGATTCTCTAAACCAGCCAGGAAGATGCGGCTTATCCGCAAATTTGTATTTTCCCTGCATAGGTCCTTGGCTTTTTGAATATATTTTACGGAATAGTCATTCCATACAATACTTTTGCATTTAGAGATCGCCTCCTGCTTTTCTACATCGCTTTTTGCGCCCTTGATGATTGAAAGCAGGGTTTGGCCTAATTTTTTATAATCGATAATTTTTGTGAATTCCCCAACCTCTTCCTGATCCTGCTTCTCAATCGTCCCATCCTCCAGAGCGGAAGCCAACGATTTAACAAATAGGGTTTCTTCGTCCAAATCGGGATTCTCATCGTCAATGGAGCGCTCGGTTTCAATCGTCAACTGGCCATCGGCGCCTTTGAGCTGAGTTTTGAGTTTCAAACCGTTATTGATCCAGAGACTTTTAATCTGTTCCAGAGTTTTTGGTTTGAAATCGACGTTCTTTTTGAGATTTAGAATCGTGAGAACGGCGGCGCCCAGAAAGATCAACGCTAAAATCGAAAATGCGATCACGTAGGGGGTTCCCAGTTTTTCCAACGTTGATTGCTCTTTTTTTCCGGGTTCCTGGCCTTTTTCCATCATGGCGCGGATGTTTTGTTTTTCGAAGCCTTTTACCTTGACCAGAAGGTCAGGGGAAGCGAAACGATACTTGTTATAATCGCCCAGATTAAATCTTCTCAGATTAATACGGATAGTGCCGTTGGTGGCAACTGTAAAATAGATATCGCCCGTAGCATCGGGTATAGACGTAAATTTCCATGTTTTCAGAACAGATTCGACCTTTTCGAAAAATGCCGTAGTTCCAGCATGAACAAAATAAGGGTACCAGGCGCAGCTTACCACCTCACCCTTTAAAATATTAATATCGATAGTAACAAACCCAGGCTGATCGATGTCATTTGGAGAATTGTTAATTTGTTTCAATTCTTCAAGATTGAGACTTTCCCCTTCCGACAATTTAAATTCCACTATTTCCTTGTTCGTTGGCGCGGAAGCTTGATCGCCATCCTGACCCCACACTGCTCCGTAACCCAAAACAATCATCAACAGAAATATCAGCGCATTCTTCATCATGTTTTGCTCCTTTTTTTATTGAACTAAAAATTGAATAGCTTTATTATAGCTATCGCTAAAAGGGAATTGATAAACGATTTCACGCATTTTTGCCTTGGCTTCATCCTGATTACCCAACCCGGCCAGGGCCAGGCCCTCCAGGTAAAGTTTATCATCCATAATCAGTCGATCGCTGCTGCCGAAAGGTTCGATATTTGGAAATTCATCGATAAAGCCGGGCATTTGTACGGAAAAATCTCCGACAAAACCCAATGCTTGCTCGGCATCACTATACTGTTTCAATTCAATTAAGCATTCGGCTTTGCGAATCAGAGCGAGTAAAGCGATTTCCACGTTCATGGAATCTCTGGGAGTGGTTTCAATCTGATTTAAGTATCCAACCGCAGCCATATAATCTTTTTCGCCGATTTTCAACAAAGCAAGGTCATAGAGAAACCGATATTTATATTTAGTGGCCGGTGTATCAACCACTTCGGGATCGATGTAGGTATTTACGGCCTGCAAGGGAGCCAACGCTGCGCTACCTTTTGCATACTCCTTTTGATGCAGGTAGCTCTCGGCGTAATTACAGTGGGTTTCGTAGCGCACAGCGCCATTCACATCAGCATAAGTTGGGCTGAATGGTAGGATTGCGCTCAGGGGCGCGATGGACTTGATCATCTCAAAACCTGCCTGGTAATTAGCGATGGCCCCGGACCAGTTACCGGCTTCAACATCCAGATTACCCAACATGATTGTGGCCAAACCGCCATAAATCCCATTAGCGCAGAGCGTAGTCATATTATTCAAATCATCGGCGGCTTTATTGAATTTTCCAACCAATCCTTTGTAACGCATTCTATTCGCTTCTAAAGGATCCCCTATCAAATTGCGCCAGCGAACATCACAAGGGATGCTTTTACCATACAGACTCAGAGAGAATTTAGATGAATTGCTTTCGATTTCGGATTGATTCGTAAACGCATAATCAAGTTGCGTAGTCATCTCTCCCGGCAGACGAAAACCCATGGCGGCGCCCAAGGTGATTTCACTCTGGCAGTAACCGCCGCGGATAAACAGCGGGAAGTTATCTCCCAAGGCCGAGACTTTGTATTCTAATCCCAGTCTGACATCTGTTTCGCCTTCGGAGGGCATATAAAAATCAGCCAATGCGGTCAGGTTCTTAATGGGAACATAACAAAGACCCATTACCATGGTGGTAACATTCTCATCTTCGCCAGCTTTGGCTTTCAACAGGTTCCGATAGGCAAAGGCGAAATCGAGTCCTTTAAGAAAACTGAGTTTCCATTTTAAACCCAGGTCCATATCGAATGCTGAATTAGTAGTCGAACCGATTTTATTGCTGAGTGATTTCAGGAACAGACCTGCGGAAAGTCCCTTAATCACAGAAAAATTCGGAGCGGCATAAGCGTATGAGAATCCGAGCATATTTTGCGACAGGGAAAAGTCCGCTGTCGGCAGGTTATTGATATCGCGGCCTGAGAAATCACCATTATTGAATCCGGCGAAATAGAGGCCAAATGTACCGATTTTCATAAGGGGATAAAAACCGGCGGCATACATCAATTTTGAATCGTCAAAAAACAACTGATCATAACCAACGGTCAATTGCCAAGTTTGCAGGGAAGGACGGGCAGAACCCGCCGGATTCCAAAAAATCCCGATGGGATCGTCCGCTAATGCAGTATAGGCTTTACCCAGTCCGAGAGCCCGAGTGCCGATTCCATAACGCAGGAATGGAAACACCTGGCCGGCCTGGCCGTCATCCGCCCATAATGCCTGACTGCAGATGAGGAGTCCAATTAAAATCGTGACTATCTTTTTTGCCATAACCCATCCTTTTCGAGGTTACCTGTTATCTTGATTCTAAAATTTCTAATCCACACGGTTATACTCCTTTCGTTGCTGCTTCGATACCGAACCAATCAGGTTCAATTTCTAAAACCTCCCTTTATTTCTTCAGTACAGCGATTTTCAGGTTTTCGGTTTTGCCGGATGACTTTATCAAGGCCATATAGCCGCCATCAGCCACTAAATTGCCTTCGCCGTTCCGGCCGTCCCATGTCAGTTCATTGATGCCAATGACGCCGCTATGGGTCAACTGACGGATTTTACCGCCAAAAAAATCATAGATATTGATTTCCACCGAACCGGCCGCGCTCAGACTGAAACGAATCGTCGTCGCCTGGCTACGGGGATCGAAGGGATTGGGGTAATTATGGGCATAATCAACTTTCCCATCCGGTAATTCCAAACGGACAACGGCATATTTCCCGCCCAAATCGGTGATAGGAATATTTTGGATTTGATTGGGATTGGTCCCGGGGTACTCGAAAGCTACCCGTTTCCATACTGGTTTATCCGCGCTCACATTATTGTCGAGTTGGAATATATAAAGCTTAAATCCCGTTTCATCGCTGCCGGTCGTACCAAAATCCAAGTCCAACAGAGCGGTTGCGCTCAATGAGGTCACTGGATTTCCGTCACTATCGGTAGCGCTGAACGAAAAAACCGATTTCCCGGAAAGAAATTCAAGCTCTTCCTGATCGTCGGCAACCAGATGCACAGCGTTGGCTTCCGGGGCATTTTCCAAAATAATATGCAAGCGCATATCCGTAGAGAAAGAACCGGCGGGGACTTCCATTTCAACCTTGGGTTCATCGGTTAAATGTTTAACGACTGCGCCACCGTTCTCCGTTTCCAGCCAGGTTTCATACAAATAGGAATACGCCGCCGCATTTTGATTGCCGGCGCAATCTTCCAGATCGTCGATCATCAATTGCAGGACGCTGTGTTGCGGCATGCCGCCAGCGACGCTCAAGGTCAATTGAGAGGCGCGTCCGCTGGAGGGCGTTTTTTGCAGCGTATAGGTGATATTGTCCGCAATATTGAACATATCGGTCAAGGTCGCGCTCACCCCGGCCACATCAATGGAATCGTTGAAGGTAATGGTGAAATGAGCTTTCTCCAGCGCGCTGAAAAACGTCGTATCGCCGGTAATAGCCGGAATGATAGCGGTTACAGCCGGCGCCGTCTGATCCAGGTACACGGAAACAACTGCCGAATAAACAGAGCTTCCCTTGGCATTGGTCGCTTTAACACGATAATAATAAAACTGGTTGTTCCCCGTTGGATTAAACGTCCAGGTCGAAGGCGCGGTTTTTTCACTATTCGGCCGCAAAATCTGCTGAGTGGTTACGTTTGCCGAAAAATCAGCAACATCGCTTTGCTCCACATCATAACGATCAATATAAGGTTGATCGTTCCAGTCGATGGCAATCACCGGGCTATTTGTACAATTTCCTGTAGCCGGAGATAAAATCAACGGAACTGCCGGGACCTTATTGACAAAGGTGAAGGGTCCGCAGGTGTAATCGCTGAACAGTTCCAGGTTGTTTTCTTTATCAATGGAATGAATTCCCAGCCATACCTGGCAGGAGTCCCAGCCGCAACTGTCATAAACAGCAAACATTGCGCCGGAACTATAACGTCCGATTTCACCGGTCTTCTGCGAACCATCTCCCAAATTCTGAATCATAAACTTAAGGATGGAACGTTCCACACCGCTTCCGATTATAGCGGGCAGTTCGGTAGTCGCCTTATCCTCGGTAGCGAAACCGACAGACATTGCAACGCTATAGATAGTATCGGTACGGGGGCAGGTCACAGTAGTAACCGGCGGCAGTACGTCGCGATTGATGAATTTAAAAGGACCGCAGCTATAACCGCTGGAATCTTCAAGATTACCAACTTCATCAATGGAAAAAAGTTTCCACCGGACCTGACAGGTATCATAGCCGCTGATCTGCCAGGCATCCAAAGAAAATGCATTGTCAATTCCATCGACCACGCCGGTTTTTTTAGCATTGCCCGGGGCTAGATCGCTAATCTCATATTTTAACAGAGTACGGGCAACACCACTGCCGACCGGATCGCTGATTGTAGATGCGACTTTATCAGTTGCGCTGAATTCGATCACTGCTGTACGGAAAAACTTAGCGCCTGTAACCGGGCAGGCGGGCGTAGTAACCGGCGCCATGTTGTCATTAATCACATGACTTAAATCAGTAACACTGCCATTGCCCAACGAATCTTCCGACCAGACGGCGAAATTGACAGTGCCGGCCTGAGTATTGCTGAAACTATGGCAGATGCCAGTAACCGTCGTTTGATTTTGATAAGCTCCGCCGGTCAGGAACCAGGCCACTTCATAGGTAACGGGATCCACCGTGGTATTCACATCGCTCCAGCAGACCTGAAAGGAAAGGCCTTTATTGTAGCCCCAGTCTTCCTGATTAAATTCCGGCTTGGGGGGAGCTTGGCGGTCGGAACGGGCCCGTGTGGTATTATTGCCCAATTTTTGCAATCCCGTGGACTTGGAAACCGGAATCACCTGATAATAATAAAGCGTATCCAACGGGGCAAGGGTTGCGACATTTTCATCGGTGTAGGTTGTGGTTGTGGTCGTGCCGATCATCGTTGCCCGGCCGTCAAGATTCAAATCAGGTATTTCAATATCATAATAAAGTGAACGCCAGATTTGAAATTCCTGAACCCGGGAGAGAAGCGAAGCAGGATAGGTCGTCCAACTCAGTTGAACCTTTCCGGCTTTTAAACTTTTATGCTCCAATTGAGTAATCGAAGCGAGATCAGCGCCGGAAGAAAATTGAATTGTCGTATCGTTAAGATGCCCAACAGCGTCATGAATCGCCAGTCGAACAAAATAGGTTTTTTCAGCTTTCAATCCTTCCAGCCGGTATGATTCAGGATCAACCGGGAAGATGAGGCGTGTCTGAGCAGTAGCCAGTCCGGCCGTTGTATCCCAGTAAAGACTGCATACCACAATATCATCGATCCCATTGCCGCCGGAAATCTGGTATGACCAATAAAGGGTTGCCGCTTCGCCGGAAATATCGGCAAGATCAACCCGAAAATTGCTAATGGTAGCATCAAGCTGGCAATCCGCAGCGAATGGGCCTTCGGAAGGCGTGACATAAAACGGGTAGCAAACGGTATCGCTGTTATTCACATAGAAAACATAGACACGAAAGTAATAGGACTCCAGATGTTCGAGGAGCGTATCGGCATCTGTATAGCTGGTGTCTGATGACGGGACGAATGCGATTTTATCGTTCCAGTCGGGACTTGCCGCATCAATGGAGTGTTGGCTGCGGAACACGGCGTAATACCAGGTAGCGCCGCCCAGATCAAATGTGGATGGTTCCCAGTTCAATTGAAACGAGCATTGATCCGGAGTAACGTTCAATTGTTTGATATTGCGTATGGCAGTCTGCTCCTGGGCGAACAAGCCGACAGTCAGCAGGAACCATAAAACGAATAGAAATTTGGTTTTCTTCATACCCTCTCCTGATCCGGTTTATTTAAGAAATAACATTTTTTTGCCGGCTTGGAACTTCGTTCCTAATTGTAAACGGTAAAAATAGAGTCCCGTTCCCACTTCACGTCCGGTTTCATCACACCCATGCCAGGTAACGCGGTAAGCGCCGGGGCTCATGGACTGATTAAGCAGCCGCGCGATACGCTCGCCTACGATATTATAGATATCGAGCGTAACGGTACCGTCATATCCGGCCGGTACGTCAAAGGCAATCGTCGTCGTGGGGTTGAAGGGATTGGGAAAGTTCTGCCATAGCGCATATTTTTGAGGAATGACCGCTTCTTCTTTCGCTAACACAAATGTCGCTTGGTCAGATGTTACGCCGGATTGACGGAAATTCTCATTCCCGGCGCTATCGACCGGCGCGGCGACATAATAGTATTGGGCTGTTGGTGTGATGGTGGTGTCGAAATAATGCATTTCCTGTCCCATCGGAGGCACCGTAGCAATCAAGGCGCCAACAACTGCGCTATCCACTTCGGGTGTCATACTGCGATAGATGCGGTATCCCATGATCCCGGTCAGATTATCCTCCACCGCGCGCCAACTCAGCCGGTTTTTTGGATTCTGCTGAGATGGAATACGCTGAACGGATAAGTTTTCACGCGATACCGGCGCAGGCGGTTCATCATCGATCAACACGCTCAACACATCATCGCAATCCGCGCAGGAAGCAGTAAATAATTCACTTTTATTGCCTGTTGAATCAATCATCTCAATTGCAATATAATTCAACATATTAGCAAAAGTCTTTTGCGAAAAGCCGGTCAGTTTAAGAGTATCACCCTGCCAAACCAGATTTGTGAATGTTTTCGTATAGGCCTGATTTTGATTGAAACTGCCATCCTTGCTAAAATATACATTCAGCGTCTTGATATCGTGGCTTCCGGCAATCAGTGTCAGGTTCAAATTATTGCTGGCAAGAAAATCAGGCAACACCGATACTTGCGGGGCTGCGGGCGATGTAAAATCAGCCCATACAGAAAATGCTTCTGAAGCTGTTTGTTGATTATTGGCATAATCAACAGGAACAATCTGATAATAATAGCGTTTTTCTGTTTCTACACGTGTATCCGTGTACATATTAAAAAAAGAATTAGCGGGAATCGAATCGAGGAGATGACTCATTATACTGTCTCCCCGGCCTTCCTGGCGGTAAATATCGTAGCGGTAGATACCACTGGTATCGCGGGAATGGCTCCATTGGATGATGATCGTTCCCGTATCAACACCCGCGGGTAAGGCTTCACAACCTTCTTTGATCACCGTAGTTGGCGGTGTGGTGTCATAAAAGATATGTTCCGTGGCATTACCGATCAAATCATACTGAGCGGAATAAAGATATGGAGTAATATACCGATATCCATCGCCGGTAAAATTAAAATTGAGGCTTTCATTGACGACCAGATCGAGCGTATCGATCAAATGGCTGGTCTGGCGATTCAATACATACAAATCTTTATTGACTACATCAGTATCATTGCCCACATCCAGATATTTTTTATAGCGAACCGCGGAGATTACATCCGGGGCATAAATTTCGATTTCCACCGGCTGTTTATTGGAGGTAACCTGGGGAGTTGGCAATGTCGCATCGAGAGCCCGAAGGGTAACTGTGATACTATCAAAACTAAAATAAACCACCCGGGGACTGGTAACAATATAGTTAGTATTGCCTACCTGATCAATGAGTTTAAACCGCAAATAGAAGGGAAGCGGATTTGGATCCTCCGCGCGACGATTGATTTTAACAACTGTATCCATAGTAGTATCGGCGGACGTAAAAGGAATAACGAGTGACGTATCGACTCCGCTGGCAAAATTCGATGATCGACTGCCTTCGAGAATCATATACTTCAGTCCGCTACCGGCTTCAATGAGCGAATGTACCATATCCTGCCAGCGAATCACCTGGACGCCGAATGGACGCTTGGTGTAATAGATCTGGTTATTGGAGCTGGTGGGTTTAGCAGAATCCTGAACGCAATGAATGACATTCGACCAGGCGCTGGTATCATGGTACAACGTTCTATTGACACGGGCCCGATAATAGAGGGGCTGTTGAGGATCATTCATAATCAACTGTCCGCGCCCGTTTTTACCAAACGTATAGGCAAAATGATAAGGCACGCCACCCTCATTCGCATCAGGTCGGGTCCAATCGGAAAGGAATTTCAACCTCGCGGCGCTGAATAACGGATCCGTAGAGACTTCATACTGGGTCAGATATTGAGCGGTATCCAGCAGGTTTTTATTATACGTTAAATAGACTGTATGGGTATCGCCGGGCGCGAAATAAAGCGAATCGGGGGAAATATAGTATCGATCGGCATGGTAATAAATCAATGTGGGGGCTTCCGCCGGAGCCGGCATGGTTTCTAATTGCAATACCGTTGAAGCGGAAGGAGATTCATTGCCAGCGCGATCAATGGCATATAGATACACATAATATTGGCCATTAGTCGTTATATCAATCGCGGCTCCCTGATCATTAAACCGGTCGAAGATACGCAAGACAGACAAGGAAGTCGTATTTACAACAGCCGTATAGAAAGGATTCGTTGTCGCATCTTTCTTGATGCGGAGACGATAGCCTTCGACAGCCGAACAATCATCGCTACCGGCCTGCCAATAGAGATTAGCTTTACCACTAATATAGTCATAGGTAAAGGTAGTCGGGGGCACAGGCGGTGTCATATCGACTTTTTTCGTCAGAACCGTACTATAGGGGCTCATATAATTACCCTGATAGACCGCGCGGATGCGAAAATAGATCGTATCACAGGGATTAACGTCCAGTACGGGCGGTGAAATCACAAAAAACTGTTGATCAGAGGAAAATTCGGTACTATTTTGAGTCTGATTTTCCACAATCACTGAATCCGCAAAGGATGATCCATAGGCAATTTGGTAAATATAGCTCACGACAAGGCTGCTGCAGCGGGTAACCCGGTAGCGCAACGTATCGGCGTTGAGGTTAATGGCCGGAATAGCGATCGTAGCATCGGTCCATACCGGCGCGGGGGCGGAGATTGCGCTGACTTCATCCGCATCTTCGAGGCGGCTGCCGTTTCCGGCCCGATCGACGGCTAACACTTTATATTTTAATAGCCGTTCACAGCCCACATAGGCGCGGTCGACATAAAACGTATCGACGATATTATCCCGAATTCCCAGCAAGACATTGTTCTGATCATATATATATAATGTATAGGAATCAATGGTATTGCACATGAGTGGAGAGGCGTCGGTAACGGGAGGTCGCCAACCGATACGGACATTGCCGTCGGTTTGAGATTCGGCGTGGAGATTGGTGACTGCAGGGAGAGTTCCGAAATTCTGTTCAACATAAGTTGTGGCAAAGCCAGTTTCACAAATATCCCCATCCAGGGTAAAACGGGCTTTGACCTTAACGGTATAGGATGTTCGATTAAGCATTGTAAAGCGGTTATCGGGCAAGGTAAATGACCGGTCAGCCTGCCACCCGGATTGAAAAACCATGGCATTGTCAGAAGTCTGCTCGAATTCATACCAGTATTCGATAGTCCCACCAAACAAACGATCGGAAATATCCTGGCAACGCAGTGTGGCGCTGGTACGGAAACACCCTTCGCCATCGACGATATTCGGATTTTTAACCGAATATCCCACAACAGTTGCTACTTCAGTCGCTTCATTGCCGGCCTGATCGATGGCTTGAATGCGATATTCATACCCCCCGCAGCGCAACGCAACGGAACGGTCATAATATTCAGTCGCTTCCACATTGGAGGCAATCTGGATAAATTGCTCGGCAGCGGTTGCCCGGCGAAATACATTATAGGTTAATCCCTCATCGTCGCAATCATCATAGGCCTCATCCCAGCCTAAATGGATTGTACCATCAGCCTGGCAGGAGGCCACTGGATTCTTGGGAGCCGCCGGACGGGTGTGGTCCAGATTCACCTGATAAAACGAAGTGTACCCCGTAGGGTTGCCGGCGATATCCTTGGCTTTCATGGCTACATAATATATTCCGCAATAAGAGGGGCGTAAAATATCTGCGGCGTACCCTGAGGCTTGAGCCACATCAGCCGCTGCCAGATAACCGGTGCTATCCATAAAGGGGATGGTGGTGTCAGGGTCCATCGTTAAAAATACCTGAAACGAATCAGCGGTAATGGCGCAATTATCCTCCCATTGGACATTCAGGCGCTTCTGTGGATCATATTGCGCAAAAACAACATCAGTTATTTCTGGTTGACACGGCGCCAATGCATCGCAGGTCGCCTGAACTCGGTTGAAGCTCATTAGAATTTCGTCAAACGATTCAACCATAGTCGGATCATACGCAACTATATGATAATAATAAGTCCGGCCATGCTGCAATCCCTGATTCGGACGATCAATATAGGTCGTTTGATTCAGAGGTAAAGTCGCGATCAGATTAACCGGTTCCACCACAAAATTGGGATCGGTGGAGCGATAAAGCTTATATGAGGTTAATCCTGGGCTCACCCAGTTATTTATTTTTGCGGCATCCCAGGCCAGATGAATTTCACCAGCGGGTTGCGCGGCAGCAGTCAGAACATCAGCAGGACGAGTGGCTTTCTGATACGAATTGACAGAGCCTACCCAAGGACTTTCATTATTAGAATAATCGACGGCTTTCACAAAATAAAAATAACGTTTGTCGGCATCCAGATTATCTATTCGGTCGCGCGTCGTACCTTTACGCAGAGTGGTATCATTACGAATGCCTACAAAGTTAGCCGTATCGTTCACTTCCGCCCATAAGGTCCAATAGTACCGAACGTCGTTCGATACCGATTCAAGCCAGCCGATCCAGTTGAAATCGCCACCCGACGAATCGGGTTCGACTTTTGCTACTGGCGGTTCCGGCGGAATATTATCAACCATTACCCGTTGATTCATGGTTTCCACTACTCTGTTCCGGCTATCTTTAAAATAAACCGTATAAAAGTAGGTTCGTCCATTTTCAAGTTCCGGGGAATCATCCAGACGCAGGTTGCTGAATTCAGCGGGAGGTCCGTTAAAAACACGAATACCTATTTCGCCGATGTTCGCTGAACGCCAGACTTCGACGGAACTGATATCAGGATTGAACGATTCAATTCTAAACTGAACAGCGCCATGAGCTGCGCCACGCAAAGCAAAACGATTCTCTGCCATTGCGCTGGCAACCATGAATACAAGTAAGAACGCAAGGAACAAATTTTCCCTGAACCTCATTATATTCTCTCCTTTTTTTTTATTTTCAAGGTTGAAGAGTGGTCCACATGCTTAATAATATAAAAATATAGAGAAATTGTCAAGTTGTTTTTTTTTGATATTTTTTTTTAATTAATTTTTTAACAAGATATTTCCGTAAATTACTATCCATTTATATGGGTTTATTCCGTATTTAATTAAATTCTATATTTATAGTCATTGAATCAGCATTTATTCTATCCAGATGCGCCAAATCAGAGATTCCTTAGACAGCTCATATCTCGCTCACTTTTCACTACCCAATCATAAAAATTTTTCATGCGCAATTCATCAATTTATCACGCATCCCATCAATGGGAGCCATTCCGAACGAAAACGAGTGTCCGCTGATTTTCCAGACGATCCATTTCTTCAAAATCCAGACCTCTTTAACAGAGTACTTTACCGGGAACAACATCTTCTGAGTCTAAACTAACCGGAGCTGATCGCTGATCAATGATAGATCGGATCTTCCAAGCTCGAAATGGGGTCAACTTGTTTTAAGTCAATTTATTAAGCC
>CAZWDO010000020.1:0-4496 GCA_964632485.1 uncultured bacterium
GTTTAGCGGGAATTTAGAAGTACTCTCCATTTTCAACTGATGCAGAACAAAACATCTTTGGAATTGGCTAAGAAAACCAGATTAAATTGGTCAGAAGGTTCAATTTTCTCATCCGGTTCTGGAATCAGGAGCATATTCTCTTTATAATATCCTACTGGAATCGCATTGGCAAAGGAAGTTAAACTTTCTCTGAATTGCGCATTCTATTTTCCGAATAGGATGCCCTTGGCAGGTAGAATATAAAATTCACTACCTTCAAATGTCAATAATTCTCTAAGTATTTGATCGTATCGCATATCTTCAATCAGCATTGATATATAAAAAGACTGATATTCGATATTGTTTATCTGAATATAGTTTTGATCTTCAACATAGTGATATTTACGAAATATTTCCTTAACATTTTCCCTGTTTCGACTATTATAAAAGTGATGGTTCAAGATAATTACCGGTTTAGAGGATTGAGATTTTGAAATTAACGCTACTAAGGATATCACCTGCTTGATCATAAATACATCGTTGATTTCTCTTTCCTTCAGATTATTAGAAGTCGGATTCCCTATCAATACAATCCCTTTGGTATCCGCAATAGATATTTTTTTGAGATGCAGGGTATCAAAGGGTTTTCCTTTCCGATAAAACAACTTGGTTTTCCCAAGTTCGCTTTTAAGCAAATCGATATCCAAATCTGATTCATTATTTAATAGAACAATTTTTTGATTTTGCTTATTTTTTTCTGCGTATTGATCAATTTCATTAATTAAAAATAATGTGAGGTTATGCCAACCCAAAATTACAAAATGATTGGTCTCAATAATATTCCCCCTGCCAGATTTAATCTTTTCAACATAATCTTTAATTCGTTCAATGATGATTGCCAAAACAATCCCCTGGAATATGATGTTCCCAGCCAATCCTAATAAAATTAAAATAAATGCTATATTCAATTCAAAATGTGATATTTCCTGCGCGAAATTATCAATTCCAAAAAAATTTGCAATATAATCCGTACCCAGTAAGGTTACAAAAATAAACCATCCCGTCAGTTTTTCATACTGAAGTTTATGCTGTAAGGGGAAAAAGAAAATCAGAATAATTAAACTGACAATAAAAAAAATATTTAGAAACTGGCGTTTAATCGATCCTTCAAATCCCTGGTTGAACTGATAGATCACCCATTGGATATATTTATTGCTAATGATTGTCCGGAATCGGAGAATCCGTAAAAACCGCAAAAAAATCGTGAAATCATAAAGAGTGGAATCCGGAAACCATAACAAAAAAAGCGTATCAAAAGGGAATATTGCAATCCAATCAATATAATACTTATCAATCCATAAATAGCGATAGATTTTAACAATTTCATGCCGCGTATCAATAGTATGATAAGTAATAAGATATCTTGCAACAAGTTCTATAACAAAAATCGTAGAAATCACCTGGTAAATCAGTATCAGTACCAAATATGCCGGGGTTGATAAAATTCCTCTGGACACATATTGCGCAATAGTATAAAAAATATTGTACCCGGGAATCAATAATTTCCATGAATTGATGGATTGATTGAACAAATTATAACTCGTATCATATATTGATGTAAGTTCTAAATATGAGAGCAAAAGAGAAACTATGATAAGAAGCGTAATTACAATTTCTAACCGTTCCTGGCTGGTTTCCCGATTTTGGGCAATTTGGGTTTCCATATTTTTCCTTTTCAGTCTATACTTTGATTTTGCAAATTACTTTACTACCCTTAAAATAAACTGGTTCAATACATAATTGGATTATATCGATTATATTTTGTTGCTTTTTGGGCGCATTCGATGACTTGATCGTTTAATGCTCGATAATCCTTTGATTCTGTAACCTTTCCTTTGATTTTTTTTCATAAAAATTTTGTGAATGTTCTCATAATGATGGTATCCCCGGGATACGGTAGGCATGAACTGATAATATTTCCTCCTGATGACGCTTTTCAATCAAATGCTTTATAATGATACAAAAAAAAATATAAAAGTCAAGTTTTTTTAAAATTAAAAAGGTACCGAAGTTTTTTACGCTCCGGTACCATGGAGAGTGAGGCGTGATACCTATCGTTGCGGTATTTCTATATCAACCCATTTTATTAATCGATATTTTCTTCTTCCGAAACATCCGAATCCGTTGATTCACGATTGGGCGGATTAAATCCAACAATAATTTGTTCGTTTTCCGGATCATTGATTACGACTAACACCATATTTTTACTGTCAAGCACAAATCTGTTTTCTGTTGACCGCTGCTCATTTTTTGTATAGCCGGTAAAAGCGTTGATCATTGCTTTAAAAACCTGATCAGATTTATTCTTGCCATTGTTTTTTAATTTGACTATATAATATGTATTCTGAACCATTACATTCTCATTATAATACCAGGTCCATCCACTAGAATACACCGGGGCTTGATAAAAACTGACTCCAAAAAACAAATTGGCATCAGCGCTGATTTTCTCTTCTATAAAAATAATATCTTTTACGCCCTTTTCAATCTGATCGCTGGTTTTGCCGAATTTTTCCAGTATTTGTTTCGCTGTAACCGGAGTCGTAATACCTTCAATGCTTTTTTCTGTTAAGTTTTTCTTTACCCTTGCAATAATAGCATTCACATCAAAAAAATCTGTCTCCACCGCTTCATAATAAGTACTATTGTAAATCAAATATACATAGTCTTTGGAAACTTTTTTAAATTGTGGATTGATCGCATAGCTCCCTTTTTGATCGATGAAGCCGATTTTAAAATTGTCATCTTTAAACAAAGCCATATCCCCATCAAATGGCATCAACTCAGCAAATGACGGATTGATAACTATTTTCTGGTCTTTATTAATACCTCCAAATTTTGAACCAGTGGATGCCGGCGCTAATTCATTCCCGTTAAATGGATAAGCAATATCAAATTGCGGATTGATCATGATTTTACTTTCCATATTTATCCATCCGTATTTGTTATCCTGAACATACAAATACCAATCGCCATCCGCGGTAAGCGATTCATAATTCGGATTGATTTTATATTTGCCTTTTTTATCAATAACGCCGTATTTTTCCCCGGATTTTACCACTGCATATCCATTGATAAATTTATATGCGCCATCAAATTGATGGGGGATGACCAGAGCGCCGCTTTTATCGATGAACCCATATTTATCATTATCATTGGCCACCGCGCAAAATCCATCGGAAAAATTTCCCACCTCAGAAAACTGCGGAGTAATTTTGATTTCTCCTTTTTTATTGACAAACCCCCATTGGGTTTTTCCTTCACTGTTCGTTTGACTGAAAGCCGCTAAATCTTCAAAAAAAATTCTCACATTTATCGCATCTTTTAGCGTAAATTTAATTTCGCCCTTTTCATCGATGGCCGTCGGTGACCCATTTTCCATTACCACTAAAGCGACCCCTTCCTGAAATATAGTCGCATATTTATATGCGGGCTGAATAATATACTCTCCCTTTTCATTAATATACCCCCATTTAGTCCCTATCCCGTCGGGTTTTACCAATGCGATACCGCTCCTGAAACAGCTAACTTCGCTGAACTGCGGATTAATGACAATATCTCCGTCGCGATTAATGTATTGGTATTTATCATCTGCCTGCACTGGAAATAATTTCGTTGTTTCCTTGCCCGATTTTCCGCACAGCATGAATACCATCCATGCTAAACAACTGATCCACAACACACTTTTGGCTCGCATAATTTCTCCTTCTCTTAGGTTACGTTGAACATTTCCTGATTACGATTTTGCAAAAATAATAGTTACTTGCGTCAAATAGTGTCGTGATTAATAATATATGTTGATTTTTTTTTTATTTTTTTTATATTGTAAAAAGTAGCCAACCTTTTTATAAAGGATTATGATATGCAAAAACACGTCTATATCACCTTGCGTATTCTTAAACTATTATCGCAGGAACCCTATATTACTTCCCGAATGGTTGCGGATGATATGCAATTGTCTGTGCGCAGCGCTCAGCGGTATCTGGATGAAATCTCTTGCCGCAGTTTTGTTCACACTGAGAAAATTGGAACACAAATCCGTTATTTTTTGCTGAAAAATGAATTTTATATCGAGAATTCCATTCTCAATGATGTCGAAATTTCGTTTATCAATATGTTGCTAAATCTTGGGGTTGATGAACTGAAAATGGATGGATCTTTTATCGATCAGCTAAAGAGTAAAATTTTTTATATGAGTACTATCCCTTATTCCGCGGTGACCCGATATGACAAAGTCGATTTTGCCAGGCTCACCCGCCAACGACTTGAAATTGAGAAAGCGATTAAAAAGAAAAAAGTGATTTCTTTTGTTTATACCCGATATTCAAACCCTCAGGAGTTCACAGCGCATCCCTATCGCATGATCTTTTACAATGGTTTTTTGATGCTATTATGCCTGCATGATCAGATTTTAAAAAAATTTGCGGTCGATTTTATGGAAAACATTCAAATTGATC
>CAZWDO010000020.1:4506-15392 GCA_964632485.1 uncultured bacterium
TAGCCTATATTCCCAAAAATGAAGAAGAAATTAAAATTTTATTATCCAATGTCCGATCGATGTGGTTTCAGAATTCTACCAGTCCTGTTACTGTTCAGGTCAAATTTTTTAAAATGCTCACTAAACTGCTGGAGATGAAGGAGTGTTTTCCCAATCAACGAATTATCAGCAAAGATGACACGGGATGCCTGGTTGAGTTTGATGCGCACAACGAACAGGATTGTTGGGATATGCTGAAAGTTTATATTCCTAACTTTATTATCATATCGCCTGAGCCTTACCGCGATTTTATCTGCAACCAGATAGGGATTTTTGTCAACAATCATCCGAACTTATCGTAATTGTCTATCATTTTTATATTTTATTACGCTGTAATCCCGATGATATCAGTGGAGCTGTCAGGAATTATGAGCGAGATGATTGAGTTGGGCGTTGACGATGACCTTGAAGAGGGCGGAATGGTATCGGCTTTAAGATTTAAGCGCGGGGATGGGCCTGTTTGTAGATGGCTTTGAGTTTGTCGATAGATATATGCGTATAGATTTGTGTTGTGGAGAGGCTGGCGTGGCCCAGCAGTTCTTTGACGGCGCGCAGATCAGCGCCGTTATTGAGCAGATGCGTAGCGAAAGAATGGCGCAGGATATGCGGACTTAACCGTTTGGCCTGCGAGACTTTGATCAGGTACCGATGAACAATTTTTTCCAGCGAGACACGTGAAAGCGGAGTGCCGCGGTAATTAATGAACAGGAAGTTATGGTCGCCCTGCCGTCGTGAACGCCACGGCGTCAGATATTGTTCCAGTTTTTTCCGCGCCGCATCGCCAAAAGGCACAATGCGTTCTTTGGCGCCTTTTCCTAATACTCGTATCTGCTGATGATAAAAATCAACGGAAAGCTGGCTCAGCCCCAATAGTTCAGAACAGCGTATGCCGGTACTGTATAGCAGTTCGAATATCAACTGGTTGCGCAATATTAAAAAAGGATCTTTCGGATGATTGGCTTCTTCGTTTAGTACCTGGTTAAAAAGCTGAAACATTTCATTTTCATCGATATATTCCGGCAGGCGTTTTTCCTTTTTAATCGCGGCGATATGGGAAGTGGGATTATCTCGGATTACATGCCGTGTTTTTAAAAATCGATAAAATGTTTTGAGCGAAGCAATTTTGCGTGAAATGGAACTCTTTTTCAGTTTCCGTTGGCTCAAATAGTTAATATAGATGCGCAATACGAATTTATCAATCAATTCGACTTGTTCGTCACGGATATAATTTTGATCGCTTAAATATTGAAAACAGGCCGTTATATCAGCGATATAGTTTTTAATGGTATGGGGGCTGTAGTTGCGTTCTATCGTGAGGTAGCGGCGAAAATCGTCGATATGATGCGCCAACCGGTTCATTCGGGGTGGTCCCCGGAATGGGCTTTCCCTTTGTATTTGCATTTCAGGCAATATTGTTGCCCTGCGCTGCGCTGGGATTGCTTTTCCAGCAAGAAGGGCGCATGGCATTGGGGGCAGGGTATCGCAACCGGTTTATCCCAGGTTGAAAATTTGCATTTGGGGTAATTTGAGCATGAATAATAGATTTTTTTCTTTTTAGTTTGTTTCTCAACCAGGTCGCCCCCGCAGTCGGGTTCGGGACATTTAATTCCGATGCTATAGGGACCGGTATAGTCGCAATCGGGATACCGGCTACAGGCCACAAACCGGCCATATTTCCCGGTACGAAGGATCAGATTGCCTTGTTCACATTTGGGGCATTTAGTCTCGGTGGACATGGCTTCAACTTGTTCGGGTAACGGCTGTGTATAGCGGCATGTTGGGAAATTACTGCAAGCCATAAATTTACCATGTTTCCCCCATTTGATCAGCAATTCGCCCCCGCATTTCGGGCAGGGAATATCGGTCGTATCCCGCAATCCCGCTTTAATGGTTTGGCGTTGGCTTTCCAGTTCGGTCAGTTTAATTTCAAATGGTACGTAAAAATTTTTCAGGATTTCGATCCAATCGGATTGTCCCTGCTCAATGGTGTCCAGTCGGTTTTCCATCTGTGATGTAAAACCGGTATCGATAATGTCGGGAAAACAGGTGACCAAAATTTGGTTGACGACTTCGCCCACTTCAGTGGGGAAAAACCGTTTTTCCTTTAATTCTACGTATTTGCGCTCGAGCAGGGTAGAGATGATCTGCGCATAAGTGGATGGGCGCCCGATTCCTTTTTGTTCCAGTTCCTTGATGAGGGACGCTTCGTTATAGCGGGGCGGCGGTTTGGTAAAGTGTTGTTCCGGCAGAAATTCCAGCGGATTCAATGTTTGATTCTTCTGCAATACCGGCAGGGGTTTATTGGCATCATCTTTTTTATCGGTTTCATTCAGGTCTTGATAAACTTTAAGAAATCCGTCAAATTTTTGGATAGAACCTACGGTCTTAAGTTGGTAGGAACCGGCTTGAATATCGATGCGGGTAATTTCGAATTGGGCTGCGGCCATTTGGCTGGCTAAGTACCGGTTCCAGATGAGTAAATAGAGTCGGTACTGGTCGGAGGTCAGGGAGTGTCTGATGCGTTCCGGCTCGAAATCGAGATAAGTTGGCCGGACTGCTTCATGGGCGTCCTGGATTTTAGTATCGGATTTTTTTGCGCGGTTGATGCTTTTGCCATTATATCCGGCGCCATATTTTCGCGCAATGAAGGATTTGCTGAGGTCTTGAAACTCTGTATTGATGCGGGTGCTGTCGGTACGCATATAAGTGATTAAACCGACCTGGTTGCCATCGTCGAGGGTGACGCCTTCATAGAGTTGTTGGGCGATCATCATGGTTTTTTTGGGGGACATGCCCAGTCGGCGCGAGGCATCCTGCTGCAGGGTGCTGGTGATGAACGGCGGCGCGGGTTGACGATATTGTAAACGGGAAGAGATATCGGACACTGAGAATTTTTCATTTTTGAGTTCGCCAAGGATCCGTTCGGCTTGTTCCTGATTGGGAATTTCAATTTTTTTATTCTGAAATTTTTCCAGCTCGGCTTTGAATTTAATTTTTTGTTCCTCAAAGGCCACGTCGATGGTCCAATATTCCACTTCAATGAAGGCGCGGATTTCGGTTTCCCGTTCGCAAATGATACGCAGGGCAACTGATTGAACGCGGCCGGCGCTCAGGCCTTTAAAGACGGTCTTCCAGAGAAAGGGGCTAATCTTGTAGCCTACCAGTCGGTCCAGCAAGCGACGCGCTTGCTGGGCATTGACCAGATTCATATTAATATCGGATGGGTCTTCCAGCGCTTCCTGAATCGCTTTGGGGGTGATCTCGTTGAAGCGAATGCGGTAGCATTGGTGCGAGTTATTGACGATTTTGTTCGCCACATGCCAGGCAATGGCTTCCCCTTCGCGATCAGGATCGGGGCCCAGGTAGATCGTTTTGGCCTCGTTAGCGGCTTGTTTCAACTGCTGAATCACGCGTTGTTTCCCTTTTACGACGGTGTATTGAGGCGTAAAATCGTTTTCAAGATCGATTCCCATGCGGTCTTCCGGTAAATCGACAATATGGCCCATCGTGGCCATTACCTCAAAATCCTTACCGAGAAATTTTTTTATGGTTTTTACTTTGGTAGGAGACTCAACGATCAGAAGATTCCTGGCCATAATTATAATACCTTACGATATGGGAATGCCAATGGAAAAAGCACCAGATAGGTTTCCGGATTGGTTAATATTTCAAGCTCGCCGAAAATATCCATCAGAATACCAAATAAAAATTCAGGTTCTTCCAAACGCTGGTAGTTGATTTCGATCTTTTGAAAAATTTGTTCGATTTTTTGATTGGTAACTAAGTTGAGCTCTCTGAAGAGGATCAAAGTCTCATTGATTCGATGCAAAACGGACTGAAACGGTTCCGCCATGAAAAATGAAGAGAAGTAATCATCGGTCAATTTGACCGAATCTTCCTTGCCGGGAACAAAATAGCTCATGAACTGATACGCCTGGTTGATTTCATCGCTGCCGAAACCGACTGACATCAATTCTTTTGTCAGGTCGGACGAGGAGTAGAGATCGTGATCGATAAACAAAAAATTATTAATGATATACTGGATGATATGAAAAACAGAAGGATTCATGCGAACCTCTAATTAGTGTTTGAAATGTCGAACATGGGACAGGTACATCGTCAGGTGATAGGAGCGGGCGGCTTCGATGACTTCTTCGTCGCGGGCGGAACCTCCCGGTTGGATGATGGCGGCAAGTTTGTAAGGGGCGCAAAAATCAATATTGTCACGGAACGGGAAGAAGGCATCGGATGCCAAAATAGTGCCTTCAATGGGATGGCCGTTTTCAGAACATTTGCGCAATGCGATTTTGACGGCGTCAACCCGGCTGGTCTGGCCGGCTCCGATCCCGATCAGTTGCTGGTTGTTGACGAGGACAATGGCGTTTGATTTGACGTGTTTTACGACTCGAATAGCGAAATAGAGATCGCGCAATCGGCTTTCCTCTAAGGGCTCGCCACTGACTAACTCCAATTGGTTGAATTCCGGATAATTGAAATCCGGGGTCTGCGCCAGAAATCCGGCGCCTATATCCTTGAATTCCAATGCCCAGGGACTTTCATTATGTTCCCAGAGTAAGAGACGGCGGTTTTTCTTTTGTTTAAGAATGCTGAGCGCTTCCTCGCAATAGCCCGGCGCCAGCAGGCATTCGTTAAAAAAATCATTGATCAGTTGGGCGATATCTGTATCCACCGGCCGGTTGAGAGCGATAATTCCGCCAAACGCCGATAAAGGGTCGCCTTCGCGGGCTTTTATGAACGCGTTTTGTATCGATTCAGCCTGGGCAAATCCGCAGGGATTGGTGTGCTTGATGATCACAGCCGCGGGTTCTTCCGATTCCCGGATGATTTGCAGGGCAGCCTGTAAGTCAACCAGATTGTTGTATGATAATTCTTTTCCATGAATCTGGCGGTAATCCAGGGTCTCCCTGTGTCCGGCTTTCTGGTAATAGAACGCTTTTTGATGAGGATTTTCACCGTAGCGCAGTTCACTCATCTGGCGCAGGGGCAGAGTTAAAAATTCAGTGTCGCTGATTGTGGCGGGATTGAGGTAGTGAAAAATGATGCTGTCATAAAATGCGGTGCGCGCAAACGCTTTGGCAGCCATTTCCAGTCGTTCGGACGTCGTGAATCCCTGTCTGTTGGTTAGTTTTTCGATAACCCGGGGATAGTCGGCCGGTTCCACAACTACAATAACATCCTGGTGATTTTTTGCCCCGGCCCGGATCAGGGTCGGGCCGCCGATATCAATGTTCTCGATGGCTTCTTCCTGGGTAGTTTCAGGGTTGCGGATTACGTTCTCAAACGGATAAAGATTGCAGATTACATACGCAATATCGGGTAGATTTTCTTTTTGAGCGACCTGGCAATGTTCTGACGATGATCGTCGGTAGAGGATTCCTCCCGCGATTTTGGGATGCAGGGTTTTCACCCGGCCTTCCAGAATCTCGGCGAATCCGGTGATCGATTCGACGGTTTCAACGGGTTTTCCATGGGCTTGTAAATGACGGGCGGTACCGCCACTGCTGATTATGTGAATTCCCGCCTGAATAAACGCATCGGCCAGATCAAGTATTCCCGTTTTATCATAGACACTCAGGATGGCATAGATTGGTTTTTTCATGGCTTTTCCTTCTTTTTTTGTTTATAATAAAAATTTTTTTCCGAAAAGTCAATACTAATTTTTTAATCCGCATCAGCGATTTGCAAGAATTAGAGAGTTATTTACTAAGATTCACGTGATGGACTGGATGCGGAAAAAAATCAATAATTACGAAATTTCTCATAAATCATAGAAAAATTAAGGAGTTGAAACGGGAATATCCACTGATTTTGTCATTAATGCCGATTGCCGGTGATAGGGATGAATAAACGGGAGTTGTATGAATCGCTAAGTGGCTTGATAGCAAAATTATTAAAATTTTTCTTGACAATTGAGTGAAATTTGTTTATCATTGAGCTATGTTTTTTTATGCAGTTTTTTGTCTTAAACCTGGTTCTTATAATCTTAAGGAGGAGTTTTCAATGCGTTTTATCAATTGTGTTTTCGCGCTGCTTTTTCTAAATAGCACTCTGCTTTTCGCCGATGTGACTGAAGTTACCAAAATTAAAGTGGATATCGCGAAACTGGGATCTTATGCCAGTGAAACGACATCGCGATATACCAGCCGCATCAAGGCCGATGATGCGGATAGTAAATTTGAAAGTTCAGGGTTGATGGGAAAATTAGCCGGCTCTTTTTTTGCCAATGGCCGCCTTGGGTCGATTGTCAATTTGGACGAAAAAAATGTTTACAGCATCGTGTATAAGGAGAAAAAATATTCGGTTCAACCCATTCAAAAAATTTCCATGCCCGAACTGGAAGGGAATACCGATGAATCCGATGACGATGAAGGCGAGGCGGCGCCATCACAGGTGAAAGTACTGCGGCAGGAATTTAAAGTGATAGATACGGGCAATGAGCAAATGCTGAACGCGTTCAAGGTTCATGAGTATCATATCCATTATCTTTATGAAGTTGAAAATATCAACACCCGGGTCATTCGGACCGATAGTATGAAAGTGATCGTGATGACCACTGCGCAGGAAAATCTATTTGAACAGGCCAACCGGACTAAAGCGGCATTTCAGAAAGAGTACATGGCCGCGATGGGATTGGATTACCAGGATATGGATTACGAATCCATGATGGGAATGAACTGGTTGAAGATCATGCAGTCGCTCGATCCGAAATCGCAGGTAGATGGTAATCAGGCGCCAACCCTCAATTTTGATGAATTGAAAAAAATTAAGGGCTATCCTGTTTTAACGGACGGCCAGATGTGTAACCGCGTGATTGATCCCAATCAGACTCAAGCTCAGAGTAGCAGTGGCGATGAGGGAATTCCGACCTCCTTTGGCGGTCTTTTCAATAAAGCCAAGAAAAAAATGGATGATTCCAAAGAGAAGAAAGATCCGAGCGCTTACCAGGGGTCACTCTCATGGCGTATGGAAACTGTTTCCGTATTGTTAGATGGGATCAGCGCGGATAAACTTGCCGTACCGGCGGGTTTCAAAAAGACGAAGTGATGGCAAAATCCCGCGCGCGAAATTGCTCTGAGCCTGGTCCGATCATTCTGGCTTCCCGGTCTCCATATAAAGCGGAGTTACTCCAGCGTCTGAGGCTGGAGTTTAAGTCGCTGGATCCGATATATGTGGAGGAACATGACCTGGCTCTGGAACCGGTTGAGAAGGCCCGCTATCTGGCTGAACAAAAGGTTCGCAGTCTGTTGGGGGATTATCCTCGCTCCTTCATTATCGGATCTGACCAATTGCTTTATTGCGATGGCGAACTATTGAAAAAACCGGGTAGCCGGGAAAAGGCGATTGAGCAGCTTAAGTCGATGCGCCGCGCTAAACGCGTCTGTTTTTATACGGGCATTGCGCTTTATACTCCCTTGTTAGAAAGGGTTTTCAGTAAAACTGTTCTCTGCAGGGTCTATTTGCGAAAGAATCTGACCGATGAAGAGCTGGAGAATTATGTGGATTTGGACCAGCCGTATAATTGCGCGGGGGCGTTTAAAATTGAATCACTGGGAATTATCCTGATGAGCCGTATTGTCACTCACGATTACACGTCATTGATCGGGCTGCCATTGATCGCACTCTACGGATTGATGCGCCAGGGCCGCCTGCCAATTTTGACGTTTGCCGCTGACGATGATTAAACATTCGATAGTTTTTTTTCTTACATTACTTTTTTTTACGGGGGTGGTCTTAGCGCTGCCCCCTTATAGCTTCTGCTGGATCGCGCTGGTTTTGTTTTTCCCACTGGCTTTGGGAGATATTCTATGGCCCCGGACCGCTATGCTGTATTTTGCAGCCGGGGGAGCGGTTGCCGGAGGTTTAGTCCTGGTGTTGCCGGATACGCCACATCCCGCGCTTTTTTGGGCGCTGGCGGTCGTTTCTTACTCGTTGGTGAAAATGATTTTATTAAAAATTATTCCTCAGCGCCACTGGGTCTGGCTTCTCTTCCCCGCGACCTGGGCTGTCGCGCTGGATTTTCTCCGTTCTCTCTTATGGGGGAATCTTTATGGGTTTAGTTCATATCTGTCCGATTTTCCTTTTCTACTGAAAAGCATGTCAGTATTGGGCCCCCGTCTGCCATTATTTTGTCTGGTTTTATTGGTATATGCGCTGCTTGACGGTATCATCCATTCGTCATGGAAAGGATGGATTCGCCGGGGTATAGGAATTGGGGTTTTCCTGGTTTTTTTTATTTGGACCGGGATGTCGGATAATCTGAGTATTGTTAGCCATACGGCAGTAATGTTGAACTTTTCAGAGTCTAAAGCGAACAAATTGACGTGGAATGAGTTATATCGTGATTGTGATCGTTTGTTGGACCATTATCAGAATCGTATCGAACCATTAGGATCGGTTATGCTGCCTTTCTTGCCTTTAATCGTTCCGCATGGCAGTGAAGATTCCTTATGGGATGCATGGGGAGATATCGCCATGAAGTACCGGCAGTATATTATACTCGGATGTAGTGATACGATACTCAACAATCAATTGATCGTGGTTTTCAATCCACTGGGTGATTTGATAGAAATCGGCGAACAGCGGACATTTTTTCCCGGTCCCCGAGGTCGCGTACAAAAGGGTGATTATACGTTTGCCGCCGCATTGAAATTGGGGAATTGCGGTTTTTTGTTAAATGAAGAAATTTTTTATGATTTCCCCATACAAGTATTAAGTAGAAACCAGTACCAATTTGTTTACAATACCAGCAATATATCACTCGCGCATGAATGGCCGGAAATATTGCGCGCCTTGCAGGTGGCGGCTTTGACCTGGCGGATGAGTGTAATTGCTAATATTACCGGCCGGGGGCTGCTGGTGATTGATGCGAACGGATCTCTGTTGTTGAATCGTCAATTTGAGACTGATGATTTTCTGTTTTTGAAAATTGATGCGCCGGGAGGGGTCGGTTGCAGCCGCTATGCGGTTTGGGGCGATCTATTTGCGTACGCGTCTATCGGATTTATGGGAATGATGGTTGCATATTTTATTTATCGGTATATACGTTCTGAATGATTGATATCAACTTTATAACAGGGAGAATGAATGGAACCCGTTATTTTTTTAGCAGGTGAAAAAGTATATCTGCGGCCGGTGGAAAATTCGGATCAAGCAATGGTATATCGCGGGAAAAACGACCCCCGGGTTCGTGAAACTCTTTTTCTTTTTTATCCACTATCGTTCGAAGAGATCGGCCGTGAACAGCAAAGTTGGTTGTCGGCGCGGGAAAATGTCGCGCTGACGATATGCAATCGTGAGGATCATCAAGCCGTTGGTCAAACCGCTTATTTGCGAATCGATTATATCAGCCGGGCTGCGATTTTTTACCTCGCGATCTACAACCCTGAGCATTGGGGCCGGGGATATGCCGGTGAAGCCACTCGTTTGATGACGCAATACGGTTTCGATACGCTGAATTTCAATCGCATTCAGTTGCATGTGTTTTGTGATAATATAGCCGCAGTAAAAGCATATCAAAAGGCCGGTTTCCAGATCGAAGGCACTTTGCGCGAGGCGATGTATCACCATGATCGCTACTGTGATTTTTATGTGATGGGGATATTGCGCCGTGATTATTATCGGACGGTTTGAAACGATACTCTTATAAGCGGGAGTGATGTTTTTCACTCCCGCTTTATCAATTTATTTCACTAACATCATTGATCTGCTGATGACGCCATCGGAATGGGTCAGTTGGTAGAGATAGACGCCGGAAGAGATATTGGCGCCATTGAATTCGACGCTATGGGTTCCTGCGGAGAGATTTTCTTCGATTAAGCGAGCTACTTCCCGGCCTATCAGATCATAGACGGTTAGTTTGGTGAATCCACTGCGATTCAGGTGAAAACTAATCGTGGTAGTGGGATTGAAGGGATTGGGGTAGTTTTGTTGAAGGCTGAGTCCCTGCTTTTCAACTTGGGTATCTGAATCAGAAATGCCGACCGGGATCAGTGATTTTTGTACGCATCGCAGATTGTCAAAATAGATTTTGCCGCTGAGCGCTCCGCCTTCGGGCCGGGTCAGTTGGTAGCTGTCCATTCTGAAGGGCACGTCGCTCATATTATGGTCGCCCAGCCAGTCCCCGCATTGCGAGCGGTCGAAGAGGTCCCATTCCACCAGCCGCCAGCCGTACCAATCGATGGTAGTCCACTGGGAAACCTGCAGCGCAACGGCTGTGCCGCGTTTACCGCGGATACTGAAACGGAACTGATTCATACTGCTGTCGCCGTAGATATAGGTTTGCAGGGTGTAGCTCGAATCAAATTCGGTGGTTTGGGGAGTGCCGCTGCTGAGGTATTCGCGGATCAGGTATTCACTCGCCGCGGGATCCCAGGAATACTCCATATAGGCCGATCGCCGATTGATTGGTTTGGAACCGGTACTGGGCAGATAGAGATTTTTATCGTAGCCCCAATTGCATTCTGCGCTGATAGTGCCGATCGTTGACCCGCTGTAATCGGGGTCCTGCCAGCCATAGGTTGATTTGAAATCGTCCAGCATTATGGTGTCGGTATTGGGATAAGCCGCTGTGGAAAATGTGATTTGAACCTCTTCCTGCATAGGATTGCCCAACGAATCGGTGATGCTGTTTTTGAGCTGAACCTCGTATTGGGCGGAGGGCAGTAGGGGATTATTGGTTTTAAGGCTGATCAGCGAGCGGCGGTTGATTTCGCTGAGTTGTATGTCGATTTCCTGGTTTTGATTGTTGAAACTCAACATGACGCTGGTCGCATCCACGGTAGCGGGGTCCAGTGTTTCGTTAAACATGAAGTTAATGACATCATCCG
>CAZWDO010000020.1:15402-32110 GCA_964632485.1 uncultured bacterium
CTCAAAATTGGTGAGTGAGGATTGAATTTGGGGATAGCTGGAAGTTACAGCGGGACCGGTGATGTCCTGGTTTTCGCTGGTGAAATGGAGGGTTAAGCCTGCATCGAGCGCCAGGCCCAGTTGATCGGTAGCGGCTACGGAGAGAGTTAGTGTATAGTTTGTGGCAAAATCGAATTGGGTTTGGGGACAGATGCTTAGAATCGGGCGGCCCCATGCGCCGTTTTCCAAACGCCAGCGCAAGTTTAGCGCAATTGATGGCGTAATTTCCAGCGCATTTTCCACGCTAGCCGTATCCATATCCTTGGAAAATAGTATTATAATCGAATCCACCAGGTCCAGGGTATCGCTATCGGCGTGATTGATGTCAATGATCGAGGGCGGAAGGGTAGGGAGTGGATCGCTGTTGACAACCGTTGAAATCGCTGACTTATGTTGGTAGCGATCGCTGATAGTCGCGCCGTAGTAATAAGCGCCGGCAAAGTTTTGGGAGCCATCGAAGGTTTCTGTGTAAGTAACGGCATCCGCTCCAAATTTTATTCCCACTATGGCGTCGCTGTCGGGATCAATCGTGGCATCTTCGGAACGATAAAGCATAATCCAATAGTTACTATCTTCGGTAATTTCTTTGAGTTTGGCGAGTTTGGATGGTGGCGTGACGGTCAGTTCATAGTTCATTGAATCAATTTTTTGAATGGACAGAGCGGGAGCTGCGGGAGCTAAGGGAGAGCTGCCAGGAATATGCCGCACTCTGGTTTTTTTTTGAAAGAACGTATGTCCCGCTTCGTCCCAATAGCGGTTCCCCTGCCAACTGCTGTAACTGAAGAACTGAAATCCGTCGGTCCATTCGATGCCGCGGCAGGCATTGACGACCGATGGATGGTTATTCCAGACATTTGATTCATCGAAGATATAGGAGCCAGGTCCGACCGAATAGAGCCGGCCAGCGTCAATTCCTTCCCCGATATATGGATACCATGATTGAGCTCCGTCGTTTTGCAGCATTCCGGTAAATCCGGAAGCGCTTGTCCAGTGGTAATGCATTGGCATTAATTGATCGACGTAGCCTTTGTTGAACCATAAGGCGGCATCCTGATAAACGTCGCCGTAACCCTGCCAGCTTCCCCAGTTATACCGGCCCAATACAGCAGCGGATAACCGGACCCATGGTTTTTGGGACTTGATAGAATCCTGCAGTGTGTGAACGAATTCCGTCACCGATGAGCGCCAGAAACTTTCCCAACTGGAGAATTTAGCGCCATTAGCGCTGTCAGGAATTCCCGCGCTATAGGGATGATCGGCATCATAGAGATAGCGGCTGCTCTGGGAGTCCTTCATCGCGGCCAGTGCTTCCTGCGTGATCATTCCATCCAGCATGCGTTCCGCTGGGATGGGTTTATACATTTGATTATTGAAGAGTTTACTGGAATATTCGTTATATCTCACGTAATCCAGATGAATTCCGTCGATATCGTAATTGCGGACGATTTCCATGGCGACGTTTACCGTGTATTCGCGAACAGCCGCCATTCCGGGCGAAAGGCTGACACTGGAGGTCATGGGATTGCCATCGCGGTCCCGGCTAATCCATTCGGGATGTTCCTGCGCGGGAGCGCCTTCAGCCGTGCTGGCGCATTGGAAGGTATTGAACCAGGCATGGACTTCCATTCCACGTTTGTGGGCTTCTTCAATGGCGTAGGCCAAGGGATCATAACCCGGATCGCTACCGCCAGCGTATGAGCCCCACGGTTCGTATTGGGAGTTGTAGTAGGCGGTACCCCCCTGGCGGACATGCCAGATCACGGCATTCATGTTCGCTGCCTGGAGGTGATCAAGTATTGTGCGGCAGCGTTCTTTGTTTTGCTCCACCGAATTGCTCGAAGACATCAGGTCCCAGGTAATTACCCAGATGGATCGGAATTCTTCATTTCCGATTTGCGCGGACAGTGTGCATACCATTAAAACCAGTATTGTTAGAATTCTTCGGTAATCTTTCATTTCGGACTCCTTTGGTTTGGGTCGAAGGCTTTCACTTGAGCCACAAAAGCCTGAATACGTGTGTTCAAATTGATACTGCCATTGCCGTCGAAGGCAATATTGAGCCAGGGCAGGTCGTTGAGATGGGTGCGGACTGTATCGCTCAGCGCGCTGACAATATTCCCGGGCATACAGCCAAAAGGCATGGTATTGACTATCCCGGTGGCTCCTTTCTGGTGATAATCGAAGGCTTTGGCAATCGTCAGACACGCTTCGCTTTCATATTGCCGAGATAGATAGGCTTCGCTATAGTCCAGCAGTTGGGGAATAATGGGTTCTTTGTTGTTTCGCAAATGGTGATGAAAATCCAGTTCGTACCTCCTTTCAATTCGATGTTGTATGAAATCGGTAATGATTGTTCCAAAGAGAGTTTTCCAGTCTTTTTTCAGGCGGGTGTGATATTTGCGGGTATGATTGGTATAATACACCCATTCTGAAATGGTGGGCAGCCAGACTTCGAGTCCCGCTACTTCCAGTTGACGGGCGATCTGTTCATTGCTGAACTCGTGGTTGCGTACGAAGATTTCACCCACTAAGCCCACTACTGGCCGGCTGCCTTTTTTTTCAACCGGGATGGCCTGGAATTCGCGGATGAGAGAATCCGCTAATTCGCGGGGATTCCGTTTTTGCTCGATGTGATGGCATATTTTTTCCAGCCAATCCTGATAGACTTGGTCCGTTTTCCCTGCCTGTCGTTCGTAGGGTCGGGTTTCGCGCAAGAGTTTCCCCAACATTTCACTTAAGATGATACTGTTCCAGGCCAATAATTCAAATCCGCGGTTGGAAATCCGCAATTCCCGATAAAAATCTTTGCCCTGGTTGGGGTTGATAAAATAGACATTTTGATAGCCCATTTCATTCAGCACCAAGTTTTGCATAAAATGGTACTGGCCGAAACGGCAGGGACCGGTGGCGGAAGGCATGAAAAATGCCAATCGGTCATGATTGCCGTTTTCCTGGTGGATAATTTTGATGATATCGCCCAGAGTGACAAGGTACGGGTAGCACTCTTTGCCGGTACTGTATTTCCGTCCCAGTTCGAGCGTTTTTTCATCCGAGGGGGGAAATACGCGGGCATCGATTTGATAGGCGCGGAATGCGGCGGCGATCGTATGGGCCTGATCGCCCATGTGGGGTATATATAGAATCCGTTGGGCGAGATCGTGTTTTCGGAAATAGGGTTTTCTCACATGATATTCATGGCGTTTATGTTCGGCCGGAATATTTTCCAAACTATCGAGAAAGGCCTCGCAACGCGTGATGAGACCGGCATCCGCACTGTGCTCGTCGATTTCCAGCGTCAGAAATGGTTTGTGGCCGAATTCCCGTTCCCCGTATTGTAGTATATAAGAATCGGGGCCGCAACCGAAATTGGTAACGTAAACACCATAGAGATTAGGATCGCCGGCAATGTACTTAATCGCCGCTAATATCTTTTGTCCGTAATGCCAGAACATATTGGGATAATCCTGTCCGATGGGAACATCCTGCAGGGGAAGATAATCCATGGAAATAACGGATACTCCCATTTTCTGCAGTTTGGCCGCCAGATCAAGGTTCAAACCGCTATCGCCGACATTGTAGGAACGGCCGATGAGAACCAGAACTTTGCGGTTTTGTTGTTCCATTTCCCGGAGATAGGTCCGGCCTGTTTCCAACAGGTCGCTTTGGAATAATTGCTGGGCATCTTCTGCTTTTTGCAGTGCTTGGTATAACCGTTTTTTGCCCTGGACAGCGAGTTCTGGAATTTGTAATAGCTCACCTACGATATGTGAATCTCCATATTTCATCTGAATGTTGGGCTGCCAAACAGGGATGGAACAGTTCGTTTGTTTGAGTATGGGGCGGATTATATCGGGAAAACTCTGGACCATGGGGCAGGCATGGGTATGGGTTGTGCCGGCATATTTGATGGGGGTGTTGATAAAGTTGGGGATAAAGAGCGCATCAATCGGTTGTTGAGCGAGTTCACTGATATGGCCCATGGCCACTTTAACGGGGTAGCAGCTTTCGGTGGTAAAGAGGCTTAGCCCTCGACGGATCGTCACTGGGCTGGTTTTCCGGCTGGTAACAATGCGAAAATTCAGCGCATTAAAAAAGGTTTGCCAAAAGGGCAGATACTCCCAGAAAAAGAGGCCCATAGGAATACCGATTGTGAGTCCTTTCTCATTAACATCTTGTTTTGAGAGAGAGTCGGTCAGTCGTTTCCAGCGCTGTTCAAGTAAATTTATCGGCAATTGAGTATTTTTAAGTTTTTGCTTGTCAATATTATATTTTTCGCAGCGGCTGCCGTAATAGAGGGGCGCGCGGCCGCTGATTGATACCTGATGGATTTCGCACAGGTTTTCGCATTCGCGGCAATTAAAGGTTTGCGAGTGTGTTTTATGTCGGCTCAGATCGAATCCTTCAAAACGGGTTTTGAACGCGGTTTGCCGCCAGTTTTCCAGAGCCAGCGCGGCGATCCCGATGGCGCCGGTTACATTGTTATGGTCGGGGACTTGAACCGGTTTGCCCAGGATCAGTTCGAAAGCGGCGCAGACCGCCAGATTGTTGGCCACTCCTCCCTGGAAAAGTATCGTGTTCCCGATTTTCCGATGAACAACGACTTTGTTCAGGTAATTATAGGCAATGGAATAAGCCAGGCCGGCAATCAGATTAGCGCGGTCGTAGCCTTGATGAAAATGGCGTTTAAGATCGGATTCGATGAATACTGTACATCGTTCGCCTAAACGGGCTGGTTGCTCCGCCTCAAAGGCGATGCGGGCAAATTCGTCTTTAATCGATACGTTCAGTTCATGCGCTTGTTCTTCCAAAAATGAACCAGTGCCGGCGGCGCAGACTTTGTTCATTTCAAAATCGATGACCCGGCCGTTCCGAAGGGATATATATTTTGAATCCTGGCCGCCGATTTCAAAAACCGTATCTACATCGGGATTGGCCATCACTGCGGCTTTGCCCTGGGCGGTAATTTCGTTGCGAATAATATCACCACCCACAAAATCGGCAATCAGATATCGGCCCGAACCGGTAACTCCGACACCTTTAACCTCAACCTGACTTCCACATTCTTCCAGTAATGATTTCATCCCGAGCCGAACCGCTTCGAGGGGTTGGCCGGCGGTCATTAAATAGCGTTTTGTCAATAATTTAGCGTTCTCGTCCAGCAAAATCAGGTTGGTGCTGACCGAACCGATATCGATTCCCAGAAAAACGGGAACAGAATCGTTCGGGTTTTCATTTTGCCAGGGGGTATGATCATCCAAACGAAAAAATGTATCATTGTCAAGGGGCAGGGGCGTTGATGGGCCTGATATTGGATTTTTAGGACGAGTTTGATAATAGCGGGATTGATTGAGGGGTTGTTGTTGTTCGGTGTGTTCATTACTGCTGCTTTTCCAATCCCGTAGTTGATTTAATAGATTTTCGCGCGTCATGGGCGCGCCCTCGGAAGAGCCTTGCGCGCTATAGTATAAAGCGCCCAATGCCGGAAAAAAAGCCGCCATCGGAGGGATTGAAATTTGGTCGTTCGTGACCTGATAAACTTCCCAAAATGCTTTTTGCATGGCTGGATTATTGGCGACGCCCCCAATAAAGAGAGCCGGTAAGTCGGGAGTTTTCCCTTTGCCGATCGTGCTTTTGAAATTTTGTGCGACTGCCAGGCACAATCCATAGAGAATATCTTCCGTTGTAGTTCCGATTTGCTGAGAGTGAATCATGTCCGATTTGGCAAAAACACTGCACCGGCCGGCGATACGGGCCGGATGCGTGGATTGCTGGGCTAATTGGCTGAACGTTTCGATATCGATGCCCAGCCGGTGGGCTTGTTGATCGAGAAAAGAACCAGTCCCTGCCGCGCAGAGCCCATTGGTATAAAAATCATGAATTGTATTGCGTCCGGAACGGGAGCTGAGAAAAATTAGTTTCGCGTCTTCACCGCCCATTTCGATGATTGATCGGCATTGGGGTTGGCGCGCCTGAGCCGCTTCCACAATGGCTAAAACTTCATTGACATGGGGGCAGTTCATCTCCTGCGCCATGCGTTCACTCCCATTTCCCGTGAAGGATAGACGAAACTGTTGTCCTGTTATTTCCGGAATAAATGATTCCAGATTTTCAACCAATACTTGTCGGATATTCCCATTATGCCGGATATAACGGGTATGAATATTTTGATCCGCTTGAATCCAAATTAATTTTAATGCAATTGAACCGATATCGATTCCCAATTGGTCAACCATGTATTTCTCCTCTATGAAATCGCAACCAACATATCCAGACGATGGGATTTTGGCTTTAACTTGTTTTATCAAACAGGTTCAAGTGAACCGATTTGAGATTTTTTTGTCGCTTAAATTTACATATAAATATAAGGAATGTCAAGTAAAAAAAAAGGGGATATCTGGTTTCATTGCCATAAAGCGCCCTGATCGCCCATTTTCGCGGAATAACAAAATATAGGATTAACCCAGATTTAAATAATCTGGGATTCCATCAAGTTATAGGAATAACCGCTATCCCTATCCAAGTCATTTTTGGGATAATAAAAATGAGCTGTTATTAAAAAGGAATTTCCTCGAAACCCTCCATGTCGGGAATGTTCGGTTTCGGCGGTAGTTGCGCAGGGGGCTGAGCGGCTGCTGGCGGTTTTCTTACGATACCTTTTAGGTTTTATATTTCAAATAATAATCAATTATTCATAAATTGTCAAATATTTATAGTAATGTGAAAAAAAATCAAGGGAACTTATTAACCGCCATTTTTGCTTTCTTCTGACGATGATTTGTTTCAAAAAAATACGATGATAATTTTTTTCTTGACTTCTTGGATCGGATAGGTTAATATATTTTACAACGTTCTCAATTTGCTGCCAATCTAAGGAATGATATAGAATTGGCTGAAAATCAGAAAGGGTGCATAATGGTACGAACCCCCTGCTGTAATAACTCTTTAGCCGTGATGGAGAGGGTGTTTAGCGGGTCAAATCTTAGTGTAGCCTTCAACTTATTAACCAGATAGGAAGAGAATGATGCAGAAAAGTAATTATACCATTCGGACGATGACGCGCGGGGAAGTGGATATTGCCGTTGAGTGGGCGGCGGCCGAAGGATGGAATCCCGGCAATTTCGATGCGAATTGTTTTTATGCTGCGGACCCAACCGGTTTTCTTGTTGGATTGCTAGGAGATGAAGCCATTGCAACGATTTCGGTGGTCAAGTATGGTAATTCCTTCGGTTTCCTTGGTTTTTATATCGTCAAGCCGGCGTATCGCGGTATGGGATACGGTATTCAGATATGGAATGCCGGCCTCGAATTACTTAGAGGTTATACGATTGGCCTGGATGGAGTGGTTGCTCAGCAGAGCAACTATAAAAAGTCGGGGTTTATACTGGCTCATCGAAATGTCCGCTATCAGGGAAATGGTGGCGGGTTTTTCCCGAATGACTCAGACATCGTCCCGTTATCCACACTCCCATTTGATGCAATAGGGGCTTATGACAAACCATTTTTCTCTGACGATCGAATGCAATTCCTGAAGCGCTGGATCAATCAACCCCAGTGTACGGCGTTTGGCATACTGCATAACCGCAAGTTGGCTGGTTACGGCGTACTTCGCCCGTGTCGCATCGGATATAAAATAGGTCCCTTATTTGCGGACACCCCGGATTTTGCAGAGCGTTTATTTTTAGCTTTGAAGTCGCAAGTACCTGACGGGGTTCCGATTTTTCTGGACACGCCGGCGGTAAATTCGTTGGCAGTCGATTTAGCGCAACGATATAATCTGATCGTTGCGTTTGAGACGGCTCGTATGTACAGAGGGATAACTCCTGATCTACCATTAGATCGAATTTTTGGCGTGACGACTTTCGAGCTGGGGTGATCAAGGATATCAAGGATTGAAATTTATAGAAATGATCAAAATTTGCAACCATATAATAACTAATTACATAGATAGGATCAGGTGGCGATCCATTAACGCCTGGACTGAATCCTGGGCTTTTTTTATGGTACGATAGGCTTGTTGATAGAGTTCGTTAAAGCTAAGATGGGTAATCGTTGCCACACCATCGGCAACAGCCTGGCAGGCGATCGCGGCGGCTTCTGCGGGAAAGACAGGGAACTCATCCATTTTAGGGATGATATAATCCGGACGAATTCCGTTATGCCGGGCGTAATCGGCCAAAGATCGGGCGGCGGCGATGCACATGGTGTCGGTGATACGGCGGGCTTGAACATCGAGAACTCCGCGGAAGATCGCCGGGAATCCCAGTGAGTTATTTACCTGATTCGGGAAATCGGAACGTCCGGTGGCAACGATGAAAGCGCCCGCTTCGTGGGCTTCCCAGGGCCAAATTTCGGGAGTGGGATTGGAGCAGGCAAAGACTATTGAGCGTTTAGCCATATCGGATATCCAGCTTTTCTGGATGATCCCGGGACCGGGTTGCGATAGGGCGATCAGGGCATCAGCGCCTTTGAGCGCGCTGGCAATATCCCCCCGCCATTGGCCAGAATTGGTGATTTCGCAGTATCGCCATTTGTAGGGATGTGTTTTTTGTAAATCGTCGCGGAATAAACCCAGAGGCCCTTTGGTATCAAACAGAATCAAATTGCCGGGAACTGCTCCTCCTGCAATCAGCAGGCGGGCAATAGCCAGGTTAGCGGCGCCTGCTCCCAGTAACACAATGCGGGCATCGGCTATCGATTTTTCTGCAAGTTCTAACGCATTGATCAGTCCGGCCAACGTCACCAGCGCTGTGCCCTGTTGATCATCATGCCACACCGGAATAACAGCTTCGCGGGTCAAGCGATCGAGAACTTCAAAACATTTGGGTTGGGCGATATCTTCCAGATTAATACCGCCAAAAGTAGGTTGTATCCATTTAACAAATTGAATTATTTCCTCGGCTTTATGGCTTGATACACATAGGGGAATGGCGTCAACACCTCCTAAATATTTGAATATCAGCGCTTTGCCCTCCATGACGGGTAATCCCGCCTCGGGACCGATGTCTCCCAAACCCAACACTCGGCTGCCATCCGAAACGACCGCCACCATATTGGCTTTGTTGGTATAAGTGTTAACCAGGGCGGGATCGGCTTTTATCCGTAAACACGGGTCAGCCACACCCGGAGAATACCAGTAACTGAAATCATTCAGTTCATGGATTGCGCATTTAGCAGTTATCTGGATTTTTCCCTGGTAAAAACGATGCCGCTCTTCGGCAATTCGCGCCGGTTCTGCGGCCCGCTGGAGCCGCTCTTCCTGATGTCCTCCCATGTTCATTTCCGTCCGTTTCTTTTTCTTTTGCGCAGTCTTAAGTCCAGTAACCCTTCCAGACGGGATTCTAAAAAACGTTTTTTCCAGGTACTGATACTTTCACGAGAAATTGACAATTCTTCTTCCATTTGTTTGACCGGCACCTGATCATACGAATATATAATGATCTTTGCGCGCCGTCTTAACCGTTCATTCGTTTCCGGATCAGATATCCAACTCATCAATTGCTCTCGCTCTTCTGGAGAAATTTTTTGGATTTTTAGTCGCTTGGCCATCCTCAGCTCCTTTTCTTGACTTCTAATATAATATCCAAAAGAGATTTGTCAAGTTTTTTTTTTCAGTAAAAATTTATTGACTTTTTTTATTTTTTTTTTAAGTTTAAAACAAATGAGCGCTTAAAGGAGAATTGATCTCCTCCGGAGTCATTGTCATAATGTTCCTTCAACCAATTCGATATTGGGTATTTCAGTTGCGCCTTCGCTGGTTCAGGAAGAGACGCGCATCATCGCATCCAGTTAATCTGGAAATCCCCGATGGGTGGCCAGCGTTCAGTTCGTTAACACTATTCGATTGAGGTGAAATTTGTTACCCCTTATTTTTTCGGAAGAGTTCAGGTATCATGAAGTTTTAAATGTGTTTAAAGGGCAGGCTCTGGAATTTTACGACAAATTGCCGGTTTCCGGTTTATCCGGGCCGGCAATGATTATCGGTTCGGCAGAATTTTTAACTTCTGTTGAAGGCATCTCTTTCAACGGCAACTTTTATCTGGTTTTGGTAGGGGAAGACGCAGATGATCGAATCGATTGGGACAGTTTTATTTCTCCGCGTGAACTGACCCGGCGGTTACCACGGGTGGTTCGTCGCTGGCGAGAGCATTGCCAGTATTGGCAATCGCTGAATCCGTTGTCTGGCCTGCCGGGGAATCTCATTATTGAGTGTTATATCAATGAAAATTTGCGTAATCATTCGATAAAAGCAGTGATGTATCTTGATTTGAATCATTTTAAAGCGTTCAACGATTATATGGGTTTTTTTATGGGAGATAAGGTAATTCAGGCCATGTCCCGGATTTTGAAAACGGTCGCTGACCGGTTTTCGGAATATGATCCTTTTATTGGTCATATTGGCGGTGACGATTTTATTTATATCAGCCGACATGAGCAGCCTGAAGTTGAAGGCCGGGCAATTCTGGAGGCATTTCAGCAGGTACTGGGCGAATTTTATTCACCGGAAGAGATGGCTCGTCGTTATATCATTCAAACTGATCGGCAGGGAGTGAGACGGCAGGTGCCGGTATTAGGGCTTGCAATTGCCATGATTGACAATCTCTCAAAATTTTCGCGGGTGGAATCACTCAGTGTATTTGCCGGAATTCTTAAGAAAGCTGCTAAAGCCCGGGCTCTGACCGTGAACCATAGTGTTATGGTCTCCGCTCGCGATTATCAAGCGGAAGGAGATTGCCTCACTGGGGAACAGATTCATTTCCCTCCTGCTATGTTGAAGGCCTGGCTGGAGGCTATGGGTGAATCGAATCAGATTGAGTTTATTGAATTGATTGAACAGTATGTGAGCAAACCCCATCCTCCGGCAATTCGTAAAAGCGCGATTTATGGATTGGGACGATTGTTGCAGTTGGCGCCGAAAGAGTTGCGTTACCAGTATTTGCCTGTGTTCAGCAGTTGGACGGAGAATGCTAATCCACATATCCGCATGCGGGCGGTGGAAGCCCTGGCCGGTCTGCAACTGAGTGAAGGCGTTGGCTGTTTACTGGCTCGCTTTCACGATAGAAATCCCTATGTTATCGCCGCCGCTATCCGTTCAAGCGCTGAACTGCAACTCCCTAATGCGCTTGAACTGACTCTTGATCTGGTTGGCAACCGCCATCCGGCTATCAGGGAAGCATTGATTTCTTATGCCGCGCAAATGGTGGACGGCCGTTTTAAGCCTCTGTTGCTCAGATTGCTGCGCCTGCGGAACGATAAGATCAAATACCAGCTAATGCATGCCTTACGGGCTTATGCGGACGCCATGTTTCTACCCGGGATTTTGTCTCTGATCCAGAAAAAGAAACCCATTTTTCTCGCTATTGCCGCATTGGAATTGCTCATCCACTGGCAGGAAATGAATGTTGAATTACCCCGTCGAACGCTGGTAAATTGGTTTTTAGATGCCTGGGATACCGCGGATGCTTCTTCAGATTGGGTGATCCGGTTTTTAAGTCTGGTGGAACGATTCCCTGAGTATTCACTCAATAAGGCGCTTATTGGCAAGTTCCATGATGTCAATCCCGCGCTTTATCCGGCGATCATTCAATATCTGGACCTTCACTATCAGGCGGAGGATTGGCCGTTTATTGGATCTTTATTGCTTAATAGCGTTCAGGGAGAATCTGTTACGCTTTCTTTGATCCAATATATAAAAAACCATCCCAATCGACAAGCCGTCGATTGGCTGCGGAATGAATTGAAAAGTGATGCTTCACTGATACGATATCAAGCCGGACAGGCGCTGATCCGGTTTTTTCGTATGCCAATGACTGATGAATTAAACCCCATTGAATCCGCAAAAGTTATTATTAGCGGCGGAAAAGGATAATGTAATGGATTTTTTAACAAAAGTGAAAATATTTGAACCGATTTTACAGCATCGGGAACCCCTGCGCTCGACCGATCGGTTAATGCAGATTATTTTTGAGGAACGCGGTTTCATCGATTCATTATGGCTTCGGTTTTACCGACGTAAAAAAGTAATGCCGGCAAAAATAGCGGCGATATTTTATATTGCTTCAAGTGAAATTCTGTTTTTTGAGAGGAATATTCATGCCTTGACGATTAAACAAGCCCTTGACGCTGTCAGAGGTTGCCCCTGGTCATTCTGGGCGAAGCCGTTGCAGGCTTTTTGGGCTATGTTGATTACGCGACGCGAAGAATTTCTAAATGAGCGTAAGCTCAACTCGGATCAATTTATAGAGCTTTCATTTGATCCCTGGCTGGTTCAACGTTGGAAAGATCGTTATGGCCTCGAGCAAACCCGGGTATTGATCGAGTATTTTCAAAAAACGCCTTCGTTGCATTTGGTAGTGAATTTGGCATTGATTTCCACAGAACAGTACTGCCAGGCTTTAGAAACTCGGGGAATCCGTTTTGAATCTCCTTTTCCTGCTTTGCCGATAGTCGTCATTGATGAAAAGGTGACAGTACGCTCTTTACCGGGTTATGCTGATGGATGGTTTTGGGTGCAGGATACACCGGCTTTTTTACTAACGAAGCTGATTGCGCCCGGATTTTATGAGCGGATTTTAGATGTGTGCGCTGTTCCCGGTGGAAAAAGTATGGCCTTGTCACTCTTTATTCGGGGGAATATTTGGGTGTTGAATGATCGATATTATAAGAAATTCCCCCGATTACGGGAGAATCTCGGCCGTCTGAAGAATTCGCTGTCTCAATTGACGATCAGTGATGGCCGGGTATCCTGTTTCAAAAACAGTTTTTCACTGGTTTTGCTGGATGCTCCTTGCAGCGCGCTGGGTATCATTCAAAAAATAGGGGATCTCCGGCGCGGTAAGACACCCGAAATGATGTGTGAATTGATTGAATTGCAGTGCGCGTTACTGGAGGAAGCGGGGAGGATTGTCGCTCCCGATGGATTCCTTCTTTATTCTACATGCACCCTTGAACCGGAAGAAAACGAACAGCAGATCGGCGGGTTTCTGCAGCGTCATCCTGATTTTCATGTCGTTTTTCCTGATTTGACTCTAAATCCCTGGCTGAAACCGTTTATCACGCCCCAGGGATATTTTTATTCGCTGCCGTTTATCCATCAGTTGAGTGGCGCTTTTGCCGCGCTGCTGCAACGCAAGCCGGGCGAATCCCGATGATCACCCATATTTGAAAACGAGTTACTCATAAGGGATTGGTGGCTATAATCGGGTAAAATTGCTTTATTTTCAATCTTTATGAAAAAATTATTGACAAAGCCAATGCTTTTTCATTATATTAAGGGCACGATGGAACGATTAATAAATTATTTAGACAGCGATCTTCTAGGTGAAATCACAATGTCAGATGATATGGTTTATCATATATTTGAACCTACAGAAACTATGGTAGTGCTTCCTTATCATCGTTCAACGCTCAATCCAGTTTTTGCCGACCGGATTCTGGTCGATCGCATATCAGTGACGCGCTCTCTGGGGGGTGGCGACCCCTTTGTGATCCAGCCGGGGTTGATTGTCATTTCGTGCGTCAAATGGCTGGATGAGGGAATGCTCCCCCGTGAATGCTATTTCTTTTTTAACACCCTGATCAAGGAAAGCCTTGATTTTATGGGGCTACATTCACTTGAGTTCTCTTCCATTAATGAATTGAGCTTGGGCCCGCGGGTCATTTTGACTTCCAGTCTGCGTTTTTTTTCCGGAGTAGTTTTTTATCAGGGACTTCTATTGGTCAATATTGATCATAATCAGCGGTACCTATATATTAATCATTATGCATCGAATAAATATAAAGCAAATTATGATCGGTTTGGAGATATTCGTCAGATGGGATATAATTTTGGGATTAGAGAGATTATTAACGCTTTGGATTATCATTTTCAAGCTCCGGATTTAGTTGAAATGTACCAAGGCAATGAGAAATAGGAGGCGCTATGTCTGTTTCGGTTATGTATGAGGTTTTTTTGCGCAATTATCCAAATCGGGGCAATCTCCGGTCGCTTGCGCATGATCTTAAGCGACTCAAGGAACTTGGTGTCGATTGTATTTGGTTGATGCCAATTACCTATGCCGGAAAAAATGGCCGTAAAGGGCTGTTTGGTTCACCCTATGCTTCCCGGGATTATCTGGTTATTGATCCTATGTATGGTTCGTTACAGGAGTTCACATTATTGGCGAATCGCTGTCATGATTTCGGAATGAAATTGATGGTCGATATTGTGTTTCATCACTGCGCACTGGACAGTTCATTGCTCAACAATCATGGAGACTGGATATTAAAGGATGACGAGGGACGATTTACCCGCAAGATTGCCGATTGGAGCGATGTTTATGATCTGGATTTTCGTGTTGATGAACTTAGCGACTATCTTATTGAAGCGCTGAAAAAATGGGTGGAACGAGGCGTTGACGGGTTTCGCTGCGATGTTGCCCCCTTGATTCCACACTCATTTTGGCAAAAAGCACGGGAACAATTAAACGCAATCAATCCGGATTTGATCTGGTTGGCGGAATCGGTAGAGAAGAAATTTATTCAGCGTTGCCATAAAAAAGGCTGGTTATGCTCGGAAGACAAGGAACTTTATCCGGTGTTTGATTTGACCTATGATTATGATTTGTATGAGAACTGGCGCCAAGCGATCAAAGATCGTCAATTCCTGTTTTCATATTTAGATGAATTGGAACGGCAGTGGGAGTGGCTGCCTCACCCGGCGGGAAAAATGCGCTTTCTGGAGAACCATGATCAGCTAAGAGCCGCGCATTTAATTGATGATTATTGTCAAATGCAAAATTGGATCGCCTGGATGGCAAGTTTGCCGGGAGCATTTTTATTATATCAGGGACAGGAATTTGGGGCCTCGGAATCGATTTCGTTGTTTGATCCCCATATTACGCAATTTCCATCGGATGACAACGCGTTGAAGTATAACCGATTTTATCAAGATGTCATTACCTGGAAAAAACAGTTACCTCAAGCTGAAATACCGAGGCTGGGGCGAGATGAAGAAAAAGCAGTCGTTTGGCTGGCTTATTCGGATTCGGACAAAGAGTTTCTGGCTTTTTTTAATTTTTATAATCAGTCTGGCAGCATTGTCATTCCCGCCGATTTGAGGGGACGGTACATGGACTGGTTCACTCGGGAACCCGTCGATTTAACGGAAGAAACTATGTCATTGTGTTCTGAACCAACGCTATTATGGCGTAGCAAGGGAGAAATTGTATGAAAAAGTTTTTCAAGATTTTCTTTATCACCATGGGTGTTTTGGCCACGCTTTTCCTGATTTTGATGATTGTCGCCGTTTCGGTATTGAGCCGCTATATTGCTGATAAGCCGGTTTCATTGACCGATAATCAGGTATTGAAGATCACGTTGAACAAGTCGATTCCGGAAATGCCGGTCGAGGAATTGGACCGCATGTTAAAGGTGAGCGATTATAGTTTTTATGATCTTCTACGCGCGGTGAAACTGGCTGAAGCCCATGAGAAAATCCAGGGCGTGTTTATTAAAATCGAAGCTCCGTCTCTGGGTTGGGCTCAGACGCAAGAGTTGGTTTCTGCATTGAAATCGTTGCGTGAAAAAGGTAAAAAAGTATGGGTTTATTATGATTTTGTAACAGATAAAGAGTATGTTCTGGCATCGGTGGCCGATCAGATTTATTGCGCGCCGCAGGCGATAACTCTCTTTGATGGGCTTAATGCCAATATGGTATTTTTTAAAGGGATGTTGAAAAAAGTCGGCATCGAATTTGAGACAATTCGTCACGGTAAATTTAAAAGCGCGGTGGAACCGTTTGTTAATGATGATATTTCTCCGGAAAACCGCATGATGATGTCGGAGTTCTTAACCTCACTGACGGATCAGTATCTGGCCGCTATCCAGGAAAATCGTCAATTTGAAAATGTTCGTCAATTGATGGATGAAGGTCCCTACTTGATAACCGGGGACGCTTTGGCGAAACAGTTGGTCGATTCCTGCGTGATTGGAGAGGAAATCTATAAGGCGGCGGGTTTCAGTAAGAAGGATTGTATCGGTGTGGTTCAGTTTTTAAAAGCGGCTGGCGCTTCGCATGGCAAAGGGCAGAAGATTGCACTGGTAACGGCCGAAGGAGAAATTTCTTCCGGCAAAAGTAAACGTAATATTCTCGGGGACGCGACGTTGATTGAAAATTTGAAGAAAGCGTTTGAAGCAGAAAATGTTGCGTCGATCGTTTTACGCATCAATAGCCCGGGCGGTTCCGGCGGCGCTTCCGATAATGTCTGGCAATTTATCGAGGAACATAAAGCTGAAAAGCCGGTCGTTGTTTCTTTTGGAAATATTGCAGCTTCCGGGGGCTACTATATCGCGATGAACAGCCATAAAATCATCGCGGAACCGACGACCTTGACCGGTTCAATCGGTGTTTTCTTTCTTCGACCGGTGGTCCGGGGACTGTTTAATAAACTGGATTTAAAAACCGTATCTATCAAATCCGCTCCCAATGCCGGATTTTTAGCGTCACCCGATGCGATGAACGATTATGAAGAGATGAAAGTGACCCAGATGATCGAGAATTTTTACGATCAGTTTATCACAAAAGTCGCTACCGGCCGCAACAAAAGCAAGGAAGCGATCGACAGCATCGGCCAGGGTCGTATCTGGACCGGTTCGCAAGCCCTGGATATCGGATTAATCGACCAGTACGGCG
>CAZWDO010000020.1:32120-53259 GCA_964632485.1 uncultured bacterium
CGGTTTAATGGTCGCCTTGCGTGAAGCCGCCAACTTGGGCGGTATCGATAAAACAGAAGAGCTGAATGTCTGGGTGTTGCCTGAAGCTCGCGATATTATTACCCAGATTATGGATGAAGACTTTTTTTCATCTGTGAAAATTATTTCTTCCTGGATGGAATTGGATGAATCGATCAATCGGGGAGAAGTGATGATGCGTCTGCCCTATGAAGTGAGTATCGAGTAGTTCTATTTAGAGTGTCGAGGCTGTTTGTGAATGTCCATCATTGTATGCAATCTGCAGACATAAAAGAAAAAAGGAGTATTGCGTATGGAAAAACCGTTATTATCCGCGCACTATCGCAACCGTCAACCCTCTGATATTCGAATGGCGCAAATTGAATATATGAAGCGTACTGACGGTGTCGGGGAAGTGAATACAGCTATTGGCAATGTATCACTACCGATGCATCCGGCGATGCGCCGCCGTATGGAGGAACTGTCGGCGGCTGAATCGCCCTTTAGCGCTGGTGTAGTTAAATATTCGGCCACTGTTGGTTTTGCAGAGACCCAAAAGGCTTTTTTAAACATTATCGCTTCCAGCGGGTTCAATACCGCCTCTTTGTCCGCCATGATTACCGATGGCGGCAGCCATGCCATGGAATTGGTGATCGTGGGATTATGCGGCGCTGCCGGAACGGCGGAATCACCCTTATTGCTGATTGATGCGGCCTATACTAATTATCATTCTATGGCCAAACGCACGGGACGCAAAAGCGTATCGGTACAACGGACGCTTCAGTCGAATGGAAAGTTTACCTTGCCGGATATCGCCCAGATCGAACAGGTGATTGAAAAAAATCGGCCTAACGCGCTGGTGGTGATACCCTATGATAATCCGACTGGGCATTTTTACGATCATGCCACAATGATAACCCTGGCCCAGCTCTGCGTCAAATATAATATGTGGATGGTTAGTGACGAGGCCTATCGGGAGTTGTATTATGTCGATCAACCGACGACCAGTATCTGGGGAATAACAGATCAGGAGGTGCCGGGCATCGAGGGACGGCGAATCAGCATCGAGACGGCATCTAAGGTATGGAATGCCTGTGGCTTGCGTGTCGGCGCTCTGATATCTGATAATTCGGAATTCATTGTTAAGGCTGTCGCTGAAAATACGGCGAATTTGTGTCCGAATGTGATCGGCCAGTATATTTTTGGCTCATTGGCCCATGAATCGCATGAAGGTTTGCGTATTTGGTATGCCGAACAGCGTCAGTATTATGCGCAGATTGCCCGGGAAATGGCGCACGGATTCCATACGTTAATGCCCAAGGCTATCCTCTCCAGCCCCGATGCGTCCATCTATGCGGTGATTGATGTCCGAGAATTGGTCGGCAAGGATTTTGATGCCCAGGATTTTGTCATGTTTTGCGCGCGCGAAGGCAAGGTCACGATTGATGGCGAAACGATGACCCTTTTAGTGGCCCCGATGGCCGGGTTCTATAGCGTGAATCCCGGAGAAACCAATCCGGGTAAAACACAAATGCGTATCGCTTATGTTGAAAGCCCCGAAAAAATGCGGTGGGTGCCTCAACTTTTTGCCGCTCTTTTTAATGATTATTTAAATAGGAAGTAGTATGCATAGATTGCTTCATATCAGTTTTTTTTTAGTATTGATCATGTCGGCGTTGTTCGCCCAGGATTTTGATCCGATTGATGACGTTCAGATACGGATTGAAACGGGTTATGAAACGGATCAACTTCAATTGGGAATCCACTTTTTATTGCCTGAAGGGTACCATATTGGAGCCAATGAATTATTGAAATTTGAGTTTAACCTTCCAGTGGAATTGGTCCAAAAGGGAACTGTTGTATTTCCGCAAACTGAAGGCCCGGAAGAGTTTCCGTATTATGTCTGGGATGCGGAGTTTCAATATCAGGCGAAAATGCTCACTTCAATTGAGGAAAAACGTGATTTTCAAGCGGTAATCACTTACCAGATATGTTCAGAAGGGGAAAATGCTCTCTGTTTTCCCCCTGTAAAGCAAACAGTGGCATACCAATTAAAGCCCTATCCGCCTGGGGGAGAAAAAGGGACAGGTGGAATCGTATTCACGCAGGAAGGGCTGAGTGGCTATATTAATCAAGCTTTGCAGGGCAGTTTCCTGCTGGTTTTAGCGCTTGTTTTTCTGGGTGGAATTTTAACCTCTTTTACTCCCTGCGTTTACCCGATGATTCCCATTATTATCGGTTATATCGGGGCGCGAACCGAGCGCAAGATCCAGGGATTGATATTATCTCTTTTTTTTACGTTGGGGATGTCATTAACTTATGCAATATTGGGCCTGTTAGCCGCGCAAACCGGACAGGTTTTCGGTTCTCTGACGCAGCAGCCTTGGGTCGTGTTATCCATTGCGGCGATTTTTTTTGTGATGGCGTTATCGATGCTGGGGTTCTTTGAACTCCAGCTCCCCTCTGCCTGGATCGGTACTCTGCGAAGCAGGCAAAGAAAAGGATGGCTGGGAGCGATTTTTATGGGCGCTATTGCCGGGTTTATTGGCGCGCCTTGCGTGGGGCCGGTCTTGATTACGCTGTTGACCTTTGTTTCTGCTACCGGCAGTCTGATGAAAGGTTTTTTCCTGTTGTTGATCTATGGATTCGGCATGAGCGCGCTATTTGTGGTAATCGGCACATTTACCGGCGCTTTGAAATCGATGCCGAAGGCCGGCCGGTGGATGGAAAATATAAAATATGGGTTTGCTCTTTTGATGTTTGGTCTGGTTTTTTATTTTGCCCGCCCGTTTTTACCGCTCCATTTTTTTCTGGCTTTAGTCGGCGCGGTTTTTCTTCTCCTCAGTCAGGTTTTTTGGAAAAATCTGCGGGATATTGATTCTATTGGGTCGCCGTTTTGGAAAACGTTAGTATTATTGGTGGCTATTACCGGCGCATATTTTTGGTGGCAGGCGCTGGATCGTATATTTGACTTGAATTCTCTCCGGACAGAGGAAGCCCGTCCTGCGCCAACTCCTTCGCAGTCTTTGCGCTGGATTATCAATGATGAAACAAAAGCCTTCCAATTGGCCCGTGAGCGCAATCAACCAGTACTGGTGGATTTCTATGCAAGCTGGTGCGTGGCATGTAACGAACTTGAGCATATTACCTGGCAAGACCCGCGCGTAGCGGCGGCTTTAGGGGAGTTTGTGTTGTTAAAATTTGATTATTCGGTTCAGGAAGATTGGCAAAAAGAGGTGTCAGACAAATTTGGAGTTCAAGGTTTACCCACGGTTTTGCTATTGAATTCTGAGCAAGGTGAAATCCGTCGGTTTTCCGGATTTCGTGATGCGGATGATTTTTTAAATTTTTTAAAATAATGGTCTATTGCTGATATTCCGGCAAACTTAAGGTAAAAACAGATCCTTTGCCCACTTCACTCTCTACTATAATTTCCCCATGATGCAGTTCCGTGAGTTTTTTGGCGATAGAGAGTCCCAATCCGGTAGATGTTTCCCCACCTGTGGGGCGATTTCCTATTTTTTGAAATTTGGTAAATAGCCGCTGTAAATCCTGAGGGAGAATTCCCGGACCCTGATCTTTGACCTGGAATAAAATGTTAGTGTTTTCTTTTTTCACCAGTACCTGGATCGGCAACCCATGGGGTGAGTATTTGATAGCATTGCTGACCAGATTGTCCATCACTTCCATGATGCGGTGCGCATCGCATTGGACAATGTAATGGTCAATACTGTCAATCGTCAGGGATTGACATTTCCGATCCGCATTTGGAATATTGTGCTGAACGATCTGGTTAACCATAGTTTGGATGTCGACAGGTTGGAAATTCAGTTTGATATGACCGGATTCAATAGCTGAAGAGACTAAGAGCTCGTTGATAATATGCATCATTTTTGTAATTGCCTGGTCGATGCGGTCGATATGAGATAAAATGGAAACAGTGTTCGTATTTTGCCGACGTAGGATATCGGCTGTCGCTTTGATGATTGTGAGAGGGTTGCGAAGATCATGGACGGCGATATTCATGATTTCATCCTTAAGGTGATTGACGGTTGTCAATTTTTCATTGGATAGTCGGAGTTGCTGGGCTTGTTCCTGGATGGTATCAATGGCTTCCAACGCGATTTCGTGGTTCATGCGGGCTTCACTCAAGGCTTTTTCTGTTTCTTCTTGCGCGTTCCTTAAGTGTTCTGTCTTTTCTTCTACCGTTTGCTCCAATTCTTTCTGACGTTTATCGAAACGGCGGATTCGCATTCGAAAAAGAAAATAACCGTATCCCATAAGCAGCAGTACCGCTAAAAGCCACACTCCGGGACGTTGATAAAAGAATGGTTTGATGCGAAACTGAATGCCGTCAGAGGCCGAGCTCTCTAAGCCCTCCTGATTGATCGCGATGATTTCAAATGTGTAGTTTCCCGGTTCCAGATTAGTAAAAACTGCATAGCGGCGAGTATCCACAAAATTCCAATCATTTTCAAAACCCTTTAACCGGGTTTTAAACTGTATTCGTTTGGGGCAGAGGAAATTAATGGCAGTATAATAGAATTCGACACGATTGGTTCCGGCTTCCAACTGGATGATAGTATCACCCGAGCAGTCAATAGGCAGGTTGTTAATCATCATTTCTTCGATTATGGGTTCGGGAGGAATTTGGTTTGGAACTATAATCCCCGGATCAATGGCCACAACTCCCTTCCCCGTGGGGAACCAGAATTTACCGTTCCGATCCCTGCATCCGGCAGGTTGTGAACCCCCATTGCATTCACTACTGACCAAACCGGTAGCGCGGTCAAAAACCTGGCAACTCACTCGTTCGTTTTTCCCGTTGATATAATTGAAGATATTTTGTTTTTCGATCATGACAATACCGAAATTAGAACTGAGCCACAACCGTTTTTCATCGAAGAGTACTTGATAAAAATAACTGGTAAAGAGCCCGTCTTTTTTTTTAATATTGAAAAACTGTCCGTTTTGGTACCAGCTTAATCCATCATTGGTAGCGATCCAAACTATATTGCTTATTGAATCCATGGTAAGGGATTGAATCCCGACGCTGCCCAATCCATTGAGCGTGTCGTAGCGCATTATGGAATCGTCCTTGATGATATTGATGCCATTTTCAGTACCGACCCAAATGACCCCGGGAGAATATTCCAGGATAGAGGTGACCGCATCATGGCTAAGAAGATGGTTTTGGGTGTTGTAGTTTTTTATCGCGCCGTTAGCATAGCAGTTAACACCGCCTCCATAAGTGCCGATCCAGATATTGCGTTGATGATCTTCCAGAATAGCCGTAACAAATCCGCTTGAGAGGCCGTTATCCGTTGTTAAGTGTTGAATTTTTCCATTATCATCATAAAAATAGACACCTTGGTCATAGGTACCAATCATAATTCTTCCGTTATGGTCTAAAGCCAAGCCGCCGATATCCTTGCGGGTGAGATCGCTAATTTCCTGAAATAGATGGAACTTGCCATTCAGAAACCAGTTAAGTCCTTCATCCGTGCCCACCCAGATTTTGCCCGCGCGATCCTGGATAATGGACCATGCCACATTGTTGGAAAGTCCTTGTTGCGTTTGATAGCTGACAATGATTCCTCTTCTCGTTTTTATTAATCCATCCATGGTGCCGATCCACAAATTTTTTTCTCTGTCTTCAAAGAGCGAACGAATTGGATATTGGAAAACGGATTGTTTGGAAAAAGGTAAAACTTGATGGTCCTGATAATAAAAAAGTCCCTCATTCGTTCCCATAAGAATTTGATTGGAGGTGAAGTAAAATGCTTCAATTGTAGATTGATTCGGATTAGTATCCAGTTTTTCCCAGGTGTCGGTGTTCAGATTCCATAGAAAAAGACCATCCCGCGAGACGATCCAAAGCGAATCATTGCGATGTGAAATCCAGTAAATGACTTTATTTTCGATCGTCGTATTGAATGAATCAATCGCTCGGATTGTGTCGTTAGCGTACAAATTCAATCCACTGCGGGTGGCAATCCATACACGACCCTGGTTATCTTCTTCCGTATCCCAAACAATACTATTGAGGAGGCCATCTTCTGGTGTTAGGAGACGGTATTGGTCGTCGCTATTCTGAAGAAAAAGACCGTTGGATGTGCTGATCCATACCCGATCCCGGGAATCTCTCATTATACCATTGATTTCATATCCTTTTAATTCAGAGTTCAGTGGATAGGGTAAAAATTTTCCATTGGAATAGAGGGTAATTCCCCCACCCAAAGTACCAATCCATAGTTTTCCTTCCGGATCGACTAAAAATGCTGAAATGTAGTTTTGCTTGATTTCGGGCGTGTTTTGGGTATCGTAGACTTTAAAGCGGATCCCGTCAAACCGCGCCAGCCCTTCAGCGGTTCCGATCCATAAATATCCATCATTGGTCTGAGCCAGGCAGCGAACGCTGTTTTGCGGCAGGCCGTGATCTGTTTGCCACAGCTCATAGCTCCAATGCAATTCGGCATTTAGAGCTTTTACTGTTAAAAAGATAATTAAAATAGTCCATATATAATTATGCTTTATTATAATCATATCAATAAAATAAATCATTTTTCATTCTTTGTCAAGTTTATATCGTATTTAAAGAATAAAATTTTACCTGTGAAAAAAAAACTTGAATTTTAGAAAAATTTAATTATGATTATAGTAAACTGATAGTGAAAGGATAGTATATGGAAAAATCATGGATATTTGAAGAGGTGCCCTTGTTATATCAGATAATTCGTCTGGACCCATTTCGACGGACTATGGGTGTTTTTTTTGATGTTTTGCAGCCGCAGTCGATTCCGCGAATCGACGCCCTGGATCGTGTTTTGCATGAAACGGGCGCAATTTCTCCCGGATCCACTGGCGGAGTATCGAGGCCATGGTATATGCACTCCTTTCAGGACGATAATTTAATGGTATTGTTTGGGATTCGCTATGTTGATATTTACACGCAGGCCCATGGTCAGATCGAATCCTTTGAGGTTGCTCCGAATTATATAAAAAAAAACGGACAACTCATTTTTAAAGGCCCGGCCATGCTGGTTTGGCCTGCAGGAGTGTTTCATCGGATAAAAAGTGATGACCATTTGGGATCGGCCTCAATTAATTTGGCGACTCATTATCCGGGTTTCGATATTCGTACAAATTTCAATATTTATGATCTAAATGTTAAAACCGGTGAATACCGCTTATTAAGGGAAGGATATCTCGATCAGTCTGATGGCGCCCAAAAAGGGACTGATTAGCGGATCGTTGGAGTTTGTTAACGAATTCCTGTATTTCGTAGTTTTTACGGTAAGCCGAAATCATGGGTGTTTGTTTCGCTGTAAAACAAGTAAACGGATTCGGACAAGTAATTTTTGTGGAGTGGCGCTTGCCGGCAGAAAATATTATGGATGAACGTGTTTGATGGATTTTAATTTATTAACAATTATCAGGAGATCAAGATGTTTCGTTTTTGGATTCAGTTTGTACTTATTTCAGTGGGAGTTTTTATGAAAATGTCGGCTCAGGCTGTACTTTTACCGGTCCCTTACGATTTAAAATATAATGAGGGAGAATTCCGCTTGACGGATAATTTTAAAATTGTATTGGAAGGCCCTGAAAATCAGCGGATGGCGCAATACGCAACACGGGTTTTAAGGCGATTGAGTGAACGAACCGGTTTGTTTTTCCCGCAGGTATTCGTCCAATATGCTCAGGATTCAATTTCGGCTTCATGCATTATTCGCTATCAACGACCAGGGAAACTGGCATTAGGTGAGAAGGAAAATTATCGTTTAACGATTGATCCGCAGGAGATTATTATCGAGGGCGAGACCGATTTCGCAGTTTTTCGCGGATTGGAAACGCTTTACCAACTGCTTTGCAGCGATAGTATGGGTTATTATTTCCAGACGTGTCGGATTAGTGATAAACCGCTACATCCCTGGCGCGGGTTGATGATCGATGTATGCCGCCATTTTATTTCGTTGCCGACCGTTAAGCGGCAGATTGATGCCATGGCGATGCTGAAAATGAATGTGCTCCATCTCCATCTTTCGGAAGATCAGGGATTTCGAATTGAATCGAAACGGTTTCCCTTATTGCATCAGAAGGGTTCTGACGGCCAGTATTTTACGCAGGAACAGATTCGGGAACTGATTGCTTATGCCGGAGATCGTGGAATTCGGGTAGTGCCTGAATTTGATATTCCCGGTCATGCCACCAGTTGGTTCGTCGGGTATCCTGATTTGGCGTCGGCGCCTGGACCTTATACACTGCAAAGGCGATGGGGGATTTTTGATCCCACTTTTGATCCCACTGATAAAAAGGTTTATCAATTTTTTGAAAAATTTCTGGGAGAAATGGCCGCGTTATTTCCAGATGAATATTTCCATATCGGCGGTGATGAAAATAACGGCAATCAATGGAATGAGAACCCGCAAATTCAAGAATTTATGAAAAAAAACAGTATTCCTGATAACCATGCCCTTCAGGCTTGGTTTAATCAGCGAATATTAAAGATACTCCAAAAAAATAATAAAAAAATGATGGGCTGGGACGAAATTTTGCATCCTGATATGCCCAAAGATATTATGATTCAATCATGGCGGGGACCTCAATACCTGATAACCGCGGCCAGAGAAGGATATCAGGGAATCCTGTCGAACGGGTATTATATCGATTTATATCAATCGGCGGAGTTTCATTATTCACAGCACCCAATCCCGCCCGATTCCGTGTTGAGCGAGAGCGATAAAAACCGGATTTTAGGAGGTGAAGTTACTGCCTGGGCGGAATTCAACAGTGATGAAGTTATTGACATGCGTTTGTGGCCACGTACTGCCGCGATAGCCGAACGATTGTGGTCTCGGCCGGAAGTTTGCGATGTCGATGATCTGTATCGACGCTTGCCGGTGATTTCATTTTATTTAGAACATCTCGGATTGCAGCATCGCAAGAATTATCCGATGATGCTCCGACGTCTCACGGGCGATCTGCCAATTGAACCGCTGGCTAAAATCGTGGATTATCTCGAGCCGGTCAAAATTTACACCCGGCATCGGCAAGGTGTGACTTATACGTCGTACTCTCCTCTGACCCGAGTTGTAGATGCCGCCCCTGCTGAATCAATGACCGGTTGGCAGTTCCGTCGATCGATGACACAATGGTTGCAAACCCCTCGGGACAGTTCTGGTTATGAAGAGCTTAAATCTATGCTGCAGGTAATTGTCGCCAATCAACCGGCCTTGGAACGTCTTATCGAGCGCTCCCCGGTTTTATGGGAGATTAGAGAACTGAGCATGGATTTTGCGCGGCTTGCCGCGCGAAGTCTGGAAGCGATGCAGCTTTTATCCAATGGAAATCAAGCTGATGCTAACTGGATGGCGCAGGCGCGTTTGGAACTGGAATCGGCCCGCCAACCCAGGGGGCAATTGGAAATTTCAATTTTACCGGCGCTGGAAGCTCTGATTGAACAGGCTACCGCTCCAGGAGAATGAGATAGATTCCTCCGATAGATGACATCAGGGAATGAGGTAGCCTGGCGCGACTCCCATGAGTGTTGAATCGATCAGTTCCTTGTTCGTATTGTAATGATATAGCCAGCCCGGTTCCGTGTAATTGGGAATGCGGGTAACGATAATGGCCTCATCCTTAAAGGCAATCGCATCGCCTCGTGAGAGATAGGTTTCGACTATCAGTGGCTGCGCCGCTGGTAGATAGCGAATGATGCTGTTTTTGTAGGTTTCCATATCCATGGTGATCGAATAAAAATAACCCGCCGCATCAATGTTTATTTTTGTAACTCCGTATTGGTTCAATGCCAGGGAATCGATCACTCGGTTGTCATCTATATTGATGCGGTAAATAGTGGAGGGTATGGAGGCGTAATCACCGGTGCACATAACATAGAGGACCCGATTATAGATAACCATGGAAGTCGGGTTGGTTCCGACATCTATCGAGCTGACCACGCGACGGTTGATCGGATCGATGACGCTAATGCTGCCGGCATTATAGAAGGAACTATAAGTAGCTGGATCGTAATGGTCATAAGCATAGTTGGCGCAATAGACATAGGAATTGGAGGCCAATACCCAGCCCGGGTCTTCACCTACAGCGACAGCGCCAGTCTGTTGCAAGGTGATCGGGTCCAATACCAACACAGAATCCTTATCGTCAGCGGCGACAAACAAACGGTTCTGGCACCAGGTAACCGCCTGCGGACCTGAATTCTCTAATAATGCGTTTTGAGCCAGTTCCATAGTATTCAGATCAACCCGGTAAACAGAGTGATTGCCGTAGGATGCTAAATAGAGTTGATCTCCGTGAATGATTCCCTGATTGAGAACATCCCCAATGGTTAAATCTCTGATGATGGCTCTTGCTTCAATATCGTAAATCTGGAGAGCGCCATTACTGAGACCCCAGCTACCCTGGCAGAGCGCTGCTATATGGTGGGATGAAAAAAAGGCCGGAGTATTATCTTTGTTATCGTCGGAACAGGCTAACAGAAGGAATAGTCCCGATAGGACGATCCATTTGGCGGCATGATACATCATAGTATCCTTTCTAAAAGTTGAGTGTAGTTGACACACGTATTTGCCGACCCGGAGTCGGGTAGTTGGCATAATAAAAAACGGTTTCATTCCAGAGATTCAAAATTTGCAAACGTAGAATAAAAAAATGGGTGAAATTCCATCCCAGAATGAGCTGATGAGTCCAGTATCCATCCAAAACTGATCGGTTGTCGGGACTTGCGAAAACCGCAGCGGTAAATTGGACCGACTGGGTGAATGTCATCGAATGATAGGCAAAGGAATGCTCTAAATGGATGAGCCATGGGGGTAGATAAGTAACCTGAAACGAAGTTCCATTCGGGTAATCTATTTTCATTGATTGGTAGTCGGTTTTGAGATCGATATGACCGAGAAATGGAATCCGAGAGCTGATATGGGCTTCGAGTCCGTATCCTTCCGCTTTGTAATAGTTGACGGGTGACCAGACGAGTCCCTGCAGAGGAATCCATTGAATCATATCGGTATATTTTTTATAGTAGTAAGAAAATTCAATTTCAGTAGTATCGATAAGGCTTTTAAATCCGCTGGACCATTCTTGGCTGATTTCGTTTTGAAGCGCTGGATTGCCGCCAGGGTTCCAGTAAAGATCGTTGAATGTGGGTAATTTAATATTACGAGAGACGTTGATATACCATTGATGATGGATTTTATCTGTTTGGAAACTATATTGAAACGAAGTCAGCCATGAATAATGAAGATTTTTTTGGCGTATTAAGCGCAGGGCGCCTGCGACTCGCAGCAGGTCGCGCGATTGAATGATTCCCGGGGAGGACCATTGGGGGGACAGAGCGAATTCATATCGATATTGCCGGTGATTTTGTGTTTGACTGGAATTGATGCGTTCGTGGTATGCATCCAGATTGGCGGTTAGTAGGAAAGGCAGTCGATCGAATTGCCAGCGGTTTAAACAACTTGCCATGTAATTGGTATGCCGGGCTACAGGATCGGGGGGAGCCATGTATTTCATTTGTAGTTGAGCAAGATTGATTAGATGATGGGATGAGAACCAGGAAACCCATGACTTTTCCCATTTTAAGGCGCTATAAATATTTTGCTGGCGGAGACGGCTGGAAAGATTTTCATTTGGGATGAATCCGGGCAACCCATTTTCACCCTGATAAAAGTAAGCAGTAACGCTCAGAGGAGCAGAGGAATCAAAATTGAACTGATTCCGCCAATATATTTTATAGTGTTGGCTGTCATTGTTTTTCCGGTATCGAGTGAGATGGTAGTCCGACAATTGATATTTAAAATCGCCTTCACTTCGGGTCGCGTCGATGGAAATCGCTGTTTTCCAGCGCGGGACCGGCTTGTAAGCGCTATTGAATGATGCCTGGTAGTAACCGTAACTACCGGCGCAAAGTTCAAACTGAGCGCGCTGATCCATTGCAGTTTGAAAAAAAATGGCGGCATTCACCGCCCCGGGACCCAGTATCGAAGAGGCTCCGGCTTGGGCAATCTGTATATTCTCCAGGGGAACAGCTCCGATCAGACTGAGATCGGCAGAACCGTTCTGCGGATTATAGAGTTGAATATCGTCTAAGTACACGGCAATATCCGTACCGCGGAATCCGCGAATATGGAGAGTATTCAGATTCCCTTCACTCCCGTAATCCCGAATATAAAAACCCTTGAGGCGTAGCGCCAGGGATGCAGGTACGGCGCCCAGGCGGCTTAATGCAGTTGAATCAATGGACAGGATGCTCAATGGTAACTGATGGCGATCAATCGCGTCCCGCCCGGCCGTAATGACTTGAGGAGAAATTGAGAAGGGTATGGGAACTAAGTTGATCTGCTGGATAGTGTTGTTATGTGAGGATGAAAGGATGGCAGGTTGGTATCCGAATATTTTGATGGTTAGCGTTGAATCGTCTGTTCGGCCGGCCAACGAAAAAAAACCCAGACTATCGGTTAATCCGGTCGAAGTTTTTTGAGAATCCCGGACATAGAAAATAATGCGGCTCAGAGGTTCTTTTGTCAATGAATCGAGCAGTTGGCCCTGAAAATTGGAGAGTTTCGCTGTAAGTTTCAAAACGATTGCAAGGTTAACAATCAGGATTGTCAGCGCGAAGGCGCGTCGGTTCATCGGCGGTTTTCTCCAAAAAAAATAGCCGCAACTACACGGGAGAAGTTGCGGCTATCGGAAAATATAAAATGAAAAAGCCGATGCTGAGCAGTCTTCTCGATCCGCGAAGAAGGACTGGTGAATATGGTTTTTTCCAGGTCTTCTGGCTTACGGATCGTTTTACTCTCTGCGCCTTCTCATCGTGAGTCAGACAATGGCTTCAGTACAGATTTCATCCCCGCTTACAGCGACGGGCTCGCAGCGGATTTTCACCGCTTTCCCTTAAAAAATACCATGTAGAAACATTCATCAGAACAGTCAATTATAAAAATACAAAAGAAACTCGTTAAAGTCAAGGGTTTTCATATTGACTTTTTAGATTTTTTTTTATATTTTCCAGATGAATTATCAAGACGTGAGGCGGCTGTAGCGTTTCGTATTGTAAGAGAAGAGACAGCCATCAAAAGCAAAGATGCGAATGTTTTTAACCCGAACTGGAGAATGGAATATGACCCAATCTGGTAACCCGCGTTTTTACGGACTGGATGCGTTAAGGGGATTTGCGATTTTAACCATGGTTTTATCCGGGATTATCCCTTATCGTATTTTGCCATCCTGGATGTACCACGCCCAGGTACCTCCCCCGGACCATGTATTTAACCCGAATTTACCGGGAATCACCTGGGTCGATTTGGTTTTTCCATTTTTCCTTTTTGCATTGGGCGCCGCTATCCCGTTAGCGCTCGGACGGCGTTTAAAATATGTGGACGAAGCGGCATACACACTCCAGGGATGGTGGGAGAGTTGGCTGCCCATTGGAAAAGGAATCCTGGAACGGGTTTTTTTATTGGCGTTCTTCGCTCTGTTTGTCCAACACAGTAATCCCTGGTTAATCTCGAAGGATCCCGGTTGGCAGGTTTGGCTGTTACAATTAGCGCGTTTTGCTTGTCTTTTTGCCATTTTTGCCCGCTGGCCGAAACACTGGTCCTCTGACCTCCGATCATCTATCCATATAGCCGGTTGGCTGGGAGCTTTATTGTTTCTGATGTTCACGACCTACGCGAACGGTACCGGATTCTCATTTTTACGGAACGATATCATAATTGTCGTATTGGCGAATACCGCGCTTTTCGGTACGATTGTCTGGTTGGTTACGCGACGTAATTGGTGGTTGCGTATTGGCATTTTGGGGGTATTGGCCGCGTTTCGTCTGGCCCATGGTTCTGAAGGATGGATTAAAGTTCTCTGGGATTTCTCACCCTTTACCTGGTTGTATCAACTCTATTTTCTGCAATACCTGTTTATAGTCATCCCTGGAACAATGATCGGAGATATGATCGCGCAATGGATGGGCGAAGCGAATGACGGTGATCGTCATCAATTGCCGGGATTAAGCGCGGTATTGATGATGTTGTTGCTTTTCATTCCACTCGAATTGATCGGACTCAAGGCGCGATGGGTAACACCGACGGTTCTCCTGAGCATAGGATTGGCGGTAGCCGTCTGGTTGCTGATTCGTCACTGGGATGGCGTCTCCGGACGCTATTTGAAACGGTTTTATGTCTGGGGAGTTTATTGGCTGATGCTGGGGCTCATGTTCGAGCCCTATGAAGGCGGAATAAAAAAAGATCATCCTACGCTTAGTTACTATTTTTTAACAACCGGGCTGGCGATTATTTTGCTAATGGCTTTTATCATCATTATCGATATTTGGCGGAAGCCGGGATACTTAAAACTGTTGATCGATAGCGGACAGAATCCCATGATCGCTTATGTGGGAATGAAATGCATTATCCATCCCATTATCCAACCCACCGGGATTTTTGGATTAATGGAGAAGCTAACGTCCGCGCCATGGCCGGGTTTTTTCCGGGGTTTGTTTTTAACTATTGTTTTGGCTTGGATTGTCAGTGTGTTCACTCATAAAAAATTATTCTGGCGCGCCTAAAGGAGAGAATTATGAACTTGAATTTATTTGAACGTATCAGGGGTGGATTGATCGTCTCCTGTCAGGCTGAGGGTGATGATCCCTTCAATACGCCTGAAGGGGTAACGCTTTTTGCGAGAACGGCGGAGATGGGCGGCGCATGCGCCATACGCTCGCAGGGATTGGAGAAAACCCGGCAAATTATTAAAAATGTGCAGTTACCGGTTATTGGATTGTTAAAAACGAAGTTTCCCGATGGAACGGTGTGTATCACGCGTGAATGGGACGGTATCCTGGCATTGCGCGATCTTGGCGTGGCTATGGTTGCTGTTGACGGTACTCAGCGCGAATATGACAATATGACGGGTCCTCAATTCATTCAACGGATAAAAATGGAACTGAATATTCCGGTAATGGCAGATATTGCAACCGAGGCTGAGGCGATTGCTGCTGCCAATGCTGGCGCGGACTGCGTATCAACGACCTTAAATGGTTATACACCCGAGACGGCGGCCTCGAAGACTCATGATCCCAATTATGATTTAGTAACCGTTTTAAGTCAAAAACTGGCGCCGTTGCCGGTGATTGCAGAAGGCCGGGTCAGCGCTCCCGAGCAGGCTGCCCAAATGATCCGTAATGGGGCCTGGGCTGTGGTTGTGGGAACGGCTATAACTCGTCCTCGTATGATTGTCTCCTGGTATTGCAATGCGCTGGAAAATGTAAATTCAACCAATTGAAGCCCTTGTTTTTTCCTTGACTTTTAGTAAAAATTCTTGTATATTTTTAATTAGTTCGTTTTTAAAATTAATTGTCCGGTTAACGCAATTAAAAAAAGGTAACTATGGGAACTATTCAGTTTGGAACAGATGGCTGGCGGGGATTATTGGGCAGTGAGATGAATGAAAAGACGGTGGAGCAGGCTGCTGTTGCGTTTGCTCATTATTTACAGAGCAGGGGATCGAGCGCTTCTTGTTGCGCTATTGGCTATGATGGCAGAGAATCATCAACCGAATTTTCCGCGATTTTTGCCCGTGCGCTGAGCCGGTCAGGAATCCGGGTTTTACTAAGCGATCGGATTATTCCTACGCCGGTTTTGAGTTTTTATGTCAATCATCGAAAGTGTCTGGCCGGAGTGATGGTTACCGCCAGCCATAATCCACCCGCGTATAATGGAATAAAATTTAAAGCCGCCTATGGAGGGCCTTTTTTAACCGGGGAGACCCGTGAAGTTGAGCTTTGTCTCGAGAAGGGCGATATAATCAGTCAAGCTGTTGGACCGGTTGAAACGGTCGATATGCTCGATGATTATTGCCAGGCATTGAGTGAGCGGTTGGACCCGGGGGTAATCAGGCGTTTAAAATTTCCCGTGGCAATCGATAGCATGGCGGGGGCGGGCCAGCATGTTCTGTCCCGGATACTGCAGCAATGGGGAGTTGAAACATATACGCTGGACGGCGACGCCCGATCTGATTTTAATGGACGTTTGCCTGAACCCATCGCCCAAAATCTGCAACCGTTGGCAGATTTTCTGGCGCAGCATCCAACCTATGGCATCGGCTTGGCCACGGATGGAGATGCTGATCGTCTGGGAGTTTTACAAAACGGCGGCGAATGGTGCAGCGCTCAGGAAACAATCCTGATGCTCACTGATTATGTCGTCCGACAACTTAAAATGCGCGGAGCTATCGTTAAAACCAGCTCGGTGACCGATAAAATCCGTACTTTTTTCGACACCTCCTCACATCCCGTCATCGAAGTCCAGGTAGGATTCAAATATATTTGCGAAGAAATGATCCGACAGCCTATTGCTATTGGCAGTGAAGAGAGCGGGGGATATGGCTATGGGAACCATCTGCCGGAACGCGATGGTATTTTTTCCGCGTTGCTGTTGTTAGAGATGCTGGCGCGCAACGAAGTTAACCACTTGGGAGAATACCGGACCTTAATTTCTCATCGATATGGACAGATTTTTTATCAGCGGATCGACTGGCATTATGCTGCCGAAGATCGTACAGCGGTATTGCCGCGACTTGCGCTCAATCCGCCGAGTTCGCTTGGAAATTGGAAAATTGAAGCGATAACCCGTTATAATAGCAGTAGGGATGTTGTGAATGGACTTAAATTTCGACTGGAAGGCGAGTGCCGCTGGTTGTTGATCCGCGCTTCGGAAACTGAACCGCTGGTTCGGCTCTATGCGGAAGGTAATAGTGATATCGAAGTTCAACAACTGCTTGATCTGGGCAAAACCCTTTTCACTTCATAAGGAGAACGCATGAACGCTAAATTTATAAATCTGGAACAGACCCAAAAACGGTTATCTGACCTGGGACAGCAATTCGTTGTCATACAAAATCCTTCCTATCTATTCCCCGAATATGAAGTTGTCCCGTTATCCGCTATCTCGGCGCTGCCCATGGATCAATTGCTCGCCGTGGTGATGGATATGGATGGCACGACTACATCGACGGAGTTGTTATGTTTGCATTCCCAGGAATATATGATCCGGCGCGTTTCGGGATGCGAAACTCCCGATGAGTGGCCGGGACTGGATCGACAGCGTGATTATCCCCATATTATCGGCAACAGTACCACCCGCCATATTGAGTATTTAATACAAACATATCAGGAAATGATCAGGCAAGAAAATATGAAACAGGCATTTTTTCAGGCGGTTCTATGGACAGCGGCCTACAATGGAGATCCCAATCGCCGCAAGGAGATGACCGGGAATGTGATCAATCTGGTAGGGCGTGAAATGGTTCAGGATAGTCAATGGCCACGAGAAAAAACAAAAATTGACCCATCTGATCTTACCCTGTTAGTTGAATATTTTATTACTAATTATGGGGCGGCTTTTCAAGCGGATACGGTATCCGCGCAGGTTCGGGCGGGCATTGAGGTCTATTATCAACGCTATCACTCAATTTTGGAAGAATTTTTAGCAGGAAAGGGAGATGAGTTAGCGCGGGACTTGCTGGGTAATGCAGAAACTCGGTTAATTGCCCCTATGCCGGGAATTGCTATTTTTTTAGCATTGGTTCGGGGATTATTGGGTGAAGAATGTGTCCGTTTAGCGCCCTTGTTGCTTGAGTTATTGGAGCGTTCCATGCCAATGACGGCTCGCTCCATTTCGCTGGATCAAGCGAAAAATGTCCTTCAACAACTAAATCGTCGGTTCTCGCACGCGCCCTTGAAAACTGCGGTAGTGACGTCGTCGATCCATCATGAGGCGCATATTGTTCTATCTGAACTTTTCCGGGTTATTGGCCATGAAATTGAGAACTGGCCGGTGAGCGATTCCAACAAGACCCGATTGCTTGAGGCGTTTCATGATTATACCGGGTTTTATGATACTGTTATTACGGCATCAGACTCCAGCGAAATCCGGCTGAAACCGCATCGGGATCTCTATAGCTTGGCGTTGCACCAGTTGGGGATACCGCCGAAGGATTTTGGAAAGGTCGTTGGATTTGAGGATAGTGAAAGCGGCACGATCGCTATTCGTACCGCCGGTATCGGCGTCTGTGTGGCCGTGCCTTTTAGTGAAACTGCTCATCATGACTTTAAAGCCGCTACCCACACGCTGCATGGCGGTATTCCTGAAACCCTGCTTGTTCACCATTTGTTTGTCAAATTATAATTATCGGGAGTCTTTACTATGGAAAAACGGTACACATATCATGTGATATCAAATACTCATTGGGATCGCGAATGGCGGTTTTCCTTTCAGAAAAATCGCCAATACCTGGTCGATATGATCGACAGTGTGTTGGAAATACTGGACCGGGAGCCGGAATATCGGGCCTATCATCTGGATAGTCAAACGATCGTATTAAATGATTACCTTCAGATACGGCCGCAAAATGAAGATAAAATCAAGCGGTATGTACGGGAAGGCCGTCTATTGATCGGCCCTTGGTACATACTGCCTGACGAATTTTTGGTGGGCGGTGAGAATTTGATCCGCAATTTGTTGATTGGGCATCGTATCGCCCATCGCTTCGGTCATGTTATGAAGGTCGGATATTCTCCATTTTCGTGGGGTCAAATTTCGCAATTGCCGCAGATATATGGGGGATTCGGTATCGATGTCATCATGTTTTATCGGGGTATCAATAGTTTGGAAAGTCCCAAGGCGGAGTTTATCTGGGAAGGACCTGACGGAACCCGGGCTTTGGGATCGCGGTTTTCCACCATGCCTCGCTACAATTTTTATTTTTATATCTATCGGCCAGTCGCGCATAACGAACAGATTGCCGATGTCGTATATGATTGGCAAAAAGGGGGCATACCCATACACCCGGCGGATGCGGCATTGCATGAAGAAGATTATTCCCTGCTCGAAAGCGTGGATGAGTATCATGAGGAGTATCTTCCCCAAGCCGTGCAGAGTATTATTGACAAGCAACTGGATGATTTTACTACGTCTCATATATTCTGGGCTGAAGGCCATGATACCAGCGGCCCTGATATTAAAACCGTCCGGCTGATTAAGGATATCAACAAGGTTTTGACGAATGGCCGATCTGTTCACAGTACTCTGGAGGAATATGTAGCTGGATTGAAGGCAGAGGTTCAGTGGGATCAATTGCCCGTGGTTCGGGGAGAACGGCGAAGCAGCCAGTTTGACCGCCGCTCCACAAACCTTTATGGCTATGTCACTTCGACCCGTATTTATTTGAAACAGATCAATGCTGAATGTGAAAAATGGCTGCAGAGTTATGCCGAGCCCTTTTATCAGTGGGCAGGTATCATGGGAATGGATCGTTCCACGCAATATTTAAATCTCGCTTGGGATTTGCTGGTCCAGAATTCTGCTCACGATTCCATCGGAGGATGCAGTCTGGACGAAATCCATGATGACATGATGAATCGCTATAAACAGATACTGGAGATTTCACATGGTGTTTTTATGCGCGCCTGGAAATACCTGGTCCGTCAAATTGATCTTTCCGCTTATGCCCCCGATGCGTTGTTTTTAACGGTAATAAATCCGAATTCGTTTGAGCGCGAAGAAATTGTCGAAATCTATATCGACATTCCGGCAACGATGGACCTGGGCTCTGCGCAATTGAGATCGATGGATGGCGCGTATCTCGAAACGCAATTGATGGCAACGGAATCAGTGGAACCGGTTCTGGAACAGTTGGTAGATCGTCCGATGTATTTTAAAATGCAACGTTATCGTATGCTGGCGAAAACGACAAAACTCCCTGCTTTTGGATATTCTGTCGTCCAGATACTCCCTGTTTCCCCTGACGAAACGGCTCCATCCCTGTCGCCTATTGGTCGTATCGAGAATGATAATATGATGTTGGAAAATGACTTTATTACAGTAACCATCCATGCGAACGGAACTTTTTCCTTATTTGATAAAATTAAGGATCACACTTATAGTGAATTGGGGTGGTTCTATGATGAAGGAGAAAACGGGCATGCCTGGGTGCATACTTCAGTGCCTCCTGTTTTTGATACCCGTGGATTGACACCTCGGCGCAGTTGGTCGCTGAATGGCCCATTAGCGGCGGTTTGCCGCATTGAGTATGAGTGGATGCTGCCAGCGACGCTGAGCGACAGACAGCAAACGGAGGGGCAAAAGGTTCGATTGCCTTTAGTGGTTACGCTAAGTTTGAAAAAAGCCGCAAAACGGGTTGAACTGGATATCGAGCTGGAGAACCGCAGTGAAAATCATCGCTTGCGCATCATGTTCCCCTATGGTTTGGCCGCCACCCATAGTTGGGCGGAGGGTCAATTTAATGTGGTTGCGCGTCCGGTGGATCGTCCCGATACCCGTGAATGGGTGGAACAGCCCATGGCTGATTTTCCCTTTGATCATTTTGTCGATCTACAGGATGGCAAAAAAGGGATGGCTCTCATCAGTCAGGGATTGAAAGAATATGAGGTAATGAACGACGAGAAACGAACTCTGGCATTAACATTGTTGCGGGCATTTACCTTTACTATACAACCCAGTTCGTTCCAGGATTATTCGCACCAGAAGGGATCGCAATGTTTGGGACGCTATTCTTATCGTATGGCGCTTTATCCGCATAAAGGTGACTGGTTGAAAGGGAAAGTTTATACCCAGGCTTTGAATTTTAATCGGGAAATCAGAGTGATGCAGAATGGACGCAGCATCGGCAAGCTTCCCGCTAATCTATCCTTTTTAAAAATTGAACCGGAACAGCTTATATTAAGCTGCATTAAAGAACCGGAAAATACGGCTCAGGGAACAATCATTTTACGTCTGTTCAATCCAACTGATCAGGCGGTGAATGGAGCGATTCAAACGTGTTTGCCGGTGGAACGCGTTGAAAAATTAACTCTTGAAGAACTATTCATCAGTAAAATTGACGTGGAGGATCAGAGAATACCGATCCATTTGGGCGCCAAACAGATTGCAACGTATCGGTTATCATTTAAAGCGTTTCATTCATAAGGAGTTTCAAGTCTATGAAAATCAATCGTTACGGCTATTTTACCGCGGATCGCCGCGAATTTGTCATCACCGACCCGAGAACCCCGCGTCCCTGGTTTAATTATATGTGGAACGAACATTATGGCGGATTAATCTCTCATACGGGA
>CAZWDO010000020.1:53269-54971 GCA_964632485.1 uncultured bacterium
GAACGAAAAATATATGGGCATGATTTCACATACGGCCGGGGGATTTAGTTTTTATGAATGCCCGCGTGATAACCGTCTGACACGAATGCGTTATAATTGTTTGCCCTGGGACCGTCCGGGTCGCTATGTGATCGTAAAGGATCGGGAAACCCGCCGTTATTGGTCTTTAAGCTGGGCGCCGACGATTGATCAGACTTATGACCGTTACGAGTGCCACCATGGCCAGGGTTATACCCGTATAATTACGGAAAATGAGGGGATCGAAGGGTCGATCACTTATTTCGTTCCGCGGGATGTATCGGGTGAAATCTGGCGCGTCCAATTACAAAACCGCAGTTCGCGCGATCGGGAACTTGAAGTTTATGCCTTTACCGAATTGTTGATGGGGAATGCCTTGAACGATATTATCAATCAACCGAATGATAAGCATTTTACAGAGATTAAATTTAATGAGGAAAAACAGTGCCTGGTGGCCACTCGCCGCTATTGGGTGCTGAATAAAAAAGTTTCGGTCTCTCAACCCAATATCCCCTGGGGTTATCATTTGTTTTTTACGATCTCTCTGCCGATCAGCGGATTTGACGGCAGTTTGGATAATTTTATCGGCCGCTGGCGTTCCGAAGCCAATCCGGAATCGATTGAAACCGGTCGCATGAAAAACACCGAGATTACCGCAGGAGATCCAATTGCGGCCTTGCAGTCAAAAATTACCTTAAAAGCGGGTGAAACGATCGATTTTAACATTATCATGGCGGTGGCGCCCCGGGAAGAGACTGATCCCTATGAGTTTTTGGGCTGGGATCAACTTAGACAACCAGCGGTCGCCGACAAAAAACTTGATCAAGTGAAGAATTTTTGGACCGATTATCTAAATTGTTTTCAAGTAGAAACTCCCGATGAAAAATTTGATACAATGCTGAATGTGTGGAACCAATATCAGGCCGGTGTAACATTCGATATGGCCCGTAACTCGGGTTATTACCATGGCGGTCTGCTGTTTGGAACCGGCATTCGCGACCAGTTTCAGGATATTATGGGTATGCTGTTAGTGGATGCGCCCACTGTTCGGCGGCGGATGATGAATGCAATGCAGTACCAATTCAGCGACGGTTCCACACTGCATAATTTTTTCCGGCTAACCGGGAGCGGTGAAAAGACCAATCATTCCGATACACCGTTATGGATTCCTTTCGGTGTGATGGAATATTTAAAGGAAACCGGTGATGATTCGATTCTTGAAGAGATCATTCGCTATCATGACCAGGGTGAAGGTACGGTCTATGAGCATTTGACCCGCGCGATTGATTATACAATCGTCAATTTGACGGAACGTGGATTGCCGCGCATCTGGAAAGGTGATTGGAACGATACCCTGGATTACGTGGGGCCTCAGGGCAAGGGAGAAACGGTATGGGGAGCTTTTTTTCTGGGTTACAATTTAAAAAAAGTCATGTCTCTGATCGAAAAACACAATGATCAGGATCACTTGGATAAATACCGGCAGGTTTATGCAAAATTGGGTGAAATTACCAATACGTTATGCTGGGATGGCGATTGGTTTATCCGCGCGTTTCGGGATAATGGCAAACCGCTGGGAGTGGCCGCGCATGAGCAGGGAAAAATTTTTATTAATTCCCAGACATGGTCGATTATTTCGGGATTAGCGACAGCGGAGCATGGCGCCAAGGCGTTGGAAGCCTGT
>CAZWDO010000020.1:54981-70650 GCA_964632485.1 uncultured bacterium
CCGCCCCAATGGGATTCAGATTTGCTGGCCGTCCTATCGTTGGGTAGAGGAGGATGTGGGTCTAATCAGCCGTTGTGTGCCTGGCAAAAAAGAAAACGGCGCTATTTTTAACCATGCCTCATCATGGTTTATTCTGGCCGCGATTTTAAATAACGATATTGATTATGCCTGGGACATCTATCAACGCATGATGCCGCTCAATTCCAGTCGTGATATAGACCGTTATGAGGTTGAGCCGTATGTATATGCCGAATATATAACCAGTCCCGATCATCCTACGGATGGACAGGCCAGCCATTCCTGGTTGACCGGTTCCGGGGTTTGGATGCTTTATATTGGCATGTCGTATATAATCGGATTCCGCGCCGAACTGGAGGGTTTGGTCATTGATCCGCATATTCCGGCGCATTGGTCTTCATTCAAAGCGAAGCGTCGCTATCGCGGCAAGACCATTGAATTGACTGTTCACAATCCCAAGGGGAAAAACCAGGGAGTGAGTTCAATGAAAATTAACGGACATTTAATTGAAGGAAATATCATCGATGCGGCTAAATTTTCCGAGTCCGTTTTGAAAGTTGATGTTGAATTAGAATAAATTTAAACAAATAGGAGTTATTTATGCAAAAACAGGTATTCCATGGAATTTTGATTTGCTTGTTATTTTTTTGCGCCCCATTGGTTAATGCCGACAATACTGTGAGTGAAGTGCGTGGGGTATGGATCACCAACGTCGATAGCGATATGCTTTTCAGCCATGCGAAATTGGTGGAAAGTATCGATTATTTGGCGCGAACCGGTTTCAATGTGATTTATCCAGTGGTTTGGAACAAAGGAATGACACTATTCCCCAGTCACATTATGGACTCAATTTTTGGAATTCCGCAGGATACCTTTTTTGCGCAGCAGGGGCGGGACCCCTTAGCTGAATTGATTGTGGAAGCTCATCGACATGGAATGGAAGTGATTCCCTGGTTCGAATTCGGGTTTTCCAGCTCCTATAATGAAAATGGCGGCCATATCATTGCCAAAAAACCGCAATGGGCAGCTTTAGATAAAGATGGGCGGCTTCTGAAGAAAAACGGGTTTGAATGGATGGACGCTCTCAATCGTGAGGTACAGGATTTTGTTCTTTCACTGTTAATGGAATTGGTGACGAATTACGATATCGATGGAATTCAGGGTGATGACCGTTTGCCGGCCATGCCGGTGGAGGGAGGATATTCCCCGGCTGCGAAAGAATTGTATCGGCGCGATCATGGCGGCGTTGAACCGCCATCCAATCCGCGCGACATGGGATTTGTCCGCTGGAAAGCCACCCAACTTAACCATTTCACCGCCCGCATGTATCGGATGATAAAGGCCGCCGACGCCAATCTGATCGTATCTATGGCGCCCAATATGTACAGTTGGGCCTATCTCGAATACCTGCAGGATTCCCGCACATGGCTCGATTCTGTTTATTGCGACCAGTATATTCCCCAGGTTTACCGGTGGCAGATCGCTGATTATAAAGAATTAACGTTGAATATTTTTGGCGATACGGGACGCATGGAATACGGTTTTTTAAATCATTATTGGAAACAACGTTCTATCCCCGGTATTATCATTAAGGCTGGAAATCAGTATAGTGATCAGAATTATGTGTTAGAAGCTGTACGCTACAACCGGTCATTGGGAATCGCGGGCGAAAGCTTTTTTTTCTATGAAGGATTGGGTAAACTGAACAATTTTCTGGCGGATACCTTGCATAAATATGTTTATCAAAAACCGGCGCTGCCTTTTTATCGGCACGGTTATCTCTGGCGACCGGAAGCGAGAATACTTCAGGCTGAAGATAATGGTAATCAACGAGAAGGAGAGTGGCGCGCGGATGCGAATTTAAAGGGATACCAGAATTCGCCGACGCTTGTTACCAGTGACTCCAATGCAAAACTATCTTTTACGATTGATGCGCGGGATGCCGGGCTATACGATATTTTTTATTATGTTCCCCGAGGAATGGAAGGGAAAAAAGAATCGGTTGCCCAGCGGATAAAAATCGATTCACAGCCGATGAGTTTTTCATCGTCTGTTTCTGTCTGGGGATGGCAGTCGATCGGCGTTATTAATTTAAAAGCCGGTAAGCAAATTATTGATTTTACCTTCATGGGATCATCGGAAAATCCGCTATATATTGATGCGATCATGTTGATGGTCAATCGGCGCCATGCCCGGCAAACGGTAGTCAACCCTTAACGGACAATAAAGGAATAAACGATGCAGATTAATCATGACCGACTTCAAAAGGTGGCCCATCAGATTCGCGGAATTGCGGCGGATATGGTCGAAAAAGCGCAAAGCGGCCACCCTGGTTTGCCTATGGGGTGCGCTGAATTGGGAGTTTTGCTTTGGGCTCATGTGATGAGCTACAATCCTGCCGAACCTTTATGGTTGAATCGCGATCGGTTTATTCTTTCCGCTGGTCATGGTTCCGCCTGGCTATATACTTGTTTGCATCTCGCAGGTTATGAGTATTCGCTTGAGAATCTTAAGCAATTCAGGCAAATGGGAAGCATCACTCCCGGTCATCCTGAATACGCTCCCTTACGGGGAGTGGAAACGACCACGGGTCCTCTGGGACAGGGTTTTGCCAATGCGGTAGGTCAGGCGATTGCCGCCAAGTATTTATGCGCCCGGTTTCCGGAACTTTTTGATTATCGTATTTATGTTTTAGCGGGGGATGGCGATATGATGGAAGGAATTACTTATGAAGCCGCGTCTCTGGCCGGGCATCTGGCATTGAATAATTTGATCGTTGTTTATGATGATAATCATATTACAATAGATGGCAATACCGCTATGACGTTTACAGAAGATGTGGGAACTCGTTTTAAAGCGTTTGGCTGGAATGTGATTGACGCTTCGACCGACAATGTGGAGGAACTATTGGAAGCTTTACAAACGGCGCGTCGGGAAGAAATCCGACCCGCGCTGATCAGAATGCGTTCACTCATTGGTCAGGGGAGTCCCCATAAAGAAGGCACTTCCGCTTGTCATGGCGCGCCATTGGGACAAGAAGAACTCCGGTTGACTAAGATGAATCTGGGGCTTGATCCTGAACGCGCTTTTCAATTGGATCGGGATAGTTATCGCTACTTCCAGGAATATCATCAATGTATCACTACGCGTTATCAGGAATGGCAGGATCGATTTCGCGATTTTTATCGGGTGCCTGAAAATCAGCTACGATGGGAGGATTTTTTCGCCTGGCAATTACCCGCTGACTATATAAATCAGCTTAAGGCGACAAAGAGCGGTAAAGCCAGAGCGACCCGAGATATGAATGCGGTGATAATGCAAACCGTGGCTGAACTCTATCCCAATTTTATTGGCGGTTCGGCTGATCTGGGATCCTCCACGAAAACGGTTATTAAAAATAGTGGTAGTTTCGATAAAACCAACCGGCTCGGAAAAAATATCCATTTCGGAGTGCGCGAGCACGCAATGGCAGGGATTGCCAATGGATTGGCGCAAATGCCCGGACTTTGGCCCTTTGTATCAACGTTTTTTGTTTTTTCTGATTATCTACGCCCCTCCCTGCGATTAAGTTCACTGATGCAGGTCTCGGTTGTTTATATTTTTACTCATGATTCTTTTTATGTGGGTGAGGATGGCCCCACTCATCAACCGATTGAGCATCTGGACGCGATTAGTTTGATCCCCGGACTGACGATACTGCGACCTGGTAATGAAGATGAATTGATTGCGTCCTGGCAGTGGATGTTGGAGCATCGCCACCAACCTGTTTGCCTGTTGCTTACACGCCAGAAAATCGAAGTAACTGAATCTTCTGCGACTGAGGAGATGTTTGCGCGGGGAATCTATTTGTTTGATGGCGATTCTTCCGCGAATAAACCTGATTTACGGATTTTTGGAAGCGGTTCCGAACTGTCCAAAGCTGTTTCGATCGCCCGGGCGCTCCGCTCTGAAGAATTTACCGTCGATGTCTATAGCGCGCCATCTCTGTCATTTTTTAAAGAACAGGAAGAAATCTACCGCCGATCCGTTTTTCCCGGGGATGACACTCCCGTAGTAGTGATCGAAGCCGCCAGCGGCCAACGATGGCAACGTTATTTAGGTCCAAATGATCTTTTAATAAATATTGATCATTTCGGCCATTCCGCGCCATGTGATTCTTTGGAAGAGTATTGGGAATTCACCCATGAGCATATTTTGAAAAAAATTAAAGAAAAAGTAAAAAAATGTTGACTTTTTTGTTTTTTCTTATATTATTAAACTATTAGTGTTGATGAACTGCTATTAAAACTGCCCGTTTTCCTAAAAAAAGGGAATGGGCTCATAATCTTAAGGAGAAACGCATGTTTAAACAAGTATCTTTTAAGACTAAATTACTCGTCCTTTTAGTAGGCATCAACATCCTGATTATTCTCTTCATGCTTATCTATTTCCCGAGCCAGACAAAAAAGGCTGGAATGGCATTTATTTATGAGAAAGCGAAAACCGTGACGAAAATGACCGGAGCAGCAGCCAGTGTCGGGCTGATGTTCGAGGATCAGGGATCAATCAATGATGCTCTGAATTTAGGTAAACAAACCGATGAGTTTCTATTTGTTGAAGTTTTTAATAAAACAAACGTATCGATTGTGGGTATCAACCATGAAAAAATGGCGATCGATCCCAAACAGTTTATCTCCGAAGAAGAAATAATGTTTAAAGAAAGCGGCGATACGCTCTATTGCGCCTATCAAATTGACGATGGGAGCGGAGGGAAACTGGGATTAGTCGTTATGGGTTTCACCCTGGAAAATACCTTTAAGAGTTACCAGAGCAATTTCCGGATTACCTTGTTGGTTTCTGTCATCATGTTGATCATTATGGTCATTTTTAGTATCTTTATCGGCCGCTTAGTAACGAAGCCTATCTATTTAATGATAAATCGAATTAAAGATATTGCGCAGGGTGAAGGCGATTTAACCAAAAAAATTGATTATAACAGCCACGATGAGTTTGGAGAGCTGGCCAGTTGGTTTAATATTTTTATGGACCAATTACGCAAGATAATTATTGAAATTAAAAGTAATGTTACAGTAGTTGATAAAGCAGTGGTCCTTATCACTGATATTACTAATCAATTGACGGAAGACTCGAAGATGCAGAATTCACAGATTCATCAGGTAGCTTCGGCAATTGAAGAAATCACTTCAACAATTATTGAGACCAGTAATAATGCCAATCAAGTATCTGAAGTGGCTCAAATTGCATCGGATCTTTCTGTGAAGGGTACTGAAGTAGTCCAAAAAGCGATTAATGAGATTCGGACGATTGCGGACATTGTTAATAATGCCGCTGAGATTATTCGAACCTTGGGTAAAAGCTCCGACGAGATTGGTGAAGTGATATCCGTGATTGATAATATTGCCGATCAGACCAACTTATTGGCGTTGAACGCCGCAATTGAAGCTGCGCGCGCAGGTGAACAGGGGCGTGGATTTTCAGTGGTTGCCGATGAAGTTCGCAAGCTGGCGGAACGCACGACCAATGCGACCAAAGAGATCGCCGATATGATTAATAATATCCAGAAGGATACAGCGCAGGCGGTAGAATCGACCGAGTATGGTACGAAATACGTAGAACAGGGCGTTGCCTCGAGTAATGAAGCGGGCAGTAACCTGGGGCAAATTAAAGAGCGAATCAATACGGTACTGGAAATGGTTAAAAATATCGCGCTGGCTGCCCGGGAAGAATCTTCTGCATCGGAACAAATATCGGAAAATGTGGTTACCATCACAGAAATTATTAATAAAAATTCGGAACAGGTCGATATGCTCGGCAGTTCAACGCAGGAACTTTACTCTAAAACCGAATCCCTGAGAAATCTTGTTGGTAAATTCAAGTTGGGCGATATTACCGATGAACCGCGCGCCGACAAGCAGCCGACTACGCCTCAACCCCCTAAACCAGGCTATAAAAGACCGGCAACCGGACTGCGGCAAGTCGTATAAAATATGGCCAAGTCGCCATATAACCTTATTCCTCTTGCTGAAGACGTTGTTAAAATCGAATTTGTGTCAACTTTAGTTTATCCTGAAAATTATTTTCTAAAAGATTTACTTAAACATATTGAAAACAACAACGCCATTAAGATAATCTATTTAGATTTTAAAGAATGTGATTTTGTCGATAGCTCTTCCATCGGAATCTTTATTGGTTTTATACGGAGAGTACGGCCCAGAAAATTGAAAGTTTTTTTTCAGAATGCGTCAAACTATATTCAAGAGATTTTTCAAGTCGTAAATTTATCATTTTTAAATGAGGATAATACACCGTGATTGAATGGAAAATTATGAGTAACTGTAAAATAATAAGAAGCCGGGTTTTTTATTATAAATTTAAATTGGCGGATTAGAAATGAAAGGGAGCAGTTGCAAGATGAGCCTGGGAAAAAGTGATTGCAGGGAATTAAAAAAGCGGAAAAAAATGGCGTTAAAGAAAAAAAAGACTTGCTTTTCAGTTGAAAGTTTATTATATTAGAACTCATTAACGCGGGAATAGCTCAGTTGGTAGAGCTCTACCTTGCCAAGGTAGTTGTCGCGGGTTCGAGTCCCGTTTCCCGCTTTTTTTTTTGTATGGCGACATAGCCAAGTGGTAAGGCAGAGGCCTGCAAAGCCTTTATCCCCCGGTTCGAATCCGGGTGTCGCCTCGTTTTGGAAATGGCGCCGAAGTGGCGAAATTGGTAGACGCACGGGACTTAAAATCCCGCGTGGCTTCAACCACGTACCGGTTCGAGTCCGGTCTTCGGCACTATTTACATTTGTAAAAACTTCCCCCCCCAATAATCGATCAATCATTAAATTAAAAACATCTGCAATTTATTGGCTTCTTTCTCACTCATTCCTGCGAAAACAGGCATCTACGCCAATACCTCTCCTCATGTGCGCTTGTCACGGAATCTATGGCGCCAATCACCATCGTCATTCCCGCCATCCGTATTGGAAAAACTGACCACAGTTTCAAAGAGACTGGCGGGAATAGCGTTATTCGCTTCTTTGAATTCAATTTCTCTGCCTTCGCCCCGATGGATTAAATCGTCAATGTCCCGGGAAGGCTATTTGGGTAAGGGATTCTTGTTTAATCTGGAATTTCATTCAATTGGTCAATCGAATCGAAGCTGATGCATTTGATTGATTTATCAATTTGACGCAGAATACCGTTTAATACCTTACCCGGAGACAATTCTATAAAGAGTTTGGGCTGGCGCGCCTGGATTTTTTCGATGATTTCCACCCATCGCACGGGCGAAATGATCTGTTCGACCAGCATTTTTTTGATTTGCTCGGGGTCCTCGGGATAGGGTTCGGCAGTCAGATTGGCATAGACGGGGAACTGGGGTTTATTTAATTGGATGGTAGCGAAGAAATCATTCATAGTATCGCAGGCGGGGCGCATATATTCGGAATGCCAGGGGCCGCTGACGTTGAGGGATACGACTTTTAATGCGCCTATGGCTTTGGCTTTTTCACCCGCTTCATTGAGGAGGGCTTTATCGCCGGAAAGAATCACTTGCTTGGGCGAATTGATATTGGCGATAGTAATGACGCCGCGTTTGGATAGTTCGTCGACAATTTCACGTAGAGAGTTCAGGGCCAGTCCCATAACGGCAATCATACCGCCCCGGCATTTACCGGCGGCTTCATGCATAGCTTGACCGCGGATGGATACGGCCTTGATAACCTGCTCAAAGTCAAATACTCCGGCGGCGTATAACGCGACGTATTCTCCCAGGGAGTGGCCTGCCGCCATGCCGGGCGTTAGTTTCTTGTTTCGTTTGAGAATTTCATACGCGCAGATACTTACAAACGTTAAGCAAACCTGGGCATTATCGGTGCGCGTCAACAATTCCTCCGGCCCCTTATATGCGAGATCGGCAATCGGAATATTGGATATCTGTTGCGCTTTTTGCAGGTAGTTTTCAATAAACGGAAAATCGGCGGATCGAAAGCTCAAACCCATACCGACATACTGGGAAGCCTGCCCGGGACCGAGAATCACATTATTAATACTCATTTCAGCTCCTTTCAAGCGATAGCGAGAGAATACAGTCTATTTATTTTAATGAAAAGTCTCATTGGATAGTTTTTTCCCAATGATGTAAAAGCATCCAGTTTTATTACGTCAGCCATCATGAATCGTGATTCGTCACGTTTAACAAGAGGCCCTGCATTAGGGACAGGGCCTCCTGAGTATTGTAACACGTAGTAATGGGGAGATTATACCTGGGGAAGATGATGGGTGTATTCATCGATTTTCTGAGTCGGAAGTTCGTAGTCATGTAGTTTTCCATCGATATAGGACTGGTAGGCGCCGAGATCGAGAAAACCGTGCCCTGAGAGGTTGAACAAAATGGTTTTGGGGGTACCGGCTTCTTTGCAGTCAAGGGCGTGTTTGATGGCGGCTTTGATGGCATGAGCGCTTTCCGGGGCCGGGATTATGCCTTCGGCTTTAGCAAACAATTGCGCGGCGGCAAAGACTTCCAATTGATGGTAGGTTTCTGCTTCGATGATATCCAGATGTTTGAGATGGGAAACCAGGGGCGCCATTCCATGATAGCGCAATCCGCCGGCATGGATTGAAGGCGGGATAAATTTATGGCCTAAAGTGAACATCTTAACCAAGGGCGTTAAACCCGCTTCATCGCCGAAATCATAGGCAAAAACTCCTTTAGTCAGAGTCGGGCAGGAAAAGGGCTCAACCGCAATGATGCGCAATCCATTTTGACCCTTGGCGATTTTTTCGCGGACAAAGGGGAAACTCAGCCCGGCAAAATTGCTGCCGCCGCCAACACAAGCCAAAATAATATCCGGATAATCGCCGGCTATTTCCATCTGTTTAAGGGCTTCTTCGCCAATGATAGTCTGGTGTAATAAAACATGGTTTAAGACGCTGCCCAGGGCATAGTTCGAATCATCCCGCTGAGCGGCAATTTCGACGGCTTCGCTGATAGCTATGCCAAGTGAACCCGGGGAATTTGGATCTTCAGCTAACACATCGCGACCCGCCTGAGTCTGAGTCGATGGGCTGGGAGTTACGTTGGCGCCATAGAGTTCCATAAAGGCTTTCCGGTACGGTTTTTGATCGAAACTGACCTTCACCATGAAGACCTTGCATTCCATATCGAAATGGCTGCAGGCGATAGAAAGCGCGCTTCCCCATTGTCCGGCGCCGGTTTCGGTAACTAAGCGCTTTATGCCGGCTTTTTTGTTGTAATAGGCTTGGGCAATCGCTGTATTAATTTTATGGCTGCCGCCCTGGTTCACACCTTCGTATTTAAAATAGATTTTGGCGGGTGTATCCAGGATTTTTTCCAGTTGTTTGGCGCGAATCAGAGGACTGGGCCGCGCGATTTTGTAGAAATCTAAAATTTCATCGGGAATCTCTATATAGGGATCAGAGGCCATCTCCTGTTCAATCAGAGTCATAGGGAAAATGGCTTTCATATCGTCCGGGGTAACGGGCTGTTTGGTTCCGGGATGAAGATGGGGCGCCAGCGGTTCCGGTAAATCCGCCATAATATTGTACCAATTGCGCGGCATCTTCTTCGGTTCGAGGTAAAACTTCGTGGTTTCCATGACAACTCCTTAGTTTAGGTTTGGGCTAAAAAAAAAGCCGTGATTCTGTAATCACGGCTTTATAAACGAAAAGCCGTGAATAGCATCTGCTATCCACGGCTGAATATTGCTGGCTCAGGAATCAGCTTCGGTGGGTAGCAGAACTTCACAGTTCCGCCACCAACCACCATTTAGTATTAAAAAGGACTTGGACTCCGGTTCATGCTCATACTTTTTCATAGATTCATTATAATAAAAAATTGAGAACTTGTCAAGACAAAAATTCGGTCATTAAAAAATTAATTCGCATTTTGAATAGAGGACCCTCCTGAAAGATCCTCAGTAATAGTGGGATTTCCTTTATATCTCACCGCGCTGCCGCCGGATGCGGAAACGGTTAAAGCATCAAGTACCGTCAATTCGGCAATAGACCCCCCTGAAAGTTCCAAATCGGCCTGAGCCATTTGGAGGGAAAAAGCGCGCATAATCGACCCGCCGGATAGTCCCCGGAGTCTGAAATTTTTGCCATGACCGGATAAAAAGAGGACCGAGCCGCCGCTGCCGCCACCTCTGATTTCTTCTGCCGAGAGCGCTAAGGTCATTTCACTGCCCCCGGATGTTTCAAAAGTCAATGTCTCGGCGCCTAAGGTCAAATGGCATTCGCTCCCACCACTCAGATCGATATCAAAGTCCGATGAAACAATTGAATCATTGCAGGTTAGATATGAACCACCGCTTCCATCAATGCCCCGAAGGGTCTTGAAAGTGAGAATCGCTTTTTTATGGGCGTGATTATCCTCGTCAATATTATCATCCAGTTCCAGAATCAGCGTTCCATTTTGGATTTTTATATGAATATAGGGAAGATAGGCTTCGGGAGCTTCAATGGTGATCGATTCTGTTGCGCCTTGAACCAGGGTCACCTCAAATCCGTTATGAACTTCAAAACGATTAAAACTACCCAAATCCCGGGTTTGAGTAATGACATTTCTCTCATCCAGTTCGATACCGTTTGTTCGGCAACTATTCATAATTAGTAAGGAAAAAATAGTCAAAATAGTTGCGGTGACTTTTTTAACTATAAGCAGACCGGAAGGGGGGAAATGGATATTTTTCATAGAAACTCCTTAAAGTTGCAATTTTTTTTCTTCATTGTTGGCTACGTATCAGTTCATTGCATCCTGAATGAACCCACAGTTTGAATATACGCAAATATTAGTGAATAGTTTCACAATAGGCAGCCTATTAATAAAGCAAATATCTATTATTGATTAGGAATTATCTGGTGTTATAAATTTAATTAATCGCTCCGTCATGCGTTCAGGAGAATAGACGATAGCTTTTTTTCGGGCGCATTGCCAAATTTTTTCAAGTTGGCGTTGCTCCAGGGTATTTAAATGCTGAAGAATAGAGATTGCTTCCTGGGGGTATTGCGACTGGAGCAAAAACCCGTTTTTCCCATTTTCAATTAATTGACCAGCTCCAATTGTAGGAGTTGCAATGGCTATTGTATCAGAAGCCATTGCCTCGAGGACAGGAAGGCAGAAGCTTTCGCTGCGGCTGAAATTAAGCAGAACAAAACTTTGTTGCAGACACGTTTTCAGTATCTCTCGGGAAGTATGAGGCGGATAGATTATTAAATTGGGGGGGACCGGGGGGCGGGGAGTTCGCGACGTACCGATAAAACAGTGAATTTGATAGCGCGGGAGTTCTTTGGTAAGTAAACCCGCGAATTCCAGAAGATGATCCCAGCCTTTGGCCCGATCGGTAGCGCCGATATATAGCAGTTGCTGTGGATTCTTGTTGATTCGCGGGGTATCCAGTGGGATGATGGCATTTGGAATTTCAAGCAATTGAGAAGCCTTTTTGTTTGGAATGCTTCTTTGCAGGGCTTGATTTACAATCGCTACTTTTGCTGGACCTATCCGGTTGATGATCCAGGGTATCATGAGCCGAAAGGCGATTCCACCTACCCATTTTTGTCGGGGGCTGTCGTGGATGATGAACCGGGGGATCGGGTAATGGCGGAATATATGTAATATAGTTAGAATGAATGCCAGGGGAGTATAGATTGTCATTATCTGGTAATTAGTGTTTTTGCCGGAAATAAATTTAAGTTGGCGTTCAAGGTGGAAAAAGGCGGGGAGATAAAAAGTCGCTACTGTAATTTTGTGTGGCCAGGGCAGGGAAATCGCCCGAGTGGGCAGGGGATGCCAGAAATCGGGGATAGCCGAATGCCAGAATCCGATGATCTCGACCTGATGACCGTTCTCTTGCAGTATGTTGGCATATTCGCGAGCGATTTGCGTGCCGCCCGTTTGTTTGAGGGTCGGCAGAATGATCAGAAAATTCATGGCTGAAAAATACATCACGATGCGCTAAATGTCAAGGAAAATTATGCTTTTTCATTGCATTAAGAGCAATATCGATTAAAGGCCAGGTTTCATTATTTTAATTTTGATGCCCGTATGCCATTCTTGAATGATTTCATGCCGACTGTTGAACTTGAAAACGGTGATAAAATTTATTTTGATATTTTCTCATAATAGTGCTATATATAATGAATGATGGAAAAGATGAGTCAAGATACTTTCATAAACGCTTTTCCATAGTAAACAAATGGATTTTAAAATGAATTAATGAGGTGGCATGGATATTAAAACCTTGTTTTTGAATGAAATCTCGCAATTATATCCCACGGGATTGGAATGGGAGAAAGTAGGCATTTTAACAAAAAATTCCAGTGTTTATACCCTGCCATACGATTCCAAAATTTTGTAGGGGATTTTTGAAATCCTCTGTGGACCGATTATCAAACGCATCGCTGATGCGAATGATTTATCCATTGGGTCGTCGGTTTTATATACAGCAGAAACCAGGATTGCCAAACAATGGAAATCAAGCAGGTAATTGAGGCTTTTCAATTAGAACCGCTCAGAATCTGCAATCTATTGGAACAGATTATGGTTGAGAGGGTATTGGAGTGGTTGAACCTATCGCGGATTCAATGGGGGTGGGATGGCAAAAACGATAATGGCGATATTCAAGCTTCGGGAATCTATGTTTATCAGTAAATATGCGGGGATTGGCAAAAAACGGGAACGATCACTTATTTGAGATAACATACTCATAGAGAACAATTGATCTCGAATCGATAAGATCAAGAGTCAGGTTTATTGAAAATTTCCATGGCAGCTTTTTGATCATTAATAAAAAGATTTTAAACGGCATCTGAAAAAATGGATTGACAATTGGAAAAAAAACGATTAAAATAGAGATTATTTTATCGAAAGGAGATGCTATGAAAATCGGAATACTCGGTATCGGTAATATTGGCGCCATCTTTGCCGAATCGTTTGCCCATGAATTTTCAAAGAATAATCGTGACGATCAATTGTATTTATATGATATAAATTCAGAAAAATGTCAGCGATTATCCAACTATCCCTGTATACGGATTGCTCAGGAACCCCTGGAATTGTGCAGGGAAAGTGAAATTATATTTATTGCGGTTAAGCCGCAGGATGCCGGACAATTATTTTCGCTGATAAAAAATCTGGATTATTCGAAAAAAGTGGTAGTCAGTACGATGACGGGTATTACTACGACCCGCATCGAATCAGAATTAGTGACGCGCAATGTCGTTCGAATCATGCCGAATGTTCCGATTTCGATTGGCAAGGGAGTGATCGGAATCTGTTTTATGGAACCTTTTGAGGAAGAGAAGCGACAGTTGATCACACGTTTGTTGGGAGTGTTGGGATGTGTGGTTCCCATTCGCGAGAAGGATTTTGCCGCCTTGACTGCCCTAAGCGGCAGTTCGCCGGCGTTTGTATTTGTCATTGTGGAAACGTTAATCGATGCCGGGTTGATGATGGGACTTTCCTATGATGTTGCCAAAAAATTGGTGTTGGAGACATTGACCGGTTCTGCGCAGATGTTGCTCCATGATGACGAAATCCACCCGGCTGTCATGCGTAATAAAGTGACATCTCCCGCGGGAACGACGATTGAAGGCATATATACCCTTGAACGTGAAGGATTGCGCGGGATTTTGATGAAGATATTGATCGACACCTATAACAAAGCCAAGCGAATGTCAGGGGAAGCGGAGGAGCGGCATCATGAATAGAGACGAGATTCTAAAAATTGCCCAAAAAGTAAGCGATAGCCGCAACCAATTGGCGGATGCGGATGAGAGGCTGAAGAACCGGGCATTGGCCGCCATTCGGGATGCGTTGGAAGGGCATCGTGGCGCGATTCTGGCGGCGAATGCCGAGGATTGCGACGATGCCCGTCAAGCGGGAATCCGACCGGCGCTGATGGATCGGTTGGCATTGAATGATCAACGGATAGATGAAATGAAAAATGCCTGCGATATCGTCATCGCGCTACCGGACCCCGTGGGTCAGGTGCTCGAAAGCTGGCGCCAGGCCGCGGGTCTGATGATTCAGAAAGTGCGAACGCCCCTGGGACCGATCGGGATCATTTATGAGTCGCGGCCAAACGTAACGGTGGAAGCCGCCATTTTAGCCATAAAAGCCGGTAATCCTGTTCTATTAAAAGGAGGCAGCGACGCTCTGCGCTCCAATCTTGCCCTGGTGGCCGCTATGGTGGAGGGGCTGAAGGCTGCGGAACTCAGCGCGGATTGCGTGGGACTGATACCATCCCGTGATCGCTCATCCGTTGAGGTCATGTTCCAAATGATTGATCAGTTGAGCGTCATTATTCCTCGCGGCGGCGCCGCATTAATTCAGTATGTTCGTCAAAACAGCCGGGTGCCGGTATTAGAGACCGGTGTTGGCAATTGCCATATTTATGTCGATGCGGATGCCGATCTGGAAAAATCTGTGGCGGTGATCGTCAATGCCAAGACCCAGCGGCCCGGAACATGCAATGCCGCTGAAAAAGCGCTGATCCATCGCAACATTGCAGCTCAATTTCTACCTTCCCTTTGTGAGGCATTGCTTTCTAGAAATGTCTTGATCAAAGGATGTGAGAAAACCCGCGCGATTATCAATGCCGAACCGGCTACAACCGAAGATTGGGAAACGGAATACCTGGATATGATCATTGCGCTTAAAATTGTTGATTCCTGCGATGAAGCGCTTGAACATATCCGCCGCTATAGTTCCGGACATTCCGAAGCGATTTTAACCAATAATCTGGCTAATGCCCGCATGTTTGCCCGTAAGATTGATTCTGCGGCCGTATATATCAATGCTTCGACACGGTTTACTGATGGCGGGCAGTTCGGATTTGGCGCCGAAATCGGTATCAGCACTCAAAAATTTCATGCCCGCGGTCCGATGGGATTGGCCGAACTCACTTCCTATAAATATGTTCTGGATGGAGATTATACAATTCGTCGCTAATCTTCCAATTGGCATCATGTCGGAATCGGAACAGATTATTATGGACGTTTTTTGAATTCTTAGAGAAAATCCATTGGATCGTTAGATTTTTTCGGCTGACAGCCGTTTATCAATATGACTTATGGCGGTATCAGCAAACCGGACGATTCGTTTCGCATACTGAGGGAACGGCAAGCATTTTAAACCGCGCGTAGTGTTTGACAGATTAGACTATAAAAAGGAGAGTTCAATGAATCGTAATATCTACCGGATAGTTTTCGTGATGAGTCTGGCGGTTTTTTTAACTGCAACCGCCATCTCGGCGCAGACGGTATCCTATGATTTGATCGGCGAATTGGAGCTCAAGCCGGCCTTGTTGAATAACGCTTATGGCAATTCCATTAAAATGTACGATATCGCGGTGGATCAGCGCCGAGGATTAGCCTACGTAGCCTCCATCGTTACCTTGAATACAGCCATTATCGATATTATTAACCATCGTGAAGTGGGCAGCGTCAACAGCCGCGATGAAGTCGGTAATCTGATCCATTTACTGGTCAATCCCGTCAATGGTTATCTGTTGCAGGGGTTCACCGAAGCCGATCCGGTTTATATAAACCTGATCGATCCCGTCTCTGGCGAAATCAAGGGGACAATCACTTTTCCGGACAATCAGCAGATGCGGGGCATCGATGTTGATCCGACTCAGA
>CAZWDO010000020.1:70668-72606 GCA_964632485.1 uncultured bacterium
TTCAGCAAAGCATATTAGTGCTGGACGGCGACGATTTGACGGAAGCTGACCGGATCGAGCTGCCTTTTCAGATCGGGGATATCGCGCTGGATTCCGCGGAACGGCTGTTGCTGGTCAATTCGGCGCAACCGGTTAATGGGCAGGTGAAGATTCGCGTGTTGAGCGCAGATGCTCCTTACGCAAGGGTTCGGGAGTTGAATTATCCTTCATTGCAACCGATGGGACGGATGATGGTCGATCGTGAACGGGATGATATTTTTTTAGCGGGGCGATCTACGGTCGCGCAATTAAAACTCTCTGACGGGCAAATCCGGCATATTTTCAATCTGAGCGCCGATGCCAATGATTATACCTATGCCGGGATCAACCGCGCCCTATACGCGATTACGCCTGATTATTTCGCGGCCAATGGGGAGAAGGGTTCCTGGAGCTGCGTATGGGTTATGAATGGGGAAACTGGCGCCCTCGATTCCATGAAAATGGGGGATAAGGCTTCGCGATTGGAGTTTTATGACGCGACTCATCGACTGGCGTTTCCCGACATGCATTCCGGCTGGGTAGAGTTCTACGATGTGTTGAGCGGGGCTATTGATTCGGTCGATATCGGAGAATCCAGCGATTATCTGGCGTTATCGCCGGACAAACAGACTGCTTGGATTGTCAAGCGACTGGGAGGCAGTCGGATCGTTGGCTGGGATCTGGGTTCGGGGGGATGTGTTGAAAAACGGGCCGGAGCCTGGCCCTCAACCTGCGAGACCGACTCGGCGCTGAATAGGATGTTTATCGTCAATCATTTCGAAAGCAGCGTTTCGGTACTGGATGCCACAACCGGCGATTCTTTAGCCACCATTCCGCTGGGAACGGATGAAGCCCGAACCGACGCCATTGTAGCCTCATCTCTTGATCCGACATTGCATCGTTTCGCTGCGGCGTTTCCTGAACTGGAACAAGTGTTCGTAGTGGATGCCGCAACCTATCAGGTTCAGTCCGCCGTCATTCCCGGCTATAGTTTCGATGAAGATCGGGATGCCGCCATCGGCGTCTTGCAGCCCATATTCGATCCCGAAAATCAGCGCTTATTTGTTTTGATGAAGAACGAAAAAAAATTGGCGGTTTTCGATGCCATGACGTTGATTTTAATTGACACATTATCGCTGCGGCAGGATTGGAGCGACACTACTGATAATCTGGTCGTTCAATGCCTGGCCGTGGATACGGTACTGAACGAGCTGATGGTGGGTAATCTGCGTATCGATCTGGCGCAATTGCGCGTAACCGGCTCCTTGCCGAAGGGATCGCTTTATCTGGGCGCCAATGCGGCGCGGAGTCTGGCATATAGTATGGCATTGGTTAATGATTCGCTTTGGGTTTACGAGCTTCATCCACGAAGCCTGATATCGGTGGGCGAGCGATTTCTCTATTGCGCGCCTGACAAGTATCCACCGGTTATCAAATACGACGCGGCGTTGAACGATCTATTTATATTAGAATTTAATAATGCCCATATCCGGCGCTACGATCTGGATCAGCCGGTGGGTATGCAAGAAGGGAAGGGGCGTTTTCCCGAAGGCGGGTTACGCATGGACGTGAATTATCCCAATCCGTTCCGGGAATCGTCCCTTATCCGCTTTTTTTTGCCGGACAGCGGGGAAATGACGCTGGAACTGTTCAACATTGCCGGCGAAAAAGTGCGTGAGTACGATTGCAATGAGTATGGGCCGGGGTGGCGCGAAATTTCCATTACGGGAGTTGATCTGCCGAGCGGGGTCTATTTTTGCGTTTTACAAGCGGGAAACAAGCGTATCTGCAGGCGTATGACCCTGCTGAAGTAAGGGCGCCGACTCCCCGCTTACATTCTTTTCGTCATTCCGGATTTCCCCTCCGTCATTCCGGACTTGATTGCCCGTGCGGCTCGCACCCGGAATCTACGGGTTTTCG
>CAZWDO010000021.1:0-31544 GCA_964632485.1 uncultured bacterium
GTATAGCTGTAATTCGTGGGAGAAAATGTGTACCCAGTTTTCGTGGGGGTTACCGTATAGTCGCCGCCTCCCGTCACGGTAAAGGAATAGACCCCGTTACTGACGGTGGTCACAGTACCTGCGGCATCGCCACTGAGTGTAACAGTAACGCCCTCAAGCGATTGCGCGTTTTCGCGCACAGTGCCGCTTATGGTATAGTTATTAAGAGTAGCGCTGAAATTCTGGGCGGTTTTGGCTTCACTCAGCGCGGTATAAGTGTAATTAGCAGGAGTGAAGCTATAGTTGGTTTTCGAAGGGGTCACCATATAATCGCCGCCGGCGGCCGCGGTAAAACTATAGGCGCCATCCGCCCCGGTGGTTACGGTTTCAGCCGTCAGGGCGCTTAAGCCGCCTCCGCTGGCGCTCAAGGTCACCAATACGCCGGACAAGGGCGCGCCATCGAAGGTCACAGCGCCATTGATGGTGAAACTGCTTTGAGAAGCCGTGAAATTCTGGCCGGATTGCGTGGCGCTCAGATTGGTAAAGCTATGATTCGCCGGCGTGAAGGAGTATCCGGTTTTGGCGGGGGTTACTACGTAGTTGCCGCCTCCCGTTACGGTAAAGGAATAGACGCCGTTGCTGACGGTGGTCACGGTACCTGCGGCATCGCCGCTGAGGGTAACAGTAACGCCTGCAAGCGGTAGCGCGTTTTCGCGCACGGTGCCGCTAATGGTATAGTTATTAAGGGAAGCGCTGAAATTCTGGGCGGTTTTATTTTCACCCAGCGCCGTATAGCTGTAGTTGGCAGGTGTGAAGCTGTAATTGGCCTTAGCGGGTGTCACCGTATAATCGCCACCGGCGGCCGCGGAAAAACTATAGACGCCGTCCGCGCCGGTCGTGACGGTTTGATCGGTTTGATCGGTTTGGCCCTCGAGAACTTTGCCGTCCCCGCCAACCGCGCTCAGGGTAAGCAGAACGCCCGCCAAAGGGGTCGCGCCGGAGGTTACCGCGCCGCTGATAGTATAAGTCTGAAGAGCGGCGGTAAAATTCTGACTGGTTTTGTTTTCCATCAGATTGGTATAGCTGTAGTTCGCAGGTGTGAAACTGTGGTAGATTTTGGAGGGCGTGACCGTGAAATCGCCGCCGGCAAACAGGCCGGTGAAGGAGTAGTTGCCGCTGGCATCAGTCGTCGTGGTAGCGCTGCTGCCGCCACTCAGAGTTATCGTGACGCCGGCAAGGGGAGCGCCGGTGAGAGTGACCGCGCCGCTGATGCTATAGGTGGTGGCGGCGCCGGTAAAATCCTGATCGGTCTGATCGGCGCTGAGGTTGGTGTAGCTGTAGTTGGTGGGCGTGAAGGTGAAATTAGCCTTGGTGGGTGTCACCGTATAACTACCACCGGCATCGACCGTGAAGCTGTAGGCGCCGTTGCTGACGGTAGTGATGGTTTGGGAGGCGTCACCGGTGAGGGCCACCTGCGCGCCCGAGAGCGGACTGCCATTGAAGGTGACCGTGCCGCTGATCATATAGGTGATGAAATCGGCCGCGAAATTCTGGGCAGTTTGATCGGTGGTAAGGTTGGTATAGCTGTAATTAGCGGGAGTGAAGCTATAGTTGGTTTTAGCGGGGGTTACCGTATAACTGCCGCCGCTGGCCACAGTGAAGGAGTAATTCCCGCTGGCGTCGGTGGTGGCGGTGGCGCTGCTGCTGCCGCTGAGGGTCATGGTGACTCCGGCCAGGGGGGCGCCGGTGAGGGTTACCGTGCCGCTGATGATGACACCGCCTGCGGCCGCGGTGTAATCCTGGGCGGTCTGGTTGGTGACGCAGTTGCTGTAGTCGCGGGAACTGGGCGTGAAGGTGTAGCCGTTCTTGGAAGGCGTCACCGTGTAACTGCCCGAGGAGGCCAGGCCGCTGAAGGAGTAGTTGCCGCTGGCGTCGGTGGTGGTGGAGGAACTGCTTGAGCCGGTGAGGGACATAGTGACACCGGCGAGCGGATTGCCATTGAGCGTTACAGTGCCGCTAATATTGAAAGTCTGGTCGGTAGTTGTGAAGGTGACCTGATCGCCGTAGGCGGTGCCGACCGTGTTGGTGGCGTAGGCGCGCACGTAATAGGGAGTATTGGCGGTCAGTCCACTGAGCGAGCCCGTGAAAGCGCCGGTGGAGGCTTTGCCGCCCAAATCGACATTGGAGTTGGCGGTGGTGGGCGTGCCGGTAGTATTCCAGCAAAAGCCATGGGCCGTGGGATTGGCGGAACCGAGACTGGTGAGGTTGCCGTTACCGGTGGCCGAAGTCTGGCCGATACCGCTCACCGCCTGAGTGGTCACCGTGGGCGCCGATGGCGGGGGCGTGCCCGGCGTGGCATACACGCGAATCACGGGATCTCGGTCGTTCTTGGCTGTCCAGCTACTGCCGTTTGAACTGATCCAAAAAACTCCGGATTCCAGGGTACATGTAGAATAACCCGCTGATTCTTTTTCAAAGGGGATCGGAAGATTATATCCCGGGGTGGTATATTTGACCTTCACATAAAAATCGTTGCCGCTGGTCATATTGACGTCCGTGCCCAGATCCCAGGTATAATAACCGGCATAAGTACAGGACTGGGCGGCCAGATGGGCCAACTCATTGGAAAGGGTAGTACCGTTGAAATCGTCGTAGATCCAAATTTCGACGGTGGATCCATCGGTATTGGCCCAGGTGGAGACCTTGGAAAGCAAATGGTTGCCGGAAGCGGTGAATTTCACCATCCCATAGCCGACCGTATTGCTGTAACCAGTATTCCAGCCGGTCCAGCCCGTCTCATCGTATTTGTACTGTACAGCATTGGCGTTATAGGCCAGCCGCGAGGGAAATATCCCCACATCATTGTTGATGCTGCTGCTATTGTAGGCGAGGTAGAAATAGCCGCCATCGCCCCAGCCGCTGCTCCAACTGTTCTTGATGATCCAGGCGCCGGTGCCGCCGGCCGTGGCCTTGTTGTCGTCCCAGCCGACAATGGTGACCGCATGATTGGTGCCTTCGGCGCCGCTGTAGTAGTAGGTGTAGTTGCCGGCGTTGTAGTTAGCGGCGTTATAGTACATGTTGGTATAGACTGCGCCGTAGGTTTGCAGGGCGGACTTGATGCTCGCGGCATCGGTCGGCAGGTACCAGGCGTTATCGACGAAACCCTGCAGGGTCAGGCCCGAAGGGCAGTCCACCGTAGTGTGGCTCTCATCGTAGGGGTCTTCCGCCTCGCTGTAAGGGCCGGACCAGCGCGCCAGGTAATTGGCGGCGATTTCGTAATTGCCGCCGGCGCAGGGTTCCCATACAAATCCGGTATGGCAGGTATTGAGGTTATCCTCGGAGAGGTCGTACGTGCCGTAGCCGGCGATCTGCCAGCGCGATTCGAGCACGGCCATGGCGGCGAAGGTCCAGCAGCCGCCGCAGCTTCCCTGGTCCTTCACCGAAGTCACGCCGCCGGTGTTGCGCAGATCGTAGCTGGCGGGATCGGCCATCGGCTTCTGCAGTCCGCTTTGATTCAGATTGACATTTTTTTTGTACATGGGCGGTATATAGCCCAGGGCATGGCCATCGGCGGTCATGCTCGTCAAGGTTCCCTTTTGCTTCTGCTCCAGCCATTTTAAATAATCGGGATTGATTTCCGCGTGGTCCCGAGGCTGGGGGGCTTGCGCCAGCAAAACACTCGCGGCGATCAGCAGGCAAAAAAACAAAAAAATAAACCGTTTCATGATCTCCTCCTTAAAGGGTGGGGTTCGGGCATTTTCTTACTAAAAATTACTAATTCCATTAGCGCGCGTTCAGTAGAATCCTCGTCATACCGGAAGCAGGCAAGGCTATCCCAGAGTGATGCCGAAGAAGCGCTATCCGTGATTTCAGCTAAAGCGGGAATCTGCGGTCAGCGGCGAAAAATAGCCGGTATCCATCTTAAAACCTTCGGCATGGCAAACAGTGGACCGAAAAGTAAATCGCGTCTAACTCTATTATAATAACAAATGAATTTTTGTCAACATTTTTTTTCCCGGCAAAAAACCCAGACAATATATAATAAAAGCGCCGGATCGATCAGTTCGTTTACAGCAAATTTTTATAAATCATTTACAACCCATTGGGATACAGATGAATATTGAAGTCTAATCCAATGATGTATTGATCAAATAGTATTTCAAAGCCTCAATTTTCAGAAAGATTTTCTACTTGACAATCGAAAAAAAAAGATTTATAATAAATTAAATTCACAACGATTGAACAGATATCTATTAGAGATATGGGAAGAGTAATTGGATACCTACATCCACGGCTAAGCGGGCGCTTCAATGAAAAACAAACTGGATATCAAATCAGGCGCTAAAATCTCCATTGAGAACGGTTTCGGACAACATGGATGAGTATGATTACCGATAAAACGCTTTTATGGAACGCCATGAATTAAACAAGGACAAGAGATGGGTTTTTTTGCAAATCTTCACCCCACAACGATTCTCGATTGGGCGATTTCCGTTTTCAAGGCTCCAAAATCCGCCGATAGCGCCACGCTTAAAGACTGGCGCTTCCAATTAGTAAATATGATGATTACACTCATCGTGCTAATTTTTGTTCCATTCACATTTATCTTCACCCTCCCGGATTTTATTCACACTGAAAAATATATACTGGTGGGTTTAGATATTGCTTTGTATCTGCTCGCCCTCATCCATTTTTTAACGCGTGGGAAAACGATTCTTCGTCATCCCACGTTATGGTTGATTTATATTTATATCATGTCGATCATGTTTCACTATGACCTGGGGCCCCTGGGGGCGCGGCCCGTATGGCTAATCATGACGGCTTCGGTTGCCGTGCTTTTTTATGGATTGCGAGCCATTTGGCCGGTTCTGATACTCAATATCTCTATTCTCTATATTTTTTACTATTTCTTCGCCCCTTCTCTGGAATCCTGGACCTACGTCCTCTCATTGGGAACCAATTGGTTTAATATGTTTGCCGTCAATCTAATGGGTTTGACGTTGACGATTGTATTCCCGATTGGTTTTATGTTGAAACGGCTGGATCAGGCTCTGGAGCGGGAACGAAACGCCCAGATACAATTAAGTAATGACAAGAATCATCTTGACGAGATTAATAAAAAATTACAGACTGAAATCAATCAGCGCGAGATTGAACAACAGGCCCGACTGGAGAGTGAATTCCAATTCCAAAATCTTTTCAATTCCAGTCCCGGGGGAATCGGTATGATCAATCTCAAAGGCCACATCATCAATGTGAATTCAAAAATGGTTCAACTTTTTGGCTATACCCGATATGAATTTGAGACGATGAATTATACCCAATTAATCTGTCCCGATTTTCTCTTTACTTTAGAGATGTATCGAAAACAACTTCTCAGGGGGATTCCAATAAACGGGAAATTAGATATTGAATGTATGCGTAAGGATCGATCGACATTTCCCAGCAACATCAACGGTTGGTTGATCACCGATACGGATAAAAAACCAAAAGGCATCGGTTTTTTCCTTAATGATGTTTCCATCGAGAAGGAACTCGCTAAAGACAAACAGGAACTGGAAAAACAGCTCTATCAGACACAGAAGATGGAAGCGATCGGGACTTTGGCAGGCGGTATCGCTCATGATTTTAATAATATCATTGGGGGTATCTACGGTTATGCCGAGTTGGCGAAAAAGATGATGGAGCTTAATCGAAATAAAGCCCTGGAATATATGGAACAGATCATCATCGCCGCTGACCGGGCAAAGGAGTTGGTACGACAGATACTCCGTTTCAGTCGCCAGGATAACCAGGAATTTTTCCCGCTGCATTTAGCGGATTCAGTCAAAGAAGTTGTGACATTGCTCAGATCAACCTTTCCTTCTTCAATTAAAATCGAAATAAAGATTGAAACCCAGTATGATCTCATCATCGCTGACGCTACCCAAATCCATCAGGTCATCATGAATTTGTGCACAAATGCCTATCATGCAATGAAACCGGAGCGGGGGGTATTAACGATTAACTTGTATAATCAGACGATTACAGAGAACACACTGATTTACGATGCATGGATTGATGCTGGCGAATATGTTTGCCTGAGTTTCTGCGATACCGGAAAAGGTATCCCTCCGGAAATTCGGAATCGGATATTTGAGCCCTATTTCACCACCAAGAACAAAAACGAAGGTACAGGATTAGGACTATCCGTAACCCAAGGGATCATGAAATCGCATCGTGGCCATATCAACTTGATCAGTGAGTTGGGGAAAGGAACTACTTTTTACATCTATTTCCCTCTCAGCCGGCAGGAAACGGAAGAAAAAGCCAAACTGACCGCCAATAAATTTCATGGAAACGGTCAGCATATCTGCGTGATTGATGATGAAATTTTTTTACTTGATATTTTTCAACAATATTTAACAGAAGCTGGTTATAAAATATCAGTTTACAATAATCCACTCACAGCCTATGATTATTATTGCCATCATCCGGATGAGTTTGATCTGATTATTACCGACCTGAATATGACTGAGATGACCGGATTGGAACTGGCTCAAGCGATGAAGAAGAATATGCCCGGGGCGCCTCCCATCATTTTATGCACCGGATTCAGTGATATTATCAATAGCAGCAATTATCACGAATACGGGTTTTCGGCCATGCTCTGGAAACCGGTCAACCGACGGGATATATTGGAGACGATTCATCCCTTGCTTTAAACGCTTGATGGGCGCTAAGAGCTATTTCCCCCGGCTCATCCTGCCGGAATGCCCCCTCACCCTGCCCTCTCCCCCACAGGGGCGAGGGGAAAGTTGAAGACCCTCTCCCCCTAAAGGGGCGAGGGGAAAGACCCACAGGGTGAGGGGAAAAAAGGCTTTTATTTTACCAAAGAAATCTTGCGGACAAAAATTTCGTTGCCGCAGAGGATGCGATAGAAATAGATACCGGTGGGCATGGCGCGACCGGTCGCATCATGGCCATTCCAGGTCAGGCGGTATTCGCCGGCGGCCCGGTATTGGTCGTCCAGCACCGACAATATCTGTCCCAGGGAATTAAAAATCTCCACCCGCGCCTTGCCGGCTGTTTTTAGACGGTAAACCACCGACAAACGGCTATTGAACGGATTGGGGTAGCCGTAATGATAATCCATCATGCGGCTTTTCAGATGGGGGATCGTCCCGCCTTCAGCCACATCCACTGCTGTATAATGCTCCACTGATGACCAGTCGGCGCAAATATCGTTCGTCGGCTGACAAGCACGGACCTGGAAATAAACGTCCTGGTCGAGCGCCACATCATTGAGCGCCATCCAATGATCGGTCGTCAACTCGTTCTGGGCCAGCGCTTGGTCGAGCGCGGCGGTTGAACGGCCCCAACGCAATTCCGAGGTCGCCGGCTGGTCGCTGGTCCAATGGACCAGCAGATTATCGTTCATCACTTCATATCCGATGAAATTGCACTGTGGCGCCTGAGGCGTCGATGCTTCTATCTGAACATCCGCCTCATATTGAGTTTCGTTGCCCTCAGGATCAGTTATCAACAATGAAACCCTATAGGTCGCGCCGTTTTCCAAACCAGTCGCCACAAAGGTCCGTTCGATTTCGTATTCCGCTGTGTCGCTGAACGCGCCGATCAAATTGCCGCTTTGGCTCAATTCCAGTTTATAGGTACACGGTTCGTCGGTTTGCCAGCTCATCCCGAGTTGGCCGTTGTGATGCAAAAAGACTTGCCAGGCGGTAAAAGCCGGCAGTTGGGAATCATCATCATCGGTGGTGCTGAAACTGCTATCCGGCGAATCATCGGCGGCTTTGGCCAGGGCGTTCCGGGGCGGGAACCAGCCGGTGTTGCCGCTCATGTCCATCATGGACAACTCAAAATAATAGGTCGTGTTCGGTTGCAGATTCGATAATTGGAACCAGTGGGATTTGGCATAATCGTTCTGCGCCAGCGATTGCGTTACTGATTGCGGATTAATCCAATAAAAGAGGGTGGCGACTGATGGCTCATTGTAGCTAAAATAGAGATAAGCCTTGGTTTTGTATTTGAAAATCAGCAACCGGATCACATAGGGCGGCTGGGAATCTTCAGTCTCAGCCCGGATTAAAAATGAATCAATGGCCGATTCCAATTCTTCTTCATCCGTAAAGGCCAACACTTGATAATAGTACCATTGGTTGCTCTGCAAGCGAGTAAGGGCTGCGAAATGGCTTGTTTTTGGGCCTTCCGGCAGCGTCTGCGGCTCAAGGCTCAGCTTAGAAACACCCAGTCTGAATTCAGCCTCGGACGGCAGATTGGTCTGCCACTTGATCCAGGCTTTTTTCTTCACAATTTCATGATACGGGGGAACTGTAAAAATCAGGGGAATCGTCACCGAAGGCTCTTCCACCGTGACTTGACGCGTGGCGCGGTTGCTTTCGTGCAGGCCGTCGGTTGTCGCATACCAGTAGGTAACGGTATAAATACCAGCGGTGTTGAAGGCCACATCCCCGGGGGTCATCACCGATGCGCTCCGGCCATCGCCGAAATCCCAATGATACACGACCGGCGTGTTTACCGTTGGCTCGCTGCCCTGGAAATAAACGCTTTCACCTTCTTCGATGGTAACGTTCTGGGTCGGAAGTACAATTTGGGCCGCTAAATCCGGCATGAGGGTGCGGAAACTCCAGATATCGGACCAGGAACCCGCGCCATGGGGATTAACGCCTTTCACCCGCCAATAATAGATGGTGTAATAGTCCAGGCCGCTGATCTGAACGATCATGGTCGCCAGGTTGCTCTGCGACGCCACTAAATGGCTGAAGGCGTTGTCCGTGGCCACTTCAAGAGTGTAGGTTTCGCTGTTAAGTTCCGTCTGCCAGCTCAACCAGGGATCAAGCGGGCGCTCAACCGATTCATCAGCGGGAGAAGTCAAAACGGGGGCGCCGGGCAGTACGGCCGCAGCGGAAAAATTCTGCGACTGATTGGCGGCCAGGCTATTGAAGACGGCGTTGGAGGGTGTAAAACTGTAAAACTGTTTTTGCGGTTGCACGGTATAATTGCCGCCAGCGGAAACCGTGAAGCTGTAGGCGCCATTGCTGACAGTGGTCAAGGTTTGAGAAGCGTCCCCGGAAAGGGTCACTAACACCCCGGAAAGCGGTGAGCCGCTGGCGCTGATGGCGCCACTGATGGTGAAACTGCTTTGCGAAGCCGTAAAATTCTGGCCGGATTGCGAAGCGCTCAAATCAGTATAGCTGTAATTCGTGGGAGAAAATGTGTACCCAGTTTTCGTGGGGGTTACCGCATAGTCTCCGCCCGCGGAAACCGTGAAGCTGTAGGCGCCATTGCTGACAGTGGTCAAGGTTTGAGAAGCGTCCCCGGAAAGGGTCACTAACACCCCGGAAAGCGGTGAGCCGCTGGCGCTGATGGCGCCACTGATGGTGAAACTGCTTTGCGAAGCCGTAAAATTCTGGCCGGATTGCGAAGCGCTCAAATCAGTATAGCTGTAATTCGTGGGAGAAAATGTGTACCCAGTTTTCGTGGGGGTTACCGTATAGTCGCCGCCTCCCGTCACGGTAAAGGAATAGACCCCGTTACTGACGGTGGTCACAGTACCTGCGGCATCGCCACTGAGTGTAACAGTAACGCCCTCAAGCGATTGCGCGTTTTCGCGCACAGTGCCGCTTATGGTATAGTTATTAAGAGTAGCGCTGAAATTCTGGGCGGTTTTGGCTTCACTCAGCGCGGTATAAGTGTAATTAGCAGGAGTGAAGCTATAGTTGGTTTTCGAAGGGGTCACCATATAATCGCCGCCGGCGGCCGCGGTAAAACTATAGGCGCCATCCGCCCCGGTGGTTACGGTTTCAGCCGTCAGGGCGCTTAAGCCGCCTCCGCTGGCGCTCAAGGTCACCAATACGCCGGACAAGGGCGCGCCATCGAAGGTCACAGCGCCATTGATGGTGAAACTGCTTTGAGAAGCCGTGAAATTCTGGCCGGATTGCGTGGCGCTCAGATTGGTAAAGCTATGATTCGCCGGCGTGAAGGAGTATCCGGTTTTGGCGGGGGTTACTACGTAGTTGCCGCCTCCCGTTACGGTAAAGGAATAGACGCCGTTGCTGACGGTGGTCACGGTACCTGCGGCATCGCCGCTGAGGGTAACAGTAACGCCTGCAAGCGGTAGCGCGTTTTCGCGCACGGTGCCGCTAATGGTATAGTTATTAAGGGAAGCGCTGAAATTCTGGGCGGTTTTATTTTCACCCAGCGCCGTATAGCTGTAGTTGGCAGGTGTGAAGCTGTAATTGGCCTTAGCGGGTGTCACCGTATAATCGCCACCGGCGGCCGCGGAAAAACTATAGACGCCGTCCGCGCCGGTCGTGACGGTTTGATCGGTTTGATCGGTTTGGCCCTCGAGAACTTTGCCGTCCCCGCCAACCGCGCTCAGGGTAAGCAGAACGCCCGCCAAAGGGGTCGCGCCGGAGGTTACCGCGCCGCTGATAGTATAAGTCTGAAGAGCGGCGGTAAAATTCTGACTGGTTTTGTTTTCCATCAGATTGGTATAGCTGTAGTTCGCAGGTGTGAAACTGTGGTAGATTTTGGAGGGCGTGACCGTGAAATCGCCGCCGGCAAACAGGCCGGTGAAGGAGTAGTTGCCGCTGGCATCAGTCGTCGTGGTAGCGCTGCTGCCGCCACTCAGAGTTATCGTGACGCCGGCAAGGGGAGCGCCGGTGAGAGTGACCGCGCCGCTGATGCTATAGGTGGTGGCGGCGCCGGTAAAATCCTGATCGGTCTGATCGGCGCTGAGGTTGGTGTAGCTGTAGTTGGTGGGCGTGAAGGTGAAATTAGCCTTGGTGGGTGTCACCGTATAACTACCACCGGCATCGACCGTGAAGCTGTAGGCGCCGTTGCTGACGGTAGTGATGGTTTGGGAGGCGTCACCGGTGAGGGCCACCTGCGCGCCCGAGAGCGGACTGCCATTGAAGGTGACCGTGCCGCTGATCATATAGGTGATGAAATCGGCCGCGAAATTCTGGGCAGTTTGATCGGTGGTAAGGTTGGTATAGCTGTAATTAGCGGGAGTGAAGCTATAGTTGGTTTTAGCGGGGGTTACCGTATAACTGCCGCCGCTGGCCACAGTGAAGGAGTAATTCCCGCTGGCGTCGGTGGTGGCGGTGGCGCTGCTGCTGCCGCTGAGGGTCATGGTGACTCCGGCCAGGGGGGCGCCGGTGAGGGTTACCGTGCCGCTGATGATGACACCGCCTGCGGCCGCGGTGTAATCCTGGGCGGTCTGGTTGGTGACGCAGTTGCTGTAGTCGCGGGAACTGGGCGTGAAGGTGTAGCCGTTCTTGGAAGGCGTCACCGTGTAACTGCCCGAGGAGGCCAGGCCGCTGAAGGAGTAGTTGCCGCTGGCGTCGGTGGTGGTGGAGGAACTGCTTGAGCCGGTGAGGGACATAGTGACACCGGCGAGCGGATTGCCATTGAGCGTTACAGTGCCGCTAATATTGAAAGTCTGGTCGGTAGTTGTGAAGGTGACCTGATCGCCGTAGGCGGTGCCGACCGTGTTGGTGGCGTAGGCGCGCACGTAATAGGGAGTATTGGCGGTCAGTCCACTGAGCGAGCCCGTGAAAGCGCCGGTGGAGGCTTTGCCGCCCAAATCGACATTGGAGTTGGCGGTGGTGGGCGTGCCGGTAGTATTCCAGCAAAAGCCATGGGCCGTGGGATTGGCGGAACCGAGACTGGTGAGGTTGCCGTTACCGGTGGCCGAAGTCTGGCCGATACCGCTCACCGCCTGAGTGGTCACCGTGGGCGCCGATGGCGGGGGCGTGCCCGGCGTGGCATACACGCGAATCACGGGATCTCGGTCGTTCTTGGCTGTCCAGCTACTGCCGTTTGAACTGATCCAAAAAACTCCGGATTCCAGGGTACATGTAGAATAACCCGCTGATTCTTTTTCAAAGGGGATCGGAAGATTATATCCCGGGGTGGTATATTTGACCTTCACATAAAAATCGTTGCCGCTGGTCATATTGACGTCCGTGCCCAGATCCCAGGTATAATAACCGGCATAAGTACAGGACTGGGCGGCCAGATGGGCCAACTCATTGGAAAGGGTAGTACCGTTGAAATCGTCGTAGATCCAAATTTCGACGGTGGATCCATCGGTATTGGCCCAGGTGGAGACCTTGGAAAGCAAATGGTTGCCGGAAGCGGTGAATTTCACCATCCCATAGCCGACCGTATTGCTGTAACCAGTATTCCAGCCGGTCCAGCCCGTCTCATCGTATTTGTACTGTACAGCATTGGCGTTATAGGCCAGCCGCGAGGGAAATATCCCCACATCATTGTTGATGCTGCTGCTATTGTAGGCGAGGTAGAAATAGCCGCCATCGCCCCAGCCGCTGCTCCAACTGTTCTTGATGATCCAGGCGCCGGTGCCGCCGGCCGTGGCCTTGTTGTCGTCCCAGCCGACAATGGTGACCGCATGATTGGTGCCTTCGGCGCCGCTGTAGTAGTAGGTGTAGTTGCCGGCGTTGTAGTTAGCGGCGTTATAGTACATGTTGGTATAGACTGCGCCGTAGGTTTGCAGGGCGGACTTGATGCTCGCGGCATCGGTCGGCAGGTACCAGGCGTTATCGACGAAACCCTGCAGGGTCAGGCCCGAAGGGCAGTCCACCGTAGTGTGGCTCTCATCGTAGGGGTCTTCCGCCTCGCTGTAAGGGCCGGACCAGCGCGCCAGGTAATTGGCGGCGATTTCGTAATTGCCGCCGGCGCAGGGTTCCCATACAAATCCGGTATGGCAGGTATTGAGGTTATCCTCGGAGAGGTCGTACGTGCCGTAGCCGGCGATCTGCCAGCGCGATTCGAGCACGGCCATGGCGGCGAAGGTCCAGCAGCCGCCGCAGCTTCCCTGGTCCTTCACCGAAGTCACGCCGCCGGTGTTGCGCAGATCGTAGCTGGCGGGATCGGCCATCGGCTTCTGCAGTCCGCTTTGATTCAGATTGACATTTTTTTTGTACATGGGCGGTATATAGCCCAGGGCATGGCCATCGGCGGTCATGCTCGTCAAGGTTCCCTTTTGCTTCTGCTCCAGCCATTTTAAATAATCGGGATTGATTTCCGCGTGGTCCCGAGGCTGGGGGGCTTGCGCCAGCAAAACACTCGCGGCGATCAGCAGGCAAAAAAACAAAAAAATAAACCGTTTCATGATCTCCTCCTTAAAGGGTGGGGTTCGGGCATTTTCTTACTAAAAATTACTAATTCCATTAGCGCGCGTTCAGTAGAATCCTCGTCATACCGGAAGCAGGCAAGGCTATCCCAGAGTGATGCCGAAGAAGCGCTATCCGTGATTTCAGCTAAAGCGGGAATCTGCGGTCAGCGGCGAAAAATAGCCGGTATCCATCTTAAAACCTTCGGCATGGCAAACAGTGGACCGAAAAGTAAATCGCGTCTAACTCTATTATAATAACAAATGAATTTTTGTCAACATTTTTTTTCCCGGCAAAAAACCCAGACAATATATAATAAAAGCGCCGGATCGATCAGTTCGTTTACAGCAAATTTTTATAAATCATTTACAACCCATTGGGATACAGATGAATATTGAAGTCTAATCCAATGATGTATTGATCAAATAGTATTTCAAAGCCTCAATTTTCAGAAAGATTTTCTACTTGACAATCGAAAAAAAAAGATTTATAATAAATTAAATTCACAACGATTGAACAGATATCTATTAGAGATATGGGAAGAGTAATTGGATACCTACATCCACGGCTAAGCGGGCGCTTCAATGAAAAACAAACTGGATATCAAATCAGGCGCTAAAATCTCCATTGAGAACGGTTTCGGACAACATGGATGAGTATGATTACCGATAAAACGCTTTTATGGAACGCCATGAATTAAACAAGGACAAGAGATGGGTTTTTTTGCAAATCTTCACCCCACAACGATTCTCGATTGGGCGATTTCCGTTTTCAAGGCTCCAAAATCCGCCGATAGCGCCACGCTTAAAGACTGGCGCTTCCAATTAGTAAATATGATGATTACACTCATCGTGCTAATTTTTGTTCCATTCACATTTATCTTCACCCTCCCGGATTTTATTCACACTGAAAAATATATACTGGTGGGTTTAGATATTGCTTTGTATCTGCTCGCCCTCATCCATTTTTTAACGCGTGGGAAAACGATTCTTCGTCATCCCACGTTATGGTTGATTTATATTTATATCATGTCGATCATGTTTCACTATGACCTGGGGCCCCTGGGGGCGCGGCCCGTATGGCTAATCATGACGGCTTCGGTTGCCGTGCTTTTTTATGGATTGCGAGCCATTTGGCCGGTTCTGATACTCAATATCTCTATTCTCTATATTTTTTACTATTTCTTCGCCCCTTCTCTGGAATCCTGGACCTACGTCCTCTCATTGGGAACCAATTGGTTTAATATGTTTGCCGTCAATCTAATGGGTTTGACGTTGACGATTGTATTCCCGATTGGTTTTATGTTGAAACGGCTGGATCAGGCTCTGGAGCGGGAACGAAACGCCCAGATACAATTAAGTAATGACAAGAATCATCTTGACGAGATTAATAAAAAATTACAGACTGAAATCAATCAGCGCGAGATTGAACAACAGGCCCGACTGGAGAGTGAATTCCAATTCCAAAATCTTTTCAATTCCAGTCCCGGGGGAATCGGTATGATCAATCTCAAAGGCCACATCATCAATGTGAATTCAAAAATGGTTCAACTTTTTGGCTATACCCGATATGAATTTGAGACGATGAATTATACCCAATTAATCTGTCCCGATTTTCTCTTTACTTTAGAGATGTATCGAAAACAACTTCTCAGGGGGATTCCAATAAACGGGAAATTAGATATTGAATGTATGCGTAAGGATCGATCGACATTTCCCAGCAACATCAACGGTTGGTTGATCACCGATACGGATAAAAAACCAAAAGGCATCGGTTTTTTCCTTAATGATGTTTCCATCGAGAAGGAACTCGCTAAAGACAAACAGGAACTGGAAAAACAGCTCTATCAGACACAGAAGATGGAAGCGATCGGGACTTTGGCAGGCGGTATCGCTCATGATTTTAATAATATCATTGGGGGTATCTACGGTTATGCCGAGTTGGCGAAAAAGATGATGGAGCTTAATCGAAATAAAGCCCTGGAATATATGGAACAGATCATCATCGCCGCTGACCGGGCAAAGGAGTTGGTACGACAGATACTCCGTTTCAGTCGCCAGGATAACCAGGAATTTTTCCCGCTGCATTTAGCGGATTCAGTCAAAGAAGTTGTGACATTGCTCAGATCAACCTTTCCTTCTTCAATTAAAATCGAAATAAAGATTGAAACCCAGTATGATCTCATCATCGCTGACGCTACCCAAATCCATCAGGTCATCATGAATTTGTGCACAAATGCCTATCATGCAATGAAACCGGAGCGGGGGGTATTAACGATTAACTTGTATAATCAGACGATTACAGAGAACACACTGATTTACGATGCATGGATTGATGCTGGCGAATATGTTTGCCTGAGTTTCTGCGATACCGGAAAAGGTATCCCTCCGGAAATTCGGAATCGGATATTTGAGCCCTATTTCACCACCAAGAACAAAAACGAAGGTACAGGATTAGGACTATCCGTAACCCAAGGGATCATGAAATCGCATCGTGGCCATATCAACTTGATCAGTGAGTTGGGGAAAGGAACTACTTTTTACATCTATTTCCCTCTCAGCCGGCAGGAAACGGAAGAAAAAGCCAAACTGACCGCCAATAAATTTCATGGAAACGGTCAGCATATCTGCGTGATTGATGATGAAATTTTTTTACTTGATATTTTTCAACAATATTTAACAGAAGCTGGTTATAAAATATCAGTTTACAATAATCCACTCACAGCCTATGATTATTATTGCCATCATCCGGATGAGTTTGATCTGATTATTACCGACCTGAATATGACTGAGATGACCGGATTGGAACTGGCTCAAGCGATGAAGAAGAATATGCCCGGGGCGCCTCCCATCATTTTATGCACCGGATTCAGTGATATTATCAATAGCAGCAATTATCACGAATACGGGTTTTCGGCCATGCTCTGGAAACCGGTCAACCGACGGGATATATTGGAGACGATTCATCCCTTGCTTTAAACGCTTGATGGGCGCTAAGAGCTATTTCCCCCGGCTCATCCTGCCGGAATGCCCCCTCACCCTGCCCTCTCCCCCACAGGGGCGAGGGGAAAGTTGAAGACCCTCTCCCCCTAAAGGGGCGAGGGGAAAGACCCACAGGGTGAGGGGAAAAAAGGCTTTTATTTTACCAAAGAAATCTTGCGGACAAAAATTTCGTTGCCGCAGAGGATGCGATAGAAATAGATACCGGTGGGCATGGCGCGACCGGTCGCATCATGGCCATTCCAGGTCAGGCGGTATTCGCCGGCGGCCCGGTATTGGTCGTCCAGCACCGACAATATCTGTCCCAGGGAATTAAAAATCTCCACCCGCGCCTTGCCGGCTGTTTTTAGACGGTAAACCACCGACAAACGGCTATTGAACGGATTGGGGTAGCCGTAATGATAATCCATCATGCGGCTTTTCAGATGGGGGATCGTCCCGCCTTCAGCCACATCCACTGCTGTATAATGCTCCACTGATGACCAGTCGGCGCAAATATCGTTCGTCGGCTGACAAGCACGGACCTGGAAATAAACGTCCTGGTCGAGCGCCACATCATTGAGCGCCATCCAATGATCGGTCGTCAACTCGTTCTGGGCCAGCGCTTGGTCGAGCGCGGCGGTTGAACGGCCCCAACGCAATTCCGAGGTCGCCGGCTGGTCGCTGGTCCAATGGACCAGCAGATTATCGTTCATCACTTCATATCCGATGAAATTGCACTGTGGCGCCTGAGGCGTCGATGCTTCTATCTGAACATCCGCCTCATATTGAGTTTCGTTGCCCTCAGGATCAGTTATCAACAATGAAACCCTATAGGTCGCGCCGTTTTCCAAACCAGTCGCCACAAAGGTCCGTTCGATTTCGTATTCCGCTGTGTCGCTGAACGCGCCGATCAAATTGCCGCTTTGGCTCAATTCCAGTTTATAGGTACACGGTTCGTCGGTTTGCCAGCTCATCCCGAGTTGGCCGTTGTGATGCAAAAAGACTTGCCAGGCGGTAAAAGCCGGCAGTTGGGAATCATCATCATCGGTGGTGCTGAAACTGCTATCCGGCGAATCATCGGCGGCTTTGGCCAGGGCGTTCCGGGGCGGGAACCAGCCGGTGTTGCCGCTCATGTCCATCATGGACAACTCAAAATAATAGGTCGTGTTCGGTTGCAGATTCGATAATTGGAACCAGTGGGATTTGGCATAATCGTTCTGCGCCAGCGATTGCGTTACTGATTGCGGATTAATCCAATAAAAGAGGGTGGCGACTGATGGCTCATTGTAGCTAAAATAGAGATAAGCCTTGGTTTTGTATTTGAAAATCAGCAACCGGATCACATAGGGCGGCTGGGAATCTTCAGTCTCAGCCCGGATTAAAAATGAATCAATGGCCGATTCCAATTCTTCTTCATCCGTAAAGGCCAACACTTGATAATAGTACCATTGGTTGCTCTGCAAGCGAGTAAGGGCTGCGAAATGGCTTGTTTTTGGGCCTTCCGGCAGCGTCTGCGGCTCAAGGCTCAGCTTAGAAACACCCAGTCTGAATTCAGCCTCGGACGGCAGATTGGTCTGCCACTTGATCCAGGCTTTTTTCTTCACAATTTCATGATACGGGGGAACTGTAAAAATCAGGGGAATCGTCACCGAAGGCTCTTCCACCGTGACTTGACGCGTGGCGCGGTTGCTTTCGTGCAGGCCGTCGGTTGTCGCATACCAGTAGGTAACGGTATAAATACCAGCGGTGTTGAAGGCCACATCCCCGGGGGTCATCACCGATGCGCTCCGGCCATCGCCGAAATCCCAATGATACACGACCGGCGTGTTTACCGTTGGCTCGCTGCCCTGGAAATAAACGCTTTCACCTTCTTCGATGGTAACGTTCTGGGTCGGAAGTACAATTTGGGCCGCTAAATCCGGCATGAGGGTGCGGAAACTCCAGATATCGGACCAGGAACCCGCGCCATGGGGATTAACGCCTTTCACCCGCCAATAATAGATGGTGTAATAGTCCAGGCCGCTGATCTGAACGATCATGGTCGCCAGGTTGCTCTGCGACGCCACTAAATGGCTGAAGGCGTTGTCCGTGGCCACTTCAAGAGTGTAGGTTTCGCTGTTAAGTTCCGTCTGCCAGCTCAACCAGGGATCAAGCGGGCGCTCAACCGATTCATCAGCGGGAGAAGTCAAAACGGGGGCGCCGGGCAGTACGGCCGCAGCGGAAAAATTCTGCGACTGATTGGCGGCCAGGCTATTGAAGACGGCGTTGGAGGGTGTAAAACTGTAAAACTGTTTTTGCGGTTGCACGGTATAATTACCGCCCCCCGTTACGGTAAAGGAATAGACTCCGGAGCTGGTGGTAGTCACGCTGCTTGCGGCATCTCCGCTGAGGGCGACGCTAACGCCGCTCAACCCCGTCGAGCCGACGCGCACTGTTCCACTAATGGTGTAGCTGTTGAGGGTGGCGCTGAAATTTTGGCCGGATTGCGAGGCGCTCAAATCGGTATAGCTGTAATTCGTGGGAGAAAAGGTGTATCCGGTTTTCGTGGGGGTGACGGTATAATTACCGCCCCCCGTTACGGTAAAGGAATAGACTCCGGAGCTGGTGGTAGTCACGCTGCTTGCGGCATCTCCGCTGAGGGCGACGCTAACGCCGCTCAACCCCGTCGAGCCGACGCGCGCTGTTCCACTAATGGTGTAAGTTTGAGCGGAAGTGGTGAAGGTTACCTGACTGCCGTAAGCCGTACCAACACTATTGGTGGCATAGGCGCGCACGTAATAGGGCGTATTGGCGGTCAGCCCGCTGAGCGCGCCGCTGAAGGAGCCGGTGGAGGTTTTCGCGCCCAGATCGATACTGGAACTGAAGGTGGTGGGCGCGCCGGAACTGTTCCAGCAGAAACCGTGAGCTGTGGGATTCGAAGATCCGAGATTGGTGACCGCGCCGTTGCCGGTGGCCGATGTCTGGCCGATTCCGCTCACTGCCTCGGTGGTCACTGTGGGCGTGGATTGCGTCGGCGTTGAGGGGCCGGCGATCACGCGAATGCAGGGGTCGCTATCGTTTCTAGCGCTCCAGGAGGAACCGTTGGAACTGATCCAGAAGACACCCGATTCCAATGTGCACGTGGCGTAATCTTCCTCGCTTTGTTCAATGGGGATGGGAAAATTCGATCCGGGGGTGGTATATTTCACTTCGACGTAGAAATCATTACCGGAAGCAATGCTGACGGCCGCATCAAGTTCCCAGGTATAGTACCCGGCATAAACGCAGGCTTGAGGGCTCAAATGCCCCAATTGGCCCGAGAGCGTGGAGCCGTTGAAGCTGTCATATATCCAAGCCTCAATTGTGGCGCCGGCGGACGTGGCCCAGGTGGAAATATACGATAGGGAATGATCGGAGGAGGCAATGAATTTGGCCAGTCCGTAGCCGGTGGAACTGCTTAAACCGGTTTTCCAGCCGATCCAGCCCAATTCATCATATTTATACTGCGCCCGCTGACTGTTGTAGTCCCAGCGATTGGGATAGATGCAGATCTCCTCGTTGATGCTATTGCAGTTATAGGCCATATAGAAATAGCCGCTTTCGCCGTAATAAGCGCCAAAACTGTTCTTAACGATCCAGGCGCCGGTTCCGCCGGCTGTGACCTTGTTATCGTCCCAGCCCACGAAGACGATCGAGTGGTTGGGTTCCGAGCTGCCGCTGTAATAGTAAGTATTGTCATTTTCGTTCATAGAGCGGTCACGCCAGTACATATCGGTATAAATGGCGCCGTAATCCTGTAGAATGCTTTTCATTACCGAAGCATCCTTAGGCAGATACCAGGCATCGGTGACGACCCCCTGCAAGGTCAGGCCGGATGGACAACTGACACTGGTGTGGTTATCGCTATAGGGGTCCTGAGCTTCGCTGTAGGGACCCGACCAGCGAGTGAAATAGTTGGCGGCCATATCGAGCAATCCGCCGTCGCAGGGTTCCCACACGAATCCGGTATGGCAGGTATTGAGGTTGTCTTCCGAAAGGTCATAAGTCCCCAGCCCCAGAATTTTCCAGCGGGATTCCACAGCCCCTATGCTGGCGAAAACCCAGCACGATCCGCAATCACCCTGATCTTTAACAGACGTGACACCCCCGGTGGTTCGCAAATCGAAACTGGCGGGGAATGCTCTCTGTGTTTGAGCGCTGTTTAGACGAAGCTGAACGTCCTTTTTATATTTGGGCGGAATACGGCCCAGGCGATGCCCGTCGGCGGTCAGGCTTGGCAATCTCCCTTTTTGTTTTTGTTCCAGCCAACGCAAATAGGCAGGGTTGATTTCAGCATAATCCTGATGTTGCGGCGCTTGCGCCAGTAAAACGCTAATTGCCATTAAAATACAAAGGGGAAAGTATAAAAGCTGTTTCATGGAGCGCTCCTCAGGGTCGATCGGACAGGCACCGTTTGATAGGTTGTACGTTATTCAATATCGGAAAAATCACGTTGAATTTTTCAGTTTTCGGGCGAATGCCCGCGCTAAAGCAGAATCCGGGGTTTACGCCAGTCAAGGCTACTGCGAAAAATATATTACTGCTTATTGACAAAAGTTCGCATTTAAATACTTAAATATAATAAGCAAAAAAAATTGTTTGTCAATTGTTTTTTTATAAAAAACTATAGTAAGCGTGGAGAGTGATTTCCCCAAAAGGGATATTGATCAGCGCAGAACGGATTTGGTAAAAAAATAGGGCGGAATCACCGGATTGAAGCGGATTGAATCGATGATGAATTCGGTGCCGCCGCTTTTTTTAAGCAGATCGCGGAACAGCATGCGATGGGGAAACCAGCGGTTATCGACATATCGGACATCATTCAGCTCAATTTCCTTGATCAATCGGCCGCTTTTACTATAAAGCTCTTCACGCAGAGGCGTCCACCGTTCGCAATCGACCCATAGTTTGCGTTGCTGGTAAGTCAACCCATCGCGAGCGGCATCGAGCCGCAGCACCCAGCAAGACCTTCCGGCCAACGTATCAATGGCCGTTACTTCAGCCGTATAGGAATCTGCCAGACGGTTATCTTCCAACATATCTTCATAGGAGAGATCGGAACCCATGACCGATTGGCGCAGAAGATGGCCGGCGATCTGGATCACGCGATTGGCATCGGGCATATAGGTCCACAACTGGGTATGCAGTTTAAGCATTTTAACGCCTTTTTCGCGGGGCGGCGCCAGATATTCAGTATAAGCCTGGTCCTCGCCGCGGATATAGGATCGGAATTCAACCGCGCGGTTCCCGCGGGCAGTCACAATAAGCATTCGGGCGCGCATAATGCGGGTTTCGGCCGCCAGATTACGATCAACGGCCGCTAAAATTTCCGTTCCTTCCGGCCAGGGAATTTCTTCTGCTTTAAAAGGACCTGCCAGAACCAACCAAAGAAAGAGAATATAGTATATCATGTTTCCAACTCCCTGAAAAGTTGAGCGGTTTGACGTCGATAAACCGCAATACCCGCTAACCCCCGTCCTAAAAGGAGAGCCAGGGTCCCGGGCACAAAACCCATGACGACGGCAACCAGGGTTAAGCGAGCGCGATAGACTGATGGAACAAAGAGTCCTACGTTTTTCATCATGGCTGAAGTATCGATACCCACTTCCTGCAGATAAAAAGCGGCAGCCGCGCCAAGCAGAGTTCCGATCAGTGAACCCGCCAGCGCAATCAGCAGCGATTCCAGCATCAAACTAAAAAAAACAGCGGATTTGCTCTCCCCGATAGCCAGCCGCAACCCGAATTCATTATAGCGCCGAATGCCGCTCAAAAGGCCGGAATTCCATAATACCAAACTCATGGTAAAAACGAAGACCAGGACAATCAGAAAGCGCATCGTGTCCACATATTCGATCATCATTGCCAGATCATTCTGATCTTCGAGGGCCATCATGCGGGGACTCAGTTCATTTTTTTCATTTATAACATCGGCATTGAACTGATCGCGCACGGCGCTGGCTGATTGGCGCTGATAGCGGCCGTTGCGCTGGAACCCCAGGATTTCAGTGGCGCTGCCGGGAAGATCCAGAATATATTCGGCAGCCGCAAGATCAATCATCATAGCGCCCCGATCCATGGCCTGGACACCAAAATTCAGAGTTCCGGCGATAACCAGATTGACCATCGACATATTGCCGTAGACAGTGGATGAGAGGAGGCTGATCGTATCGCCCGGAGCGACGGCCAGACTTTTAGCCAGTTGGGCGCTGAGCAGAACCTCAAAACGAGAACGCGGCATGGCCCCGGCGACCATAGCCCGAAGTAATTCCAAACGTTCGATCTCTCCGCCGGACCCGTTTTGAAAACCAATCGCCCATATCTGCGTTGGAGCCTGTAAACGCGTCTCACCGGCGGTGTCGGCCACATCCACCATCCCGCCAAAACGACAGCGCCGAATCCATTGATATTGTGGAAAACGTTCATTTAAACGCACAATCCACTCATCGGCCCGGTCCAGCGCCAACTCAACCGGCATTTGACTGAGCTGTTGCGCGTATCCCATGGTCATCAGACGCAAATGACCCGTATTGAATCGGGCGTTGGTATCAATCATTTCTTCGGAAACGCCGCTGATCCAGGCGAAAACCAGCACGGTCAGCAGACTTCCCACCGCAACGGTTATCAGAGGGAAACGGGACCGGTGGCGATCGCGACTCAACCCTTTCAATAAAAAAATAATCATATCAGTTTCCCCCTCAAAGCCTGCACTGCGGAAGCGGCGGCAATACGCCTCGCCGGCCAATAACTTACCAATGTAGTCGCCGCAAAAATCAGCCCCAACGTAGAGAGAAGCAAAATCGGGTCATAAACGGGATAAAGTCGCTCGGCAATTGCGATCCCGAACTGATCGGTACCCTGTGGAACAGGAATGCCGATGCGGGCCTGCCAAACCAACAGAGGGCCGCCAATCACACTCGCTATTACTACTGACAACGCAGCGATCATTACACCTTCAATCGTAAAAAGTAAAATTATTTGCATACGGGTCATACCTAACGCAATTTGCATGCCAATCTCTTTATGGCGGCGAAAGACCGCCAATACCTGAGTATCGAACAGGGTTACCATACTCAGCCCCATCAGCATCAGATAAAAAAACATCCCCCCGATACTTTTAGCCTGGACCGTGGCTACCAGATCGGACATCAGAGAACGAGGAGACTGGAAGCGCCATTCCCGGATCGTTTGCGGGAGTTGTTCCGCCCTCGCGCTTGAGATACAGGCCAAAGTCGCCTCAGCGCCCGTCAGGCCCATAATAGCTCGCAGAATATCGATATCGAGCCAGATTTGTCCTAAATCGATACCTGGCACAGAGCTGTTGAAAATAGTATCGATACGGAATTCACGGGCATCTACCACGCCATTGGCGGTTTGCCATCGCGCCATCATACGGTCGCCTGTTTTCAAAAGAAGCTCTTGAGCCAACCGTCTCCCCATGGAAACCGGTATTACCTCTGAAGAAGCAGTTGCTACCGGCACGGGAATACTTAGAAGATGCTGACTGTGGGGGATGCCTTTGAAGAGTAGCAACCGCATACGTCCATGCGGATAAACCACTCCCCGGATAATTAATTCAGGCGCTATATCTTCTCCGGCAGCCAGTTCTGAGGGCAATTCGCCATAACTTTCCGCTATGGCAACGGGATCAAAAGGATCATAATCAGGATGCCAATATTGACCGCCGGCTACCGACCATGCGCGGGTATCGCGTTGAGCCTGTCGGTACCAGCCATCGAGCATCCCTTTTTGCCAGACTATCGCCAGTAAGGTGATAGCCAGAATCAGAGCATTGAGCCAGGAGCGCAAACCAGCGCCGATTACATTGCGCCATGCCAATCGTATAAGTATCATCATAAGCGCCCTTCCGGATTCTGGAGAGTGGTCTCTGAAATCCGCCCATCCCGAAGTTGAATGCAGCGCCGCAAATAGCCAATCACTTTTTCATCATGCGTGGCAAACACAAAAGTGGTTTTCAAATCGCGATTGAGCTGAAGCATCGTCTGCAAAATGTGATGGGAATTCTCCGCATCCAGATTAGCGGTCGGTTCATCGGCCAGAACCAGAGATGGATTCTTTACCATAGCCCGGGCAATTGCCACGCGTTGGCATTCACCCCCCGAGAGTTGCGCCGGACGGGATCGGGTTTTGTCGCTCAGTCCCAGCCAGGCAAGGGCCGATTCCACCTGATGTCGCCGTTTTATACGGGGAATTTTCAATAATAGTAACGGAAATTCAATATTCTCATAAACTGTATAATAGGGCATCAATTGATAACTCTGAAACACGAATCCCAGGCTTTGTTTACGCAATAGCGCCGATTGAGAATTATTCAGGGTATGCACCGGCATCCCGTTCAACCGCACCGTTCCCAGGGTCGGTTTATCGAGAGTTCCGATCAGATTCAATAACGTGGTTTTCCCGGACCCGCTGGGGCCGATAAACCCGCAGAACTCGCCTTCGGCGATGGCGAGATCGATATCGTTCAATGCAGTAAATTCTCCGTTACCCACCGGGAAACGCTTCGTGACCCCATTGAGTTCCACTAATATTTTTTCCGCCATATTCAAACTCCCTGTTTAATAATTGTAGCTAAACATAAACTGAAAGGCCCAGCCGGTATGCTGGAAAAGACCAGATTGTCCATGAAACACGTCAGAAGAGTGGGGATTTCGAATGAGTATCGTACTAAAGCGCCACCGATCGTACAGGCGCTCCCAATCGATACTGTAAGAGCATTGTCCGGTACGACGTTCGATCCATACTACAGCCCGCGCCCGGTCCAGCAAATTGAGCGGATAATCAGCCATTAAAGCGCCCAGCAGGTTTCCGGTTCCGCGGCGCCAAAAAGACACGCTGTTTTTCAGCAGCATCATCTCCCCGGTAAGGCGCAAACCCTCTCCCCAGGCAAAAGTATAGTCCAGTCCAAAAGTGGCCGCTGAATACCATTGCCGGGCAGTGAGGCCGGTTTGGGATTGATAAGCGGCCATTGCTTCGATCCACCAGCCCAGAATCCAATCCCATTTAGCGTCAATAGCCCCACGATACTCATCAAGCAGAAAATGGGTGGATTCCTCAACGGTTTCAACACGACGTTTATGCCAGGTAAGAGCCCATTCACCTGATTTCCAGGGGATTTGCGCCCGCCCTCCCCATTCGGGCCCGCGATTGAAAGCAGGCGCCACGCTTCCTGCAAGATGCGATGTATCGCCGGCCATCAGCCACCCACGAAGATTGACATTATTTAAGAACACATAGCGACCAACCAGCGCCCATACACCGGAGGTCAACTGCAGCGGATCACGAATATCCAGATTATCAAACCAGCGCAAGGGTCGCAACAAGACAGCAGAGCCGAAATTCAATTTTTGCTGTCCCAGATGAATATCCCACTGGGAACCTAAAAGAGCGGCCTCACAGCGAAACAGACGGCTTTTGCCCTGCCAGACCGAGCGGGAACCCCGGCTAAAAAGAGCCTGGCCCCAGCTTTCCCAGGAGCCGTCAAAACGAAAAGATAATTCCGAAACAGTACCGAGATCACTTATTATCCATAAACGCGGAAGATAGCGCCCACCCACAGCGAAACAGGAAGGATTCGCCTCCACAGCCGCTGTCCAGCCCGAAATTAAGCCGTTTAACCCCCATCGAGCCTCTACCGTCATTGATATAAAAACTAACAGAATAGAAACCCAACGCAAAAAAATCATTGCGCTTCCTTCCGGATCAATTGTTAACCTGTTTCAGGCCTGCGATGCCGAAACAGTCCGTTAATCGATCGCAATTGCCAGGGAGATGACAGACATAAAGGCGGTTTTACGGGCGGATAAAATTTAATTAAAAACGCGCCGCCAGATCACACTATCCGAGGTTATAAACTGCAGCATCCCGTGAGTCCGGTCGTAACTCCATTCCCGCAGGATTCCCCAGGATGACTGGCTCGACGCGATTGCCCGAAACACCTGGGTAAAGGTTTGGCTGCCAAGGGTCAGCGTATCGGTCATTTGACTCTGCATGCTGTAACCTTTAAGTCCCAGCCAATAGAGTTCGGCATACAACCCGCTTTCGTCGCGATCGAGTATCAATTCGCTGCCGGCCTGGCAGGAAGGGCAATTATCAGGAAGTTCGGCGAACCCGATCGTAGCGCGCGTGAGATAATGCGCTTTACAACCCGAGCGAAACTTATCCGGTTGCGCCAGAGTATCTAGTTCGATCGATTTGACGTAGAGTTCGCGCGCTAATCCCTGAATCGTAGTAAAACGCAAGGTATCGCCTTCTTCGTAAATCAACCATTCGCGATCCTGGGCCGTCAAATCATGAACTACCTTTTCCTCTCCGCTTAAACAGCAACCTGCTACCCATATTATCGAACATCCTAAGAAAAATAGTGTAAAATTTTTCATACTGATTGACCTTTTTTGCTGGGTTAATTTTTTTCAACTACGACAGGGTTTCTGGTATTGGGAGGTTGATAACCCCGCCACAAAAAATTAGCATTCACCGACGCTAACTGGAAACCGTGGATGAGGAATTTGCCAGAAAACAGTGAAATATTCAGTTTCCGCGCAGATTCCGCTCCAAAACGGTAGCTATTCTTATCTCAATATAATACGCCGGGGAATCGTTGTCAAGGATAAACTAAAAACGGTATTTAATCAAAAATCGACAAAACCGGTCTTATTATTTTTTTTACTTGACAAATCCTTTTTTTTTTATCATACTATAAAACAGAAAAAAGGCTATGAATCATCGAGCCCAACTCAACACAAGGAGTAAAAAATGGCAAATCTGTTTAAAATTACTGACGAGAACTGGTCTGAAGTTTTGGCGGACCATCCATTGATGGTCATTGATTTCAGCGCTACCTGGTGCGGACCGTGCAAGAAACTGACGCCGATATATGAAGAGATCGCGCATGAAATGGCCGCCAAAGCTTTTTTCGCTTCCTGCGATATCGATGACGCCCAGGACCTGGCGATGCAGTATGGAATTATGAGTGTTCCGACAATTGCGATTTTTAAAAATGGAAAACCGGTAGAGATGATCGTCGGACTCCAGCCCAAAGAACGGTTAATTGAAAAAATTTCCCAACATGTATAATATTGAGTTAGAATCACAATTATGAATGATTCGAATTATTTCATTGAAATTCTCGCCAAAGAATTTTTTACTATAATCCGGGAGATCACCCAGCACCGACAAGCTGTATCCGTAGAGAATTTTAAAATAATGCTTCGTCAAAACACAGGAATCAGCTTGATGATTCGTGATTACATTCTCAAACCGGGCCGTGAAAACTCCAACAGTCTCAATCAGTTGCAGGCCCGTTTCGATGAAATGGAGCGTGATCGGCGGTTTTTAGAGCAGCAGCTCAAAGAGAATCAGGGGCTCCTTTCAGGCCGTGACCGACTGATCCGGACTTTTGTCGGTACATTGGCCAATCTGGAAGGATTAAAGGGGTATAATTGGTATGATGAGCTGGTGAAATGCAAACAAAGTTGCGCAGGTGAAGGGACATTTTCTTTATCTCAGGTGGAATCGCTGCTGAAAGTTATGAAGAATGAGTTATTCCGCAAATCATTAACCGTTGAGGATGAAAAAGAGAGCGAACAGCGATCCCAACGGAAAGATGATTATGCCAAAGAACAGCAGATATTCAATGTCGGCCAGACCCGGGAGATCCTTTATCAAAAGATACAGCATCTCATTGCCGAAATCAACTTACCCAATTATGACCGGATCAACCAAAAAAGTGAAAAATTCCTGCAGGATTTTTTAACGAATTTCAGCCTGGAACGCTTGGACACCTATTTAGAAAAGGTAGTGGAATTGTTGCAGGAGTTGAAATTTGAGTATCAAATCAAGCGCGCGGAGATCGACGCCTTTTTGCATGAGTTGATCCGCAAGCTTTTGGAGACCGAACAGGAGTTTATTCTTCATTTTGAATCGGCCCAGGATCGGCAAAAGGACAACAATCGAGCGTTCGAATCATTTCTAACCGATCAGTTGAACGATTTGGGCAAAACCTTTGAATCGATCAGCGAGGGGGATGAATGGGGAAGACTCAAACAGGATATTCTGGGTTCGCTTGACGGGATTCGTGTCAAAATCGAAGAAAAAAGCAAGGAAGAGGAATCCGAGTTTCTGACCATGCAACAGCAACTTGACCAGGTGAAAGAAAAATTGAACGATACTCAAAACGAACTGGAAGAACTGAAAAAGCGCTCTGAGCTGATCGAAAAGGAGATTTTGCTGGATGGGCTGACAGGCGTTTTCAATCGCCGGGCCTTTGATCAAAAGATTAAAGAAATGGTACTGCTTTATCAGCGCTATCAGGAGTCTTTCAGTTTAATAATGCTGGATGTAGATTATTTCAAACGGATCAATGACAAATATGGCCATCGGGTGGGAGACAATGCTTTGATGCGGATAGTGAAAAATATTCGCGAGATTATTCGGGAAGTCGATTTTCTGGGCCGTTACGGCGGCGAAGAATTCGTCTTGCTTCTACCCCACATCGATGGGGACCAGGCATTGATCGTAGCGGAAAAAATCCGACTGGCAATTGAAAAAATCACCTTCACCTACAAACGCAACGAATTAATTAAAATTACCCTGAGCGCGGGAGTTGCCGTTATTTGCCTGAAAGACACGGAAGATAGCCTTATTCAGCGCGCAGATAAGGCACTATACTTAGCTAAAAATTCTGGCCGCAATCTGGTTCGTTCAGAAAACGACCTGAAATAGCCTATTTTTTTTTGAATTTATTGCGTAAATCCATTACAATATTGGTAAACGTCGCATTGGAATTTATTTTACCATTTTGGTCTCTGACTACTTCCCCATGCTTGGGCAGCTCTATGGTAATCCAATGCTCACCACTGGCCATTTCCATTATTTTTTTGATACTGGCAGCATCCAGGAGAGTTCCGGCTTTAAAAATTATTTTACCCTGATGAGACAGATGGTTGACGAGAATCATTCCGGGTTTTAATTCTGCCGGTCTTAATTTCAGGGGCATTTTAAAGTCTCCTTCCTTTATGATTATCGAAAAAAGCGTTTACCGGAAGCGTGTCCGAGGGAGAGAACCATCGGCAGATTCCGGAAGTCAGTTTAATAATTCCCGCAACAAGTTAGTAGCGCTTTCCCATTCCTCATAGGCTTGAGCCAGAAGCTCAGGAATATCTTTATAGCGGCGGCTAAAGCGGATCATCGTCTCATTATTTTTATGGATTTCAGGATCGCAGAGTTGCAGTTCCAATTTTTTTTGTTCATCTTCGAGGGCAGCGATTTGGGATTCAAGGGATTCCACTTGCTTTTGAAGTTTTTTTCGATCCTCGGCGATCAACTGGCGTTTTTGAGCGTTTTCGCGCCGGGTGTCGCGCGCTGAAGCCTTATTTTTATCGCGGAAAATATCCGAACTGGAATGGCGGACTTGCCAACCGGCCTGAATTTCCTTATGCCAGGTTTGCCAGAAATCATCGAAATTACCCGGGTACTGAACCAGTGTTCCGTGATGCAAATAAAATACTTTATTTACCAATTCATTCATAAAAAACCGATCATGAGTCACCAGCAATATCGTGCCGGGATAATCCTGGAGGGCCATAAACAAAGCTTCTTTGGAAGGAATATCGAGATGGTTGGTGGGTTCGTCGAGAATTAAAAAATTGGCGTCGCTGAGTAAGAATTTGGCAAAAGCAACGCGGGTCTTTTCACCCCCGCTCAGGATATTGATTTTTTTATAGACATCATCGCCGGAAAAGAGAAAGCTGCCGAGTACGGGACGCACAAAGGGCGCGCGAGAGACAGAGGCATCGCGCATCAATTCATCATAGATTGTGTTATCGGGATTAAGCAATCGATCGCTTTCCTGGGAATAATAAGCGATTTGTACATTATGGCCGAAATTGATCTCCCCATTATCGGGCGCTTCCAATCCGGCCAGCAGGCGGGTCAGGGTGGATTTGCCCTGGCCGTTGGCGCCGATCAGGGCGATTTTCTCCCCCGATTGAATTTCAAATTCCATATCCTGAAAAACCGTTAACTCTCCATAACATTTTTTCAAATTTTCCACAGCAACGGCGCGGCTGCCGCCTTTACTAAAATCCGGCAATTTGAAGCGTTGATGCGAATCGAGGCTATTGCGTTCCTGATTGGGCAATTCAGCCTGCATCCGTTCAAGCAGTTTGACTTTACTTTGGACATTAGCGGCGTGGCGCGCCTTAGCGCGAAAGCGGTTAATATATTGCTCAATCTGGCCGGCGCGTTTCTGAATCCGCTCACTTTGTTTCTGTATCTGCTCCTGAAACTGAGACCATTGTTCGACAAAATCCTCATAATTACCTGTGAATCGGTGCAAGCGCCCATGATTTAAAAACCATACCGAACGGACCATTCGATTAATGAAAGCCCGATCATGCGAGATAATGAGGATAGCGCCTTCGTAGCTGGCTAAATAATCTTCCAGCCATTGAATGGATGGCAAGTCCAGATGGTTGGTGGGTTCATCCAAAAGCAGAACACGGCCGGGCTGCAACAATATTTTTGCGAGAAACGCCCGCATTTGCCAACCGCCTGAAAATTCAGTCAGCGGCCGTTGCCAGTGACTCTCTTGAAACCCCAACCCCATCAATACTTTGGCGACATCCGCCTGACGGGAATAATAATGATGAGTGTCCAAAAAGGTCTGCCGCTCGCCTATCTCGTCCATCATCGTTCTGATTTCAAGGTCGTCTTTCACCTTGCTCAGGCGCGTATGCAGTTGGTTCAATTCGTCTTCAAGCCGTCGGAACTCTGAAAAAGCGCTCATCGCCACATCCCATACCGTTCCAAATACCCACTCTCCCGCAATCTGGGGCAAATAACCGATCGCCAGACCCTTCTCCCGGCTGATTTCACCCTCATCTGACGGCAATTCCCCCAGGATCAAACGGAATAATGTGCTTTTACCAGCGCCATTGGGACCTATTAAAGCAATGCGGTCTCCTGACTGAATGGTAAATGATAACCCATTGAGTATGGTCCGGATACCAAAATGCAAACTGACATTCTGAAAATAAATCAAAAAGCGTCCTCTTTTTCCCTATAGCTGTTCATGGATCGTTAATCCCTAAATATTACATATAACGGTTACGTTTCTATAAATAGTTGGATTCCAGGATGTGGAATACCCCAACTATCATCGTTTTCTAAACGCGCTCCCACGGGACGAGCTCATTCATCCATCGCTTAAAATAATACATATCAGCATATTAATCAAGTGTTTTTTAGTGTATGATTTATGATTAATTCTACTTTGTCATTATAAGTCGAAATGACTGCTCCTGCGGAGGCAGGAATCTAATCTCATTCGCGTCATTCCTGCGGAGGCAGGAATCCATCTTTCACTACTGGATGCCGGATCAAG
>CAZWDO010000021.1:31644-54557 GCA_964632485.1 uncultured bacterium
GCGTCATTCCTGCGGAGGCAGGAATCCATCTTTCACTACTGGATGCCGGATCAAGTCCGGCATGACGGACGGTGTGACCCATGGATGCCGGATCAAGTCCGGCATGACGGACGGTGGTGACCCATGGATGCCGCATCAAGTCCGGCATGACGACAGTGGTGACCCAAGGATGCCGGATCAAGTCCGGCATGACGGAGCGAAGTCTGATTGATTACTCCCAAAATATAGAGAATTAAATAAATCAATTTATACTTGACAATCGAAGAAATAACGATTATATTAGAAAAAAGTTATCGTCAGAACGAACATTGGCCAGTTGGGATGGTCTTTCCGGTATTTCCGAAAAGCGCCGAAGCGCTCGGAGAGAGGGTGTAAACGCTTCGAATTTTTACTGACGATCGCTTCTTTAAAAAAGCTGAAAGAGGATGAAGGCACGCGAATAAAGGACATGAAAAAAACAGAAAATATCAAACAGATCAATGCGCCGTTAGCGGTTCATCGTCAAGTGGAAAAGATCGCCCTGACAATCGAAAGGGAATGGGGTCCGGTACGGCCTGAGCGGGCCATTATAATGGGTTCGGGCTGGGGCCAGGCATTATCGAACTGGCGGGATGAATTAAAAGCGATACCGTATTCACGAGCGGGATTTACTTCCACACGGGTAATAGGGCACGGGGAAACCCTTTATTATTCACCTAAATATCGAACGCTTATTTTTAGCGGCAGATTTCATTTATATACCGGAATCGATTCATGGCAGGCAGTTATGCCGGTATTAGTAGGCCATATACTGGGAATAGGTACGCTGGTGTTAACGAACGCTGCCGGCGCGCTGGAAGCGGCCTTTCCCATCGGGAGCATCGTTTTTATTGAAGACCAGATCAACTTTACCCATTATAAAATAGCTATTCCTGATTGGAAAACCGGAACGCCTTATCATGTTGAATGTTATGGTAGATTAGCAGGTTTTGTCCAGGCGGAGGGAATAGAAACCCGCCGGGGAGTCTATTGCGGTTTAGTAGGTCCGGCTTATGAAACTCCTGCAGAAGCCCGTTATTTTTACAGCATCGGCGCCCATTTAGTGGGAATGTCAAGCGTACTGGAAGCAGAGGCCGCCGCTACTTTGGGAATACAAGTCATTGGATTATCGCTGGTGACTAATTATGTACCCATGTCGCGTAAAATCCCGGAAAAGCTGGACCATCATGATGTTCTTGCAGTCGCCGGGCAAAAACTTACGGGGATGATTCTAAGTCTCCAAAATTATTTCCAAACCACCGACTAAGGAGACCCTATGCTATTTTATTTTCTTTCACCGTCCGCCGCGCTCTACAAACAGGAAAAAAATCAAATTGCCTCCATTTTAGGAATTGAACCGACAGCCATCATCGAACTCAATGAAAAATTCGCTTATTTAAATATACTGAAGACAAGTCATTCAGAGACGGTGATTATATTCAGTCACAAAATATTTTTTTTAGCGACCGAACTCTGTCTGATTGAACACCAACTCAGTCATGGGCAGATTCAATTCATCCTGTTCGAAGAGCCCAACGAGATAGCGGGAATGATTGAAAGGGTTATGGCCGCTCCCACCAGCGATGATAGCCAGACAATCGAGATTCCCAAGGAACTTTGGACATTATCATCGTTATGGAATCATTTGACCTATTATAAGACGGCCAATCTGATTGACGGATTTATTCACAATATTAGTACTCCCATCACGGCTTTGTGCGGCCGGGTTGAGTTGGCCCGGATGACCCATCGCAATCTGGCCGATGACCCCAAATTTACGTTCGTAATTGAAAATTTGACCAATATGGTGAAAAACTTCCAATGGTATCAGGAGAACATCGAAACGCCAGACTATCAAAAAATATATGTTACTCAGATGCTTAACAATCTGATAGAAACACTCGGCTGCAATTTGACTTTTAAGCATAGAGTTCAACTTGAAATTAGTACCGAATCTGAATCCTGTACGCTAAACACCATACCCAAATATTTCATTTTCTTAGTATTTTCAATGATAGAAAACATTTCAGATTATGTCCATGCGGAAAACACCTCGATTAAATTGCAAATTAATACGCGGATGACCTCGGATTATATGCTCATGACATTCAGTTTTCCCAATATAATGGAATGCAATTTTGAGCAAATCGATATTGTTGAACCTGATCACCAAAAACGGTTTGGATTAAGTCTGGCTTATCTTAAATGGCATTATATCGTGCCGGAGCAGATTACGTTGATTTCGATGGTCGAGGAGAATCAGCGTTTGATAGAAATTGGATTTCCGTTGAATCATCGGTACGGATTATAAGCGCATGTTAAGTTTTATTCGCCCACAATATGAGCGCTTTTTTGCGCCGATCGGCTTAATTTGCCAAAAATTGGGATTTACCCCTAATTCGTTGACGATTATTGGCATCGTGATCGGCAGTATAGTAGTTTGGACCATTCCTCTGCACTGGTGGTTCACCACGATTCTGCTAATTCTAATTTCTGTTTTATTTGATGTTGCTGATGGGGCTACGGCGCGGGCTACAGGGAAGCACTCCCATTTGGGAGAACTTTTTGACCATTGCAGTGACCGCTATGTTGAATTTTTTATTATCTGTGGGATCGCCCGGGAGGGAACGATTCCTGCCCAATGGCCGACATTTGTAATTTTTGGTATGGTAATGGCCAGCTACGTCAGAGCCAAAGCCGAAGCAAATGACCCGCAGGGCGACTATAAATTCGGACTGGCTGAGCGGCAGGAAAAAATATTCATCCTAATCCTGGGTTTTTTTGGAGAAATGGTCTATTCCCCCATCAACTGGCTTCTCTATAGTATCCTGCTGGTGGGCGTCCTTTCTCATCTGACCGTCATTCAGCGGCTGGTTGTTGCTTACCAGCGCGCAAAAACTTTAGGCAAAAGGAATTGAGCATGATACTCTGTATAGGAAATCCCGTTTACGATATGATTCAGACCCCTTTTATCAAAACCCCGGAGCGCATCCTCTCCGGCTGTAGCATCAATGCCGCGATCACCCTGGCTTATCAGGGCAGCCGCGCCATGGTCGTGGGTAACCTGGGCGCTGATTATGGAGAACACTGCTGCCAAACCCTTGAAAAACAAGCGATTGATTATCTACTAAACATTGAGGGCGCGACCGGAGGGTTCAATTTAGTTTATCAAACCATTACGCAACGAACGCTGGAAATATGGCAAACAGCCAATCCCATCACTCAATTTCCCGAACTGGACGAACCCTGCGAGATGATTTTATTGGGTCCGATTCTGGGAGAGATTTCACTTGAATGGGTAGAGGAAATCAAAACCCGTTTTCCACGAGTTCCCATCGCGCTAGATCCCCAGGGATTTCTGCGCCGCGGAGAAGGCAAGGCGACCATTCATTATCGTCCCGACACGATTGAGCGACTTTTTTCACTCTGTGATATTATTAAGCCCAACGAGCTGGAAGCGGAAATCATTACCGGTATTGATCCCAAGCGGGAGCCGGCAAGGGCCATGGAAGCTCTAAAAGCGATGGCGCCTGAAACAGCCACGGTGATTATCACCCTAAGTGACTGCGGGGCAATAGCCAGTGAAAACAGCCACGACTGGTATATTCAGGCCTATCCGGCCAATGCGATCGATAGTACCGGTGTTGGCGACTCATTCATCGGTTCACTGCTTCATGCCCGCCGGTGTGGACTTCCCTTCCATCAGCAACTTTGCCGCGCTACAGCCGCTTCATCCTTCGTGATCGAACAAGTGGGACCCTGGTTCGAATTCCCTCCAACTTCTTTCGAAGTGCGCTGTTTGTGGCTGGAATCAAAACTTCAGGAGAAAATTCCTCATGAACTCATTAAAGTTTAAACCTTTACTCTTCATCTTGCTTTTATGCGTTTGCGGGACTTCATCACTTGATTCGAAACTATCCTCTAAAATTGAAAACGATATTAAAATCGGCCAGGGGGAATTCAAAATCCGCCTAACGCAACTCTACCAGGAATTAAAGCAAAATCCACTTGACTCAAAAAGCTACAATAATTTGGGCGATCTTTACTTCAAGCGCGGGGATGAACCCACGGCCCAGCTCATGTTTGAATTCGCTCTGAAAATCGATTCAAATTACGTGAGCCCTCTGTTCAATCTAAGCATTATCAAAACGAAAGAGGGCAAACTGGACAGCGCGCAATTGCTGCTTGAAAAAATTTGCGCCCTGAAAAGCGACCATATCATGGCCCTGGCTAATTTAAGCCGGCTTCTCTACCAACAGCAACGGTTCGATGAAGCCCTGGAAAAAGGAATACTCGCTTACAATCTGGACCCTGAGAACTCGCAACTGGCCTATAATATGGGTGTGATTTATCAAGCGCTGGGCGATAACGGTCTCTCTCTGGAATTCTATCAAAAAGCATTGAATTTGAATCCCGCCAACTTGCAGGCGCAAGAGCGGTTAAACATCCTATTGCATCAAACCAACCCCAATTAAAAAGGAAAATATTATGTCTGATTACCTGAAGAATACAATTCGCACAATCCCTCATTGGCCTAAAGAGGGGGTGATGTTCCGCGATATAACGACTCTCATAAAAGATGATAAGGCCTTTGGGCAGGTTATTCAAAAGCTGGAAGAGCGTTATGCGGGCGCGCGCATAGATAAAATTGCCGGCATCGAATCCCGCGGTTTCATTTTTGGCGCAGCTTTGGCTTTCGCGCTAAAAATCGGTTTTATCCCCATACGGAAAAAAGGGAAACTCCCGGCCGAAACACTCACCGAAGAATACGCGCTGGAATATGGAACCGACCAAATCGAGATACATAAAGACGCCCTAACGCCCAACCAGCGCGTAGTTCTGGTAGATGATCTGATCGCTACCGGCGGGACGGCGCTGGCTTCCTGCCGTTTAATCGAACGTTTGGGCGGACAAATCGCCGAATGCGCTTTTGTTATTGATCTACCCGATTTGGGCGGCAGTTTAAAATTGATCGATGCAGGTTATCAAGTCCATTATTTTATCCAGTTCGAGGGCGACTAATTCCCCTGTTTCTTTGCAGGCTGATGCTATTAGCATTTTTCCATCCGGATTGCTTACAACGCTTGATCACGTCAGTTTAACGAAAAAATTTATTCAGTTCCATAGTGATGCGGGAAAACAAGCTCTGCCCTTTATAACGCACGAAATTCGGTCGTATCTCAATTTTGGCTTCAGCCAACTCATGCCATTGATGTTTAATCTCATGGATCGGTAAATAGCGGTTATCTCTGTCCTTAAAAACAAGATCGTGATAAACACTGACAAGGGTCCATTCTGTATCAATTTTTACAAATGAACAGTATTGAATTATATCTGTTTGGTAGTTAAGTTTAACTTGCTGATAGTATGCGGGCAAGCCGGCGTAATTACAAAGAATCGTAAAAATATCCTCAAACTGGTCCTCAACTCCATACCCCCGCACCAGGATATGGTACGGATGGTCATCGACGATTGGCAGTTCCTTATTGATCTTAACATTTTCTCTAATATAATGGTAGAGACGGTCTATAATTTTATGCGGGTCCTTTTCATCCCCCACAATTGATAAAACGATATCCTGATAATGATAGTCCCGGCAAATAAATTCCATCAATTTAACATACAACGGAATTTCTTTTTGAAAAACATTGTAATTTATTCCATAAGAATAGGTTACTTTTCGCGTTAATGCCGTAATGAGGGTGATACATAAAAGCGAAACGCCGATAATGATTGCGAAGCGATATTTTTTAATCATATTTTGGAACTCTTTTACATAACAGACAACGGGCTATAAAAACCATAGACTCGTCGGGAGAGAAGGGAACCATCCCCTGCAACAAGACGCCGAAAGAAACCGGCGGGTAGGATTTTTTTTCGTAGAATCAAGCGGCGCTGGCCGCGGCCGCGGTTAAGGCACTACTTCAATTTTGACTTTAACTACGCCTTTTTCAAGTAAATCAATCCGCTTGGCCGCTTCGTAGGAAAGGTCAATAATACGGCCTTCAATAAAAGGTCCCCGATCATTTACAACGACCAGTACGACTTTATTGTTCTCCAGATTGGTAACTTTCAATTTAGTGAAAAAAGGCAGCGAACGATGAGCCGCAGTCATTTTATACATATCAAAAACTTCCCCGCTGGCTGTTTTTTTCCCATGATACTTAGTTCCATAATACGAAGCATACCCGGTTTGAGAAAATCCGATCGGTGTCTCCGGCGGGCGCGGGCCATCGGTCTCTACCCGGTACCGCGGGGATTTGGCGCATGTGACCAGCAAAACCAGCATGCAGAGATTAAAAATTTTCCGTAAATCAAGGCGCCAGATATTTACTAAAAATTTCATTGGGTGCATTGACTACCTCCATGGCTTTTAAAAAAATTGAATCCTGATTCAGTTTATAATAATACCACTCATCGTCGGTTTTGGTAAAATGATTAAATTCCCCTTCTAACGCTCCCATAATAAAATCCCGGTTCGCTTGCATATAAAACGAATAATCGCTCTTAACGGAGCGTTTCAAAGCGGCATAGGACGCCGAATCGAACGGCGCTACCCGTTCAAAGGAAATCAAACTATCGATCTTCCTAAAAAGTGAATCAGTGGGATGACGATATGAGAATTTATTCTCCTTGAGAAATTTCTTAAAGGCCACCCAATCCGCCGCATCGATGGCTTTTTTATGCTGTTTTTCCCAAACTGCCCGATACTGAGCGGCAAAACGGAACAGCCAGCCGTTGTCGATAAGATATTCCATAAAATGGGCCATTCTGGGTTTGGGAATGATCATATCGGGAGTTATCCCGTCGCCGCCAAAAACGACCCTTCCGGACCGGGTATAAAATCTTTTTTTCAAATATGAGACAGCATTGGTATCCTCAAAATTGATAATTGAAATTTGGGACGACTGGTCCGCGGTATAATTCGTGGGGGGAAGCGGTCCATTATCAGTTTTATGTATTTGGGGCTTAATGCGATGAATACTGCGTCCCGTGGGTAGAAAATAATGCGAAGTAGTATATTTCAAGCGTGAGCTGCCGGGTCCCGGCAGAATTTGAATATTTTGCACCGACCCTTTGCCAAATGTTTTTTGGCCGATCAGAACAGCGCGGTCAAAATCCTGCAAAATACCCGCTAGGATTTCAGTGGCGCTGGCGCTTTGGTCATCCAGCAGCAAAACTAATTTACCATCAAACTGGTAGCTACCGCTGCTCCACCACTCCTGATAGGCATGGGGATAAAGATTACGCGTTGTCAGCATCAAGGTCTCTTCTTCGATAAAAAACGAAGCAATGTCAATGCTGCTGTTGAGATATCCTCCCCCATTGTCGCGAACATCCAGGATCAAACTGGTAGGAGCCAAATCGGATTCATGCGAACGGAGCAGTCGGGAAATTTCGCTGACACTGGTTAAACTGAACTCTTTGAGTTCGATATACATATTTCGCTTCCCCCTGGCATCTACCCAGATTCGGGAATGAGGCGCGGCCGGCAACTGGATCAGTTTCCGATTGATATTCATCTGTTTCTGAACGATTTGCAGGGTATCTGTATAAATTGCGCGCGCGATCGTCAGATTGACGGGTATGTTGGAGTCGCCTCTTAGCAAGCTATTAATTTCCTTCAAATTTTTCCCTTTTACAGGAATCGAATCGACCGAGATGATTTGATCGCCCATCATCAAACCGGCCGCTGCCGCCGGAGAGGATGAAAATACCTGATAAATATAGTATTGATTCTCATAAAAGGCTAAATCGATTCCAATTCCAGTATAATTGCCTTCCGTTTTTGAGCGGAAATTTTCATAGGCAGCGGCATTAGGATAATAAATCGTATGGGGGTCGAGTAGTTCGCTAATCATTCCCTTAATCGACGCATCGACCAGTTCATTAATAGTCAACGTCCGGTAATAGCGAGTGGAAATCAGATTCAGAGCCCGTTGATAGCGTTGAATGGCAATATCCTCTTCAGCATTTGACTGGCAGACCAGCGATACAACAAAAAGTAACGACCAAAAAATTTTCAAAAACATAATTCTCATCCAGTACTCGGGAACATATAGATTATCCTACGTTTGCGGCGTCATTACGACATCTACGCACGGCTACAGGACTAATTTTCAGCAAATTCTTTTATCCTGGGCGGATTCCGGGGAATCCACGCCAACAGTTGGGGGGGGCAAGAAATGATCTTGGTCGCGGAATGCTGTTTTGCAAGCAATCCGAAACAGAAAATCAGCCCTGTTTTTTTTCAGCCAGCCCAGCCTGTTCTTCTAAAATCCGGCGGATTTCCTGCTGAATTATTTCAATTGGCTGTTGCCCGTTGATCAGATTAAATCGTCCGGGATTTTCAGCAGCCAGCATCAAATAGGCATCACGAAGACGGGTAACCTGGGAAAGGGAGAAACATTCCATCCGGTTTCTGTCGTTAAGTTGCCGAATTCGCTCTTCACTGACTTCAGGCGGAATATCGATAATAAAGGTTTGATCTGGGACACGATCAATGCCTGTCAGTTGGTGCAACTGTCGGACCCGTTCCACTCCCAATTCGCGAACCACACCCTGATAGACGAGTGAAGAATCGATAAAGCGGTCCGATAGGACGTGGACACCGGCCTGAAGTTTCGGCAGAATTAATTGATGAAGATGTTCATAGCGGCTAGCCATATACAGCAGTAGTTCGGTCATCGGGCGCATCTCATTGATGGGGTCTAACAGGATGTGACGAATTTTTTCCGCCAAAGGCACGCCCCCGGGTTCACGGGTCAAATAGCAGGGCATCCCCTTTTCTTCAAAAAAACCGGAGAGAAGCCGATGCTGGGTCGTCTTGCCACATCGATCAATTCCTTCGAACGTGATAAATAAAGCCATATAAAATCCTGTAAAAAAAACGGCATAGGTCGTATCAACCTATGCCGTTAGAGTTAAATCACACAAAAATCATCGAAGTTAGTCGGCGATGGTATTTGTGACAGTATATTTCTGGATATAAGCTTCAACTTTATTGCGGCAGATATCATCGGGATACTGTTCCATCGGCGATTTCATGAAATAGGAAGAGGGTTCGAGCATGGTGCCGCTGAGTTTATGATCAAGGGCCAATTTACAGCAACGAATCGCATCGATCACTACGCCGGCGGAATTGGGGCTATCCCAGACTTCCAGTTTTAGTTCCAGATTCAGGGGGACATCGCCAAATGTACGGCCTTCAAGACGGATATGGGCCCATTTCCGGTCATCCAGCCATTCGACATAATCACTGGGACCGATATAAACATTTTTCGCCCCGATATCATAATCGAGCATAGAGGTAACGGCGTTGGTCTTACTGATTTTCTTCGACTGCAGCCGTTCACGTTCCAGCATATTGAGGAAATCGGTGTTACCACCCACATTCAACTGGGAAGTGCGTTCGAGGCGGACGCCGCGTTCGCGGAACAGGCGGGTCAGCACACGGTGGACGATGGTTGCGCCGACCTGGGACTTAATATCATCGCCGATGACCGGTAAGCCTTTTTCTTTGAAGCGTTCACTCCAATAGTTTTCCCGGGCGATAAAAACCGGAATACAGTTGATGAAACCGCAACCGGCTTCAAGTACTTGTTCCACATACCATTTAGTGGCCATTTCGCTACCGACGGGCAAATAATTGATTACAACGTCGGTACCGCTGTCTTTGAGGACTTTAACGATATCGGCGGTTTGGCCGGGAGCTTTTTGAATAATCTGGGAAAGATATTTACCCAAACCGTCATGGGTCATTCCGCGTTGGACCGTAACACCGGTTTTGGGAACATCACAAAATTTGTACGTATTGTTCGGCGTGGAATAGATGGCCTCAGCCAGGTCTTTTCCCACTTTATTCTTGTCGATATCGATCGCGGCGGAGAACTCGATATCGCGAATATGATAACCACCCAGATTGACATGCATTAAACCGGGAATAAAATCATTTTCATTTGCATTTTGATAATAGTGGACACCTTGCACCAACGAAGAAGCGCAGTTGCCGACACCAATAATAGCGACACGAATCTTGTTACTCATTGAACCGTTTTCCTCCTTTAAGCAATGATTCGTTCTCGCAAGCGCTGCAAGATCGAATAAACGACCGAGTGTTGCGAGTGTTCCGGATGGAAGGTAGCGGCAAGGATATTTCCCTGACGCACCAGGACAATTTTTCTATTGACATAGCCCAAAATAGAAACAGAAGAACGACAGTGGAGAATTTGAGGCGCCCGAACAAAAAAAGCTTCCTTCTCCTCGATGGAAAGCTTATCGGGTTCAATTCCGAGAGATTTCACTTCCTCGGTTAATTCCAGTGGAGCAATGAAGGAATCGATTTGACGGCCATAGGCATTCCGTTCCACTTCGATATCCAGTATAGGAATATGGCGCGTTAAGCCGGGATTTTTAATATCCTTAGCTAAAAGAATGGTCCCGGCGCATGTGGTTAATACAATTGTTTGGGGTCGATTGACGATTTCTTCGACTACAGGATATAACTGGTTATAATCCATTAGTTTAGAAAAAGCGGACGATTCACCGCCCGGAATGATAAAGAGATCGACGGAGTTTGCTGCCGTCAAATCCCGGGGTTGTTTCAGAAAGTTGATTTTAGCCTTGGGAAAATAAGATTGCGCAGCCTTCGCATGGGTGGTGAAATCACCCTGCAGGGCTAAAATCAGAATAGACTCAGGCATACTACCAGCCACGCGCCTCTAAGCGATCGACTTCGGCCATTTTGGCCGTATCGATGCCAAACATAGGATCGCCGAGGTCTTCAGAAATTTCCGCTAAAATTTTAGGGTCCTGAAAATGAGTGACGGCTTTAACAATAGCATCGGCTCGTTTTTCAGGATCCGCCGATTTAAAAATACCGGAACCCACGAAAACGCTTTCCGCGCCCAATTGCATCATCAAGGAAGCATCAGCGGGAGTAGCAACGCCACCGGCGGCAAAATTAGGGACCGGCAATTTACCGGAGCGGGCCACCATTCGCAGCAGTTCATAGGGAGCGCCCATTTCCTTTGCAGCCGTCATTATTTCATCGTCGCGTAAAATGGTCAGTCGCCTGATACCGCTTTGAACTTCACGCATGTGTTTAACAGCCTGGACAATATCGCCGGTACCCGCTTCACCCTTGGTGCGAATCATAGCGGCTCCCTCGCCAATGCGGCGTAACGCTTCACCCAGGTTGCGGCATCCACAAACAAAAGGCACTTTAAAAGCATGTTTATCAACATGGAACTGATCGTCAGCCGGCGTGAGAACTTCCGATTCATCAATAAAATCCACGCCGAGATATTCTAAAATCTGAGCTTCGGCAAAATGGCCAATGCGGCATTTAGCCATAACCGGGATATCCACTGATGACATAATCTCTTTTATTTTTTTAACCGATGCCATACGGGCCACGCCGCCAGCCGCACGGATGTCAGCGGGCACACGTTCCAATGCCATAACTGCCACAGCGCCAGCCTTTTCAGCAATTTCTGCTTGCCGGGCATCCGTTACGTCCATGATAACGCCGCCTTTGAGCATATCAGCTAATCCCGTTTTTAAACGCAATTCAGTCATAATCTATTTCCTCCGCAGTTTTAACTTTGTGTCCTAAATTAATTCTTTTTTCGTTGAAAGTCAATACTTTTTTTAAAAAAAAACATTTTATACGCCTAATTTGACACGATTGATAACTGATTATCAATAAATAGAATCATGCAATCTTTCAACTATAAAGAAGTCCGTCACTCCCCACCAAAACTCAAGCTGCGAAATCAGGCAGCGTTTATAACAGGGCATGAGCCATATACGGAATAATTGGAAGCTCATCAACAGACAGTAGGCCCAATTAAAAAGGCGGGCTAAGACCCGCCTTTTTAAAAAAAACCGAAAACACAATCAGCTTACGGTACTGAGTTTTTTATACCAAAAAAAGTAAAGCGCCACGGAGAATATCACGGTCAAAACCGCAACGACACTGAATTGAGCCCAATTTCGCATGATAAAAGCCATCCAGGAGAGGAACAGGCAAAGCTGCCATGGTATCGCCAAAAAAACGGCCAAAATATCATAGAAATGCTCACTGCGAAGCGCTTTTTGCTCATCCACTGGCAATTGACGGAAATACTTTTTCCAGGAACCAAAGGGCCGGGTAATATTATAAAAATTTGATAATATATTGTCCGGCGTCGGCGACGTCAAATAAGTACAGACGATCATTGAGACAAACGTAACAACATTGACGCTGAAAAATGCCGTGTATTCGGGAACATTGGGAAAAAAAATCTTCTGTAGTACGGCCGCCGTCATTCCACAAAAGACAGCTCCCGAAAATCCCCAGCCATTTAACCGCGCCCAATACCAACGCGCAAGGAAGGGAATCAGCAACCCGGAACCCAGGGCCATTGTGATCCACCCCCATATTTCATTGATATTGCGAATGAACAAGCTAAAAATAAGCCCGATAATAACAATGATGATCGACGAAATACGGGAATGCCAGAGAAGTTGTTTTTCCGTTGCCTGAGGATTGAGGTAGGCCTGGTAAATATCCTTGACCCAATACGCGGCGCCGGCATTAATCGTGGAATCGAAGGTGGACATGGCAGCGGCCATTAACCCGGCAACGAAAAGGCCCTTCAACCCGATGGGCATCATTTGGTTGATGACAATCGGCAGAATTCCTTCGGGGTCCACAGCGGTATTCAGATACCCCATTTCCGGATGATTGAACAGCGAGATACCCAACATGGCTACCGCTGCGATAAAAAGCCACCGAAATGAAAGCAAGAATACCCAGAAAGCGGAAAGCAAACCGGCTTCACGGTCGTTTTTGGCGGCAAAATAGCGTTGTATCATATAGCCACCGGTACCGCCACTCCCCTCGAAAAACGTTTTAATCATATAAAAAAGAATCGCAATGCCAAAAAGATTGAAAATTGAATAGTCCGATCCATCCGGATAATCCAGTTTCCACTTAGGGATAATACTGGTCCACTCACTCTTCGTCACCTCGCGGATTCGGTAATTGACCGGATAGGAAATCTGTAGCGTATCACTAAACTTATCTGCTACGCCCGGCCAATTGGCTTTTGTGAAACTGTAAACCAATGGGATATTCTCCGGATTGGGCACTGAAACTCTTAAACTGTCCCCATCCTTTATTTTTTGAGCGAATAATGTCCAATCGGTTTTCGTAATGGTTTCCGTAATATATTCAGTGGAACGCAACGGATAAGACACATTAAATTTTTCCGGCAATTTATATTGAGTAAAGGAGATAAAAGCAACCGTAATCAGGGTAATAAATACGATCATTCCCTGGAATACATCGGTCCAGACGACACCGTAGAGACCTGAAGCGACGGTGTAAACCATGGAGAGAGTAATCAGAATCAGAGCGGCAACAAAATCAGGACTGAGGCCCCATACCGAGGGAATTCCAAAGAACTCCGCAATAAATTTACCGGAACCGACGGCGAAATAAGTTACCATAGCGACGGTGAATATTATCTGCGACGCGGCGCCGATCACACGCGCCACATGGCCGTCCGTGCGTTCGCCAAAACGGAATTTCATCCATTCGGCGATCGTCATGACCTGGGCCCGGCGATTCCATTTTCCCATATATGCCAGCAGGAACGCCATAATTAACGTCACACCCCCACGGATTTCAATAAAAAAACCCGATGCGCCAACGGCAAAAAACAACGCCGTGTTGATCATCGTTCCTGTTACATCAAAATTAGAGGCCATTCCCGAAGCGCCTAAAACCCACCAGGGCAAAGTGCGTCCTCCCAGAAAATAGGCATCAATGCCGGCCGAGGCTTTACGTTCAAAATAGAGGCCGACCAGTACCATACCGATCAGATAGCAGATAATAATACCAAGATCAATAAAAGACACATTCCCTCCTTACTCGGATTCCTCATGGCTTTCGGACGGAGTTGAGTGAGCGTCTCGCAATGATTCGCGTTATAGCGGACTCAGTTTATACTCCGACATGACTGCGGTTATGCGAAAAAAAAAGGCAGGTCACTCTGACCTGCCTTTTAATTTTTACGTGTGGTTATTTAACCAGCACCATCTTCTTGGATTCGAGATAGGATTCCGTTTTTAACTGATAAAAATAGATACCACTGGGCGCAATACGGCCATTATCGTCTTTGCCATCCCAAACGATTTGGTGGGTTCCCGCGGCTAAACGCTGATCCACCAGGGTCATTACCTTTTTACCCGTGATATCGAAAATACGAACCATCACTTTTTCGGATTGAGAAATCGTAAAACGGATGGTAGTACTCGGGTTAAACGGGTTCGGATAGTTTTGTTCCAGATTGTATCGACGGACCATAGCCGGTGTTTCGTTGATAGCGACGGGCATATTGGTATTAAAATCCCAATGATCATAGAAAGTAGGATTAATACTGCCGAACTGAGCGCGGAGGGTAAATGTGGCATTATCATCATTGACGTTTTCAATATGATTCAAACCATAACCGCCCTGACCCGGTTCGTTATCGCCGCCGCGGATGCCGAACTTGAATTCCTGGCCCACGGTTCCATTAGCTGAATCCTTATTGAGCTGGATCTGAATGGTAAAAATCGTATCGCCAGCGGTGGCATCGCCATGGGTGCCATCGTCGAACATTTTAAAATTAGCCAAACCGGTAGCATTCCAGGTACCCCATGTTCCGGTCAAAGGACCATTAACATAGACACCCCAGGCATAGATGCTATCAACCATGGCGCTGGTAATATCGGCATCGCCCTGGATATCGTCCAGCGAGTCGGTAGGATCCACTTTCAATTCATGGATCGGTGGACGAAGATCGCATTCCAGCGTCAGCAAGACATCTTTAGAGAGTTGCAGCAGATTCTGGAACTTGGGCGCGCGATGTGAATCGGTAGCGCTGCGGGCAGAATCGCTAACGGAGGCCGTTGCGCCGGAAATCGCCAGTTTACGGCGTTCATTGGATTGCGGATTGCTGGGATACATATCATTGAAGTCATAAAAGACTTCACGGGTTTCCCGTCCGTTTTTCTGCACATAATAATTATAGAATACATCCTGGCCAATAGTAGATACCAGGGTATCGGTACCCTGATAGATATTGGTTAAACCTTGTTTACGCAGATAAATGCGTTTCATTTCCGTTGCTGTGTAATTAGTACCGGCCTGGACAAGCAGAGTATCGCCCTGGACATAGCCCTTGGCCTGAATGGCCGGGCTCATATCGGCGCGGAACGTTACGACCACGGTATCGGCATGATCAACCTGTTGGGGCGCCTGGTTATTGAACCAAACCCATTTAATAGTGGTATCAGCTCCACTGACGGGGAAGGTGTATTGCACATCGGGATTCATCACCATATTGCCCCAGTCTTCATCCAAGGCGGCATCGGCGTAGTGCACTACGAATTTGAATTGCAATCCACTAATGCCAGCATAGCTATTGGGCACATGAATGGCGCCGGAATAGAAATAGTTGCCCGGATACTGGCCGCCATTGGCATGCGGCGCTTCAGCCGTTAACGGGACCGTTGATCCCCAACTCAAATTTCCGGTTTGGCCCCAGTCGGTCGTATTGGAACCGCGCACACCGACCATGTGCATTTCCGGATTGAAATCGGTCCATCCCTGCATATTGACGCGCACCCACACTACGAAGGTAGAATCGGTGTCCGTATCGCCCCAGGGCTTGAATAATTGCGGTTTATTATTGGCGATTCCATTGGCAAATTCGACCGGAAGAGTTACGCTGCTTTCTCCGGTAACGAGGATGCGGTTACCGCTGGCATCATCGGTATTGCATTCCCAACCCTGATGTTCCCAATCGGTTCCAGTGGGATTACCGCTATTGACATTGGTAAAAAACTTGTACTGAATGGTAGAATTCTTCGGGAAATAGCCTTCGCCTTTCCAGTAATCACCGTCGATGTTGGTCAACTTTACCGGAGACGAGCCATCCCAGGTCAATGGACTGGTACCGCCGCGGACCTGGACTGTAGAATTTTCATTCATTGTATCGGGAATGGTAGCCGTATTGGCCCAGAAGGTGACTTTTACCATATCACCGGCTGATTTTTCCCAGATTCGGAACGGAATCGGGCTTTCGAAATCAGAGGTATAGGCGATGGTTCCGTCTTCATTAAAAGCGATACCGCGAGCAGCGGAGACCTTGTTAAGGTCCGTCGTGTCCTGAGCGCCTAACAATGGCGTACCCAGACTGTCAATGACCACGTAATCCATATCAGGATCCACGCACCACCAGCCGGCCGGAGTCACATCGTATTTCGATGCGAACCAGATATTGCCATCGCGGTCAAAATTGATGCAGTTGGTGGAAGGTAAAACCTTCACGCCATCGACATCCACGCCAATCGTATCGATCGGTTCATAGGTGCCGTCCGGTCCGTCTTCGCTATAGTAATGCAGAACGCCATTGGTGCCGGTTACCGCGCTGTAATAGAGGTCCTTGCCATCGGGAGTGACGATCAGCGCGCGGCTGATCACGTCCGCCGCTTCCACCACGCGCGAATATTCCTCAAAATCTTCGTCATAAATAAAAATCGGATTGCCGGCTAAAACCGTACCGATATACACATAACCGTTTTCATCGCCCCAGGCTTGCGTCAACGACGCGCCGGGGACCGGCTGAACCATGCCCAGACACTCGCCTGTCTGGTAGTCAATTCTGTACAGCTTATCAAAGGCCGAATAGAGCAGGTTGCCTTCACCATCCAGACCCAGGCCGCGAGCCGCATTGAGCATCGAATCCACGCCGACGCCAGGGACGTCCAACGTGCGGATCGGCGAAAAAGAAGCCTGCGTGCCGTCGGCATTGAAACAATAAATCGATTTGAACATGATCGAATCGGCGCCATTGACGACGATATCATTGGCATAATAGCTGACAAACCAGATCTTGCCGTCCGGATCCACTTCAATACCATGCCCGCCGCCCGTTACCGGGAAACGGTCCGAATAGGTCCATGATCCTTGCGCCAGGATATTTGCCATAAACGCAAGAGAGAGAATCAGTGTTAAAACGATAAAAAGCTTTTTGGTCATTAGATTCCTCCAGAATTTTGTGTTTCGACATCACTAAAACGATTCAACGCAGAACAGTATGCCAATCGACCTCCTTTCATCCTGCAAGGGGTTAGGTTTGCTGAATTGCAGGATTGGCATGCGAGTTCGGTAACTTGCCGGAGAGTTGGGGAATAGCGCTAAAAGGTTTTCAGCAAAAAATTAAACCTCAACATCATGCGGCAGGTTCCCGTTTTAAAACCTTAAACCGATTGAAAAACTATGCACATTTTCTAAAATATCCATCATTTGCATCCCATAATGGGCATCAACGATACCCACGCCGGGGATGGCGTATTTCAGACCCAGGCCAAAGGAAAAGTTCTCCTGCGATTTCTTTTCCAAGAGGGAATTATAACCTCCCTGAATCAGAACAAAATCAAACAGATGGGCCTGTAAACCAAAATTAAGGTATTCCGAATTATTGTTGGGCCGGACCGCATCGGTCAAAAATTCGAAGCGCATGATCTCTGAGCGATATAAATTGATCATGATGCCTGTCCGGAAAACCAGAGGCAGCGGCCAGGCATTGGTTTTCAATTTGGCAACCAGGTCTTCGTTGTTACCGCTATGCGTCGGGTCTAAATCGATTTTCCGATATAAATCCTTGCCATCGAACTGGAGATCGGAGCCAAAATTAGAAATACTCATGGCAATCCGCATATCATTGAACTGAGTGATAAAGAGCAAACCCAAATCAACGGCAAAGGCGCTGGCGTTGCAATGCCAGATACTCTGGCTGATATATTTAGCGGTGCCGCCGATGGAGAACCGATCGGTCAGACTACGGGCGTATGAAAGTCCAAAAGCCATATCGGCGGCCTTCCATTTTTCGCCGGTGCCATAGGGATTGGCTAAGGTATTGACGTCTTCCTCTCCGTATCCGAGATGAGTGAAAGAAACGCCGATCACATCGCTGCCTGATAGTTTAAGGACCGTACCGACCCAATTGAGTTGAGTGCCGACCAACCAGTTGGACGTATAAAATCCGACTTGAGAATGTGTGACGCGGGCGATAGCGCCTGGATTCCAATAGAGGCCCTCAACGTTATCACAACCGGCGGTATAGGCATTACCCAACCCCATTGCTTTGGAACCGACGCCAATGGTTAAAAAGGTTGCGCCCGCGGTACCCACATTGGTTTGCTGCGCATGAGATACCACGGATAATACGATAAGAAAAGCAAACATCAAAGTGATCAAACGAAGTCGTATAGTTGATCCTTTACTTCTGTTTCGAATGGTTATACGCATAATAATTCTCCTCCCTGGCCTTACTTAATGATCGCGATTTTACCGCTTTTTTTACCGGCCGCAGATTCGAGTACATAAAAATAAACACCGGCAGCCACATCAAGATTTTCTTTAGTTTTCAGATTCCAGGTAATAACGCCATCAAATACAGTTCCTGAATTGGTCAGTGTTATTAAATATTCGCCGGAATTAGTGAAAATATGAATCTTCCCATCGGAAGGTACATTGATAAAATCAATGCGTCGTTCACCTCGTCCGCTGCTGACGCCCGGAGGCAACGGCGCTTCATTTTCATGGGCAACGACGTAAGGATTGGGTACGACGCGAATATTGACCAATTGCTCTTTGGCCTGAGCGACTTCAACCGTAGGCACAGGAGTCGTAAAACGCAAGGTATCGCCCGAACGGAAGGGTTTATTCACTTTTAACTCCAGTTTATCTCCGGAACGGAATTGCCAAACCGTATCCGCTTGTCCCTGGGGCATGTCAAAATAGAGATACCAAACCCACATCGGCTCGCCTTTGCTATCTTTTTCAAATAGATAGAGTTCATCTCTGGGCGACAACAACCCATTAAAATTGATGCTATTGAAAGCAAAATCGATATAATGGTTATCCGTGGTATTTTTAATTTTGAAATTCACGGGAAATTCAAACGCGCCAAAAAAACTGGCGGAAGTATCGACAACGGTGTCATAAAACTCAATCTCATAATCCGCCGGCCACGGGATATTCTGGAAAACCTGGCCATCCAATTCAAATTCCAGCGAACCGAAACTATATTGATAGGGACAAAGATTCGCCGAACTGCTTTGCCAGGAGGAAGAATCCCGATTCAGGGCAATCGTCCAATCATTATCAAAAACCAATTCAACGCCGTCAAAAATATCGGCATCCAGATTTTCATCATCATAAGGACTATTTTTGATATGAGAGCTCTTCACCACCGGGTAATAATAGTAATGGCAAACATACTTCATATTAATCTGCATCACGGAACTATTCAAAATCTGCAGACGCCCTTTGGGATAATCGATCTTATAGTTTTCGGCGGCAATTGTGTTCCCGTTCATATCGGTAATATAAAAGCCTTCGGTGGAAATATTTTTATCTGCCAGATAAATCACATCGCCGCGGACGGGAACAGTGAACTCTTCAACGATTTCATTTTCGTCAAAAATCCGATAAAAGGAGGTTACCGGAGCGATTTCCTGGGGATCGAGCCGGTCCAGATTCAGCTCACCCACATCCGGAATACTATTCCCCTGAGTGCTATCATCATCGATATTCGCGATATTTCCATCAGAACCCACATCGTCGCTGAACGCGCTCCAATCTTTATCATTATCGACACTATCCATGGAAGTATCCCAAAACTCAATGCGGTAAGTATGGCCAGTCAACGCGGTTTCATTGATAATCTGATAGCCTACGGCACCAGTAGCCGGACCATTTTCCAGCGTGGCCGTTTGCATGGCTGCGGGCCGAACATAACCGGCCGGACGAGGTTTTGGGGTGATAACTGCGGTATTGATATCCGTAACGATTTCGCCGGTATTTAAAATCGAAATAAACTTAGTATTTTCTGACGGAAAGATATCCTTAGAATTATCGCCCCGATCATACGCCACCAGAGCATAATAATAGCGCTTTCCATCCTGTACATCCGTATCGATATAACTATGCTTCAATCCGCTATTGGAACCTAAATTATAGGTGAATCCCCGAGTCTCATCATACAGATCATCACTGGCCTTAAAATAGCCGCTGACGAGATTATCGAGATCAAATTGAGCGAGGGATTTATACCCTTCCACCGTACCGTCGGCGTTAGTAATCACACGAATATCATTAAAATCCGGGTCCGTGGATTTATAGATTTTGTAGCCTTCAAAATCATTTTCCTTTAAAACCGGATCAATACTCAATTCCGCTTTGCGATCCCAATACAGGATCACCCGGCCGCTATCGGCAATGGCGGTTAAAGTGGGTTTGTCGGGCGGTTGAGGAAAGCGGTAGTCGCTGTTATAGATTTTTTGAACGGTTGCCCGGTTTTTCATCAGGTCGTTTTGGTCATGACCATAGACCAGAGCTAATGAGATACGTTCGGTTTGTCCCGCGCGCAGCGGAAAATAACCTGAACTATACAGGAAATCGCCATCCTCGCCGTATTGAGGGATTCCGTTTTGGATTGAGACCGGCACTTCGAAAAAACCGGGACGAAGCCGATACCAGAGTTCTTCATCGTCAGCCAGGTTAATATCATTGGAGGGTGTGAAATACTCAAAACTGGTCAATCCGATCTGATCCGATTCATCGACGTCGGTCTGGTCGAAATTGGGTTCCCCTGAAGTGGGAACTCCATCATTTTCGCCGATATCGAACGTGTTGGCTTTACCGTCAGCGCCGACGTCATCATATACCGAATTCCAATCCCCATCATTATCGATACCGTCGTTGCGTTTTTCATCAATAAGGGGGTCATTGACGCCGAGCCCTGTAATATAGTCTTTATAACGCAACGGATTAATCATATCAAAAAGGACATTGCCGAACTGGTCTTTTTTAATTTGATGGTAATGCAGATAATAGTTTTCATCAATCAGCCCATCCAAATCATTATCGATGCCATCATAAGAATTGGTATTGGAAACCATTTCTCCCTGAGGGTTGCGCACCAGATTACCTTCGGACAATTTAGTAATACCGGGTTTAATCAGGATCGATTTACCCCGGGTTGTAACAGTGGTATCATAATTCGGCACGGTAATAACAGTGCGGTTAAAATCCTGCTCGATGAGGGCCATCAGCATACCGGCAATAATTAGAGTTGAATCGAAATCACTCTCAGTGAAGAGCGGGGCCAGAGAATTTTCCGCATCGCCATCATTGTCAATCCCATCATAGGCATTGCCGGGCGATTCGAGGAAAGCATATCCGACCATACCCACGGGACCGATCCATTTCGGGTTACGGGAACAATTATTATCATAATCACCTGTCCACGTAATATCGTTGGTCACATCAAAAAAGGACCAGTCATCGTCATATTCGCGAAAATCGGCCGTTCCCGAGGTACCGACATAGGTTCCGACCAACATGCCGAAGGTTACTCGGTTATAGTCGTATTGGCTATGATTGGTAATTTCATAAAGCCAAAAAATACAATCAGAGGCCAGAAATTGGGCCCATTGCATTCCTCTGACCTTAACCTCCAATCCGAGGCCGTTACGCGAGAGATCATCCGGACTGGGCTTATAATTAACATTCCATCGATTATTTGTTGCATAATTGAATTCTTCATCGCTGTTATCATCCATAACAAAATAGGATTCCTGGTCGGCGTTCATCACGTCTTTACCAAAAAAACCATTCCAGGTTCCGGTCCAGCCGGGGTCTTCGTTATCTGACATTTTATCGGGCCAATAAGGGGGCCATGAGGTTCGATCGGTGCTGATCGACGGAATATCGCTGTTTTCATTGAAATATCCGGAAACCGGCTCAAATCCCCAAGCGATTCCCTGCGGCGACTCTTCCCGCCGTTTAGTGGGGCGATCGACAGGACTCACGACCACAGAATGAAAAGTGAGAGTATCAATCACAACCTCTGCGCCGACCATAAGGCTGACATCGCCGACATAGCCGTTATTATCGTTGATCCAGGCGCCGCGAGGCCCTTTGTCCGCCGGCTGGCCAATCACTCCCCAGTTGCCGTAAACCGATCGCACCAGATTGCCATTCATGATGCCGGAACGGCGGAACTCCTTACCGCTCTGCTGTTGGCTTCTGCTGACGACCGGGTATATGAAAAAAATTACCAGGAAACCGATCCATATCCATTTCGATTGATGCATAGCTGCTCCTATTGATAAAACGTTAAAAATCGACCTGAACGCCCAATTCAATACGGCGCGGTTCCGAATAATGAGACGGATTCCAGTAATACTCTTCAATCGTATTGACAAATTCCGGCCAACCCGTTTTCTTTGCCTGTAAAATATCAGTAGTATATCCGGCGCGGCCGGTATCGTCAAAGACATTGACCTCGTTCAAATTATCAAGTACGTTATAAATTTTAAGAAACCAATCGAAACGGAAATTTGAGATAGCCATACGATAATAAAATCGCGCATCCAGATTGTAAGTAAAGGGTTTTCGTTGGGTGTTTGTCAGCAATTCAGAGATATCGGTGCTCTTACGGGGAGTATAGGGCTGGCCGCTGCCATAATTGCCAATCAGACTGCCTCCCCATTTTTTAGCGCTGTAATTGACGTTGAAATTAACCGTATGCCGCTGATCCCAATTCAAATAAACAAATTGTACTTCCGGAAGCGAGCCGCTGGTAATTGCATTACGCATTTGTTGCGGATCGGAAGCGCTTCCCTTGACAATTTGATAAGTATAGTTCACCGAAGCCGATAAACCCTCATCGAAACGTTTATATAATGAAAGGATAAAACCCTTGGCAAAGGCGAAATCGCTGTTGATCAGTTTACTGTAACGGGCGGAACCGCCAAAAATCGAAATCTCCTGGCTGCTGGTACCT
>CAZWDO010000021.1:54567-69065 GCA_964632485.1 uncultured bacterium
TACCTACCAGATTACGAATATCACGAAAAAAAACAGTGGCGTCTAATGAAATATCGCTGCCAATCTGTTGTTGCAAACCCAATTCCCCGCTCACGGTTTTTTCAGGTTTTAAATCGGTATTGCCGATAGTGCCGATGTTTCCCGTTCCGGAACTCAACTCGAATTCAGGATTCTGATATAAATATTCAAAGCGGGGGATCTGGAAAAAATGGCCATAGGAAAAATGGAAAACGCCCTGATCGGAAATGGGGAAAGAAGCGCCCAATCGGGGGCTCAACTGCAATTTTGATGACGCATCCTGATACCAGTAAGCTTGACGTTCAGCTAAGGTTACTTCGGTTTCACCGCTGTCCCAGACGCCATTCAGATTCGTATCGTTATAGCGGTTTTCCGGTCGTATGGGATTATAGATTTGAGGATCGCTTTCATCGGTTAAAATCTTACCGTCGGGATTAAAATAATCAACACGCAATCCGATATTGACAATCAATTCCAGAAATTCAAGTTTGCTTTGCAAATAACCGGCCATCTCCTGCGGTTTATGGGTGTAGGTGGAATGATAGGGAGTGCTGACATCCAGGATACGGGTTTCGATAAAGGGAGAATCATCCATGGTGATATCAGTTTGGCTTTCGATGGGACGAAGAGTGATATCCTCGAAGTAGATATCATGCGCTTTAAATTCCAGTCCCGATTTCAGCATGATATTCTTCGTCATTTGACTGGTAAAATCGATTTTTCCCAGAAAAGTTTTCGTTTCCCGTTCAAAACGTTGATTGTCCGTACCCCCGGTATGAAAACTAAAAGGATAATTTTGCAGCAGATAGGGATGAACATAACGGGAATCGTGAGGATCTTCATAAAGATAGCGTTTATAAGACTTGGTGTAATAGGACCCGCTGGCTTCCATAAAGGTGGTGGGGGTGAAGGTATAATTCATTCTCAGGATGTTAACCAATCCCCGTTCAAAATGAGTAGCCTGGCCACCGGGGACCCAAACATATTCCCGATCAAATTTTTTCATGGAAACATCATCGAAAATCATATTATAAGAGAGCTTGAAATTGCCGGAAAGCTTATAGACCAATTTGCCCTGGAAATACCATTTATCGCTGTTATTCATCGAAACATAATCGCCGTTGCCAATAGCCGAAGAATCAAAATACAAATTAAACTCGCCCAGGGAATCGACATACGGAAAGTTTTCCGGGTTAAAACGTTCCTTGCCGTTAATCCATCCGCCGAAATCAATATGTCGGACATTCAGGAAATAGCCCAATTTGTTGTGAAGGATGGGACCGTTCAGACTTAATTCAATATTATTGATGGCAAGGGGATTAAATTTATTGATATTCAAAAATTTAGAATCTTTGTTACTCAGATAGTCACCGGCATAGAGACTGACGGAACCGCCGATTTTATCCACGGATTCCTTGGTAGTAATATTGACGATACCGCTCATGGCCTGGCCATATTCAGCGTTGAAGGTACCACTTAGAACCTGGAGTTCCTGTACCATATCTTTAGCGACTTCCACGACGCGGGTGCCGTCATAGAGATCGGTAACGGGCACACCGTCGATCATATAAGAGACCTCGCCCGCGCGGCCGCCCCGAAGATGGCCGTCCACCATGCCTGCCTGAAGTTCGACAACTTCCGAAATTTCGGAAACAGGCATCATGGCGATATCATCGCCGCCGACCACGCTGGTCGTAGCCGTCAGATCTTTGCGGATCATCTCTTTTTGGGCGACGACCACGATTTCCTGGCCGATATCGAGCGATGTTTCACTCAGAGCCACATCCAGCCGTTTGGTAAAATTACTGGAAACCGACACATTTTTCATAACTTGCGTATCGTACCCGATCATAAAAATTTTAATCACATAAGTTGCGGGCGATACATTGTTAATCATAAATTCACCGTCGAAATCAGTGGCGGCGCCCAGTTTTTCGGCAATATCAACTTCGACGCCGTCGAAATTCATCGCGTCCACTACGACATTGGCTCCAATCAACGGTTCCCCCGTTGTCGCATCAATTATGCGCCCGGTAATTTTCCCGGTATTGGCGCTAAGATAAAGAGTCCATCCAAACACTAAAAACAACAAAAACAAATGACGACATTTCATTGGCCCTCCTGATGCTGGCGTTCACGCAATTGATTGCGTCGAATCGCGAATAATCAATTCGGTTTGATTAAAAATTCGTTGATAAACTTTTTGATTGCCACTCAAAATGGAGTGTAACAGAGCGGATGCCGACCGGCCCAATTGAGACACATGCTGACTGATCGTCGTTAAACGCGGATAGACCATAGTCGAAAGCATAATGTCATCAAAACCGACAATAGAAAAATCCTGTGGAATTTTCAAGCCGTAACTCATTAAACCGTTCATACATCCGATAGCCATCATATCACTGCAGCAGAATAAGGCAGTAATACTGCGGTGTTTTTTCCACCATTCAAACACAAAGCGCTGACAAAAAAAAGGATCATAATCCCCTTTGAACACATATTGGGGCAAAAAAGGGAGCCCGGCTTCCTTTAGCGCCTCACGATAACCGGCCAGCCGTTCCTCGGAATCGTATTGGTTTTCATACCCGGTTACAATGCCGATATGGCGGTGACCCATCTCAATCAAATGACGCGTGGCGATAAAACCCCCTTTACGATTTTCACAATTCACTAAATGAACCGTATCGATATCCAGATGATCCCCGACCAAGATGACGGGAAGGCGTTTGGAAACATGATGCAATTCAGCATATAAAAGGGAATCGGTTTGACGTCCCAGCAAAAGAATGCCTTCAACTCGCTTATTGATTAAAAATTTCAGCAGCTCGGCTCCATTCTTTTCGCTGCCGGATACAGCGCCAATGATGACATGATAGTCCTCATTGGTAAAAAAATCGATAATCGAAGCGATCAATTCATTAAAAAAAGGCGAACGAATGTCATGGACAATGAGGCCAACCGTAAAGGATTTCCGTTTTTTAAGGGATTGGGCAAACATATCAGGCACATAGTTGAGTTGTTGGATTACCTGATGGATTTTATCGCGGGTTTCCGTCCGCACATTGCCGCGTTCATTCAAAACACGGGAAACAGTAGCAACGGAGACTTTGGCTAACGCCGCGATATCATAGATTGTCACTTTCTTGGTCTTCACATATCCCTTCTTCCTCAGATTTGTGAAATCGGTTTCATACCACTAATATAAAAATTTTTTTTTCCCTGTCAAGTCTTTTTTTTAATTTTTTTGCTTTTTTGTATGGCTTATCGTACAGCTCTCTCCCCCAGCAAATTAACAATCAACTACTTAAGCGCCTGAAGAACAGGTTCTTAAGGAATTTCAAACTGTGTTTCGTATCATCAAATCAGAAGCGGTAATCCGGAATCGATGATGATTACGAATTGGCTTACATTGTATAAGTTTAAATTAACAGGATTTGCCCAGAACAGCGCTACCCTATCGGCCAGGATAATTAAACGTCAATTGTTTCAGAAACCGGATCATCAGAAAATCGTGGATAGTGATTAAAAAATTGATCCAACGTCTGAGTATCGATCAGGCGCGCGGTTTCTCCCTGAAGCCCGCAAGTATATCGCGCAGAAATCTGTCCGCGGCGCGCAGAATCTTCAATCGAGTAGCCATCCATCCAGTAGGAAGTGATAAAACCGACGGCCAGTCCATCACCGGCGCCATTCGTATCAATGACCGGGAATGGAGGTTCAAACGGCGGAAACCAGGTAATTTTCCGTTGATTGACCAACGCGCATCCGCGCGCGCCCAACCCAATCAATGCCAGAAGATCAGGTTTAAAATGTAACAACGTCTTTAAAACCGGTTTCATATCCGGAAAATTGGCGCCGGAAAAGAACAGAATATCTGCCGCTTCAATAAAATCGCGGCGGTAGGGATCGTTAATATCTGTTAAGTCCTGCAGATCACAAGCAATAGGTATTTTTAAATCCCTGGCGGGCTTCAATAAATAGCGCGCCCAGTTCAGCACGCTGAAATGAGCGGCGCGGCACTGCTTCAAAATATTGACCATGCGCTTCATGTCTGGTTGAAATGTTAAATGGCCGCGGCCATCATAAAAATTTTTACGGCGGCCATCCGGATACATAATATTGATACTCCGCCGGGTACCGGTAGTATCAATCATCAAACCCTGGAGGTCAACCCCTTGCTGTTGGAGTGTTTGCCGAATATATTCCCCGTGATAATCCTCACCGACCGTATCGATCAAAACGGTCTTTTTGCCCAAACGGGCATAACCCTGGGCGCAATATGCGCCGGATTGCCCTACCATATCGAGATTCCGGGTAAAATTAGCTTCAACCTTGAAATCAATTTCACGCCCTGGTAAATAGATATTGGTATCGATACCGATAGCGCCAACAACTGCTATATCAAACATAGTCTGCGCCTATTCCAATATCCATGCTTGCCAGGACCAGGGCTCAATTTCCATATTCATTTCAGTCCGGGGGATGACGCGTTCCCCACCTTCACCCAGATTACGGGCATGCGTCAACCCGTACCATGGAGGCAATGGCAGGCGACGTGTTTGTTTATCAGGCGTCTTATTAAAAACCACTAACACGCGCTCATTGAAATCTGAACGGATAAAGGCAAAAACTGCTGAATCGGCGCAAACGGGATAAAAATCGCCATAGCGCAAGGCGCTGTGATCGCGGCGCAAAGCGATTATCCGCCGGACAGCGGTTAGCATGGATTGTTCCGCTTGGGTCAAATCCGCGCCGAAACGCATCATTCGCCGGTTATCGGGATCTGCGGCCCCGGTCATTCCGATTTCATCTCCATAATAAAGTACGGGCACTCCGGGGATCGTTAGATTGAATAGCAGAAATAACTGGACTTTATGATAACTGGAGAGGGAATCCACCCGGGGGGGATTTGTCCATCCGATTTCCTGCGCATTGCCGCTGTTCAGGTCGATATCGCCATCGCAATAGGCCATATAGCGGACCTGGTCATGGCTGTCGACCAGATTCCCCATCAAGTGATTATACCCATAAATGGCATGGGTTTTAGCTAATTCGCGAGCTAATACCGTAAAATCGGCGTGCGGCTGCAAAAAAATTGAGCGCGCGGGATAATAGAGGTTGAAATTAAACTGACCGTCCAGTTGGCCATTATTGACATAGGAATGGATCAGACGATAATCGCCGAAGGTTTCGCCGATCTGGTACACCGGCGGGAGTTGACCGGGCTGTTGCCAGGCTTTCACCTTGCGGGTCAATTCACGCCAAAAGGAATTGGGTACATGTTTAACCGCGTCGTGGCGGAAGCCGTCAATCCCGGTTTCCTGCAACCACCAGAGGGCGTTATCGGTCATGGCATTAACTGCTGCAGTGGATTTTTCAAAATCAAACGAGGGTAAAAATGGCTCAAACCATGTGGTCAGGCGGTATTCATCCCATAAGCGGATATTCTTACGTCCATCCCCCAAATCGTAATCGCCGAACCAATCCCGGTGTTCTTTAAAAAAGGGATGGTCCTGATGAGTGTGGTTAGCAATAAAATCCAGTAATATTTTCGTCTGTTTTTCATGGGCGGCGGCGACTAAATTTTTCAATAGCGCCATGTCTCCGAAATGCTCCTCCACCCGTTGATGATGGACCGGCCAGTAACCGTGATAGCCGCTAAAAAAGCGGTGGGGTTCCGGCCATTCGCGAAAGGCCTGGTTGGTATTGTCGTTAACGGGAGAAATCCAGAGGGTGTTGATACCCAGGGAATCAAAATAACCTTCATCGATTTTCCGCTTAATCCCGGCCAGATCCCCCCCCCGATAATTGGCGGGCGGCTTCAAACTATCATGGGCAATCGGGGCATCATTAGCTGGATCACCATTGCAGAACCGGTCAATCATCAGAGAATAGACAATCGCATCCTGCCAGATAAAGGCATTATTCAGGGAGCTTCGCGGGGAACCATCGTGTAAAAAAATAGTCAGACAGGGAGTGATCCGGTCACCGCAACTGACAGCCACCCGTAATTGATGGTTGCCTTTTAACTGCGCCGTATCCAGCGTCACCCTTAGCTCATTATTGGAATTCCAGCGGTAGTGGTTCTCTCCCAACAACCGATTGTCCAGCAACACTACTGAATGGATTGAATTGACATCATTTTTACCCGGTACCATTTCCAACTTGAAATTAAGATCCAACCCTTGTCGGGTAACGCTTTGTTTTAGCTGGTGAAGAAAAAACGGGGTTGTGTCGCTTTCCACTACATCCAACAGCGAATTAAATTCACCGAAAGGATTTGCCAATTTCTTAGGATTGAGAGCATCTTCCACTTCTTTTTCGTCGACAAAAAAACGGTATTCATAACGACCGGGTTCCAGCATCAGAGTAATACGATACTCGCCATCCTGGTCATCATCCTGCAAATATAACTCCCGTCGGTTCCAATTGTTAAAATTTCCGAAAACACTCACAGACGATACGGGTGAGGCTGGACGATAGATTAAGGTCGTACGGGGAATTTGGAAGATTGCTACTGGCAAGTCGCAGGTTTCACCGTTATGGGCAAACCTCAGACAGGTTAAACCGAGGGCATGTTCCCGGGCCTGCAAACGGATTTGGCCGGCAGAGCTATCATATTCGACATTTAACAAAGAATTGGGCTCGAATTGAATCGCGTAATCGTTAGCATAAAACAGATCACTCACGCGTAGAGTTTCAACAGCCATACTTTCAAGCCGTATAAACGGGAGGATATCCTGGATGGGCAGGCAAAAAGCCGAGTTAGTGAAACCGATTACAATAAAAAGCAAAAAAAAACGCCGCATGGTTCGTCTCCTTTTTTGTTTTCATGCCATTATACGATTTTTTTATGCGCAAAATCAAACTCAAATTCCCGGCGCCCACTCAACTCGATAATCAAACTCCAACCTGTACTCACCCGCGCTCAATAGCTCATTCAGCATCGCGTTCGCATATCCACACTGAACGTGAATGAAACCGGTTACTTTGAATTATCAAAATATAGTAAAAAAAAATAAAAGTGTCAAGACGAAAACACTCAGATCAATTTTTTTATTGACAATTGCCGCTTTTTTTTGTAATTTTGTCCGATCATTAAATGCCACCAAGGAGTTAATACATATGAAAGCCATACCCGACCGTTACGAACCCCAATCTGTGGAAGCCAAATGGTATCAGTTCTGGCTGGATCAGCGCCTTTTCCATGCCGATCCGGACCCGGACAAAAAGCCCTATACCATCGTCATCCCGCCGCCCAACATCACCGGCGTGCTGCACATGGGGCACATCCTCAACAACACCCTGCAGGATATCCTGATCCGACGCAAGAAGATGGAAGGATATAACACCGAATGGGTGCCGGGTACGGATCACGCCGCCATCGCCACCCAGAACGTGCTGGAAAAGATGCTCAAAAAAGACGGCAAGACCAAGGAAGATTTAGGACGCGAGAAGTTCGAGGAACTCTTCTGGGACTGGAAAGCCCAATCGGGCGGTACGATCATCAAGCAATTGAAATACCTCGGCGCGGCCTGCGATTGGGACCGTGAAGCCTTCACCATGGACGAGAATCTGACCCGCGCGGTGCAGGAAGTGTTCATACGCCTCTACGACAAAGGTCTCGTTTACCGCGGCAAATATATCATCAACTGGTGTCCGCGTTGCCTGACCGCCCTGAGCGACGACGAGACCGAGCACGAGGAGCATCAGTCCCATTTGTGGTACCTGCGCTATCCCCTCACCCTTCACCCGGAACAGTACGTGGTGGTGGCCACCACGCGGCCGGAAACCATGCTGGGCGATACAGCCGTGGCGGTCAATCCCAAGGACGAACGCTTCAGCCACCTGATCGGGCAGACCGTGACCCTGCCGCTGGTGGAACGGCCCATACCGATCATCGCCGATGATTTTGTGGACCCGCTATTCGGCACCGGCTGCGTGAAAGTGACGCCCGCCCATGATCCCAACGATTTTCAGATGGGCCTGCGCCACCGCCTGCCCAAGGTGATCGTCATGAACAGCGACGGCACGATGAACGAGGAAGCGGGCGCCTACGCGGGTATGGATCGCCAGGCCTGCCGCAAGAAAATCGTGGAAGATTTACAGGCCAAAGGCTTACTGGAAAAAATCGAAAACCATCAGCACCAGGTCGGACATTGCTACCGCTGCCACACGGTCATCGAGCCCGCCCTGTCCGATCAGTGGTTCGTGAAGATGGAACCCCTGGCCAAACCGGTGATCGCCGCCATCGAATCCGATGACGTGCGCTTCTATCCCGACCGCTGGAAAAAAGTGGCGCTGAACTGGCTCACCAACATCCGCGACTGGTGCATTTCCCGCCAGATCTGGCTGGGACACAAGATTCCCATCTGGTACTGTCCCGAGGGGCACGTAACCGCCTCGATCGGACGGCCCGACCATTGCCCGGTTTGCGCTTCGCGCGAACTCCACCAGGATCCGGACGTGCTCGATACCTGGTTTTCCTCCTGGCTGTGGCCGTTTTCCACCTTGGGCTGGCCGAAGCAAACCGCGGACCTGAGCTACTTCTACCCCACCGACACCCTGGTCACCGACCCCGGCATCCTCTTTTTCTGGGTGATCCGCATGATGATGGCCGGCTATGAGTTCATGGGCGCCAAACCCTTCAGCGAGGTGCACCTCCACGGCGTGGTGTGCGACGAACAGGGCCGCAAGATGAGCAAATCCCTGGGCAATTCCCCCGATCCGCTCGATATCATCCAGAACTATTCCGCCGATGCCATGCGTTTCGCCATCATCTTCTCCACTCCCCCCGGCCAAAACACCCTTTACTCGGACAAACAGACCGAACTGGGCCGCAATTTCACCAATAAAATCTGGAACGTGTTCCGCCTGCTGGCCATGAACCTGGAAGATTACCAGGTTCCCGCGGGATACTCCCCCGAATCCGCCACCCTGGCCGACCAGTGGATGCTGCACGAATTGAACGCCGGCGCCCGGGAAATCGAAAAATGCCTGAACGAATACCGTTTCAACGAAGCGGAGCACGCCATCTACGACCTTTTCTGGAAACAGTTCTGCGATTGGTATATCGAAATCGCGAAGCTGCGCTGGAGCGACGGCGCCGACCCCGGCGACGCCAGGCGCGCCAAGGGCTTGGTTCTGCATGTGTTCCAGCGCCTGCTCAAGCTGCTGCACCCCTTCATGCCTTTCATCACCGAAGAAATTCGCCAACAGTTGAAGGAAAACCAGTGGCTGACCGAAGATAGAGACGCGCTATCGATCCTCGACAGCCCGGCGCCCCGCTATGACGCGGCTATGGAAAACCCCGAAGCCGCCAAAAACATGCAGTTTCTCATGGAGGTTATCACCCAGATCCGCAACCTGCGCGCCGAAAAAGGAATCAAACCCAAGGATAATGTGCCGATCATGCTCAGCAAAGACCCGGCGCTGATCCGGGAAAACGAAGAAATTGTCAGGAAACTGGCCAAGGTGGAATCGATCGCTTATAACCGTGAATGCCCGGCCGAAGCTGCGATCGCCGTGGTGGCCGACCTGGAAATTTACCTCCCGCTGACGGGGCTGGTGGACCTAGAAGCGGAAAAAGCGCGGCTGAGCAAGGAAATCGAACAACTCGACAAATACATGACCGGATTGAACCATAAACTTCAGAACGAAAAATTTCTGGCCAATGCGCCGGCCCAGGTGGTGGAAACGGAACGGGCCCGTTACCAGGAGCTGCTGACCAAACTGAACACCTTGCGGGAGAGTTTGCGGAAAATCTCATGAAACCGGGGTCGCGATGGATGGGATTGGCTTTATGGCTGTTGCTGGGACGGATCGTTCCAGCCGAACCGGTGGCGTTGATCGAGCTGCACCGCAACGACAGCCAGGGCAATTACGCCGGCCCGGCGGCGCTCAACAGCGTCATTGACGTGGAGGGTGTGGCCACTGTCGGGAGCGCCGAGTTCGGAAGCGGGTATCTCGAAGCCTACCTCCAGGACGCGACCGGCGGGGTGATGATCTATGCCGCGCAGGCGCTGTTGCCGTTCGAACGCGGCGACAGTCTCCGAATAACGGGGAAAATCAGGCAATACAAAGGGATGACCGAAATCGAAGCGACAGCGATCGAGCTGCTGAAAACCGCCTGCGTACTGCCCCAGCCACGGCTACTGCATTGCCGTGAAATCGCCGCGGCTTATGACCCGGATTTCAGCGAACCGAACGAAGGCAGGCTGATCCGGCTTGACAACGTCCAAATGGCCGGCGTCTGGCCGGGTACGGTCTTTCTGAGCGACAGCACCGGGCAATGCGCGCTCTATGTCGATCGCGACATAGACCTGGATGAATCGGTTTTCGATCCCGGCACCTATAATATCACCGGCATCCTCAAACAATACGATTCCTCCGCTCCCTGGTGGGACGGATACGAAATCGCGCCCCGCAACCGCGCCGATATTATCCTGCCAGAGGTTTATCTCCTCTCTTTGCCGGAAATCAGCGCCATCCAAACCGACGGCTTTTCCATCGGCTTTCAGGCCAATCGCGAGGGAATGGGACAACTGATCTATACAAATATTGAAGGAAACGAATCCTTTACTCTCGAAAATTCCCTGAGCGCAGCCAATCACATTTTTCATTTAACCAATCTGACGCCGGCTTCGATCTATCGCCTGACACCGGGGCTGATTTATCAGGCTGCAACCTATACGTTCGGCGACAGTTGGGGCATTCCTTCCTCCCTCGCATCCAGCGGCGAATGCCGCATCTATTTCAATCTCGAGGTGGACACAACGCTGAAAAGCGGGCAGGCCGCCCATGGCGCCGCGGACCTGGGCGCCGTTATTGGAGAGCGGATCGACCAGGCGCGCTTTTCCATTGACCTGGCCATCTACAGTTTCAGCTACCCGCCACTGGCCGAGGATCTGATCGCCGCCCGCGACCGGGGTGTTGTCGTACGCGTGGTCTACACGAACCGCAGTGAACAAACCGGCATCTCGCGCCTGAAGGAAGCCGGCATCCCCGTGCTGACCAATCGCAACACGGCCAATGAAGGCGAGGAAATCATGCACGACAAATTTTTAATCGTCGACTATCGGGACAAAAGCTCCGACCGCGATGATTGGGTGATGACCGGTTCGGCCAATTTCACCGAAGACCAGCTCTATCGCGACGCGGAAAATATCGTTTGGATTCAGGATCAGGCGCTGGCTGCGGTTTACACCCGCGAATTCGAGGAGATGTGGGGCGGTTCGGATGATTGGCCGCGGCCCGACTCGTCGCGTTTCGGAGCGCGCAAAACGGCCAATACGCCCACCCGGGTTCAATTGCCGGAAGGATTGTGCGAGTTGTATATGGGACCGGAAGACCAGCCGATCACCGCCATTGAACAGGCCATCGCCGGCGCCGATCATTCGGTCTATTTCAGTATTTTCGCTTTCACCCATCGGAATATCGCCGAGGCGCTCAGGGAACGGTTGGGAACCTGTCCGGGACTGATCGTCCGCGGCATTTTCGATCCCAATATGGATGCCAATTCCATGTACTTCCCCATGAGCGGCCAGGGGCAGAACGGCTGGAATCCGCCGGCCGATGTTCGCGCCGCCGCCGGTTCCGGGCTCTATCACCATAAATACATGATCATCGACGCGGAATATCCGGAAAGCGATCCGCTGGTGGTCACCGGTTCCGCCAACTGGTCCTACAGCGTGGCCAACGAGAACAACGAGAACCTGCTAATCCTTCATTCGGCCCACGCAGCCAATCAATACCTGCAGGAATTCGCGCAACGCTACCGCGAAGCCGGCGGGGAGGGCGGATTTGCGGGTCTGGAGGAACCTTCGCCTGTGGCCGGGCTGCGGCCATTCACGTTCGAAGTCTATCCGCAACCGGCATCTGCACAGCTTTATTTGAGATTGAACCCGCGCCTCACCGGCCCGGTAAAACTGACGCTATATGATTTACTCGGCCGAAAGATCGCGGATTATCCGCTTACTACCGGCACCGGAGAAATGAAGCTGGACATTTCTAACCGAAGCCTTTTCCCCTGCGGCATCTATCTGATGCGCTTGGAAACCCCCGAAACAATCCTGTCGCGCAGAATTCTCATCCTGCGTTAACGGCGGTTGCCTGACCAACCGTTATGGTTCAACACCATTCCAGTTCAATTCAATCCGAAATCCCTCTTATGAAATTTAAACACATTCGACAAGCAGCACGCGACGATCTTCAATCCGTTTTTCCATGACGATTACAACCTCCAAATATAATTGGTCTTAACTTCGATCAATCGCTTCCATTCTTTTTCCAACTGCCCCTTGAGCGTCGTTACCGCGTTAAAGCGCTTCTGCGTTCCAGACTTCGTTTCCTTGGCCAAAAGCCACTCATTACATGACTGAAGCAGATCAACCAATTTTTCTATAAAAGCGATCAGATTCAAGTAAATCTTTTCTCCATTGTTGAACAAACTTCCAAAAACGGTATCCGATTGTTGCAAGCTAAGTTTTAAATCATTATAAGCCATGTCGTAGGCGATCAGCGCATTATCGACTTTTCCGATTTTCCCGCCGCGACCGCCGATGATCAGGTAGCTCTCGCTCTTGAACTCTGAAAATTTCCAGGAAATCCGCTTAAAAAAAATATCCTCGAATAATTCAAGGGTATTCTCGAATTTCGGATAAAGAGATGATAAAAATTTATTAAGTTGATTCTCCCAGGTATTTTCAGTTTGATCGAATAAGTCATTCCCGCGCATCAATCTTAAAAACACATTGTATTTCTTCTGATATTTAAAATCAGCGACAAAATTAGGATACTTCAATTTCAGTTTCTTGACTTCGATGATCGTATCCTTGAGGGGAAACGAGATGGCGGCTAGCTTGAGAAAGGCATCGACGGTAAACAGCATTTTAGTGAAAACATTCCCGTCCATAAAGCAAACACCCACCCAGGCTTCATCGGCGAACGCGTTGTCGGCAAGGATTAATTTGACCGCCTGCTGCAAATATTTCCAGGAAGGCTGATAATGACCGCTGGCGTTATCGATGGCCACGATTTTTCCATCGATCCCCACGATCATGCCCGCGGCCTGCAGGCATTCGCCCTGCAATCCCTTGGAATGGAAATTATTGTTGGACGGGTAGGCAAAAAGCTGGTTTTCGCTCATCAAATAGATATAAGCTCCCCAAAAATCGACAATACCTTTTTCAATACGGCTGGCTTCATTATTATATTTCACTTCTTTATAGGTTTTCCCTTCCTTGACCGAGGCCGGCTGCAGCACCGAATGAAACGGCTTCAGGAAGGGAACGTATTCCTGGGTAAGAGAATCCGGCAAATATTTATTCCAGGCATCTGTTTCGTAATAATAATAGGTAGTATAGATTGACTCCATGGGATCAAGGATTAATTTGCAGAACTTGATCTGGTTTTTGCTGAAAAAGATGCAGGCGCTCATTTTCTTTGTCGCTTTTGCGATATCCAAATCCAGAAAAAAATTGATCAGATTGTCCACAGGGTCCAGTTCCATTGTGGCCTGCTTCATCAGCCAGTCAAGGTAGAAGCTGCGGGAAATATCGCGCCGATGCAAGGGATCGAGCCTTTCCACCACGCGGGTAGAATGCAGGCTCATGTACATGCCGGAACCTTGCTGATATTCGTAATTGCCGCCCTTGATGAATATATCCAAAAGTTTATTGATATAGGTTTTGCGTTGGTTAGTAAAACTATAAAGGTAGTTCAGGAACTCCAGACGCCAATTCAGATGCCCCACGAATTCGTCCAATACAATTTTTTTTATCTTAGTGGATTTTTCCAGTTTTTTCAAAAATGCGGCGATTGCTGTCAATCCCTGGATTCGCTTCAACAAAAAACGTTTATTGAGAGGAAGACGATGGTAGTCATTGAGAAGAGTTTTCAATTGCACCGCATCGGCGCCGAAATTCGCATTGGTTACGATTACGTTGCTATCGATGAATTTGTTTCCCTGCCATTTGAAAAGCATGGGGATGATCAGTCCGGCGCTCGGTATTTCGTACCCGGACTGATTCTTGGCGAAGATATTGAGCTGATTTTCCGCCAACATCTGTTTGATATTTTTTTTGAATTTAGTCTTCATGCAGGGTTTCCTTGCCGGCAAACGGGTTGTCCATATCTACATTCAGTAACCTATTAAACTCGCTGATTACATTTAATAATCGCTTGAGTATCATCCCGATCCCGTATAAAGCAACCTGCCCTGGATAATAACATAATTCATATTGACTGTCATGTCAAGTTATTTTTTCATATTCTGATAAGAAAAAATTCAATGGTTTATTATGCGCCAGTTACAAACTGAATGTCAATCGATTCCGGAGAAGGATGCCATTGGGGTTTGATTCACTTCATCGCCCAGCTCACAGAATTACCAGAATATGCGGCTGGACCGTCACACCCGAGGCTTCATCCCGCCAGGGCTGTTCCAGCCCCCGCACGAACGGTTCCGGCGCCCGCGAGTT
>CAZWDO010000022.1:0-31671 GCA_964632485.1 uncultured bacterium
TTCCGCCCGATCGAATTTCATCCCGGGATCAAGTCGCCGCCAGAAATCCAGCATCTCCTTCCATTTTTCCGGCTTCTCCGGCTGGTCCGCCAGGGTTTCTCTATACCATCCAATCGCGCAAAGACCGGCGGCCGCATCTATTTCGATCTCGATGTTGTCGCCGAATTCCTGGTGAAAGCCAATGCGTCAACGTCGCCCGGTTTACCGCCAAACCCGAATGGAGGCCATCAGGGACAATCCGAATAGATATGTGGAGCGTGTATGGGAGGAGTGGGCGCGATAATAACTTTTAAAGATGATTGACGCATTCATTTACATAGACGGAGTCTAAGTGAAATGAGTAAAACTGGCTATGGTGACTATTTGGTGACCAGCCTATGCTACGCAAACAGTAACAGCTTGCAATACAACTTGTTCTGAGCCAATGTGATTATAACTACGGATCAGCAGCGAATATCTGGCAGGGGATGGAGGCGTGCAGTGATCGCAGGCCGTCAATGAAGAGTTCGACATTTCCCTCGCTCAGGGAGTCCTCCAACTGAAAGATCAGTGAACCCGTCTCGCCCTGCACCTGATAGCTGTAGGCTTCCAGCAGATTATTCAGAAACGATACTCGCACCTCTTCGTTCGGATACGAGAGATAATAGCAATCCGCTTCCCAATTGATCCGTTTGATGGTCAGGTACCCGGTCTGGAACAGCAGGGAGTAGATATCGAGCCGCCGCAGCGCGAATTTGTCGAAGAAAGACTCGCTAATCGCCAGATTCGAGAGCTTCCCCACCTCGCTATGCCGATGCCGAGTTTCTTCATATAGGTAATATATGGAATTAGAGGGGAAATCCAAGTTATTTTAAAAACCTCAGATCTCCCTCTGAAGAGTGAGAAATAATTGGTTTGGAAAGATGTTCACCAGCATAAAAAACCTCAGCTAATTTTAAACAAAATAGCGGTCATATCATCCTGCTGGGGTATTTGACCGGCAAAATGCTCAATTCGAGAAAATATCGTTTGGTTAATTCCAGACAAATTTAAATTTGTCTGGATACTTTTATGGATAATATCTTTCAATCCTTCTTCGCCCAGCATAACCTCGGCGGAATTGATCCGTTCATTGAGTCCGTCACTAAAGCAAAAAATCATATCGTCCGGCGCCAACTTCATCTCAAGCTGCTGGTATCGCGTTTCGCTAATATACCCTAAGGGTATTCCCCCGCAGTCAAGAGGAACTGGATGAGTGCGAATCAAGTAAGGATAGGGTATCCCGGAATTAACTAATTTCAGGCTATATTCTTTTGTGTCGATAATTCCCATTAAAAAGCATATCCCGTATCCCGGATGAAGTTGAAAATCAATCATTTTCGTGTTTAACAAGGAAAGCGCATCCGGCAGGGAAAGATTTTGCTCCAGACTGGGACCGATGGTATGAAAAAAGGTTTTAGCCACGCTGACGACCAGTCCGGATGCTATCCCGTGCCCGGAGACATCTCCGAGACAAAACAACAGGCGATGATCATTGATTAGTCGGAAATCATAATAATCGCCCCCGACTTCATCAGCGGTGTGCATGAAGGCAGCGATCGATAGTTTTTCAATTGTCGGAAAATGTCTGGGAAGCATTGAAAGCTGGACATCCCGCGCCCTCATCAATTCCTCAATTTTTTTATTATGGGCAATTTCAATTTTATCTTTTTCCAGGGTTTCCAGTTTCAACTGGTAATGTTGCTCCCGATACTGGAACACAAAATAAATCATGCTTGAAACGATGAATAATCCAATTAAATACGCCCACCAGGTTCTCCATGGGGGCGGCGCAATATGGATCGCCAGAGATGCGCTGTTTTCACTCCAGCATCCATCTCCGTTCGCGGCTTTGACCTGGAAAACATAATCCCCGGCGGGTAAGTTGGTATATGTCGCGAATTTTCGATTTCCCACATAACTCCAGTGGTCGTCAAATCCTTTCAGTTGGTAGGCATACTGGTTATACGGGGGGGAAACATAGTCCAATGCCGTATATTGAAAACTGACAATGCGATGTTTATAGGTAAGCTCGATACTGTCAGTAACTTCGATAGGATGCTTGAGAATTGAGTTTCTGCCCGGAATAACCGCTTCGTTTGACAACTGAAATCCAGTGATCATCACGTCCGGCTGATGTCTGTTTTCTTTAATTTTATCGGGATAGAAAGCATATAGTCCTTTACTCCCGCCCAGAATGATTTCATCATCAGTCATGGAAAGTAAGGCATTTGGGTAGAAATCGTTATTGGCAAGTCCATCCTGAATATCGTAATTGGTAAACCTTTTCATTTGCGGGTCAAACATGCTCAGGCCTTTATCCGTGGCTATCCATATCCTGCCCGACCTGTCGGCGGCTATCGAGCGGACGTTGTTGCGGATCAGTCCGTGTTCTGTAGTATATGAGCGGCAGGAATTACTCATCAAGTCAATATGGATTAAGCCGCTTCCATCCGTGCCTATCCATAAATTTCCTTTATTATCATCAAAAACAGTATTAATAGAAATACGGGTGATTATTTCGCATTCTTCAGTGAATGAGCGGTAAGGGCTAAGCTTTGAAGTCTCGGGATCAAATCGATAAAGCTGATGGGTTTCATACACCCATAATCGGTTATCAGCCGCTCGGGATATAAGAAATTTAGGTATTCCTCTCCAGGTTGTGTCATTTTTGCTTACATTTTCGATTTTTTGAGTTGCGCAGTTATAATACAAAAGCCCGATATTTAGTGAAGATAACCATAAATTGCCCAGTCGATCAGGAATAATTGAGACGATTCTACCGATCTGAGCAGATTCTCTGGGTATAATCAGATCAAAATTCATTTTTTCCAGGGGTTCGACGTTGTTTGTGAGGGATCTGCCGGAACGATAAAGTCCCAGCCCGGTTCCCAACCACAGGTAACCGGCGGAATTCTGATAGATTGCATAGGGAATAACATCAGGAATATTCGGATCGATTTGGTGGAAAACAATTTTACCCTTTTCCCGGTCCCAGTAGTTCAGTCCGGCGGCCGTTCCGATCCAGATTTTACTGACCTGCTTATGCGGCGCGTTTGTGAAAGGAGAAACAAAGATGGATACGATAATATTATTGCCGGCCTCATTGATTTCAGGCATGGCGTAATAGGGAAATTTCATGGCAGAGGGATGGTAGTAGTTGACGCCGCCCGTTTCGGTACCGATCCATAATCCGCCCATAGAGTCGTTGAATAAACAAGTGACGTCGTTAGCGCTGAGACTGAGAGGATCGTCGGCTTGGTAACGATAGTGATAAAAACGTTGGTCTTTCGGGTCAAAGAGATCGAGTCCGCCGGCAAGCGTTTGGAACCACATTCGGTTATTGCTGTCCTTATGGATAAGCTTGACCGCCTGGTGACTGATACGGAAACATTCCGGAGTTTCTTCAGGGGGATTCATCCAATGTCGGGTGATTTCTCCGGTGACGGGGTTAAAGCAAACCAGACGTAAATAAGCCAGGGTCCGATTCGGTTTAGTTTGAGATGATACCACCCAAAATTTACCGTCCGGGCCGCAAACCATGATCAATACAGAATTTCCCGATAACGCATGAAGCGATACGCCTCGATCGGAATACATTTCATCCGAACCCTCCCAGGCAAAAAGATGGAAACGGCCCGTATCCCGGTCCAATCGGCTCAATCCCCCGTAGCGTGTACCCACCCAAATCCTTCCCAGAGTGTCCTCTGCTAAAGCGGTAACCTCGCCGGAACCCAACGCATAAGGATCGTCCGGCCTGCAGACGGAATCACTGCCGTTATCCTCATGCGATTTGAAAATCCCTTCCGGCAGAGGACGGTAGGGATAGCGCTCAAATCCATCGATATCGGGACGATACCTGTTTAATCCCGCGCTTGAAGTTCCAATCCATATTTCTCCGCGGCTATCCTGGAAAAGCGTTCTAATGGAATTGCAACTTAAACTGTTGGAGTTATCAGGAAGATGGCGATAATAAGCGATCGAATCGCCCATAGCATCATATTTCGCCAAACCATACCTAAAAGTGGGAATCCATATATTATTATCCCGATCGCAAAGGATATTCAACGCCAATAAATTCCATATTTCTACGGATTTCGATTGGATTGGATAGGCAAAAAATTTGTCATTTATCGGATCGTAGCGATGTAATGTCATGTCTGATGTTAAAACCCAAAGACGCTTTTTTGAATCCATAAGGAGTCGGATAATTGTGTTGTCGCTGAGACTCGAAGAATCACTTTCAATATGGTTATATACCTTGATGTTGCATCCATCGTAGCGGTTTAAGCCATCATGTGTGCCAAACCAGATAAATCCCCGCTGATCCTGAATAATAGTGTTGATTCTATTATGGGAAAGTCCTCCCTCCACGGTAATATGCCTGAACCGTATATAAAAATTACCGGCGCAAGGGTGGTTATCGCTATCACAAAGAGATAGATGTAAAGGAAACAGTGTAACCAAAAAAAACAGAATGCCCAGTTTTTTATAAGCTCCTGATTCCGGAAAAATTAACTTGTTAATGGCGCTCTCATTTTTTATATTATAATTGCTGCATTTTTGCATGATTATTTTATCAAACCTTCTGATAAGCGGATTCACCCGGCTAACCGATCTGACTCAACAACCAACGGGACCTCTAAAAACGGGACCTCTAAAAACGGGACCTTTAAAATAGATACGAGTTTTTTCCATCGTATCCCCGTTGCTGCTATAGTTGTTACTATATTCTAATATAACTTCAAACTTATGGATGTCAAGAATTTAAATTTTGGAAAATTTATCCGGTATCAGGCGTATCAACACATGCAATTGAACTTTTCAGGTGGCTATGTTGCTCTGAAAATGAGGGGAAACTATTACTCCATGAGGCGATTCAGGCTGGTTCGCAGGTCCGGTTGGAAATTATGGTTGATTAGCCAACATTCATTTGGATATGATGATGATCAGGCAATATTTCGGCAACAGAAGTCATGGCATATACTAAAAGGAGGTTTAAAGGGTGGAATTTTTTACAGTGTTTCCCAGGAGTATGGATGCTGCAAAGCGTTTCCGGTTCCGGTGGAAAGAGAACCGGCGCGGTGAGGGTTAGCTTCAGCGAGATGGCAGGTTAACCCTCTTACTGCGGAAATGGGTTTGCAATAATCACGACTGAATAGATAAGTCATGGAACATCTTTCCGCGGGCAATCACGTGTCGGATACTCATATCTTTATCAATCAGCAGGATGTCGGCATCGGCCCCAATGCTGATCCGCCCTTTGTTCGGGAGTTTTAGAGTTTTGGCCGGATTAGTAGTGACTGGCAATAAAGCGGTTTCCAAAGGTTGGTTTTCCTGAAGCGTGAGTTCGCGCACTTCCCGCCATATCGATTCCACCCCGGCGGTTTCTAATCTCAACAGATCGCCGTTTTCGTTGAAATGCGGCAGGGAACCGCCCGCGTCACTGGAAAAGGTGATGTTTTCGGCGGGAACCCCGGCCTTGATCAATCTGGCAAATGCTGTCGAGGGTTTAATTTCCAATTCCGGATAGAGTGGCCAGGAACTGGTAGTCAAATCGATCGGTCCATTTTTTCCGTATTCGCAGGCATCTTCAAATATATAATGGTTGCGATTGCAATGGGTTGGCAGGTATTGACGGAATTTGAATTCGCTTTGATTGACGGCGTCGCGGATCAATCGGAAAGGGTCGCGGGCATCGCCCATGTGGAGGTTGATGATCCCGGCTTTAGCGCCGAGCATTCCGCCAATTCTTGCCTGTGCGGTTAGACGCAGAAATTCTGCCAGTGTCGGGCAGGAAGATCGATGATCGGCAATGGCAATTTCCCCTAATCCGATAACTTCATCAATCATGGCGATATCACGGGCAATGTCGCCGGTAATTGTTGGCGGGGGAACTTGATAGGCGCCGGTATATATCCATGCGGAGATTCCTTTGGCGCGTAACGCTTTGGCTTTCATCAACACGCCTTCCACGCTGCGGGTGACTCCGTCGGTTCCCAGGCATCCCACCACGGATGTTACACCGTTTTGAAGAAGCTGTTCGGCGCTTAGCCCTTCGGTCCTGCTGCCCGGTCCGGCTTCCCCGCCCGCCCCGGCAATATGGGCGTGCCCGTCAATTATCCCGGGAACAGCAATCAGATTGGAACCGTCAATGATTTCCAGCGGTTTGAGCTCGGTATGGGCAAGCTGGGGAGCAATAGCTAAAATTTTGTCTCCCCCGATCAAGATATCGCTTTTTCCTCGGGGTTTGGGTGTATATATGTCAATATCACGAATCAGTAGCATCTTTCCTCCTGGTCGGGTTACTGATCGATAATTCCAATCGATTCTTTATTCATCGGTTGTTAAAAATCTGACGTCATGTATGCAAACCATGGTAATCAAGATGGATGCCGGATCGGAGTCCGGCATGATGCTGCATACTCTGTCATTCCGGGCTTGATCCGGAATCCATCCGCTGCCGTCATTCTCGCGCAGGCGGGAATCCATACTTCAATTGTCATTCCGGGCTTGACCCGGAATCCAGCTTTTACCCATGGATGCCGGATCGGAGTCCGGCATGACGCTGCATACTCTGTCATTCCGGGCTTGACCCAGAATCCAGTCTATTACCCTCGGGGAACACTCCTGAAGTGGAGGTTACTGATATCTGTTCATAGGAACCGTCCGGCATGATTTTTATCAATCCCCCTCCGAGAGTAGCGCACCAGATATTCCCCTGCGCATCGGCTTCAATATCGTTGACAGTGAATACCAGCGCCGGGATTTCGGAGGAACCGTATTTAACGATCGAACCATCGGGGGCTATGTCCCATACTTCCATGTCGGTTTGATTGGCCATCCAGATGTGGTCCCGGTTATCGATGGTCATTGCATAACTGTATTTGCCCTCGGTTTCGCTGAGGAGCTGCCAGCTTCCATCGGCCTTACGGCAGGTAATGCCGAAATAGGTGCAAAACCAGGTGTTGCCCTGGGAATCTTTATAGATATCGTAAAATTCGGGACGGGCCGCATTCATATCCAGTGTGAAACCAATGTCAGAGAGTTGCCATTCGGACCAATTGGCGCCGAAATCTTCGGAAACATAGATGCGGGATAAGGTGCGGTCGCTTGAATTGCGAATGGAGATATAGACCTTGCCATCGGGATCGGTGAGTACGGAACGGTCATATTGGCCGGAGGTGAAGGCGATCTGTTCCTTGTCGCCGTTGGCGCGCATCACGGTAATCCCATAATGGGTGCAGAACCAGAGTCCGTTTTGAGTATCTTCAGAAATAAAAAAAACTCGGCCGTCGGTTCCAAAAAGATTCAGGTCGTCTTTGTTGAAAACCGTCCAGGTTGTCATATCGGCGGCCAGGCGCGAGGTGTAGGCAAACCCGTCGCCACTTTTTTGTCCGCCGAACCAGATATCCCCGGCATGATCGATGGTGATGGAATAGACTTTGTTGAACGGCAAACCGCTGTTGTCGGAATTGTAAACGGTAAAATCAAGCGCCGACAGATTCAGAACGAGAGCCAGGATCAAAAGACTCACCATTTGTTTCATGGTTTGTACTCCTTGTGTTAAAATTAGCTTCCAATCAGGGTTTCGTCATCCCGCAGACGAGGCGCGAGCGCGAATCCCGTGAAACCGTAAATAAGAGCAAATATAAACCCGCTGTAGCACATCACGGCCCAGGGGGCATACTCCAGTGTCGGCACGCCCAGCGTACCGGACATGAAAATTCCGGCCATACTCCAGGGAATGAGTGGCACGACGACTGCGCCGCTGTCTTCGGTTGTCCGTGATAAATTTTTTGCCGCCAAATTGAATTTTTTAAAAGCGCCGGCATAGAGTTCAGCCGGCAGTAAAATTGCCAGAAATGAACTGCCGGTGATCAATGCCACGGAAATCGAGGAGAGTACAGTCGCGGCCACTAATTTGCCGGTAGTATTGGCGATGCGCAGGATATGCCGCAATATCGTATCCAGCATCCCCGTTTTTTGCATGATTCCGCCAAATGCAAAGGCCGCGAACGCGATGAGCGTCACATCCATCATACTCATCATTCCCCCGCGGGAAAGCAGCATGTTCACCGCTTCATCGCCGGTTTGCGCCTTATAACCCTCCACGAAGGCCTTGATACCGTCGCTTAAGCCATACCCCTGGAAAATGGCGGCGAGGAGCAGGGCGGCGGCCGACGAAAGCAACATGTAGGGAATGACCGATTTTTTACGCAGCGCCGCTGTCAGCGTGATCAGCGGGGGCAGTAAAAGCAGCCAGTGAAATCGATAATGGCTGGACAACGTCGCGAGTATCTGATCCATTTTGACCATGGAGATCGCCTGTTGCTGGGTGGACGTGAACCCTAAGATCAGGTAGATCAGCAGTCCCAGGGACCAGGCCGGTACTGTTGTCCACATGGTATGGCGGATATGGTCGAAAAGATTGCTTTGCGAGGCGGCCGGAGCCAGATTGGTCGTGTCGGAAAAAGGAGAAAGCTTGTCGCCGAAATAAGCGCCGGCAACAATAGCGCCAGCGGCTTGGCCCAACGGAACTCCCAATCCCTGGGCAATACCGATGAAAGCGATTCCCACCGTGCCCGCCGATCCATAGGAAGTTCCGGTTACCACCGATACCAGACTACAAACCAGGCAGGCTGTTAATAAATAAAAACGGGGGGAAATCAGTTTCAGACCGTAATAAACCAGCATAGGAATGGTTCCCGCAGCGATCCAGGATGCGATCAAACCTCCGACGCTAATAACAATCAGCATGGCCGGCATGGCTTTTCCCATGCTCTCCACAATCCCTTGCTCCATTTCCTTGTAACTGTATCCCAACGTTAGAGCGGAAAACCCGGCAATTACACTTGCTCCGAGCAACACGGCCGCCGCGGGCAGGTGAAAATATCCCAGGCCAATGCCAATTAATAGCAAAACGCAGAACAAAGGGATGAGCGATGCGGCCAGGCCGGGAAGCGGATGAGTTGATTTCTTTTCAGTCATTTTTGTTTCCTTTAATGAATAATGGCGCGCGGAATTGTGATAATCGGGCGTTCGTTGCGTAATAATGAAAAAAAGTAGGTTCCCGAGGGGATTGACCCACACGGCTGAAAAAAGTGAATCCGGCCGGATTCGTCCGGTTGAGCGATGATTTGCATGATCTCCCGGGCCAACAGATCCCTCAGAGTTATTCGTACCGGCTGTTGAGTGGCGATTCGGCAATGGATGGTAGCCCCGTCGCTGATGGGATTGGGCCATACTTCAAAGTGAGGCATGGGCTCATCCAGGGTCCCGCGCGGCTGTTCATCGGTCTCAGTTGAGGTTGGGAATTGATGGTTTTTCAGGTCATAGCTTTCGCCATGTCCCAGCCAATGCAACATTCCGTCGATGATGGCGGGCTGTTTTTTTGCATCGATACCCAGATAGCGGGCGGAATTGTTTTCCAGTATCCATACCAGTCCACCGGCTGTCAATATACCTTCTTCATTGACGGTAATGGAGCTGTTGTCATCGAGATAAATGGTTGAAAACCAGGAATGAGTGGCCAATCCATACTGGCCGCCCATGATGCGGTTGGCGATATAATCGCTGTGGTTGAATAATTTTGGAATGATAATAGCGCGGGGAATCTGCCCGCTGCCATCGGCTTGCGTCAGGCGCCCGTAATACCAGTCCAGTTTGTTTGCCGTTAAATTTGGAATTGTAATTGTACCGGCAGTAGCTGTATTCTCGTCGTTTCCGTTCAGCGTGACCGATTGATAGGATACCGGTTCGGGAACGGGGCCCGGTTCGTTGACATAAGCGGGTTTTTGCAAGAGCGTTCGGTTGGCCAGATCATAAACGCAACCGGCAATCATTTGGGTAAAATGGATATCGGTAAAGGTTAGCGGCTGATTGGCCTGACATTCAATCAGCGACGCGGCGGTCGGGTAGAGGATGGTGACGGTGGTGTTGCCATAGACCGTGCCGATAAGATTGCTATCGACGCAGAAAGCGGTATAGGCATCGACCCCGATCCCCATGATGTTGTCCTCATTAAAATCCACAATTCGGCGGGCGAGCATAGGGACTAAGCGGCCGAGCCGTCCTCGTTCCTGGAAATGCGAATCGGTGATGACGTTAGTGAGCAGTGGGAGAAATGTGTCATTGAAGGTGAGGCGATAATGGTAGGGATTCCAGGCCGCGTCTTTGGGACCCAGACTGCCGCTGCGGGCGTCAAAATCAACCGATCCCAGTACGGCAAGTCCGGCGCTGGTGCCGCCGATGGCTCCTCCGCGAGCGAATATTTCCATGATGGCCTGTTCGACCAGGGTTCCCTGCCAGTTAGTAAAATAAACATATTGATCGCCGCCCTCGATAAAAATGCCGTTGGCGGTTAACAACTCCTGATAGACGGCCGAATCGTTAGCCTGGCTCCGCGCGCTGATTTGCAGTTCATGGCTGTTGCTATCAGCGCCCAGCCATTTGAAATATGCCGGATACCAATCGCTGGCCTCACTGACGTCGATATTGATAATAATACCGCTATCGGCCTGGCGGACAAACCAGCCATAGGGTTGATCCGACCATTTATTATAGTTTTCAGAGCCGCCGCCGACCAACAACAGTGAACCGCGCCCATAACAGATTGCCGGTATTAGAAGTATGAGAAACCAGATATAACGGTGCATGGCTGACTACTTTCGTTGTGCGTTAAACATTTCGCCATTCCAACGCCCTTTTTTCCCTCGCCCCTGTCATTCTCGCCTGCCTGTCGGCAGACAGTCGCAAGCAGGAAACCACGGGACAGATGGATGCCGCGTCCAGAGCGGAGTGACGGCGGTAGCGGTTACCCATGGACTCCGGGTCGAAGCGCGGAGTGACGGAGGTAGCGGTTACCCATGGACTCCGGGTCGAAGCCCGGAGTGACGGCGGAGGACAAATCACACAGATCAAAAAATGAACGTAAAAGAGAGAGTATGCGCCGAACCGAGATCGCCAAATTGAGAAAACGCATAATCGAGACGGCTGGTGGTACTCATTACTTTCAAAATTGCGCCGGCGCCGAGAGTGAAACTGTCTTCATCATAATTGATTTTATAGCCGCCACGCAACATATAGGATTCCATAAAAGCATACTCAGCGCCTAAACCGATGCGGGATCGGTTATCATTCGGATCATCGGCGCTGATCGATGTCGTGAATCGATGTGTTTCATCTCGCCAGGGATCGAAGGCAATGCCGACACGGAAAATCTGCGGCAATGAGTATTCTTCCGACAGACGTTCTTTTCGGGGATTATTGGCCTGGGAGGTATCGGCCAGTTCAGTCGCCAGTTTTTCATCGATTTCATCGCCGCCCATCTTCAGATTTCCGCCGAAATTGGCGATGATCATACCGATGCGCAGGTTGTGGAAATCGGTGCGGTAAAGGGAGGCAAAATCAAAAGCCATGGAAGAGGTGTTGAGTTCCCAGATATACTCATACACATATTTGGCGGTTATACCGAAACTGAAACGATCGGTCAGGGCGCGCGAATAGGAAAGATTGATCGCCAGATCACCGGCGCCGAATTGCTCGCCGGTACCGGTGGGTTGGTATTCGGTGGTGATATCCATTTTATCCATTTGAAAAGAGGTCACGGCCAGTCCAAAGGCGCCGATTTTCGATACCGGATGCGCCACGCCGAAATAAAGCAGACGCGTATCGGCCAGCCAGTTCGCATGGCTGAAAATCAGTTCGGTGTTTTCGATCAGACTGAGCGCGGCCTGGTTCCAATAAAGTCCCTCTACGCCGCGGGCCATGGCGACATAGGAATTGCCCAGGGCCGCGCCCCGCGCTTCAACCGGGATTTGCAGAAAATTAGCGCCCGCGCTGCCGGTGTTGCGAAAGGAACCTGCATCCAGCGTACTCAGTCCCCACAATATCAGAAAGATAATCGAGGTTATTCTATTCATAATTGTTACTCCTTGCCTGCCTTAGCGGATAATGGCGAACTTGCCGACTTTATCGCCCTGAGAGGATGAAACGTGGTAAAAGTAGATGCCGGTGCTCACCATCTGATTATATTCCGAACGGATATCCCAATACTCGATGCCGGTTCCGTTATTGTGATGAATGGTTCGCACCAGATCGCCATCGACGGTGTAGATTTTAATGGCGCATACGGAGGGCAGGTTGCGAAATGAAAGCTCGCGGATTGGTTCGCCGTCGCTAATGCCCCCCAGGCGGGCCCGTTCCCATTTGGCCGAGATCAGATAGGGATTGGGAACGACTTGAATCTGAGAAAGATCGGTCATGGCATCACTGGCCGGCCGCAACTCCACGGTGTTGAGACTATCTTTCAACAGGGATTTGCCGGATTCATCGCCCAGGCTGTCATAGGCGGTCACGGAATAGGAATAGTAAAAACTGTTGAGGACGCTATGATCGGTCCAGGTATAGGCATTCTCCTGATAAGCATCGGCTTCGCTATACTGGCGGGCCACCGAGTCGATTTTGGTCCACAGAACGCGATTGGGATCTTCGGTACGATAGACGTAATAGCCTTGCAGGGTATTGCGGTTGGAAAGCACATCCAGATATTCGCGGTCCAACTGGTTGCTCCAATTTAATAGGCACTGATTATTGGTGACGCTGCCGACAATCGTGGGTACTGGTACCGATTTCACGCGCCAGTTACCTCTATAAACTTCCCAGATGCGATCGACGTTTTCGCTGATTTCATTATAGTCCTGGCCGGCCACCAAAGCGACAATAAAGACCAGGCTGTCGCCGGGCGCCAGGGTGTAGGGCCCGGAAGAGGTGAAGGAGACCAGTATGGCGCCGGTATCGGGAATCAGCGAAGGATCATCGTAATGCAGGTCCTCTCCGTGGAACAACAGGGGCCATTTGGCGCTGTCGGCCCGCAGGACGGGGCTGCTGCTGATATAGTTGTATTGCGCGGTGTCATAGGAGATGACACTCGGTTCACTGTAATTGTCCGTATAATGGAAGTCGGTGATACCTTTGCGCGCGCCGTCGATTTCCGGGGTTTCCAGCATCACGATGCCCACATGAAAGGGCAATCCGCTCCACTGGTCGGAATAGTTGTCGGAATCGTAGAAATAGACGAACTGACGCTCGCGGTCGAAGCCCAGTTTGTCGTCGGCGTATTCATTGCCCGATTCAAAACCGCCGGCGTCGAAGTCGGTGTACATCGAGTAATAGAGACTGTCCAGAGTTTTGTCGCCCATATTGACCAGTTTATGGCGAAAGACAATATAATCTTCATCCAGGGCGGTGTTCCAGGCATAGCTGGTCTGATGCACCTGAATATTCAGGTAATCATTGGGATTGCGCAGGCCTTTATAGTTGGTGGCATCGCGAAACACCGCGTAGGAATCCTGCTGGGAAATGATGAGATGATTGCCATCGCTGTCCTGTACCGGCCAGTAGGCGTTGCCCTGACCGTCCAGCGGCCAGGTTTCCGGCTTGTTGCTGATGGGCAGCGCCCCGGCGTTCGGATTGTGATAGCCGGCGACCGGGTCCCATTCCTTGGTGCCCGAGGTGCGGGTCTGCACCACGTTGCCGGGAACGCCGATATAGATATTCATGCGGTACATCTGTTCGTGTTTGGAACCCAGCGGCCATTCGGCGGTGGGGGATACCTCGTTCCAGGAAGAATAGAACTGGCCTATGTTAGAAACGTACTGGCCCAGTTTATTGATATCCAGAGTCGTATAGGCGCGATTTTTCAGGTCCATGGCGCCCAACTCGTTGCGATTGTCCGTTTCCGGCCGCGGCCGCGCCTGGCTCAGGCTCAGGCTCAGAATCAGCAGAATCATGAGCCGGTGAATGCTTTTTTTATCGATCATAGTGTTCTCCTAAATTTAGAAACTCACGTTCATGCCCAGATAGATAGTACGCGGCGAACTCCACTTGGTGGGATCGTTGATGTATTCCGGGATCAGCGGATCGGCATTGGGACCGGGATCATCCGGTTTGCCGGTGGCCGTGTAAACGAATAGCACGTTTTTACGGTTGGTCAGATTATAGATCTGAAAGTTGACGCCTATGCGCCAGCGGCCGATCTTGAAGCGTTTTTCAGCTTCCAGGTCCACCGACCAGGTCGATGGCCGTCGCGCGTTGTTCAGATTGGGTTCATAGCGTTTGCGCGTGGGGTTGTAAGTGTAGGGCAATCCGCTGCCGTAGCGGAAGATAAATGTGTAGAATGAATTTTGGAACACTGACGGCGCCAGGTTGAAGGGGCCTTCGCCCTGGTTGAAGCTCATGCCCAGATTGGCGTTGATACTATGGCGCTGGTCAAATTCCAATGGATAGAATTGCATAGACTGGCGGCCCTTGACGTCGTAGGCGCCTTCAAATTTTTCCTCCTGGGAGGAACTGCTGCCCTCAGCGATGGAAAAGGTATAATTGGCTCCCAGGCTGATGAATTTCCAGTTGAAATCGCCTGAAATCTCAAATCCTTTGACGTAAGCGAAATCTTCGTTGGTGAAATAGGCGTACTGATAGGGTTCGTCGGCTTCGCGAAAATGCCAGCCCACCCCGATCAGTCCCGAGATTTTTTTACTGAATACCGTTGTTTGCAGGGTCACATTTTCATTTAAATAGGTATGTAAACCCAGTTCATAGCTGACCGTCTTTTCCGGATCCATATCGGGATCGCCGAATAGCGGTTTGTTGACGTTCAGATTGCGACTCAGGTCTTCATAGAGAATGCGGTAATCCGGCCGCTGGAAAAAATGGCCATAAGCGAAATGGAAAACTGTCTTGTCGCTGATCGGATAGGCGATTCCGAGACGCGGGCTGATTTGCGTCTTGGCGGAGGCGTCTTTCGTAGCGCCGCTGGCAACATTATCTATATAGTTAATGTTGGGATGGTAATAATCGAAGCGCAGGCCGGCGTTAAGGATGATCGATTCAAATTCGATCTTATCCTGGATATAGGCCGCAGCTTCGTACGGCTTTTCCTCATAATCGTTCAGATAGCGATTGGCGCCGCGCCACCAGTCGTAACTCCAGTAATACTCCAGATCATGCTGGTTGAATTCAAAACCAGCCTTGAGCAGATTGAAGCGGTCCATCTGCCAGGTCAGATCGAATTTTTCGGTGAAGGTCTGCACGGTTTCGTCGTCGTATTCCGAATTGGCGGCTTGCAGATTAAAAGGGGCTTCGGTAAGCCAGATTTTTCCGCTGGGGGTGTAAAGTGTATCGATCAAGTCGTTGTAATTGCGTTTATAATGGTATTTATAATACGACAAGCGAAATTCATAAAACAGATTGACGCTGAGAGTGTGGGTAAAACTGAGTCCCGCGAACTGACTGGCGCTTTGGCGCACGTATGAGCTGTCCGGGATATATTTGTTGGCGTGGACATAGTTCATCCATTCCTGGTCGTCCATCTTATAGGAGAGGCTGATTTTACCGGCGGAGAAAGGTTTAAAAAACAGTTTGCCAAAAAAAGAATTGAGATCGTTATAACCGAAAGCGTTTCCGGAGAATTTCCCGCTGGGGGTTCCATAGGGGTCCGTGGGGTCGCCGCGGTCGAGAACCCCGCTTTCATAGTAGTTATCGCGAGTGGAAATTTTGCCGGAAATTAAAAATCCGATGGAACTTTTAGGGTAGAGCGGGCCGTTCACAAAGCCCTCGATGATTTGTTGATTGTAATTATCGCTGGCATCTTCCAAACCCAGATTGGTGCGGCGGTAGAGCAGGCGGCCGCCATAACTGGAAACATTTTCCTTGGTGACGATATTGACTACTCCGGACATGGCATTGCCGTATTCGGCGTTGAAGGTGCCGGAGATCATTTCCATCTGCTGGATCGCTTCGTTGTTGATTTCGAGGGTGTTGGAACCGAAGAGCGGGTCCTCAAGACGATGGCCGTCGATCAAATAGGCCACTTCTCCCGTGCGTCCCCCGCGAACGTGGACTCCGCCGCTGTTGACTACGCCGGCCTGGAGATTAATAATTTCGTTCAGGGAATTGACCGGCATATTATCGATTTTGTCGGCGGAAACATTGCGTTTTGTGGACGTTACGTCTTTTTCGACTTTGGGCTGTTCCGCTTCAATGACAATCACATCGGCAATCTGCAGCGTGGTCTCGGAAAGTTTGAAATTTAACGGGGTGGTCTGATCCACCCGGACAAAAACATTGGTCTGCTTCAACGCCGAATAACCCATGGAAGTTGCCCGGAGCGTGTAGGTTCCCGGAGAAATGTTGATGATTTGATAGTAGCCATCCATATCACTGGTACTACCTTGTTTTTCGGACATATCGACTTCAATATCATCGAACCAGATCGATTCGATATAGACATTGACACCCGGCAGGGGTTCACCCGTTGCTTGATCGGTGACTCGGCCGGCAATCTTGCCGGTCGTTCCTGCCCACAGTGTGAAAGACAAGCAAACGAGCGAGAGTAGAGCGGATAAAATTACTCTCATAGTGCCTCCTGTGGCGTTTGATTAGGGTTGTTGGGTATGATCGACGGTTGACCCGACAATTCGCGGATCTTTTGCATAATCGTTAGACTTTTGCTTTCGTTGCGACGCGCGCATTCAGTTGTTAATGAATTGATAATAACGGAAATGGCGGCCATGGAATTCGTGTATAACATGTTGGCGCTTTCAATAAATAATGACTCCAGCGCAAAACTGCATATCGGGGCGATTTTATGGTCCGTTATCGCTATTACCTTGATGGATTGACGGGAGGCCTCTTCGGCTAATATCAGGGTCTCCGGCGAGTAAGGCGGAAAAGAAAAGCAGATTAAACAATCTTTGGGTTGTGTATATAATAATTGCTCCAGGAAGGTTGTGGTTCCCTGCCGAAAATACTGCGCCGCAATGCCGATTTGATGGAGCTGATAGGATAATAGCTGCGATAATAAGTATGAAAGTCCCAATCCGGCGGTATTCACTCGTTGGCTGGTCAGAATAATCTCGACAATCATTGAAAACTTAGCTCGACTATTCATCTGAATGGTCTGGTTAATGTTTTGGATCTCCTGATTGGCGATGGCCGTCATGACATCATCCTGGATATTATTGTTCAATGGAAAACTATAGGGTTTGGCGATTTCACTTTGCAATGAGGCTGTTATTTCTGCCCGGAATCCACTGAACCCGTCATATCCCAGCAGCTTTGCGAAACGCACAATCGATGCCAGGCTTGTATTCGTCTGCGCGGCGATATCTTCGATTGTCATCAGCGCGACATTGTGGGTGTTGTTAATCATAAAATCGGCAATGCGACGCTGGGTCAAGCTGAAATGATTGTAGGCGCGGTAAATTTTTTCTTTGACTTGATGGGGTTTCATCTGGCGTCCTTTGTCAAAATACATGGAAAAAAATAATCAATAAAAATAATTTATGAAAATTATTTTTCATTTTGCATAATAGGTTATTTTAATCTGCTTGTCAAGTGAAAAATTTAAAAAAAATATCTTTAATGAATTTTTATTTATGCTTTAGATACTTTACGTGATGGATAGGTTGTGATTATTAATATAATTGAAAAACTCAGCGCGCGCTGAGTTGAAATGATACAGAGGGAAGGCGCGCTTCAAGGGTATGGTATCTATCAGTAGCTTTGGATTTCAGACAGGGAATGCTGATGGCTATCGGGATTCCTGGTACAAGCGATATGTGTTCCGGCCTTCACCCTTTGCCCAGTACATGGCAACGTCGGCATTCTTCATTAATGTTAAAGCCTGGTTAGCATCTTTTGGGAAAAAACTGATTCCGATAGAAGCGCCAATGTGCGCTTGTCCCATGGAGAGGGAGAATGGCGTATTCATTTCAGCCACGATTTTTTCTGCAATCTGAGTTACCGTTTTTTGATCGGCCGGTTGACAAAGAGACATGGTGAATTCATCTCCGCCAAGACGGGCAAGAATATCACCCTGGCGACAACGGGAACTCAGGCGCTGCGAAACCTGGATCAGCAGTTCATCCCCCGCGTCGTGCCCCATGGTGTCGTTAACTTGTTTGAACTTGTCCAGATCGATAAACAACAGGGCCAGAGTTTGCCCCATTTGTTTGGCATCGGCGCATGTCTGCTGCAATAATTCGTGAAACAGGCCACGATTGGGCAATCCGGTCAGAGGATCGTGTCTGGCATTAATCAAATCGATTTGAGCGCCAAGCAAGTCCTCAATCATAAGTTCCAGACGAAATTCGCGCGCTTCATTCTGAATGGAAAGATTATTGATCTGTTCGGCCAGTTCTACGACTAAAGGCGGAATTTCAACGCTTCCCGTCATCGCATCCAGATCGTGAATCGCTGCCGGATCGCCACGTATGACGCCGCGAACGATTTCCAGTAACAAGGCTAAGGGTTTTGATAAATCGTTCATCGCATGCCTCCGGTCAAATTCGATTGATAGGAATTGTTAATAGCTACACTTTATATATAGTAAGATGATTTGGGATATTTGTCAAGTAAAATTTTAAAAAAAATATTTCCAATTATATAGTAATCCTTACCTGAAACCTTTTAATATTTTGAACCTTTGACGTTTCCATTTTTTTGCATTGGTGACTTGAGGACAAATCTGTTTGACTTGTTTAAAATTCATGGTTAATCGCGCTGGATTTGTTGAGAGACTAATTATCCCTGTCGTTTGTTTCGATTGATTTCTCTTGTTTTACCTTTGAGTCAATCAATGCGTGTTCGGTATGCTTACGTTCTGTTATATCCATGAATATTCCATAAGTGGCAATAAAATTATGATTATTATCATAATGGGGGGTAGCTGTAACGAAAATGTAGCGAATATTACTTTTTTGAGTGATAATTTTTAATTCATAACTACTTTGAATTCCTCGGAGCCGCAATTCGGTTTGATGCCTTATTTCCTGATATTCTTTATCATCCAGATAATTGGCCAATGATTTTCCGACAAGGCCTCCGGGGGGTGTTTCAAATATTTTTTCAGCGGCCGGATTGGCAAATTCAAAAATTTCACTTGAATTGACAATACAAATGCCTTCCCCTTGCATTTGAACTAAAAAACGATATTTTTCTTCGTTTTTTTCCAACTGTTGCTGGAACCGTTTATGAATAATTACTTCCCAGACATTTTTCGCAATCAGAGTGAGAGCATCACAATGAACCGGGCTATAGTTATTGGTGGAATTGCAGATTCCCATCAAAGCCCTGATTTTGCCATTATCGATCACGGGAACGGAAATGAAGCGTTGGAGAGTTTCAGAATATTTGTTGACAATGAGCGGCTGTTGCTGTCGAATAGCATTCGCGCAAATTCCCCCCGGATCAAACGGATCAAAAAGAGCGTGGGGAATGGTATCTCCGGGAGTACGTTTCGGTGAGTATGCGCTATGGGCGATTGTTCCGCCATTTTCACTGAAAAGATGGAAAAACCCGATTTGACTTTGAGTAAGTTTAATCGTTTCCTTAAGGCAGTAATCAATAATTTCTGTATCCTCTTTTTTCTGAAATTCATTCGTAAGACGCAATGCGATTTGCAGTGATTTTTCAAACAGTTTCTGCTCGGATATATCGCGGATATTCGCAATAATACCCCGGATAATCGGATTTTTCAGATGATTGGTAGCAACCGCTTCAAGATAGATCCAACTTCCATTTTTATGCCTGTGGCGATATTGAATACGTCCCTGCGACCGCTCATTAAATATTGCATCTTGAAACGCTTGTAGTATGGCGGGCTGGTCCTCTGGATGAATCATTTCCGTCAGTACCGGAATATTCGTCAATTCAGCAGGGTCATAACCCAGAACTTTGGCGGCAGAATCGCTGACAAACCGTTGAATTCCTTTATCATCCAGAATAATAATTACATCATACGAATTTTCAATCAGTTGCCTGAAACGCTCTTCTTTCTCCAGGAGTTCTTTTTCATGTGTTTTTATAGCCGTAATATCATTGCATATTACCAGGATGTTTTCCGCGGGGCCGTTAGTTCTTCTTTCCGGCATTATATGAGTGAAATGATAACGGGATCCCTTTATACCCGGGAATTCATATTCAATATTGATCATACTATTTCCGTTGAAAGCCAGGGGTAATTTTTCGTACCATAAATCCAATATTGATAAAGGAAGTTTAAGATTTTCAAGTGTTTTTCCAAAATAGAAATCAGCGCTTTTCCCTGTTAGCTCCACAATGACATCATTGATATAGAGGCAACGCAATTCTTTATTGAAACGAATGATTATCTCCGGCAGGTTTTTAGTTAATGTACGAAATTTATAATCATTTTCTGCTAATAATGATGCCTGTTCCTGAAGTTTCTGGTTTTGGTCCGTCAGTTCCCGGGTCTGTTGCTTCACTTGTTTTTTCAACTGATTCTGGTAGTCGATCAAGTGAGTTTCATAGGTGTTAATGGCGTTCATCAGATAATTGATTTGCTCGGCAATAAATCCCACTTCGTCCTGATATACTACGGGTATCTGTATGGCTTTATTGCCAGCCGCGTATTGACTGACTCCGGTATGGATCATTGTTGCCGGTTTAAGGATATATTTACGTAACATAATATAGCTGGAAAAGGTCAATAGAATAATGACAGCCAGCGCAATTAAAATTGACAATATAATAGTATTGATTAGAAAATAATTGTAGGATGTAAGATCAATACATAAGTGAAGTATGCATTGACGATTAATCGAAATTTCCGAAAAAGCTGGATTGAAGCGTGTAAAATATTCGATCGATTTTTTACCGAATATTTTTATCTCATTTTTTCCCTTGGTGTTCGTAAATCGTTGGACTATTTCCTGATAGGGATAATCTGTAAGGTCCAGTTTCTGATTCAGCCATTCAATGCGACTTGATGCCAAAAAAATATAGGGTGTATCGGTAATAACAAAGATCGATTGAATATTAAGATTTGCGTTGAACGAGAGAATAATCCTTTGTAGGTCGTCCGGTTGGGAACTGTTTTCAATGTAAGAAAGGATGGCATCTCTGGCCAGTTCAATCTGATTTTTCAGTTGTCGTGAAAGAATTGCATGCACGCTTATGAAAATCAAGGTCGAAGTAACTAACGCCACGCAAACCAGTAGAATCACTAATGGTATGAGGATGCGTTTCTTGAGGGATTTGGTAACCATTCGGTTAGTCGTCATAAGTGTTTCGCAGGTCTTTAACGATCGTTGGTTCGATAAACGAATCGCTGTTAAACTTATTTTTTGAAAATGGTTGATTTTTTTTATATTCGACACCATTGAAAGCCTTTCGGAGGGTCGAATGGGGGGCAAAAAGCTCTTTTTGATCATATTGGCTCAGAATCCGAATGTTTTCAAGGGAAAATCGCAGTAATGGATAGGGTATCTGAGTTCGGCGGCTGATAATCTGCAATCCTTCTTCTGGATGGGATTTCAGAAAAAGCGCCGCCTGACTGAGGGCTCTGACTATTTTTTTCAGATCCTGTGAGTGGCACCTGATATAGTGTTGATTTGCCGCCAGCACATCGCATACGCTATCGGAAACAATTTCACCGCTAAAAATTTCTTCGTATCCATAGGTGAGTTTGATAAACTCCGAAAAGGGCGGGTTACTGCATACCGCATCAATTTTTTCCTGTTCTATTAATTGAATCATTAAATTCTGATTGGCTTTAACCCACTGGATATCCTTCATTTCAATGTAGTTTTTTCTTAATGCCTCCGTTAGTATTTGACAATCGGAAGCGTGATATTCCGAAGCGATCCGCTTCCCTCGTAATTCTGTAAAACATTGTATTCCTTTTTTTGCTAAAATTACATCTGCTCTAACGGATAAATCAATGACGTAAAAGGCCCGGATCGGTTCTTGAGTTACCTGAAACAGATCGATGATTGCTTCGATATTACAGCACAAAATGTCTAATTTACCGTTTTTAAAAATTTTCTTACTATCCGAAAGCGACATAAATTCCTTAAGTTTGACCTTCACATTTTGGTCGTCGAAAAAACCTTTTTCTTCAGCGATAAATAATACCCCGTACCCGGGCCAGGTGCTCAATCCGATCATAATGGGATTTTTTTCTTTCATACATCCGGAAAATGTCAAAAACAATGAGATCAATAGGAAGTTAAACTTCTTTATTAATGCGCCATACACTAATTCTCCATTAAACCGAATAATCAGCAGAAAAGATTTGCTTTTAATCATAAAACAGGCCTTTTCTTGTCAGGAAAATTTTGCATAGGCTAACCTTGAAATTATTGATCTATCGAGCCAAAATACGAGAGTCTATCTTACTACAATTATAACAAAAAATAGTGGGATGTCAAGTTTTTTTTGCTAATATTTTTTTAGTTTTGAAACGAACGGCAAATGGGAAAAGGAGAATTGTCGCGCTACAATTTAATACGATCAAAGCCTTTACCGTAAACGCCCATGACGGTAGCGACCGAGATAAAGGCTTCGGGATCTTCATCCCGTACCAGACGAAGAATCAGGGGGAGTTCGCTTTTACGACCCACTACCAGCAGAATTTCCTGGTTTTGGCCGCTATACCAGCCCCGACCGTTGATAAAGGTAACTCCTCGTTTGATCTCGGCGCCGATCCTGTCGGCAATTCGCCGGTTTTGATTAGAGAAGATAAAAAACTGGACCGATTGTTTGGCGCCTTCCAGCACCATATCAACGGTGTAAGCGCTCACCGCCATCGTAACGTAACCATAGACGATTTTTTCCAGAGAACCGAAGATAAACCAGGACGAAGCAATAATGACCAGATCAAAAGTGATAAAGATTCTCCCGGGGGAAATGTTACGATAATGATTGATCAACATGGCAATTATATCGGTTCCACCCGTGCTGCCACCCTGAGTGAAAACCAGGCCGACACCGGCGCCACCCAGCGCTCCGCCGATAATCGCTGCCATGAAATCATCATTGATGATCGGTTGTTTGATCAATGACTGCAATAAGAAAATAAATCCCGAAAGCGCCAGAATGCCATACACCGTCTTCACCCCAAACTGCGCTCCCAATATGCGAATTGCGGCCAAAATCAGGATAATATTAATAATCAGATAGGTGATTCCTATTGGGAATCCGCTCGCAAAGAAGACCAGGCTGCTGATGCCACTGACGCCGCCCCCTATAATTTTTGCCGGTATTAAAAAAAGATTCAATCCTACGGCGCTAATAAGCAATCCTAACGTAATAATAATATAATTGCGAATAGAAAGCTGAATACTCATTTTTTCTTCCAGTTTAAACATTGTTTCGCCATTCCTGTGGCTTTTAAACATATAAATTATATAACAATTTTCTAATAAAATCAAGTTGTAAAATAAAGTTTGAAACATTTATAAATTAATTTCGTATATAAAAACCAGTTAAATCTAGTCAAAGGAAGGGTAAATCGTGGAAGTCATGATTGTGGAAGATGAAAAATCAATTGCCCGTTATATTGAAATTTTGTGTAGCCGTTTTCTTTCCGGACAACTCCAGCATACGTATGTTTTTCACAGTGTTCGACATGCCAGGGATTTCATAGAGAATCATGGTGTAGATTTATGCCTTTTAGATCTGGATGTCAATGGTGAAAACGGGTATGATTTATTAAATTTTAATGGACGCCACACCTTTCCCACGATTATTGTTTCCGCTCATATTCAGAAAGCCATTGATGCATTTGAATACGGAGTAGTGGATTTTGTGCCTAAGCCCTTTGATGATAACCGTTTTGAAAAAGCAGTCGATCGATTTCTTTCCAGTTGTGTGAATCCACAGGCTCATAAGCGGTTTCTGGTTTCAAAACAGGGCGCCCAAAATAGTTTGATTGATACGCAGAATATCTCACATTTTAAAGCAGCGGATATTTATGTAGAGGCTCATCTTTTAGATGGCAAAATTGAATTGTTATCCGAGACGATGAACTGCCTGGAAGAAAAATTGCCGGCTAATTTTTTTCGCTCGCACCGTTCCTATATTATTGATTTAAATCGAGTGGAGAATTATGGGTATCATGGTAGCGGCAATTATGGAGTTCATCTTAAAGGAATAGAGCAGGTTCTGCCATTGAGCCGTTCCAGGCATAAGGCGCTTGACGCCGCTTTATCGGTTTTACACGGTAGTTGCTAATCAATATCTCTCTCATTGGCCTTAAATGATCTCTTTTTTGTTGTTCGGGTTTTATCAGTTATGGAATGATCCCTTAAAAACCGTTTTGGGGTTTGCGCTTTATAATGGAGCGCTTTTGAGTTTTGCGTTTTTTATTTTATATTTTTTACAGCAGAAAAAAAAAGAGCTGGTAGGAAAAAAATACCTTTTATTGCTGGAACAGGAAAATGAACGATTGAAATTGGAATTAAATAAACGTTATTTGATGCCGCATACCGTGTTAAACAGCATGATGTCGATCGTTTCCTGGGTTTCTCAGGATACAACCGCGGCAATCTCTCTGATTAACAACCTGGCTGATGAGTTCCGCGAGATTAACATCCTCAAGGATCAGTCATTGATCCCGTTTGAAAAGGAAATCGCGATTTGCCGCAAACATTTGAACATTATGGCCTGTCGTAAAGAGATCTGTTATACGTTGATGGTGGAAGGGGAATATTTCAATCTTCAAACTCCTCCTCTCATTATTTACAGTTTGGTGGAAAATGCCTTAAAACATGCCTGGGGTCCCCACGAATGTGGAACATTTCGGCTTCAAATTAACTGTAACAGGAACTATATCAACCTGCGACTGACGAACAATGTAGGCCATAGTTTCGATTCTGCATCCAGTGAAGAAACCGGATTCAGCTATAAATATGTGCGTTCCCGGTTGAAACATGCCTTTGGTGATAATTGGAGTCTTGTCCATGCTTTCGAGGATCCCTTATATATCGTCGCTATTCAATTTCCTTGCAATAGCGAGCTTTCATAATGAGATTGACATTCTCCGGCTTCGAACCCGACAATTCAATGCTCAATCCTTAGGTTTGGCGTCCCGTCCGTCATCCATATCTTTCTGGTATTTTTGCCGGAAATCGTTGATAGTCCAGGAGATGGAAAGCGAAACGGAGCGGCTGCCATTGTATTTCCGATATGAAGTCGAGATATAATTGGAACCGTAACTTTCATCTTCATAGATGTTTTTTTTGAAAATATCATTCAGATTCAAATTGATTCTCAACCGGCGGTCGAAAAACTGACGGGAAAGGGCGATTCCGGTCCAAATCGTTTCCTTTCGTTTTTCAATATGGGTTTTATATCCGGGAGAGTAGTTGCCCCAGAAACTGAGCGACATATCCCACCAGATGGTAGTGTTGATGGAAAGGTTCAGACTCCAGAAAAATCCATCATAATCGAATGTTTCCGTCAGATAGCTCCCTTTGTAAATCAGATAATAAAGATTGAAATAAGGAGATATCTGCAGCCATTTTGTTATCGGGAAATACCCGCTCAGATCGACTCCCCAGGTGCGGGCGCTGGCAAGATTGACAGACTTTCGGAGACTGATCGTGTCGTCCACAATGGTGGTTACCGAGCGATAGTTGTCTTGCGACGAGGTCATGTAGGCTTTTGAATTGAGGGATTTCCAGTTGGCGCTGAGTTCCATGACGTGAACATAGATCGGTTTGAGTTGCGGATTGCCCTGATACCAATCGGTGGGTGATATTTTGTTGAGGAATGGATTGATATAATAGAGTGATGGGCGGCGGATGCGCCGGGAATAATTGAAACGCAGGCTTTGCTGCGGATTGAAGTTGTAGCCCACAAAGGCGCTGGGGAAGATACCGGCATAGCTGTCCCGATTGATTTCTTCGGTATTATAAAGCTTCGATCGAGTGGAAGTGGCCTCAACCCGCAGCCCGAGTTTGAAATCCAGGGATTTCAGTTTGCGGGTATAGCTGGAATAGGTGGCCCATATTTGTTCCTGATAGCCGAAATCGTTGCTGAGGTTCGTATCGAGTTGCCATTGGGCAAGTGAATCTGCGGTTTTGGCCGAATACTCCTGCCTACGATCACGAAATGTAAAATGGAATCCCGCTTCGACTTTACCCAATGTTTTAGACGGGTTGACGTAATCCGTGCGCCAGGTCAGGTAATGGTTGTTCGTATGAGTTTTGCGGACAGAAAAGTTTTGCCGATCGGATGGGTAATAGTAAAACGCGTTATCGGTTAAGTCATTGCTGGTGTAGTTGTTGTTGTATAGATCAGAGGTGAGTTCATGCCCTTCTTTTCCCGGTTTCCATTTATAGAACAGGCCTTCGCAAATCTGAGTCTGCTTGTAGGTGGCGCTGTTGCGATTATCGTACTCCAATTGAGCCGAGCTGTCGCTTTCACCCTGGAATTCGCCGGTGAAGCCGTTATTGTTTGAGCGGTTGTAATTGCCCTCGATGGATGCAGTCAATGAATGCCGCGGGTTCAAATCGCAATCAACTCCCAGCTTGGCGTTTTGTCCCGTGTAACTTCCATCCGATTTCCCTTGGGAACGTCGGAAATCAGTTCCTGCGTCCCCCCAGGTCAGTCGCGTCGAATTCGAAGTGGATTCAAATACCGAACGGTAAAGTGAATAATCAGCGAAAAAATTCCAATTGTTTTTTTTGTAGTTGAAGATATAGCCGCCGTGGAGGCCATCATTCGTATTGCCGCCGAGATTGACCCGGCCGTTGTAGCTGGGCAGCTCGCTTTTTTTTTGAATGATGTTGATGATGCCGGCGTCGCCTTCGGGGTCATAGCGCGCGGAAGGGGTGGTGATGACTTCGATTTTGTCAATCATGGCCGCCGGCATCTGTTCCAGCAGCCGGCTGTCGCCTAGCATCGGCTTACCGTCCATGAGGATAGTCACTCCCGAACGTCCCTGGATGCTGATGGCGTTGTTTAAATCAACCGTTATCGACGGCGTCATTTTCAGGACGTCGATGACAGTTCCGCCGGCCGCTACCGGCATCTTGTCCACATTGACTACGCGTTTGTCGATCAGGTTTTCGATGGTTGGTTTGGCTGATTCCACCTCCACGGCTTGTATGTCGAAGGCCTTGGCCGTTAGCGAAATTTGTCCCAAATTGAGAAATCCGATATTCATCTGTTGAGCTTTCAATTCGATGCTGTCTTTTTGCCAGGGTTCATAACCCATAAAGGTGATGCGCAGCCGGTACTGGCCAAACGGTACGTCATTGAGCGAAAAATTGCCCAGAGTGTCGCTGGCGGCGCCAGTGATAATCGAATCGCCGGCCAACGGATAGATCAGGACGTTAGCGTAGGGAATTGGGATTCGCGCGGCAGAATCGACCACGCCGCCCATGATCATCCCCGTGCCGGGTTTGGGTATATCCGGCGGCTGCGCGAATATGCCATGGATGACGAATAAATAGGCTGCAAAGATAACCGCCGCGGACAGTTTTCTCATTTACGTATCCTTTCAGATCGACTGGCTACGATTTTTCCGTCGCCGTCGATCAGGTAGAGAGTAGGCCAGCCGAAAACCTTGTAGAGCGAGTGCAGTTCCTTGATGGTGGCGTCCAGCACTACGTTCCAGGCCATTTCATGTTCAGTCGCAAACTGTTTGACCTCCTCGCTGTTTTTATTGGCGGTGAAGGCGTCGGCGCTGATGCTGATGATCTCCAGTCCCTGGTCGTGGTATTTTTGATAGGCCTCTTTCAGCTTGGGAATGAAGGCTTTGCAAGGGCCGCACCAGGTCGCCCAGAATTCCAGCAGCACCACCTTGCCCTTGAGCGCCGAGAGCTGGATGGCGCGTCCATCCAGGTCCGTGGCGGAAAAATCGGGCGCTGGCTTTCCCAGAATTTCCATGGCGAATTTTACGGATGCTTCTTGTTCCTTTTGGGCAGCCAGTTTTTCCTGGTAGTATTTATTGAGGGTCGCGTCCCGCTTTTCTTCACAGGTGAGGGCCATGGTCGCCATGAAAATCGAGTCGGACTGGTTGAGAACTGGATAGATTTTATTGGATATCGATTGAGCCAGGCTGCGGTAAAATGCCAAATGGACGCCGGCCTGGTAGTTGAGGGCCGCTTCGCGCTCCATGCCCGCGCGTTGGAACTCGTCGCCGCGACTCAGGGCCTCATCGCGAAAAATCATCAGCGAATCGAAGGCCAAAGCGTTATGGAGCGAAAGGCGCAGTATCCAACAGGGGATCAGCGCCATAAAATTGTCGGGATAATCAGCCAGTTCCTCCCGGATAAGGGCGTAGCGTTCCGCTTCTCCCATGCCGGCCATGAACATGAAGTCGAGTTTGCGGTAGCGGGCGTTGCGCACCGGTTTGCCATCCTCGCCGTTTATATATTCCAGAAAGGTCAGTTTTTGGTTATAATCGCTGGTTTTGCCATCTGTAATATAGTATGAGAGCAGCGCGGCATCCTGGGGTATCTCGATAGCGGCTGTCCATACTTTGCCTTCTTTTTTCATCGCCATGCGTTGCGCGCGGCCGGAGTCCGGCTCCAACACATTCAGAAACATATTGTCCGATCCCTGCGATTGATAGCGCTTGGTTCCCCAATAGTCGAACACCCACACCACCTCGAGCTTCGCCGGCTTTTTGAATACTTTGTACTGCTCGGCATCATAGCGGATGGTGAAGGGTTTTCCGGCTTGCGGCAGGGTTTGCGCTCCCAGGGTTGCGATCAGCAACGCCCAAATGCTTAAAAATCGTCGCATGAGAGTTCCTTTCTCATGAAGGGTTGAAAAGAGTGGGTTGAAAACAATTTTGCCTGGCCACAATGAAATTCAATTTCATATTGTACTAAATAATTAATTGCTTGTCAAGTTTATTTTATATTGAACGATGAACTTTAAATTATCTGCTAGTTCCTGCCGCTCCAGTTCCTGTTTGTCGGGTGGCAGAAAATAGTAAAATTCGATCAGAGCACCGGCGTTGTACAGGCTTAGGCTGAACGCGGCGGCCACACAACCGGATTCCCCGATTGTATTTTTAACAACGATAATTTGATCAGCGATGACTTTTCCATCAGTTCCTATGGGTACACGCAGCCATATATCACCCTCGATCCCCAATCAAGTATTCATCGATCACTTGGAGTATGATTATCAGTCGATACCGACCAACGCCTGGATATACTGGATACGCTCATACGCATCGGGATGCTGGCTGCAAAGCTGGTTCAATTTTCCCTGAAACTCGCAAATTTGCTGGTAATTCTTTTTCTTCATCCACTCATCTAATTGCGCGAGAATTCGACCGATTTGATCGGGTCCGTTAATGAAAAGAGTGGAGCAGAGTTGCGCCGTTTTTGCGCCTGCCAGCAAAACCTTGATAACATCCGCGCCACTATGGATTCCTGTCGTAGCGGCTAAATCGCAGTTCACTTTATGGCTCATCAGCGCGATCCAGCGTAAAGCCAGATGGAGTTCCGCGGAGGTACTAAGCAGATATCCCGGTTTCAGTTTTTCCAGTTCGACATCAATATCAAATTGGTAAAACCGGTTAAAAAGGACAACGGCATCTACTCCCAATTGATCTAATTTTTTTAAGAAATTGGGTAGGGATGAGAAATAGAAACCCAGTTTAACCGCGATGGGAATTGAGATGGTTTTTTTTACTTTTTCAATTGTTTTTAAGTATTGGGCCTCAATAGATGGCCCGTCAATATCAGGATCGAAAGGGATAAACGCGATATTGAGTTCCAGTCCATCAGCGCCGGCGGCGGCAATTTTGGCGGCATAATCAGACCATTGTTTGGGATTAATACAGTTTATACTGGCGATAATTGGAATGCTAATTTCCTTTTTAGCTCGGGAGATGAGTTCCAAGTATTCCCGCGGCCCGAATTCACTGCTGATATGTTCAATATAGTCATAAGCTTCCGTATGAAAACCGGAAAAGGAATCGGTTCGGTACGATTCGACCTCGGCCTCCAACTGTTCTTCAAAGAGTGATTTTAGAACAATCGCGGCAGCCCCGGCGGCGACGAGGCTTTTAATCCCGGTAATATCTTTAGCTAAACTGCTGCTGGATACAATTAATGGATTTTTCAGGGTCAATCCCATATACTGAGTTGTTAAATCCATATCATACTCCTTTCATGAAAAATTGGATATTTCACATTCATTTCAGAAAGCGATCATTTTAGTTAAGCCGACGGCCTCATCATCGAAGGTTGAAGGTTCTGGCGGGTTTTCGCGCTGAACTTCAGCGCGTTAAAATCGAATTTCAAATGCGGGCAAATCTCCGAGGTATTCGTCATATTGAACGGCGGTTTGCTCAACATGGGCAAAGGAAGGGCCTCGTTTGATCTTTTCGATAAATAGATCCAGATTGCGGGAATCACCTTCCGCTTCGATCAGGACGCTTCCATCTATTTGATTTTTGGCATACCCATTCAGCCCGAGTGAATTACCCAGTTTTTCCGCATAGTAGCGGAATCCAACTCCCTGTACGCGTCCGAATACTGTGACCATGGCTCTTTGTCTTATCATGATTGACCTCCCGGTTAGATATCAGGGATATAGCAGGTATTTCTTACGGGTTTCCTTGAATTGATCCAGTTGCGCTTGATAGCTTTGGATGATCTGATCCACTCCTTTTTGTTCGATAATCCAGGTATGAATCTGATCGGATCCGATTACTTTAATAAAGAGGGATTTTTTTAAGGCGTCTTTAGGAATTTCCAGAAAATTCTGATTGGGATAAAGTTTTTGGATCGCGTCGAATATATGAAGTTGGATCTGGAAGGGATAGAATTTTGTTTTATCGGTTATAATCAGTTGGACACCTTGGCAATCCTGGTCCTTAAATTTTCCGTAAAAGGGTCGGAATCCGGCGGGTCGCCAGTAAACGCCTGGAATATGTCGCTGGGTGAGCTCCCGGGCGAGTTCGCCGCTATTTATCCAGGGGGCTCCAACGTATTCAAAGGGTTGAGTGTAACCCACTCCCTCGCAAACGGTTTTCAATTCGCCCAAAATACCGGTAGCGCCGCAATAATAGGCGCTTTCATAACGAGGAATATGTGGTGACGGGGGAATCCAGACCCGTCCGGTATTGCCGAAATCCATCTCATGATTGTATCCTTCCATGGGGATCACCGTCAGTTTGCAATGGATTCCAAATTCCTGATTAAACAATTGGGCCAACTCCCCGGGGGTCATGCCATAGATATAGGGTATCGGGAACATGCCCACAAACGAACTGAATTTTGTATCCAGGATGTTTCCATCCACCATATTGCCGTATAGAGCGATCGGGCGATCCAGTACGACAAATTCGAGCTGGTTCTCTGACGCGGCTTGCATAGCTTGAGCCATGGTGTAGATATAGGTGTAGCCGCGATTGCCGATATCCTGAATGTCATAGACCAGCATATCTAGCCCTTCCAACATTTTATCGGTCGGTTTGTGGGTTTTTCCATAGAGACTGAATACTGGCAACCCTGTTTGTTCATCAGTTTGGTCTTCCACCTTCTGGCCCGCATGGGCGTCTCCCCGTAAACCGTGTTCAGGGCCGAATAGTTTACTTAATTTAACTGCTTTAAGTTTGAATAGAGCATCGACAGTAGATTCAAGTTCGCTTGTAATTCCGGTGGCATTGGTGATCAGACCGATCCGTTTTCCGAGAAAATTCTTGTAATCACTTTCGATAAATCTGTCAACTCCATAGCGAAAGCTATTCTGTGCCCAGCTCATTTGGCATAAACTTAAAATAATCATGCTAATGGTTCCAATGATAAACAGGCGCATATCCGGCTCCTTTGTCGGTTAGTATTATACCTTAAAATAGTCGCGGTACCACAA
>CAZWDO010000022.1:31681-33864 GCA_964632485.1 uncultured bacterium
TTAAACCCCAGCAAGTTGCGGCTATGATCAATATCCGCCATACTTTCAGGAACATCCCCCGGTTGCATGGGTAACAGTTCTTTGACGGCTGTCTTCCCGAGCGCTTTTTCAATGAGTTCTATAAAATAGGTAAGTGAGATTGACTGATGATTTCCCAGATTGAAGATTTCGTAGGGAAATTTTTTGGGAATAGCGGCTTTGATACCCTGGATGATATCGTCAATAAACGTAAAATCGCGGCGCATATTGCCGAAATTGTAAACTTTAATCGGATGATTTTTTAAAATTGCTTCAGTGAAAAGAAATAAGGCCATATCCGGACGGCCCCAGGGGCCGTAAACTGTAAAAAAACGGAAACCCGTTGTAGGTAATCCATATAAATGGCTATAAGTGTGGGCGATCAGTTCATTTGATTTTTTAGTGGCCGCATAGAGTGAAATGGGATGGTCCACGGTGTCTTCCACTGCAAATGGAATTTTTGTGTTATTGCCGTAAACCGAAGATGATGAGGCATACAGAAAATTTTCACATTGATGTTGTTTGGCCAGCTCGATTAAATTGAAGAAACCGATCAAATTGCTTTGGATATAGTCTTCAGGATGAGTTAGGGAGTGACGCACGCCGGCCTGAGCCGCGAGATGGCAAATCACATGAGGTTTTTCACGATGAAAAATTTCAGATAATTTATCAAAGTTCACGATGTCCTGCTTGTGAAACTGGAACTTTGGATATTGGCGCAGAATTTCCAGACGACGATGTTTTATTTGGGGATCATAATAAGAGTTGATATTGTCGATACCAATTACCTGGCAGCCGTCCTTTAAAAGGCTTTGGGCCAGGTGGAAACCAATAAAACCGGCGGCGCCGGTTACGATAATACGCTGCATTAGTTCTCCTTTTTCAAAATTGAATCCGGGTTCTGTATCAGTAATTCCTTCAGGGGATTGGCGTTTTCAAGCAAGCTTCGAACAGCGTCGATTATGGTCTGTTGATGTTGGATATCACCGACGATATCGATATGTTCTGTATCGATGCTATAAACCGGGACCTGTGTGTAATATTTGAAAAAATGATTATAGGCGATATTCAGCTTCAACAGATAATCCTCACGGATTGCGTTTTCAAAAGGGCGGTTGCGTTTTTTTATCCGCTCCATTAGTGTTTGGCTCGACGCTTTTAAATAAATTATCAGATCAGGTTTTAAAATTTCATGTTCTAAAGTCGCATAAATTTTTTCATAGATTTTCAGTTGCGGGTCATTTAAGGTTAAATAGGCAAAAATTTTATCCTTTTGAAATATATAATCGGAGGCTAAGTAGGAATGGAACAGCGAAAATTCCTGAATAGAGCTGATTTGCTGCTGGTAGCGGTTGAGCAGGAAGAAAATCTGGGTATGAAAGGCGTATTGAGCCATATCGGCATAAAACTTTTCAAGGAAAGGGTTATCAGAAAAATTCTCCATAATGATTTTGGCGTTCAGTTGGTCCGCTAATAATTGGGCCAGGGTTGTTTTCCCTACTCCGATCGGACCTTCGACGGCAAAATATTTATAGGGGCGCATACCAGAAAGCCCCTTCAATCAGGATAAGATTGCCCCGGCAATCCTCCGATGCCTGCAACGCGCTTACGGGTTGGTGATTGAGTGGATGCGCCAGGTAGGGAGCAATTTCGAGGAGAGGAGTTAGAACGAATTGCCGGTAAGCTAACCGCGGGTGGGGTAATTGTAACCGGGAAGTCCGGACCGCCAGTTTATCGCTAATCAGCAGGTCAATATCGAGAGTACGGGGACCTTTATCGATTAAGCGAACCCGTCCAGATTGGGTTTCGATTTCCTGACAAAATTCCAACAGTTTCATGAGTGTCAGTTGATGGGAAATTTGGATGGCGCAATTAAAAAAAGTGGGCTGATCGATCATCTCGATCGGTTCGCTTTCATAAAGAGAAGAGACTTTTTGGAGAGTGATTTGTGGATGGCGGACAAGTTGGTTAATTCCTTCGCAAAGCAAAGCTCGGCGATCGCCCAGATTGGAACCGAGTGAAAGAAACGTGGTATGAATCATGAGAGATTGGCGTTGAAATTTAGCGTAAAGCGGACATATTCCAAATTGGCGTTTACAGGGATTTTGGCTTTTGTGATGCTGACGCTAAGGTCAATGATGGGAAAATGGCTCATCAGTTCCTGA
>CAZWDO010000022.1:33874-65758 GCA_964632485.1 uncultured bacterium
TCTACAGCCCGATTGATGGTATAGGTCAGCGAGAGATCGATAATGAATTCCTGGCCCAAATCTCGTTCAGCCGGATGGGTTCCGTGGTAGCCATAGCACACAATCCGCTGGATTTCCATTTTCCCGGTCATAAAGGCCTCTTGGGGGGCACTTTTTTTAATTTCATGGGCAGCCAGTTTTTTTCAATGCGATTTAAACTCTCATCGAATTGGGCCGGGTCTTTGAGTAGATTCAAAATGAATGAGTTTTCCCCGTATTCGCCGAAATCAGTTCCTGGAATAATCCGTAGGTTGGCGATACGAAAGAGAGAAAGCGCCAGTCCATCGGCTGAATATCCCGGCGGAGTTTTGCAGTAAAGATAATAACCGCCAGCCGGTCGATGATAATACCATTGCCAGCGGGCGAAATAGGTCTGGGCGGTTAAGCAGTTTGCCTCTATTCGATTTTGGAGATGCTCTAATAATTGCGCATATTGGCGCAGCCAATGGTTTGAGACCGCCAATTGCCAGGGGGGTGGGGGGAGCGAGGTTTTACCTACAAAATGCCGGAACGGGCGCATGATATCGGGTGTTGCGAGTAAGAAACTGGGAGCGAATCCGCTACCCGGTAAGCCGAAGCGATAGATTTCGATAAAATGTGAGAATTTGGTGCCTCCGGTAAAAAAAGAAACCGGCGTTTGGGTGGGCGCCTGGTAATCGATCAGCCCGGCATCGTTTAAAATTAATATATTATGCGCTTGGGCAAATTTTTTTAACTCTTGAATGTAAAATGAATCCAGTACTGCGCCAGTCGGTATATGCGGATAATTTAATAGTAAAATCTGGCTGTTGGCATAAAGATTCTTTTCCAGTTCTTTAAGATTGGGCAGGTAGTCGCCTCGCGGCGTCAGAGGGAGGCGAATGCTTTTGCAATGGGTGAGAAGCGCCGCATTATGAAAAAAGGGGTGGCCGGGGTCACAAATAAAAGCGGTATCTTCCTGGTCCAAAAAAGCCATTAAAAATGTTGACAACAATTGAAAGTAATCCGGCGAATAAAACAATTCAACATTTTTCGGCAAATCAATCTGGAAAGTGCGTTGATAGTAGTTCCTGAACCAATCGCACAATTTAATTTCATATTGATCCATACCGAGGGGGACCGTCTGCTCCAAACTGTCAAAAAAAGAAAATTCCTCGGGAGCAATTCGTGTATGGTCGATAAAAGGTGTCAGTTTTGGTTTGATCCGCAGTTTCAGTGGCAACGACTTGCGTTCCGGCAAAGGACGAAGCTTGTAAGCCAGATCAGCTAAATCCATGATAATTTTTTTCATGTTTCCATCCGCTTTCAATGGGTATTAATTAATTAGTATAACTTAATTCGTGAAAAATGTCAATATTTTTTTTCCAAATTAATCGGGAAGTGCCTGATTTAGGTACATTCGATGAAATTTAACCTCGCATTTCTCTAATTATTGTAAAAAAACACTTGCGAAAAATGATTTTTTTTTATACATTAATGTTCCTTGTTTTATTATCGCAAGTAGTTTAACACACAATTCTCATTTAAAAGGAGGATATACATCCATGCTTGAGCAAATGCGGAAGCAATCCAAGATATTTATTATCATTGTCGCAGTGGCCTTTATTTTAACGATTCTTTTCTCCTGGGGAATGGATATCACGGGTTTAGGCGGTAAATCGGCTCGCAGTACGTTTGTTGGGTCAGTTGACGGCCAGGAAATCAGTTATTATGATTACAATAATATGATTCAGCAGACCTATGGCGAATACAAACAACAATACCCGGATCGTGAAATAGCGGAACGGGATATGCAGCAGATACGGGAAAATGCGTGGCAGAAAATTATCAATCAGATAATGGTCAACAAATTACTGAAAAAATACGACATTACTGTATCTGACAATGAAGTGGTGGAATTGATCAAGCTGGCGCCGCCGCGTGAAGTTCAGCAGATTACCCAGTTCCATACCGATGGCAAGTTTGATTATAATAAGTATCGTAGCTTTCTGAGCAATCCTCAGAGTGGATATCTTGTGCAGCAGATGGAGTATATTTTCCGTACTTCATTTCCAAATGATAAGCTCTATTATCGGTTTTTTTCAACAATCAATGTGACCGATATGGAGTTAAAAGACTATTATTTTCAGAAAAACGAGAAAATCAAGATCGCGTATATCAGCTATGGCGCGGAACGAATTCCGGATGACGCGGTAGTTATCGATTCCGCGGCGGTTAAAGCGTATTATGAAGAGCATAAAGAAGATTATAAGACTCCCGAGAAGTTACAGTTGGAGATGGTGCAATTTGATAAAACACCTCAGGGATCGGATTTGACTCATGCCGCGCAAAAAGCCCAGGCCATTTATCAGGAATTAAAAAAGGGCGCGGAATTTGGCGCTCTGGTCGTTAAGTATTCCGATGATCTTTCCACGCGCGATAAAGGTGGTAATCTGGGCTTAGTTAAACGCGGTTCAATGAAACCCGAATTCGAAAACGTGCTTTTTATGCTTGATTCCGCCGAGTATTCTGAACCCTTCCATACTCCCTATGGCTGGCATATCGTCATCTGTGACGGTAAAGAAACCGGCGAGGGGGATGTCCAGAGTGTCCTTTGCCGTCAGATATTGATCAAGGAAACAGCTTCGCCTGAGCGTATGGATTCATTATTGCGAGTTGCGGATATGTTTAATGATAAAATCAGAGAGAAGAATTTCGATGAAGCCCTGAAAACCTGGAATATTACTCCGCAAATCATCGATTCAACCAGCCGTACGAGTTTCTTCCTGCCACAAGTAGGTTACCTGGAGGGTTTTGATTTCTTTTTGCAAACGGCTCAAGAAGAGCGCGTTTCGAATATGTTTACCACGGATAAAGGTATCTTCATTTTTCGCGTAAAAAAAGTATATCCGCCGGAGATTAAACCCTATGCGGAAGTGGCGCGACAGATTGTCAATCAATTGAAGATTGAGAAAAAAGTTGAAGCGTTGAAACCCCAGATCGAAGAGATTGAAAAACGGATTGGGAGTGTTCAAAATCTGGGAGAAATCGATTCGGCTTTAAAGCCGGATACCAGCACTCTTTTTTCACGAATGGACAATGTACCAAAAATTGGTAGTGGCAATGAATTGATCGGTTTAGGTTTTAAACTATCGCTCAATCAAATCGGCGGCGCTATCCTGCATAACAATCGCTACTTTTTTATTCAGCTTATTGATCGGATGGTTCCTTCGGATGAAGAATTCATTGCCAATCGAGATGCGATTATGCAGGAATATGACGGAAAAGTCCGCAATATTCGCGCTCAGGAATGGTTGATGCGAATGCGCGAAAATATTAAAGTTGAAGACAAACGCTCAGAATATTTCTAATGTTCCGATAATGAAAGGATTTGCATGAAAAGCATTCGTTCGTTTCATATCGTTCCCCATATTCCCCAACGGCTGGAAGGTCTCAAACGTTTGGCGGAGAATGTCTGGTATAGCTGGCATCCGGATTGCGTTGCGCTTTTCCACCGTCTCGACCGGGATTTATGGGAGAAAGTCAATCATAATCCTATTAAACTTTTAGGAATGATCGATCAGTCCAAACTAACCGAACGATTGGAAGATGAAGGGTTTTTAACTCATTTGGAACGGGTGTTGAGTGAATTTGATAAATATATGGAAAACAAGAAACCGTATCAGTTTCATCTGGAAAAGCCGATTGATTTCAAAATTGCTTATTTTTCGGCGGAATACGGTTTAACGGAAGCCCTGCCGATTTATTCCGGCGGTCTTGGAGTTCTGTCGGGTGATCATTTAAAATCCGCCAGTGATTTGAACGTTCCCTTAGTGGGAGTCGGATTATTGTACCAGAAAGGTTATTTTCAGCAATATCTGAATGAAGATGGCTGGCAACAGGAAGTTTACACTGAGAACGATTTTTCCAATATGGCCGTTAAACCCGTTCGGGACAAATCCGGCCATCAATTGGTTTTCGATGTCTGGTTAAATAACCATTTTGTCAAGGTCCGCGTCTGGTTGATTCAGGTGGGACGTGTTCCCTTGTATATGCTGGATACAAATTTTAAGGATAATAGTTTTGAAGATCAACAGATAACGGCTCAATTGTACGGGGGTGATCGCGAGCATCGCTTGAAGCAGGAGATCATTTTGGGAATTGGCGGTACGATCGCTTTGAAAAAAATGGAAGTGGAGCCTGTCGTTTATCATATGAATGAAGGCCATTCGGCCTTTGCTGCGTTGGAACGGATACGGAATTTAATCGAAAAATATCAACTGACCTTCGAAGAGGCCAAACAAGTCGTTATTGCCAGCACTGTTTTTACGACTCATACTCCTGTTCCTGCTGGAAATGATGTGTTCAGTAATTCACTGATTGGAAGCTATTTTCAGCGCTATACTGAGCAGGTTGGAATTCCGATGAATAAGTTGATGGAATTAGGGAAGGAAGAAGCCCATTCAGAGTTTTGCATGACCGTGTTGGCCATTCGGTTATCTGGATTTACCAACGGTGTCAGCCAACTTCATAAGCATGTCAGCCGCAAAATGTGGCGCAAATTGTGGCAATATTTACCGGAAGACGATTTGCCGATTCACGGTATAACGAACGGGATACATATTCCTTCCTGGATTTCGGCGGATATGGCTGCTTTGTATGATCGCTATTTGGGAAGGCGGTGGGCTGAAGACCCGGATAATGAAAAAATCTGGTTACGGGTGGAATCGATTCCTGATTCAGAATTGTGGCGCACTCATGAGCGTCGCCGGGAACGTCTCGTGGCATTTACTCGACGGCGGCTCAAAGAGCAATTCATTCGAAAAGGCGCTACACTGTCTCAAATGGACGGTGTTATGGATGTTCTCAACCCCGAAGCCATAACTATTGGTTTTGCCCGTCGCTTTGCGACTTACAAACGGGCGACTCTTTTGTTTTCTGATCTGGAGCGTTTGAAAAATATTCTGAATAACACGGAGAGACCCGTCCAGATTATCATCGCCGGTAAAGCTCATCCCCAGGATAATGCAGGGAAAGACTTCATTAAGCGCATTGTCCGGTTTTCCCAGATGCCGGAATTTAAAAATAAGATTGCCTTTATTGAAAATTATGATATAAATGTCGCTCGCTATATGGTCGAAGGAGTCGATATTTGGCTCAATACTCCACGCCGTCCACTCGAAGCGTGTGGCACCAGCGGGATGAAAGCGGTGGCCAATGGGGCGATCCATCTTAGCATTCTTGATGGATGGTGGGATGAGGCTTATAACGGCCAGAATGGATGGGCTATTGGGTTTGGCGAGCAGTACCGCGAACAGGATTACCAGGACCGTGTTGAAAGCAACGCTCTCTACCAGCTTTTGGAGAATGAGATCATTCCGCTTTATTACGAGCGTTCGCCGAATACCAACCTTCCCAAGGGCTGGATAAAATTGATGAAATCTTCCATGCAGTCGCTTTGCGCGTTTTTTAATACGCACAGAATGGTCGAAGAATACCTCGAACGCGCCTATTATGAAGCGGCCGTCAGTTGGGATTCACTGGCTGAGAAAGATATGGAAGGAGTGCGCGACTTACAGAGATGGATTAATCTGCTTGACGCCAACTGGCATAAAATTGCGATACAGGAAGTGATCTATCCTTCCTATGAAGTTTTTGAAGTCAGCATGGATATTCAGGTGAAAGTCCGAATATTTTTAGGGGAAATTCCTCCCGAGACTGTTCAAGTCGATATATATTGTGGTCCTCTCTATAGTGATTCTTCCTTTGTAAATCGTGAGATTGTAAAAATGTCTTTCAAACCAATGGCTGAACCTCAGGTATATGAGTTTGAAGGGATCGTACGACCTTCCGCTTCCGGGAAGTTGGGCATGACGATACGAATTTTGCCCCGGCATAAAAATCTTTTAAATCAGTATCAATTAAATAAGGTTATTTGGGCCTAAATCAGTTCATCATGACAGACTATTTTAATTATCGGAATTCGGAACGGTGTGTCAGTTTTTTTCAAAACCCGGACCAATGTTTTCCATTGAAAATCAGTTTATTGCTGAATACTACCCAGGATATGGATACACTGCTCAGCCGGGTGATGCACATTGCCAGTTCTATTCTGGATGTGGAAGCATCCTCCTTGATTCTTTTTGATGATAAACGAAATATTTTGACTTTCCGTATCTCCTTGGGGCCCAAGGGCGAACAATTGTTTAATATCGAACTGCCCACGAACAAGGGAATTGTTGGTCAAGTGGTTCAGACAAATAAGCCGCTGATTGTCAATGATGTGGAAAAATCACCCTACTTTAATCCGGAGATCGATCACAAAACAGGTTTTAAAACCCAGTCGATATTGTGTGTACCGATTCTTTATCAAAACCAGATACGCGGCGCCATTGAAGTCATTAACAAACATGACGGGCATGGGTTTAGTGATCCTGATGTCGTTATATTGGAATCAATTGCCGCTCAAGTTGCCGTTGCTCTTGAAAATGTCCAGCTTTTTTCGCGACTGGTACACGAAGCGCAGCAGAAAAACCGCTTATATCTCTTAGGGAAACAAATATCCAGCACGCTTGACCAACAGGAAATTGTAACTATTAGCTTTCAGACAATGCGTGAGTTAATTGGGTATGATTATGCGTTACTGTCAACAATTACTCCTTCCGGATCAATCTGCGAAATGGTGTTAGAAGTGGGTATCCCACTCGCTAATAGAAGCGAAATGAACCAAACTATTGAGTCTGTTATACAGGATGGGGTTTTTATTGATACGGGTTTATTGATTTCCTATCCTGAGAGTAGCCAGATCATGGTTCCCCTGATTCAAAACAATCTGCTGGGAGGGTTTATTCTTTTGCAGAAGAAAAGCGTTCCCGGTTATAATGATGAAGATTTATCATTGGTTTTTAATATAGCCAGTCAATTATCGACTGTGATGGATCGGGCCATATACCATCAAAAAATGCTCGAGCAAGAACGAGTCAACAAGACTATCCAGATAGGCCGACAGGTGCAGGCCAGCTTATTGCCATTCGAGTACCCCAATGATGACCGGTTTGAAATTTTTGCCAGTTACGACCCCTGTCTTCAAATTAGCGGCGACTACTATGATTATTTTCCATTGCAAGGGAATCGTTATTTTATATTGATTGCCGATGCCGCTGGAAAGGGCGCTTCCGCAGCGATGATGATGAGCGCGGTTCGGTCGGCAATACATATTATGAAGGACAGTTTTGACGATTTCGTCAAAATGATTGCTCGTGTCAACCACCTTATCGTACAAGATAACCGGGAAGGGTTTTTCATTACCGGTTTTTTTGCTATTGTCGATTTTAATACACGTGAAATTGAATATCTGAATTGCGGACATAATTATCCTTTCTTAATCAGGGAAGATGATTTTTTCATTTTCAAAGATTCTTTTTTTCCTTTGGGAATCAGCGATTTGGTTGAATACAAATCCAAAAAAATTCCGTTTTTCTCTGGTGATTGGCTGTTTTGTTACACCGATGGCGTGATTGAAGCGGCCAATGAACAAAGGGAATTGTTTGGCGAATCGCGGCTGCAAGCATTTTTAAAATCAAAAAAAACGGTTCCTTTGGATCAATTACATCAGGAATTAATGGATGATATCCGTGATTTTTCAGGAAATGCTCAACAATCCGATGATATCACATTTTTATCAGTGAGAATTTTATGAGAAAAAATGGAATGGCTCTGAAAAATAGAGACGTAGCGATTGAGGATCGTAAATTTTTTTTGAAACGAGCCTATGAGAGTTTGACAATCATTACGCAATCCTATACAATTTGGCTGGGGCAGGCAGATTTTTTGGAAGTTTTAGAACGAAATGTCAAACAAATGGTTGAGTTTCTTTATAATTCCCGCCATTTTACATACATATCGGTCGGAGGAGATCTTGAAAATATGTCAAATGAACTACCCTTGACCGAGCGATTGTTTTTAGATCATATCGATACGATTTATTTAAAAGCGCAGTTTATACTCCGCTTTATCAGCCATCAAAAAGTTTTACGGCATTTTAAAACACTGGTTGATTCCGGCGATATGAAACTCCAACGTTATTTGGATCAGATAATTGAGACTGATAACAATACGATTTTACGGGATTTAAATTTAATTCAAATGAGGATTGATGCATTTAGGCGGTTTATTGAATTATTTTAGGAACTCAAGCAAAAAAATGTAGTTAAATTATTTCTGACATTGATTCGTTAGATGATTTATCTTGGAAGTGGAAGATATTTTTTAATTTTTAAAAGTATGTCGAAGGAGTATGCCCTTGGCAAGTTACGGTAAACGAATCTATCGTGGCGAGGATCATTCTCTGGATCTTTACTTGAAAGAAATCGGTGAAGAGCAGTTATTAGATCCCGAAGAAGAAGTTAACTTGGCAAGACGTATCCGTGAGGGTGATCAGGATGCGCTTGAAAAGTTGACTCGCGCTAATTTAAGGTTTGTTGTGGCGGTGGCAAAGCAATATCAAAACCAGGGATTATCTCTGGCGGATTTGATTAATGAAGGTAATCTGGGCTTAATCAAGGCCGCGAAACGATTTGATGAAACCCGCGGGTTTAAATTTATTTCCTATGCGGTATGGTGGATACGACAAGCTATTCTGCAAGCATTGGCCGAACAATCACGTATTGTGCGCCTGCCTCTGAATAAAGTGGGGGTGCTGCATAAGATTGGTAAAATGACCAATAATCTGCAACAGGAATTCGGACGCGAACCTGATGCGACTGAAATAGCCAAGGAATTGGATATTAATACTGGCGAAGTGAATGATGCGCTGCGAATTGCCGGTCGTCATCTTTCACTGGAAGCTCCCTTTACTCCCGGCGAAGAGAATCGCCTGCTTGATGTGATTCAGGACTCAAAGCTTCCGTTGCCAGATGAAGATTTGATGGACGATTCCCTAAAAGAGGAAATCGAGAAAGTACTCTGCGAACTTGATGAACGCGAACGCGACGTCATCAGTCTTTATTACGGTATTAATCGTGAGCGCTCATATACCCTGGAAGAAATTGGTGAAAACTACGGTCTGACCCGTGAACGAGTCAGGCAGATTAAGGAAAAGGCTATCAAACGGCTCCGGCATACCAAACGCAGTAAAAAATTACGCCCCTATCTGACGTGATCTATTTATGAAACGCTTTTTAACGCAACCCTTTTTCTTTCAGATTCTTGCTTTAGCATTTGGCTTTTTTTTATGGCTGGTGGTCCGTTTGGATCGGCCCTATCGATTCCGCCTCGATATTCCGTTGATCGTCGATGAACTCCCGGAAAATCATGTGATTGTTTCTTCCCTTCCAGAAAAAATAAAGCTTGAAATCCAGGGGAAGGGCAAAGATTTATTTATATTACAGCTTTTTAATCGTATTAGTTACCGAATTGACCTTAAGAATTTTAAAGTGAATCAAACTTATCATATTGATACGGATTTAGATCATATTGATGGGCTTGAGACCGAGAATCTCCAGGATATTTCAATACTCGAACCCAATCAGTTGGATATTCTGATCGGAATTCTCGCTCAAAAAGTTGTAGGTGTCAAAGCGCAACTTATGATCGATTCTTCTTTAGTAAATACCTATGTGCAAAACTTTAAAGTCACTCCCGACCAGATAAAGATTACCGGACCTGAAATGATTTTATTAAAAACCTGGGCCATTAAGACTGAAACTGTTAGGATTGATCAGAAAAATGGAAATTTTGAAACCGAAGTCAGCCTGGTAAAACCGGATGAACTATCGGTAATTTTGCTTGAACCGGCTAAAGTTTTACTGCAGGTCCAACTTGAGGAAGAAAAAAAGAAACTCTATACGGATATCCCGATTATGTTGCAGGTCGGAAGAAATGCCACGGCTAAAAAAGGTGAAACTCTAATCCCCGAAGTATCCAGTTGTTCCGTTTGGGTCGATGGGCCCGAGTATATTCAGGACCGCTTACAAATGGAACATATCCGCGCCGTATTATTAATTAATCAGCCTTTTCAGCAAGAATCCCGCTTTTCTCTTCAGGTGAAACTGACACCGGCAAATGACAGTCTGAAAATCATTGATTGGGCTCCACGCATGATTAATGTCCGCAAAGTGTATCCATAAATGAAAGGAATGATCTATGTTGCCTCCTAAAGAGCAGTTGGAGATCCTCAAACGAGGTGCAGTCGATATTGTTTCGGAAGAAGAATTATTGAAAAAATTGGAACGTTCTATTGCCACGCAAAAACCGCTAATCATTAAACAGGGATTTGATCCGACTGCCCCGGACCTTCATCTGGGTCACACGGTTTCTATTCGGAAACTGAAACAGTTTCAGCAATTGGGACATCAGGTCGTTTTTCTAATCGGTGATTTTACCGGAATGATCGGGGATCCAACGGGACGCAATAAAACCCGTAAAAGATTGACGGGTGATGATGTCCGCAAGAATGCCGAAACCTATAAGACTCAAATTTTTAAAATTCTGGATCCTCAGAAAACCATCATTGATTTCAATAGTCGATGGTGCAAGCCGATGACATTTGAAGATGTGCTGGTACTGGCCAGTCGCTATACCGTCGCCCGCATGCTGGAACGCGACGATTTTTCCAAGCGTTATAAGAACAACGAATCCATCAGTATCATAGAATTCCTCTATCCACTGGTCCAGGGTTTTGATTCTGTTGCCCTTAAATCCGATGTTGAACTTGGAGGAACCGATCAAACGTTTAATCTGTTGATCGGACGGGATATACAGCGGGAATACGGGATTGAGCCTCAGGTCATCATTACCGTCCCTATTCTCGAGGGCACCGACGGTAAGGAGAAGATGAGTAAAAGTCTGAATAATTATATTGGAATCAATGAAGCACCCGAAGAAATTTTTGGAAAAATTATGTCGATTCCCGATGAAATGATCTGCCGTTATTTTGAATTGGCGACCGAGGAATCAATGATCCGTGTCAAAGAGATTGAAAAATCGATTATCGATGGCGCCAATCCTTCCTTATTCAAACGTCAATTGGCCAAGGCCGTGATCGGTTTATATCATTCTGAACAATTGGCAGTTGAGGCTGAAAATCATTTCGATCTGGTTTTCCGCCAAAAAGAGATTCCCGAAGATATTCCCGTCGTTCATTTCTGCCATGATCATTTTCCATTAAAATTGGCGCAAATTATGAAAGACCATCAACTGGTCACCTCCAACAGTGAAGCCAAGCGTCTGATCGAACAGAATGCTGTGGAAGTTAACCGGGAAAAAATCAGCGATATTAATTATCTCTTGAGTGGCCATGAATCTGATTATATTGTCAAAGCCGGCAAACGAAAATTTTTGAAAATCGTGGTGGAATAGCATTTTTTTATTGACTTTCCTCAAAAAATTATTTATAATAGTGCAACCTTACTGGGGAATCGTCCAACGGCAGGACATGCGGCTCTGGACCGTAGTATCGGGGTTCGAATCCCTGTTCCCCAGCTTAATTTCCATAACCCATACTAAATTTCTAACTGGTTTTAAACAGGAGCTCCGTTAAAATTGTTTTTTTTATTGGAAATTGATAAGTCAACTGGTAGATTCAACTTTTAATGACGAACTTCTTTTATTACGAAACTTCTGTTAAATATCTTGACAAGCGATATTAAAAGTATTATAATATCAGTAAGGCAATATATCCAGCGGCTTTGATTCCTGAGGGCCATGAAGGCACTGTGATTAAAAAACTTGAAATTGAATGAATTTTTGAGTTGAATCGCTCTAAACCGTCGTTAGAATTGATAAGATTTTTATTATCGGAATGCGACCCTGGAGTGGTTGCATCAATAGTATCGCTCCATTATATACATGATGATGTTAATGATTATTATGAAATGAGGAAATATGAGTAGTTTACTCATGAAAAAAATTTTACTGGTTGACGATGAGGCGTTGATTGCCATGAGCGAAGCAATTGCCTTGCGAAAGCATGGATATACTGTTGAAATTGCCTCTTCCGGGGAACAGGTTCTTCGTATGGTCCGAACGGATGAAAATATTGCGATTATCCTGATGGATATCGATTTAGGCAGTGGACCCGACGGAACTGAGATTGCGGAATCGATTTTAGCTGAAAAGGATTTGCCAATTATATTTTTATCCTCTCATAGTGAGAGTGAAATTGTTCAAAAAACTGAATCAATTTCCTCATACGGCTATGTCATCAAGAATTCGGGCATTCATATATTGATTGCTTCAATCAAAATGGCCTGGCGATTGTTTGAAGCGAACCTTAAAATTAAACGACAAAATCATGAAATCGATACGTTCAATGAAGAATTACAGATAACCGTCGAAGAGTTAGAAGTCAGCAATGAAGAATTACGCGAAGCCAATGTTCAGCGTCACCTCAGCGAAGAGCGGTGGTTGGATCTTTTTTTGCAGAGCCAGAATGCGATTGCCGTTTACCAGGCAGTGGAACACGGAAATGATTTTGTTTTTATCGATTTTAATCCTGCGGCAGAAAAAATTGAAAATGTTAAACGCAACGCAATTATTGGGCATAAAGTGACGGAAATTTTTCCTTCAGTGATTGATTTCGGATTGATGGATGTGCTCAGGGACGTATGGATAACGGGACAAAGTAAACATCATGACATCACATTTTATAAAGATGACCGTATTGAGGGATGGCGGGAAAATCAGGTTTTTAAGCTCAAAACCGGTGAAATCGTTGCCTTATATTGGGATATAACCGATCAAAAAAAAGCTGAGCAAGCGCTTAAGGAAAACGAGGAGAAATTCCGGAGTCTGGTTGAGAATAGCAGGGATTCCATCATGCTCTATGACTGCGGATATCGCTATCTTTATATGAATCCGTCGGCTGAATTCCGGATATCAGGGTTCCGCAATGAAGACATGATTGGTAAAAGCGATCGTGAATTAGGGTTTGATCCTCAGCTTTGCGAGCTTTGGGAGAAGGTGATTCAAGAGGTGTTTAAGACGGGTAACGCCAAGTCTGAGATTTTTAGCTGGGAATCCGTGAAAGGCAATGTTTATAACGAATTATGTCTGTCGCCGGTTTACGATGTGGCTGGAGGAATTCGTAGCGTTTTGGGTGTATCGCGGGATATCACGCCGATGATTTTGGCCCAACAACAACTCCGCGAAGCTATGGATGAGAAAATCGCTTTGTATGCTGAATTGGAACACCGGGTAAAAAATAGTTTGGCGATGATTCAATCACTATTAGTATTGGAAGAAAACCAGCACGGTGATGATTCGATTAAAAATGTGATCAAGAAGATCCGTACCCGGCTTCAAACGATTATCGAGCTATATACGTTGCTTCGCGGGAAAGAATTGGATATGAAAATCCCCCTGAAGGATTATCTCGAATCGATTTGCCATGCGGTGGAACTTTCTTATAAAAAACCGGATCAGATCATTGAATTGCATACAACAATTGAACCAATTACTGTGGAAGCCAAGATGGCTACTAATATCGGATTAATCGTGAATGAACTATTGACAAACGCGTTTAAACATGCATTTAATACTGTTGACAGCAGGGGAGTAATACAAGTTGGGGCTAGATTAAATGACGCGATGCTGGAATTGACCATAGAGGATAATGGAGTTGGCTTTCCTGAGCATTATGAATATTTTAGCTCAAAGGGGCTGGGAGCCAAGCTTACCAATCACTTAGTTGAACAAATGAACGGTGTATTTTCCTTTGCAAATTTGAGCAAGGGAGTGCGCATTAATATTAAATTCCCTTGGTCGAATGATCTCTGAGGATGATTCCTGTGGCTATATTAAATCTAAAAGATGTCAATTTTTATCTGCAAACTCTGGATGAGTTAGAACAACTGATCTGTCGCTACCAGGCGGATACAACCATTATATTTGCCAATCAAGCTTTTTGCCATTATTTCAAACGATATCGGGACGACTTGATCGGCCAGCCTTTAACGTTACTGTTTGCGGAATCCGAGCAACGTATTTTTAAAGCTTACTTATCCACCTTTAGTCGGCAATGTCCCATTCAATATATACAGCATTCAGGATTTCATATTGACGGCATCTCCTCATATCATGAATGGGTTGATAAGGCTTTCTTTGATACAGCGGGTGAGGTTGTGGAATTTCTATCCGTGGGTACGGATAAGAAGTCATTTAAACACTATGAACATACATTCAGACTTTCTGAGAAAAACAATCAGAATCTGGGACAAAGTGTTCAAAAGGAGATTGCCAGACACAAGATTCATAAGGAAAGCCTGGATCAGTCAAAAACCCTGATTACTCTGGGTACTCTTGTTTCCGGTGTGGCGCATGAGATCAACAATCCGAATAATTTCATACTTCTTAATGGCAAAATACTACAGAATGTTTTATCCGATATTTTCCCCATATTGGAAACTTATTATGCCGATCAGGGAGAATTTTCGGTGGCCGGATTACCCTGGTCGGAGGCTAAGCATGAATTGAAAGAAGTGGCCCTGGCAGTGGTCAATGGTTCATATCGGATCGCTAAAATTGTCCAATCGCTTAAGCAATATGTTTCCAGCGCCAGCCCGGATTTATTGCAAACCGTTGATTTGAATCAGATCATTCAGTCAGCCCTGAATATTCTTCAATCTAAAATCGAAGCCTGGAAGGTGAAAATTGAGATGGAAATGGACCCGGCGTTACCCACCATTCAAGGAAATTTCCAACAACTGGAGCAGGTTTTCATTAATTTGATTGAAAATAGTTGCCAGGCAATGGAGAAGAGCGGAGGCTCAATTATAATTATCAGTGATTACTTAGTGGAAGCGAACACGGCGCGAATTATGATCAGGGATACGGGAATCGGCATAAAGGAAGAATTAATTAACTATATTACTGATCCCTTTTTTACCACAAAACGCGCAAGCGGGGGTACCGGGCTGGGGCTTTCCCTATCATTAAAAATTATTAATCAACACAGTGGAAAACTTACTTTCCAATCTATACCAGGAATAGGCACCACCGCTTATATTCATTTTCCGGTGTTAGTTGATCCATGGGAGAACAATGGAACAGACATTCAATCCTCCTGATCCGATCGTTTTAATTGATGATGAGCCTTTGTTTTTAAACAGTGTGGCATTGATACTCCGCTCAGCGGGTTACAATCACATCATTAAATGCATCAATGATGTTGAACTGTTTGCCGCGCTCAAAGAGTATTCGCCTTCCTGTGTTCTCCTTGATTTGATAATGCCGAACAAGTCAGGCCTGGAACTGCTGCCTGAAATTCTCACCTGCTATCCTCATGTTCCCGTAATCATGGCCACGGCGATCCATGAGACTGATAAAATTGTGGAATTTATCAAATTGGGGGCGTTTAACTATTTGGTTAAGCCGATAGATGATATTATGCTGTTAAAATCTATTCGATTGGCGCTTGAATTTTACGATTTGAAAAACGAAAATGTGCTTCTTAAAAAGCACTTGCTGGCTGAAAACCTGGTGAATCCCGCGATTTTTTCTGCGATTATTACTCAGGATCGCATGATGAAATCCCTGTTTAAATATATCGAAACCATTGCTCGTAACTCATTTCCTGTTTTGATCACCGGAGAAACCGGAGTCGGTAAGGAATTGATTGCCCAGAGTATTCATCAGGCCAGCCAAAGATCTGGTAAATTTGTTCCTATCAACACCGCCGGCATTGACGATACGCTTTTTTCCGATCTTCTTTTCGGCCATCATAAGGGTTCGTTCACCAGCGCTGATAAACCTCGCAAGGGCATTTTGGAAGAAGCGGCTCACGGTACTCTTTTCCTGGATGAGATCGGCGACCTCAGTTATATCTCGCAAAGCAAACTATTACGTTTATTACAGGATGGCACCTATTACCCGCTTGGGTCGGATACTCAAAAATACAGCGCGACCCGTATTATTGCCGCGACGCATGTCAACCTGATGGAGGCGATGAACCAGGGAAAATTCCGCCAGGATTTGTTCTTTCGTTTACAGGTCCATCATATTGATATTCCGCCCTTGCGCGCCCGGCGTGATGATATTCCCCTCTTAATCGATTTTTTTACCATAAAGGCCGCTCAGGAGTTGAAACTAAAGAAACTGCGCTATTCGGATCAATTGGTTTCTCTTTTAATGAATTATTCGTTTCCGGGAAATATACGGGAACTGCAATCTTTTATTTTTGATGCCGCCAGTCAGCAGCAAAATGGAGTTTTATCCCTTGCCGCCATTAAAGTCCGAATAAAGCAAACTCAATACGACTACTCCGCCGGGGAAGTCCAGGAAAATTTTTTTCCAACGCACTCTGCCGACAACCCGGCGGTGATTTTCAGAGAGAAGCTGCCTTCCCTGAAAGAACTGGAGAATCAGTTGATTGAAGAGGCTTTGGCGCGTTGCAATGGCAACCAGACACTCGCCGCCAAACTCATCGGAATGAAACGAACCGCGCTTAATAATCGTCTTAATCGGCGTCTTTTACGCTGAGTTTATGGGATATACTGCGAAAGAGCGCGAAATTAAGCGTTTCGTTCTCTTCCGCCCTTTCCTTCATCTTTTTTTTGAAGTAGTTGAAGATATCAGAGCAATCGCCTTCAGGCCGGGAAGTAGAGAAGTAGCAGGGTTAGAAAAAAGTAACATCATCCGCCTCTTCAACCGAAGCTGTCGGGAATGAAGTGGAATCAGCTTCCAAATCCCCGGAAGGCGTTGTAGTTTTCAGAGTTAATGCGGCGATTTCCCGTTCCTGCTTCATGGTTGCCAGGTTGTCGTAATGACTGAGAATTTTAGTTTTCAATTCTTCATTGATTTCTTTTTCATCGAGAAACTTATTGATTTTGAGTTCGCAAAGCGCATTATTGACATCGCGCAAGGTCTGGGCAATATGAGTGGAAATTTGTCGGGTAATATCCTCGAATTGTAAATTAATAACAATGTTTTGGATTTCTGCGCGGGAAGTCGATGTATTTCCAAGAGTTCCGTCCATGACCGAGGATAACTGGATCAACGAATCAATGATAGAAAGAAAAAAATCTTTTAATAAAAAAATGGTTGAATTTATGAAATTTTTTTCGGCATCAGCGGTTTCCTTAATGGATAAAACTGCCTGATCGATAAATATAGCGGTATGATCGAGTGTATCCTGTATTTTTTCGGCGGAATGGGTGGAATTGACGGCCAGTCGTTTAACTTCCTGCGCAACTACGCCGAAGGCTTTGCCATATCGACCGGCCCTGGCAGATTCAATCGAAGCATTCAGCGATAAAATTTTTGTAGTCATAGCAAAATTAGAAATATCGCTCGAAAAGATTGAAATATCTTGCACTCGTTCCCGGATTTTATCCAATTTGGTTATATCTTCATTTTTAATATCGATGATGATCAGTAATTCGTTCAGTATTCCCTGAATTACCGTTTCATATTGTTGGCGAATTAATTGCATATTGTTTTGGGGCGCTGCTTCAGATTCCTGTTTTACAATATTTAAGGATAAACGTTTTTTAATGCTGCCGACAATGTCAGTCGTCTCGCCGACTGTGCGATCAATCTGGCTCAATAACCGGCCGAATCGTTCGACTGTATCGACTGTAGCTTCCTCAATTTTACCGGACGTGTATTTCAGTTGATTATGTGTAACAGCAATCAGCTCCCTAATGCGACGCAATGAAAAAAATGCTTCAATCGTTTTATCTACTACTTCTTCCAGATGGCTGACCGTTGCGTTTTTTTTCTTTAATTCCTCTTCGAGAAATGCGATCTTCAGATTTTTTTGTTCAATTTCGTAGCGTAAAACGTTCAGTTCCTGCTGATCGGTTCCCTCACACAGCGGAACCGCATTTTCAGCAGGCAGTGTTTTCTGTTCCACGTTAAAGAAAGATGACTTGTCATACATGGATAATCCTTTTTTTCGAGCGGTACCATAAACGGCGAAACGATTGAAATTTCTATAATTCAGCAGAAATCGGTTGAATGACCGGGGTACTTTGCTGTAACCATTTGGTGAATTCAACTTTAGTTCCTTTGCCGATTACGGAATGAATATGAAACTCATCCGAGAGGCGTTTAACACCTGGCAACCCTAAACATAGCGCATTCCGGGAGTTGTCCCGTTCACGCAGAATTTCTTCAACATTGCGGATTCCAGCGCCCCGGTCTTCGAACACCAATAGAAAACCTTTGTCGTCACAGCCTTCCTTCTCAATTATATAGGCGCTCATTTGGCCTTGTTTCGCATGAATTACAATATTTCTGGCCAGTTCCGAAGTAGCGGTCACAATCCGCATTTGATCCAATAATGAAAATCCGTTTTCCACGGCTAACTGCTGAGATTTTTGCCGCGCCAGGGCAACATCTTCATAGCCGGCGATTAAGACCTCAATCAGTTTTACCGGGTTAATTTTTTTCATGAACTTCCTTTCGTTATCCCCTGTCGAGAGCGTTTTACGACAGTGGCAACAGGTGTAGATTAACTGTAAGTAGTTATATTCTATTGCCGCTTTTACGAGTCAATTTTGCTGCGCTACTCCTTTTTTTAAAATATACATTTTTTGGGCGTCAGACTAATTCCTCAGGATTGAGAACCAAAACGACCTGTCCATTGCCTAATAGACAAACACCATTTAAAGCGCGAATGCCTACCATTTGCTCAGGCAGGGGTTTGATTGCAATTTCCGCTCTATTTTCCAGTTTATCCACCCGCACACCGAATTTTCCTGTCTGCGTCTTCAAAATCACGATTGGGATTTCATCACCCTCATGACGGGAAGAAGGATCATCAGCGGTTTGCAGCAGCGTTTCCAGACGCTCTATTGGGATTACCTGTTCCCGGTAATGGATAAATGAACGTTCCCGCCAGTGATGGATTTGCGCGGCTTTGATTTTAATCATTTCAAGGACATAATCAAAGGGAATGGCATATATGTTTTTTCCCGCTTTGACCATTAAGGCTGAGCTGATACCCATGGCCATGGGTATTTTAAGGGCAATATTAGTTCCCTGGCCGGCTTGAGAGTGTACTCTGATTTCGCCGCCGAGCGCCTTGATCGATGTTTGTACCACATCCATGCCAACTCCACGTCCGGATATATCGGTAATCTGTTGTTTGGTGGAAAACCCCGCCATAAAAATGATATTAAAAATACTATCGTCTTCCTCGGATTTAATGGGAATATTCATGGCTCTTGCTTTTTCCAGGATACGTTGGCGGTCCAATCCCCGGCCGTCGTCAATAATCGATATAATCAGATTGCGGCCCTCTTGTTCTGCTTTTAATATAATAGTTCCTTTTTCGTCTTTATGGGCTGCAATCCGTTCTTCAGGACTTTCAATACCATGATCACAGGCATTGCGGATAATATGGATCAAGGGGTCTGATAATGTATCCGCAACTTTTTTGTCAATTTCAGTTTCATTGCCGTATGTAAGAAATTCAATCTGCTTTTTCTGTTTGCGCGCAATATCCCGTACTACTCGTTGAAATTTTTGAAAAATTCCTTTGATGGGTGTCATGCGCATCGCCATCATTCCAGTCTGGATATTGTTCGAAATTCGTGAAATCAAATGCAGATTATCCTTAAATGAGCGAATGAGCGCAGTAGCGTCCGGGTTGGATTGAGTTAACTCATGGATGATATATTCGTAGGTATTTCGCGCCACGACCAGCTCGCCAATCAGGTTGGAAAAAACATCGATCTTCCTCTCATCGACCCGCATGGTACGAATCTCGGATTCTTCTTTTAAGACCTCCGATTTTAACGATTTGCCAAGTTCCATCAATTCCTGTTTGTGTAAGCTCCGTTGCAAGTCCTCTTCACTGACCAAGCCGTTTTCAATGAGGATTTCGCCCAGTCGTTTTTGTCTGCCAAGCGCCGATTGCAAGATTGATTCAGTGATCAATCCTTCTTCAATCAGGATTTCACCCAGCTTTCGTGGTTCCGATGTTAGTCCCAGCAAAAAAAGAATCACTTCATCCAGGATTTCTACATAATCCTCGCCGGAAGGATCTTCCAACGCGATTAACGCTTTATCCACTAAAGCCGGCAAGGTTTTGATATTCATATACTCCGATGCGCTTTTCAAGCTTTTTAAGGCTCGTAAGGTAATACGCTTCGATTCGGGAATAGTTGACGCCGGTTTGCCATGGGTTCGAATAATTTCGCGGTACTGCTGGGATTGTTCCAGAAAAGTTGTCCTGACATCCTCAGATATAAACGAAACTGCGGATTTCTTGTCTCTGTTATCATCTGAGGGGTGAGAAAAAATCCGCAAATAATAGCCGACTGCGTGTTCAATTTGACCGATGCGGAGTTTGCCGCCACCATGGTTCATTACATTCAGCATTATTTTTAGCGTATCCACTGACTGAAGGGCTATATCAGTTATTTTTGGAGTAATAATCACTTCTCCCCGGCGTAATAAATCAAACAACGATTCCAGATTATGCAGAAATTGAGCCATTTCAGACAGATTAATATAACTGCAATCTCCCTTGAGCGTGTGCAGGGCGCGAAATATTTTCTGAATGGATTCCTGGCTGCCTTTTTTTTCGAGCTCTACTATGCTGGTTTCTAATATACTCAATAATTCCTGTGAACTGACGATGAATTCTTTCAGATTGGCGCTATTAATGCTATTAACCGATATCTCAATTTCTTTCTCGTCCGGATCAAACTGAATTTGTTCGGCTATATCCACGATATCGGCCAATGAGGGATCAAACAACAAATCCTTAATCGCTGCCTCATCAATTTTACAAACCAGAAAAATAGTGGCCTGGAAGGAAAGATGGAAGGGATTGAACTCGTCCAGGTCAGCAATTTTTTCGTCCGGGATAATCGCTTCATAATAAAGAGCCGTAGCCATCAGTTGACTCAGGAATACAGCCGGGTCATATCCATTGGCAAAGAACTCGTCGGAATAATTGAGTCGTATTTTAAAAAAGTGGTTTTGGTTGCCATATAAAGCTCGCATGCGCAAAATCGTGGAGTTTGGGACTTCATCATTTTCTGATAGCGAATAAGGCGTCGGGGTAATGGGCGCTGGCTCCAACTTGCCGTCTGTGGATGGATTATTGATGCCCAGAGTTAATGCAGTCAATTTATCCACTAACTGGTTATCGATTGCGATCGGTAGTTTTTTTTCAATCCCGAGGATCATGGCATTAAGAGTGTCCACACTGTTTAGCACTACATCAATCAGTTCGGGGTTGATTGTGAGTTTCCTATCTCTGACCAGCGATAACACATTCTCTATATGATGCGCAAATTGGGAGATTTCCAGCAAATCAAAACTGCCGGCGCTTCCCTTGATCGTATGAATTCCCCGGAAGATAGAATCTATGCGATCCCTGTTGTCCGGATCGGCTTCCGTTTTGAGAATATCATCGCTGATGCCATCCAGAATATCCTTAGCCTCTGTGATAAACTGACGACGATAAAAATCAAGGTCCATTTCAATATTCGGCATATTAATTCCTATCCGATGATCTTCTTTACAACATTTAGCAGGGTATCGGGTTTAAAAGGCTTAACAATCCAGGCTTTAGCCCCGGCCTGCTGTCCCTGTTGTTTCTTTGATTCTTCGCTTTCTGTTGTCAACATGACAATCGGAATGAAGCGGTATTGCGCTTGCGCCTTTATTTGACGGATCATTTCGATACCATTCATATTCGGCATATTTAAATCGGTAAGTATCATATCAAATTTGTTTTGCGTCAGCTTGTCCAATCCATCCAACCCATCGCAGGCTTCCACAGCTTCATAACCGTTGGAACGCAGAGTCATTGCAATTAATCCCCGCATGGAACCCGCATCATCGACTACTAAGATAGATTTTGGCATAAAATTTCCTTCTGCTGTATTTTAGTTATATACTGTCAATCTGATACAAACGAGCCATTTGATCCAAAGCCGGAGAGGAATTTTTTTTAAGCAGGGCAATTCCTTTTCGGCGAAACGAATAAATAACTGTGCAAATCAATTGAAAATAATAGGTATCAATTTCTTCAATCTCACTGACATCTAAAGTAACCTGTTCCAAATTTTTATGATTGGCCATTGTTTCTTTCAAGAAATTAAGGTCCTCTTCAACCCGATGAATGGTCGCTTGATTGGGGAAGCGGATTTCCAGTGTATGATCATTTTTTTCGATAATCATGGTAGTTCCTCGCTACCCATTGTCCCGATCAGCATCTGGACATGAGTGATCAGAAACTGAGGTTGAACCGGTTTGGTGATGTAGAGATTGGCGCCGGATTTATATCCCATAAGTTTATTCTCGACCTCTTCCTGAGTGGTGATGATTATTATGGGAGTTTCTTTTTCCAATTCGCGGTATTTGCGGATGAAGGTGAGGCCATCCATATTTGGCATATTGATATCGCATAAAATCAGATGATAGGTGTTAGCAAGAGCTTTTTCCAAAGCTTCGATACCATCCCCTGCGCCAGCCACATTGAATCCGACGGATTTCAGAATGTTCATGTGATAATTACGGACAACCGGTGAATCATCAACTACAAGGATATAATACATGGTTCACTCCTTACAATACACTAAAAATTTACCTGATCGTTGAAGTTTGAAGGCAGTTGTAATCCGGCCCAGTGATTCGCTTGAACCCAAAAAAATATACCCACTGGTCTTCAAGCTGGTGTAAAAATGATCGACTACCTGGCGGCGAGATATATCATCGAAATAGATCAGCACGTTACGGCAAAAAATAAAATCACAGTTGATGATGACTCTCATTTCATCCCGATTCTGAAGATTCAATTTTATGAATTTCACCATGGATTTCACCATGGATTTCACTTCAAAGCGTTGTTTGGGGAGAATATTGAAATAGGTTTTCAAATAGGTTTCCGGGGTATCCATAATACTGCGTTTTTCGTAAACTCCAGCTTGGGCTTTGATCAACACTTTTTCATCGATATCGGAGGCGATAATCTCTATCTTCCAATCGGATACATCCTCAAGTATCTCATGAAGAATGATCGCTATCGAATAGGGTTCTTCTCCGGTGGAACAGCCGGCTGACCAGATGCGCAATGAATTATCGTTCAAAGTGATCTTTTGTTTAACGACTTCTGGCAGGCAAATATCGGCAAACGATTCCAATTGGGGAAAATCCCGGAAAAAATAGGTCTCATTAATAGTGATCTGATTCACCAGATTCTGGAATTCGTGGCCCTGAAGATCGGAAAACTTGAGATAACGGATATATTCGGCCGCAGAATTGAAGCCCATGACTTGCATCCGTTGAAATATGCGGTGATTAATAAAATAAATCTTTTTTGGTTCGAAACGGATACCGATCCGGCGGTAAATCATATCTGCCAGCCGATCGAATTCATCGATCGTTAACTGGAAATCAATTTCATTCATTGTCTTCTCCCGGGTTTGTACCCAGACTGGTTTGGCAAAATTCTCTAATATCCGGAAAGGGAGCCTTGTCGGCAATTGCCTGCAAGTACGTATTTCGCAGGGCCGATTCAGACTGGTCGATGAGCTCAATTCCATAGAATTGATATTCGATGCGTAAATCGGGAGAAAGCACAATGTCATGCAGAAGCCTGACAGTTTGTTCCGGGAGAGGATGTTGACGTACCAGATTTTGTATTGAATATAAGCTCTTGATAATATCTTCGCCATAAAGTATCGGATCTGTCAATGAATCAATAATATGAAAAATAGTATCCACAAATCCGCCCCGGGTTGCCAATTTCAATAATGATGGAATATAAATTGCCTGCGAATCCGGCGCCTTATCGGCTGAAACCGATAATTGAAGTAGCAGTGATTCTATATCCTCGGCGTTAGCCAATTCACTTAACGTTTCCAGAATAGAGTCTTTCAACATCGGTTCCCGGGTATGGCTGAAAAGATCTATCATTTCAGGAATACTGGCTCTATCATTCAAACGGCCCAAATATTCCACCGCGGTAATGACGACATTAATGGCGGGATCATATAAAGCTGCCCGCAGGGCAAAAATAGCATCCTCGGTACCCAATTCAACCAGGGTATCCAATATCAGTTTTCGTACTTCTTTGTTGGCATGATCCAGTTTTGATCCTAAAAAAACAATGGTATCCAAGCCGTATGCTGAGAGAATAGCTACCGCTGAATTGCGCAGATAAGCGTCCGCTGAGCTGTATAATTCAAAAATCGTTTCATAGATCAGCGGATTATTCGATTTTTTCAGGGCAAACACCAGCGCATCACGGACGACGGGAGATGATTCCTTTTTAAGCCGGTCCATTAACGCCTGCGCCCAATTCGATGATTTCAGCGACATGATATCATCAACCGCATAGAGTCTCACCGTTTCATCGGGATCATTGATTTGGCGCGCTAATGTATCCTGGGATTCCATTTTTTCTCCTGTTCAGGGTGTTGCTTGATAGTGGTGGTTCCGGCTATGCGCGAATTAAGGTTATTCCACAATTACCGGCCCAATATCCGGGGTAGATTGAATCTTTATGTTGCTTCAACGACCTGTCCGAAACAGATCGATGGGTACAACCCCGGGTTCAGGACCCGTGAAGCGCGATTGATTCAGCCATGCCGGTTAAGTTTTTCTACATTCCGGACAATTTCGCCAGCGATTTTATAATTGGGCGCGACGATATCGACACCTCCGCGGTCAATGGCCTCCTTGGGCATGCCGAAGACCACGGCAGTTTCTTCACTTTCAGCGATTGTAATTCCACCGGCTTGTTTGATTTTCACCATGGCATCGGCGCCATCATCCCCCATCCCGGTCATCAGCACTCCCACTGTCCGATGGCCATATTGCTGCAACACTGATTCCATCATGACCCCTACCGAAGGAATAAATAAGTGGGTTGGAAGTGTGGATAACCGAATCTGTTTTTCCCCGCTGTTTTTTTCACGCAGTAATAGATGAAATCCCCCTTTGGCCAAATAACCGCAACTATTTTGGACAGGATCGCAACTCTCGGCTTCCTTGATGGAAAACTTGACGTACTGGTTGAGGCGTTTGGCAAAAGAACTGGTGAAATTGGGCGGCATGTGCTGAACAATAAATATTGCGGCATCTAAGTCGGCCGGTAATTCGATCAATATATCCATAAGAGTTTTGGGTCCGCCCGTGGAAACGCCGATGGCGATAGCGGTTTTTACCGCATCTGTTCTCCCTCCCCATTCGCGTTTTTTAGTTTTGGATACTTGATAACGCTCGGAAGGCGAGCGTTTTTGCCGGTTTCTGATTCGCTGTAAAGAACCGCCGCGAGTGGCGGCTTTCACTTTCTCGATGATCTCCGCTTCCACCCGATGGATGTTCATGGAAACGGTCCCTCCCGGTTTAGCAATAAAATCGAAAGCTCCCAGCTCCAAAGCCTCAAAGGTAATCAGTGCGCCTTCCTGGGTCAATGAACTAACCATAATTACCGGGCAAATATTTTCGCTGACAATTACCTGCAGAGCCGTTATTCCATCAATTCCCGGCAGATTGATATCCATGGTAACCACATCCGGTCGTAATTCCCTGGCTTTTCTAATGCCGTCCTCGCCATCCCGCGCCAATCCAATCACTTCAATTTCAGCGTCCGCTTCCAATATATTTTTTAATGCCTTTCGCATAAAAGCTGAATCCTCAACAATCAAGACACGAATTTTTTTCACGGGGCGCTTTTTCCTCTCGTAATTTCAAACCGTTACAGAATCCAACCGGCGCGAATTTGAGCTATCAACCGCTACCGGCTGGTTTCATTGTTATTATCGAACTTTTTTCAGCTTGTGGGGAACCGGGGGAATGGAATTCTCGGGTGAAAAATCCTCTTTCTCAGGAGTTACCTTAGAAGAATTCTCCGCCAGTGCTGGTTTTGTTTCAAGCTGTTCCTCGGTGTTTTTAATCGTTTTTCGCGCGTTTCCGCCTGTTTCGGAATTCAGCGCCTGCTGCTCATCGGTTGAAAGTATCCTGGAAACCTCAATCAATATAATCATACGCTCATTTTGGTCCATTTTACCGATTCCCTTGATGAACTCGGTTTGAAAATCCGCGCTGAGAATATCCGGCGGCGCTTCAATCGCTTGTTTGGACATTCTAAGCACTTCCGAAACTGAATCCACAATAAGACCCGTCAGTTTATTATTAATATTTACAATGATAACCCGTGTGGCTTCGTCATGCTCTCTCAATTCCATCCCAAAGCGCTTCCGCAGATCGATAGCCGGGATCACATTGCCGCGCAAATTAATAACCCCTTCGACAAATTCCGGCACCCGGGGGACGCTGGTAATGTTTTCCAGTCGGTTAATTTCCTGCACCTCCTCAATTTGCAAACCAAATTCCTCTTGACCCAGCCGGAAGGTCACCAATTGAATCTCTTCATCCTTCAACAGGTTTTCCTCCCGCTTGACTTCGACGTCGTCCGCTTTTTTATTAACCGTCATATCATCCAGTTCCTTCATTTTAATATCGCTGAGCAGATGATTTTCATCCAACAGCAAAATAAGCCGTTTACCTTCATTCAGCTTGACAATGCCGTTAAGATTTTCTGTTTGATCGCAGCTTCCCAGTATTGTAGGCGGGGGATCGATATTACTTTCCAGAATACGGATCACTTGTTGCATTCGGTCAACCAGGATGCCAACGGGCATTTTATTGATTTCAACCACCAGAACCCGTTGATCTTCACGGATTTCCTTTTTGATTGCTTCTTTAAGCTCACTAAATTTTAACAGAATCTGATTAGAAATAGTCACGATTTCTTTTTCATAGACAGCCATGGTTTCAGCGCGGGAATTCAAATGATAATTGGCGATTATCTCCCGCGCTTTAAGCATCTGTTTTTGATTGATAAAACGAATGTCCTGGATCACCTTGGCAATCAATTCACTGGAGGTGCGAAAACTTTCAATCCATCTCCCAGTTTCGTTTTTATCCGCATTGAGGATACCGCCGAAACTGGTTTGGGATTCAACGGCATGGCGATACGAATCGAGCCAATAGTTATGTTCTTTTTCTAAGGAGACGATTTCGTCTTGAATATCGTCAATGTAAGAAGAGATGTCGAATAGTTTACGGATATCGATGACCGGCAGCAGAGTATTGCGAATACAGAAGATGCCCATGACATAATCGGGGGCTTCGGGGACCTCTGTAATACGTTCCACGCGAAGGACTTCGCGGACGGATTCTATGGGAAATCCATATTCCTCCCCGGCGGTGAGAAATGTTACCAATTGAATTTCTTTTGCGGCGGTTTTCACAGTTTGATTATAATCGCTCGTTTTAGCCGATGACAAGGAAGCGCTTGTGTCAACCGTAATAGCGCACAGGGCATCCACGTCCAATTCGAGAATCATCTTCTCACCGTTAGCCGTTTTAATGACAGACTGAACATATTTAACATCCACACCCGAGGAGAGTATTGGCGGTGGGGCTTCCACGTTGGTATTTTCCATGCTGATAACACCCTTTACCGAATCGACAATCACCCCGGCGGTTGAAATTCCGGTATCGAGGATCAGTACGCGGGTGCTATCAGTAATGTCCGCTTTCTCAAGTCCCAGTCGGCTGCGGGCATCAATGACGGGTAGCACATTGCCGCGCAGATTGGCTAATCCGTTGAGATAATAGGGAGCTCGTGGCACATGGGTAATTCTGGGGTAGCGGACAATCTCCTTGATTTTATTGATGCCGATCCCAAACAACTCTTCGCCAATGCGAAAAGTTGCAGTCTGAGAGTTAGTATTGGCCATAATTTCTCCCTGGTTTAATTGCTCTGTAGTTCATCAGCCAGGGAAGAAATCTCTTCGATAGCTTGAGATAATTCCTGTAATCCTTTGGCTTGTTCTTCCGCGGCGGAAGCGGCTTGACTGACAGATTTGGCTGCTTCTTCGGCGGCCGCGCCGATTTGATCCACGCCTTTTTTCGATTGTTCAATGGCGGATAATGATTCACGGGCATTCTGCAGGATCTCGTCCATCGATTTACCGACAACCAACATATCGTTTTCAATTTTTATGAGATTGGAAGAAGAGATTTTTGCCCGTTCCGTTTCCGACAAAGCCGTACGCGCCGCCAGTTCAACGTCCTGGGTATTTTTAGAGACCTGGAACTGGAGTGAGCGGACGAGGTCCTTGATTTTATCAGCATTTTCCGCTGACTCAGTGGCCAGGTTACGAATATCGCCGGCAACCACTGAAAAACCGCGGCCGTGTTCCCCTGCTCGCGCCGCCTCAATGGAACCGCTGACTGCCAACATATTGGTTTGAATTGTGACATTCATAATCGCTTCTACAATCTTGTCAATCTTCTGGGTTTTTTCATCCAACTGTCGGATATTTTCGGCAGCTTTCAAATTTTCGTTCCCGGCGCGGGTTATATTGATGATAAACTGATCCACTCCAGTTTTATTTTCACCCAATATCACTTTTATGCTTTCACTCTGTTTGAGCATATCAGTGGAATTGCCCTCAACCTGCCGGGCAACGGTAGCGATCGAATCCGACATTTGCATACCGTTGCTGGCCTCTTTGGATTGTATGCCTGTCGCAGTACTGATCTGCTCGATGGCTTTAGCCAATTCCTGTGAAGCCGATGTGGCTTCCTCGACGTTGGCCGATAATTGTTCGGACATTGAGGCCAGTTCCTCGGCTGATTTCTGAACATCTGTGGAATTCTTCAATTCCTCGGCGGTTTGCGCCAAATCCTGGGCTGCTGTCGTCATCTCCGAAAAAGCCTTGATTTGCTGTTCGGTGCCTTTTCGAGATTCCTCAGCGCTGGAGGTTAATTCCTCGGAAGCGGTAGCTACTGCTTCGGCCATTTTCAAAAAATCTTTTGATTCGCCCAGTATTTTTTGAACGCCACCCTCCATTTCACGGGATATTTTCTGAAATTTGTCCATACTGGCGCCAATAGTTGCCAGGTCAACACTAATCTTCTTGCCTTTTTCCGATTCGTCCTTAGCATTTTTACCGATATTGTTAATTTCAGCTACTACATTACGGACGGAGGACTGAATTTCTGCGACCACATCCTTGATTTCGCGGGCGCTGCGTTCTGAGATTTCGGCAAGATTGCGCACTTCATCGGCAACCACGGCAAAACCGCGGCCATGTTCTCCGGCCCGCGCGGCTTCAATAGCTGCATTCAAGGCCAGTAAATTGGTTTGATCCGCAATTCGTACCACAGCCTGTACAATATTTCCGATCTCCTCGGATTGCCGTTCCAACTGAACCATGAGTCTGGCGGTATCAAGCGCTGCATCAGCGGATGTGTTGACACCGGCAATGACGGAATCAACTCCTGTAATTGTTTCCCCGACCAAAGCTTTCAATTGATTTACTTTACTCAGTATATCCGCTGAAAGAGTGGCATTCACTTGGGCATTTTTTTCGATTTGGACAATTGCAGCCCTGGATTCCTCAGATGCGCTGCTTGCCTCTTCCGCGCCGGAGGCAATCTGTTCCATCGAGCGATTCAGTTCCTCCGCCGCGCCGCTGCTTTCCTCGATTCCGCTGGATAACTGCTCCGTCGCTGTTGCGATTCTTTCAGCGATCTGCTGCTGTTTCGCCAAGGTCTTAGCTCGTGTTTTTTCCTGGGCAATGCGCTTGGCTTCTTCACGTTTTAGCGTGAATTCATCCATTTTCAGGTCATCATTTTCCACCGTGGCTCTGTATCCTGAGCCAGATTTCGCTAACCCCTTTCCGGATAATCCTTTTTTCCTAATTTCCATAATTTCCCTCCTTGAGGGTTAAATGTTAATTCAGCGCGTCCAGGTTCTCTTTCAGGGTTGTGTCATCCGGAAACGCTTTTCTTCCATATCGGAGTATCATCTTCGCATCAGAAATGCGATTCGATTCCGCGTATAAAATCGCCAGATTATTGATAGCTTTGGAATTGTTGTGGATGCTGTTCGATAAACGATAACAATATACCGCCTCCTCGCGGTATGAAGCATCCTCCAGCTTTAATCCGATGGTGAAAAAGAGTTCGGATAAATCTTCATGATGATAAAAAATGTCACTAATAAAACTCTCCATATAATTAACGATTTGCTCGTTTTCCATTTTTTCCAAATCCTGATAACATTGATTCATACGTTCTGTGAATAGATTTTTTAAAAGATCGATATTATCTTCAATCAAGAGATTTTGACGAATAAAATCCTGTAGAGTAATTCCATAGGTTGGTGTTTTCATCGTGATACTCCTTCTTTCGATAGGGCGCTCAGGAAAGAATGTGTTGAGCAAGATTTAAAAAATCTTCGGAAGCCCGGGTATGTGGCGAATAAAGAATTACCGGCAACTGGTTCCAGGCTGAATCGGCAATTTTAACATCTTGGCGGATTCCAGTTTGCAATAATTTGTCGTTGAATATCTTCTCCAATTGAGCACAGACTCCCGCCGCATGATTGGTACGCATGCCGGTCATAACTGGGATCACCGCTGTCAGTTTTAAATCCGGATTTATTTTTTTTGATATTTTCACCAGCAAACCGATTAGTTCCGCCAATCCTTCCATTGCTAAAAATTGTAAGGGCAGTGGAATCATAAGTTCAGTCGAAAAAGACAGGGAGAATATAAGAATGTCCTCGCGGGAGGGAGGGGTATCGATCAATATAAAATCATATAAATCGGCTACCGGATCGATAAAATTCCGGAAATCTCTTTGCAAGCCGTACATCACATAGGGTTCATCCTTATGATAAGAGGGAATGATATCATATAATCCTTGCGGTCCCTGAACAATTGCCTCAGTCAGAGGAAATGATTTTCGGATAACCGATCCGATTCCCCGTTTTTTTTCATAGGTGTCGATACCCGATATCAGCGTCGCATGACTTTGCGGGTCCAAATCCATAATCAATACCCGCTGACCCAGTTTACCCAATACCGCTCCCAGGTTGACGACAACAGTAGTTTTTCCGCTGCCGCCCTTCTTGTTCGCAAATGTAATGATTCTGGCCATTTGTTTTCCTTTATTATATGGCTTGCAGGCCCTGTTTGGTTGGGTGCTCGTTTGCTTTTTGTAACCGTTTGTTCAATATCATGTTGATCTTTGACAATAACTCCTCGGGAGCGAATGGCTTTTCAATATACTCACAGTCGATCTGCCTGATTTTAGCTTCTATTTCCGAACTTACAAAACCCGTAATGATCAGGATCGAAATTGGGTATTTCTGCCGATGTATCTGTTCGATCAATTCGAATCCAGTTTTTCCGGTCATTTGAATATCGGTAATCGCTAAATCCACTGGTTCATCAATCTGTTGGCTCCTGACAATATAATTCCAGGCGCTTTCACAATTATCAGCCGTTTCCACTTCAAAACACAATCCTTTTAAAATGAAACGCAAGGCGCTGACAATATATAATTCATCATCGATAATCAGGATTTTAGTTTTCTTCATGGCATTAGTTCTTTTAATATCCGGAAACGTTTTGACACGGGCGCTCCAGGGATAAGGTTTGATTTCCTAACAGGGTAAGCATATATAATGCAGGTTTTGTGCCAATATTATAATATATTGAACAATAACAAGTTATAAAATTTTATCATTTTTAGAACCGCCACATTTATGACAATTTTCAAGAGTTAATGGTACTAACCCTGCCATTGAAAGGAGGTTAAAGAAAAAGTCACAAATATGGCTATTGCCATAATATAGATTTCCATACGGGCGCCGCTAAACAGTGGCGGCAACAGGCTTCTCAAGAAGAAAGGAGGTATCCAAAATGCTCAGTTGGATATTCCATTCCTTGCATAAATCCAATAGGAATAGCTTAAAATTGAGCAAAAATGACCCCGAAGGGTGCTGCGAAAACCCGAGTGAAGTCAAATGCCGTGTTATCAACTGTGGCAGGGCTATATTAAACATAGATTTTCACGGAAATATAAAGAGCGTAGTATCAGGAGTGGGATAGGCCA
>CAZWDO010000023.1:0-57855 GCA_964632485.1 uncultured bacterium
CATGACCGCCAATGCCATGGAACAGGATTTGGAGCTTGCCCGGAAGGCCGGAATGGTCTCTCATGTCGCCAAGCCGGTGAATCCTGAAAAATTATACCGGACCCTGGCCGAGTTTATCGCGCCGGACCCCTTAAACCCGTTGGCTACCGAGTCTATGCCCGTCAATACCGAACAATCGATAGGGGGATTCGCTCTGCCAGAAAAACTCCCCGGCATCGATATTGAGGAGGGCCTTTTCCACCTCGCCGGGAATGTGTCTTCCTATCTTCGGATTCTGCGAATCTTCCCTGAACGGCAGAGAGACTCAGTGGCGTCTATCCGTCAATCTCTGAAAGAAAATCGGTTGCAGGAGGCGATTCGGCTGGCCCATTCCCTCAAATCGGTCGCGGGCAACATCGGGGCGCGGCATCTGTTCGCCGCGGCGCGTGATATGGAAACAGCCCTCAGAAAGGGTCAGCCTTTCCAGGAGGAGCTGGTGATGATGGAAGTGACCCTGAAGTCGGTGGTGGATGGATTGGACGCATGGTTATCCTCCCTACTGCCAGTAATACCGGCATCGGCTCCCTTGGTGGATACAATTGAATTGACAAACCGGATAAACGAACTGGAACAGCTTGTCAATGACGAAGATACTGCCGCGCTTGATATTGTAAACGAACTTTGCGCGCTGCGAATACCGGCTATCGAACCTATACTGTCAGCTATTCGCCGCGATGCTGAAAACTACGATTTTGAATCCATACTTCCCCGTTTGACTGAACTGGGTGATCTGATCAATGCGATTGGGCGCCAGTAGGTTGTATTCATCAGGCCAGACTGTGATTTGATGCGCCACCGGCGGAGGAACCCTTTGATTTGTGAAAAGTTGCTGCAGCTTGTTTCCCCTAAGCCGCAAACGATTCCGAATAAGGAAACAGATACTATTTTTTTGCCGTTTTGAAAGGAGATTTTTTCATGACCCATTTGCAAAAACGGTCTTCTTTGCTGATTGTCGATGATACGCCGGACAATATAACGGTATTGACCGGAGTTTTATCCGGAATGTACAAAATCCGCGCTGCGACATCCGGAAGTAAAACTCTTGCGATTTGTCAGGGCTCTAATCCGCCCGATTTAATCCTTTTGGATATCATGATGCCTGAAATGGATGGCTTTGAAGTGTGTCGCCAACTCAAAAACGATGTTCGCTTGCGGGATATCCCCGTGATTTTCATCAGCGCTCTGACGGAAACACTGGACAAGGTCAAGGCGTTCACCTCCGGCGGCGTAGATTATATCACTAAGCCCTTCGAACCGGAGGAAGTCAGAGCCCGAGTCGCCACTCATCTCAAACTGCGCGGCTACCAGATTTATCTTGAGGAACTCGTGAATGAGAAAGTCAGGGAAATCTCTGAATCACAATTATCGACGATATTCGCCCTGGCAAGACTTTCCGAATCGCGCGACCATGATACCGGAGCGCATCTGGAACGAGTTCAGTCATTCTGCCGCATTCTGGCGGAAACCCTCTTTCGGAATGAGGAGTATCGGGCGGAGATCGATGCGAATTTTATCCGAAATATTACCAATGCCAGCATTCTGCACGATATAGGCAAAGTGAGCATTCCTGATTCTGTGCTTCTGAAACCCGGAAAGCTTGATCCTCAAGAGTTCAGTATTATGAAAACTCACACGATTATCGGTGAAAATACCTTATTGGAGGTAACTCAACTTTATCCGGGAAACAGCTTCATTACCATGGGAGCATACATGGCGCGGAGTCATCATGAACGTTGGGATGGCGCCGGATATCCAGATGGTATCCCCGGTTCCGCTATCCCGTTAGCCGCTCGCATTATGGCGGTTGCTGACGTCTATGATGCCCTGCGATCCAAACGATGTTATAAAAATGCCATGGACCGCGATCATGCGCGGGAAATTATTACTCAAGGGCGAGGCTCTCAGTTCGATCCCATCCTTGTCGATGTGTTCGCAGCGGTAGAGAGTGAATTTGACCATGTTTGGCGGACACTGAATTCTATGTGAGTTAAAGGAGATTGTTCGATGGAATGCCATGAGATCACTTCCCGCGCAATTTTAATCGTTGAAGATGAAATCCTGATCGCTTTGATGACCCAGCGCGAGCTTGAGAGGAAAGGTTATCAGGTTTGCCTGGCTGCCAGCGGTGATGCTGCCGTGGCAGCGGCGCTCGATCCCGATTCAAGTATCGATTTGATATTGATGGACATCGATCTGGGCGCTGGTATGGACGGAGTGGAAACTGCTCAACGGATTCTGGCGGAGAAAGATATACCGATCGTATTCGTTTCATCTCACACTGAACCGGAGATTGTCGAGAAGACCGAGGCCATAACGTCTTATGGTTATGTAGTTAAAAACAGTGGTGTTGTAGTACTTGATGCTTCGATTAAAATGGCATTCAGACTTTTCGAGGCCCAAATAGAAGAGCAACGCAAAGAGCATGCTTTGCGCGAAAGCGAAGAGCGACTGAGGCTTGCCCATAAAGCTACTAACGATGTCGTTTGGGACTGGGATATCGTCAAGGATATGCAAATGTGGAATGAAGCGGGCGCAGTAGTTTTCGGATGGACGGATATCACGGAATCTCCTCAGACAGCCAACTGGTGGTTGGAACGTGTCCACCCCGAGGATCGGGAGCGTATGGGGGAGGGCTTTTTCAGGGTTGTTAATTCTTCTGATTTGGACCGATGGCAGGACGAGTATCGATTTCTGAGGGCTGATGGAAGCTATGCCCAGGTGATTGATCGTGGCTATTTAGTGCGGGATAGAGATGGAAAGCCAGTACGCATGATCGGCGCTATGCAGGATATTACCGACCAGCGCCGCGCCGAGGAAACCATTCTGGAAGGCAAAAACAATTTGACTGCGATCATCGAAGCCAGTCCGGAATCGGTGATCCTGATCGATGTCAATGGCGTTCTGATTGCCTGTAATCAAATCGCCGCATATCGTCTGGGTGTTAAAACGGAAGAGGTGATCGGAAAGAATATTTTTGATTATTTGCCGTCGGATGTAGCGGAAAAACGCCGCGAATATATCCAGCGGATCATCACCACCCGTCAGCCACTGCAATCAGATGATGCGCGTGGCAACTATTATTTCCGAAATTTTTTACAACCCATTTTCGAACCGGATGGCCGGTTATCACGCATTGCGATATACGGCCAGGATATTAGCGAATACCGTCGAACTGAGGACCAGCTTAACCGGCGGAGCCGGCTGCTGAGCGCGGTGCGGGACGCCCAGGACCTGTTTATATCGGGCAAAGAACCGCACGATGCATTCGAGAAAGCGCTCCATATCTTAATTGAGACAACTGATAGCGCCTATGGATTTTTAGATGAGGTGCTGTTTGATCCGGATGGGACGCCCTATAAATTCAGTCTGGCTATGTCGGACATCTCCTGGGATGATGATTCCCAGCGCCTTTATCAGGAATTGTTGACCCGGAAATTGGAGTTCCGTAATTTGAATAATCTGTCCGGGGCCCCGGTACTGGAAAAACGGGTTATTATCACTAATAATGCCTCTGCCGATCCCCGTTTCAGGGGTTTGCCACACGGTCATCCGGCGATTGATCGCTATATGGGTATACCGCTTGTGTTTAGTGGACAGATGATCGGCGTGGCGGGCATCGCTAATCGTTCCGAGCCCTATACTCTTGAAATGGCGGAAGAAGTAGCCCCGTTGCTACAGACGTGCGCGGTGATGATTTGGTCGGCCCGTTTGTTCCGGGAGAGGGAGAAGAATCTGGCCGATCTGAAAGCCAGTGAAGAGAAGTACCGTTGCATTGCCGAAACCGCAAATGAAGGAAGCTGGGCGATGGATGGCCAGTACCGCACGACCTATGTCAACCAGCGCATGGCGGATATGTTGGGTTACACAATTGAGGAAATGGTTGGAAAAACTGTTGATAGTTTTATGACCTCCGACCAGCTTGTCGATCATCAACATAAAATGGAATGTCGTCAATTGGGCCGAAATGACGTCTATGAAAGACAGTTTCTCAATAAGGCCGGGGTTCCGGTCTGGATGCAGGTTTCCGCGATGGTACTGCAAAATGAACAGGGACATTTCATAGGTTCGTTTGCTATGCTGACCGATATCACAGAACGCAAGCGAGCCGAAGAGGCACTCAAAGCGCTGGCCATGCATCAGCAGTCGTTGCTGGACACCATTCCGGATATTATTATGGAAGTGGACAGCAGCAAAATGTACACCTGGGCCAATCCGGCGGGATACGAATTTTTCGGTAAGGATGTGATCGGCCATGAAGCCGCGTATTATTTCGAAAGGGAACAGAAAACCTATGAAATAGTAAAACCATTATTTAATGGCGTCGAAAATGTGACCTATCTTGAGAGCTGGCAGCGTCGTCTGGACGGAGAAGTCCGCTTGCTCGCCTGGTGGTGCCGGGTGCTAAAGGATGAAAATGGGAACGCTATTGGCGCAATTTCCACTGCCCGCGATATCACGGAACAGCGACGGAACGAAGAAGCGGTAGAAGTTCAGTTGCGGGAAAAAGAGATTCTTCTACGCGAAGTACATCATCGGATCAAGAATAATATCGGCACCATTCGGGGATTACTCGCTCTTCAGCTTGAATCTACTACGAATACGGAAGTGAAAACCAGTTTGCTCGAAGCCGTCGGCCGTCTGGAAAGTATGCGCGCTATTTATGAAAAATTGCTGGTAACTGAAGATTTTGGTGAAATTCCGGTTAAAGCATATTTAGAGGGATTGACATCCGCGTTAACGTGTTATTTCCCGAAAGAGCTGCAAATTGAATTCGTGCAACAGATCGATCAATTTTATCTTGATTCAAAACGATTGTTTCTTCTCGGCTTGATCGTTAACGAACTGGTCAGCAATTCTGTAAAATATGCCTTTACGGAGAGAACTCAAGGCGCGATTCGTCTTGTCCTGGTTAAAAATGAAAAGAAAGTTATACTGATATCAAATGATAATGGCCAGGGTCTTCCCCTTGATTTCAACCTCGAAAGCCGGAGTGGTTTCGGTTTGCGGCTCGTCAACATGATTGCTCAGCAGTTGAACGGAACATTTTCAATCATGTCAACGGGAAATGGTACAGAATGTATGCTAATGTTTTATCTTTGATCGCTTTGATGACCCGGCTCGCGCCATGAAACCCGGGTATGTTATGATGAGCGCGGTAAAAAAAGGTTTCGTATTTATTTTTTTGATTGCTTTCACCAATCGTTGAATTGCGTCAGATTGGGGAAACGAGAGAGGAAGAGGATTGTAATGATCGATCATCTTGAAGAACGATTGATTCATGAATGGCGGTTGAGAGTCTTTAACCGCTTTGTCATGATTCTGGCTGTTCTGGGCTTTTTAGCGTCTGTTCCCATCGTTTTCTCCATTATTGGCCATACTGTTGATTGGAGTTTGGCTTCAATATATCTCGCCGCTGAATTGCTGCTGCTCATCGTTGCTCTGTCCCGCGGTCTCAATATGCATCTGCGGGTAGGAGCTGTTCTCATGGTGGGCTATGGGGTTGCCATTCTGAATACATTGATGTTTGGAATATCGGGACCCGGTATTTCCTATTTTCTGGTTATCCCGATCATCGCGCTGATCTTCGCCGGTAAACGCGCCGGTATTATTATCGCAATTTTCAGCGCTGTTGTGATGACTGCTGCATTTTTCCTGATCAACTTCCGAGTGATTACTCCGTTTATGAGCGTGAATCAACTCGGGATGGGCATCGCGCGGGCGCTGAGCGGTTCCGGAACCTCTCTTCTGCTTCTGGGAGCCGCGGTTGTCCCCTTGATCCTTTTTTATAATTTTCAGGAATATTTAATGAACAAGAAACGGTATGCCCAGGACGCGCTGAGCCATGCCCAGGATTTGCTGAGAGAGCAAAATGCCAATTTGGAGAAAAAAGTCCGTGAACGCACAGAAGAATTAAATCTCAAAAATCTTCAGTTGGCCATGGCCATGGATGTGGCCCAATTGGTAACCTGGGAAATCGATCTCAATACTTGCTGTTTCATATTCAACGATCAATTTTTTGCGTTGCTGAAGACGTCGGTGGAGCGGGAGGGTGGCTATCAGATGCCGCTGGATCACTTTTTTCATGAATTTGTTTATCCCGACGATCTCCAACCTGCGCGTGAGAAAATAAAAAATCTGATTGCTGTTCAAGATAGTGAGCGCTTTCATTATGAACTCGAATTGCGGGTCATTTGTCGCGACCGCGAACTGCGCAGCCATTTAGTAAGAATTGTTGTCCTGCGTGATCGACAGGGTGAATTATCCCGAATCTATGGGATCAATCAGGATATTACTACCCTCAAGCAAGCGGAACGGGAAATGGCGGAAGCCAAGCGGACTGCCGAAGAGGCAAATCGCCTCAAGAGCGAATTTTTAGCTAATATGTCTCATGAAATTCGGACGCCGATGAATGCCATTATCGGAATGTCGCATCTGGCGTTGAAGACCCCGCTGGATCCGAGACAGCGCGACTATCTGCAAAAAATTGATCAAGCCGCTCATAATCTTTTGCAAATTATTAACGATATTCTCGATTTTTCCAAGATCGAAGCCGGGAAACTGGAAATGGAGAGCGTTCCATTTCAGCTTGATGAGGTTTTGGGAAATCTTTCCGCAATTATTGGGGTAAAAATTCAGGAGAAAGGCCTTGAATTCATATTTGATATCTCTCCCGATTTACCAAATCGGCTGATTGGAGATCCCATGCGCCTGAATCAGGTTCTGGTCAATTTGTGCGGAAATGCCGTAAAATTTACCGAAAAGGGAGAAATCGTTCTTCGAGTTCGTCTGCTGGAACGGCATGATCAGAAAATTCGTATTGAATTTGGAGTCACCGATACCGGAATCGGGATGACCGAAGAGCAAATAGGCAAATTATTTCAGGCTTTTTCTCAGGCGGACAGCTCAACCAGTCGAAAATACGGAGGAACTGGTTTGGGACTTTCCATATCGCATCGGCTTGTCTCAATGATGGGTGGATCGATTGCTGTCGAGAGTAGGTATGGGCAGGGAAGCGCCTTCCGCTTTGATGCCGTTTTCCGACTGCGACAAGAATTAGAGGAAAAACTTCCGGAGCGTTTCGGGGAAATGACCGGTATTCGGGTTTTGATCGTTGACGATAATTCCAGCGCCCGTGAGGTGCTGATGAACATGATGATTCGTCTGGGATTTGTTGTAGGCGCGCGCCCTTCGGGAAATGCTGCTCTCCAGGAGTTGGAACGGGCTTCCCTCTTTGGCGTCGGTTACGATTTAGTACTGATGGACTGGAAGATGCCGCAACTGGATGGCGTGGAGACCAGCCGGTTGATTAAATCCGATATAAAGCTGAAAAAAATTCCAAAAATATTAATGACTTCCGCTTACGGAGCGGAAGAGCTGATTCATCTGATCGAAGAATATGGCTTGGATGGGCTTTTGCTGAAACCAATCAATCCGTCAACTTTAGTTGATACTTTGATGAGTCTGTTTATGCGCGGCGCGGATGAAGAGTCTGGAATACGGAAATCGTTTTCTCAGGAAGATCCGGAATGGATTGTACGGGAAATCCGGGGCGCCAGGATTTTGTTGGCCGAAGACAATGACCTGAATCAGCAAGTGGCTTTTGAATTGCTGATGGAGGCCGGGTTTTCAGTGACTCTGGCCGTGGATGGAAGAGATGTGATTGAAAAGATGCGACCTGATTTCCATGCGGTACTGATGGATGTTCAAATGCCGTATGTCGATGGCTATGAGGCAACCCGTCAAATCCGCTCCCGTCCCGAATTTGATGGAATTCCGATTATTGCCATGACTGCCAATGCGATGGAACACGATCTCGAATTGGCATACCGCGCCGGGATGGTTTCCCATGTCGCCAAACCGGTGGAGCCGGTAAAACTGTTTCAGACACTTCTCAAGTTTATCCGGCCCGATCCCGCAAAACCCTTTGATGCCCCCGCAATCCATGACTTCATCGAACGGCGGAGGAAAGATTCTGAAGATACTGAAAATTTAATCTGGCCGGAGAAGTTGCCCGGAATCGATATGGAGGATGGATTGTTCCACCTGGCCGGTAAGCGGACGGCATATCTGCGTCTGTTACGGCAATTCCCGAAACATCATGCCGCTGCGGTAGGTTTGATTCGCGAATGCCTGCAACGCCGGGAAACAGGCGAGGCTATTCTCATGGCTCATTCACTGAAAGCTGTCGCCGGAAATCTGGGCGCAAAAGCCCTGTTCGCTGCCGCTCAATCATTGGAGTCTGCTCTGAAATCGGAGCGGCCGTTTCAATCCGAACTTATTAAGCTGGAATATTCTCTGGATGAAGTTTGCAATGGATTAAGCGCCTGGGCCGAAGCTCATCCCGAAACTGAACCTGCCGCCGGAGTGATTACGATCGATATAGAGAATTTAAAAAAACGGGTTGATGAACTGCATCGCCTCGCTCGGGAAGATGATACGGATTGCCTGCTGCTGATTGATGAATTATGCGCCATGAAAATTCCGCTTCTGGAGGGCAGTTTGAATTCGATTCGCAATGCATTGCATCAGTATGATTTCATATCGGCCCAGCCATTGTTGAAAGAGTTAAAAAAACAAATTGATTCTGATAAAAACACCATACTCTCTTCAGTTTCTTCTGGTTTATAGGCAGCGCCGTAATCAGTTTCCTTTACGACCAGGTCGGAATCATCTCATTAACAGCATCTTCGGTAGTTGCGCAAACCGCCGCATTTATCGTTTTTCTGCAAATTTTTCAATATGGAAATCCAGTGGAAACTTGTTGATTGCTAATTGTAAAACAAATTTTTAGTTCGAAGACGAAAGGATACTCCCCGATAAAAATCGAAAGCGACAATCGATTCCCGCTGGCGCGGGAATAACAGCCATAATGGGACATCCCTGACTCGGATCCGGGGCTCCCCAGTTAGGAGAAATTGATGAAATTTCGTATCCGCAGCCAATTTAGTATTTTTTTTATCCTGGTAATCGTATGGGTGGGAGCGGTTTCGACCAATGGAGATCATCATCAGTTGTTTCGTAGAGGAATGATCCATATCAAACTTAGAGCGGAGGTTCAGCTTTCCCCTTTGCTGAAATCGGGAAACACGCTGGGATTGGCCTCGCTGGACCGAAGGTTCAGCCAGTACGATATTCGGCAAGTGGAGAAAACTTTTATCCATCGTCCGATTCCGACAGGTTCCAACTTGCCGGACTTGACGCGGATTTATACGATTTATTTTCCCGAGGAAAAGGATGTCGAGCGGATGGCTCGCGAATTCGCCCTGGACCCCTCCGTGGAATATGCCGAACCGGTCATACTGGATCGTGTCTTTGCCATGCCGGACGATTCGTTATATTCGTCGCAATACTTTTTTGAGTTGATTCGGGCGGAAGAGGCCTGGAACGTTCATCGGGGAGAGAGCGGCGACAGCGTGATCGTGATTGGTATTGTTGATTTGGGGGTTGACTGGCATCATCCGGATTTGATCGACAATTTGTATCGGAACCTCGGGGAGGATGCCGACGGCGATGGACGGGTGTTGGAGTATATCGACAGCGTCTGGGTGTTCGATCCCGGAGATATCAACAGCATTGACGATGATGGCAACGGGTATGCGGATGATTTCATCGGTTGGAACTTTTGCGCCAGCCATGATTGGGATGCCCTTCCGAGTAATGACCCTGACGATCCCCAGGGACATGGCACGCATGTAGCTGGCGTCGCTGCCGGCGTTACTGACAATGGGAAGGGTATTTCCAGTATCAGTTGGAATGTCAAGTTTTTACCTACCGCTCACGCAATTTATCTAACTGAATATGATGATTATTTCATGCTGGATGCTTACCAGGGCATGGTTTATCTGGCGGAAAACGGCGCGGATATCATCAATTGCAGTTACGGTAGCAGTTCCGAAAGCCAGGTGGCAAAGGAAGCGCTGGATTATGCCGCGGGACTGGGCAGCATGGTCGTCGCCTCTGCAGGCAATGAAGGCAGCTCTTCGCCTCAATTCCCGGCCGCTTTTCTGAAAGCCATTTCCGTGGGGGGAACTAATCGCGACAATCAACGTATCTATTTTTCAAATTATGGGATCACTGTCGATATCAACGCCCCCGGTACGAACATTCTGAGTTCCATACCGGACGGTCTATACAGATCGCTAAGTGGCACGTCCATGGCCAGTCCCATCGTGGCCGGGTTACTGGGATTGATGAAGTCACGTCACCCCGATTGGGAGAATCGACGGCTACTCGCCCGGTTGTTAGCGACAGCTATCAATATCGATTCACTCAATATCAACTATGCCGATCAGCTCGGCTATGGCCTGATCGATGCCTTTCGGGCGATTTCCGATACTGAAGCTGTTCTTCCCCAGGAGTATCTGCTGGTGTGGGGAAGTGAGGTGAATCTCCATGCCCCCGGAACTGATAGTCTGGTAGCGCTGGAGCGCGGGCAGCTCGCCTCACTGGATTTCACGGTGACCAATTATCGGTATTACGGCGATAATGAACCCGTTATCTTTAACCTGTCCTGCGACTACCCGGGGGTTGACATCATCGACGGCGTTCATTCGGCCGTTATTCCAGGCAGCGCGGAAACCGCGGTAACCGATGCCTTTCGGATTCGCATCCGGGATGATTCAGAAATGGGTTATGCCAGTTTTAAAATTTCGGTCGAGACATCTGCCCGTATCGTTCAGGGAGGAGAATTTCAATGCGAACTTCTGGTGGCGCCGGAAGGATTTCTGGTTTGGGAACCGGTGGAAGGAGTGACCGATTGCAGCGGATCATTTATTCGCGATTTTTTACTGGATCAAAATTTGCCGGTTCTATATATAAACAAATTTCCAGTATCACTGACGGGGTTCCAGGGCGTTTTTCTATCCTGGGGAAATAAATGGCGTCTTTACCCGTTGCTATATGGACCCGTTACCGGATTTACCCTTGAATCCTGTTCGGAGCTGCTGGAAGATTATCTTGCGGGCGGCGGATCGTTGTTCATGGATGGCGATGCCATTATTTCCAATTTAAACGAGTTTGGAAATCTTGCCTCGCTGCTGGGTATTTCCGATATTGAACAAAGCCCTCTGGGTTTTTTTCCTGACACTTTGATCGGCGGGACAGGGAGCGTCTGCGATGGGATGCTTTTTCCAGCAATGACCTGTTTTTCGTCGTACAGGACTGATCTGTATCTTCCCGGAACCGGGGGGAGCGCCGCTTTGCGAGTCAATGATACGACCGTTGTCGCCATCCAGGGCGAGGGAGTATATGGCCAGAAAACGTTTTGCTACTCCCCGCCGCTGTCGGCTCTGCTTGACGGCTCTTATCCTTCATCCCGTCGGTTACTGTTGGCCAATGTGCTACAGTTTTTCGGCTTTTCGCCGTCGCCCTTTGCGGATTTTCGCATGGAATCGGTAGAAAACTCACTTTCTTCCGAAGTCCAATTCCATGATCTATCCTGGATCGGCCCTGATAGCGCCCATTGTGTGTGGTATTGGGATTTTGACAATGATGGCCATGTTGATTCCAATCAACGCCATCCTCGATGGTCCTATCGTCTGGAGGGCGTTTACGATGTGGGATTAAAAATTAACACCGGCCGGGACAGCGCTGAATACACGCAAGGGAATGCTCTATATCGGAGCGCTGCCGGCGCGGCGCTCAAATTCAACGATGCGTCAAAGCCATTGTATATCGCAACGGATTCCAAACTCGATTTGTCGCCCAATCTGACCGTCGAATTCTGGTTAAAAATTGATTCCTCTTTTCTCCAGAATTCCAACAATACAGCCCTTTTTTCAAAACAAGGCGCGTTGAATTTGTATCTCACCGAAAAATGTGGAATTAACGTGTCCCTCAATTTTGAAGGCGGCCATTCGGCTTTATTCGTGTCTGAAGACAACCTGCTCACCTTAGATCATTGGCATCATGCGGCTATAGCGTTGGATGCCCGTGATTCGCTTTTTTATCTTTATCTTGACGGCTCTCCGGTTCTCGCCATGAAGAATGAAAACCCGGATTTGGGTTTGAATTGGCTGATCGAAGATAGCGGAGTTGATATGGAACTGGGGGATCAGTTTCCCGGAACAATCGATGAATTACGTATCTGGAATTATGCGCGAAACGGGGAGCAGATCGCAGCCAGCATGTTTGAGAGGCTGACCGGATCCGAATCCGGGCTTGTCGGCTGCTGGCCCATGGATGAAGGGTGCGGCCAGTGGATTACCGATATTGCCGGTCAAGGCCTCTGGGGAGTCGTAAACAATCCGTCCTGGGTAGCAGGCGTTCCCTTGCATACATCCGGTTTAGGCGAGGTTGTTGAGACGAGCGACCGCGCTTCGCTTCAACTCTCTCCGGCATATCCCAATCCTTTCAATCCCCACACGATGCTGGAATACCGCCTGCCGCGGGCCGCGGACACCCGGATAGAGGTTTTCAACATTATGGGACAGAAGGTGCGGGAATTGGTCAATGGCCGAAAAATGGCGGGTGTTCATCGGGTAGTATGGGACGGGAACGACGATGCCGGCGCTTCGTTGGCTTCCGGCGTCTATCTTATGCGGCTGCGAGTAGGCGCGGAGGAGAGAATTCGTAAGGTAATGATGATGAAATGATGATGCGAATAAACAATTTTTCAGATCTGAAAAAATTATTACTGTTGGTAATCGGCGCGCTTTCTGCGGTATTGGGCATTGTTGGCATTTTTCTGCCATTACTGCCTACCACACCCTTCTTATTGCTGGCGGCTGTCTGTTTTACCCGCAGTTCCAGGAAAATGTACTCCTGGCTACTGACTAATTCCCTTTTTGGCGAACAATTTAGTGATTATCTGGTTTGCCGGGCGATATCGCCGCGATTGAAGGTCGGGTCGATTGCTTTCCTGTGGCTGGCGATGGGTTTGTCTATCCTCAAGATAACAAACTCATCCGTTCGCATCATACTGGTGTTGATCGCCATTTCAGTAACCATCCATCTCTGTTGTCTGAAAACTAAGTGAAAAAAAACCCATGTAATGATTGTTTATTGCGATCATAGCGTTGATAGCAGTATTCTGTTCCCTGGCGCTGAAAGCGGATGTACTGCAGCGCATTTTGGCCGTTGCTCCGCTTTACGGCTATCACCGTAATAAGAAGATTCATTCCGAATACCAGGTGGGAATGCCTAAAACAGTTTCGACCAAGGTGGCGGATACCAGACCGGCATTTCCCTGCAGATGGTTGTTGGCCGTTTTTACCTGACGGGATATCCCTTTCAGACAACAGGCCAGTTTATATGATTCGCGGTAAAGAATACGCCAAACGTATGGTGAATCTCTTTAATAGCTGGTACTCGCTCAAACTGGATGATGAGATCGCTAAATGCGTCAAATGCGGCGCATGCGAGCGCAAATGCACCCAAAACCTGCCTATTATGGAACGCTTTGAATTCTTTAATAAAGAGATTTTCGAGAAATCTTGAATCTATCGTTACCGGTTTTCTACCAGTTTTTCGATTGTTGCCGCAATAAGGTTTAAACGGGTTGCGTTTCAGTAAAGCAGTTGGGGGGTGATATAATGTTTTGTTTTACGAGGAGTTGGTATGAGTAATGAATCTGAATGTTGTTTTGAAAATGATCCGCTACTCTTGAGAAAGCGGATTGAATCCCTGAGTCGGGAGCTAAATGATTGTAAACGCGAATTGAAAAGATTGGAGTCGAATTCCTGCGGAATGGAGCGAAGCTCTGAAAATTCAGAGCGGGAAAGCGATGAAAAATATCATTTCATCGCCCAACATATTCAGGAAGTGGTTTACATTTTGGATCAGAATGGCCGAATTACGTTTTTGATCGGTAATATACAGAATCTCCTGGGCATATCGCCTGAAAAAATGAAAACCATGAACCCGGTGGAATTGATGGAGTATTTCAAGGTGCCGGAGGAGTATAAAAAATTAACATTCGACAAGTTCTATCAAGCGGTTGAAAATCGTGAACCGTCGGTGAATTACCACTATCCGATTGAGTTGAACGGGGAATGGCGTTATTTCGAGAATCAGGAACAGTTGATCTACGACTCATCCGGCGCCTTGCTGGAGACGATCGGTGTGATTCGGGACGTTACCGAGCGCCAGAAAGCCATTGATGCGATCCGGGCTGAGAAAATGTTTTCGGATATGCTGATCGAAAGTTTGCCGGGTATATTCTATATGTTTGACGCCAATTTCCGTCCGTTACGCTGGAATCGCAATAAGGCGCGTTTGCTGGGTTTGAGCGATGAAGAGATGAAAACCCATAATACGTTGAATTTTATCGCTGATTCCGATAAAATGAAACTGGTAGAGTCATTTAAAAAGGTTATGATAGAAGGGGAGGCGGAAGAGATTGTCCGAATTATCGACCATCAAGGTCAGCAACACGCCTATCTGCTAACTGGTAAACGGCTCGATACCCCGGGTGGACCGTTACTGTTGGGGGTTGGCATCGATAACAGTGAGCAATTTCGCATTCAGGAAGAATTGAAAGTTGCCAAGGAAAAGGCTGAAGAAAGCGACCGTTTAAAATCGGCCTTTTTAAACAATATTTCGCATGAATTCCGAACCCCCATGAACGCTATCCTTGGGTTTGCCGAATTGCTATGCCAATCGAGCGCGTCTAAAGAAAACTGCGATTTTTATGCCTTCCGTATCCGGGAAAGTTGCATGCGACTACTCGATATTGTTTCCGATATTGTCGAGATTTCCCAGATACAGAGCAATCCTCCGCCACTGATGGAGCATTCCGTCGATATAGAGGAAATGATACGTGAAATTATCGATCAGTTTACCCTGAAAGCCGATTCAAAATCTCTCCAACTGGATTTTGAGATTCAAAGTTCAGAAGGGAAACTAATGGTCAAGGCTGACCGCTACAAGCTGTTTCGCTCGGTGAAGCATTTGGTGCACAACGCGATAAAGTTCACTCCCCAAGGGTTCGTCAAGGTAGGTTGCTATTGCGATGGAAAATCGTTAGTTATCAGCGTCAAAGATAATGGAGTTGGTATCTCGCCGGAAATGCAGGCGCTGATTTTTCAACCGTTTAAGCAAATTAATGCCCTTGCGAGCCTGAATAGCAGTGGAAACGGTATCGGCCTGGCACTGGTCAAGGCCTATATTGAACTGATGAATGGAAGAATTGAATTGGAGTCGGAACCTGGCAAGGGCTCCGTATTCTCTATTTATGTGCCTGTGGAGGGCAAGCAACTGGTTCCGTCGATGCCGAATTTTAATACCCAGGAGACAAAAACGATCAGAAAAACTATTTTAGTGGTTGATGACGAGGAAATTAATTTTCTATATTTGGAATCTCTGCTCAAACCGCTGGGAGCTGAAATCCGATATGCCGCTAATGGGCAAGATGCCATCAGTTTTTTAGCAGAAGGCTTGAATGTGGACTTGGTGTTGATGGATATTCGCATGCCCGGACTTGACGGTTACCAGGTGACCCGTCGCATTAAGGAGCTATATCCCCGATTGCCAGTGATTGCGCAGACGGCTTATATTATGCGACAGGAGCTGAACCGGGTGATTGAAGGCGGGTTTGACGATTATATCGAAAAACCGATTGCCAAGGATCAACTTTTACGGGTAGTATCCCGATTTATAGTTTAAAACGGAGAAATGGAGAATCTTTCGGACAGCGTTGCGGACAATCCAGTCAATGAGCGCGGTCATTGACGATTTGCGCTGCTGTTCTCACGTTGAATGGTTAGCTTAATATTGTGTTATATCCCCATTATTATTGGTGTCGAATCAAGGAGAAATTGTCATGAAAATTGAAATCATGGATACCACGTTAAGAGATGGCGAACAGACACCGGGTCTCGCCTATACGGATATTGAAAAGCTGAACCTCGCGCAGTTCCTGCTTGAGGAAGTCCGGGTGGACCGCTTGGAAGCCGCCTCGGCCCGGGTGTCCAAAGGCGAGTTGTCGGCGGTTGAAAAGGTCGTTTCCTGGAGCGAAAACAACGGTTACATCCATCGTATCGAAATCCTGGGATTTGTGGATAACGGCAAATCGATCGACTGGATACGCCATGCCGGGGCAAAAGTCGTAAATTTGCTGTGTAAGGGGTCGTTGCGTCATGTGCGCTTTCAGTTGAAAAAAACGCCCGAGGAGCATCTGGCGGATATCCGACGGGAGATCGCCTATGCTCATCAGCATCATATCGGAGTGAATCTTTACCTCGAAACCTGGTCCAACGGGATGCAGGACTCCCCCGATTATGTGTTTCAATTCATGGACTCTTTGAGGAATGAGGGGATCATGCGCTTTATGCTTCCGGACACACTGGGCATCTTGAATCCACAGCAGGCCTACGAATATAGCAAAATGATGGTGGAACGTTATCCGGAGTTGAAATTCGATTATCATGCCCATAACGATTATGATATGGCGGTTGCCAATTCCTTTATGGCTGTCAAGGCCGGCATCACCGGGTTGCATACCACGGTTAACGGTTTGGGGGAGAGAGCCGGCAACACTACTTTGTCCAGTATTGTCGGAGTGTTGACGGATCATTGTCAGGGCATTGAGATGCGGATCGATGAATCAAAATTGCATATTATCAGCAAGATAGTGGAAACTTTTTCCGGTATTCGTATTCCGAATAATAAGCCGATCATCGGTGAGAACGTTTTTACACAGACCTGCGGCGTTCATGCCGATGGCGACGAGAAGGCTGATCTTTATTGTAACAATTTGGCGCCTGAACGATTTGGACGGCTGCGAAAATATGCGCTGGGCAAGACTTCGGGAAAAGCCAGCATTATCAAAAATCTTAGGGAACTGGGTATTCATTTGGATAACGAATCGATTGCTCGTGTTACGGAGCGGGTAGTGGAACTGGGTGATAAAAAAGAAAGCATCACTACCGAGGATTTGCCCTTTATTGTATCCGACGTTTTGGGAACATTGGCTACTGGTAACAAAGTGAATTTGGTGAATTATTATATCTGTCATGCCCAGGAGCTGAGCCCGGTGGCGATGCTCAAGGTCGAGATCGACGGCAAGCTTTATGAAGAAACAGGCACAGGTGACGGACAATACGATGCGTTCATGAGGGCGCTTAGCAAAGTTTACCGCCATTTAGGCCGAAAATTGCCCGAATTGATCGATTATATCGTGACTATTCCCCCCGGTGGAAAGACCAACGCCTTGGTGGAAACTGTTATTACCTGGAAAAACGATAAAGAATTCAAGACGCGGGGATTGGATTCTGATCAGACCGCATCGGCCATTAAAGCGACCTTGAAGATGCTGAATATGATTGATAAAGAGTATTAATGCGCTTTGCGGTCGAAATCCACTCTTTTCCCCTCGCCCCCTTGGGGGAGAGGGTTGGGTGAGGGGGAGATGAATGCCGGGTTAAGTCCGCTGTGGCACTTTTAAACGAAAGGCTTAAATAAAAATGGTAGAATGGCTGATTAATAATCCGTTTATTTTTGGTGTGATAACTTTTATTTTAATGCACGTAGATTGGTTTCTTACTATACTCCAGGAAACTGAAAGAAAAGAACACTATTTTAAGCATTATCAAAGCTATCCAATTAACACAATTGAAGGGAGTCCTTCTTTTCAGAAAGGAGTTGCAAAGCGACAACTGATAAATCCTAAGCATTTTATTGCCTCAGTTATAATTGGGACTGTTGTATCATTCGCTTTAATGCTAATTCCCCGCGCATTTAGCGCTTTATTTATTGGCTATATTTGGGGACTATTTATCATAGTTTGCGCTCAGCACTTGAATAATTTGTTCGGATACATAGCCAGTCGTAAAGGACTTCATGGAAAATTGTATTTGCATCAAAGAACTGCCTATTTAATACAATCTGGACGCTATTTTACAATTGCATTACTTCTCCTCACTTTATCGATTCTTTCAGGTTCTGAGATAATATTTGGAGTAACAATTGCAGGGTTCACTTCTGCTTTAAGACAAATCATTTGGTTGAGAAAAGTAGCTTTGATTGATAAAAGTGATTTACCTCCAGGTTTAGGATTTCCACAAAATGAGAATTAAATACAGATTTGCAAGTTGATAAAATGTTCTACTTTAAGTACCCACTACAAGATAAATCTATTTTAGCAAATCGTTTTGTGTTCTGCAAATACAACCGTGGACTGCTAACCGCTTTTATTCGGGCGTTTGCCGTGCTGAATAATCAAAAACAGGGGATTTCCGCCATAAAAACAAGTTTGTCCAACGTCAGTCGCTGATCCATACCGATTTTGATCAGCAAGAAAGGATATTCAATGAAGGATATCATCTCAAATGTAGAATTCGTAGCATACTGCGGCTTATACTGTGGCGCGTGTGGTTCATATCTGAAAGATCGTTGTCCAGGCTGTCACGACAACAGAAAAGCTTCATGGTGCAAAGTGCGAACCTGTTGTATTGAAAATGGTTATTCTTCCTGCGCTGACTGCCGGGAGTTCTCAAATCCTGGCGAATGCAAAAAGTACAATAACTTTTTTTCCAAAATCATCGGCTTTGCGCTTCGTTCCGATCGAGCTGCCTGCATAATGCAAATTAAGGAAATAGGAATTCAGGGCCATGCCGACACCATGTCAAAACAAAAAAAACAAACAATCAAGAAAAATTCCGCTCGACCATAACTTCTACTGATCAGCTTCTGTCGTCGGTGATGCGTAATGTTTGACCTAAACTGAAAACCCTGATTTTAAGATTTACTTTTGTATTAATCAAAACTCATTCCACGATATTTATCAGGCTTGGCGATCACTGGCTATGCAATCATATTCCAGGGAGCTTCCATTTTTTAAAGTCCAGGTCAATTGTATGCCAGGAATTAACCATATTTTTAATGGAGAGGTAACTACATTATTATGAAAAACCATACTTTAAAATTGGTAGTACCTATTTTTTTATTATGTACCCTACTGCTATTTTGTAAAAATAACAAATCAGGAAGACCGACAATTCCCTTTACGCTCGATCATAACCGTATGTTGGTGAGTGGTGAGATCCAGCGAAAGGATGGAAGTTGGAAAGAAACGGTACTTTGGGTAGATACCGGTAACCCGGATTTCTTTATGAGCGAAGAGCTGGCGATAGACCTTGGGATTACCCTGCCGGCGGATAGTTTGATACCCTCAAATGGGAAGCTGGAACTACCCTTACCTGATGGTGTTCGAATAGGGGGAGTCCAACTTAATTTTGATAGTGTCAAATGCTTTGTTGTCTATAAACCACGCTGGCTTTTTACAGCTTCTCACAATGATGCGAATATTCCTTCCAAGGTGTTGCAACATTACGATGTCGTCTTTGACTATCCTGCAAAAACAATGACGCTGTCTAATCCCGGGAACCTCCCGTTTATGGGTATTAGCGCGCCGGCTCGTATTCATCCGGGAACAGGTATTGTACAAATTGACGGCGTCATGCTTAGTGATAGTCTAAGTTTTGCCATTGATATCGGCGCATCCTATTGTTTCGGTTCAAGCGAATTTCTTACTTCATTCATGAACGCCTATCCGGATCAATTCTCTTGCCATGGAGCTGTCGGTTGCGCAAATATTTGGGGCTGGCTTCCAAATGAGGATAACTGGACAATGGTTCGAATCCCGGAAATATCCTTTGGCGAGCTTGCTTTGAAAAATTTTGGGATGACAATTCCTCCGGATTATAATGATATGGGATTTGGTATGATGGACTGGTACTCGCAAAAAACAGAACATCCTGTTGATGGGTTTTTGGGCCCCAATGCATGGGCTGATTATTCTGTCGGCATTGATTATTTGAATAGCAGAGTTTATGTTGACAAAAAGAGATCTTCAGATTACTATGATATGGATTTGGTAGGTTTAATATTAAGACCTGAAGCTGATAGTTCATTCAGTATATTAGGAGTGGCCGTTAAAGATGTAGTTCCTTTAGTAGATAATGTCAAATCCGGGGATCTGCTTTTACAAATTGATGATTTTATCGTAAAAGGTAAAACAATGGGTACTGTGATTGATGCATTAAGAGGCAAGCCCGGAGACATAAAGAATCTGCTTCTGGAGCGTGATGGAAATAAAATCTCAGTGAAAGCAAAAATTAATCGGATAATTTAAAAAGGAGGAATGATCTTTGGCGAAATCAGGCAAAGCGGAATGAAGGGCGTGGTCATGATTACGAGAGAAAAGGTCTGGCTTGCCGATAATCGGATGCTGGTAGAGCATGGTTCTCAATGGACGTTTTCTCAGCTATCACTACCTGTTGGAGAAGGAGCTTATGCCGCTTCTATTCGGAACAAATTAAAATCCATATTAAATTGTCATAAACTTTGCTTCCCACTTCCCGCTGAATGCAGTGATATCTTTAACAGAGATTCTCCAGAAAGTTACAAACATGTTCTTTGTATTTCTTTTCGTCATATTCACATTGAACGGATGCGCTTCCAAAGAGAAGAGCGTTCACTCAGGTATTGAGGAATATTTATCAAATCCAGTGGGGAAACTTCCAATGATGGAAGTTCCGGAATCCGGGGTTCCGGCTATTGTCAAATTGCATCTTCAGCATGGCGGCACCACATATAGTTTAAGATGGGGAGATTTATCGAACGTAGCGTTGTATGTTGTTTCGTTATACCCTGATCTCGGGCTTATTCTACCTGGAAAGCGTATGGATGAAGCGATACTCTCCCAGTTCATTCAGGAAAACCGGGAACTTCTGGCTGACCCGCGATGTGTTGTCGGAACGTGGTTTAATCCTGAGGATGGGAATACCTATCTTGACGTGAGCGCCGTATTTTCAGATCGCGACGTCGCAATTCAACTGGCGAAACTATACAATCAAATTGCGATCTGGGATTTAAAGAACGGCAAAGAGATTATAATCGGAGGAAGCGGCGCTCCCCCGAATAATTTGCCGAAGGCTGGGGACCGTCTTCCCCAAAAGAACGTCAGGTAACCCGGGATGGAGAGACTATGACACAACGTATTCCAGCGGTCACTGATGCGCGGATGACGGGACTCAGTGAGGGAACTCCTCCGCTTCTGGGAGTATGTATCCTGGGTGGAAGACATCTTGTGAAATGGCTCCCGGTCTATGATGGCGAGCTTTTTGAGAGACTTCGACAACAGGTGAATTCAGGAGATATTATTCGTATCAGCACCCTGACTGAGTTGAGGGAATCAGAAGGCCGTCTCATCACCTATCTTACTGATTTTTCAATGCCTCTGCCGGGAGTTGACAGCGCAGAGCAAGACGACGGTTCACATTAAAACAAGGAAACCTATTATGTCAACCCAACATGGTTTAAGCATCCAGGATATAGTAGCCGCAAACCAACGTATCCACAAATTGGTTAAGCATACACAGATATTGACCTCTTCTTTATTAAATAAATGGTTAGGGCATGAAATCTTCTTCAAGGCAGAATGCTTTCAAACGATTGGAGCATTCAAGGCGCGGGGAGCATGCAATACAATCGCATGGTTGATAGAAAATAATATTAAACCTACGCGCATTGTTGCAAACAGTTCGGGTAATCATGCGCAGGCTGTCGCGTGGGCCGCGAATCAATTTGGCATTCCATCCACGATATATATGCCGTCAAACTCGTCAAAAATTAAAATACAAGCCACTTCCGGATATGGCGCAAAAGTTGTTTTGTGCGAGTCTCGCGCAATAGCCGATGAAAAAGTAAAACAAGCCTCGGAGGAGCCCGGAGTTTATTGGATACCGCCATTTAATCATGAGCAAGTGATCGCTGGACAAGGAACCGCAGTTTATGAAGCGCTTATGGAATTAGGGGAAGTTCATGCGGTCTTTGCCCCATGTGGGGGAGGGGGCCTTTTGTCCGGTTCATTGATAGCTGCCAATGCCTTATCACCCCATGCCGAAATCATTGGTGCTGAACCGTTGAATGCCAATGATGCCGCTCAATCCATCCGCTTGAATTCCATTCAAAGACTTCAATCAACACCTGACACAATAGCCGACGGCGCAAGGACTTTGGCAATTGGTAGCATTACCTTTGAATATTTGAAGAAATTACATAAAATATATGAAATCACTGAATCTCAAATCATTTATTGGACCCAGTGGCTAACTCATTTATTGAAAATTCGAGTGGAACCTACAAGCGCTATGGCAATGGAAGCAGCATCTCAATGGTTATCAATCCAATCCGCCAAAAAGCGAGTCTTAATCGCGCTTTCAGGAGGCAATATTGACCAGGAAACCTCCTTGAAACTTTGGGAGCGCAATTTTTTATTTGATTTGCCAAGTCTAAACAACAAGAAATGATTTTTAATACAGATAACAGGGCCAGGGATGGGCTAGTGTAATTTTTTTCGCATCATTGTAAATGGATCAGGATTTTGTCAAAATTGAACAGAAAGGATTCTGAGCGTATGGAATCGAAATTATCTCCAGAAATCGACAGTAAAATGTCAGACCGGCATTCAACTTCATCTCATCCGCTAGTCATCGTGGTTGATGGGTATTCCACCGGCCGTTTTTATACATCTGAGTTGAAAAAACGCGGGTATCGGTCCTATCATCTGGCTTCAGGCGCTGAGCGAGCGTCAGAAGCTTTATCAGCCTATGTGGCTCATGCGGGCGACGATTTGCTACATGATTACGAGGGTTTGCTTGAGCATAACTGCGATATCGAAGAAACCGCGCGGAAGGTTGCCGAGCTTCAGCCAGTGGCGATATTAGCTGGATGTGAATGCGCGGTGGAACTCACGGATGCCCTGGCCGAGAAACTCGGCTTAGCGGGCAATTGTCCGGCTTCGAGTCAGGTTCGACGTAATAAGGATCTGATGCAGCAGGCGCTTTCGGCAGGAGGGCTTCGATCTATTAGAAGCCTTAAAACTAACAGTTTGTCTGAGCTTTTGGCTTTTGCTAAGTCGCTGGATTCTCAGGTAGTAGTGGTTAAACCCCTACGCAGTTCAGGCACTGATGGCGTTCATTTTTGCCATACTCCCGAGGAGCTTCAATCCGCTTTTGAAAATCTGATGGGTTCGCGATCGTTTTTTGGCGAAGTTAATGATGCAATACTGGCTCAGGAATTTATTCATGGGCCTGAAATTGTCATCAATACTGTATCCTCCGGGGGACGGCATTGCGTTTCGGATGTTTGGCTTTACAATAAGGTAATCAACGAAGATGCGCCGGTCTATGAACATGTTCGTCTGGCTGTTGAATTGGATGCGGAACTCCGGAAAGCTGCAAGCTATTGTATGTCAGTTCTGGATCTGCTGGGAATCAAACAGGGCCCGGCTCACGCGGAGATTATACTGGCCAAAGATGGTCCTGCGCTTGTGGAATGCGCTGCTCGGCCCATGGGAGGCGGGTTCCCTCAAGACCTGATGCGAGAATCTCTGGGTCATACGCAGATTGAATGGGCCCTTGATTCTTATCTTGATTTAAAGCGATTTGAGAGTTATCTGAAGATGCCCTATAAAGCGGTTAAACATTACTTAGTTAAGTTTTTTGTCTCTACTCGCCAGGGTGAATTGACCAGTATCCCCAGCGCCACCCTCCTTTCCGGGCTTAAATCCATGCGTAGCGGTAATTTTGTCTCGTTGTTCGAGAATTATCGCGTGGAACGCACTGTGGATTTGTTCACCAGTCCGGCATATCTGTGCCTTTGTCATGAAGATGGCGATATAGTGATGAATGATGCCGCGCTTGTCCGTGAATTGGAAGTTGAGGGGCAAAACGAGTTGTTTGAGTTAGCGCCCGATGGAAGCAGTGTGGAGATGACCGGCGACTGGTTTGCGCATATTCCCGATGCTTTATGGCTTAAAAGTGAGGAAGAAGCGCGTCAGGATGCGCTGTTAGTGGCCCGCGCCTTAAACATCGCCGCGGGGATGGAACTGCTCGACGCTCCTTGTGGCGACTGCCGCGTGGGCATCCATTTAGCGGCTTTAGGCGTGAAATATACCGGACTGGATTTGAATCCCCGTTTCGTCCAGAAGGCCCGGGAGCGTTTTTCTCAGGCCGGAATCCAGGCGGATCTCTCGGTTGACGATATGCGCAATATCGACTATGAAGGACGTTTTGATCTGGTCCTCAATTGGTTCAATAGTTTCGGCTATTTCGGGGTTGAGGAAGATTTCGAGATGCTGAAACGTTTATCCCGATCGTTGAAACCGGGTGGACGTCTTCTCATGGAATCCCCCAACCGCGCCAATATTCTCCAAAATATCCGCGGAAAACATGATAACAAGGGAAACGCGCTATCTCCAGTCTGGGATGGGGTAACCGAGCGTGTTCTGATGGAAGTGCCGATGCCTGATGGACAGGGAATGAAAAGCGTGGTTATTGGCACGCGGATGTATAGCTTAAATCAGCTTAAGCTGCTGTTTCGACTGGCGGGATTGCAAGTGTTGAAGGTTTTTGACGAGGGTTTGAACGAATTCGGCGAAAAATCGCAACGGGTGATCCTCCTTGCGGAGAAATGATGAATATGGTGGCGCAACCTTCTCAGAACCAACCGTTCGCGTGTTGTCATGCAGTGATGTTAATTCCCGGATTCTTACGCTTTTATTAATGATAAGGAGACAATCATGCGCTTATTTAAACTGTGCAAATTTCCTTTTTTCCTTTCGATGCTGATGGGCATGCTTGTATTTTCCATATCCAGTTGCGGGCGAGAATATGATGGGTTGGATTTGAGCATGTATCAATATCGCGATACGAAAGACCTGGTTAAATTTGTCTATGATGCTTCGCTAAAATTGAAAACAGAAGGCCTGAAAAGTCTGGATTATTTTCGAAATAACCGTCGATTATTCAATACGCCCAATTATTACCTTTATATCTATGACATGAAAGGGATTAATATTTATCATGCCGGCATGGAAAACTTAGAAGGCAGAAATCTGGGGGATATTACCGATAAAAACGGCAAACCCATCGCTCAATTGATTTTAGACGCTCTTAAAGACAGGAACAATCCCCACGCCTGGATGCACTATTCATGGTGGGAGCCTGGCAAGTTTTATTCAGTGCCTAAATCGTCATGTCATTTCAAAGTCATGACCCCTGAAGGTCTCGAGCTATTTGTTGGCGGTGGAATCAATTATCCCCATGAAGAACAGGAATTCATTCGGATTATCGTGGATGGCGCCGCGGAACTGATCAGGGAAAAAGGATTGGAGGCGCTGGCAAGCATCGCCGATCCGGTTTCGCAGTACAACTACCGCGACGTCCATGTTTTCGCATTTCGCGCTAATGGCGATATGCTGATTTCACCGGCGATTAATATTACATTTTCTCAAACAAATCTGCTGGATTGTATTGATGAAGTCAAGCATAAACCCTTCGCCCGCGCTTTGGAAAAACTGGCGATCGCCGATCACGCCTGGGAGGTTTTTATGGCTAAAAACCGCTATAAACGAGAACTGATAAAAAAATCGTTGTATATTCGTAAAGTGAATCTGGTAGAAAATGAGATTTATGTGGCGGCAATAACCGATCTGCCGCAACCCCCCTATTGAGACAGGAGTAGCTCATGACCGCTAAAAATAATCAATATGAATATACAGTCAATCAGGTTCCTCCTTTGGGACATTTGTTCATATCTTCGGTACAACATGTCTTGTTGATGGTGATATCCCTTGCGCTGCCGATTCTTTTTGCCAGTCAGATTAATGGAACCCCGGAATTTGCCGCTACATTTATCGCTTTTTCCATGCTGGCGGCCGGGTTGGGTTCCATCATTCAATCGCTTCGTTTGCCGTTTATCGGTTCCGGTTATCTCTGCCCTAATTTATGTGGTCCTTCCTATTTCAGTCTTTCCTTATCCGCAGCCTGGGTGGGAGGCATTCCACTCATGCGGGGGATGATCATCGTCGCCGGACTGGTTGAAATGATGATAGCGCCTATGATCCAAAAACTGAGGAAAATTTTTCCCACTTATATCGTCGGGCTGGTGATGGCGCTGGTCGGGGTGAGTGTGATCAAGATTTCGGTTACTTCATTTTTTGGACTGGTGTTTCGCGATGATGCCATTCAAAGTCCCGATATTGTCATTGGTGTGTTTTCGCTGATGGTTATGGTCCTGGCGAACATCTGGGGCAAAGGCTATGTGAAGATGTATTGCCTGATCATCGGTATTGCTTCGGGGTGGATACTGGCGTTGATCCTGGCGCCTGAATACCGGCATTCCCTTGTTACTCTCAAGGATTTTCCCTTATTCTCTATGCCGTCCGCCGGCGCAGCTTTCCGGGGAATCAAATTTGAATTCAGATTGGTTGTTCCCTTTATGCTTATTGCCATGATCGGATCGCTGAAATCATTTGGAAATTTGTTAGTGGCGCAAAAAATATCAGAACCCGGTCTGACGGAACCGAATTTTGTTCCCATCCGCAACGGTTTGATGGCTGACGGTATCTCGACCGCTCTGGCCGGGTTGCTGGGCGGAATGGCGGTCGATACTTCATCCAGCAATATTGGGCTTGCGGGCGCCACCAAGGTTGTCAGCCGCTGGATCAGCGTGGGCGCGGGTATTATTTTTGTCGTACTGGCATTTTTCCCGAAGTTTGTCACTTTTCTCTCGCTGACACCGAAACCAATTTTGGGCGCTTCCATTATATTTTCCGGATGTTTCATGGTATGCCTGGGATTGCAGGAGACGTTCGGTGAGCAGTGGAATCCGCGTAAAACCTTTGTCGTGGGTATTTCTTTATTTTTCGGTCTCAGCACCGCCTTTTTGCCCAGTCTATATGCCCGAGCGCCGCATGTCATCCAAACCTTTTTTACAGATCCATTACCCACGGCGACGCTGCTGGCTGTGCTGTTGAATCAGATTTTTAATCTGGATGTAGCTCTGGGCAGTCTGAGAAATAGATATATCAAAAATGGTTGATTATAACTCGTTCAAAAATTTGATTTTTTTACAAACCCACCGTATATCATGATTGAGCATAACTTGCCAATCCATGGGTAGAGCGCTTCATCTCGCTTGTTGACGGAGTTAACCGTCAAGCGATTTGCTCGTAAGATGTTGGCCGTTGCCGAATTCATACAAAGGAGATGGCTCTATGTCGGATCCCGGCGATAGAATTGAAAAATTGGTTGAAAAAATGGAACTGCTGTCCCGGCAGCATGATTTGTTTTCCCAACAAATCATGGCATTGAACCGTGAACTCGAAGATATCAGAAACAAACAAGCCGCGCCTCTTTCCACACCGGCTATTCCACTGGAGAGTACCCAGGAATCAGCGCCCACTCCCGCTCCCACACTCACTCCCACTCCCGAGCCCGCCAGGCAAATGCCTGTGAAGGCGAAATCCGATTTAGAGAAGTATATCGGAGAAAATATACTCAACAAGATCGGCATTGGCATTACAATTATCGGTGTGGCCATTGGCGTTGAATATTCAATCGAACACGGCCTGATCAGTCCCGCCACACGGATCGCTTTGGCCTATCTGGTGGGGATGCTGCTGCTGGGCTTGGGTTTTAAATTGAAGAAAACAATGCTTAGTTTCAGCGCGGTATTAGTGAGCGGAGCTATGGCCATCCTGTATTTGTCCACATTCTCGGCCTATGCGTTTTATAACCTGATCCCGCGAATTCCGGCTTTTGCCCTGATGGTGGTTTTCACCGCTTTAACGGTGCCGATCGCCATTGGGTACAATCTCTCGGTGATTGCCCATATTGGCCTGGTTGGCGCGTATGCCGTCCCTTTTTTGGTCAGCGCGGATACCGGCAATGCAGCGGCGCTTTTCAGCTATATGGCGCTCATCAATGGCGGCATTCTCGTTCTTTCTTTGTGGAAATACTGGAAATCCCTTTTTTACTCTTCCTTCGCTATTTCCTGGCTGATATATGGCGTATGGGTTGCCGATCAGTACGACGCATCCAGGCATTTCCAACTGGCCTTGATTTTTCTGATCCTTTTCTTTGCCATTTTTTATACGACATTCCTTGTCAATAAACTTTTCCGGAATGAAATTTTTAGAAACAATGACGTTTTTCTCCTCTTGGCCAATTCATTCATCTTTTATGGGTTGGGCTATACCATTCTCCTTTCCCGGGAAAGCGTGGCCCAGTTTGCCGGAATCTACACGGCTCTTAACGCTTTGGTTCATTTTAGTGTCAGTATGGTGATTTTTCGTCAAAAACTTATCGATAGGAACATTTTTTATTTCGTTTGCGGGTTATCCCTGGTATTTATCACGATCGCCATTCCCGTTCAATTTGACGGCAACTGGGTAACTCTTGTGTGGGTAGGTGAGGCGCTGTTGCTGTTCTGGATTGGTAGAGGCAAGCAAACCCCGTTTTATGAAAGCCTGGCGCGACCTTTGATTATTCTGGCCTTCCTAAGCCTGGTCCAGGATTGGATGACAGTCTATGGAGTATATTCAGCCGATCTTCATAAAACTTATCTTGTTCCTTTTTTCAATGTCAATTTTTTCAGTTCGCTGATCTGTATCGCCTCCTTTGCCCTGATAACTCGTTTCGATCGTATGGAAACAGCCGCCTCACTGCCTGCATCGCGATTATCCAGGATATTTTCATTTCTGATTCCCACTGTTTTAATCATATCCATCTATTTTTCCTTACGTATGGAAATCGCTCAATATTGGCATCAATTATCTGTCGATTCCACGATATCGGTTACCAGAGACGGAGCGCTGTATCCCGATACCTACTATGATCTGGATTTAGATAGTTTTAAAACAGTTTGGCTTGCCGCTTATTCTCTGCTGTTTGCGACCGGACTGACCTGGATCAATTGGAAAAAAATCAGGAACCGGCGGCTTGGGATCATCTGTTTGGGGTTGTGCCTGTTCACGTTGGTTTTGTTTTTGACCGAAGGTCTCGAGGCCTTGAGTCACCTGCGCGCCAGTTATTTGGAGCAGTCGATGTCCGAGTATTATCACCGGGGCATTGGAAATATAGCCATTCGTTACGCGTCCCTGGCTATAGCGGCGTTGACAGTCATTACCTGCTTTCAATATTTGCATCAGCGGCTGACTGCCGGCAAGTTGGCGATAACGGTCGATCTTTTGCTCCATTTTGCCATTCTGTGGATGCTCAGCAGTGAATGGCAGCATTGGGTGGCGATCATGGAATTCCCCGCGGCAGGCAATCCGGGACTTAGCATTGTGTGGGGGGGATATTCGCTCCTGCTGATTGCGATCGGCATCCGGCGCCAGAAAAAACACCTGCGTATCGCCGCTATTACGCTGTTCGGGATTACTCTCTATAAACTCTTTTTTATGGATATCGCTGATTTTGGGACGATCGCTAAAACCATGGCGCTGGTATCTCTGGGAGCCCTGCTGCTGGTTATCTCTTTTTTGTATAACCGTTATAATTTTGCTGAGCGCGCGCGCGATGCAATTCAAACTGAAACGGCAAACACTAAAGTGTAAAGGAGAGTTAAATGAATCAACCGACATCCCGGACGCTGGCGTTGACAAAAAAAACAGCTATTGTGTTTATTATACTTTTTGGTATTGTCAGCTTGTTTGCCGACATGAACTATGAAGGTGGAAGAAGTGTTGTGGGACAGTATCTGAAATTGCTGGGAACCAGTGCGTTCGCCCTGGGTTTAGCGGCGGGGATTGGCGAATTCGTGGGGTATGCGCTCAGGTTTTTTTCAGGAACAATAGCAGATAAAACCCGTAAGTACTGGCTGCTGATCATAACGGGCTATGCTGTGCAGCTTTGCTCGTTGCCCATGCTCGCCTTCATCCGGGGTTGGGAGCTTGCGATTGTTTTTTTGTTTCTGGAACGGGTAGGGAAAGCAATCCGGAAACCGGCGAATGATGCCGTTATCTCTTTTGCGTCCAGGCAGACCGGTAGCGGGTTCGGATTCGGACTACATGAAGCGATGGACCAGATTGGCGCATTTTTGGGTCCCGCTCTTTTTTCGCTGCTGCTTTTTACATCTCATACCGATAATACTCTCGCGACCTACCGCTCCGGCTTGCTGTTACTATTCATTCCCGCCGGGTTGGCGATTTTGGTTACCCTCCTGGCTCGGTTTCTTTTTCCCAATCCTGAGAAATTTGAGATTCGTTCAAAAACTCCCATGATTTCCGGAAAAGGATACTCTCGTTCCTATTGGATTATTGTGGTCGCTTCGGGATTGCTGGCTATGGGCATCACTGATTTCCCCCTGATCGGCCTGCATCTGAAAACCGTTGGCGTTTTTACCGAAGAAGCGATCCCCTTGCTTTACGCGGGCGCAATGGCCGTTGATGCTGCCGCCGCGATCGTATTCGGGTTCCTGTACGACCGAATTGGCATCCAAGCCCTGGCCGGACTGTTTCTGGTTGAAATTTTAACCGCGCCGTTAGTTTTCTTGGGTTCATTCGGATGGATTATCGCTGGCATGGCGCTTTGGGGAATCAGCGTGGGCACTCAGGAATCAATCCTGAAAGCGGCTATCGGGGATCGAGTGCCCGAAGGCAAACGCGCCAGCGGTTTCGGACTTTTCAATACCCTCTTCGGGTTCTGTTGGTTTGCGGGTAGCGCGATCATCGGATTCCTCTATGATCGGGTCGGAGTTCTTTCGCTGGTTGGCTTTTCTGTCGTAACTCAATCTGCCGCATTTATCGTATTTCTCCGGATTTTTCATCATGAAAACGCTAAATAAAACCGGATGTAAAATTAAAATCCAACCTGTTATTACCTGTATAGGCTGATACGAAAAAAGAGAAAAAACAACGACTTTATGAAATTATCTTTCAAACAGTTACCCCTGCGGGCCGGTTTCAATAAAATCTGCATTTTTTTCTCCGCCCTGCGGCTGAATGTCTTAGTAGCTTAACGTATTCGACTAAGACAGGCTATCCTGTGAGACCTTTGTATGGAGATGCTGTGTCCGAACAGGACATTCTGGCTGGAACTCGCATCATGGGTTGCTGCTTGGCTATTGAATCAAATATACAAAATATTCAGAGGAGACTAACATGAACCAATGGTATGAAAAATTGTTTGAAAACTATGCGCACAAATACGATCAGGAACCTTTTACCCAGGGTACGACCGGCGAATGTGATTTTATCGAAAAAGAACTCAATTACGACAAAACACTAAATATCATCGATATTGGCTGCGGAACCGGTCGGCATGCGATCGAACTGAGCCAACGCGGATATCGGGTAATCGGTATTGATTTATCTGAATCCCAGTTGGATCGTGCCAGGGAAAAGATGCGGGAGGCCAATCTTCAAATTGAGTTTCAGAAGCATGATGCCCGGAACTTGCCCTTCAATAGCGAATTTGATGCGGCTATTATGCTGTGTGAAGGCGGATTCCCCTTGATGGAAACCGACGAAATGAATTTCGAAATTTTGCGAAGCGCCGCCCAATCGTTGAAACCGAATGCCAGATTTATCTTTACTACTTTAAACGGATTGTACCCCCTTTTCCACTCGATTAATGAGTTCAATGAATCGGTAAAGGGGGAGGGGATCGCTTCATACGCCAGCACCTCTTTCGATTTGATGACTTTTAGGGATCATAATATCACTACCATTGAGGATGACAGCGGGAAATCTGTGGAACTGGAATGCAGCGAACGCTATTACTTCCCCAGTGAAATAACCTGGCTCTTGAAAAGCCTTGGATTTAAAGAAATTGACATTTTCGGGGCAAAACTGGGAGCCTTTTCCCGGGAAGACCGATTAACCGGCGATGATTTTGAAATGCTTGTTATTGCGAAAAAATGAAATAACTTCACCCAATGAGTCAATTCGGCTTGTTAAGGCGCGCGAAAGGATATTTTTATGAACGTATTCAGGACCAAATTTGTGTCTGTTTTTCTGGCGACCGTCTGGATATCCGTATCGGAATTTGCCAGAAATGAGCTTTTACTGAAATCCTATTGGGTCGCCCATTACCAGCAAATGGGGCTAATATTTCCGTCCGCGCCGGTCAATGGCGCGATTTGGGGACTTTGGTCGCTCTTTTTGGCGTTGGCAATCTTTTTTATCAGCCGACGATTCTCCCTTTGGCAGACTACTTTTATCGCCTGGTGGACCGGCTTCGTGATGATGTGGGTGGTGATCGGGAATCTGGGCGCGCTACCGTTGGGCATTATGTGGGCCGCCATCCCCTTGAGCTTGCTGGAATCATTTGTTGCGGCCTGGATCGTTTATAAATCAAGAGTAAATAGTGTATAATAATAATCAGCATTGAAAACCATTTTTTGATCCACTGAAAAGGAATTTCGTATGAAACGAAAACAAACTAAATACCGAGCTATCGATAAGCTGTTTAAAGAGCATCCCTCTCTCAAGAAAGCAATTGTTATCAATGTCGAGGAAAATAAACTTTCCCAGTCCCTGATCGATGGCGCCGAGCCCGGTTTGAGCGCCGCGCCACCCGCGATGAGTTGCAATGGATCATTGACATTTGGAAACTACTGATCAAACTGATAACAAAATCGGTAAATATTTTTTAAGGAGTCGGCAATGCAAAACATTTCTTTTCAAGCCTTGAGGATTATCAGTATACTGATGACTATGCTATTCCCTTTTCAAATAAAGGCATTGTCTGTCGAAAAACCCGTATTGAGCCATATTTCGGGCACATATCATGCTCCAATTACCGTGACTATTTCATGCGCCACACCCGAGGCAATTCTCTATTATACCGTCGATGGTACTACGCCAACTCAAGAATCCCGGCGCTATAATGGCGCTCCGATATTGGTTGCTAATCATGCAACAGGCAATATACTCACCGATCAATGTGATAATGATCCGGATTCCCAGGACGATAATGCGCCACTCTCTTTTTCGTCGTTGACGCTTAAAGCCATTGCAGTCAAAGAGGGGATGGAGAATAGTTCAGTGATTGAAGCGGTTTATGTGATCGATCTGGTCGAGGCTTCGTTTAATATCGCCTATGATGTTCCTCCCGACAGTGGAGGGGGAAAACATTGGCTCGATGTCTATCATCCCGTGGGTAAATCAGGTACTCCGGTTATAATGTTTGTTCATGGTGGCGCATGGAAGCAGGGGGATAAAAATATCTATCTCGAATTGGGCAACGTTTTTGCCGGATATTATGGATTAACAACGGTCATTATTAATTATCAGCTTTCAGCCGACCCCTGGAATGCTGTTCATCCTACTCATATTCAGGATGTAGCCAAAGCTTTTGCCTGGATTAAAAACAACATTGAAGCGTTTGGCGGAAATGCTGACAATATTTCCATTTTCGGCCAATCAGCCGGGGCGCATCTTGTTTCGCTGTTAGCGACCGATGAATCCTATCTTGCCCATTTGGGATTGAACGTTGAAGATATTCAGCAAGTCATCGCTATGAGTGGCGCTTATGACTTGTATGATCTGGTTTGCTGGCCCAACAATCCACTCAATCTGTCAACTATTGAGGTATTAGAATATAAAAGTCTGTGCCTCAATACATTTGGAAGCTGGGAAGAAGAAGTTCTGAATGCAGCTTCCCCGGGAGAGTTTGTAAATATAGATCAACCACCCGTGCATCTGATTGCTCTGAATGAAACCGAAACTTTTAAAGATATGCCGGGCTTCGGAGCAGATGCCGACCATTTTTATCAGCAAATTATCGATTTGAACGCGCCGATTGTAACTCTGGACCGTATATCCGAGTCGGATATTGACCCGCAGATTTTGGCGCTCGATTTCCCAGGTAATACTGACGGTCACTATCATGAAATTTATGCCATCAACACGCAGTTATGGAACAGTCGGTCAGCCAAGATGGTTGCGGAATTTGTGGGCAATTATCCGGAAGCCGTTATGCTGATCAGCCCCCCCAATGGTTCTGTTTATTCGGAAGATTCTATTGTATTGGAATGGACGGAAAGCTCGAATGCGTTTTTCTATCAGCTCCAAATTTCCGAGTCCGATGGATTTCAGTCGGAAAACATGGTGTGGAATGGAGAAATTGGACAGTCAAAGTGGTTGTTTTCCAATCTTTGCAAGGGGATTGACTATTATTGGCGAGTACGGGCAGTGAATGGGCTTGGAGAAAGTGAATGGTCCGAAACAGGAATGTTTACTGTCGCTGATGCTTCCTGCATCGCTTCCAGCCGATCGGGTTCTCAGTCATTCGCCCTCAGCTCTTTTCCCAACCCATTTAATGCCGCAGTAATGCTGCAAATAACTGTGCCTCATATTTTAACGGGTTCAGCTTGCTTGACGGTCTATAATTCAGAAGGTTCACTCGTCGATCGGAGATTGCTTGAATTGCATCAGGGAATACAGAGGGTATTGTGGAGCCCCCATGATAAATTAGCCAGTGGAATTCTTTTTTTTAGAATCTGCTACGGTTCTTTTTCAGCTAATTCTGAAGCGCTGTATATCAAATGAAATTGGAATTTGATACGTCCATTCCGCTGGTGGATCGATGGAAAAACCATATAGCTTAACCGAAAAGATTACGCATATCGCGAATAAGACTCAAACCGATCGCGTCAGCTTCGGTTTCTGATCGATAAAAAAGAAATGCTGTATAATGCTGATGTTTATCTTGACAAAAGTAGGTGAGAGAGAGAAAAAAACGTTATGAATATCAATTGCCAAGTATTGATGATATGCCTGTTTTTGTTCTTATTATCAGGAATGGCTGCCCAAAGCGGGTACGTAACCTTTATTGCCGAAAATTCGCGGAACCATGCGCCGGTGGAGCTGGATTCGATACGCATCACCCATGATCAGGGCTTGGATACAGTGATCTATAGCGACACCTTTTGGATTTATCCCGCAAGCGGCATCAGCGAGGGTTTGTCATCGAATATGGAATCCATGTTGGTGCGCAACTATCCCAATCCGTTTCGCTCCCAAACCCGTTTTAAAATGCGCATTTCTCAACCCGGGTCGTTTCGTATTCGCTTGTTTAATCTTCTGGGTAGCATTCTGCTGGTACAAGAAATCTCATTATCAGCGGGTGACCATGAATTTTTTCTCGAGGGAGAGGGTCTTTGCCCTGGAATTTACTTTATCAACGTCGCGGGCTCCTCCCATTCTTGGGTTTTTAAAATTCTTAAACTTGGCCCCCAATTGGGTCGGGAGGTTCTAATCCACGAAGCAGCGCAGAATTTGTTTTCTCCTAATTCTCCCTCGGGATTGTCCATGTATGGAACCATTCCGGTTCTGAATTATACATTTACCGCTTTCGCCCGTAATTATTTAAATCAGACTATCAGCGATAACCAGATTCAGTCGGGAAAAATCTATTCATTTGAACTTGATCCTGCCACCCAGGCGCCAGTGATGGATTCGATCCGCTATCGACAGGATTCGTTGCGGGTCGATTTTTCATTTTACTTTTCGGATCCCGATCGGGATCTGGCAACCCTGGAACTGGATTCCGGGGGTGATCAGCACTGGGACAGCGTTTTGTCGATTTTACAAACTACCGTTCAGGGCATGGCGGTGATTAGTCATCAGTATCCCGGGGTTGGTCAATATTGTCTGCAATGGCGACTCATCGATCAGATGGGATTTTTCGTCCGCGACAGTTTAAAATTTACGGTAGAGGAGTCGGATACGGTCACAACGTGGAACCCCTCTGATTTTCAGACGGTATATGATGTAGGACCGGGCCATGAGTTTCCGGATCCCGCCGCAGTACCCTGGGAATCGCTGACTCCTTCGACCCTGGTACGGATCTACTGGCAGGAGGAACCCTATTGCTGCAAATGGGTGATCAATACCGAAGCGACTGCCGATTCCCCCTTGGTGATAACGGGGATTGCCGATAACGGCCGTTTGCCGGTGATTTCGGGTGAAAATGCCATTACCCGTCTGGAGTTGGACTACTGGAACGAAAACCGCTCCGTGATCAAAGTCGGGGGTTCCAGTTTACCGGACGATTCCCGCGCTCCAGCCTGGATTTATATCGAGAATCTCGATATCCGCAGCGCCCGGCCGGGTTATGCATTCACGGACGATCGCGGCAATTCCGGCCAATATGTCAGCAATGCGGCGGCGATTCATGTCGAGATCGGTGAAAATATCAACATCAAGCATTGTGAACTGCATGATTGCGGCAATGGGTTGTTCACTACCTATACGACACAAAATATTCGTATCGCCGGGAATTATATCCATGATAACGGCATCGAAGGTAGCTACTACGAGCATAATACTTATACTGAAAGCCAAGGCATTGTCTATGAATACAACCGTTTTAGCCCCCTGCGTCCGGGATGTGGCGGCAATAACCTCAAAGACCGTTCCAGCGGCGCTATCATTCGCTATAATTGGATTGAAAGCGGCAATCGGCAATTGGACCTGGTGGAGACTTCTCATCAGGAACTTGCCGAGGATCCCGATTATATGGCAAGCTGGGTCTATGGAAATATCCTGATCGAGCCTGAAGACGCCGGCAACAATCAGATCATTCATTATGGCGGCGACGGCGGCGATACGACGCTATATCGCACGGGCACTCTGTACTTCTACCACAACACGATCGTCTCCACCCGCAGCGGTAATACGACCCTGATTCGGCTTTCATTGAATGGCATCAGCGCCGATATCCGCAATAATATCGTGTACGCCTCGGCGGGAGGGAATCGCATGGCAATCACCGCTGGTCAGGGCCAGGCGCGCCTCTACGCCAACTGGCTATCTAGCGGCTGGAAAAATACGCATGAAAGCGTCTTCGAGGGAAATCTGGTCCAGAACGGGAATCTGAGCGGGGAGAGCCCGGGGTTTTCCAATCCGGTGCAGCAGGAATTCGGCTTGGAGGCTGGGTCGCCCTGTATCGATGCCGGTTGGCTCCTGTATGCTCCGTTTAATGCCTGCCCCGCGCTGTATCAGTATGTCAAGCACCAGACAATCCGGGCGCGTAACAGCGATGCCGCTCCCGATATCGGCGCGTTTGAATATGGTATGAGCAGTTTTGACATCCTCAAGTAATCGACATCTGACATCCAATAACTATCCTCATTCCAAGGCTGATCCGGAATCCCCGCTTAAATTTGTTCTTGACTTTTTAGCAGTTTTTCGTTCAGATGTTTTTAACCTCATTCTCCGTTTTCCGTAGAACCAACATAAAAAAAGAATTAAGATAAAAATGAAAAAATCACATGGAACCATTTTAAAAAAGGAAATGATAATGAAGTTTATGAAAATCTTTACGTATATTATGAGTTTCTTTTTGCTTATATCTTGCTCTTCTAAAAATAAAATGGATGGATTAAGAGTTAAAATTAATGAAATCATCCTAACGAAAAATGCAACTTTTGGAATTGGTATTTATGATTTTGAAAATCAAGATACTCTTTTCATCAATAAAGACAAACAATTTACACTGGTGAGTGTCGTTAAATTTCCGCAAGCTGTTGCGATTTTAAAACGAGTCGATGAAGGAATATTAAATTATGATATGAAAATTCATTTTGAAAAGAGTGATTTACGACCAGATACCTATAGTCCATTGGCTGATGAAAGAAGCGCAGAAAGCGTTGATATCACATTATCAGAAGCATTAAGCTATACCATCTCCAGAAGCGACAACAATGTTTGCGATAAATTATTTAAAATATTGGGAGGCACGAAAGTTGCAGAAAATTATATCCAGAATTTAGGCTTAAAAAGTATATCAATCGGTACGGACTATGCGAATATAGAAACGAACACAATTCATGCCAATCAGAGTAGTCCAAAAGATATGCTTGAACTTCTTCGATTGTTTTATGACGATGAGATTTTATCTAAAAAAAGTAAAGAATTGTTGTGGAGAAAAATGGTTGAGACATCTACCGGACCTGATCGGATCAAGGGACTTTTGCATGAAGGGACAGTAGTAGGTCATAAAACAGGGACTTCAGGTACTGATAAAAATGGAATTACTGCTGCTTTTAATGATATTGGCATTGTTAAGTTACCAAACGGAAGAAGTTTTGCCATTGTCATTTTTATTTCTGACTCAAGGGAAGATAAGATTACCAACGCAAAAATTATCGCAGAAATTTCAAAAGCAACTTATGATTATTTAAATAAATAATAGTAACTATTCAGGCTAATTATTATATTAAATAAAAAACTTACCGAAAATCAATATTTTTTGTAAGTATTTAGACCAGAAGACCTGGTTGATTTGAAACCCAATCAACGTTATTTAATCCATGTTAAATTAGAAAGAGAACCTGTCAAAAAACCGAAGGAACTTTTCTTACAAAGGATTTCAGCAAAAGCGATAGATTTAGGTATTCAAGATTTGGCAGAATAAGATGACCATTATTTATACTGGACTGAAAAACGATGTATAAACCAATATTCACAGATACTTAACATCGGTCATGTCATTGGTCCACAGATGAAAGCGCAACACAGAGAACTTCTGTAGCTTTGCATGAATTGGAAAGCAGGCTTAATACATTCAGCCAAGAGCAGATAGCGATGGAAAAGCAGCGTCAGGAATTGGTTGAAAGCTCCTAACTACTATTTATAGCCCGCCCGTGTGGGATTCTGCCGGTCAATATTATATCTATGACCATTTGGAGATAAAAATAGCAATCTTTCTCTATTGTTTATTCAAATGGATTTATAAATAAAAAAAATATAACTGATGAGGTGTTTTTCATGCAACTGACCATTCAAAATCTCGGTAAACAATACAAACGGAATGTCTGGGGTCTTAAGGACTTTAGCCTCGAGATCAGTCCTGGCATTCTCGGCTTGCTCGGCCCGAATGGCGCGGGTAAATCCACATTAATGCGGATACTCGCCACGATCACCAAGCCCACCGCAGGGGCAATTTCGTGGAACGGCGTGGATGTCATTAAATCGCCCGATATGCTGCGCTCTGTACTTGGATATTTACCACAGGACTTCGGCGTGTACCCCAATCTCACTGCAATCGAATTCCTGGAATATATGGCGGCAATTAAAGGGCTGGATGCCAATTCCACCCGAAAACGGATAGATGAGCTATTGCAGTTTGTCAACCTCATGGAAGCAGCGAAGCGTCCGCTGGGAGGCTATTCAGGCGGTATGAAGCAGCGCGTAGGCATCGCGCAGGCGCTGCTCAACGACCCGCAACTGCTGATCGTGGACGAACCCACCGTCGGCCTGGACCCTGAAGAGCGTGTCCGGTTTCGCAATTTGCTCTCAGACTTGTCCGGGGAAAGAATCATCATCTTATCCACCCACATTGTTTCGGATGTAGAAGCCACTGCCACGCATATCGTGCTCATCAATCAAGGCCAACTCCTGCGAGAGACCGCCCCCGAAGAGCTGCTTAAAGAGCTTGAAAATAAAGTCTGGGAGTGGACCGTTCACAGCGACGACCTGCCAGCTCTGAAAAGCAAACATATCGTCAGTGGTACCATCCGCCGCAGTGACGGGGTGCAGGTACGCGTCGTCAGCGCCACCCAGCCCGAGGCTCAGTCAGAGAACGTTTCACCCAATCTCGAAGACGCCTATCTGTATTTCATCAGAGGTAGATCATGAATCAAGTACGCGTCATTTATCATATAGCGCGCGCCGATTTTTACGAGCGCGTGCGTCGCTATAGTTTTCTCATTATGCTCGGATTGGTGGTCTTTCTTGGATATCAAATTGCGATTGGCAATATGACTTTGGAACTTGGCAAGTACCGGGGCGAATTCAACTCGGCCTGGGTTGGCGCGCTGATGGCCCTCAACGCCACACTTTTCATTGGCTGGTTTGGTTTTTTTCTGATCAAAGGCTCAGTTGCGCGCGATAGGGAAACCGGTGTCGGCCAAATCATGGCGACCACGCCGCTTACGCGTCCGCTGTACATGCTGGGCAAATGGTTGAGCAATCTGGCTGTTTTAATGTCTATGGTGACGGTGCTGGCGCTGCTCGGAATTCTCCTGCAATTCTGGAAAGGTGAAAGCGCGCGGTTAGACCTGCTGGCGTATCTGACGCCATTTCTTTTCATTGTGTTTCCTCTCATGGCACTCGTTGCCGCCCTGGCCGTGTTATTCGAAGCCATTCCGTTCCTGCAAGGCGGCTTCGGGAATATTGTCTATTTCGTGGCGTTCATCATCTCCCTTCCAATAACGATGGAAAACCTGGGCACAAAATATGCAGTTTTTGAACCCACCGGGATCGGCGTACTGAAGAGCGATATGGGCGCATCTGTACGGGCAGTGTACCCTGATTACGATGGAAGCTTTTCTTTAGGAAATAACAGACAGGAAGTATCGGGGAGATTCACCTGGACAGGTATACACTGGACCCCGGATCTTATTCTGGGGCGGTTTGTCTTTATTGGTGCCGCCATCCTGTTCACATTACTTGCAGCATTTTTCTTTGACCGATTCGATCCTTCACGCACAAAACCCAGGCGGATAAAAACCAGCGCAGTTCCACCTGACGCTTCGTTCAACCCAGGCCTTCAACCGGCTGCTGTTTCAAAAACGATTCCCACCATTCACTTGACGCCGTTGAACGCTACTTCGAGGCGCTTCGGTTTCTTCAATGTCCTCCGGGCTGAGTTAAAACTTCTGCTCAAAGGACAACGCTGGTGGTGGTACGTCATTGCTGGTGGGCTCATAATCGCTTGTTTTGCCAGCCATGCCTCCGACACGTGCGCTATCTTCCTGCCCCTGGCCTGGACCTGGCCGGTGCTGATCTGGTCCTCCCTCGGCAACCGCGAAATTCACCACAATGTCCAACAGATGACCTTCTCTTCCGTCTCCCCGGTTTGGAGACAACTCCCTGCGCAATGGCTGGCTGGATTCATCGTTACTCTACTGATGGGAAGCGGCGCGATGCTTTGTTTGACGATGGCTGGTGATACAACGGGTTTGCTGGGTTTGTTCTCTGGCGCAATCTTCATTCCATCTCTGGCGCTTGCCTTAGGGGTGTGGAGCGGAACCAGCAAACTCTTTGAAATTGTGTATATCGCCATTTTGTATATTGGCCCGTTCAATCATGTACCTGAATTGGATTTTATTGGCGCAACCAATACCGGCCACCCTGAGTTTTTTATCCCGCTCTCACTGGTGTTGATCATCAGCGCTTTTTTTGGCAGAGCGCGACAGTTACGAAATTAACCGCTCAATCATCCAAAAATTTGATAAAAACGAGGCGCAGAGCAAAGCAGATGGCACGACCCCTTAGATTTATTCTTGCCATACGCCACATAGACATGCGCATCAAGTCGGATAGAAAAATCTGTTTTATTTTTAATCCGATAGGTCAATGGAATCATATTCAACGCCCGTGACAGTTAGTTTTTCAACCGCTTATTAACAAGTTAGAAACGAAGGGTATAGATAGGAAGTACGGTATGACCCTTTCAACTGACAGTCAATTCACTCGAACAGAGCTCCACCGGGGCATGAGCCATCAGGTTTTTCGGATTGTGACCCAACAGGATGGCGCCGTGATTGTTAAACAGGCCATCGATGATGGCGCTTCCATCTCCAGACTGCGCCATGAGCAAGAGATTTTGGCGCGCTTGCAGGGAGTTACCGGTTGTCCCAGCTTGGTGCGCTATGACCCGGCGAACCGAAAATTGGTGATGGCGGATTTCGGCGGTGTCACGCTGAGTCAGTCCCACCTCGCAGGCCGGATGAACATAGAGCAGTTTCTATCCCTGTCCGAGGCGCTGGCGCTTATAGTGGCAGCCATCCATGCGCGCGGCGTCATCCATAAGGATCTCAATCCCGGCAACATTTTGGTCCGGCTGGACGATCTGCAACCACAGGTCATCGACTTTGATCTGGCAACGACCTTTGCTAAGGAAATGCCTGGATTTGAGCATCCCGTCCACATGCAGGGTACGCCGGCGTACATGTCACCGGAGCAGACGGGACGGATGAACCGACCGGTCGACTACCGCGCGGATCTCTACTCTCTGGGCGCAACCCTGTATGAATTGGCCACCGGCGTACCGCAATTCGAAGAGACAGACACTCTCAGTCTGATGCATGCGCACCTGGCCCGGTCGCCGCGCCCGCCGTTTGAAATGGCGCCCTGGTTACCGCAGCGCTTGTCTGAGCTTATTCTGACGCTGTTGGCCAAAGAACCGGATGACCGCTATCAGAGCGCGGCTGGGTTAGCTTTTGATATACGGCGATTACGCGATGCCCTTGGTAACCATGAGTCGTTGGAGCAGGTTCAGCTCAGACTGAATGATATCCCTCTGGCGCCACGCCTGCCGCACCGTCTGTATGGGCGAGACCGCGAATTGGAAACGCTCCTCGGGGCTTTTGCGAGTGTGACCCAGGGCGGCTCACAGAATCTGTTTGTGGCAGGGTATGCCGGGATTGGCAAAACGGCGCTGATTAACGAGATTCACCGCCCGGTCACCCTGGGTCGTGGTCTGTTTGTCAGCGGCAAGTTCGACCAATTCCAGCGCAACCGGCCATTTCTAGCGCCAGCCCAGAGCTTGAACCAGTTGTGCCAATTGTTGTTGTCCGAATCCGAGGAAGTGGCGGCGCAGTGGCGTGAACGGATTTTGGCGGGCCTGGGCCAGGACGCAGGGGCGCTGTTCGGGGCTGTGCCCGACCTGGAACTGCTGCTCGGTCCCCAGCCCGATGCCCCGGAACTCGGCCCACATGAAACCCAAATCCGGCTGCGCTCACTTTTGGTCGCGTTCGTGCGACAGGTGGCGGCGCCCGACCATCCGCTGGTACTGTTTCTGGATGACCTGCAGTGGGCTGACCAACCATCGCTGGAGTTTGTCAGTGCGCTGCTGGGGGAGACCTTTCTCAATGGGTTGCTGCTGATCGGCGCCTACCGCGACAATGAGGTGGATGCTTCTCATCCCCTCTACCGGTTGCTGCAACAGCCTGTTTTCTCGGGAGAACCCGTCCATCTGCTGACCCTTTCCAATCTGTCGGTTGATCAGATTGCCTTTCTGCTGGCCGATATGTTACACATGCCGCCTGATATCGTGCAGACTCTGGCGGCAGCGCTCCATGCCAAAACAAGCGGTAATCCGTTTTTTACTGTTGAATTTCTCAATTTGCTCTATCGTGAAGGCGTGTTGTATCTTGATCTACCGCAAGGTACCTGGAGTTGGGATATTGAAGCGATTTTTTCGCACCCGGCCAGCGCCAATGTCGTGGACTTTTTGACAGCCCAACTGGCGGTACTGGCATCAGATACCGCTGGGGCATTGACCGTCGCGGCCTGTTTGGGAAACGAATGCCAATTGGGAAGGCTGGCGCTGGCATCCGGCGCTGTTCCTGGCGACCTGGTTGGTTGGCTGACTCCCGCCCTGGAGCGGGGCATCCTGGACACGCCCAATACACTGGCCTTCAATCAGGCGGAAGTTAACGTCCGGCTCAGGTTTTGTCATGACCGGATGCAACAGGCGGCCTATCATCTCTGCGATGATGGCGCGCGGGCTAAGCTGCATCTTTCCATCGCCCGGCGGTTGTTCCAGGCGGGCATCGATCCTGCTGATCCATTCAGCGTCGCCGGGCATTACGCCGCTGCGGCGCAGCTTATTGTCGAAACCGACGAACAGGCGCTGGCCCGCGCGTTATTTCTCAAGGCAGCGATCCAGTCCAACCATGTGGGCGCCTTTACCGCAGCGGAACGCTTGCTGCGCCTGGGGATGAGTTTGCTGGCGACAGATGCATGGACCACCGCCTTTGATGAGTCGTTCGCTTTCAATACTGAACTGCACTTGACGCTCTATCGACAGGCGCGCTTTTCCGAAGCGGATGAGGTCTATGCCCGGCTGGAAGCCCGGACGGAGGCGCCGGAGCGCCTGGTCGAAGCCACATGCCTGCAGATGAAGAGCCTCGCTGCCCGTACGGAGTACGATGCGGCGGTTCGGCTGGGTAGCGTCTTGTTGGAGCGGCTCGGTGTGACGGTTCCCCTGGCAGACCCCTCTGTCAGTCTAAGCCTCGATATGGAGCAGTTATACCGGATCGCCGAATCTGAAACAGAAACCTTTCTCCCGGATCGAATGGCGCCATCTGACCCGCGGCTGATCGGCACGGTCAGACTGTTAGAGAGCGTGGCGTCAGCGGCCTCGCACTCCCAGCCATTGATCACTGGTTGGGTATCAGCGCGCTTTGCGCTCCAGTGGACCGAGACCGGCTATCTGAATGATTATCTGACCATGATCACCGCGCTTATCATCACCACCATCGCATTACGTGGTGATTTTCACCTCGGTTATCGCGTCGCCCAGCGGGCGCTGGCGATGGGACTGGCGCACGAGCATGGCAATCAAACCGCCATTGTCCAACACCTCTACGCAATTTTCGTCAACCACTGGTTCAATCCGCTGGAAACGACACTGGGGTATGCCCGGGCGGCTTTCAATGGACTACTGCGCTGCGGTGACCTGGACTACGCGTGCATGAGCCTGGTATCGCCCATGACGGTCGTCTTTGAGACCGGCGCTCAACTTACGCAGATACAGCCGGAAGTCGCTGCGGCTCTAACCTTCGCCCGCAAGACCGGAAACCGGCACGCTGAACAAATTTATCTGCCCTATCAGCAGGTGGCGCATACCCTGGAGGGTGGCGCAATTTCGTCAGGTAGCTTCGATGACGATGATTTTCGGGAGCAGGATTTTTTGGAGGCCACTCAGGGAAACCCTCAGGCCGGGTGCATGTTCCATGTCTTTCGGGCATTATCAGCAGCGATCTACCAGGATGACGTCACCCTGATCCGGGAGGCCGAGGCGGCAGTGAATCTGACACCTTATGTTCTTGGCGTTTACATCACGGTTCAGGCCAATGCGCTGCATTCGCTTGCGCTGATCCAGCAAATTCGAACTGCCTCTGAATCCGGCCGTTCGGCGCTGCGGGAATGTCTGGAGCGCAACCAGGCTTGGTTGGCGGCGCGCGCCGCGGATGCGCCCATGAACTTTGGGCATCTCCACGAGTGGATTGCAGCAGAGTATCTGGATGCGTTTGATCAACCCTGGGAGGCGCTCCAGGGATTCGAACAGTCCATGCGTCATGCGCAGGGCAACCAGCGCCCCTGGCATTACGCGCTCATTACCGAGCGCGCCGGGCAGGCCTATGCGCGGCGCGGGCTGGAACAAGCGAGCCGCTATCTGCTGTCGCGCGCTTGTCAGCTCTATCAGCAATGGGGCGCTATCGGCAAGGTGCGGGCGATGCAGCGTGCGCTGCACTTTCTGGAAGTCAACCTGTTCAGGAGTTCGACCAGCAGCCAGGGGGATTCCATGGACCATGAGGCGCTTCTGCGTGCTTCGCAGACCCTGGCCTCCGAGATTTCCAAACCGCGCCTGGTAGCGCGTGTGGTAGAACTGGTGGGACAGCTCACCGGCGCAACAGATACCCGTCTGCTATTGCTGGATGAGAACGATCAATGGCAGTTGGAGGGCGGGGTGCGGGACCAGGAACTATTGGACCATATACCGCTGGCAGATGCCCGGGAACGACGGCTTGTTGCAGCCAGCGTCCTGCAATTGGGATTAAAAACCATGAAGCCGATCGTCTCCGATGACGCGGCGGTGGACAGCCGCTTTGCCGGCGACCCGCACTTTGCAGGGATGCCAATGTGTTCACTGCTGGCCGTGCCGGTGCTGGCGCGCGGTCGCGTCATCGCTTTCCTGACCCTGGAGAACCGGTTAGCCCGGGCTGCCTTTACAGAAAGCCGCGTCGAGATGATTTCTCTGCTCTGTAGACAGTTGGCCGTTTCTCTTGAAAATACTCAGCTATACCAGTCGTTGGAGCGTAAGGTCGCCGAGCGCACTGCTGCGCTCTCCACGGCGAACGATCAGCTACAGCAGTTGAGCGAACGCGACGGGTTGACCAATGTGGCCAATCGGCGCAAGTTTGATGCGGCTTATGAGATGGAGTGGCGGCGTGGTGTACGGACACGACAATCACTGGCAATACTTATGATAGATATTGACCGGTTTAAGCTCTATAACGATCACTATGGTCATCAGGTGGGTGACCGTTGTCTGCAGACCGTGGCGGCTGTTATCCAGGCTTCTGCGCAACGATCCGGCGAACTGGTGGCGCGCTACGGCGGGGAGGAATTTGTAGCTATTCTGCCTGGTCTGAATACCCAGTCTGCCAGTGAAGTAGCCGAGAAGATGCGCGCCACAGTTGAAGCGCAGCTCCTTGAACATGCATGTAACACACCTTCGCTTGTGGTCACCATCAGCGTCGGCGTTGCCGCCTGCATTCCGGAGAAAGCAGACCATCCGGGCGGATTGATCGCTCAAGCTGATGCCTGTCTTTACCGCGCGAAAAACTCAGGACGCAATCAGGTCATCTGGCAACTGGATTGTTGACAGACGATAGGCACTCTATCGACAAAAGAATGATAGCATCTGTCATTTCTGGAATTTTGCGGTTTTACAATGGGATTCAGGTTTTGCCATAAATTGCAACTGGTTCTACCGATCTGACGGCTATCCCATTAATTCTATAACAACGCCGACATCTCATAAAATAAATCTGTCCGAATTTTATAGTCAATATCTCGGTTTGGGGAAATCCGAAAAAAGAGAAAACATATAATCATGCAGCTTATGGTTTTGATGCAAATAAAAACAATATTCTTATGAGTTTATTTACTTTGTATTTAAAAAATTAGAGAAATGAAACAAAAATAGTTCCCAAATCCACACCCTTGAAAAACTACGGAATACATTGTTGCCGAAGTTGATGAGCGGAGAAGTGAGGATAAGTTCCTGAGCAAATTTACACTTAGTAATATAGACACCTCTTTTGAAAGTTATCAACAGATTATCAATCTATACAACGAAAATAAAGACCGTGTGTTTGATAACATTGAAGTTTATTTTCGTCAATGGTTTACAGCTAATTTATGCGCTCCACTTGGAGGCATTTTGGATCAGTTGATACAGGGTTTGAATACGATTTATATCAGTTCAATTCCAACTAATATACAAACCATTCTTCAAAAAAATAATTTTCTGTCTTATTTCGGATACGATAGTGAATTGGATATAAACCGTACCACTATAAAATATCTAAAACTTAAACCCACAGATAGCAGGTTTTTTCATAGGTATGTAGTGGAAGAACTATTGAATCGTCCTGAATTACCTTTAATGTCATCTCCATTAAAGAAAAAAATCACCGAATCTATCTATGAAATTTTTGTTAATGCTCAAATCCATAGCGAGACAGGTTTTATTTATACTTGCGGGCAATTCTTTCCCAAAAAACATACGATTGAATTTACCGTTACTGATGTTGGAATTGGGTTTAAAAAGCGGGTCAATAACAGATTTGCCAGCAATCTTTCTTCGGTACAGGCTATACGATGGGCGATAAAAGACGGAAATTCTACCAAACAGGGTATTTCTGGCGGTATTGGTTTAGCTATCCTCAGAGAATTTATTATCAAAAATAGTGGTAAAATTCAAATTATCAGTGACGATGGATTTTATCAGCTTGATTCCGAAGGAGAACAAACAAGATTATTTTTGGGTTCTTTCCCCGGAACAATTATCAATATGCAATTTAGAACAGATGATACGGCATCCTATTTTCTGAATAGTGAAAATATGCCGGATGATATTTTTTAGAGAGGAGTTTTACAATGCAAGAAATTAATATCAGCGTATTTAATACAGTAGGTAATCGTTTTTGTGTTGAGTCTGACGATGGACAAAACGTTTACAATTTAATTCAGAAAGCCCTTCAGGAAGGGAAAAAAGTCAAACTCTCTTTTCAGAATATAGAGATGTTGACATCTGCCTTTTTGAATACCGCCATCGGGCAGCTTTATCGGGATTTTTCCGAGGATAAAATTAAAAACAGTTTAACGGTAGAATATTTATCACCCGAAGATAAAGTTTTATTCAAAAGGGTAACCACAACCGCTAAACTTTACTATAAAGACCCGGAAAGAATGCAGAATTCCATTAAAGAAATTTTAGGAGAATAATCATGGCAAAACGTTATAATCTGACTGAAATATTTCGGTTGAGTAAAAAACGTATTTTCTTTGATGCCAACATTCTGATTTATCTTTTTTGGCCCACCAATAGTTCCTGGGAAAGGCAATATTCAACCATTTACAATCGCCTTCTACAACAAAAAAATGATATGGTTGTAGATTTCATCGTTATTTCTGAAGTGATTAATCGAGCAATCAGATTTGAATATGATAATTATTGTGAGCAGAATAACATTCCCAAAGATGATTTACCATTCAAGGCATATCGGGATAATCAGGAGGGGCAGGAAGCTTTAGACGATATTTATCAGATAGTAAAAAGAAAAATTGTTAATAAATTTACGATTGCTGGTAAATCATTCACTAAAACAGATATTGAAGGTTTTCTGCAAAATGATGGTTTAGATTTTTCCGATAAAGGCATTGCTGCTCTTTGTAAAGAAAATGATTTTGTTCTTCTGACCAACGATAAAGATTTTGCAACTGTCAATGTGGAACTTTTAACATCCAACCCGGTGTTATTGATAACGCCATGATAAAAACATCGATCCGCTATCGAAAATTTGTATGCAATAGAACTGCTGGAAAAAAATGGGCGATGGATACGTTTACACACCAGATATCGCCCCAGATAGCGAACCACCCGTGCGTCAATCCTTTGAAGATATTCTGTACAAACTTCATAAGTTCTGGTTACCGGGGGAATATTGGTGATCCCGCCAATAAAAGGTTAACTGGGGCTACCGGATGAGCCCCGGTTAACCTTTTTTGCCCGTGACTATAGTTTTGGCTTTACTATTGTTGTTCTAACCAACGTTGATCACCCTTTAGTCGCTGAGATAGGAAACGAAATTCTCAAGATACTTGGGTTAGAATAGCATTTGCAGCTTTAAACAAAAAGCTTGATCAAAATGAAAAAATATTTCTTCCTGTTTTGTATTTTTATCATTACTTCTTATTCAATTGTTGCCCAGTAACTATTTGATGCAATCCGAAATATAGTTTTTCATTATTTTACTCGTATAGAAGATAAAGAAAGTAAAATCGTAATAATCATCCAACAACTGCTTCAACCTGATATTCTCTTTGTCACATTTTGCGCTGTCGCATCGCTCTAGTTGCCCATCAGCTTACCCGTGACGATCAGGGAACGTAGTCAGGAGATTACTTCTGATGAAGTTGCAACGGAAAAGCGCGGGTGCCAGAGGAAGTCGATCTAGGTAAAGCATCCTCTTGGACCCCCCGCAAAAAATCCGTATTGGGTGCGGCTTTTTTGTTCACTTCATCGGGATTCCGATGATCTTTCATAGTCGAGAGTTTCTCGAAGACGACTGGTTTAGCGACGATGCCCGGTTAGACTGGTCGAAGAAAGGACGCTTCGCGGGCATTTTTCGATTGTACCAGTATCTGATCCGCTTAAGGCTAAATCGCGAAGGACGCGCTCTGAAACTCTGCGGACAAGAACTCAGCCTATAGTATGTAAACCATGAGAGCAAGATTGTGGCTTATCACCGATGGTAACTTGTTGGACCAGCTAAGCGTTATCACGTTGGCCAATCTCTCCGCGCAACCTCAGCGGGGCTTTAATATTGGATTCCAGTCAAAAGGGGGAAGGTTTGCGATGGCTAACTTCGTTCTGGGCGTCTCTTCAGGCTTTAATATTGGATTCCCGTCAAAAGTGGGATGGTTTGCGCGGTTCAACAGCGATAGCAAGAACTATGACAACTGGGTCTTAATGGTTATTTTCAAAAGAAAGGATCAATGAATGATGACCAATGTTTTAACTGTAGAAATGGTGGATGATGCCGGGCGCTTTAAGCAGCGTCTGGGCATTTTTTTATGTGTGTTTTACGCTCTGGTCTATGCAGGCTTTGTCGTCATCTCTGTTTATGACGTAACTCTCATGGATACGATCATGCCTTTCGGATTGAATCTGGCAGCTTTTTACGGGCTGGGGCTGATTGTGTTTGCTTTGTTACTGGCTATGTTGTATAGCAGGGCTTGTACGTTAAAGGAAAGAAGTGTCTGCCCGAAAGCGGATGTTATCACTAAGGAGGGAATTGACGCATGACTTCTATTTTAATTTTTGTAGGATTCGTATTATTTTTGTTTTGGTTGTCCTGGTTTTTAGGGAGGAAATCCCAGACTGAGGATGGATTTTTTGTAGCAGGTGGTCAGATTCATTGGTTTATCAATGGTATTGCGTTGACCGGAGGGTATCTTTCGGCAGCGTCGTTTTTAGGTATTTGCGGGATGATTGCCTTCAAAGGCTTTGACGGATATCTGTATTCCATTGGTTTTCTTTCTGGATGGGTAGTTGCTCTTTTTGTGGTAGCAGAACCTTTGCGGCGTTTAGGTAAGTACACCTTTGCTGATGCCCTGGAATCTCGATTTCAGTCCAGGACTATCCATCTGGCAGCCGGAATTAGCACTCTGGTTATCTGTATGTGCTATCTGGTCCCACAGATGGTAGGAGCAGGCGTTTTGATAGAGCCTTTGCTGGGCATCTCACATCACTGGGGCGTGATCCTGGTGGGAACAGTGGTGATTGTAGTGGTTGCCAGCGCTGGCATGTCTTCAACCACTTATGTGCAATTCATTAAAGCGGGTATGCGGGTATGCTGATTATCTTTTCTGGCGTATTAGTAGCCGCGGTTTGCATTCGGGGACTGGAGACCACGCCGAACACAGTCAACGCCCGCGGGGAGATAGTTGCCCACTACTCGTTCCTTACACTGCCCATTGATGAAAGCAAGTCATGGGAAGAAAACCTGGCTGGAACGCCTTATGCTTTTGTAGATATTGTAAAGGTGGCAGGCAGGAAGCTCGGTGAAGCTCCACAGAGATGGGCGCTGATGAACGAATGGGTTCCGCTGGAGAGGGGCGTCGAAGACCCTGCGACTTATTACCTGTTTCGTCATGGACAGCGTTTGCCTGCCATCCATGACCCCAATGGCGCGATTGCTGACTTGGTTATGGCTGATACCCTGCAAGAAAAGCAGCAAATTACTATTCAAAACTTACAGGTTAAAAAAATTGATGGCACTCCCTATGCGCTGTTAAAAAAGCTGGTGGCTGTTCGATAATATTGCAAAGGGAACTGCAGCTCTGCGGGAAGCTCAGAACATTACAAAATCTTTCCATGGCGATATGTTTATCAATGGTCTGCCTTCCGGTGGGAGTAATATGTTGGCTTCCATGGGGCGCATTGTCAGATTTGGCTCACGAAGCGGGCATGATGGTAAGGGAGGTCCCATTGGTCCCTTACGGCTGTTATCAGTTTTTGCAGATCCCGAAACAGAAGTTGAATTGCCTCGAAGTACAACTATTCGCTATGGGGATGACAATGTTACCCTGTACTACCATAAGTTGATTACTGGCAATGAACTTATGAGGCCCGGCGGCCATTTTGATATCGCTAAAAATAGCCCATGGGGCAGGCTGGATTTCATCTCTCTTATGATAGCGCTGTTTTTCGGAACGGCGGCTCTTCCTCATGTTTTAATCCGTTATTACACTGTTCGTGATTCTACCGCTGCCCGTCGTTCAACTATCGTCGCCATCTCGGCGATTGGTTTGTTTTATATCCTGACGCTTTTTTTGGGTCTTGGAGCCATCGCAAACGGTGTTTTGAATCCCCTGACCGAAAATATGTTGGCGCCACTCTTAGCTCGAAGTTTCGGAGGAGCGCTTTTTGCTATCATTACCGCCCTGGCTTTCGCTACGGTATTAGGAACTGTATCCGGGCTGATTGTCGCCGCCTCGGGCGCAGTGGCTAATGATTTGATGGACAAGTTCTTTAAAATGGAGATGAGCGGAAAATCAAAGGTTTTCGCTGCTAAGCTTACAGCTATTATAGTGGGCGCTATCTCCGTGGCGCTGGGCATCCTGTTCCAGGGAGTGAACGTAGGTTTTCTGGTGGGATTGGCTTTTGCAGTAGCTGCATCGGCAAATTTTCCCTCCATTATTATGATTTTATTCTGGAAACGAACATCGGCAGCCGGAATAGTTTCTTCAATTTTTGTTGGCGCTACGGTCTCTATGGGGATTATTCTGGCGGGACCCGATATGTTTAAACTCTACGGATTCTCCAGCGCGGATGCTTGGTTTCCTATGGGGCAACCGGCAATTATTTCTATGCCCCTAAGTTTTCTGACCCTCATTTTGGTATCTCTAATGACTCCACAAGGAAGAGCGAATAGTAAATTTGTTCGTTCTGAGGGAGAAATTGGGTAGTATTATCTAAATTTTGAGAGTTATCTGTTAGTCAATCAAAGCGTTAATAAAAATTTTAAAAATGTAAAGGCGCAAGTCCGTTTGTTACTTGTTTGGAGTCACTATACCCAGCAAGGTAGCTTGATTTCTTACTATAAAATTTTGTGGAGGCAATAACTATGAGAGTATCATCTTTTTTTGTCGTTATGATCCTTTGTTCAGGTAATTTCATGGCCTATTCTCAAGAAGGTAATGATCGCAATACTATTATAACTAATTTATCCGGCGCTCACTCTGTTTATTTTAGCGCCGGTTTTAAGATGAATTCCAGTACTTCTGCAAGCGTATCAACATTAGAAGTAAAAACTGAAACAAATTTCATAGGTTTCATCGGATATCAATATTGGTTTAGTAATGAGGGTGCTGTTAATTTGACTGTAGGATCATTCAGTTCTGAATCTAATGTAAGTTATATGAATATTAGTTCCAACAGTATCGTTCCAATATTATTCGGATTTAGTTATTATCCAAAAAAATTATCATTGGGTAGAGTTGGGAGAGTGCGCGTTGGCGCGAATATGGGTATTTATATGGGTAACGCTTCAAAGACTAATGTAAGTTTTGTCAATATTGGAAGTAGCGCAGTCAATGAAACCGTTTTTGGTGTTGAGCCAAATGCAGGGGTTGACTTTTTTGTTACAAACTGGTTAAGAATTGGGCCATCGATTTCTTATCATTTTATTAGTGAGTTTAAAGAAGTGATTGGGGATAGGAAAAATTACAGCGGGCCTGTATTCCTATTTAATATTGGAGTCGTCCTTTAAGATAATCGGGAATATCCGGCAAGCTGGCCTTTGCTTATAGAATTTTCAACCAGAGGTCGCTTCAAGTTAAAAATTGTAAGTAAACTATGCTGAGATTTTAAAACCTGACAATCAGAATCGGTTGTGAGGACCCTTCTTGCATGAGGATGCGCCGTCTGCATAGAATATTCTGATTGATTGTCAGGCAATGAATTGCCGATTCATTATCACATTGAATCCATTTTTCAGCTTGAAAAAAAAACATCCAAATCTCTGCAGATCGGAAAATTGCCTGAGATTTTAGAAATTTTTTAAATATTGACACGGAATAAAAAGTGATTATAATGATGAATAAGAAACTCATCGGATTGAGTCTTGTTTTTGTGTTTTTAATTCTACAGTTTAACAAGCGCCAACTAAAACAAAGGAGACGGCCATGAACGTGAAAATGAATTCAAACATTCGAGCAATTGGAATGTGGATTTTGCTGCTATGCGTGATTATTCCCATGAGCAAGTTGATCGCTCAGGAAGGAAAAACAACAGCAAGCGGAAAAAGCGAACTGCTCGAATTTGTAGTACAGAGCGCTGACGGGAAGGGATATACTGTACCCGGTAAGATAAATACATTTAGTGATGGCGCCAAAGTTGGATTCAAACATAAAACCGATGGTTTTGATTTTACAAACGATGAATTTATGTATGAAATGGAATCACCAGCTACAGGCAAAGTGAGCCATTCGTTTAAAATTGAATTTTTTCCGGGTACTGGCGGATGGTTCATTGTTGATCCAACCGAACTTTATTTCGAGAATCCGAGCGTTACGCATCTGTTTTTACAAAAGCTTTGTCAATTGCCCGCCGGTAAAACAGAATTAACGGTTAGATTTTATGCGAACAAAAAATTGCATTCTGAAGGTAAAATAACCTACATCAGCGATGGAGTGAATTCCAAGTACAAAAAGATAATGGCAAAATTCGGCAATTTAGAGGAAGCCATGAGCGAGGCGGATAATGCGCGCCGACTGGAAGATGAAAAACAGGAGCAGGCCGAAGCCGAGCAGGAACGTAAACAAAATGCAGCGAAATATTTTTCGGTTAACATTCAAAGCATGAATCCCTCACAAACTGTTTATGTTGTGCAAATTCACAGTGGAAATCTGAAAAAGGAAGTCCAGGAAGTTTTACCTAAGAAAACGATTACGCTCGAACTCTGGCGGGGTTCTACGTATGAAATCAGAGTATATAATCAAGGGCAATCGATTGAAAATGCGCGTTTTGTGGCTACGGTTGACCAATCCAAAAATGGTAAGACATATACTGTAAAATGATTAGAAATATCAAAAATGACCGGTTTGCTACGCTTTGCGGTATAGAACTTCTCAAGGTTGAACCTGGATATGCGGTAGCTTTTCTTAATTTTTTATTTCCATAGGAAGGGTTTCTTTGAGAACAGCGATAGATAGTAAATTAAAGGAATTGATGGAATGTTGAGACATAAATGGATAGAGAGATGTTTATGAGTTATCCTTTAATATTGCTGGTTTTCGAGTCTGTAGTTGCTTATTTTTTTGTATTATGGGTACATTCACGGCGGCAATATGATGGCTTGGGGCCTTTCTATGCGTTGCTGGGCGGGATTACTGTTATTATGTCGTGGGTCACGGACTCCGGTATCCGCATCGAAGCTGCCGGCATTACCTTCATGGTGGGTTCCACTGTTTTCTATACGGCCTTGCTGTTAGGGGTTTTTGTCGTCTATGTCTTTGATGGCCCGCGTTCTACGCGTATTGCTATTTATACGATTGCCGGTATTTCCATTGTGACTCCTCTGATCGCATCAATTCTGCTTCTTCAGATAAATATGAATGATCCAGCTTTTATCGCCTCCATCCCAGCTCCCAGCCTGCGCATTAATACGGCTTCTGTATTAACTACGATTATTGACTTGTTTTTTTTGGCTATGGCTTGGGAATTTTTAGGGAAAAAACGGTGGAGAATAAATATATGGGTCCGCGCTTACCTTACGCTTTTAGGAGTGATGTGGATTGATGTCCTCCTGTTTACAACCGGCGCTTTTTACTCGACTCCTAATTATTGGGCCATCTTGGAAGGAACCCTTTTAAGCCGATTGGTCATCTCCTTGTTTGCTTATCCATTTTTGTATTTTTATTTGATTTGGCAATATCGCAAGAAAGGAGCTGTGATTGAAAATCGTCCGGTGTTGACTATACTGAACGAAATACTGGAAGTACGATCGGAACTCAGTATGGCCAAACAGGAAATCGAACGTCGTCATCGGGCAGAATCAGCCTTGCGGAAAAGTGAAAACCGCTATCGCACTTTTATCAACGCCAGTGATGATATGGCGTACCTAAAAGATGATCAGCTCCGGTATATTATAGTCAATGAAAAAAATGCCGCATTTTTTAATTTAAATGCTGAAGCGATTATCGGGCATGATGATTTCCATTTAATGCCTCATGAACAGGCTCTTGCCTGTAGAAAAAGCGATGAACAGGCGCTCTCTGAAAAAAAAGTCGTTATTACCGAGGAAATTGTTGACGGAAGAGTTTATGAAACGCGAAAATTCCCGGTGGACATCGCTGATGACCGGATCGGTATCGGCGCTTTTATTCGCGATATTACCGAACGGAAACGAGTTGAAGAGAAAATTCAGTCGCTTTTAGCGGAAAAAGAACTCCTGTTAAAAGAAACGCATCATCGGATTAAAAACAATATGAATATCATATATGGCTTTTTGGTCATCCAAGCCGAGAGAACAACCGATATTCCAGTTAAAAATGTTCTTCACGATGCCGCAGCCAGAGTTGAAAGTATGATGATCCTCTATGATAAATTATTTTGTTCAGAAGATATTCAGCAATTATCGATAAAAGAGTATTTCCCTGTGCTTATTGACGGTATCATCGCTATTTATCCTGTTCATTCGAAAGTTAAAATCGATATGGAACTGGAAGATATTATTCTGGATGTGAGAAGGCTTTCCTCTCTGGGGATTATTTTGAGTGAGATGATTACAAATGCAATGAAATATGCCTTTATTGGTCGGCATGAAGGGGTTGTCACTATTACTGCCGCCAATAATACGGAAAACATTCGTATTGTTTTTCAGGATAATGGAGTCGGTTTAGCCGATTCAATCACCTTTGAAAATTCATCCGGTTTCGGTATGCAGTTGATTTATTTGCTGGTCCAGCAACTCAATGGATCGATTCAGATTGAACGGAATGCAGGTACGACGTTTATTATGCACTTTCCCGTTTAAACCCTGGATCGAGTTTTAATGTAAATGGATTTTTGATAAATAGTATATTCTGGTTGAAATCCCCTGGGGATAAAGGAATCGCATGAAATTAATCGCTCTTTTAACTGATTTTGGTTATGGGGATCCTTATGTTGCGCAAATGCTGGGTGTGATGAAGTCGATTGCTCCCGATAGCGAATTTATCCACATTACGCATAATGTTCCACCACAAAATATAGCGGTCGCACATTTTCTCCTAAGATATTCAGTTGATTATTTCCCGGATGGAACTGTTTTTTTGGTAGTGGTAGACCCCGGTGTTGGCTCTGAACGCCTGCCAATTATGATTGCCACTGAACGGTTTTATTTCGTTGGCCCCGATAATGGTTTATTTTCCCGTATCGGCGAATGGGCTTCTCCCGTATCTTCCATTCGCTATTTGACCAATTCCAAGTATTATCGGACTCAAAAAATTTCACATAGTTTTCATGGTCGCGATATTTTTTCGCCCGTTGCCGCATGGCTGTCAAACGGAGTGCCCCTCGATAAACTGGGTCCTGTTATGGAATCGACGGTAAGCTTAACGCTGCCGCTCCTAACGGAAACTGCTGATGGTCTGGAAGCTTCGTTGATTTATATTGATCATTTTGGAAATTTAATGTTTAATTTTTCCAGAGAGGAATGGACAACCCGAGTGGGGAATCGCTTTTTTCGTATTGATTGCGGAGAATGGCAGATTGATTGTCTCTCAGAAAATTTTCAGCAGAAAACTCCATTGATTGCGCATTTCAACAGTTTCCAACTTCTCGAAATCGCCGTACCCAACGGCAATGCCGCCCGCTTGTTCGGCCTGGAAATCGGCGATGAATTTTCCATTTCGCTCCATTTGCTTTCTGATTGAGCGCCAGTTTTATGGTATCTTTTAATAATCAGACAATAGATGTGGTTTAGTAAATATCCTGACAAAATTGCGCAGAATAATTGCATCGGTTGTCATTTCGGCGATGCCTGGCGACTGGTTGCACGGATTTGGTCAGTGGATTCTGATACCAATCATGTTTACCGCCATGTCGAATCAGGATGCACCCCATTTCTTAAATTATTCTGATTAGGTCGATTCGTTTCATGCGACCTGCAACTCACCGACTCGATGAATGCAAGGGATTTTGTTACCAATACTATCGGCATAAATATCTTTGAGATTCTCTTTGAGTTCTTCGAGACTTTCGCCTTGAGTCCGGTAATCCGGGAACTCTTCGAGCCAGCCTATCCAAAGGTCGTTATCCTGATAATAAATAAATCGTTTGGTTTCCATTGCCAACTCCTTGAATTAAAAAGCATTTCAGCGCCGTCTATTGAATCCATTATCTATCGATTTCATCCGGCAAAAAACCGGGGGAATGCCATCTTCAAATGCCGGACATTAACTCCAATTACTATAATAACCGTTTTCCAGTTCTATGTCAAGCAGGAAATTTGTGATTATTATTCCGCTGCCGATGGCGCGCATATGAATGAGCTGGAAAAGGCTTGACAAAGAAGGGGGCATGGGTTATATTGCATTAAACAGGAGCGAGAGTCATGGCGAGAAAATTTAGCAGTTACGGGCCGATCGATACCGACGAGCATTACTATGCGCCGCGGGAAAATTTAATCGAACAGGCGCTGAGCCAGCTCGTGGGCGACAATCCGGACAAGGGCGGGCATTATTTCACGGTCTGGGCGCCGCGCCAGACGGGAAAGACCTGGATA
>CAZWDO010000024.1:0-15220 GCA_964632485.1 uncultured bacterium
ACAAATTTGCATTACAATTCTACTACGGGTATTTCTGTCCGTGAAAATCTATGTTTGACCTTAATCAAAGGGAACTCGGATCAATATGAAAATTTGTCCCACGAGTTACACCGAATTCTTATCGATAGTTTATGTTGTAGCGACACTCTTTCGACTTTATTGATCATACCTACGGACAAACTCTATTACCTGCCGTTTGAAAGTGTATTAGATAATGAAAATCGCTTTTTGATTCAAAATAAGAGTATCGCCTATCTGCCTTCATTGTTTTGTTTATCCATCGTTCCTCAAGTTGATGAAAAATTCGAGAATCCAAAGATAGTTGGAATTGGTAACCCGGATTTGGGTATGCCGGATTTTGATTTGCCTTATTCCGAAGAAGAGATTTTAAGTATTAAACAGAATTTTCCCGAAACCCGGATTTTATTGCGTAACCTGGCGTCTGAAAAAAATCTCAAACAAATCGATAGCGCCGATATTCTTCATATCGCTTGTCATGGCGATTTCGATGCCTATTTACCTGATTTTTCGTATTTAATGCTATGCGGAGATGAATCCGATGACGGGAATCTGTATTTGAACGAAATATGGGAATTGAAGCTTTCTGTAAAGTTAACGGTAATCGCTTCATGTCAAACAGGTAAGGTGGATATTAATGCCGGCGACGATATCACAGGTATCAGCCAGTCTTTTTTTATTGCCGGCAGTCAATCGATCATTGCCAGTTTCTGGAGTATTGATGATAAGGCGACCAGTATTTTAATGAAAAATTTTTATCAATCGCTTCGATCGGATATGACGATAAAAGATGCCCTCAGAAGCGCTAAATTGAAATTTATCAAAAGTCCCGTTCCGATTGAATATCATCATCCATTTTACTGGAGCGCGTTTTCTCTATTGGGGAATTTTTAACTGATAATTGTTATTAGAAAATCAAAAATAGTTTGAAATATTCAGAGTGTCGTTCCGCAAGTTTGAGCGCTTAGAAATGACGAAACTCCTGTTGAAAAGAGCGCAAAACCGGTTAGCGCGGAATGGTATTCAGTCCCAATACAGATGGATTGCGGCTACCATATTTTCGTGATTTGCCGGGCGATCCGTTTCGCGAGCGCCATGATGGTGAGTATGGGCGGTTTTCCTAAGGAATGGGGCAGTAAGGAAGCATCGGCGACGTATAAATTTTCCGGCAAAAAACCATGATGCAGGGTGGATGCTTCCGCTTCTGTTAATGGCAAGCTTCCGCCGGGATGTCCCGCATTAATCAGCCCTTCGACGATTTGCGAACGCTGGATGCCCATCAATTTGAATAGCCGGTAAATATCTTCCCGAGCTGCGTTGAGATGTCGATGATCATCAGGGGTTAAATCTTTATAAATTTTGCGTCGTGTGATCCTGCCATGGGCATCGTCGGCCAGTTTAATCATAATACCGAAAATATCGGACGCTTTAGAGGCGCGCCATTGGGGATGGAAGAAGAAGCTTAGAGGATCAAAATAGGGGGAAAGGATGACATGATCGCGGCGGCTGATGAATGGCATGGGGAGTTCCCGGTTTTGCCAACTGGCCGGTAGCCGGGCCATTAAGGTTAATACCGGATCTATAAAAAAACGGGGAGATGTTTCGATTCCCAACGCTTGTAATATACGGGGAGTACCAATTCCCCCAGCGCAAAGAATGACTGCATCAAAGGGCCATAGCCGTCGACTGTAACCTTGACGAACCCTAACGCCGGTAACATGATGGTTTTCAATTTCCAGATCGGTAACTTCACAACCCGGTAAGAGTTTGGCGCCTTTTTGCAGCGCTTTTTCCACCATATACCCGGCATGCCACTTGATATGATGAGGACATCCCAGGACGCAATGGCCGCAGTTACGGCATTGTTGGTAATTGCCCATCTTAGGTACAATTTCAACTTCCCATCCGCTTTCACGACAGGCATTGAAAAGCTGATGAGTGGGTGGATGCCATAGATGCTGATGCTCCAATGTTATGGGCAATTCGCTTTTTAAAGCGCTGAACTCTTCATTGAGATCAAGTCCTATTTGTTTTAGATCTTCGTTACAATCTACGGCATTCCCGCAGGAAAGGGTGGTAGAGCCACCGACGCATCGTCCCCAAACCAGCGGGATGCCGTTGCTGGCCCGTGTAACACGCATGGCCGGGAAAAACCATTGGATCATGCGTTCATCGCGAATAAGACGGGTGGGACGCAAGGCGTCCAGTAGGCTTATGGGCCAGGCGAAAGAATGAAATGGCGCTCCGGCTTCCAACAGCAAAACTTCAGCCTTTCCGGCTAATTCCGCCGCCATCATGGCTCCGCCCGCGCCGCTGCCCACTATGGCAATACGTTTCATGCGCGCTCCTTTTTTAATGACCTTGCATTGTCGGTTTATTCAAGATTCAACGACTTCGTGTTCCGTTTGCCCCGCCGCCATCCGGTATGCCGAAATCCCGGCGAATCGTTTTTTATTGCGCGGTGTTCGATTACACTGTATAATTTGACACCCGGGGGACGGGTCGGTGAACCGACGGCTGAATTTGAAATGCCCGTTCCCCAACAACCCATCCATCAGTCCCCGATCCATATACCCCATGAAGCGGCAGGTTCTCAGATCGTAAATGTTTTTGAAATAGCATTCCCTGACAATCAGTTCGCCCGGCTGAACCGATTCAATGGCGATCCCCAGGAAGGTATAAACTGCGCGGATTATATAATAAAAAAAAGGCCAGCCACGTTTAAATTTAAATAATGAAAGGCTGAAACGAACCATTCTTCCCCAGTTCCAGGCCAATTGATAGATTGTTATCGCGCGCTGTTTCGCGCGTTGGGGATTCCTGTATAGTTCCTGAACACGGGAATGAGTATAATGCGCCAGAGAACTCCGCAAAACTGATAGATTGCTATGAAATTCATAGGGAAAGCGTCCTCCAAGTCGCGAACGTAATCCCAGGATCAGGCTGATTAAAAATATTTTGGAAATAAAACCGACAAGAGTATCTCTCAGCATCGATTTTTTTCCATGGCATTAAAATTTTGTATCATCGATTCCCGTCGGATGGAAGGGAATGGTTCCTTATATTTATTCTTTTTATTGGTAGATGGCGTATCGCGGGGTAGAAAATTATGATGGTGGTTTGGAAGATGTTTGTTCGGAATCGATTACGATTATTCATATAGGTTTTGAATGATGGCATGAAATTTTTTTAAAAGGATATGGCGCCGAAGTTTAAGATTCGGCGTCAACTCGCCGTCCCGGATAGAAAGCGGTTGTTCCATGAGCCGCCATTTTTTTATGCGGCAATGGGCGGGAAGCTCCTGGTTTATATCGTTAATCGTTGCGCTAATAATATGCAGCAGGGAAGATTTATCCGAATCGGGTTCCGCCCAAAGGAGAGCGCCGCAGAAGGGCTGCTGGTCGCCGATGAGGAGCGAGCATTGGATGCCGGGGATTATATTAAGTCGGGTTTCAATGGGTTGGGGGTTGATGTTTTTCCCGTAAGACGTAATGAGGATATCTTTTTTCCGGCCGGAAAGTATCAAATAACCGTCATCATCCAGCTCTCCCAAATCGCCCGTGTGAAGAATCCCCTTGTTAGTTGGCAATTCCAGACTTTGCAAATTTTCCCAAATAGCGCTGCAAGTCGTGTTGCTCGCTTCATTTTTAGCTATCCGGTTTTTTTCGGCGAACTCATTGGCGCTAATCAGAATCGATGTAAGTTGCTGGAGGGTATAGCCAATCTGGGGGCCTTGAACGGCAATTTCATGGTCTATCTTTAGAGTAATGGATGTTTGCGGGAGTCTTTCGCCTACTGTTTGCAGATGATTGCGCCCGGGAAGATTAATGCTGATCAGGGGAGCTTCGGTAAGTCCGTATGCATTATGAATTTCAATGCCCATCGAGCGAAAATCGTTAAGTAAACCCTGATCAATAGGGGCGGAACCGGTAATCAGCCATTGGCAGCGGTTTAATCCGGTCATAGATTGAAGCAAACTCCCTGCTATTTTTTGTAAAGCGGGGGTGGTCGCCATTTTTCTAAACCAGGTCTGGTTATAGAACCGGTGATGAATTTTTTCATAGAGCCGGGGAACAGAGAAAAAAATTGTGGGTTTCACTTTTCTTAAGGCATAAGCTGCATCTTTGATTTGATCCAGAAAGGTAATGGAAATTCGGCCGGGAAGATAATAGGGGGTATAGAGTCCCATAATTCCTTCCACCACATGGTTCATTGGCAGAAAGGAAAGATAACGCATGGGTATCCGTGTCGTTTCGCAGGGGAGAAAGGAGGCAATTGTTTCGGCTATCCAGCGTATCTGTCGATGTGTGAAGAAAACAGGTTGCGCTATTCCGGTGGTTCCTGAACTATAGCGTATCGTGGCGATTTGGTTTGGATTGACTTCAACGAGAGGTAAATCAGGGATCTGCTGGCCGGTTTTTAGAAATTCATCCCAGTTTATGCCAGTCATATTATCGGGAGGATGGGTACAGAAAAATATAATCGGTATGGAGGTGGGGAGTTGATTTAAATCAAATTCTACTTTTTCGATTCCCCAGGCCAGCGCCCGGGGTTTTGTTTCCGCCAGGATATCCTGTATTTCACGCAAGGGACTGGTGAAATAAAGCGGAACCGTGATAATGCCGGCCAATCCGCAAGCAATATCCAAAATCGCATAACGATGTGAATTGACGCCGATAATCGCCAGGCGATCGCCTGGTTTGAATCCGGACGCCAACAATGCATTCAAGGTTTGGCGGATCGCGCTTTTTATTTGAGCGGCAGGGATGTGAAGCTGCTTACGGTGGCGCATATCCCGGTATTGAATTGTAGCCTGTTGCCGCTCTATTTGGTGGAGCGCTTGTTCAGCGGGAGTTCTGTCTGAGCGATGCAGGAAATGGTGATTAACCCCGAAACGCAATAAACGCGGCAGATACTCGGTCCAGGAATATGGCCACTGTGGAGTGAAGGCTTCGCATCGGTCCCGGCTGAAGCGAGGTTGATGGATAAAATAGGGAATCAGGCGGGTTAAGCCCTGTATTGAATGAGGCAAAAAAGGATGGAGCGGTTCGATGATTTTATTGGATAATAAGCGGTTAGCGCCAATAAAGGTTATATCCGGCCATTGGCCATCCAGATAGTTTCGGCACCACTCAGTAACGGCGTTAAATAATCTTTCCACAGTCGGAGTATCCGATTCAGGCGCGGTTAGATGAAAGGTATATCCCACACTCATGGGATTAAGCGTGATATCAGCAATGGTTCCGGCTACGTAATCGACGGGAACGAAATTGAGTGGCAGGGAGGGATCCACCGGCCAAATTCTCATTTTTTTCTGGATATAAGCGCGAAATGCCAAATATAGTGTATTAAAGGTTTTGATCCACCCAGTACGGGAATCGCCGACCACCATGCCCGGACGAAAAATGGTCATGGGAATCTCAGTCGCCATTTCTCGAACAATACGTTCCCCTTCATATTTCGTTTGCTCATAGGCATTAGAAAAAGACGGGCGGTTGAGCAGTGTGTCTTCTGATAGATTGGCGGAGGTTTGGCCGCATACATAAGCCGTGGAGATATGGGAAAAACGTTGGAATTGTCCATGACGGCAGCAATTTTTTGCCAGTTTCAGCATATTAGCCGAGGCGTCAATATTGAGTCGCTGCAACTCGCTGAGGGGAGCAGTAATGCGCCAAACTCCGGCGCTGTGGATAATATGGCTGATATTTTCCCACAATTGATGATGAGTTTCGATATCGATGCCCAAACCGGGAGAGCTTATATCGGCGGGTATCAGATGGATGCGGGAATTATAGTTTTCCAGTAAATGCGGGAAGTCCCACCATTGTCGTTGGAGTCGGGTTCGGGCATGGTTGGGAGAGGATGCTCGGATCAGCAGCCATATATGAGCCTGAGTATTTTCAAGAAGATAATCGCAGAGAATGGTCCCAATAAATCCGGTGGCGCCGCTGATGAGTATTTGAGGGGTGGGGGCTGTCATCATGGGCGGGTTTTCCATCCGTGGGCGTTGAGGAAAGAGCGCAATATTTGGCGATTCTCTCGGGAGCGAGCCACAAATTCAGAGTAAGCATTTTGGATATGTTTCTCTTCTTGCAAATGATGACTCAAAACATCGGTGATGGCTGCAACCAATTTGTCATAAGAATCGGGGAATTGGGAGATGGTGAAAAACCGATGGGCCAGGTTTAATTCCCGGTAGAGTTGGTGAAGTCGTTGATCATGGCCGATCGCTATTTGAGGGACACTTCCCCCTAAGGATAAAATAGCGGCGTGGTAACGCGAGGTTAATAAAAAATGGAGCGCGCGTAAACGGGATGTAATAGCGAAAGCATCATATTCACGGGCAGAAATAATTTGAATTTTTTCCCGCAAGGTCGAGCGCTCATATATTTCGCGGCAAAAGGGTTCATCCAGCGCTTCCATGGCAAAAATAAGCAAAGGGCGATCCTCTTTTTGAATTAGCTGGTCGCATAATCCGGCATACATGGTCAGTAATTGATTTCGTTGATGAATTCGTTGCGTTGATTGGGAAAAATAGTAGGGCCAGCGATAGCATTGTTTTTTACCACCCCATAAACGGATTTTTACCGGCCAGATAGTCACATCGACCGGAGCCAGGCCCCAGGGGCGCTCTTTAATCGCGGGTCGTGTTTCCGCTTCGCTTGCCAGGCATCCAAATTCCAACGCGTTATCGGCGGAAACGACGAGGGGCGCTGTTATTCCATATTCCCGGAGGATATGGGATGCCTGGTGGGAGCGGGTGATAATTAATGATGATTTTGATGCTATTTTTCGTATTAAATAGCGGTTGAGTGGGGAACGGATCGGCCCGGCATCGACTGCATACGCTAAAAGAGGCTTATGGTAGTAAAATGCGCATTGCGTGCTCCAGAGAAAAAACCAAAGCAGGACGGATGACCAGCTTTCCATATAAGTACTGCCCTCAACCAGAAGTATCAGATCATGCTCGCGGACCAGACGGGCTATTTGCGCGAGAAAAAAGGGTGAAAGATTAATAATGCGGATATGTTCAGTGGGGGTTAAGTATCGTTTAAGGTTAGCCGGATTAAGTGATGGTATTGTGATTTGAAATGGTTGATTCAGTGTTTGAAAAAGATCGCGAATATCCTGAAGAAGCAAGGCTTCCGCGCCCGTATTGTTGGCGCCGTTATAACCGATAATAAGTATTTTCAGCATAAATCAAACCATTTTAAACGTTAGATAGTCGATTGAAACCATATCTCCAACAATGAGCATTGCTAAATATATCCGTGTTGCAATAGGTTGTTCGCAATCGCGCTGAACAGTGTTCGGAAGCAATATCCTATTAAATTATACGTAAATTTTAATAATAATTCAAGGGAAAAATTTATACATCGAATGGAGCTTGACATTTTGTGATACTTGATTTATATTTAAGGCACTGTTTTTTCACCTGTGTATATTGATATCAAGGAGTGTTAATTATGATCGAAAATGTTGCAGGAGAATTGGCGGCTTTAGGTACAGCATGTTGTTGGACCGTTTCCGCCATGTCTTTTGAATTGGCCAGCAAACGCGTGGGATCTCTTTCGGTGAATTTGATCCGATTATTATTCGCTTTTGTAATGTTTTCGATCTATATGGGCGCGCGCACCGGTTGGTTTCTGCCGTTACATGCATCCCCTCATGCCTGGTTTTGGCTCTCTCTATCGGGTATTGTCGGTTTTGCCCTGGGTGATCTCTTCTTATTTCAAGCATTTGTGGAGATTGGTTCCCGGATCAGTATGTTGATTATGGCATCGGTACCAATACTAACTGCGTTGATCGGATGGTTTTTTTTAGGAGAGACGATGACCCGTTGGGATTTAATAGGGATGTTTGTAACGATTTGCGGAATTTCACTGGTAGTATTAGAGCGCAACCCTGAAAATGACAGATCATTACGGTTGAAGCATTCCCTGCGGGGAATTCTGTTAGCGTGCGGGGGCGCCGCAGGCCAGGCGATTGGCCTGGTTCTCAGCAAATACGGAATGGAAGGACATTTCGATCCCTTTGCAGCGACACAAATTCGGGTGATTAGCGGTATTCTTGGGTTTGGATTGATCCTGACTGTTTATCGTCGCTGGGGACGGTTCAGACAATCGATCACTAACCGTTCCGCTTTGATTCCGGTATCGCTGGGTTCGTTTTTCGGTCCTTTTTTAGGGGTTTCCCTGTCTTTGCTGGCCGTACAATACACCACGACAGGGGTCGCTTCGACCTTGATCGCCATTGTGCCGGTATTGATTATTCCTCCCGCTATCATCATCTATAAGGAACGAGTGACTGTTAAGGAGATTTTAGGGGCCATCATTACGATTTGTGGCGTTGTATTCTTTTTTATTTAGAATTCAGGCTTGTTAAAATCAGTTTTCCATCGAAAGATTATGCAAATATATCTTTACAGGCTCTGATAGAATGTCAATGGGTATGATTGAAGTAATAGCGGATTCCCGCCGACGTGGGAATCCGCAAAAGAACGACTCACGAAATAATTATTTATTGACCTGAAAAGTTCGATCACCTTTTTCAAAAAAGGCGACAATTTGATTGGCTGCGGCTAAGCCGGCATTAATATTGGCTTCCGAAGTTTCGGCGCCCATTTTTTTTGTTGTGGCATGGTAGCGGGTTCCATATTTTTCGACTAATTCCGCGTGACATCCTGGCGCGACATCAGTGGCATATTTTAAATCGTCGCGTTCAGCCATGATTTTTAAAAGGCTTTCTTCGCAGATGACTTCTTTGCGGGCCGTATTGATCAAGGCGGCATTTTTTTTCATTTTTGACAGTAGATTATAGTTGATTGATTTCTTTGTTTTATCATTGGCTGGAATATGGAGAGAAATAAAATCGCATTGAGAATAAAGCTCTTCAATGTTTTCAACAATGCTTACGCCATCAGCTTCAATTTTAGATTTTTCCACAAAAGGATCGAAGGCATAGACTTCCATGCCAAACCCTTTGCCGATTTGAGCCACTAACCGGCCTACATGGCCATAAGCATGAATTCCGATTTTTTTGCCGCGTAATTCACTGCCGTTACCTTGAGTAAACTTGTTTCGGGCCAGATAGATCATCATGCCGATGGCCAGTTCAGCCACGGCATTTGAATTCTGCCCCGGAGTGTTCATAGCGCAAATTCCTTTCGTTCCGGCCGCAGCCAGATCAATATTATCGTAACCGGCGCCGGCGCGTACGATAATTTTCAACTTTTCCGCCGCATTGATGAGTTCGGCATTCGCAATATCACTACGGATAATCATGGCCTCTACATCGGCAACGGCTTTTAATAAATCGGTTCTATCTGTATATTTTTCCAGTTTTACCAGTTCATAACCGGCCGTTTTGAATATTTTCTCAATTCCATCTACCGCTGCTTTCGCAAAGGGCTTTTCCGTAGCAAGCAATACTTTTTGGGGCATGGTTCCACTCCGTTTTTTTTCAGGTTAAACGATAAGAGTTGGGCGACATTTCAAAAAATGCTGAATTCATTGATAATTCAATGGATATAACATTTTACAAAATATATAATGATTAGTTATAAATGTCAAGCAAAAAAATATGTTGTTAAAAAATAGATTTAAACGCTTCTAAATCGAGATCTATTATAGCTGCCTGTTAGATTTTACGTTATGGAGTGCGTTTATTTATGAGTCATGGTGAAAACGCCATCCCAATCGACAGGGGGAGGAACTTCGAGATAATCCTGACTACGCTGAAAATATATGCTGATGGGAGTATCCTCTGGATAGATTTGTTTCAGGTGGGCAAATGCGTCGTGAGCGTCTTGCCAGTTACGGTCTTTATAAAGGGCAAGCGCTTCTTCATAAGCCTGGCAAAAAATTTTTTTCGGATCGGGCGCGCCGGGAAGAAAATCCATCAATTCATATACGCGAACCGGTTTTAATTTGCCTTTGACGCGGATTACATCCAATTCACGACACAGAAATTGGTCGCCGATCAATTGATGAGTGAATTCGGAAATCATGGTATAAGTACCATACTCTTTATTCGCGCTTTCCAATCGGGATCCGAGATTGACAGAATCACCGATAACCGTATAATCGAAGCGGTTTTTGGAACCCATGTTACCAACAATCATTTCACCGGAATTCATCCCAATACGAGTGATCAGCGCCGGAAATCCGCGTTCGATCCAGCGGGCTTGTTGTTTGTTAAGGAGTTCCTGAATTTGCAGGGCAGTGGAGCAACAGCGCCAGGCATGGTCGGCAAGTTCAAGGGGAGCGCCAAAAACGGCCATTACAGCATCGCCTTCATATTTATCCAACATCCCTTCGTTTTCCAGGATTTTATCGGTAATAATGCTGAGGTATTCGTTCAGGAGCTCTACCAGATTTTCTGGGGAAAGTTTTTCGGATATGGTCGTGAATCCCTGGATATCAGAGAAAAATACAGTGCAAACTCGTTTGGCGCCGCCTATTTGCAGCATGTTGGGGTTTTTTAAAATTATATCGACGACCGATGGAGTGACATAATGGCTGAATGCCTGTTTGACCTGGCGTTTTTCCTGTTCTTCGTGCCAGTAATTCTGTACGCTGATAATGATAAAGGATCCAATGATCAATATTGAAGGGGATACGAGGAGCATCCAGGTTCGCATATAATAGAACATTATATAATTGATAACCAGATTAACGAGAAAAAACAGAATCGCCACACCGGCCATGATCCCCGTCCGCTGCCGACGGAATAGAAAGATCATGGATAGTGTCAGAATGATCCAATAAACCAGATCCAGCCAACTTGGGGTGGCTTTTAGAAAATTCTGTGATATAATATTGTTGAAAATGTTGGCATGAACGCCGACCATGGCATAGCGCGGCTCATAGGGAGTGGGATTGTAATCGTGGGTTCCGGTGGCCGTTAACCCGTAAAACAGGACTTTCCCCTTGAAATAATCGGGATAAAGTTTACCAATGCGTTCCACTTCCACGGGTTTTTCAAAAAAAAGTGGAAAATCGGCAGTTGTGGGCTTGTAATGCTGAATGTCCTGGTAGCAAGTCTGCATATAAGCGCTATCCTCTATTGAATATTTAACAATCAAGGAATCGCAGTCAAGCAGTGAATCAGCATAAGCAAGGCTATGGTAACGGACATTATTATAAATCGGTTGAAGCGCTTCCTGATTCTCAAGTGGAACGCCAGTCGCTTCACAGAACTGGGCGAACGTATAAGTAAAATCGAGTTGATTGCGTAACAACCAATCCACGGAATAAGCCGGCCCCAATTCCATCAGAGTCGTGTCAACACCGCCGATTTCATCTTCCAGTTCGCGGATGGTGTTGTTGATCATGAGTTGGTCAGCAATATCCGGCGCCATCAATAAAAACGGATTCTCCTGAAATTGCGGCATCTCTCCGATCACTTTTTTCAAAATCCCGACTTTAATGTGACGACGCATGGCCTTTACGGCTATATAGGGAATATGGGGATACGTTTCAAAATATTTACCCATCCAGTTCACTAAGAGCAGTCCTCTTTCATCGATAGGGATATGAACATTTTTGCCCTGATAAGGGAATTGAACCCGGTGCGCTGAAATGTCGATTGATTGAATGGGAACTTTCAAATAGTCGAGAGCCATGATAAAGCTAAGCGCCAGATAAGCCCTTCCGTTATAACGATAAAAAAGAGGGTAATGCCGCACGACGCCATCCGCGTCGGGTAGAATTTGAGCGAACGCGATTCCGCGGCATTGCTCGGCAAAATAGTGCAATAAGGGCGAAGATTCGTTAGCATAAAGAAATTCATCCATCTGGTCGGTAAGAGGCAGACTGAATTTCTGTTGAATAGCGAAACTTTTTTCTTTGTTTTCCCTAAAAAAATCATAGTATTCATCCACCCCGGCTTCTTCTTCATTTTCCGAACGGTTGAAAATTTGGGGTAAAAATACGTTGCGGCTTTTTTTTAACGCCCGTATCATCACGCTATCCGAATTTTGCATCATGATTCGTAATTCTTCAGTTGTAAAAATTTCCTGCTTCCTGCGTTGAATGTCCTGCAACCGCAATGTAGGTGGCGTCGGTTCAACCAGAAAGATATCAAAGCCGATGGAATAAATCTCCAAACGACGAAGTATCTGCAGTAACGCGGCATGTTTTTCATACGGCCAGCTCCATCGTCCTTCTCCCTTGAGTGATTCGGTATCAATGTCAAGAATGGCGATATTGGGATCCACCGCTTGGGTCCCTCTCACCCGATACCGGATATCCAGCAGTTTTAACTCGATCAGGTTAGATAATTCGTTTATTGGGGGTACAAAAGTAAAAACGGTGATCAGAATAAACAATAGGGTGATGTAGTGCTGATCTTTAATTAAGCGAAATAAGCGGTTGTTGCTCAGAAAATTCATGGAATATCTCCTGAGAGAGGATAGCTCGACAGCCTGATAAATATCACGTGTCGCGTCCTTTGCCGGAATCCGTGATTTCGGTTAATTCCGCGGGAAAGGGTTGGAAGAAAATCTGTTTGGAGAGGTAGGGTTCATTGAAGCGAATGATCCAGGATTGCAAGAGATACGCGCTGACGCTAAGAGGTGTTTTCCCGTTACGGTAAGTGTCGAGCGTGTGGAGAAAGAACGCTTTTTCACTGCTGGTCAATACGTTAGAGAAATAACCGAAAGCATGCATCAGAACGTTGATATTATTGGTAAATCGAGGGGGTTTATGCAACGCAACCATCAATTCATTGCCGTAATTCGTCCAGACAGTCGGTAGCGGGAGTTTTTCGTGGTTAGCCACGATCCTGCCCAGTATGCGCAGCTTGGTTATATTGAAGGAGAGAAGCAGCAGTTTATGGGCGGCTTGAAATTCGATCAGGTCTTTCATGTCTCCTGACATTTGGGCTTCCCGAAATCGCGCCAGTGTGAAAATGCGGGTAAAGAATGTTTCGCGAATCTGATAATTTTTTAAACGCCCTTCATCCTCAAGAGGCAGAAGGGGATATCGCTTGATCAGTTCACGCGCGAAAAAACCGCTTGTCTTCCCTTGAGGCGGACGGTTTTCCTGATCGGCATAAAGTTTGACGTCAGCAATGCCGCATGAGGGGGAACGGTGTTTGAGCAAGGCGCCATCCAGTTTGGGCAGTCGGGAGAGAAATTGGCGACTAAAGGTTTGCATTTCTTCAGTGATATCCCGCGCAGATGACGGTTGAATCAAGCAGTGAGCGCCCGCTCGTTCAATGATGCGGATCGGATCGCGGGGAATTCCCAATCCGATTTCCTTTTCAGGACATATCGTTATCGCTTCGACCCAGGGTTTGAGCTTTTCAACCGTATTATCATGAATAGTCTCGCCATTCCAGCGGCAGGCTTCGAATCCCAGGCAGCGACTGAAAAGAACAGTCGGTTTTATCACTATTTACTCCCTAATCAGCGGATACGGTAATTCGTCCGCTACCGTAAAGAGACGATTTACCAGGTTGATACATGACTTCAGCGCTGATCGGGGGTAACGTGAATTCGCCCGCGGTCACAACGCGGATCCCGTAATAAAAGGTATATTGCTGTTTCTCGTTGAAATTGCCATAAAACATCAGCCGATCGTCGCGAATATCGAGATAAGCCGGAGAGTAGTTTTCCGCGAGCCATTCGAAATCCCCCCGCGAATTCAAACGGGGATTTTCAATTTCAAAACATGCCGGCAGTAAATCGACAACGGCGACATTTTCTAAATCATCATAAGGTGATTCAAGGGTAATTTTGGCAATGATCAGTTCGCCCTGTTTAAAGGTGTTATGGTAGATTGGGGATCCGGTCTGGTTCAGATATTGTCGCCTGATTTTAAGATCTCTGTCATAATCATCCAACCAGGGTGTCGAGGGAATTCCTTCGGCGCTCCAATAATAATAGCATTTTCCATTACCGGTCATATCAATTTTAACATCAGCGCCGATCCAATCGGAGTGGGAGAGGCGTAACGGGGCAAGATGATCAAACGCGCCTTTTTCCTGACCAGCGATGGTAATTTTCCCCTTGAACTCATTATTTTCCTGTTGATTGGAGAGCATTTTGCCCATAGCCAACAAAGCCAGCGCATTTTCAATCGTACTGCTCCACCGGCCGAGGCTGATTTCTTTGGAAAGCGCTTCCATCAGTTTGGGAATTTCGGGATGGTTGGGATCGATAGAGTTCAGCGCATTCAGTATCATCGCCAATCGGCTGGTGTTAAGATTAAAGACAGAAAAATAATCGGATTCACTATCAGAATTCGGATAGTTAATTGTCAGAGGTAATAAGGCTTTAGCGGCGGCGAGATCGCCACTGGCGGCATAGGCACCGGCCAGTTGAAACTGGGAGTAAAGGTCCATCTGTTTTAAATGATTATTGCGTAAATAGTTGAGCATGGATCGATCCGCTTCTCCAGCTATAGCCAATACATATTGAGAGTACACGCAATTGCTGAGTTCACTCCTCGAGTTGGAGATTTGAAAATTGGAACTCATCTCTTTCAACGCGCTAATCATGCGTTTTAAAACCCGTTCAGAAACCGGGTATCCTTTTTGGTGGGCTTCGGCTAAAAAATGGGCGGCATAAATTGAAGCCCAATCATAACAGTAATCACCATGGGGCCAATATGAGAATTTCCCGTTGGAGAGCTGCATTGATTCAATTTTACTGATTCCCTCGCTCAAGTAATAATCGACCGACCCCGAGCCGGCCATAGCCGGTTCAACCGCTTTGGCCAGATCCTGGAAATAGAGGAGGGGGAAAAGTTTGGAACTGGTTTGTTCGATACAGCCATGGGGATAAATCAGCAGGTATTGGAGACTGGCGCCGAAACGTAGAGTGGGTATAGCGCTGATAGTGAGTTTAAACTGAGTGGTTGATTGAAGATAATTGCGGGGCATGGAAAATTTAGCGGGTTTCTCCGCGCTGAAAACGCCGCTACCGACTTGAGTGACCAGAGGCGCCGGGGGCCGGATGGTTATTTTGCGTTGATAAGTAGCGGATTCTCCGTTACCCTGCGCCCGGAGTTCCAGTTCAATATCCCCCAATGACTCGCCGGCTTTGAGCGTAAACGTCACAACATCTTCCTTTTGCTGGTCAATAAAAAGAGTCTGCCTGGCTGTTGATTCTACCTTCACCGCGCCTTTTACCGCCAGGCTGACGCTAAAATTTCCGCTTTTCCCGCTAGCGTTGAACAACTGCACTGGCAATTCA
>CAZWDO010000024.1:15230-16436 GCA_964632485.1 uncultured bacterium
AAAACGATCACCCGGAGCCAGAAAGCGGGGAAATGTCGGCGTCATGACTAAAGGTTCCCGGACAAAAAGTTTCTTTTCAACGCCGCTGAACATATCCTGACTGAAGGCGACAGCCATGACCCGTAAAGTGCCATTGAATTGGGGTAGATCAAAACTGATTTCTCCGCTTTTATTATTTTCGCACTTGACTAAACCACTCCAAAAGGCGATTGTTTTTTCATACTGCAAGGCCATGGGGGACAAGCGTTTTTTACGTTGGCTTTCCAGGTCTTCATCCCCCGGGGCGCTGGAACGTTGATTAATTTCCGGCAATAAGGCGCGATAAATATCCCAGGTTTTGATGGTTAGAGCTTTCTTTCCATAAAAATATTTCAAGGGATCCGGCGATGAAAAATTAGTGAGCTGGAGGACGCCTTCATCGACTGCCGCTATCGATATATAGATTGGTTTATCTGTCGATTTTGTTAATTGATAACGGATAGTCAGTGACTTGTTGGGACGTATTTCCTGGGGTAGTTCCAGTTCGATTCCCAGTTTATGCGTATCGGTGTTGAGATGTAGGGGAATAACGCCAAAGGCGCGGTATGGAGGGTCGCCATGGGTTTGGTTCAATGGTTGAATGACTGAAACTGAAATATACACATTTGGCTGATACTCGGCTTTGATCGGGATTTCAATTTTACCGGTATTTTGAGGCAAATCAAAGAATTGTGTTTGATAGATTCGATCCCGTTCAACTGTCAGCATCACTTTGCCGGCAAATGGCGCGCGTATCTGGAGTTCCGCTGTTTCACCCCGGTAATAAATCTCTTGATCGAGGTCCAGTTCCACGCGTTCCGGCGCTTCAATTGCCCAGGGGACATAATTCCAGCCGCTGGCGTAAAACTCATGGGACGCGCGCGCCTGGCTGGATCGATTGACGGCTACAACGCGATATCTGCCATAATCGGGGGGTTTGAGAGAAAATTTTGCCACGCCATTTTCACTGACCACAAATTGATGCTGGATAATATCTTCCACTTTTTCTGACCGGTATTCATATTCATCATTGGTATTACGTTGCCAGGTTGTGTGCCAGTAAATATGAAAAAAATAGATATCAATAGTTTCTCCTGCAATCGGATTCCCCCCAGTATCCACGGTGATAAGCTCATAATCCGCGTTTTCTTCCGGCTTGGCATACCCATCAAAAAGGGGTTTAATGCC
>CAZWDO010000024.1:16446-36002 GCA_964632485.1 uncultured bacterium
TGGTACTGCGTGACTGCCCGACCTCCTGGTTCGATAACGGATGCGTTGAAAATCGCGCGGAGTTCGGAACCGCTGATAATATTAGCAGGTATTGGGTAGCGGAACCGACAATTGCCCTGTTCATCGGTTTTTTCCTGATCGAATTGGGTGTGTTTGGGTACGAATTTGTAATTGGGATCGTCGAAGATAAAGCTTTGCCATTTCATGGGTTTAAATATGAATTTTTCCAGAGTGAGTTCCGCGTCAACATTCCGATTGGCAGCAGGTGGGCCGAATAGAGTCATCGCCTGTAGATTGAAACTGATTTCCTCGCCAGCGCTATAGGTTGCGTTGGGTGTCGTAATTGAGACTTTCATACGGTCAGGAACAAATGCTTCTACCAGAAATGAATGATTATTTAGTTCCTGGTCGTCGCCCAGAAAGAGACGGGCCAGATACCGGCCCGTTTTTGCATAGTCGGGGATAGGAATTATAAATTCAACAGCGCCCTGTTCGTTGAGTTGATTTTTGGTTTCTGAAAAAACCATTTCATCGGGTGTTTGGACAACCAGACGTACCGGGAATTTCAATGGCAATGTCGCGCCCGATCCTCGAACGATGGCGGCCAAATGAACCGTCTCACCCGGACGATAGATTCCCCGTTCATCATAGATAAATGCCTGAAGTCCATCTTCAGAGCTGATATCTCCCTGAATATCAAAATCAACCAGATTGAGAGGCTGCGAATTCAATTCGAGTAATGAAAAATCGGTATTTTTAGAGACCGTTATGATAAATGGGTTTAAATTCGGATTTTTTTTCCGATAGCTGTAAAACGTGATCAGACCCTGGGCATCAGTGGTAGCCTTATCCATAATTTGATTGTTGTAGGACCATAACGTGACCTCGGCTCCGGCAACCGCTTTGACGTCGGAGAGAGAACGAATCCAGACTTTAAGGTCGGGTCCGCTTTGTTTGGCAATCACTCCCAGATCAGTAACCAGGACAAATCGGGAATCGCGCCGCCAATATTCATCGGCGTCCATCGCTAATACCTGGTAAATCCCTGGCTCCTGAGGATCGAAATAGGTGTGTAATGGCAACGGAGTAAGTATCTCGCTGTTAGTTAAAGGATCGGGAGCCAGTTCAAAGCGCTGCAATGTCCGGCCGAATTTTTCCACATCGCTGAACCACCGCCAGTTATAGCTATATTCCCAGTCATTGGAGGTACTACCTGCTCCGAGAGAGCCCAGTTTTTGAAGCAGATAGATTAAATTGTTGGTAAAAATTTTATTTATTTCGACGTTGACTTTCTTAATGTTTATCGTTTTTAATCCCAGATTAAGCTGCCCGCTACGCCATAGAAAACAACCACTACCCTTGAAAGTAACCTGGGGAGAGAGTTGAATATTTTGGAACGAAAGTTTTTGGGAAATGGTTTTTGATAATTGAGTGCCATCCAGCGCGGGAAGATTTTTAAGGAGTGTAATGGTATAATCCTGTTTTTCATCAAATGCGCCGCTGATTCGTAGTTTATAGCCGGTACGGCTGATAGTGAAGGGCAGCGACGGTGTTATCTTGATAAATTCGTCATAATCCAGCTTGGCCAATGGGAGATTGAATTGAATTAATACTTCGCTTTCCTGGGTATTATAGTACCGCGCTTCAATCTGTTCCAAGGCTAATTCCGTTTGTCCCGGCAGTGAAACTCGTTTGTGAAAATCGTCAGACAATCCCAGATTTCCATTGATACAAAGAATGTCGCGACTGATAAAAAGCTCCAGGTTTTGCCGTTCCTTGCCTCTGGGTATCGAATCCGCCTGCAGTTCGATAAGATGAGATGAATCCTTGCTCATGATCTGATATGAAAAAGGTCGCCCCTCTTCATCCTTTAATTGAATCAGATTTTGACATTTTTCCTGGCTCATGGGGTAATTAAACTCAATGGTTCCGAAAACCCGGCTGTACTCCTTAGTTTGGGGGATGAGTTCATAGACGATATCGGCTTTCAGGATTTCTAACCGGGGCGTATTAAAACTATATTCTTTTTTGCCCGTCAAAACCAATCCTTCACCGACTATAAACCGTGAAGAAACAGATGCTTTATATTGAGTTGAGGGAGAAAGAAGAACTGTGGGGAAGAAACGTATCATATCTGGCTGTTGCCATTGAAACTGGCCGGGAATCGGGGGTTCAAAAGTAATTGGAGCGCCCTCAATCGCTTCGTTGAGGTTTCCACTTTCTACAATTGGCCGCGAAAATTGGACCCGGATCGATGGATTGAGTGTTGTTTCATCTTGTGGAATAAATGATTCGACTGATACCGTCAATCCCCGTTCGGGAGTCTGAAAGAAAATAAAGTAGCCGACTCCCACCAGTATTATCATTGCTAACAGCGAAATAACCAGATAAAGATAGAATACCTTTTTCTGGCGGGGAGACCCCGGTATCGGTTGGTTGAGTTCAGGGTTTAACGGTGATGGCTGTTGATCTGAATTCTCTGGCATACATATCTCCTTCCGGTTAACTATATAGTTGTTTTTTTTAATATAAATGATTTAAGCAAATTGTCAATAAGTAAATTTTTTATATTTTTAGCTGAAACTTTATTCCAAATCCTGAAAATCGCATTTGACAATCAAATTTATTGGCAACCTATTATTTTTCAAACTGAAAGAGTACCCTCTTTTAGCCCCCTATCTCAATGGTAGGGAAATTGTAAGAATAAACTTTCAGTTAGATTTTAGAGGGATTTCGCCATTTTGCGTGAAATTTTTAAACTTAATTTGCAGATGTTGATTAAAAGCGTTGAAAAATACTTGACTTGTTTTCTAATTCATGCTATAATTATAAAGCGTGTCAGTGAATTGTCAGTTTGGAACTAAACTGGCATTGTTATCAGTAGGCGTGGCAGTTTGCGCTGCTTTACGCTGATAATTTATCCTGATGGTGAAGGCCATAAGTTAAGATTTCCAGTTTTTATGGACGACTAAGAGAGAAAAGTTATGATGAAGGTATGAGAACATTTAACCAAGGAGATTAATCGATGCGTATTCGTGTTTGTGGTGTTTTCGAACAGAGTGGAGAAGTTTTGTGTACAAAATATGTTTATGGTGGAAAGGAAGTTTTAGCTCTTCCGGGTGGAGGTGTGGATAAAGATGCTGCAGTCGAGGAGTCATTAATCGATGAATGGAAGGAAGAATTGGGAGTTAAGGTGGAAGTGGGTAATATTATTTTTGTCGGTGAAGCCCATGGAGATAAACGGCATCCGCAAACCCTGCATATTGTTTTTTTAATTGAAGAGATTTATGGGACGCCAAAAATTCGCACCGATCAGACCAATTCAAAAGAAATTGTGTGGGTACCCTTTCAAAATCTGGCGCAAAAGGATTTATATCCGGATGTGGGCGTTCAGTTAGCGGATTATTTTTTATCCCCTGAAAAACCAACCGTTCCATTTATCAAGAACTGCATGGAACGGGGATATTTCTGAGCATAGAGCCGCAGATATCCTGGTACAACGCCCAATCTATCCTGGCGCCAACGGGAATTGAATTAGCTGATTATACGATCAATCCCTACCGGGGGTGCCAATTCGGGTGTATCTACTGTTATGTTCGGGCTAATCGCTTCGCGCGACGGTGTAAACTGCCCTACGGGTCCTATGTGGATTTGAAGAAAGATTATATTCAATTATTGGAAAAAGAATTAGAAGCAGTTCAGCCCCGTCGTGTATTAATTGGCGCAGTGACGGATCCCTATCAACCCCTTGAGAGACGCTATCGCTATACCCGCCAAACACTGGAGCTCTTGATCCGATATCGCCTTCCAGCGATAATACTGACTAAATCGGTTTTAATTGGTGAGGATATTGAGTGGTTAAAGGAGTTATCCGCAGTAAAAGTATGTTTTACCGTTAATGATCCCTGGGTGATTAACAATATGGAAACGGGTAGTGATCCGCTAAATGAGCGTCGTGATATGATTGGAGAGTTAAATGATCAGGGAGTCTATACTTATGCCCATGTCGGGCCATATTTCCCCGGAATCACCCAATTTAAGACTTTTTTTCAAATTTTGAGTCGTCGCTGCCCCCGGATCAATTTTGAGAGTATTAATCTTAAGATGCTAATCGAAAGGGATACTATTATGGGATTGATCGGGCGCGATTATCCCCATTTAATTCATAGGTATCAGACTATTATGGAATCGGCGTCCGCCTACTGTGATTATTGGGCGGATTTACAAGCTGAAATTGAATCATTTGCGCAGTCCCGATCCTTTAAAGTTAGTGTGTTGTTTCGTCCGTTTAATCAGTACTATAAAAATGATGGAGAAAGGAATGTCCATGCTTCCCCTTTGGCCCCGTCCAGTATGGGCGGAAATCGATCTGAATAGTTTTGCATTCAATATTGAACAGATTCACCTTAAATTTCCTGATAAAAAGATATTGGTAGCGGTAAAAGCCAATGCGTATGGCCATGGATTAGTCGGTATTTCACGTTATGCAGAGCAAAATTTGCCGGTTGATTATCTGGCAGTGGCTCTGATCGGTGAAGGCATTACGCTGCGGCAAGCCGGTATTCGCATGCCGATTTTGGTTTTCGGCGGGTTGCTGCCCGAAGATATTCCCTATTTGTTCGAATACGATTTAATTCCTTCCATCATTAATCCCGAAATAGCCCGACGTATTGATTTTTATGCGCAGGAACATAATCGGAGGATCAAGGCTCATCTTGTCGTGGACACGGGGATGGGCCGTATAGGATTCTATTATCAGCAGGCAATCGAAGAACTGCTTTCAATGCAGGCATTGAGCCACATTGAGTGGGAAGGGATATACACCCATTTCCCATCCGCCGACGAAAAGGATAAATGTTTTACCCTAGAGCAGATTGCGCGATTGCGCCGGATTATCGACGATTTGGCTGGGCGGGGCTTTACCTTTCCCTTGCGCCATTCGTTTAATAGTGGCGCGATTATCGATCTTGAAGACGATTATTTCAACCTGGTCCGCCCCGGAGTGATGGCTTATGGGCTTTATCCCTCTCCGGAAGTGGATTTGTCTTTTCCCCTCAAACAAGTAATGACCTTGAAAGGGCGGATTGTCTTTCTTAAAGAAGTAGAGCCTGGACGCACGATTAGTTATGGCCGTTCCTGGGCGCCTAAAGAGCGGACTATAATCGCTACAGTTCCCCTGGGATACGGAGACGGCATTAATCGGCGATTTTCGAATTGCGGCGCGGTTTTGGTAAGGGGGCAACGGGTTCCTATCGTGGGACGAGTGACGATGGATCAGATCATGATTGATCTGGGCGCTTTGCCGGATAAAGAAACGATTGCTTTGGGTGAGGAAGTTGTTATTTACGGATACCAGAATGGGAATTGTATTCGGGTTGAAGAAGTGGCGGAACTTTTGCAGACCATCACGTATGAAGTCACCTGCTGGGTGAGTGATCGCGTCCCCCGTGTTTTTATTGAATAATGGATATGGGGCGAGCTTTTTTCCCCCGTCTGTTCAGCGTAGTCTGGATTATTCTTATTCGGTGTATGCTTGAAGAGGAATCGACACTAAAAAGAGAGTACCTTTTTCGTCCGATTCGATCAACTCCAGATTTCCATGATGAGCCAGGGCAATTTTTTTACTGATTGCCAACCCTAAACCGGACCCCTGTATTTTAGTAGTGATATAGGGTGTAAAAATTCGCTGTTGTAAATCCAGCGGAATCCCGGGTCCGTCATCTTGAATTGATATCAGGCAATAGTGAGTATCAGGCTTGATGGTAAGAGTTATATGGACAGGTTTTTTATGGGATGCCTCGCGGCTGTTTTTTATCAGATTTTGAAATAAATGACTCATACTGTCCACGTCCGCCATAATGCTGAGTTGCGGGAATTGATTTTCAATCGTGAGTTCAATGTCCGGATTGCCTCGGTAAAGATCGAAAAGTGGATTCAGAATCTCTTGAAGGAAAACTGGTTGGGAAGGGGCGATTTCATACTTGCTGAATTGCAAAAATTTTTGGCTTAACTGGCCTAAAATATTAATTTGTTGGTTAAGAACCGGATAGATTTTGGGAAACCAATCTAAAAAAGCCGGGCGATCTGTATTAAATAACTCATTTAATTGTTGGAGGGATAATTTGATGGGAGTGAGAGGGTTTTTAATTTCGTGGGCGATTTCCCGAGCAAATTCAACAGCCATACGCTCTCTTTCCAAAACCAGCATTCTGGACTGTGATTTTTGCAGGTTATAGTTTAGATGGTTGATTGCCCGCACGAGTTCAGCGCTTTCGTCTTTGCCGGTTACCGGAAGTGGGGGTATCGATTCACCTGCCAGTATAGCCGGTACAACTCGCGCTGTCCATTGGATATGGCGGGTGATTCGCCGGGTTAAATAAATAGTCAGAGTTAGAATTAAAGTAATCAGTAAACAGTATATGACAAAAAATTGATTCTGAATTGCCAATAGTTCTTCATAATTGACGGCTTGCATTAAAGCAAGGTACCCATGGGTTGATTCATTAAAAAGTTGGGTCTTAGCGAAATAACAGGTATTCTCCCCCCAGCGTTTGATTTGATATTGAATTTCAGGCACTAATAGTTTCAGATACGTATCAAAAGATAAACTGGCTGGGAATTGATGGACAAATGAATATCGTTCATTGAGTAACGCGTTATCGGCCTGAAGGAAAAATGTAAAGGTCAATCCTGTTTTTTCAAATAGATACAGCATGTCCAACGCATGGACTGGTATTAGAAATAAGCCTTTTCCGTAAAAATTTAAGGGTGTGCCCAGGGGAGTAAAAAGCAGCAGTGTAAGCTGATTGTTGATAATTTCCAATGATGTGTAAGGATATTGACAACGTTCCAATTGAATTAAATGGGATTCTTTTAACAGACTGAATTCAAGATTCCGTTTCCAAAGCATTCCGTCACCATGAAATAGAATATATTTAAAATCAAGCTGATTCTCTTTTTCCGTCAACAATGAGTCATGAAGTGTCAGATTAGGTATGAATTGTTCTACATTACTGATTTTTTGGTGGAAATATTGTTCCAGCGCTTCCTGTTGATCCTGAAACAGATTAATCAGATTGCGTTTGAATTTTTGATTGATCTCTTGCCGCGCCACATAAAAGAGACTCACTAAAAGTCCCAGTGAAAGGAGTAGTTGTATGAAAATGAATCGGGTCTGTATTGAGTGAACGATTTTTTGAAGTTGCGCTTTGTCGTACTTGAAGGCCCCCAACTCCAGGTGCCATAATGTATGAAAAAGGAAGAAAAAGATGATTAATAAAACCAGCAGTTTGAGAATGGTTGCCATGGATTGGTAAACCGGTGGGAATGTTAGGGCGATTGCGACATAGTGGCCATCAATATCATCATCCTGAATTGGAATCATCAATTTTCCGACATGATTGACCAATTTCAGTTCCCGGGCGTTATAGGGAAATTGCTTGCTGTTTTCTTCTATCGGCGCAAGTAGCGCGCCACGATGATATTCAGCGATGTTTAGCGAAAAGAAACGATTGGGCAGTTCTTCCATAAAACGGATATCTTCGGGTACAATATGGTAAAGCAAGCGATGATCCAACCAGTATTGACAATTTTTCTCAAGATATGGGATGAAAAAAATGCGGTTATTGGGGGATCTCCAGGTCAGATAGTAAAATGTTTGGTTTTCAAAATAGAAATAATACATTTTTAGCAAAGGTTCCGATTGCAACTCCCATCGATTCATTGTCCAGAACCATGCGTAGGGATAAGGCAGGTTGAACGTGTTTTCAGACTGTTTATTTTTGTCGATAATCCCCATCGGAAGGTGAGCGGAAATGTCGCTCGTCCCTTCCATGTTCAGTTTTTCTTCCACTTTTTTAATTTTTTGAAGGTAAGAAATGTTTTTATGTTTAAAGAAAAATTTGGATTGATTGTGAACAGTCTGGCTGATTAGCAGCCATTGATGAATAATAACAGCGCTGAAAAAAAATAACAATATTCCCCAGAAAATGGGGAGGAAAAAATGGAATCGTTTTATTCGTATCCATACGATTAGAATTAATAACCCTGCCAAAAGAGCAATCAGCCATTCATTCACCAGCGCAACGATTAATATGCCATACAAAAAAACGTATAAACGTTTCATTCGGGATTTCTCTGTTAAACAGAGCATCCATTGAAAGAGAGTATAAATGCAAATAGCGAATATAATCTGGATAACGACAGTTGTCGCAGATGGATAGAAATTGGAATAATGCCACAATCGTTGGCCGTTATCAATAAGAACTCCTACTGAGCTTAAAAGAGCAAAAGGGACCAGCAGCAGTGAATATCCGGCGAAAATGATATCTGGCAAGCGGTGATTGGGGTATTTGGATTTCAGGGAATCAAAAATCCGCAACATGAGTAAAAGCATCCAGGAACTGATTAGCAGGCCGACATGATTCGTAATTATCCCCCCGGGATAGAAGAATAATACTGTTTCTCCAATAAAGGGAGGATTCTCCATGGGGAGCATAAAACCGATGATAAAACCTGCCAGAGTTAGTAACCAGGCGGCTAATGGGTGTTTTGATTTTAAATAAATAATGAACACACTGAAGAGGATGAGAAGTAGTAATCGCAACGCAGGCGCGTTTTTGTGTTCTTTGAGTGTTTTAGGCGCTATGATTTGGAGTGTGATTGATGAATCGATCGGTAATGAGAAAAAATGGTAATCCTTTATACGATCAGGCGAGAGACGATAGATTGAATCAGGGATGGCCTGGTTCCAGACAATTTTTAGCTGTTTTGTATTTTCAAAAAGAATAAGATAGATTGTTTTAAGAGAGAATTTACGTCTAAGTTGATCTTCAATTGTATTAAGATGCTGATGGATTATTTTACGATTGTCCAGCGTAGGCAGATTGACTGATTTTAAAAACCCGGAATGTTCCTGTATATAACTGTCAATTTCTTGATAAAGCGCTTCTTGGTCACACGTTACAATTGATTTTGGTAGGAATGTATAAAAAAGTCCCAAAAAAATAAGTGGAAATAAAAAAAACAGAAGGCGTTTATTGTTCACGCTCAATGATCGAAATCTGATTTATTACCCATCCCTTTTCCGAACGAATCAGATTGAGCTGGAAATTCAGACGGCAATTCATGTTCTTTTTAGTATTCAATACTGAAAATTCAGCCTGGGCTAAAAGAGTATCTCCATTGCCTTGTTGGGCGCTTGATTCCAGCTTTTCAGTTTTAAAAAGCGGATTAAATTTTTCGAGCAAATAATAGACTTGGCGGGCAGAATAAAAGGATTTCATTATTCGCATAGTCGATGTCTGGATTTCTATCAAAATTTTATCTGACGTCAGGAAAGAAGTCAGTTTGGTGTACTCATTGTTTTGTATAAGAGGCCAAATTTCATCAGGATTGGCGCGCGCAGTCAGACAAAAAAAGAGCAGGCAGGCGGCAGTCAGATGTAATTGTTTCATAAGTTCATCTCTTTTATGGTTTTAAGTCGATTTAATTCGAAATTCAAACCGTTTAAAAATTCATCAGCAAGAGTATCATTGACTAAATCTTGCAGCGCGTGTTCCATGTCGTCTATAAGCCTGAGTATCAGAGCAGTTTCTGAACTGTCTTTACATAAATCGGCGTAGCTGAATTCTGTCTCCCAAGTGTCGTTGTACTGTTGAATAAAATCTTGTATTTTAATTCTTAACGGTTCCGGGTCAGCAAGCTTATTCCAATCGATACTGATTTTTACAGAGATATTGGGTATCTGGGTCTCCATTAGATTTTAAATCGGGTTTAAACCTTACCGCGATATAAAATGGCAAAGGGAGTAACAATCAGGTAGTTAATGATAAGGATAATCGGCGCAACAGTCATAGATATGGGTCCATCTACCGGCGGACGAGAGAGCAGCCAGAAGCCAAGAATTGTCAAAATCAAACTCAAAGCCAATGTTGCGTAATTAATCGTATTGAAGGCAAATTGATGGTTTATGGTATCACGATTTTTCATAGAGTCTCCTTAGGTAGGTTTAAATTTATAACTGACGTGAGGGGGAAAAGTTCCATTTAATTTAAAATGTCTATTTGCCGGTTTTTTAAGCGATAAAAATGAAGATATTTGTTGGATTGCGATTCGGAATAAAAATTATAGTGTCCGGATGTGCCTTCGAAATTGCTTTGTTGATGGAGAAAATTTAGAATGGCCTGGGGTGTAGTTGCGCTCTGACGAATAGCTTCAAGTAGAAGTAGAGCGGCATCAAATGATTTTTTGGCGACAATATCCGGAATCTGATTAAACTGTTGTGAATATTCATTTTCAAAGTAAATTTGTAGCGGGGATTTTTTATTATTAAACGACAAGTCATCACTGGCAATGATAATCTCATTCATGTCCCAGACATGATTTTGCAGAAGCTGTTGATCTAAATAGACCGTATTTCCGAGGACCGTAGTTTGTATCAGTTGACTATTGAGTTCGGGAAGTATTTCCAGAGCCTGATCGACAGTTTCCAGTGGAATGAAAAAGGCGGGAATTTTATAATAGGGAGAATACGCGTTTTTAATTAATATTGAGTCTTTAAACATCACTAATAGAGAATCGTTATTGATTTTTGATTTTAATTTTTTCAGTAATATTTCCACATCCTGTATGTTAGAGTTGAACCATAGAGTATCAATAAGTCGGGCGCCCAGCTTTTCGGCCATATCGATGAAGGCTTGACTGATGCGGTGGCCGAAGACACTATTCGGGGCTAAAACGACAAATTGATTGTGGCGTAAATGCTGGATTGCATACTCGGCGATACTGCGCCCCTGTTGGGCTGGTGGAACGCGTAATTGAAAGACGCTTGCGCCCAGATCCGGCAAGTTATCGATAACTACCGTCGGGGTCAATAGCGGAATAGAATCGTCGCCCGCCACGATAGATGCCGCAAGGGTATTGACCGAACGTACCGGTCCGATGATCCCTGAAATATCCGGAGTTTTTAATATTAACTTTATTTTTTGAACAGTGACGATTGGGTCATTCTCATTATCCCAATATAAAGGGCGTACAAAAAGTGAATCCTTATCGGCGATATAATGACAGGCCAGGTGGGTGCCATATAATAATTCTTTTCCATACGAGAGCTTGTCTTCTGTTAAAGGTCCAATAATCGCGATGCGGAATCGGGCATTGAGAAAGGAGTGGCAAATTGAACTTAGCGAATCGATGGGTAAGATAAGCTTGGAGGCGCTATCGAATTCCCGGATAGCCTGGAAACGGGTGAACGCATTTTCGTAGCGACTTTGTTTAAGTTCTTCCAAAGCTATATAGTAGGAAGTCAACACCTGAAAGGGCAGAGGAATTGAATCGCCGGGTTGAAAATCGAATTCGATCGGTTGGCATTGACGGAGAAGAGTATCTATATCCGTTAGAATTCGATTTTTTAGTAATTCGTCACCGATATCAGCATACCAGGCGCGAGCATAGCAGTTGTAGGCTTGATGATATTTCAGTTCCATCCGATTAATTTTTGCCAATAAATAATAGGCATTGCCAGATGAGGGATGGTCGGGGAAATTCTCGATAAATTTAGTGATCGCTTTATGCGCTTTCGTTAATTGCGAAAGTTCCAAATAGCAATTTGCCTGAACCATATAAATCATGGGGAGCTGGGGGTGTTTCTGATTAAATCGTAGAAGTGTGTCGATTTGATTCAGGGCTTGCTTGTATTGCTTGTTTTGAAAAGCCGAAAAAATAGTGTCCCATTTATCGCGAGGTTTTTGGAGTTGGGCCTGCGCTTGCAGCGCAATCAAACCCAATATACCCAATAAGATAAATTGTTTTAAATCCATAGATCACCAAAATATTCGGGATTAAGGTTATTCAACCGGTTTTTAATGCGCTCGAAATAATCAATGGAATTGTTTTCGATGGATTGTGAAAAGGGTGAGATGCTATTGAAGACTTTATCCATAACATAGATCGGCGCTTTGGCGCGGAGAGCCAACGCAACGGCATCACTAGGCCGCGCATCAATTTGAAGCAATCGCTCTCTGGATTCAAGAATGAGTTGACAATGATAGGTATTGTCAATGATTTGATGAATGATCACTTTACAGAATTCGATTCCAAGTTGCTGAAAAATAGAAATAGTCAAGTCATGAGTTAGTGGTCGTTCTGATTTTGTTTTAGTTAAAGCCATGCTGATGCTGAAGGCTTCTTCTTCACCGATCCAGATCGGTAAAATGCGTTCGCCATTTTCTTCCTGCAGGATTAACACGGGTGATTCAGAGTGTGTATCGACAACTAAACCACGAATACTTACCTGTACAATCATAAGTCTCCATTAGCGATCATTAAAGTAACCCCCCTCCGGATAAGCCGTCCTGAAGGGGGGAGGTGATTATTGGCGGACAACCCAGACTTTTATGGTTGCCTGGTGCGAACTATCCATTTTAATGGGGATATCATACACACCTAATTTTTTGATATGATCGCTCATAATGATATGGCTTTTAGTAATTTGCTTATAGCCTTTGGCCTGTAATTCATCGATAATATGTTGAACCGTAACCGATCCATAGAGCTGTTCCTCATCGCCTGCCGCCATGGCGATCGTAATCGATTCACCTTCCAGATTGTTGCAAATCTGTTCGATTTCCAGCGCCATTTTTTTAGTCTTGCGATCGCGGCTTTTAGCCTCCATTTCCCATACTTTGAGGTTACTGGGAGTGGCCGACATAGCCAACTTTTGAGGAATTAAATAATTCCGGGCATATCCGGGCTTAACATTGACAATCTGGCCCTGGTTGCCCAATTTATAAATAGTTTCGCGCAAAATGACCTGCATATTCATTCTCCTGCTTGAGTGTCTTTTAACAATAATTGATCCTTTTCCCGCCATGCGAAAAACTGATCGAAGACGCCCAGGATGGCAATCATCATCAGCGAATAGGGAAAGAACATCAAAAGAGTTAAAATGACGGTTAGAATCAGCATGATTTTAGGTTTACGAGTGATCCACCAATAGATTCCCAAAGAAAAACCGGCGCATGCGTAAGTAATTCCCGCTATTAGCATCAGGTTCAACCCGAAGCTGGCATAAGGCTCCAATTTCAGGATTTGCATAATAAGCGAGAGCGCCAGTAACCAGAAAATAAAATCCGGCGTTTTAAGATAACGAAAGGAAATCGATATAGGCGGAACGATGTTGAAATAACGCTCCAACAGTTTAAACATGATGGTGTACAAAAGAAAAAAGACAATAAGGGTTTCAATAAAATTGCCGAAGGGCAGTAATTTAATCATCAAATCTGGGATGGTTTGTTCCAAAAGCTGGAGAGTATCCTCTCCTTGAGCAGCGAAAAAAGGGTTTTGTCTGAATAGCTGCATCTGCGCCATTATCTGATTTTGAATTTCTGCGATAGCGGCTTGGTGATTGCCGGGGAAAAGAATGGCATAAAGCCAATCCAGCAGGTTTTTCAATAGGGCGGTTAGCAGTAGTAAGGTATAAAACAAAATTTTTTGCTGCAGGAAGAAACCGACAAACCAACCGGCACCGGCAAACGCGAGGTAAGCAAACCCAAGATTGTCATGGATTATGATTCCGGTAATTGCAAAAACCAAGCCAACTCCAATCGATATCATATTGAAATGAGGGAAATTGTACTGTAACCAGGTCATTGAGGCGATTATCAGAATCCCCGGCGCCAGATAAAGGGATTCAACAAGCCAACCGCTAATAAACAGGATGGAAGCCAGTACAAAAATTGACCAGGCTATGGATGATTTATGCAACACGTTGGACACCATCGGGTAAATTTAATTTGAAATATCGACGACAAAAGGTAATAAAGCGATGTGACGCGCTTTTTTTATCGCATTGGCAATTTGTCGCTGATGTTTGGCGCATACTCGTGAGTAACGACGCGGGACGATTTTCCCACTGTCGGATATATAGCGTTTCAGAAAATCGATATTCTTATAATTGATTTCCTGTTTATCACGGCAGATCATACAATGTTTGATTACGACGGGGCGTTCTTTATAGCTCATGATTTCGCTCCTTTTATTGATTAATTTGGTATTGAGCCGATTCGGAATTAGTCAGACACACTGTGATGTAACGGATGATATTTTCATCAATCCGGTAGCTGTTTTCCAGTGTTCGTACAATTGTCTCGGGGGCCTGAAAATGAAATTGAATGTAGAAACCCTGACGATTACGGCGAATCTCGTAGGCCATCGTTTTTAAACCCCAATTTTCTTTTTTCAGGATTGTTCCCTCATTTTTTATAATCAGGGCTTCATACTTGTTGATCAGTTCGTTAAGACTTGCATCATCCATTTGTGGTTTGACAATGAAAATGGATTCGTAAGCTTTCATTATGTGAACTCCTTTGGACGTTACGACCCCATTGCAGGCAATGGAGCAGGTTGTTTTTTTTCGTTAAGAAGGTTCATCGCCCGGGAGATGCCTTGGTTGTGCCATACGTATAAAGCGTCGAATGCTTTCGCAAAAAGCGCTTGGAATGTTTCAATTTCAGTGGGTCGAAAAGGCGATAGAACAAAATCGGCCAAATCCAAATTCTCAGGTTTGGGGCCGATGCCAAACCGTAAACGTGAAAACAGGTTGGATTGCAACGAATCGATGATTGACTGAACACCGTTATGGCCTCCGGCGCTGCCCTTAGCCCGAACTCGCATGGTACCGACGGGCAGACTGACATCATCGAAGACGATAATCAAATCTTCAGCGGATAATTGCATTTCGTTGCAGATAAAATGCGTTCCCTTACCACTCAAATTCATAAAAGATAAGGGTTTGGCAAAAAGCCACCGATTGTCGTACCACCATTCAATACGACTGTTGCGCTGATGCTTTAAGGGTGTTTTCATTTGGCTGAGACAATAATCGATAAATTGAAAGCCAATATTATGTCGATGGTCCTGATAACCGGGACCGGGATTGCCTAAGCCAATTATTCCTATCATGATTAGACTTCGCTGGGTTTTTTACCTTTTTCAATTACTTCAGGCTCATTTTCAGATGATTCGAGACCCGGGATTTCAGACTCGGTCATTCCTTTGGGCTTAGCAATACCTACAACAAAGGTTTTCCCTTCGGTCAGCACTTTGATACTGGAATCAACAGTCAGTTGATCCACATGGATCGACTGGCCCATTTGCAAGTGGCTGATATCGATGAGAATGCTTTGAGGAATGGATTGGGGCAAGGTCTCAATATTTAATTCGCGGATACCGTGTTCCAAATGCCCACCCATTTTAATTCCCATTGACTGACCGGTTATTTCAATGGGAACAAAGGTACTGATCGGTTCATCCAGGGAAATAAGATGGAGGTCCATGTGCATCACGTCGCCTCTAACAGGGTGACGTTGAACTTCTTTGATAACGGTAAATTCTTTCCAGTCTTTTCCCTGGATACTCAATTCGATAATGGTCGATTCGTTAAGACCCTGTCGGAACGCTTTTTTAAGAGCGTTTTGGTTTAAACTGACATAAGAGTTGGCCTGGGATTTGCCATAGATATTGACAGGGATAAGGCCTTCCCTTCGCGAGAGTTTCAGCTCGGATTTTGTTCCGAGTTCCCGCGTCGTTGCTTCGAGGGCAATCGAATGCATGACTTGCTCCTTTCTTTCAGAATGGGTTGTGTGTGGCGCAGAAGGTTCCCTTGGAATCCCTTCAAGCGCTCATACAGGTTATTCGCCGTTGAGGACGGGTACGCTTTGCAGACGGGTGTATTCATTCAAAACGGCATCTTCGATCTTCTGTCTCATTTGACCGGTAATCGGATGAGCGATGTCCTGATGAGTCCCGTCTTTTCGAAGCCGATTCGGCATCGAAACAAAAAAACGGCTTTTTCCACTAATAATTCGTAAATCACGAACTACAAACTCATTGTCAAATGTAACATTGGCAAAGGCTTTGAGTTTGTCCTCACCCATCAGGGTGAGACGGATTTCGGTGATTTCCAATCAACACCTCCATTTTGGATGTTAACGAAATGCTCCCATCCGCGATTTTGAATGGGTTTACACAAGATGCTTCTTACGTCCATTTTTAACAATTGATCTGACAGAACCTCCATAGATCTCATTTTCTCCGGGCGAAAAAGGGCAAAAAGCGTTGAGCCGCTACCTGACATCAGTACCCCATCCGCGCCCGCTTTTCTTAGTTTTCCGGCGATCAATTCCAACTGAGGATAGTGTATCATCGCTACCCTCTCCAAATCATTTTCCAAAATTTCGATCAGATCGCTTAGCTTGATAATCCGTTCATAATCGGGTAAATTTAGAAGAGCTTCTATTTTAATAAAAAAATCTGATTTTGTCAATGGAAATTTATAGGCTTGATAAATTTCTGCTGTTTGAATGGAAAAATCAGGAAAAACAAGTAAAATTGAAAATTCTTCATAATCGATGGACAATGGGAACAGATTTTCCCCCCGGTCAGTCCCAATCGCGCTGGCGCCGCTAATAAAAAAAGGGACATCCATGCCGATTTTAAGCGCCATATCCTGAAGGTGTGTGTTTGTCAATTCCAACTCTAACAACTGATTTAAACCCCAGAGAATAGCAGCGGCGTTCCCGCTACCGCCAGCTAAACCCGCTCCGGCGGGTATCCTTTTTTTTAGGGTAATATCAATGCCAATCGGCCGGCAGCAATATTCCTCCATTAATTGACATGCTTTATAAATCGTATTGCCCGTATCAAACGGAAGATTAAATGGCGCATCCGTAAAAAAACGGGGTTTTCCATGCAGATTCGGGTAAGTAAGGATAATTTCATCAAAAAACGCAACCGTTTGAAAAATCGTGTATAGAGAATGATACCCATCGGGTCTTTTATTCAAGACCTTTAATCCCAGATTGATCTTAGCCGGGCTTTGAATATTTAATTGGCGTTGCAAGGTCATTTAGCAGATTTAAACCATTCAATTGTTTGTCGTAATCCGTCTTCAATCGAAACCTTTGGCGACCATTTGAGGATGTTTTTTGCAGTTGATATATCTGGTTGCCGGACCTTTGGATCGTCATCAGGCAACGGGCGATAGACGATTTTGCTCTGGCTGCCGGTTTGTTGGATGATTTGTCGGGCGATTTCATTGATTGTCATTTCTTGCGGATTTCCGATGTTTACCGGATCGCAATGGTCGGATAGCATCAAGCGTTCGAGACCATCCAGCAAATCGGTGATATAACCGAAGGAACGGGTCTGCGTACCATCGCCAAATACAGTTATATCTTCATTGCGCAAGGCTTGATTGATAAAAGTGGGAACGGCGCGACCATCATCTTTCCGCATGCGAGGTCCAAATGTGTTAAAGATTCGCACAATGCGCGTCGATATCCCATGGTAACGGTGGTAGGCCATCGTCAGAGCTTCGGCAAACCGTTTGGCTTCGTCGTACACTCCCCGGGATCCTATTGGATTGACATTCCCCCAGTATGATTCCGGCTGTGGATGAATAAGAGGGTCCCCATAGATTTCAGATGTGGAAGCCAAAAGAAAACCGGCGTGTTTCTCTTTAGCCAGTCCCAACGCTTTATGTGTTCCTAACGATCCCACTTTCAAGGTTTGGATAGGCATTTTAAGATAATCGATGGGTGAAGCAGGTGACGCAAAATGCAGAATAAAATCGATTTGGCCTTCAATGTGGATATAGTTGGTAACATCCTGTTTGATAAAAATGAAATTTTGATTGAAAAGGTGAGCGATATTTTGCAGTTTTCCGGTACAGAGATTGTCCATGATTATAACTTCATGGTTACGATTCAATAAATACTCAGCGAGATGTGAGCCGATAAACCCCGCTCCTCCGGTAATCAATATTCGCATGCTGTATTCCTTTTTTTTAAATTTTAAAAAAGATGGATTAAATTGAAATACAATTTAATGAGAATCAATGAATCTTTTTTTTTAATTTATGTTTAATCCTGATCAATCTATTTTGGGTTTCCAGTTTTTAGTGGAACATCAAAGGCTTAGCAAGTTTCTTCATTATGGCTGAGCAGCCGTAAGGCGTTAGCTCTGATATCATTGTTATCATGCTCGGCAAGAAGCTCAATATAAGGAATCAGCTCAGGCGCCAAATGATCAAATAGTCCCTGCAACGCCCCTAAAATTGCAATATCATCTTCCCCGGCGAGTATTTCCCGGATATGCGCAACTCCTTTGACATCATCAATCAGCAGTAGATTTTTAGCGGCAACATATCGCACCCACATGTTGGGATCGTGGAGAAGAGCGACAACGTGTTCAAGAGCCGCGCCATGGCGAAAGAGCGCCAGGGCTTGAATCGCGGCTTGCCGATTCTGATGGTCCTCATCATAGAGACACTGTATGATTATCGGCGCTGAAGTCCTTGAATTCATTCGTACTAACGACTCGATGGAAATTTTCCGTAATTCTTTTTGCGAGGAAACTAATGTCTCCTCCAGATAAGGAATCACTTCTTTTTCCCCGATCCAGCTTAGAGCTTTGATGGCAAATAAGCGTTTTTCCATTTCCGCATGGTTTAAAAAATGAACAAATCGTTGAATGATCTCACTGTTGCCGATTAGCACCAGGGAACCCATGGCAGCTTCCTGGACATCGATATAATTATCCTCAAGCAAATCAAACAGCTCGGGAACCAGGCTTACATAATGACCCCATCCAACTGCATTGGCGGCGGTGCGACGAACATGCCCTATTTCATCATGAATCAGTTCCTGCAATAAAGGCAGAAACAACGGATCACTTAATTTCCCCATTCCAAGCGCGATTTCTGTTCTTACAGTGTAATCCGCATGGCAATAAAATTTTTGGCAAAGTTGTTCAAATCCATCAACATAACCGGATGTTAGCACTCGAATCAATGCTGCAATCAAGGTGGAATCAATTTGGTTTTCATCTAATGAGTTACGGATAATCGGAAAACAAGTATCACGATGATGAAGTAAAATTGTTTCAACTTTTTGCTGTAGGTTTTCTTCCAGCAGTAAAGGCAGGAGGGGCTTCACTAAGGATTTATCGAGAATATTGTCTATTTCTTCCAGAGCATAGGTTTTTAGTTGGAAGTCATCCCCCTGAAGAACTGTCAATAATTGGTTTTTGACGGTTTGAATATCAATTTGACGTAAAAAGTTTTCATTATAGCGGTCGCCGATATGCTTCAACGCAAAGAATATCATTTCCTGAATCAGAGGGTAAGCATCGGGATAAAGTTGCAGCAAGGAGTCCACAATGCTTGGATCCCCAATATTTCCAATAGTATCGATCGCTGCAAAAAGGATCATTGGATCCGGATCGTTTAACAGGTTGCGGAAAAAATTCAATTCCTGGATACTGCCGATTTTCCCGACGGCGTTGATGGCGGCGATCCGCAAGGCTGGCTCGTCGTGGTTGGAGATAATGGAAAGTAAGTGGGGGATTGATTCAGGAATGCGGAGGAGGATCAGACCTTCAATAACAGCATAGACAATATTGGGATTAGGATCAAGGAGCAGCGAATAGAGATTTTTGTCTATGGAGGGATTTTTGAAAGTGTTCAGAGTTTCGATCACAAACAAGCGTGAATCATC
>CAZWDO010000024.1:36012-53644 GCA_964632485.1 uncultured bacterium
GATCCAGATAATCAATAAAACAAGGAATAAAATCAGCGCCGATCCGTTTTAAAATCGTAATGGCGCTGTTTCGAATAAAAAAATCCTTATGCCTTAGATAAGGGAGCAGTTCGTTTACCGTATATTCAGTCGGATAGGAACTCAGGATATTAACAACCAGGTCATGAATGATCCTGGACGGGTCGGCCAGCGCTTGAACTAAACCACTGACCGCGCGCGGGTTGTCGATAAAATAGCTGAGTTCTTCGACTGTTTCTTCACGAATCTGCTCCTCATCAGCCTTCAGGTTTTCAAGAAGTTGGCTGATCGGATCCAAATCATCCATAAATCAATTCCTGGAAAAAGATTCGATAGCGGTTGTTTCATCATCGAATACATCGAATACTTTGGTCAATTGAGTGACTTCGAAAACTTCTTTGACATACGATTGAAGATTGCATAATACGATGCGGCCTTCAGATTTTTTAACTTTTTTCAGGATCGAGACCAGTATGACTAAGCCGGGACTGCTCACAAAATCGATATGGGCAAAATTCATGAGAACTTTTTTGCCTTGAGATGATAAAATTTCATCGATATTTTTGTTAATAGCATCCGAAGCGTTTATGTCCATTCGACCGGCAAGGTCCAGAACATAAATATCGTTTTTCTGTCGTAATTTAACGTCCATGAAAATCCTCCTTGGATTATGTTTCAAAATCGATTCGAATAATTTCTCCACAACGACAATACACGAGAATATACTCAATAGCTTCGCCCTGCCGGATCGCTTCTATTCGGGGAAGTGGCAGGGAGCTTTGGGTCTGGTTCTTTACTTGTTGGCTGATGACGCGTTCTTTAATAGAAGCGGGAAGGGCCGAAGGGATTTTCGCTGGTATGATCTCCTTCTCGCTTTGCCGTAGCACATCCACGATATCCGCTTTGATCACCCGACCTGATTTTAATTTGATTCTTTCTTTGTCTACAGGGGGGTTGTCAAGAATTTCTGTCAGCAATTCAAAATCTTTTGGATTCATTAACACCTGCTTTACCCTTAATTTAATCGAATAAATCTTCCATGTCAAGTAATAATTTTAAAAAAAATTAACCGTCCGATAAATTTTGTAAAAATTTTGCTGAAATCGGTTGATTTTGGGCTTCCAGACAGGCAAGTATCATTCCAATTTCCGGGTTGTAGGCTTTTTTTCCCAGTACGATATAGTTTGACGAGTCTGTGAATTGAGTTTCCAGGTTGGCCCTCATTAATGGATTATTGAAAAGACTCCCAATAGGGTAAAGGATATGAGTACTGAAATTCATTTGCTTAAAGACAGCGATAATTTGCCGGGCGAAATCGGCATTGGATGAATCGATAATTTGCCGTGCATCTTCGTTTCCCTTTTCTAATAAAGAAAAAACCAGAGCGCAACAGGAACTGATCATTCCTTTCGGATCGGGGTTTTGGTAAACTTTTGACACAATTTGCGGTAAATTTTCAACTTCATAAAAAAGGCATAACTCCCGATAGAGTTCTGGCGCTTCGCATAACCCGTCATGGTGCGCCAATCCTTTATGTAAGGCTAAGGAACCGATATAATATCCGCTTCCCTCGTCACCCAGTAAATATCCATATCCGCCGGCGCGGTATTCTTTTTGGTGATAGATACCATAAACAATCGAGCCGGTTCCGGAAATGGCGATAACTCCGCCTTTTCCGGCGGAAGCTCCCATGGCTGCTGCAAAGGCATCGTGATGCACGATAATGCTGGCTGAATAGGCGTTGTTTTTTTCCAGCCAGGAATCTTTAATTCGTTGCTGGTCCTCAGCCCGCCCCGCTCCGGAAAGCCCGAAACCAATCCCGGCAAGCTCATCCGCCGGGATACTCTGCATGAGATGGGTGACTAACACTGATAGATTTTCAATAGTTTTATGGATTCCGATATTATTGATATTGGAGGGACCTCCCGAAGCATGGGCCTGAATTTGTCCCTTGTCATTCACTAAAACTCCTTTGGAACTGGTTCCTCCTCCATCGATTCCAATATAGTAATTCATGTAATTCCTTTCATTGTTAATTAGCGGTTATCTAATTTATAGTGTTAATGGTTTGAAGTGGACTCGCACCCGAACCACCAAATCAAATCCTTGTTTGCTTCAACTTTATCTTCAATTGAGTCCGGCAGTTGATGAAAAAAGTCAAAACCTGTTACTTTTTCCACGCTATCAACAGTGACCGCATAAGTCATGAGCGGATTGTCGCCGGCATCTTGAGAGATAATGAAACCAATCGCTTTCGCCTCCTGTCCAGAATGATAATCGAGAAGTACTTTATAGAAAAAATGGGGGACACTGATTTTATTATTGCCAATCGTTGGCAGGCCATCTTCTAAAATACCGCCTACGACAATATAAATCGAATCAAAGCGGGTAGCCCATTCACGGGTCATGTTTTCAAGCTTTTTCCAAATTCCACGGTTGAATGTAGGTTTTTGCGGCGAGATATTGGTTAAATAAAAGGATTCATCCATTAGCTTTTGCGACCACGAAAAATCAGCCGCAGATGCCAGATGACCCCGATCATATCCTGTGCGCTGATAATCATCCGTTCGAGTGGAATTTATTTTTAGCTGTGGATCAGGAATAAACCGGTTGCTTCGTCGGGTTTTTATATCAGCGCCGATCTGAGTTTTTTTTAAAATGTATGCCACCCAGCCGGCTTGTTTGTGTTTCCTGTTATAGGATAAGATGTATCCTTCATGACGAATAATATCATCACCGGGAAAAATCAGAGGGAGACCCGGCGCGTCAAGGTTTTTCTCCGGAATGATCTCCCCGGGGCGTTGATTTCTTATTCCGATGCATCCTGTATGGATCACCAGAAAAAGCATAATCAGTCTCTTAAAAGTATTCAGCATACGACTCCTTCGCTTAATATTAATATTTAATAAAAAAAAGGTCGTACCGCAAGATTTTTTTTACACTTGCAATTTTTATTTTTTGTTTTAAATTAAAACCATTGGCTATTTTCATTTGTACAATTTATATCAGTAGTATAAATTGTCGATTTAAAAAATTTCTAACTGTTTTATGGAGGCTATTATGAAATTTTGTCGAACGAAAATATTGGCAACGTTGGGGCCGGCTTCGAATAGCCCCGAAAATATTGAAAAACTTTACGATGCCGGGATAGACGCAGTTCGTCTCAATTGTTCCCATGCGACTCCCGGTCAATTAAAGGAATTAATTGCCATAATCAGGGATATCGCCCGGCGGAAAAAAGTATCCTTGCCCATTCTGTTGGATTTGCAGGGACCCAAAATTCGCACCGGTATCTGTCCTGAAGGAGTTAATTCGATTTTTTATGCCGACGGTTCAACGGTGGAAATTACTAAAGGACTCTATTTGTCGGAAACAGAAATATCTGTACAACCCGCATCATTAGTGGACGAATTGGTAGTTGGGGATATCATTCGCATCAAGGACGGTCTGATCCAGGTAAAAGTGGAATCAATAATAGAAACCCACGTCTATGCGCAGGTGATCGATGGCGGTGATTTACCTGGGAAACAAGGTGTCATTGTACCCGGAAAAGGTCATTCTATCCCTTCATTGACTCAAAAGGATCGTACATTTATTGATCTTGCTGTAGCCGAATCGATTGATTTTATTAGTCTTTCGTTCGTCCGTAAAGTGGAAGATGTTACGCAGTTAAAACAGGAATTGCTCAATCGGGGAGCTCGTATTCCTATTATTGCTAAAATTGAGACAACAGAGGCCGTTGAGGAAATTATAGATATTTTGACAGAAGCCGATGGGATTATGGTGGCGCGAGGGGACCTGGCAGTTGAAATCAGTTTTGAGCGTTTGCCCTGGGTTCAAAAACGTTTGATATCAGAAGCAAATCGCGCCGGGAAGCTGGTTATTGTGGCAACGCAAATGTTGGAAAGCATGATTAAAAACCCCCAGCCAACACGCGCAGAAGTGATGGATGTCGCCAATGCTGTCTTTGACGGCGCTGACCTTGTAATGCTATCCGGAGAAACGGCAATGGGCGATTATCCTGCTCGAGCGGTGCGCGTTATGGAGCAAATCAGCTCAGAATCGGAAAATGTTCACGATCTAATGCATATTACCAGCTTAGTCCCGCAAAACCAAACTCAAGCGCTTGCCGATGCCGCTGTGCAGGTTTCCCGCCACCTCTCTTGCGCGGCGATTGCCGTGTTGACTGAATCCGGCAGTACTGCCTGGTGGATTGCCAAACTTAAACCCGATGTCCCGATTTTCGCCTTTACCTTAAATCCTGCAATTTATAACCGTTTGAATATGGGGTGGGGTATTATTCCGCAACTTATTTCAACTACCCATCATCAACCGGGTGAACATCCGCTGGCATTTTGGGAAGAAACCATTCAAAAAGCTCTTTTATCCTATGATATCCGGCATCCATCCACCATTTGCCTGGTAGGTGGAACGCCTTTAGGTATCGGCCAAACGACAAATTTTATTAAAATTATTGAATTAACAGAATGAATGGATGCGACGGACCGTAATTTAAAAACGTAGAGTGGCCCTATAATTTCGGGAGTGGCCCTTGTGTTCTGAAAAATAGGCCATAAAAAAATAAAGGGAACAGAATCGCTCCCGGAGATGTTTTTTCATTACCGGATAATGCCCGTTTGTACATTTTTAGTCAAAATGGCATTATCTATATGAATTTTGCCTTTCTGACATTAAAACGCATAAATTGTCAATATTCATAACTTCTTGTCTTTTAGATTGTTGCAGGCTCTTTTGGCTTGGCATATTTCATGCTATACTTTAAGAGTGTTAGTTTTTATGTTTTGCAACATTTAACCTCAGAAATGACAAGGAGGCTCAATATATGAGTAAGATTATCGGAATCGATTTAGGAACGACGAACTCATGTGTCGCTGTAATGGAAGGTGGTGAACCTGTAGTTATAGCCAACAGTGAAGGGGGTCGTACAACGCCATCGGTAGTAGCGTTCACAAAGTCTGGCGAACGATTAGTGGGACAGGCGGCGAAGCGTCAATCCATAACGAATCCCCAAAATACGGTATATTCAATTAAACGCTTTATGGGACGACGTTATAGCGAAGTCTCTTCCGAGATGAAGATAATTCCATACAAAGTCATCAGTGGCGCCAACGATCAGGCGATGGTGGATATCAGTGGGAAAAACTATTCGCCGCCGGAGATTTCGGCGATGGTTTTGCAGAAAATGAAACAAACCGCTGAAGATCATTTAGGGCAGAAAGTCACGCAAGCAGTCATTACAGTACCGGCCTATTTTAATGATGCCCAACGTCAGGCGACTAAAGATGCGGGGAAAATTGCCGGTTTGGAAGTGTTACGCATTATCAATGAGCCTACGGCTGCTGCCTTAGCCTACGGTTTGGATAAAAAAAGAGATGAAAAAATTGCTGTTTACGATTTGGGTGGCGGCACATTTGACGTATCGATTCTTGAGATTGGCGACAATGTGGTTGAAGTTCTTTCCACCAATGGAGATACGCATCTGGGTGGCGATGATTTTGACAAGCGGATTATGGATTGGTTGGCGGATGAGTTTCAGAAGATGGAGGGAATTGATCTGCGTAAGGATCCTATGGCCTTACAACGCTTGAAGGAATCGGCTGAAAAGGCGAAGATCGAACTGAGCGGTTCGATGCAGACGGATATCAATCTACCGTTTGTTACGGCCGACAGCAATGGGCCGAAACATTTGAACGTGACATTGACGCGATCGAAATTTGAACAATTGATTGATGATTTGTTGCAGCGTACGCTGGAGCCTTGCCGAATGGCTATGCGCGACGCCAAGTTGAACTCCGGCGATATTAATGAAGTTGTTCTGGTAGGGGGTTCCACTCGTATCCCCAAGGTACAGGAGATGGTCCGCAAATTTTTTGATAGAGAACCTCATCGCGGCGTGAATCCGGACGAAGTGGTCGCTATTGGCGCTGCTGTACAGGGTGGCGTTCTGGCCGGCGAAGTCAAGGATATTCTACTGCTGGATGTTACTCCGTTGTCCCTCGGTATTGAAACCTTAGGTTCTGTATTTACAAAATTAATCGAGCGAAATACCACCATACCTACCAAAAAAACCGAAGTATTTTCAACGGCTTCGGATAATCAGACCTCAGTGGAAATCCATGTATTACAGGGCGAGCGTCCGATGGCTCGTGATAACCGCACCTTGGGCAAGTTCATCCTGGACGGAATTCCACCCGCGCCGCGCGGAATTCCCCAAGTCGAAGTAACTTTCGATATTGATGCCAACGGTATTCTGCACGTTTCCGCTAAAGATAAGGCCACTAATAAGGAGCAAAGCATTCGCATCGAAGCCTCATCCGGGATTAATGATTCCGATATTGACCGCATGGTGCGAGAAGCCAAAGAGCATGAAGCCGAAGACTCAAAACGCAAGGAATTGATTGAGACTCATAATCGGGCTGATCAACTGGTTTATGAGACTGAAAAGAATCTCCGTGAAATGGGAGATAAAATCAACGGCGACGATAAAAATAAACTGGAAAATGCGATTAATCGCCTGAAGGATGTTAATAAAAGTGATAATGTCGATGAGATTAAACAGGCCTTGGATCAAGTAACCCAGACCTGGCATACAATCGCTTCACAAATTTATCAACAAACGGGTGGAGCAGGGGGGGGAGCTGGAGCTCCGCCTAATGCCGGCAACGACGCCGGGCCTCAACCCAAGCAGGAAGCTCCTAAAGCCGATAAAGATGGAGCGGTTGATGCAGATTATGAAGTTGTAGAATAGACTTTCATCATGCGGAAGGGGGGTATCCCTTCCGCATTTTTACGTTAATAATTTTTTGGTTTTTTTATTTTTTATAGGATGAAAGGATGAGTTATGTCTCGGGATTCGCAGAATCAGGATAGACCGGAAGAATATCTCGAACCGGACGAAACGCTCCATGACGAGCCCGTGTCAGAGGAGATGGACGGTACGAATGTGACCGGGGATCAATCGGCAAATGCTGATGAAAAATCAGTGCCCCAGGAAATTGACTATATTGATCAACTTAAACGTTTACAAGCTGAATTCAGCAATTACCGCAAGCGGGTGAACAAAGAAAAAGAGATGTGGAGCGCCCAGTCCGTCGGTGATTTTATTCGCAAATTATTACCTGTGTTGGCGGATATTGAACGGGCCATGGCGCAACAAAGTGAGCCCCAAACCGAACATGAGAAGGGTTTTTATTTGATCGGCAATAAGTTTATCGAGCTGTTGAAAAAGGAAGGTTTGGAAGAAATTGATTGCTTAAATCAGCCCTTTGACCCTAATATTCATGATGCCATTCAGGTGCAACGTATTGAATCGGGTAATGATAACTATGTTTTAATGGTTTTTGATAAGGGCTATCGCTATCGCGAAACCATTATCCAACATGCAAAAGTGATTGTCAGTAGTCTTGAATCGCCGGATACGGATTCCGATTCCACAAGCTAAGGAGAATGGATTATGCCCACCTATGATTATTTGTGTGAAAGCTGCCAGAAGCGGTTTGAGAAACTTCAATCGATTCAGGATGATCCGATTAGGGTATGTCCGGATTGCGGCGGTAAAGTTAAGCGCTTAATTTCAGGCGGTTCCGGTTTGATTTTTAAAGGTTCGGGGTTTTATATCACGGATTATAAAAAAAAAGGCAGCAGTGAAGGCAGTGAAGCTGGTAGTAATTCGAAACCGTCAACGGATAAAAGCGCGTCTTCGCCTTCCAAAACAGATAAAAAAGAAAGTTGAAGGCCATTCGGAAAGGAGAGAGCTTTGGATGATTTAGGTATCAACCTCGGAGGTTTATTTACTCCTGCTGAAGCGTCCAGCGGTAATCAATTTGACATGGCGATTATCGGTGGCGGGCCGGCGGGTTTGAGCGCTGCGCTGTACGCCGCGCGGTCCCGGCAAAAAGTGGTGGTTTTTGAAAAAATGGCTTTAGGCGGTACGATTACGATTACGGAATGGGTGGAAAATTATCCGGGTTTTCCGGAAGGGATCAGCGGTTACGAGCTTGCCCAGAAAATGGAGGAGCAGGCTCGAAAATTCGGCGCTGATATTAAAAGTGAAGAGGTGATATCCTTTGAAAAAAATGATCAATGGTTTATTGTTAAAAGCGATACACAGTCTTATCAGGTAAAAAGCATCATTCTCACCATGGGAACCTCTTTGCGCAAGTTAGATGTCCCGGGTGAAAAAGAGTTTACCGGACGCGGCGTTTCCTATTGCGCAACCTGTGACGCCGCTTTTTTTCGCAATAAAATCGTAACGGTTATCGGCGGCGGGGATAGCGCTGTTGAGGAAGGGTTATATCTGACCCGCTTTGCTGATAAAGTCTATATCGTTCATCGCCGGGACCAGCTCCGCGCCGCGCAGATTATCCAGGAACGCGCTTTGAAGAATGAAAAAGTAGAGTTTATCTGGAATTCTGTTGTGGAAGAAGTTTTAGGAGAAAAAAAAGTGACCGCCTTACGTCTGCGAAACGTTAAAACCCAGGAAATCTCGGAACATCGTACCGATGGCGTATTTGTTTTTGTCGGGCAGATTCCCAACAGCGAATTAGCGCGTTCAGGCGGCGTTGAAACGGACAACCGCGGGTTTATCCTGACCGATAATGAGTTATGTACCAATGTTCCCGGGGTTTTTGCCGCCGGGGATATCCGTTCAAAATCCTTGTTACAGATTGTGACCGCCGTCGGCGAGGGAGCTCAGGCTGAATTTTCAGCAGAAAAATATATGGAAACCCTTTTTTAGGAGAACTAAAATGAGCAAAGAAAAATTGTTAGATGATAATAGTCGTGTGGCCCTTGAAGAGAAATTCAAAGAAGCCTTGAATGAACCCGTGTTAATCGAGCTGGTCGCTGATGATACCCGGAACGCAGATTTTACAAGTTTCAGCCGGCAGTTTTTAACCGAATTGTGTTCGCTTTCTGAAAAACTGATACTAAAAACGATGACCCCGCAGGATTATAACGATGAATCTATGCCGGTAACCAATACTCCGGATATTTTTATTGGACGGGACCGCGGTTATAAAATTGAGTTTTTAGGCGCGCCGGCCGGTTATGAAGTCAATTCGTTTATTGAGAGCTTGGTTTTAGTATCAAATCAACATAGCGGCTTTTCAGAATCCCAGTTGGAACTGCTCTCATGCGTTTCTAAACCCGTATTAGTGGAATCCTTTGTGACTACCAATTGCCCCCATTGCCCCAAATCCTCGGTAATGAATAATCGTCTGGCGATAGCGCGTCCGGGAGTGATTCATTCGCGAACCATCGAAAGCTATGAAAATGTAGATATTTCCCGTGAGATGGACGTCAGTTCCGTACCTCAACAGGTCATCAACCGGGACAAGGAAACCATTACCATCGGCGTCCAGCCGGAAATGCGCTATATCAAGCAATTATTACAATTGACCTGTCCTGATTATGAAAAAAAATATAAAGCCTGGGAAGAAAAAATGAATGCCTCGTTGCCGGATCATCTCGACAAACCGCTTCCTCTCAATTCATTTAATTTCCCTTCTGCTATCCAAAAATATCCTATAATACTGGTTGATTTTTGGGCTGAGTGGTGCGGTCCCTGCAAGATGGTAGCGCCGGTGTTGGATGAATTGGCGCGAGAATTCAATGGCCGTTTGACGATTGGCAAAGTCAATATCGATGAAGAAGGCGAATTAGCTCAAAAATATGGCGTGCAATCGATACCTACCCTGATTCTCATGCGCCATGGTGAAATCGTTGAAACAATAGTTGGTTTCCAGTCTAAAAAACAATTAGCGTCGCTGATTCAACCCCATTTACAATAAGAGAGGCAGATTATGTCAGGTCATAAAACAAAGGCTCTGGTTCAGCATGTCCGGGGAATGACGTTTATCGGCAAGGCAAATTCAAATCATTGGGTCACAATGGATGCCGACAAAGAATTTAATGGGCAGGACGGCGGCGCCCGACCCATGGAATTGGTTTTGTTGGGACTCGGCGGATGTACGGCCATGGATGTTATTTCAATTCTGGAAAAGAAAAAAACTCAAATCACCGATTTCCGTATCGAATTAGAAGCCGATCATGCCCCGCAATATCCCAAAGTCTTCACCCATATTACGCTGGTTTACTATTTCTATGGGAAAAATATTAAGGATGAGGACGTTAAACGGGCCATTGAGTTGTCGGAAACTAAATATTGCAGTGTTCAGGCGATGTTGCGTCAGAGTTGTTCCATTCAGACTCGTTTTGAAATTGTAAACCAAGGATAATTTTACATTTGAACGGTTTATAACAACCGCAACTTTATAAACACCCCAGTTCGGGACCTTGATTTAAAATCGATGGTTTTAAATTTTTTCTCGTTCCGTCTGGGGTGATACTCAATGTAATCATTTTTTAAAAAAAAAATATATTGACAGTAGAGATAAAACTTTTATATTATAATTATGTTATGCTTTTAGAATTAATTAAAATTACTTTGACTGCTCGATTGATAAATTAAGTTAAAAATTAAGCAATCAACGTCAAAGTGCTTTTTTTTGTTTGGCAAGCAATATAGAACCTCAAAATCTCCAGCGTAAGTTATTTTACCTAATATGCGCAGAAAAAAGGAAAACAATGAAGGCAACACTGATTCTATGCATTTGTGTAACTGTATTGATACTTTATATCAATTGTAAAAACGCAAATTATTATCAGGAAAATTTGTTTAATTCCAAGCCTCATATTGAAGACAGCATTATTTACGCAGTGCCTCAATTTCCGAGGCTTTGCGATAATATGGAGATAGAGAAGAAATATGTGAATATTGGTGATTGTGAATTGTATTGCGAGATTGAAGGCGCAGGGACTCCTTTAGTGCTTATTCATGGGGGACCCGGTGGAACTCATCATTGTTTTCACCCCTGGCTTTCTCGGGCCAAAGATAAATTTAAAATTATATATTACGATCAACGGGGATGTGGGGTTTCAGATTTTAAAAGCGGTGAAGGATATTCATTTGAGCAAACAGTTGATGATCTGGAAAATCTGAGGAAAGCTTTAAAAATTGACAAATGGATCGTTTTAGGCCATTCGTTTGGTGGGGGTGTTGCTCAGTATTATACCATCAAATATCCCCAACATGTTATGGGACAGATTTTAGTGGGTTCGGTACCAATGATGAACAAGCCGGAACTCAATGCCACGAATGAGAATTGGTTTTTAAATGAGCAGGAAAACCAAAAAATCAATGAAATAATCCAACTGATTTCTACTGGAAAACTTAATTATGCTCAATATTTTTATAACAACGATATCAATGGCGGCTGGAAACGCCAGAATTTTTTAAAACCGGAGCCCAAACGGCAAGCTCAAATGGCCCTCTATGATATTGTTTTTGACAAAGCGTTTAGCACTGATTTTGATTTATATAGTTTTGAGCATGCGTTTGATAATTGTCCTGTTCCCACGTTAATTTGCGAAGGCAGGTATGATTCAATTTGGTCAGCCGAAAAAATTCCCATGATGAAAAAAAATCACCCTCAAGCGAAATTTTTGTCCTTTGAAAAGTCAAGCCATAATATATATAGCGACGAGACTGAATTATTTGTGAATACCATAGCTGAGTGGTCTGATACAATATCAATAATTGACAGTAATAAAATTACCGAGTGGAAAAATTACACACATAAAATATTAAGCGAACAGCTAAATCAGATTGCCAGTGGGAAATTGTTTGTTAAATTGATTAAAACAGAGGGAATGGCTTCAGCAAAAAAATTTTTTGAGGATTTTAAAAAAAATAATTCGGATAAAACCCTGTTTACAGAGCGCTCATTAAACGTATTAGCATATAGATATCTTGCTGATAATCAAATTGATTTAGCAATCGAATTATTTGAGTTGAATGCAAAAGAGTACCCTCAATCCTGGAATGTATATGATAGTTTGGGGGAAGCATATTTAAAAAAAGGAAATAAAGAAAAAGCTAAAACAAATTATAATAAATCGGTTGAGCTCAATCCCGATAATATAAATGGAAAGAAAATTTTGATCGATCTTTAAATGATATGTATCATGGGTATAGATGCGTATGGAAACATCCGGATTATAACGGATTCCATGCGAATAGCCGCCATTCTCCGCAGTTGAAATCCTTATTCTGTTAATTATTTTACCAGAAAAAAAATCCTTCAGTGTCAATACGATATTGTTTTGCATCAGATTGCAGTTAAGCAAATTGTCTTTTCCCGGCAGTTCCTGTTATCCCCCAAATTTAAAATGTAATCAGTAATTCGCCATCCAATTATATTTCTTGAATATAAAAATATTTATAAATTATTCTGGCATGTGATATGCATATTAAATTAACAGGTTGCCGGATTACTTCACCGGCTGGATTGGAACTCAAAAAATTTAACCGTGGAGGTACATTATGATTCGTAGTGAACCAATCATGCAAGAATTAGCATGTCAACGGGGGATGAGAAAGACATATTTTTCAATGCAATTTCAGAGGGGTGAGGGATGTGACTAATTATGTTGTCCGGTGCGAAAAAGGATGGTGTTGAAATGAGGGTTAATTATGAAAGTGAATTGTAAAAATGAAGAGAGGCGGTTTGAAATGAATAAAGAGGTTAGATCCACTTTGATTTATTTATTTATAGTAGTTGTCGAGAGCGTTTTATTAATCATACCGACGGGATGGGTATTGACGCATAGTAATATTTTTATTTCTAATAGCAATAATCCGAATGGTGTTTATGTCGATTCAAAAGGGGGATACCATGACCCGCAAGTTGAAGAAAAATATGGTTTAAAAAAGGATAAACCCATTCAGCCTATTAAACCCATCAACGCTGGTTATGATCCAAATCTGAGTGTTTTAACGGATGTAGTGAAATATAATAATGTGGATTGAAACGTATTTTTATCAGGATTTCGCTAATGACTGATAACACCTGATAAAAACTGATTGTTGAGGCTTTTGAATTGGTTTTAGCTCTATGTCTTACAATTAATCGCGCGGTGGATAGATTCGACCCCACCCCACCGCTTGCGCAACTCATTGAAGCTATTTAAATTGACTTTGTTTTTTAATGGAAGCATCCGAGTTAGTTATGTTGATATTGATAAATATTTAGACGCGTCAAAAGTTACCGCAATCATATAGATTGTCCAAAATAACGCTATACAGAAGGCTGGTGGGGACGCCTCACCGGCTTTTTTTATTCTTACTTAAAGTTCTACGTAGCAAAATAAAGATTGCACCAATGCAATTAAAAGCAATCCATCAAGGCAACAAAGTAGAAATTGATGAAAAATTCAGCTTGACATTTTTTTTTAAATATGTTATATTAGAGCTATGAATTACAACAAGAGATGGAATACAACAAATTACCTGTCGTCTAATAAAGATTTGACCAAATAATGACCAAAGCAGATGGAAACAATGGAAGAGAAAAATTCAGCCAACTCATTGAATGGAATAAAGGTATAATACTTTAATAATTTTGGTCATTTGTTTGCTCAGTATCAAATTTATTGGTTGCGCTTTGTCACGGATTGTGTTGGCGGAGAGCAAGTTAAATACCATTAGCGCCTGTAGCTCATTTGGATAGAGCGTCGGACTTCGAATCCGCAGGTGGGGGGTTCGAATCCCTCCAGGCGCGTTCCGGTCAGCGCTGCCATGATCAGAATCGGCCTGAGATGGGCCTTGTCCCCAATACAATTTTCCAACTTGGCTGTTAGTAAAAAATTAAAAAATGACTTGACATTCAAAATGGAATTGTTTTTTTTTTAATAAAATCTATAGTAAGCAAAAGTAGAATGATACATTGACCATGCGATAGCATTGTATAGTAATCAACATGGATTTTCACAAACTGAAATAACCGTAATAGCGCTTTGATTAAGTTGATTAAATCACATTGTATTGTACTGCTTCAGATGAAGATGCAAAATTCACCCGCGGCTGTTGAACTAACGTAATTTCAGCAGCGCCTCGGTAATATTTTTTCCATCGGGCGGAAATACGAAAGCATTTTTGAGTAATTATTTATTTTTTTGATTGACTTTTTATTGAGAATTACTTAACATGCATATTGAAAAATGTGTGTCACCAATATCTATCCGGGGTGATAACAGCCGTTTGATGGGCAAATTTATAGAATTCTACCAGGAAACTCCTTTGCTTTCTTTATTAGTACACCTGATCCCGCTGATGAACTGCGGCATGTTCCCGACACTGCGCACCGTAGAACATGCCAATGAAACCAATCTTTTCGAGACGGCTCATCATGCCGCCCCAAGAAATATCTTTTTGAAGGATAAGATGGAGAAAAGTATTCCCCAACAAGTGTTGTTAATATTTTGAAGAAAGCATCATTAAAAGCTGGCATTCGTAAAATTGTTACACCCCACATGTTGCGCCATAGTTTTGCAACGCGCCTACTGGAACAAGGAACTGATTTAAGGTATATTCAAGAATTATTAGGCCATGAAAGCTCAAAAACGACAGAGATATATACTCATGTTTCCAAAAAAGCCATCAATAAGATCAAAAATCCGATAGATTAGTTTTTTGACTAAAAGGAGTAGAAATGATAAAAGAAAAATATAAACAATTATTCTTATCCCTCCAATTTGGCTGTATAAGAACAATAACTATACACAGACGTTGTGTGGCATATAAACAAACTACCAATGGGAAATATTTTATTAAATAGAATTAGAAAAACAAAGGAGGAATAAATATAACAAACTAAAATAAGTACGAATTTTATCTGACAATTGAGATTTTCTTTTTTATTCTTTCAGTTATTATTTTCGTTTTTGCTGATGGATTAAAACGATGGTATAGCAAAGGTTTCTTTTTAATTATGGGAGTGAGTAGTTATAATATGATTATCAAAAACAAAACAATACTTATTAATTGCCAACTACATGTATTTTAACATTAAAATGAAACAAGACAATATAGGAACTAAACATGATAAATATGCCCCTTATTGGGCTGCAACACTCGTTGTACTTGTAATATTAGGATTGTCAACAATTTGGATTGACTTGGGAAATTTCTGGAAAGGCTATGTGTTAGATATGACTGGACCAGCTTGGAATTATATTTTCTTTAGAGGTCTGAATACAGCATATTCGGACAATGCCTGGAGACGCTTTTTTACTCCAAACAGAACCTTAGCAATATTTATAACAGTATGTATTGGAATTGAAACAATGCAGTACTTTAAAATCTATAATTCGACCTTTGACTTGTGGGATTTGCTCGCTTATATCTCAATACTTGTTCCACTATATTTAATTGATTGTGGATTGAATAAAAAGGACAAATGAATACGCCACACAACATTTTGTATAAGTAATGGCAGGTAAAGTACTAAATATCAAGTTTTGTAGCCCATTCAAACTGCGTAGCGGTTTGACAAGAAAGTACCACGCAATCTGCCACTACTCATACAATTTACCGTTCAGTGCAATCCGCTCCGCTTCTTGCACTGAACGCGCGGGCGGTTGGCGCGGTGCAGCCGCAAAGCGGACTGCACCGAACAAACCGGTTAACGCAATAGGGTGTAACCCGACTGCGCCAACCGCCCGCGCGTTGTGCCGCATGCTAAGAAAACAGAGTATCACATAAAAATAGGAGGAATAATGAAAATTACATTGATTATTATAATTGCGATTTTAGTAATATTTGCGATTGCATTTATTTACTATGGAGGGTTGATTAAAGTAAACTGTCGGATTGAGAAACAAGGAGGCGAAAAACTGGTTTATAAACAAATGACTGGTGATTATGCAAAAAGTGCAAAACTAATGGATGAGATTTACTATTCATTACTTAATAACTATGCTATTGATACCTACAAAGGGTTTGGCATTTACTATGACAACCCGAAATTAGTGGAAAAAAGCAAGTTGCGTTCAGAAATTGGTTGTATTGTCGAAGATAAGGACAGTTCCAAATTTACACAGATTGCTGAAGGGTTAAGTACAAAAACATTTCCAGAAAGGTCATATATAGTTGCCGAATTCCCAAGTAAAGGGAAATTATCCATTTTGTTTGGCATAATGAAAGTTTATCCTGCAATTGAAAAATTTGTGGAAAATAATGGGTATAAGAATGAAGGTTCTGTAATGGAAATATACGATGTCCCAAATAAGAAAATAGTTTATAGAAAAGAAATAATTGAGTAAATTGCATGGATACAGTTGTTAGTGAAAATAATATAACAGAAATAATCTGCACAAGTGCACTGAATAAATTAAAGAAAAAAATTCCTTATGGTTGGGATTTGAATATATACAGGGGGTGCAGTCATAATTGCAAATATTGTTATGCGATTTATTCTCACGAATTTATAGGAGAACAAGACTTTTCTAAAGTTTTTGCCAAGACAAATGTTGCTGAACAGCTTGATAAAGAATTAAGTAATCCAAAATGGAATAGAGAAATTATTAATATTGGTGGTGTTACAGATAGTTACCAAATAGCTGAGGAGAAAATGAAAATTATGCCTCAAGTTTTGAAGGTTTTAATTAAACATAAAACACCAGCTATCATTTCAACCAAATCAGATTTAATTCTTCGAGATTTTGACTTAATTGCTGAATTGTCAAAACTTACTTATGTTAATGTTGCTTCAACAATAACGACAATGAACGAAGATGACCGTAAAAAGATTGAGCCTTATGGTAGCCCGAGTATACAGAGGTTTAATATGTTGAAAGAGTTTAGAAAAACAAATGCCTCTGTTGGATTACATACAATGCCAATAATTCCCTGCATAACAGATAGTTATTCAAACATTGAAAGTTTATGTTCAGAAGCAAGGGCTTCAAACGTTCATTATATGCTACCTGGTACTTTGTATTTGCGAGGAGCAGGTCAAGATATTCTTTGAATTTATAAAAGACCATTATCCAGATAAGTACGAGAATATGAAAATTCTATATAAAACAGGAGGAGCAGATAAATCATATAAAGGAAAATTGTATAACGAGATTGTTAATCCATTACGTGAGAAATACGGAATTTCAAATAGCTATATTAAACTATTGAAAGAAAAAATACATAAAGATTGAAAAAGCACGACGGCACAACATCGTATATAAAACATTTGTCAGTCAGTACGTTATCAAGCATTTCAGCCCGTATCAAAAGTAGTTGTAACTTGACAGGAAAGTGCTTCGAAATGCCAAACGTTTCATATACGTATTCGTTGTAGCTAATGCCAAGAAAAGAGTCGTGCGGAGAAAAACAATGCTATTCCCATTAAATATGCGGATAATAATTTATATATTTACCGCAAAAAGATAAAAGTTCATGGCAAAATTCATCTATGAATACGACAAATGGCCTGAATTCATGTGGGATGACAAGAAAATTATTGTGAATTTAGGTAAAGTTCGACATCTACAAGGAAAGATTTTCGGACAGATGAGCGCGCTCGGATTTTCAATAAAAGAAGAAACATTATTATCGACTTTAACCCAACTTTTGCAAGTGGCGATTTTATTTAAATTTGTTATAACCGTATATATAATATAGTTTTAAGACTTTTATGTCAAGAAATAGATATATTTTTGACCTAATTGTCAAAAATTAAGTATTTGCTATTCAATA
>CAZWDO010000025.1:0-3515 GCA_964632485.1 uncultured bacterium
TGGATGAAATCATCCCCTGGATTCGCGAACAAATCAACCTCAATGGCATTTAATCAACGAAATGCTCTTGATTGATGACAAGATTTGTATTATTTAATAATAGGTCTTTTTTATGGTTATTGATAGGGCAATTTATTATCATGTTGTTCTTCAGTCAAGACTTTCAGTATCAAAAATATCTAATCAACATTATCTACATTTTGAATTATTAAATAGCCGGGGAACTTGAAATGAGTAAATATATTGAGAAAATCTACTCTAACCGTTTTTTAAATAATGAGTTGAAGAGGAAAAAGGCAATTTAGAATATTATTGTCAAAAACTTCCTGCAAAATTTTATTCCAACTGATTGTACACTGCTTGAAATCGGCTGTGGATTTGGCGAGTTTATCAATCCTATTCTTGCCGGTAAAAAAATGGCTGTCGATATTAACCCTAAATGCAGTGATTTTTTAAACTCGGATGTTGATTTTATTAATAATTCCATACTGAATATCACATCCATTATGCCCCATACAATTGATTTTATCTTTATCAGCAATGTGCTGGAACATTTTAGTAGCAAAGCCGCAATTGAGGAATTTTTAATTATGGTAAATAAGATTCTCAAACCCAATGGGAAGTTATGCATTATTCAACCCAATTATCGTTATTGCTATAAAGAATACTGGGATTATTGGGATCATCATATTCCTATTAGCGATAAAAGTATGTTAGAGGTGTTGAATTTGTTTAACTTTGATATTGATTTGCAAATTGCTCGTTTTTTGCCTTATACCGTAAAAAACTATTTTAGGGTTCCTGCCTTGTTTTTAAAGTTCTATCTTGGATTGCCAATTCTTTGGAAAATTTTTGGTCAACAATTCTTTATTTTAGCTTCTAAAGGTCCCAATGAATAAATTAACAATTATTATTCCAGTTTTTAACGAATCTGAAAATGTGACTAAACTGATTCCTGAAATTCGGCGGGCCATAAGCACATCGTCACGGATACTCATTGTATATGATTTCGATGAAGATAACACCCTCCCGGCAGTTAAATCAATTCAAGATAGCGATTCAGAGGTTTTTTTATTAAAGAATATTTTCGGAAACGGCGCGCTTAATGCTATTAAAAGTGGGTTTTCTGTTGCCAATAGCCCATACGTTTTGGTAATGATGGCAGATCTGTCCGATGATTTGAATATTGTGGATAAAATGGTTCAAAAAATGGATGAAGGTTACGATATTGTCTGCGGCTCACGTTACATGAAAGGAGGACAACAAATTGGAGGTCCTTTGGTTAAGAAAACGCTTTCATGGTTAGCTGGGATAAGTTTGTTTTATTTTACCGGAATACCCACTCATGATGCTACAAATAGCTTTAAAATGTACCGTCAAAAAGTGCTGAAAGATATTCCGATTGAAAGCCGTGGGGGATTTGAATTGGGGCTGGAATTAGTAACTAAGGCCTATAATAAAGGGTTTAAAATTACTGAAATTCCTTCTGTGTGGTACGATCGTACTGATGGTAAATCCAGATTTCGTCTTTGGGCATGGTTGCCATCCTATTTGAAATGGTATTTTAAGGCGCTCTTGGGTTAGAGCAAAGTTTGTATAGCCGCTGTAAATATTATTAATTGGGCGTTTACCAGTAATGAAACTAAAAATTAATCCTTATTCAAATTATTTTTTCTGGGGAACGATCGGTATCATTTTTATCTATTTTACGATAATTTTCAAACTCGTTGTTAATATACCGATTGCTGATGATTATATGGCTATCCTCCGTTTTTTAGTTGATTACTCAGATGCGACGACAGCCATGGAAAAATTAAAGCTTTTGTTTGCGCAACATGCGGAGCATAGAATACTATTTACTCGGTTGACTGCGTTGTTCAGCTTTTGGATATTTGGAAAAGTGAATTTTAGCTTTCTGATTTTAGTTGGAAATTTTAGTCTGGTGATGATTCTATTCACTATATCACGATTGCTTGATGCCAGAATTGAAGGCAAGCAATTTTGGATATTTATAATAGCTTTACTCCTGTTTAGCTTTCAATCTCAGCAAAACTCTTTTTGGGCTATGGCGGCGCTATCAAATTATTATGTGATTTCATTTTCAGTTATCAGTATCTGCTGCCTACATAAAAGTCATAATTCATTCTTGGTATTGTTTGTGGGCATTTTCACCGCTGTATTAGCTGTTTTTTCATGTGGTAATGGTTTAGTACTTATGTTCTTGATCATTCCATTAATTTTTACGTTGAAAGATAGAGGGTTTAAATTTATCCTGATTGTAACAATTCTAATAATCCTCCTGGTTTATTTTTTTAATTTTCAACAAGTGGAATACAATCGGTTTGAGATTTCACGATTGGCTCAACCTTTTGAGCTGATTGGTTATTTTTTTGCATTTCTGGGTTCGCTATTCACCATAGTGCCTTCCTCTCAAATGGGAAATTTAGCGCCCTTATGTGTGAAGCTGGTCGGATATGCTTTCCCCATAATGGGTGGGGTCGTTTTGTTTGCGTATTTTATGTGGCTGGTTTATCAACGTTATGATAAAAAAAATCTGGTTGTATTTCTGATGATTTTTTTCATAATTATTACAAGTATGATTGTTTCTGTTTCCCGCAGTGGCATTGCTGGGGCGTTTCAATCTCGATATAAAATTCATTCTTTAATGTTAGTGATTTTTATGCTAATATCCTTTATAGAGTTATATTCAAAATACTTTCGCAAAAAATGGTTAGTCCTCATTTTGGTGTTTACCGTTGGATTCTATGGATTGTCTCTCTGGTTCAATCTTAACCGTTATTTAAAAATGCGAGAAATATATATAGCTGGCGCAAAAAGCTATTATGAAACTCCAGATTCAACCTCTCTGTTCCTTTTTTATTACCCTGAAGGTACTATAAATACTCAAAATGTGCAACAAGCCGCAAAATCAATTTTGAATCGCTGTGATTCCCTTAATATATATTATCTCCCAAATAATTTTTAAATGGTTTAAATGAAAATATTAATTATTACCAGTCATTCTTATACCTCAGGTGTTGAATCTCATACCTATGATCTAATTGCTGAATTAATAAAACGTGGGTTTAAAGTTGATGCGTTGGCTCCAGTAGAGGGACCATGGGTTAATAAAGTTCGATTATTGGGAGTAACGGTACATATATTTAATTTTTATAAGCATTACTTCTTGCGATTGTTTGGCCTTTTTAAGATTATTAGCAACGGACATTATGATATTGTGCATAATCACGCATTTACCCGAATAGGTTTGATTGCCGCAAAATTGGCTCGGGTAAAAAGAACAGTTTGTACTGTACATGTTGGGGGATTAGGGAAAGACCTCCTTTCCGGTATGAGCCGTTTCCGTTTGAGTGATCGTATTGTAGATTTTTATGTGGATATTTATATTGCAAATTCTAATTCGACTAAACAAGAATTACTCAATCGGCATATTAGACTAAAAAAAATTTGTGTAATTTATTTGGGTCTCAGCGAAAAGTTTTTTAAAATCTCGT
>CAZWDO010000025.1:3525-28225 GCA_964632485.1 uncultured bacterium
CGATTTTCAAAAAGAAGAACTAATATTTGGAAGCCTGGGCCGTTTAGAAACTCAAAAAGGTTTTGATATTCTCATTGATGCCTGTACGCTTTTGAATTTTCCTTATCGTTGTTTGATTGGTGGAACTGGCAGTATGGGTAAATCATTACAAGAGAAAATTGTTTGCCTCAACTTGGAAGAAAAAGTAACTCTTCTTGGGGAACAGAAACCGATTGATTTTTATCAAAAAATTGATTTGTTTATTCTTTCATCGCGCTTTGAATCATTCGGATTAGTACTTATAGAGGCTGCCGCCTGCGGATTGCCGATTATTTCTGCTGATTTAGCCGCCGCTTTAGAACTCTCAAAAATTATTACTGCCATCAGATTTTTTAAGCAAGGTGATCCTATTGATTTGTCGAAAACAATTGCTCATTTATATCAAAAACGAGGTGATTTGCACAATATAGTCATAAACCAGCGCTCACAGATTAGAACATGTACTATAGAACAGATGGTTAATTCAATTATTCGTGTTTATCAAGCGGATGCCTAATCACTAATCTACTTTTAACCTTTCGCTAGTAATAAGTTAATAATATTTTAACAGTTTAATTTGTATAGTGATAATATTATGAATTTTCAATTGCCGTTCACTGCAACAGAGAGAATACCTTCATTATCTTTTCGTACATCTTTCTTCATTCGAAATTATATTGTATTTTATATAATTCTATCCGTTTCAATGTTTGTTTATTATGCCGGTTCTGTATTCATCTATATAATGTTGGTCAGTTTTGTTGCCGCTTTCATTTTTTTTAATAAGTACTATCTTGAAATTCTTTTGGCGGTGAGTCCTTTTATTGGCATTTTTGTAATTTATCTTGGAGGAGGAAAGTTAAAAGTATTTGATTTGGCTCTTATTATTATTATCGTTCTTTCATTTCCCTGGCTTTTAAAGAATTATTTTCAGCATTACTTTTTTATTTTATTCCCTTTCTTTTTACTCTCACTGTTAATTTTGATGAATGTTGTTTATATTCAATTCGATTCTTCAAATTTAGAAGTAGCGAATCAAATTCAAAAAATTGATTTTAGTTTCAAAACAGTTCAATTAAATAACCTTAAAAATTTCTTTTGGCTCCAAACGAGAATTGCATTTCTGATATTTATGATGTCGACGATAAATACTACTGAAAAATTTGAAAAGTATATGCGCTTTTATTTGCTAATTCAGATTTTTATTGGTGTTTGGTCATTAGGCGGTGTCATTTACTATTATATGTTCCCCGAAAATTATATCCCCCCTGTCACTTTATGGCGGTATGGTAATTTTTTTCGTTTACGCGGGGTTGATCATGAACCCTCGTTTTATGGAACTTATTTACTAATGATTCTGCCTCTCTTTTTCTTCCCGTTTCTTAATAAAAAATATCTTTACAATCGGACTTTTCATCTGGTTTCTTTAGCTGTAATTGTCTTGAATTTGATATTAAGCCTCTCTTCTGCGACATGGATGTTGTTACCAATCACGTTATTAATCACTTTTATCTATATTTTCAAGTACATTCGGGAAAAAAGTATTAGTATTCCGTTGATCATTTTATTAATTAGCGTTGGCTTTCTTATTACAGTTTTGTTTTCATTTATTGCCAATTCTTATACCTTTTTTGAAAATATCTTTCTTAAAATCGTCAATCCTGGTGAATCATCATCTGGACAGACACGGATTGAAAATATGCTGTTGGGTCTGAGAATATTTTATGAAAACCCGGTTTTTGGAAGTGGATATTATGAGGGGGGCAATCTATTTATTGAATTTCTTGCGCTTTATGGTTTTCTGGGAGGGGCATTGTTATTATTTCTTCTGGCGTATTTATTTAAACAAGCATTAATCTATCATAATCTGTTGAATAATTATGCGCTAAAGACTTATTCCATTGCTCTACAGTGTTCTATGGCAATCATGATTACGACGATGCTTATAAATACTAATTTTTATAAAAATTATTATTGGGTTATTTTTGGATTTATTTTGGCGCGATTTAATATTGTAAAGAAAGATTATTTTTATTTAAAGGAAAGACAATCTGCTAATTCTTATCGGCATAACATTTATAAAGCTGGAACTTGAAAATGATCTTATAGATCTTTAAATATTGATTAAGGGTTTTCTATCCATGCAATCCAAATAGAATTAGCCAATTCAATACGAATTACTATAAATAATAAATGAAAGAAAAAATGTATAAAACATTAACTTTATCAATAAAACGCTTGAAATCGTAATAGTTTCACTGCATTAATATAGATAACTTCTCATCTAAACTATTAAATAAATAAAATGATAAATAAAAAAATCAAAAATAGCATCAAATCATATCGGATAGGCCTATGGATGTTAAAACATTACTTTCATATTCTTCATTTACTCATTCGTGAAAAAAGATATTGGCAATTCCGTTGTTTCTCCACGATCCGCCTACATAGTGTCGCTCTGGAATTATCATCTCATTGCAATCTTTCATGTCAAAATTGTCCTCAAAAACAATTAGTTAATTTGAAGCATATGCCTTTAGAATTAATTCAGAAGGTGTTAAATGAATTGAAGTCTAATTATAAACTCAAAGCAGAAAAACTTTTGCTTTATAATTTTGGCGAACCTCTTCTACATCCGAAATTTTTGCAAATTTTGGAAATGATCGCCCTCTGGAAAAAATTTTTACCTGCTGATCGCAGACCTATAGTCGTTTTAACTACTAATGGAATGTTATTGGATGGGGATCGGAGTTCAAAATTAATTGAAACAGAAGCCGTAGATGTTTTATATGTTAGCATTGATGGTGGAAATCAATCTGATTATGAACGAATGCGGGGAGGCGGGGATTGGGAAAAGGTAATGTCAAATTTTGAGCGTTTCATTGAAAATATTGAACAAAATAATAAAAAAATTATGACAGGAATAATTTCAATTTTTGATACTGCTAATCCTGAAATTGAACCCCGTTTTTCTTCTTTAGTTAAAAGAGTGAATGAATATTGTCCCCGGGGATACCATAACTGGGATGGTCAACAGTTTGGTCATCAAAACCATCACCATGCTCTTTTTCGTACGAATCGGTTTTGCAGTATGATAATGAAATTCTTGGTTGTGCAGGCGAGTGGATATGTATTTCCCTGTTGCGTTAGCAGTTCTCCTGATTTGATTATCGGAGATGCGAACAGCAAAAGTATGGCGGAAATCTACAAAGGTAAACAACTTAACAATCTGATAACAAAGATGTGGTTCGGGAAACGAAATGAGTTGCCGGGCTGTCAACACTGTGAACTGTAATTTAGTTAGATGTGTTATTGTGCTGCTTGTCAATCGGGGTCATATCGATTAATTAAACAGTTTAAATTTGATAATATTCTCTTTAAAATGTTTGAATGTGCCCAATGCAGGACTATATGGGTTGCCCCCCCCTTAACTATTGATTTAAAAAATTTTTATGAGAATCAATATGATTATTCAAGTTATTCAAGTATAAATGAATTAACTCCGTTCCATCGAAAAATAATCCATTTCGATCGAAAGGTATATCTTGGTGAATTGAAGGCCCTTATCAGTTTTTTGCCAAAAAATGCCCTTATACTGGATGTTGGATGTGGAATTCCTTTTTTCTTATATTTTGCTAAGATTTCTGGATATCATGTCGTTGGTTGCGATATGGCTTCGGGTATCATTGACTATTCTATGAAAACATTGAAAGTACCAATTGTTTCAGGGACAATTAAAAATTTAGCTCTTTCAGAAAAAAGATTTGATATGATTCGTTATAATCATGTCTTTGAACATATTCCCTTTCCGAATAAGGAGTTGGAGTTTGTAAGAAAATTGTTGAAAACGGGTGGAATCCTTCGTATCAGTGTTCCTAATGTATTAAATTGGAAGTTTAACATTAAAAAGAATCTCAGGCTGGTTGACCCGCAAGCAATTTTAAACCTTCCAGAACATGTTGTAATGTATTCAGAACAAGGAATAACTGAATTGCTAAAGCGATATGGTTTTATATTAATGAAACGGTTAAATTTATTACCCCATCGAATATTTGCATGCAAAGAAACGATCTGGCTATATTATATTGAATCTCTGGCAATTCCGCATGATAGGAGAGCTAATCTGGATCTGTTATTTGTGAAAAAATGGTAGATTTAAAAAATAGATGATGAAAATTTCATATCTTATTTAATGTAAGAAATTACTTTTTTTAGCTATGTGCGCTATACCTGGGAATCTTGAGTGTAAATACCATGAAAGATTTATTAGATGCCTATGGAAATGAAATTTTAAAAGAAAGTCCAATGAAGTAAATTATGAACCCGAAATTCTCATTTATTATTCCATTATATAACGAAGAAGATATTATAGAAACCCTGATTAATCGAATGAATCAACTTATAGAAAGAATCGAATCCCCTTGTGAAGTCGTACTTATTGATGATGGGAGTTGCGATGCGACTACCAGGTTGATTGAGGAATTGGCGATAAATGATAGCAAATATCTCTGCATCTTTTTTTCAAGAAATTTTGGACAGCAAAAAGCATTTAGCGCGGGTTTGGATTATTCAAGAGGTGATTATATTATGTTTTTAGACGCGGATTTACAGGATCCCCCGGAGTTATTTTTTAAATTTTATGATAAAATTCTTGAAGGTTATGACATTGTTTATGGAATTAGAGAGAATAGAAAAGAAAATATTTTTAAAAAAACTGCCTATAAAACTTTTTATCAACTGTTAAACAGAATTGCTGATTATCCTATTCCTTTGGATACTGGTGATTTTTCACTAATCAATAGAAAAATCGCCAATCAAATGATAAAAATGCGTGAGGAAAGCAGATTTTTACGAGGAATGCGAAGTTGGATAGGCTTTAAACAAATCGGTTTAAAATACAATCGCAGCACTCGGGCTATTGGTGAGCCAAAATACACTTTTCGAAAGTTATTAAATCTTGCTTTAGATGGAATATTTAATTATAGTATTTTTCCTATAAAATTTTTATCTTATTGCGGATTGTCCTGTGTGGGAATCTCTTTTATTTACTTTTTAATAACTTTAATAAGAAAATTTGTCTATAAAGATGTTCCATTGGGTTTTACTGCTTTATTATTTGTAATTATTCTATTTGGTGGCATCCAATTACTTTCTATTGGAATAATTGGTGAATATATGCAAAGAGTTTTTTTTCAGGTAAAAAATAGACCTTTATATATAATTGATAAAACAATTATTGATGGGGAAAGACATGATCAATAATAAAATAATATATTTGTCAACACCAACAACTGTAGATATGGCGGATGAATGGTATGAATTTGCGCTGTTGGACCACTTTTGGATTCAAGGCAGATTTAAATCTCTTTTAAAACTGAAAATTATCAAAAATTTAACTAATGTCAGATTGTTGGAAATTGGTTGTGGAAATGGAGTAAACATCAAACAGTTTGAGACACTGTCAGATGTTGTTGTTGACGGTTGTGATCTGAATTTAGTAGCGTTAAAGAAAGTAGATCGAAACAAAGGGAGTTTATTCTTATTAGATATTTTTGACAAACCCCCTGAACTACTTCAAAAATATGATGGGACACTACTAATGGATGTAATAGAGCATATTCATGATGATAGCCGTTTTTTAAATTGTGCCCTTGAATATCTTAAAGAAAATGGTCTTGTGATTATAAATGTTCCGGCTTTTCAATTTTTATTTAGTAAATATGATACTGTTAATGGTCATAAGCGGCGATATACCAAAAATAGAATTTTAGATTTATTTAAAAAAAATAACATAGAATTGATACATATTGGATATTGGGGATTTTTATTAATACCCATTTTAATAATGAGGAAATTTATTTTATTTTTTCAATCAAATAATACTGCAATAAAAAAGGGATTTCAGCCACCCTTAAAGGTCGTTAATTGGTTTTTAAATCAAATTATAAATTTTGAAAATTTAGTCTTTCCATCAAGTCCATTTGGAACTTCAATTATAGCAATAGGGAAAAAAAATCATAAAGAACTTTAGCATAAATTGAATAATTATAAATAGGTTATGTTTAACCGTTTTTTAAGTAATTGTGTCAGATACAACACTGGATTTATAAAACTTAAATATTGTTAGTGCTCAAAAATTATTCGGGAAAAAATGCATTTTAAGAAATGAACCACTCCTGAAACATTGAATATGCTTATTTTCAATCTTTAAATAACTATTCGGGAATTGTTGATTTTGAAGGATACTTCGAATAAAATAAATTGGATTTGCTGGCAAGTTGGTATAATCTGTTTTTCTTTAAGCGTATTTTTCACGGAGTTTAGTTATCAGACCGGGAATTTTACCAGCCGATTGATGGTAACACGAGCCATTGTGGAAAATGGTTCCATTGATATCACTCCCTACCAGGAATACTTAACGGTTGATCAATCTCATTTTCAGAGTAAAGTCTACTCGGACAAACCTATCGGCAGTTCATTGTTAATGGTTATTCCCTATTTTATTATTGAGCATATTTTAAATGGGTGGGAACTCCGGTATATTTCTGAAGCGTTTTCTCTGCTTTTAAAGGCATGGGTAGCGGAAATTTTTTCCTTGTGCCTTCTTTCAGCCTGTTTCATGGTTATTTTCACCAGAATGTGTATTGTGTATTTAAATGTCAGTAAATCAAAGATGTTGCTAATCTCTTTCGCATATTTTGGTTCGCTGATATTTCCGTATTCCACTATCGGCATGGGAGAAAATTATGTTTTGCTATTTCTTGTTTTATCAGCGTATTACTTGCTGAAAACTCCCTCATCCACAAAATATATCATTCTTTCTTCCCTATGGCTGTTAATTTCTATTCAAATTTATTACCAGGTAGCGATTTTAGTTTTTCCCTGGGGGCTTTATCTATTACTTGCAGAACGTTCAAAATTTATTCTTTGGTCGGTAGGTATTATTGTTGCTTTGTTTTTAGTTTTGCTTTATAATCGAATTTTCTTTGGCGGTTGGTTCCATTTTGCCTATAATTACTGCATTGCTTTTTCAACAATGGGACTTCAAAACAATTGGGAATGGGTTGGATTGAATAAATTTTATCAGGTAACAATTTCCCCTTGGCGTGGCATTCTTTTTTATATGCCTGTTTTAATACTTCTATTTCAATCGTCGTTATGGGTTGAAAGAATCAAGAAGTATTCTTCTTTAATTTGGACAGGGCCCATTTTAATGTTTTATTTATATCTTCTTTTTTATAAAGAATGGGATGGGGGATCCTGTTTCGGATTGCGATATATTGTTCCTGCTTTGCCTTTTGCCTATGCGATTATTATTGGTTATCTTTCAAAAATTAAATGGAATATTCTTCATTATACTCTGGTTTCATATACTTTGTCCATCTCTATATTGGGAACTATTACCGATCCCCATGTTGAAAGAAGCTTTCAAAATCCGGTTATCGATTTTTGTTTTCCATATTTATTGCAACAAGGACCAAACAATATCCTTGTAGATTTTAATCGACATCTTTCCGGTTATCATCATATTGCTTTTTCCTATTTAACTCTTTTGATTCCACTATCGTTTGTTGTTATATTGTACATGCGAAAAAAAAATTTAAAACATGATGCATATCCAAAACAAAAACAGACTGATAGTTGAAGTCTTAAAAGTCTTTATATTTTTACTTCCCTTGTTTTATTTATCATTAATACTTGCTAGCAGAATTCGGTATGGCGTGTTTTTTAATCTGTTTTTATACGTCGTAGTATATCTTTTTCACAAGCGGATAACTACATACGGTTTGTTCATAATGATACTGCTATTTTTGGGAATGCTAATAGTTGATATCTTGTATATTTCCTATTCGCTCCAATTTCCTAAAAAAAACTACTATTCTGATGGTACGGTTGATTATAAACCGTTGCAAAAATTAAGACAAACCGATTATGGTAATTTGATAGACGATTGTACAATAAGGTTTTCTAAACTCAGAATAATCGATTATCAAATTGATGAATTAGGTTATCGAAATCCACCGGGTTCTTTCGAAAAATCTTTAATGATTGTTATTGGAGATTCGTATACATTAGGTTTGATTAATTCTGATTCTTCATGGCCTGCTGTTTTAGAAAAAATAATTCATAAAGGAGTATATAATGGGGGAATTGCCAATTATGGCCCCCTTCAAACAATAAAAACTCTTGAAAAGCTATTAAAAATGAATATTCAGAATCCAGATAAAAAAAAATGTGTAATTTGGATGATCTATTCAGGCAACGATCTCATCGATAACTCATTAGTTGAAAGTCAAGAGTTTCATCAGAGATTAAATAGGTTTTTTGATCATTGGTATTTATACTTTAATGAACGGCGACCGTTTTCTATCTGGCGACAACTCTTTAGAAAAATTGATTTGCTACCCGCTAATATAAAAAAAAATATCAGGGTTTTAACAATTTTTTCGAATGACACTGTATTAGTCTTAGAAGATGAAATTGCTCAGGCACACTTAACTGAAACCGAAGTTCTTCATCATCTTCATTATACTGACCTACAAGAATCAGTACTTAGGTTTAAAGAATTGACAGATTTTTATGATATCCAACCACTTTTAGTATTGGCGCCATCAAAAGCGGATGTGTATTACGAGCTTTTAAATCTACCGGAATATTCAGGATTCCGTTGCATTATGAATGCTTTAGCGCAAAAATATGGGGTTCCGATTCTAGATTTGACGCAAATTTTTCGCATTCGCGCCAAATCAGAAGATCTTTATTATCGTGGGGACACCCATTGGAACGGAATTGGAAACAAGTTGGCTGCAATGGAGATTGCTGAGTTTTTATATGAAGAATAACATTTTAAGGCGCTTCTTGAATTCATTTAGAACTAATTATCTGGAACAAAAAGACCAAATAGTGGGTAAGATATTGAATTCTCAACCATTCACTGGGCTGACGTCCGATTTTCCAAGGTATATTAATCTGGAATTGACTCGCCGTTGCAATCTGAACTGCGTCTATTGTGAAAGACCATCAACTATGGACGGGAATGGCGACATGGATTTTAGCTTGTTTCAACGGCTAATCGATGAAATTGCCATTCATCCGGTAGATGGGATTTTCCTGAATTATTCCGGAGAGCCTCTGCTTTATCCACATTTAGAAGAAGCGCTCGAGTACTTAAAAATCAAAGAGATTACTCAATATGGATTTACGACCAACGGTATGATTTTTAATGAACGGGTGATGCGGAAAATTCTTTCGGAATCAAACGGAACCATCTCGTTCAGCCTGGATATTGATAGCAAGCGAATTGAAGAAATTCGGCGCGGTGCAAAAATGGATATCTTGTTTGGTAATATTCATAAAGTGATTGAGATGAAGCACCACATGAATAGTCCGGTTAAGCTACGCGTTAATGCCGTTCTTTCAGATAGTACCATAAATATGATGATGCTGGAACGTTTTATTGAAAAGTGGATCGGATTGGTAGATGCCGTGGTGGTAACTCTATGCGCAAATGATGCTCTGAGAATCGTTAATAAAGATAATGATTTTCTTCCGTTTCCCAAGCTCACCAATCGGATTCCATGCCTTGATCCCTTCATTTATACCGCAGTACTCTACAATGGTCAAACCAATCTTTGCTGCAATAATATAGCCTGTAAAAACCTCTACCCAGAACTATCCGTGGCGGACCGCTCTATTAAGGAAGTCTGGAATTCTCAAACCTACCGGGATATTCGGCAGGCAATGAACGATAGTGAGTATCATCGGTTACCGATTTGCCGTTATTGTGATGTTTGGATTCGCCATTATCTGAATTTTTCAATGCGGTCTCTTCTATACACGGCCGTTTTTAACGGGTATGTGTTCCATTTGGAAAAACGGAGGCTTCATCAACTATCTCGTTTGTTGACATCAATACGATTGCGGAAACTCGGCGATATTCAATTATCCAGTGATAGTATTGATACTTATAATATAGGATAATTCATGTATCTTTCACGCCTGGTTACCTATATTCTGCTGGTTAGCGCCATGGTTTTTTGGGGCATGTCTTTTATCTGGGCAAAAATAGTATTTCAATCGTTTCACCCGTTTACGGTAATGGTTGGGCGGCTGTTGATATCATCATGCTTTTTAATTGTATGGGATTACTGGCAAACGCGGGAACTGAGCATCAAGTGGGAGTATTTAAAAATATTTGCATTGTTGGCGTTTTTTCAACCATTTTTATATTTTGTTGGTGAAAGCTATGGCTTATTTTATGTTTCTTCTACCGTTGCAGCGATTATTATCGCCACTATTCCGGTCGTTACTCCTCTTTTTACCTATCTTTTTCTGAAGGAACGGCTGACAGTAATCGGATTGCTCGGTTTGCTTGTTTCCTTCATCGGTGTGCTGTTGGTCGTACTCAATAGTAATTCATCTCTGGTTATTTCCTTAAAAGGAATTTTATTTCTTATATTTGCGGTTTTGGCTTCAATCGCGTATGTGGTTGCTTTTAAAAAAATGAGCCATCGATATCGAGGAGTAACAATTTTAAAATATCAAAATTTACTTGGTACGTTATATTTTTTACCATTTGCATACTTTTTAGAACGAGATAGTTTTTTTTTAAGTAAAGTAACGTTCGATGTGCTAATTAATTTGCTATTATTAGCCGGTTTTGCTTCAACTTTGGCGTTCCTATTTTTTAACAAAGCGATAAAAGATTTGGGAGTTAACAAAACAAACGCTTTTACAAACACAATTCCAATATTTACTGCTATATTTGCTTGGATTATTCTGGGTGAGCGAATCGACATGCAGACGATTGTCGGAGTTTTGATTGTGATTACCGGTGTCTTACTGGCGCAAGTAAAGAGCCCATTTTTTCTAAAAAATAAAATCCACACAATTTAAAGATGTTTAAACAATTGATTTTTAAACTAAAATTACAGTGTTTTTGCATATTTGTAGTAGCTTCAGTTGCAGATTGTTTTTGGAACTATATTAAAATTTTTGGATTTAAATGAGAATGAAAAATTTTATTTCACGTTATAAGTACCTTCTATTGACTTTTTTTTTCATGGTTTTTTACTGGATTGCGGAAGCGGCGTTTGATACTATATTTCATAATGAGTACATATTTTTATATCGCATTTTCTTTTTGGATATGATGGAATTATGGATGAGATTAACAACAGAAATTATTATTTTATCATTTGGCATTACAATTTATTTTTTTTCTCGAAAACAAAAAAAACAGGAACAGCAAATTATAAGTTTGGCTCGTTTTCCTGATGAAAATCCTAATCCTGTATTTAGGATAGGACTAAGAAATGAATTAATATACGCCAATAAACCAGCGATAGAATTAATTAAAGCAATACCTGCTTCACTCTATAAATCAATCATTCAGGTCGATAATATACAAGAGCGATTTATTGAATTGAAATTAAAAAATCAATATTGGCTGTTTCAAATCCAGTTTATCAAGGAAATGGAATATACAAATATTTATGGCATTGATATTACAGAAAAGAAGCAGTTGGAATTTTACTGGACTTTGCTTGAACAGGTTTTTAATAATACGATAGAAGGGATCATGATTACAGACAATAAGCGCCAGATTATCCATATTAATAGCGCTTTTACATCAATTACTGGATATAGCGCATTAGAGATTGTTGGAAAAAGCCCATCAATCATGAAATCCGGCAAGCATGATGCTTTGTTTTATCAGGAAATGAATAGACAATTGTTGGAAAAGGGGTTTTGGCAGGGAGAAATATGGGATAAGCGCAAAAACGGTGAAATTTATCCAAAATGGTTGTCATTGAGCACAGTTCGCGATTCAGACAAAAATATTCAAAATTTTATTGGTATTTTTTCCGATATTAGTTCGGTAAAAGTGACTGAGGACTATTTTGATTATCTGGCTTTTCATGATACTTTGACCGGACTCCCCAATCGATTGCTTTTCAATGAACGTGTTCATTATGCGATTTTGGATAATCGGGGGGAATCATCCAAGTTAGCGATTATGATGCTTGATTTGGATCGGTTTAAAAAAATCAACGATAGTCTTGGCCATAGCCTGGGAGATTCTTTGATTATCGAAGTTTCCCAACGTCTGAGCGCTATTTTGCCGGAATCAGCGACTTTAGCGCGGTTAGGGGGCGACGAATTTGCTCTGGTGATACCGGGAGTTGAAAGTGAGGCCGCGCTTATTGCGTTAACTCAAAATATTCTTAATGTTCTATCCAGTCCATTTCAAATTGGTGAGCAGAGGTTGTACATAACATTAAGTATCGGTATTGCCCTGCATCCAAACCATGGCAAGGATATTGAAAGTTTATTAAAAAATGCGGATGCCGCCTTATTTTTGGCAAAAGAAAATGGTAGAAATCGATTTGAAGTTTATTCTCCCGTTATTAATGAACGATCTTTTACCATACTTCAACGGGAAACTGAATTTAATCAGGCATTGGTGAGAGACGAGATTGTTGTTTTTTATCAGCCTAAAATAGATATTCATCGATTTGCCTTAGCCGGAATGGAGGCTTTGGTTCGGTGGGTTGATTTTGAGGGGAAAATTATTCCTCCCTATGAGTTTATTTCTATTGCTGAGGAAACGGGATTGATTATCCCAATGGGTGAAAGAGTGTTGAAATTATCTTGCAATGACATGCAGGAATGGAGAAAAAGCCGGCCGGGTGTAAATCTAAAGGTTTCGGTCAACCTTTCTGCCCGGCAATTTTCCGATAAGTTTATGGTTGAAAAAATCGCTCGTGCTTTAGATCAAAGCGGACTTGAAGCGGAGTATCTTGATGTTGAAATAACAGAAAGCGCTGTTATGATCGATTTGGAAAAATCGATTGATACCATGAATCAGCTTAAAAACATGGGCATCTCCATTTCATTGGATGATTTTGGCACTGGTTATTCTTCATTAAATTATCTCCGACGTTTCCCAATAGATTTTTTAAAAATCGATCAGAGTTTTGTTCGGGATTTGGAATTGTTTCCTCAGGTCGCATCTATTATTCGCGCTATAATCCAGATGTCCCATGCTTTAAATATTCAGGTAGTTGCCGAAGGCGTAGAAAACAATGTTCAGGCTCGTTTTTTACAGAACCAGGGATGCGATTACATCCAGGGCTATTATTTTAGCAGACCTGTTCCCAAAAATGAGTTTGAACGGTTGATCGATAATCGATCCTGGCTGCTGGAGAAAATCTGGTCATGATCTGGTTAATTGCGCTGGGACTGGCAATGGATGCGTTTGCTGTGGCGATCGCCTGCGGTATTACGATTCAATGCCTTCAATTGCGTCATGCGCTCCGTATAGCAGGGTCTTTTGGAGCATTTCAGGCGGGTATGCCGATCCTTGGATGGTGGAGTGGCGCGTATATTCAAGGCTGGATTGAACCTGTGGATCATTGGATCGCGTTTTCAGTATTGTCATTTTTAGGTATTAAGATGATTCGGGAAGCTCGACGTCCCCTGACCTGTGAGTCCCCTCAAAATCCCCTCCAATGGCGCGTATTACTTGGACTCTCAGTTGCCACCAGCCTGGATGCCCTGGCTGTTGGCTTCAGCCTTTCCTGTGTCGGTGTTACAATTTGGAAGCCGGCAATAATAATCGGGATGGTGACTTTTTTTGTTTCGTTTGCAGGAACATGGATTGGCGATTCAGTAGGGCATTTTTTTGAGACCCGGATCGAAATTGCCGGGGGAATTGTTCTAATTGCTATCGGGTTAAAAATTTTAATTGATCATTTGTTAGGCTAATTGGTTGATACAATATTTAATAGTGGACAAACTGGTTTGGATTTAAAAAATTATATATTATTGGCATGTGAAACCTATCCCGATGAAAATGGCGGTGTGCATCGTTATGTCTTCGAAAGCGCAAAATTTCTGGCTAAACTGGGTCATCGGGTAACAATTATTGCCGGCGCCAAATCAAAATTTCAAAAATTGAAGGTTGTTGATCATGTCGCCATTCAAAGGTTTATACTACCTAAGACGCGTTTTGTATTTCTGCACCATTTTATTCAAATTGTAGCAGCAATAATTATTCTAAATCGTGTGAAAAACTGTGATTGCTTGTGGATTCATAATCCGCTTTTTATGATATCTGCTCGATGTTCCCGGCATCGTCATCGAAAAATTGTCTACTTTTTCCATGCCCCGATAGCGGAAGAGTTCGCGCTGGATGCCCACTATTTCCGCTATCAATTCAGTTTTAAGCAATCTATTAAACATGAGTATATAAAGTTATGGATTTCTTTTAATTGCTGGGCTGAAAAACTTGTTGTAACTAAAGCGGATGCTATTGTATGTCTATCGAATTTTATGAAATCGAAGCTGTTGGAATATTATCCATTCACAAAGGAAATATCAGTCATTCCTGCTGGAATTGATCTGGATAAATTTCAGTATCATGATATGCTTGCCAGTCGGAATCGGTTGAATTTACCGCTTAATCGGCCTATCCTTCTGACGGTCCGCCGTTTGGTAAGCCGGATGGGTCTTTTGGAATTGATCGAATCCATGGTGCAAATTGATGCAATATTATTAATTGGCGGGGCGGGTCCTTTATTGCCCCCAATGAAGTCATTAATAGATAAATTGAATCTTAAGCATAAAGTTTTTTTGTTGGGAAGCATTTCTGATAAAAGCTTGCCTTATTACTATTCGGCGGCAAATTTTTTCGTTTTGCCTACGCTTGCTTTAGAGGGATTTGGCATTGTAACCATTGAAGCTATGGCGTGTGGGTTACCTGTTATTGGCACTATCGCAGGCGCTATTCCGGAAGTGATCGCTCCGTTTAATACTGATTTTCTAATTCCTAGTACCACTCCCGATATGATAGCTCAAACGATTAATAAAATTCTTTCAAATAGATTATATGGCAGCCAACAATTTCGTGAAAGTTGCCGCGCCTACACTAAGAGTAACTTTAGCTGGAATACTCTAATTTATAAATTAATCGCGCAATCTGAAGCAAACGGATAACCGATTGGGTTGGTTTCATTTTATATTTTCAGGTATCTTCGCTCCTACCTATTTGCAGACTCATTACCGTGAAAAATGTCTGAAATCATTTATTCAAGATGTTCACGGAATGGTTTTAGATGTTGGTTGCGGAGCTCAGATCAATAAAAAGCGATTTTGTATTCACGATTTGGAATATATAGCGCTGGATTATGAACAAATCCTCCAGCAAGTGGATTCACAGGGTAGGGGGGGTAAACCGGGTAGTATTAAACGGCCCAATATTAATGCGACGGCGATTCATCTTCCTTGTAAAAAGGAATCAATCGATACGATTATCTGCACTGATGTGCTGGAGCACTTATCTGATCCTTTTATCGCTTTGCTGGAATTCGCTCAAGCGCTTAAACCTGGCGGAAATCTATTGATATCTGTACCTTTTTTATTAGGGGAACATCAAGTTCCCTATGATTATTTCAGGTTTACGCGGTTTGGACTAATTTCTTTATTTGAAAAAAGTCATTTAATGCTTACCGAACTCTTGCCTTACCAGAATAATGGAGTTTCTCTTTTATTGATGATTACTTCGTTTGTTTTTTATGATTGTCTGATCCCATTAAAAAAAATCCACCCAATTATATTTGTAATACTGTATGGGTTTACTATCCCGATTAATATTATGTTTAATCTTTTGGGGGTATTATGTTCAAAAATTCCATTCGCTACATCGAATACGTTAGGATTTGTCTTACGCGCGCGAAAAGAAAAAAAATGAATTTATGATGGCAATCCTACATTATAAAAAACAATCCTCTGATAACTCGCAGCGCATTATTTACATTTTAGAAACTCATTTTTAGAAAGGGTATAGGTTTGCCAACCAGTTTTCCCAATCAAATTTCAACTATTATTGGTATTATTTTGCGTATGAACCCAGCTTCCATGCTTGATATTGGCCCCGGTTTCGGTAAATATGGATTTTTATCCCGTGAATACTTGGAAAGTTGGTTTGGGTCCAACAAATTATATCAATTCACGCATAGGATTGATGCTGTTGAGTTCTGTGAAGATTATATTTCACCTGTCCATCGATTTATATATGATAATATTTATATTGGAAATGTAGAAACAGAATTGATGAAACTACCCGCCCATTATGAATTGTCATTATTAATTGATGTGATTGAACATTTTTCCCTTGAGGAAGGAAAAAAAATTATTGCTCGAATTTTGACTAAAGCCGATAGCGTAATCATTTCAACACCGAAACATTTTATACCTCAAACTGCAATTTACGGCAATGAGAAGGAAACACATCTTTCACTGTGGAAAAAGAGAGATTTTCGTGAATTTGGACGGGGACTATTTTTTTATGACGATGAGAACATTATCTGGTATTATGGAAAACAGATTGAAAAAGTGAAGCCCTTTTGCTCTCACCAGTGGTTAAAACATTATTTTCCAATATCTTATCAATTGTATAAATGGTTGAGTATTAAATGAATATTTTTTTAGTGGATTAATTTTAATCCCAGTTCCATTCCCCATGCTTCAAATAATGAAATAATTTTTGAATAATTGCTCGGTGGATTGTGAAAAAATAGACAATTACGATGATATTTCCAATGAGTAATCGCGTTATAAAACCCCAGAAGGATGCATATGGGAAGTGTAAATATGCCCCATATAAAAATATAAGAATGAGTAAGCAAGACGTTAATATTGGTTCCAGTATCCGTAAGGAAATGGCGGAAGAGTTCAGCAGTATCATTAATCCTAACAGCAGCGCAACGCTTTGCGCGATAGCCACACCCCAGAAATTGAAAAAAATAAACCCGACGGTAATTGCAATAATTTCAATTATTCCATAGATTACAAAGACTCGATTGACTTTTGAATATTTTTCGGTTACAATCATGTAATTCTGCAACAAGTCTAGAGCAGGTTTACCAAACGGGATAAAAATTAATGAAAGGGAGATGGGAAATATGAGACTCCATTTTTCTCCCCAATAATACTGAATCAGCCAATGAATAAAACTGAGAAAATTCAGCGTGAAAAAACTGATAAAAAAAATACAGGCGCAAATCAGTATTTCGATTATCTGATGAATTCTATTTGCATCATCTTTATGTTTCAACAGCAACGGATAATTATTTGCAAGGAAATTGTTGGAAAAAAACTCTACCGGCAAGCGGACAAATTGAAAAGCGCGGCTATAGACGCCAAGAACCGCTTGCGAAATTCCGTAGCCAATGAATATATCGTCGATACGGGTTGAGATATTCATTACCATATTATTAGGAAATAGTCGAATTCCCCGGGTAATGTACCATTTTAGTATTGATCGGTCGGGACTAATTTCGAATAAATTATAGTTTTTCCATAAGAAATAGGCGAAAGTCAATATGGCCGCGATTAAATATTTGGAAACCAAAGCAGTGAGCTGCCAACCAAACCAGGCTAAAGTTAACGCAGTCAAATTTGCAACTATATTAAAACATAGGCTTATTTGCTCATAACGATAGCGCTGCCATTTTTTAGTCGCTTCGAGGATGAAGACTGTTGTGATCCCAACGATCCCTTTATTAATAATGAATAGAAAAAAGGTGAAAATAAATTTTTTATCAAATAGTAATTCATGATAGAATATCCCCAGAATGACCAAGCTAATAATCCCAGCCAGTAATGCATTAAAAACTCGCAATAATCCATAGTTGAATAGTTCTTTTCCGGTATTTTTTGAGTTACGATTGTAATACAATTGGTCAAAGCGGAACCCATCCAGCAATGCTGAAAGCTCTATGGTGCTAATAATCAGAGTGATTAATCCGAATTTGTCAGGGAAGATGAGTTTTATGAGGAATAGACCGAATATATAATTTGTTACAAATATGATGGTTGAAATTATAGTCATTCTGATATTACTGTGAGTGATTTCGTTTTTTTTAAAATTTAATAAACCCATAAAAGTGTTTTGTTCCTTTTTAAAATTAATTCAATTTAGTCTTTTTCTGTGATTTGTCAAGGTTTTTTTATTGAACTGAAATCACTATATTTAATGATATAATTAAGGAAACGGATATGAAACAAAAAAAAATAGTGTATCGAAATTTAATAGAGGAGAATATATTAGAAAAATTGTTAGGTATATCCAATGGGCATAGCATAATTCATCATGGGTCGTGGCGGGCGATCCGCCAGGCGCTGGGGGATGAACTGGACTTGGACGAGTGGTTCGGAGCTCTCGAGGAGCGGCTGGGGATGGATGGCTCGCTTGTCGTTCCCACCTTTACCTATTGCTTCAAGCGTTCGCAAGGCGATTACGAAATTTTCGATCCGGGGCGGTCGCAGGCCAAAATCGGCGCTCTGGCCGACGCATTTTGGCGTCACCCGGAAGTGATCCGTACGGCGAGTCCCACTCATTCTTTCGCTATCTGGGGCGCCATTACCCGGGATATCAGCGCTGATAATTCCCCAACCAGCCCCCTGGGACGGGGAAGCGTACTGGATTGGCTGGCGTATCAGGAAAACAGTTATATTTTATTAGCTGGTGTTGACTTCTCTTCACTGAGTTTCGGCCATTACCTTGAGGTGCTTGCGTCGGTACCCTGGGTTGATTATTCGCCCTGGGAATATATGCATGTGCTCCCTATCGGGGCGTCTGTTCATGGGGACCAACCACTGTGTGAAATTCCCGGATGCGCCAAAGGATTTCTGGAGTTGCAAAAAGAAATGGAACAGCAAGGATTGATCCAGCCGATATTAATTAATAGTGTAAATTTTTTTTATATCCCTATTAAATGCCTGCTTGATTTCGGAATACAATTTTTTCGCGAAAATGCGTTCCGTTTGTTATGTCCCGCAGAGACGTGCGTTCCCTGTGATGCCAGACGGCGTAAATTTTTGCCGGTTTAGACCGCTTAATAGGCTGAGTCGGTTATTTACATTATTATTAGCGATTGAAAAAATTCGATAGTGTGTAAATTTGAGCATTCTATTTCCTTAATAGAAAGGGAACTTTAAATGAAAATTTTCTTTGACAAAATATGGAAAACAGTTATCGAACTGAACATACCTCACTTTTTTGTTTATTTTTTTATTATCAACTTGACAACACTGATAAAATGATTATATTTGTTTGTATGAATTCTAAACATTGTAAAGATTAAACACAGATCAAGGAGGCCTTTATGCAGTGGTTTAATAATCGTAGTATCCGTACAAAAATAATGTTGAATCTGGTACTGGTGATTATTTTTGCGATCATTGTGGGTGTGATGGGGTTTGTGAATATACGGACAATCGTTAGCAATGATGAGGAACTATACCAGAATATCACAATTCCATTGGCTCAACTGGGACAAATCGCTGAAACGTTCAATCGGTTGCGGGTGAACGTTCATAAAATTCTACTCGTTTCCGATGCAGAACTCCCAGGCTTACAGCAGAATATCAAGCAATTAATTGATGAACAGGATTCGTTAGCCCGGAAGTTTGAAACAACTATTTTGAGTGATGAATTGATGACCCTGTTCAAAAATTATATAGATCAGCAGGAGATGTATGATAAATTTTCAGATAGCTTGATAAAATTAAGTCTAAACAGTCGTAGGGATGAGGCGCTAAAGATCGTCAATGGCGTCGGCACTGAGCTGGGGTTGAAAGTCAATCATTCAATTGATGCTCTCAATGAGATGAAACTAAACCATGGGGAAGTGCGCTTTAATGAAAACGTCAGCGCTGGAAATTCTGCGTTGTGGCAAATGGCGGGCATTTTGCTGTTTGGCGGCATCATCGCGTTATTGTTGGGAATGTTTAGTTCCAACAAAATCAGCCAGCCCATCATCTATTTAGAAAAGACCCTAATAGAGGTTTTTAAAATGGGTAAGGTTGATTTAACTAAAGAGATCAAGGTGTTCTATCATGATGAAGTGGGCAAACTCACCAGCAATTTAAGCGATTTCTTCAGCAGTCTGCGTCAGGATATAGCGCAGATATATAATTCGTCGGGCGAATTTTCAAATGCCAGTAGTCAGATTAGCGCTGGCGCGCAATCCAGTTCTCAAACGGCGCAGGAACAAGCCAGTGCTGTTGAAGAGATTTCGGCGTCCATCCAGGAGATGTCCACTCGAGTGAAAGAGAGCGCGGATGGTATCGGCGATGTGGATGTGGAGCTGCGGCGTACCCAGGAGATTTCCGGTAAAGGAATGGAAGTGGTGACGAGTACGCGTGAATCCATGAGTAAGATTAATGAGAGCAACTCCGCAGTGGCTGAGATTGTCAATATGGTGAATGAAATTGCCTTTCAAACGAATTTGTTGGCTTTAAACGCCGCAGTGGAAGCCGCTCGCGCCGGTGATGCCGGCAAGGGTTTCGCTGTTGTGGCCAGTGAAGTTCGTTCTTTAGCCCAGCGTTCTGCCGAATCGGCCAATCGCATCAAGGAGCTGATCGGTGAAAGTACGGAACGCATCAAAAACGGTAATGAACTGGTTAAAAGCACTACCGATATTTTTGAGCAAATTAAACGTTCGATCAATGACATGGGAACCCGCCTCAGTTCCGTAAAGGAAAATGTGGTTAATAATGCGTCGCTGATGCGGGAAATTACGGCATCGGTGGATAATATTAATGATGCCGTGCAACAAAATGCCAGCCAGGCTGAAGAGCTGGCGTCCACCAGTGAGGAGATGACCTCACAGGCGCAGCAGTTGCTTGAAATCGTTAATAAGTTTGTAGTGGATGAAAAATCAGCCCACTCCCAGTCGATTCGAAAAAATTCCAGCCCGGCCGCTACTCAACGGAAAAATAAGCCGGCATTTCAAAAAACTGGGTCATATACCAATAAACCACCGAAAACCGGGCTTCAACTGAAAAAACCGGCGGTCAAAGACGATTTTTTCGATGGTGATGAATTCGAAGAGTTTTAATGATGAAGGATGAAGCTATGAAGGTTTGATTTATATTGTCCGCATTTTTTAACAGGCGCATGAGAGGATAACAGGGCGACTGACTGGTCATCGTTCCGGATTCCTGCGGTTGCGGTATTCTTTTTGGTTTGGGTTAACCAGGTTGCATGCGGATTTCAGAGTGTGAAAGCGCGTTCGACCGGTAATCAGCAAGCTCCGGAATGCCGTTAGTGTGGATTAAAGAATGTTAAGGAAAAAAATTAATCAACTTTTTCCGGCTTTTTATGAATCTAAAAAAAAAAATATTGACAAACCGGGAAAAATGTTATATACTTTCTTAAAAAGCGGTAAAGAAGACGGACACACCTTGACGAAAGGCTTAAACGATTAGAAAAACCAACATAGAGTCCGGATTAGCCAAGCTGGCGTCCGGCGGGGAGACACAGGAAAGGAGAGGCGTATCGGAATGAATGATTGCTGCATCTTAAAATGTGATTTATGCACGTATCAGAAAATTTAACCAACCCTAAGGAGGGTCGCGCATGAAAAAATGGTTAATGTATTTAGTTTTAGTTGTTTTAATGTTTCCTTTATTAAGTTATGGTATTGCAGTACAAACAGCTTCGTTGAAATGGTCATCCGTCGCGGGAGGTCCAGCCTGGCTTGCCGCTGCTGATAATAATTCCAGAGGAATGGCTTATAGCTCGGCCACAGACCATGTTATAGTTGTTTCTCGAACGGGTGGCAACAATATTTATGTTCTGAATGCAAACGATGGTTCCCAGCTTGGTACCTTAAATACCGCGGGAGTTGTATGGGAAGGAACCGCTTGTAATCAGGTGGCAGTAGGCAGTGGTGGTGAAATTTTTGTCTGTAATGGACGCGGGGGCGGTTTCGGCGCTGGAAATTTGAAAATCTATAAATGGGCAGATGAAAACGCTGTACCGACTCTATTGGCATCAATTCCACTTACCGCGGCTGGCACTGATCGCGCGGGTGATGCTATGACAATTGATGGCAATACATTAGTTATCGGCGGGAGTGGCCGGACAAATTTATTGATGGTAGATGGCAGCTCAGGTTCTTCATCGATTTTAAATACCGGATTCGCCGCAAATGGAAGTATTTGCCCAATCGGTTCCGGATATTGGCTCAGTCAGGGAGCTACTAAGAAATTTTTTACTTCTGCCCCGGCCGAGGTTTATAATATGACGGGCGCTCAAATTTCTTCCTATTATGATCTCGGCGCTTTTGTTGCCGGAAGTCGTACCTACTTTTTAGTATGTTCAAATAATACTATTAATGAACGTGGCCTATTAAAAATATGGTACACGACGCAAACCGCTTCATCGGCAATGATGAATATTCAGGATGGATTTGAGAAATCGGATATTAACTCGATGGCTTCAAGTGTGCTCACGCCGACACTCTATTACACACCTCGTAATTTAGCCAATAATGCCAATGCGAATGCGACTGGCGCCCTGGCCTGGCGCGATAATGGCGATGGCACTTATACTATTTTCATGTTAGCGACAAATAACGTGATCGCCGCTTATGATATGTATTTGCATGCGGAAACCCCGACCTATACCTCAGCGCTGAGTTTTGGTCGCGTGATGGTGGGACAGAATGCTTCGCGCAATGTTACCATTACCAACCCGGGTCCCGGCGTCTTATATGTTGATGAAACTGGTTTTAACATTGCCACACATGCGAATCCTATAAACATTAACGAAAAAGATAATTCCGGGTCATTGTCAGCCCAGGCGAGTACGGTTTACGCTACGGATATGCCGGCTACCGCTTTTCAGCTTGAACCGGGCGAATCAAAAACGTATCAAATTACCTTCACGCCTACCGGCGAACAAACATATACCGAATTTTTACGGCTGAATTATCATGATGCTGATTCTCCGGCATCCGCTGATCAAACGATTCAAATCAATCTCACCGGTGAATCCTTTTTGCCCAAGCCGCGTCCGGAAATTTCCGCTAATGCTCTGACATTTAAAAACACGGGTATGGGTTCATTCCGTCAAATGACTGTTACTATTTCCAATCCGGGCGAATTGGCGGCCGAATTGGAAAACATTACCTTTGAATCGGCAACCAACGCTGCTTATCAGAACGTTTTTTCCGTCGTCGGCTATCCTGCGGCAGCCGGTAAAAACGGATCCGTTCAAGCCCAGCTTTTTCAGACCATCGCCGCCGGCGGTTCTTTAGACGTGGTTGTCCAATTCTCTCCCGCTGCGATTCAGGACGGGCTATCCGATATCGTCCATTTTAATTTTAACGCTCCGGCCGTTACGCCGACCTTGAATTTGACTTGTACCGGCAATTGCCGCGCTGCCTCTTATACGCGCGCAGTTTCGCCGGTTGAACTGAATTTTGGTAATGTGGCCGTGGCCAATAATTATGGCGTAGCCACCTCCAAGACTATGAGTTTTACGTATACCAACGCTGATATCTCGACGATCGTCATCGCTTCGGCTGCGCTGCAGAGCGATCCATCCAAATTCTCGTATAGTTCCACTTCGATTAAACAACTTCAGGCCAATACGAATCTGGAAGAAGATGATGAGATTACGGTTAGCGTTACCTATAATCCGACTGTAGTCGGCGCGGATACTGATTATCTGGTAATCGTCGATAATACCGATAACGGCGCTGCCAGTACGCTTAACTACAAACTAACCGGAACGGCTTATACGCCGGCCCCGATCCCGGTATTTGGAACCGATGCGATTGATTATGGAGAAATCGCTTTAGGCGCTTCCATTTATCGTGAATTCACCATTCAGAATACGGGTACCGCTTACCTGCGCATAGTCAGCGCCGGCCTCCAAACCCGTAATTTTACGTCAAATATTACCTCAAATCTGACCATCCAGGCCGGAGAGTCGTTCACCGTCAAAGTGACGTGTTCTCCGCTTGAAGAAGGCGCTTTAAGTGATATTCTTCGCATTGAAACTGCTGAAGGCGTTATCCATAACGTAGCGTTGAACGCCATTGGATTCAACCTCTGGCCCAATCAATGGCAAATCCTGGCCAATGATTTTGATTGGTTTACCCTACGTAATAACGTGCGCACCATTGCTTACCAACGCGCCGGCAATCATGTTCTGGTGGGCGTTAATGAAGTTCAGGGTTATCGCACGACCGGACGCATTATTGTTTTCGACGCTGAAACTGGCGATTATGTGAAGGAAATGAATACCGATAATATCGCCGGTACGAATTTACCGCAGGAAATGGCCATCAGCCAGATCGATCTGAGCGATGACGGACAGATTTTTGTGTGTAACAAAACCAGTCGTCATAATCAGAGTAAATTCCGTATTTACCGTTATGCGGATGAAGACGCGGATGCTGAATTGATGTTTGAGGGCACCCTCAATCAACTCGGGTCAACGCTTAATCAGCCCGTGATGGCGACGATCGGTGAAGTGATGGACGTTAGCGGCAGCGATGAGGATATTCAAATCGCGGTTAGCGGTCCTGAAAGTTTTAATATTTACATGTTTACCCCGGATGGTGACGATGCCTTTGATCGCGATCGTGATATCCGTTTTCCTTCCGCCGGCTGCGCCGGTAGCGGTTTAGTCCGCGTGGGCGAGTCTGATTACTATTTCATCAGTCGTAAACAGGATAAAGTGCGTTATATCCGTATTAATGCCGATAACTCGGTGGATACGCTTTATAGTTTTGTAATGCCGATCGGCGAGCCTCTGACTTATTTTGAAGTGGAAACTATCGGCGGGGAAACCCACCGTTTTCTCACTGTGATGAAA
>CAZWDO010000025.1:28235-51033 GCA_964632485.1 uncultured bacterium
TATGCCCCGGGCGTTAATGTTATCGAACTGTTGGGCGATGAAGGTGAAGAGCTGTGCTCATCTTTTGAAATTCAACAAATTAATACACCGACCTACAGCCGCAACACCAACCGCCAGGCCTTAGGGGAAGTTATTTATGACAGCCGCGATAATTTCATGATTGAATTGGCTGTAAATAATGGTATTTCCGCTTATAGCTTCGAACGTATTGTCAGCGATCCGGCCGGTGATCCTGAACCGGAACTGAATCTGACCTCTCTTGATTTCGGTGAAGTTATTGTTTTCGAAGCCGAAGACCTTCCAGTTATGTTGAATAACGCAAATGGCCGCGCGACTCTGGAAATTACATCGGTATCATTCGCTTCCGGCGATGAAACAGTTTTCTCCACGGATTTAGCTGCCGCTTCTACGATCCTGGCAGGTGATTCCATCGAATTTACTATGTCGTTTACTCCCGAAGCCGCGATTGAATATGTGGATACCTTGCGAATTGTTACGAATGCCGGAACGCTGGAAATCGTGTTGATGGGTGAAGGCTATGAATATTGGCCTCTGGTATGGCGCATCCCGTCCGATACCTCCTGGTTTGGTATTGAACATCAGGTTCGTACCATTGCTTATAGCGCGTCATCCGGGCATCTCTATACCGTCAGCCGTCGCGGCGGCCAGTGGTTGAAAGCCATCGATCCCGCCACCGGTGAAGTCGTTAAAGATTTAAATACCGATGGTACGATCGTTACCGGCGGAACCTATAATGTCAATATGTGCGCCGCTACCAGCGACGGCCAGATTTTCCTCGGTAATTTAGCATTAGCGAACGGCGCCTATAAACTTTACAAATATGCTGATGAAGACGCAGTGCCTGTAAAGGTTTTTGATGCCGCTTTTGCTGACCGCGTAGGTGATTGCCTTGGTGTCAGCGGTACCGGCAATGATGTCAACATTTACCTAACCGGTTCCGGCACGTCAAAGATTTTTGTGCTGACAACAATCGACGGCGCGGTGTTTACCGTAACTGATACGATTCCCTTGCCGGATGTTAGCGCCGCCCAATTCTCCGTCAGTCCGGTCGGCGATGATGCTGAATATCTGTTTATTCAGGGCGCTAACAAAATAGTTCGTTATATTGGCCGGGATGGTACTGTTTATGATGAATGGGATTTCTTAGCAGATTCGCTACCAAATAAGGGAAATTCGGTTCATTATTTTGAGGTTCCTCAAAGCGGTGGCGCTGTTCGTCGGTTCTTTGCTTCCTTCGGCAGCCCGGGATTTTTCCCTGGAACTCGCGTTGTTGAGCTTTTTGGTGAACCAGGGGCGCAGGCTTGGGATTCCAGTCATGTTTATGTTACAACGACTCCCGTTTTTTCTCAAAATTCAAACGCTAACGGCACTGGTCAGTGTGTGTATGTCCCTGGCTTGAATTATTTGGTTGAAGTTAGCACCAATAACGGTATTTCAGCGTATGATTTCAGCAATATCGCTGAAGATGCCGGTCTGGCCCTCAATAGAAATAATTCATTTGATGCCCAAACGTTGAATAAAGATTTTACGTTGGAACAAAACTATCCGAACCCCTTCAATCCGACGACTGATATCCGCTTCACCTTGCCGGAAGCCGGTTTTGTCCGTCTGAGTGTGTTCAATATGCTGGGTCAGGAAGTGGCTGTTCTTCAGAATGCTCAGATGAGCGCGGGTGTTCATACGATTAAATTCGATGGCGCCACGCTGGGAAATGGTATCTATTTTTATCGTCTCAATGCCAATGGCAATCAGATGACTAAAAAAATGATGCTGATGAAATAATAATTTCTTTTTCTGATTGATACCAACGGGCAGTCCTGTAAAGGCTGCCCGTTTTTTTTTTGCCCTTCCCAGAGTAAAATTTACTTGACTTTTTAGGTTGAATTCTCTATTATAGAGGTGTTCAAATTTGTGATTTTCGCCCGTTGAGATCGGCAAATTTTCTGCGCTGAGGGTTTATTTCTCCGCGTTTTATCAAATGGACTTATAAAGTGACGATATTACCGAGGGAGGTATGTTCATGAAGAGTTGCGTTTTAATAATCGGATTACTGTTATCTTCAATATTGTCAGCCTGGGAACTGGATACGACGCTGGTTATGCAAACCGGCCCCGGGGTCTGGTATTATGAGGTTGAGGAACCCAATATCCCATGGAAAATAAAATTCCTTAAAATCGATTTGCGCGATTCTTTGACAAATGTAGAAACTGCCCTTTCGCGCGATCGAATTCCCGACGGCGCGCGCGAGACTACCAGCTCAATGGCGCGCCGCATTGACCGTCCCGGTCATAAGGTCGTGGGCGGCATTAACGGCGATTTCTTTAGTTATACTCCGGGTATGTCGATCGGATTGCAGGTCGCTAAAGGCGAAATCATCAAATCCCACGGCGGATCCCACGGCATGAGCTTCGATTGGAATAACCGGCCAGTGATGAATAAACCCTATTACTCGGGAACAATCACCTGTAACGGGCAAGCCGGAACCCTCAATGGCGTCAATGTCCTGCGCGACGACATTGTACGCTGGTTTCCCGATTTAGTGGATAACCGCATGATTATCTACAATCATTTTAATAAATACAATAAAAATACCATTGATAATGAAGTGGAAATCGTCGCGTTGCCGCTAACCGCCTGGACCGTTAATGGCGACCCGGTCCCATGCCTGGCGCTCGACAAAGGGACGGGGCAGAACTTCCCCGTCACGGATAGTACGATTGTGATCGCCGGAATCGGCTCCGGAGCGAACTACCTTTCATCAGCAGTGATGCCGGGCGATACGCTCTATGTTCGAAACCGAATTTATGACGGTTATACCGGGATTTACGAACAGGATGATATCAAGGAGTTGATTGGCGGGTATCCCCGGTTTATTATCGATGGCGAAGATTATGTGGAACAAGGATGGGCGGAAATGGGCGGTTCTTCGGCCATTCATAAGAATACGCGCGAACCATCCACGGCCATGGGATTTTCGGCTGACAGCAATTTCTTATATTTAGTAACCTGCGATGGACGCCAGACCGCCAGCGTCGGAATGACCATGCATGAACTGGCCGAATTTATGATCATGCTGGGCGCGCATTTTGCCCAAAATATGGATAGCGGCGGTTCCACCACCATTGTCGTCGGTGATTCGGTGATGAATTACCCTTCGGACGGACCCGGAGTGGAACGGATTGTAGTGAATGCTTTTTTCGCCGTTTCCATTGCCCCGGAAACCGGATTGGATAAGGTCAGTATCTGGCCGAAACAAAGATGGATCCATGCCGATGATACCCTTCAATTGAAAGTGTTCGGCAATGAATCATCCCACCATTTTATTCCGTTAGATTTTGCTCAATGCAATTTCAGTTGCCCCCCGGAACTCGGCGCTGTTGATGCCTCCGGTAAGCTGATCGGCAGCGGACAAGCTGCCTCCGACTATGTCGTGTTGGATTATAACGGATATCGTGATTCCTGCTATATCCAGAGCTGGATAGTCGATTCCATTCAACTTTATCCTGAAAACACTCACGTCTTTCGCGATAGCAAACTAACGCTCTCCGCTTTTGGTTTTGGAATCAGCGGGGATTCCGTGGCTTTACCTGCTGGGGATTTAACCTTTAGCGCGCGAGGCGGTTTTGGTACGGTGGATGCCAATGGGGTCTTCACGGCGGGCGCTGAACCCGATAGCGGTTGGGTGGCTATTCAATATGGCTCCCTGAGCGATTCGGTTTTTTTAACGGTTACCTCCATCGGTCAAATTCAACTGCGCTTTGATCATATTGTTACTGACACTATCACTTCTGTATTATTTCGTTTTGATACGTTCGACACCGATTCTATCGCGCGGACCCTCAATGCTGATCAATTCACCTGGACCAGTAGCCAACCGGCTGTTGGCGTCATCTCCACAAACGGGAATTTTACAGGATTGAGTGAAGGCCTTACCGAAATTGTGGTTTCCATGGCCGGAGCCGCCGATACTGCGTGGGTTACCGTTGAAGTCGGGGAGGGAATTGTTCAACTCGATAATTTTGATACGGACACTACCTGGAATTATCTTCCTGAAAATCTGACAGTATTGAACCACGCGCTGGTTTCGGATAGTATCGCCGAAGGAACAGGCGCCGTAAAACTGGACTATCAGTTCACCTATCAAACCGGCAATACTTATTCAATTTATCTTGAAAGCGATTTCCCGATTTATGGCGTTCCCGATTCGATTTTTATTGACGGCAAATCGGATGGGCAGCAGCATCGAATCTATTACTATGTTTCGGATGACAATGATGAATGGTTTGAACTGAATAAAACCGATCGATTTGAAAATACTCAATATACCCCTATCAAAACCAATGCCGGTTCCCGCAAAACGGTTGAATCCGGCAGTGTCTTCAATTTTCCTGTCCGATTGCGCCAGATACGGATTCGCTTAGCGTGTTCAAATATTGCCAACCAGATTTACAGTGGAACATTATATCTCGATAATCTGCGCGTATCCTATCCGAAACGCATACCTGCCGCCATTTTGACCGGAAGGAATTTTGATTTGCCCGATCTGGATTGGCAGGGACTTTATCCCAATCCCTTCAATGACCAGGTACGGTTGAGCTATACGTTGCGGCGGGCGGGCCATGTGCGGATTGAAGTGTTCAACCTGATAGGGGAGAAGATTTGCGCGCTGTTGGATGAACGGCAACCCGTCGGCGCTTATCAGTACGAGTGGCAGGGATGCGATGGCGCGAATCAGCGCGTGGCCGGCGGCGTTTACTTTGTGGTTTTAAGTACTGAAAATGGAAGTTTGATTAAAAAAGTCGTGTATTTGAAATAGTTTTAATAGTCAGAGTAAAACGGTGTCCACGGCTTTGCTACGGCATTGGTGTTTTAAACTTATTGTGAATGTGTATGTTACCGGAACTGCGCCGAAAGAGCAATTCTATAGTTTGTTCGTTAAAAAATAGGTTTCAGTCCAGTTGATAGTAGATACGGAAATAGAAAGTGTCATCAATTCCGGAATCCGGAGAGACGACTCTGATTTTAAGAAAGGAACGTGATGGAAATATTTTGGGCGCGGGTCGCAGCGGCATCGCCCCGTGTAACAGTGGCCGCCGTTGATAAGAATGTTGATGAATTAGTGAAAATGGCCTGTAACGTGTATGCGCAAGGCGCGCAATGGCTGGTTTTCCCAGAGCTGTGTTTGACGGGTTATACCTGCGGCGATCTTTTTTTGCAGGAGGAATTGCTCCAGGCTGCCTGGCAGGGCCTGTTAAAATATGTTCAAGCTAGTACAGAATTTCCCAACATGGTTACCGCGCTGGGCTTGCCGGTCCAGTATTACGGTCCCGTTTACAACTGCGCGGCGGTATGTCAGAACGGCAAGTTGCTGGGCCTGGTACCCAAACAGTATTTACCCAATTATGGCGAGTTTTATGAAAAGCGCTGGTTTTCTTCGGGCAAGGATTTCCGCGGAAAATATATTAACTATGAAGATGAGCAGATTCCGTTTGGCATTGATTTGGTCTTTCAGAGTGACCGCCATCGGGATTGGATGGTGGGTATCGAGCTTTGCGAGGATTTATGGGCGCCGTTACCTCCCTCGGCCCAACTGGGTTTAGCCGGAGCGCTGATGATTGCCAATCTATCTGCCAGCAACGAAGTCGTCGGCAAGGATGCCTATCGCCGGCAATTGGTTGCCCAACAATCAGGGCGTTGCCTGTGCGCCTATGTCTATGCGTCGGCGGGCGTGCACGAATCAACAACCGACACGGTATTCAGCGGCCAGTGCCTGATTGCCGAAAATGGCGCGATTACGTCCGAGAATGAGCCTTTTCAGCGGGGAAATCAATGGATCATAAAAGATGTGGTTTTAGAAGATATGCTTTATGACCGGCGGCGGCTGACGACCTGGCGCGACGCCTTGATCGATGTGCGCATGCCCTGCCGCTATATTCCCTTTCACAGTGAATCCCTGCGAGCTCCCTTCAAACATCGGGTCGATCCCCATCCGTTTGTTCCCGGGAGCGATAAAGACCGCGAGCAACGCTGCCACGATATTTTTTCCATGCAAGCTACAGCATTGGCCAAACGTTTGGAACATATTCAGGTTCAACATGCCCTGTTGGGCATCTCGGGAGGACTTGATTCAACTCTGTCCCTGCTGGTGACTGTTAGGGCCTTTGAGCTTTTAAAATGGCCATTAAAACGTATTATCGGCGTGACGATGCCGGGATATGGCACCAGTGATCGTACCCTCCAAAATTCGCTCAAGCTGATGAAAGCTCTGAAAATCACCCGTCTTGAGATACCCATTACTGCCGCTTGCGATCAACATTTTCAGGATATCGGCCATCCTGTGGACCAACACGATACAGTTTTTGAAAACGCCCAGGCGCGGGAACGGACCCAAATTTTGATGGATTTAGCCAATCAGCGCAACGGACTGGTCGTAGGCACCGGTGATTTGTCGGAACTGGCCCTGGGTTGGTGCACGTATAGCGGCGACCAGATTTCTATGTATAATGTCAACTGTGGCGTACCTAAAACCCTGGTCCGGTACTTAGTGGACTGGGTGGCGCTTCATCATGCGTCCCGCGCCGCCCGCATGGCGCTGGAGGATATTTTAGACACCCCTATCAGTCCCGAGTTACTGCCGTTGAATGAAGCCGGGGAAATCAGCCAATCAACGGAAGCGATCATTGGCCCCTATGAACTGCATGATTTCTTTCTGTATTATATGCTGCGTTATGGCCGGAGACCCTATAAGATTGCCTGGTTGGCAAACCAGGCGTTTGCCGGGAAATATGAACGGATTGAAATTTTAAACTGGCTGCGGGTTTTCTATGAACGTTTTTTCCGCCATCAATTCAAACGCACTTGCATGCCCGACGGCCCCAAGATCGGCTCGGTCAGCCTCTCGCCGCGGGGCGACTGGCGCATGCCCAGTGATGCCGACGGCGACGAATGGCTGCGCCAGGTTGATGAAATGATCTCTGCATAATGTTGAAAAAACTGATCGGCACATTTGGGCTGAGGATTATTTCTTCCATTTCTACCTTATTTTTATTAATTCTTGTAACACAGAATTTAGGAGCTAACGGCGCTGGCTCTGTGAGTTTGATAACCAGCGCGATTGCTATTATTATCCTATTAAACGGGTTTGTGGGTGGTTCAGCATTAGTGTATCTTCTTCCACGAAACAAGAACCGTAATTTTCTCCGGGCAACACTGATTATTACTTATACCTGGGCGATTTTAGTCAGCATTATTTCCACCATAGCCTTTACCTTTTTTCATTTTATTGATGGAGCCTGGGTTCAACATGTATTAATTCTTGCTTTTATCGGATCGCTTTCTACTTGTCAAGCCATGATTCTATTGGCTTTTGAATATGTGATGGCATGTAATATAACCTTGTTACTCCAGGTTTTTGTGAATTTTTTAATGTTTGGATTTGTCTGCCAGGTATGGGAAGGTGTAAATTTAACTCATTATCTGATAAGTATTTATTTGGCATACGGCTGCGCTTATGGTTTTTCCTGGATTTTTCTTGTCAGAATTTGGCGGGGTTTGAGTTGGAGCGATCATTCTAATTTTCGCTTAATTGTCCGTCAAATAACCGCTTATGGTTTTTTAAGCCAGGCTGGCACTACATTGCAATTTATAAATTATCGGGTTGGCTTGTTTATTCTAAATTATTATCTGACCCGGGAAATGGTAGGTATTTACCATGTGGGTTTGCGTTTGACTGAAGCTGTATGGATGGTCCCGGGAAGTATTGCCATTGTTTTGTACTCACGCATTGCTAATTTGGGAGATGGAAAGGAAGCAATCGATTTGACAATAAAATTAGCAAAATTTGGCCTTTTTATTGTTACCATGTTGATGGTAATATTGATTTTATTACCTCAGGCCGTTATTGTCGGTATTTTTGGCCGAGAGTTTCCTCAAGTTAAATTGGTAATAATTGCGCTGGCGCCGGGAATTATCAGCCTGGGTTTTGCATCGATCCTTGCGCATTATTTTGCTGGAATCGGTCATTATGGAATTAATGTTCTCAGCAGTGTTATTGCTTTTTTCATTACTATTGTCGGAAATTTAATTTTTGTACCCTATTTTGGTATGCTAGCAGCGGCATGGGTTTCCGGTGTCGCTTATTTACTCCAAGCTATTTTTTTAACATTTATTTTTTTTAAAAATCAAAATGTCCATTGGCGGAACTTTTTGATTAATGAAATGGATATCAAATATTTTCGAGAATTACTGTTTAAAATTACGCCCTTAGGGTTTAAAAAGCTGGGTTGATATTCCCCCCAAAATGATTTTCAATTTCTATATATAAGCTTTTTACTAACAGGCGATTTTTAAAAAAATTTGATTGCTTTTTAATTTGAATTTTATTATAATAAATATCACTGGGTAAAACGTTTGAAAGTAAACCTGGTAACGTCAGAAGGTTTTTATCGGATTTAGATAAGGAGGAATGTTGAAATATTTTTTTTTAATGGCTTTTTCTGCTTGTTTGCTGATTGGAGTGAATTATGGTCAGACAAAGAGTGGAAATGCCCTGGATCGTAATAACTTGAATTTGGGAAGTCAGGGATTAAATGATAATAGAGAAATAGCGCCATCATCGATAGTCCAGGCTACAACGACTTCATTGGAAATGGTTATTAATGCGGATGAATATAGGGTCTTCCCTGGTGATCAGTTCCGTCTTGAAATATCACGTTCCGTGGAGCCAATCATCCAACTGACAGTAACGCCCGAAGGCTGGCTGGAAATCCCGCTTTTAAAAAAATGGCAGGTAGCGAATCGGTTGTTGAGCGATGTAAGAAAAGAGATCACGCAGGATATTGAGACGTTGTTTCCACAATCAAAAGTTTCTTTGAATTTGACGCAATTAGCCAAGTACAAGGTTTTAGTAACCGGGATGGTGAAACGGCCCGGGTCCTACGAGATACAAAACGGGATCCGAGTTTATCAGGTCATAGAGCAAGCTGGCGGTTTTTTACCGCAGGCGGATCTCTGGCAGGTGTCAATTCATCATATTAACGGCGCAAAAATGACGTATAATTTGAAGAATTTTTTAACGACCGGCAATAAACAGATGAATCCAATGCTGAGCCCGGGCGATCATATCCATGTGGATGTGGCATCCCTCGACAAGAAGCATATCATGGTGTTTTGCGATACGTTATTAAACGGATATTACTATTTGCAGGATTCGATTTCGGTTTGGAATTTTTTAGCTGAGAATAATTTCCCCGTTCAGGACATTGATTTGAGAAATATTATTGTTATTCGAAATGGAAAGAGTTTTTCTGTAGATTTAAGTCTCGTGGGATGCGAAACATTTTTGCAAAATGGTGATTTGGTCAATCTAAGTATTATAAAACAATCGGTGTATGTGTCGGGAGAAGTCAAAAATCCCGGCGCGTTCGGTTACATCCCGGGTTCGCTGATGATTGATTATGTCGGCAAAGCCGGAGTATTGCCGACTTCAGCCGATCTAAGCCGCTGCTATATTATTGACGGCAAAACCGGAAATAAGAAATTGGTTGATTTTGATCAACTTATCTATCCGGGTGATCAGATTGTGGTTCCGAAAAGCAGAGGACAGCTTTGGCGGGAATATATCCAAACCTTTGCCGGTGTTGTATCTCTGATTATGAGTGTTGTAAGTTTGTCTTTAGTAACGAAATAAAAGAAAAGGTTCAATATGGAATTGATGAAAATTTTATGGATAAACCGCAGGAAACTTCTGATTTTTAATAGTGTCATTTTTATTTTAGCCCTTACTTACAGTATTCTTTTACCTAAATGGTACAGAAGCAGCGCATTGATCCTGATTCAATCCGAAAAGAAAGATTTTAATCTAAGTACGGCACTTTCCCAAATGATGCCCTTTGGGATGGGCCTGGATATGAATCTGGAAGTGCAGAAATATATCGGCTTTTTAGAAAGCCGGACCATTGCCGATCAGGTTATTGATAAATTTGATTTGATCAAGGCATTTGATGTGGAATTTCGTGACGATGTGTATCGTGAGTTAGCCGCCAATGTGCGTTTCATCGATAATGATAATGGAACGATAACCATCACCAGTATGTTTAAAAGCGATCCGCAGAAAGCAGCGGATATTGGTAACTATTATTTTGAATTGTTGGAAAATTTATCGCTGGATATTTCTCAAAAACAGGCAAAATTATATCGGACGATGCTGGAAGAAAAATGTAATGAACGCCGGAATAATGTTGAGCGCATTCATCGGGAATTCGCCTCATTCAAAGTCAATACCGGCGTAGTCGACCTCTATGAACAAACGCGCTTGGCCGTAAATGCTGTTTCTGATCTGGAAACGGAAAAAATGAAGCTGCAGTTTCAATTAGAATACTTAAACCGAACAGCTTCTGTGAATAATCCTCAAACCCTTCAACTTCGGGATCAAATTGAACTTTATCAACAACAGATTAAGGAAATTAAAGATACAACGATTTACTCCAATGTCGCGCTGAATAAAATTCCCCAGCAAAGCATTGATTATTTCCGGTATAGTGTTGATATTAATATAGAGAACCGGATTCTTGAATTTTTAACGTTGCAGTTGGAACAGGCGCGTCTGGATGAAACGAAAATTGTATCAAATTTATATCTGCTCGATAAAGCCCAGCCCGCTGAACGTAAATTTAAACCCAAACGTTCGATGATCGTCATTACTTTTGTCTTTTTTAGTATCCTTTTTTCTTTTCTGTATTTTCGATTGAAAAAAAACGTATTGGATTTTTTTTCAAAGATGAAACAATATGACCGCCTATGAAATATAAATCTTTATATCTATTGTTCCCTATTATTATCTTTATCACTGAATGGGCATTTATACTATATCTTCATTACTTCCAGAATCCCTATCAATTTATTGAACTATCAGCGGATGGTTCGTTTATCCTGTTAAGTGGGATTGGAGCTTTGGTGATTGGGTATTTTTTGATGGCGTATGCTTTACCCCAACACGATGAAGTAAATGTTATCCAAATCAATGCAAAAAAAACGGCTATTTTTGTTTTAGTCGTTTCAACCATTATTTGTTTGGCTATTATGATATCACTCCAGGCGTTATCCGAAGAATTGGGCGGTCTGGGAGGTTACTTCAAAAATCCGTTCAAGATGAGGGATAAAATTAATAAGTTTATGAGTTACAGTGTGGAACATGTTAATTTAAAATATACGCTCAGCAATTATGTCATTAGTTTTAATAACGTATTAACAGTTATCGGCGGTTTTTTGTTTACTCAAAAAAGCCGCTGGAGATATGTTGGGATTTTTCCTCTGATTATCGGTATTGTTACCAGTCTGATCACTCTAAGTCGTTTTACCGCATTAACAATTATCGGATATTGGTTTTTGGCTTTTTTCCTGACAATATTCTTTTTCGATCACTCAACTGCTAATCGGTTGTTTAAAAGAGTTTTTCGGTATAGTGTTGTGATTTTTCTTGTTGTGTGGGGATTTTTCTTTTTGATTGTGCGAATTCGAACTTTTTATCTTAAGGATATTGGCGATTATTTTGATAAATCATTAATAGCTTATTTTATCGGTCCTGTATCCGCTTTTGATGTATGGCTTTCTAAGAACCCGAAACTTTTATGGGGCGAATCGGGGTTTCGTTCAATTATTAAATGGCTGGGCCGGTTTGGATTGTGGGATCTTCAGGCTGTTAATGTTGCCAGTAATCCTTTTGTGCGTATTGGAGGTGGATTAGCGATTAATACCTATACTTTTGTCAAAACTCTTTATGAAGATTTTGGTATGCCGGGAGTACTGTTTATCAGCTTGATATGGGGAGGGATGATGCGCTGGTCTCTATATTTTTTACAAAGAAAATTTAACCTGTTCCGTCTCTTTCTGGTAATAATGCTGATTTTTTCTCTTCTGATGTCGTTTTACGCTTATTATTTTGAAGGACTCAGTTCATTTGTCCTGTATAGTTTGTATATTTATTTTTTTGATAGATTACTCAGACATTACCATTTTTATCAAGTCGAACCTGTTTCAAGGGAGCTTTAAATGATTACGCTTGCAGTTATTGGCTATGGTTATTGGGGACCAAATCTGGTTCGAAATTTTAATCGTCACCCGGATTGTCGTATTAAACGAGTGATCGATTTTAATCCTAAACGCCTTAAATTGGTGAATGAGTTGTATCCTGCCATTCAAACCGGAAATTCGGTTGATGAAATATGGCAGGACTCCGAGATTGATGCCGTGGTTATCGCCACTCCGGTTACTACCCACTATCCTTTTGCGCTCCAAGCGATTGAATCCGGTAAACATGTTCTGGTGGAAAAACCATTGACCTCATCTCGCATCCATTGTGAAGATTTAATCGACCGGGCTGAAAAGAAAGGCCGGGCGTTAATGGTGGATCACACATTTTTATATACTGGCGCCGTTCGACGGATCAAGAAATTAATTGATGATGGAGAAATCGGTGACATTCAATATTTTGATTCTACTCGCATCAATTTAGGACTTTTTCAGGAAGATGTCAATGTTGTTTGGGATTTGGCCTGCCACGACATTTCCATTCTGAATTATCTGGTGAAGGAAAAGCCGGTGAGCGTTGTGGCTACGGGAGTAAGCCATCTGGGTAATAATATAGAAAATTTAGCTTATATCACTCTTCATTACGCGTCTAACCGCATTGCGCATTTTAACTGTTCCTGGGCATCACCCCTGAAAGTCAGAAAGATATTGATTGGCGGGACTAAAAAAATGATTGTTTTTGATGATATCGAACCCACTGAAAAAATTAAGATATATGATACCGGATTCAGTATCAACCCCGATGAAAAGGAACGATTACTGGTGGATTATCGTACCGGCGATATCTATATCCCCAAAATTGAGCAGACTGAAGCTCTATCTCTGATGAGCCGTGATTTTATTGATGCAATTCTGAAGAAAAAGGAACCTGTATCGAACTGGAAAACCGGATTACAGGTGGTGTCAATTCTGGAAGCGGCGCAGCAATCGATCAAAAAAAATGGGATGGAGGTACAACTTTCATGAATATGCTAAATATTGAATCTGATCGACAAGTTCTGAAAAATGTAATGGTAGGCAAAGATGTAAAAATATTTAATTTTGTAAATGCCTACGGGTGCATAATTGGCGATAATACAAAAGTTGGCAGTTTCGTAGAAATTCAAAAAGGCGCTGAGATTGGAGCTAACTGCAAGATTTCCAGTCATACTTTTATCTGTGAAGGCGTTCATATTGGCGACCATGTTTTCATTGGCCACAATGTATCTTTTATCAACGATAAATATCCCCGCGCGGTCAATGAGGATGGTTCGCTTCAATCGGAAAGCGATTGGGCGGTAGTTGAAACTATTGTGGAAGATGGGGCGTCCATCGGGACCAGCGTAACAATCCTTTGTGGTATCCGTATCGGTAAAGACGCCATTATCGGCGCCGGGTCGGTAATTACCAGAGATGTTCCACCTAAAGCAGTGGTTGTCGGTAATCCGGCTCGAATCATCCGCTATTTAGACTAAACAAGAAAGAGAGTGATATATGAATAAAATTCCCTTTATGGACCTTTCCCGGCAATATCAATCAATTAAGGCTGAGATTTTACCTGCTTTGGAAATGGTTTGCGAGAAAACCGCTTTTTCCAGCGGGCCATTTGTCGATCAATTTGAAGGAGAATTCGCATCTTATTGCAACGCTGATTATTGCGCTGGCGTCAACAGCGGTACCTCCGCTCTTCATCTGGCGTTGCTGGCATTAGGCATCGGTTCATGCGATGAGGTTATTGTCCCGGCGAATACCTTCGTTGCCACGGCTTGGTCGGTCTCTTATACCGGCGCCACACCGGTTTTTTGCGATTGCGATGGTGAGACCTGGAACATAGATTCACAATCAGCCGAATCAAAAATTACTTCCCGTACAAAAGCAATTATCGGCGTCCATCTTTATGGCCAGCCCTTTAATGTTGATGCTATATCGAGGCTTTGTAAAAAGAATTATTTGTTTATGCTGGAAGACTGCGCGCAAAGCCAGGGAGCGGAATTCAATGGAGAGCGCGTCGGTGTTTTTGGCGAGATGGGTTGTTTCAGCTTTTATCCGGGTAAAAATCTGGGAGCTTACGGCGAAGCTGGAGCGGTTATTAGTATGAAAAAAGAGTATATCGACCATATCAAACGGTTGCGGAACCATGCCTCGGCAGTTCGCTATTATCATGATGAACTGGGTTTTAATATGCGCATGGATGGTTTCCAGGGAGCCGTGTTGAGTGTTAAGCTGAAATATTTGTCTGCCTGGAATCAACGGCGCCGGGAAATCGCAAAAAAATATCAATTGGGAATCACAAATCCCGCCGTTAAAATGCAGAAACAACCCGAATGGGCGCGTTCTGTCTATCATCTCTTTGTGGTAATTGTGGACAACCGGGAACGATTTATGAACTATTTGGAGGAGAAAGGCATTCAATGCGGATTGCATTATCCGGTACCCTGCCATTTACAAAAGGCATATTCGGGCTTAGGCTACCAGCCAGGTTCACTTCCGAATGCTGAATATCTCGCTAACCATTGTGTCTCGTTGCCCATGTTCCCCGAATTGAGAGATGCCGAAATTGAATCGGTTGTTGCCCATATCAATAGTTTCCAGGGATAATTTTAGTTTTGCAACTTTTTAACTGAATTTGGAACTGAGGGTTTTTCAGCGGTTTTTGTTTAAAATTCCAACTAAAAATCCGCATACCCACGAAAGTTGCATGCTGGAAAAGAGTAATGGTAAAGTTGGTATAAATTGATAATGCTTTTTTTTAAACCCTGTAAATAGTGACGCCAAAATTAAATATATCAGATAAAATAAGCATACTAATAATAAACTTAGAAAGCATATACTATTAAAAATAGCCAGGATTGCCAGAATCCCGGTCGCTAAGAAAAGAATTGCGGGTAATAAATGGATCCATTTCCATGCGTCCGGATGTTTTTTAATAACGTTCACACGCAGGATGCCGTAATTAAAAAACTGTCGGATAAAGCGTTCAAGTGTGGCTCGGGGATAATACCACGTAATAATATCCGGCGAAAACCAGATTTTATACCCGGCCTTGCGTATCCGCCAATTGAATTCGGCGTCTTCAGAAATTCGCAATTCTTCATCGAAATAGCCGATCTCATCAAATAATGAACGGTGGTAAGCAGCATAAACTACCGTATCGACATACCCTGCGGTTTGTGAAAAGCGGTAAGGCGCGCTGGGGATTCCCCAGCGGGAACTCATTGCCAGGCCAATCGCTTTTTGCCAGTAGGTTAATCCCTCATTATATTGGGTTCCTCCCACACATTTTACGTCCTTTTCGCGCATATAGCGTGTATTTAATTCGATAAACCGTTTATCCACCCGCGTGTGCGCTCCAAGGATAATGATAATTTCACCGGAAGCGAGGCGCGCTCCGATATTTAGCGCAACTGGAGTTCGTTTTTGCGGATTGTCGGCTATTATTAACCGGCTATGATGTTTTTGTAAGGCCTGGATTTTTTCTCGTGTCCCATCGTCCGAAATACCATCCACTACGATAATTTCAATTTTTTCTTTAGGATAGGTCTGTTCGATCAATGATTGGATACATATTTCAATAAAATTAAACTCATTGCGGCAGGGAATAACAACGGATATTATAGGCTGCTCAGTAGTTAGCATCTTTACTCCTTGAGGAATTAAATAGAGCATTGTAAAATTCTATCAGCTTCTTTCCTTCATTTTGCCAGTTGAAATTTTCCAGTACTGCGATACGGCCATTAGTACCCATTTTTTTTGCTTCTCTCATATTGTCAAGGAGATATTCCATTGCGTCGGCAATGGCCTTCACATCCAGAGGATTGACATGCAGGCCCGCCCGGTATTTTTGTATGAAGGATCTGTATAATGGAATATCGGAAGCAATGACCGGAATGCCGGCAACCATGTATTCGAATATTTTTACGTTATATGAAATTGAATTGTAGATTGTCGGATGTACTGTGACTAAACCTGCAAATGCCTGGGACAGTTCTGCCGGTATATGCCCGTGGGGGATACGTCCAGTTAGTAGTATTGCTTCTTGAAGCTGATGCTTTTCAATATAAGATTTTATCAATTGATAAGTAGCTTCATCGGAGAAGGGTCCAATGATTTTTAAACAAACTCTTTTTCCATTGTTAAGTAATTTTTCAATAGCCTGTATGTCTTCCATTATCCCTCTGGAGAGGTCAACTTCCCCAATATAGATAAATTTTTTACACTCTGAATTATCAATAATTTTATTAAGGGGAAATAGCTCGAGCGGGGGAAAATTTTTTATTTCAATTTTTAATTTTTTATAATTTCTATATTGTAAAGTAATATCCGGAACAGCAAAAATAAATGCATCGATAAAATGGGATGACAAATGCTCAATCATTCTGAAAATGAAATAAACGAATTGACGCAAATAACCTGGAATCCACTCTTTTGTCAATATCAGCTTATGATAATTTTCGTGAAAATCTTTAATGATAGGCCGGTGGGATATTAATTTCAACACGATGGCCCAGGGATAGAATTCAGGATCATGAAAGTGATAGGCATTCGCGCGGCAGCGAATGGCTTTCCATAATGCCAGGGCATTATTACGGAAAAATCGGACCAGTTTATTCCCGGCGACGGGCAGGGCATGAATGCGAATCCCGTCGATGACGGTATCTGCTTGCGCTAAACCAATAAGATCGATATCGAATCCATTTTCTTTAAGTGTCCGGGCCTCCTTGTAGAAGATACGGTCATCCAATGCCTGATGTACTGTTGTGATAATGCAGATTCGCGACATGGATTTCATGGCTTCATCTCCAATACCTGATCATAAAGAATGCTGAGACGCGCCATTTGATGCCGCCACAAATAACTGCGGTACACTTTCGCTTTACCCCGTGATCCGATTGATCTCGCCAGGTTTTGGTCAGAGAGCAATATCCTCATGGTGTGAATTAACGCGTTGATATCCTGCGGTTCAACCAGATATCCGTTATTTCCGCTTTCAATTACGTCGCTGATCCCCTGTCCGCTGCAGGCAATGACCGGTTTGGACATGGCCATGGCCTCCAGATAAACGATGCCGAATCCTTCTTCATAGCTGGGGAGAACAAATATATCGGCTTCCGCCATTCGCCGCATCGCCTGATCTTGGGGCAAAGAACCGGTAAATTCTACCTGATTCCGTAAACCCAGTTCATCAGTCAGCAATTCAAGGGGGTTCCGTTCTTCACCGTCGCCGATAATCACATAACGTAAGGGGAATTCACCCAGTTTGGCCATGGCCTGCAATACGAATCGATGCCCTTTGATCGCTTTGAGCTGACCCAACGATATTAAGGTTCTGTTTTTTTTATGGAAGATAGGCGGCGTTGGCGGGATTTTTTTGGCATCGATTCCGTTTCCGATAACAATTTGCCGCGTATGTGGAATTTCCGGATAAAATTGCCGGAGATTTCGCTGCAGTTTAGCGCTGACTAATATTATTTTATCAGCGGCCGCTAAGCTTTCTCCAATCGCGCTGAAACAGTATCGATTTTGATGGAGCCGATGTTGCAGATCATCGCCATGAATTGTGACCACATGGGGTATTTTCAAATCCCGATGGAGCATCATGGCGGCGTAACCGTCCGGTAATGCCGTATGCGCGTGAATGATCTCAAAATGTTCTTCGTCATGCAGTTTTTTCGCTAAAGAGCGGATCGCTTTATAGTACCATGTTCCGGTTTTATGATAAGCAAAGCCCCGGGGAAAAAACAGCGTATGGGGATGATAAACCTGGATCCCTTCCATTTCCAATTTGGCGGGTACTTGATTGAGCAATTTCCATTTCGAGTTGATTGATCCGCCTCCGAGGGGTACCCAGGGTATGGGAGATATGACGATTATTTGATGCCCCAAAGATTGCAGCGCCCTGCATTGATCGAGTACGAACACTCCGCTGATCGGGTCGTGGGGGAGGGGGAACATGTGCGATAATATTAATATTTTCATAAATCCGCTTCCAGTTCTTCAATCGCCTGAGTATAATTGCAAAAGGTATATCCTTTTTCAATCATATACATAATAGACTCTTCATACCATTGTTTAAATGATGCATCGCCGTGATTATAGTAACGATCATGAAACAAAAAGGTTAAGTAGCGGAAATTACTTTCATTAGCCTTGTCAATTTTTGATTGAGTTTGTTTAATTATTTGGCGGATCGGTTTTTTCTGGTACCGTCCCTGTTCGAAAATTTCATAGACATCCATGATATGAAGCGGAAACTCCCACATTTTATGGATGCGGTAACAGTCCACCCACTCATCGTACGATGAATCAAACATATACCCTAATTGCGCTAATTTTCCCAGGGTTGCTTCGTCCCGGCGCAGGTAATGCATTCGGATTCCAATTTTTCCCTGCCTGCTGATTTGTTGAAACGTCTCCAGTTCTTCTTGCATGATCGCAATATTTTGGTGTTCAATTCCGTGTATTCCAACCTCGGCGCCGAGTTCCTTCAATCGGGGAATCCAAAAATTGACCCATGATATCGGATATGCCAACCCCTCTCCTTTTCGAACTGCGATAAAGAATGTGGACGGTATGCCCATCTTTTTATTAAATGTAATAACGTTTTCTAAATGCTGCCATTGTTGGGTGAAAAGGTTCAGCCAGCGGTTGAAAAACTCGGTTGTGGGGATGGCTCCGTGAATCCATTCCAGCATGCTACGGAGTTTGTATTTGGGAATAATCAAGTCAGCGCGGTGTTCCCATAATGTTAAATGGTCAATATCATGCGATACAATAATTTTCATTAAAAATACGCTCGCTTTTTTAGTTTTAAACCCAGCTCCAATGGCCACCAGGCCCGGCTGATGCGATAATAGGTTTTAAATTCTCCGCCAAAACTTCGGAAATAGTGTTCGATTGAGGGGATCATTGATCCTTCAAAATCAAAGATTTTTAATCCCATCTCCCGGGCATGGGTGATCGCCTGCCAAACTGAGAGCGGTCCGGCTCCGTGGTGGATTTGGGCGGCGTTATACCCCCCCAGTAGGTAATAGGCCTGATTTTGATCAAAGAGGATAAAACAGGTGACTAACGGCGTCTGATCCTGGTAAGTGGTGTACGCATAGCTATTATTTTGATTCGCAAATTGAAATAGTATCCGATCCAGTAACTTCATTTCCAGAGTTTTAGACTGCCGGGAAAAGGTTGATTCGACTAAGTGCCTGACCACATGATTGTCCCGGGTTAACTCGACATGCAGCCCATCCTTTTCGGCCTTACGGATACTATTGCGACGGTCATCGCTCATCGCTCGCCAAATCGGGTCGGAAGTCTGAGTTAAATCAATTCTGTAAGTGGTTTCCGGAGTCGCATGAAAGCCGGACCAGATGAATGGTTGACAATCAGTATGCTCTGGATTAAGCGAAAAAAAACTGATTGCCGGGTTGAGCCGTTTTATCTGTTCAGCAGTCAAACGGGCGAGTTCTTTTTGCTTATTAAGAAGTGAAAGAGGTTTGGTGGTTTTGTAGTCCATAAAAGGGCCAATATAGGGTGTATAGGGAGGATTGCGAAGTATCCTCAATCCACATTTTTTCTGTTCATAAAGGCACAATCCCCCGTTCAAATCACCATTTTTTCCGATAAATCCAAAATAACGGACTCGGTCATCGTAGATATTTAGCCATTCCCTTGATTGAAAAATTGTTCCAAATTGGTGGGCCAATTGATAATAGGCTGGCAACTGTTCTTGACTGAGTTCTTCGATTTTCATGTCTATATTTAATATTTTCGGCGGTGAAAGTCAAGGATTAATTGAAGAGCTGCTTTTTTTTATTATAAAAAATCTATTGACTTTTTGTCATTTTTATATTATGAATGATAAATTAGTCTGTTTGACCCATGAATTTTAGCATGGGTCCGGGATTCATCGCTCGATGGAATCGCAAGAATGTTGTATGGATGGACTCCTGTGGGACAGGAATCCGGGATTCAGGTATTATTAACTCTTTCGATAGAAAGGAACAGTCCAATGCATAAAATGACTGCAGCTCAAGCGCTGGTCCGCAGCTTGGAAGCGGAAGGCGTGGATTTGGTGTTTGGTTACCCGGGTGGAGCGATTCTGCCGGTTTTCGATGCGTTGCGCGAGTCCGCTATTCATCATGTGTTGGTGCGCAACGAGCAGGGCGCAGGCCACGCCGCCAACGGTTTTGCCCGTGTCAGCGGCAAGGTTGGTGTGGCAATTGTTACCTCGGGACCCGGGGCGACTAATGTGATTACTGGTATTGCTACAGCCTATATGGATTCGATTCCCCTGGTTGTGATTACCGGCCAGGTCAATTCCACCCTGATTGGACGCGATGTGTTTCAGGAGGTTGACATTACCGGAGCGACCGAACCCTTTACCAAGTACAATTACTTGGTGAAAAATCCCCAGGATATTCCGCGTGTTGTAAAAGAAGCCTTTCATATTGCCCGCACGGGCCGACCTGGCCCCGTTTTGATCGATGTCCCCCGGGATGTCGCCGAAACGATGATTGCCTATAATTATCCGGAAACTGTTGAACTTCGCGGTTATAAGCCTACGGTCGCTGGTCATCCCAACCAGATCAAAAAAATGCTGAAAGCATTGGAGTCGGCTCAGCATCCGGTCATCTGCGTGGGTGGTGGCATGATCAGCAGTAATGCTTCAAATGAACTGCTGATCGTGGCAGAACGCTTTAAAATACCGGTGGTGACGACGTTGATGGGTATTGGCGCATTCCCGGCCTCTCATCCTCTTTTTTTGGGTATGGTGGGTTCCCATGGCGCGGAAATCGCCAATAAAGCGCTCCATCATAACGATTTACTGATTATTATCGGCGCCCGGCTGGGAGATCGCGCCTTTGGCAAATGGGGCGGGATTACTAAAAATATTCAACTGGTGCATATCGATATCGACCCGGCTGAAATCGGGAAAAATGTTGGAACTCAGATTCCCATCGTCGGCGATATCAAAAATGTATTGAGCCAAGTAATTGAAATCCAGGCGACTCCTGTTTTTACAAAATGGCATGAGATGATCAATGAATGGAAAAAGCAGGCGATAGCTCCTGAATGCGTTTCTCCGCTTGACATTCGTTGCCTGCTGGAACGTTTGGGAAAAATGGCGGGACCCGATGCGATCGTAGTAACCGATGTCGGACAACATCAGATTTGGGCTGGGCGCTACTATCCTATCGAAAAACCGCGGACTTTTTTGACTTCCGGGGGTCTCGGTACGATGGGCTATGGCTTGCCTGCCGCGATTGGCGCACAGAAAGCCGCTCCCGGACGCACGGTGATTCTGGTAACCGGCGATGGGTCGATCCAAATGAATCTGGCAGAATTGGCGACTATGCGCCAGGAAAATCTTCCCCTGAAAATTCTCCTTTTCAATAACAATTGCCTTGGCATGGTCCGTGAACTCCAGCAAATATTTTGTGAATCCCGTTACTTTGCTACCGATATCTCTTTTAATCCTGATTTTCAAAAACTCGCCGAAGCGTATCGGATGCGGTCGATTTTTATTGAAAATGAAGTGGAAGTAGAATCGGCTATGCAATCCATGCTGAACGAACCGGGTAGCTGTTTATGCGAAGTTCTAATTAATAACCGGTTGAATACTATCTAATGGAAAGGAGTTGAATAATGAAACATATACTGGCGGTGTTAGTTGAAAACCATGCGGGAGTCCTTTCGAAGGTTTCTGGCCTGTTCAGCCGTCGCGGGTTCAATATCGACAGTCTGGCCGTCGGCCCGACTGACGACGCAAAGCTTTCCCGCATGACCATTGTCGTCGATGCTGATGAAGGTTTTATTGAGCAGGTAACCAAGCAATTGAACAAACTGATCGATGTCATCAAAGTTGTCGATATTACCCAGGATTCAATTGCCCGCGAATTGATCCTGGTAAAAGTTCATGCGTCCGCCGCTAAACGCAAGGATATCATAGAATTGGCGCTGGTTTATCAAGCGACAATTATCCATGTAACCAAACAAAGCATCACTTTGAGTCTGAGCGATCAACCCCGTCGTCTGCAGAATTTTCTGGATATCATGCGGGAGTTCGGGATTAAAGAGATTGTCAGAACCGGTGTTGTCGCCGTAGAATACGCGGATAATCAATAAAAGTCCAAAAAAAATGAGGCATAAAGAAAAAAACTATTGACAAAATCTGAAAAAAGTATATATTTAGTAGCCTATTTGAAAATAGGCTGGCGTAACTCAGCTGGTAGAGTAGCTGATTTGTAATCAGCCTGTCGGGGGTTCACATCCCTTCGACAGCTTTTCTTTTAGGTGAGTTTCCCGAGCGGCCCAAGCGAGCAGTCTGTAAATCTGCCGGCAGACGCCTTCGGAGGTTCGAATCCTCCCCTCACCATCACGCGGGAATAGCTCAGTTGGTAGAGCATCAGCCTTCCAAGCTGAGGGTCGCGGGTCCGAGTCCCGTTTCCCGCTTGATAAACTCAGGCCTACGTAGCTCAGTTGGCAGAGCACATCCTTGGTAAGGATGAGGTCACCGGTTCAATTCCGGTCGTAGGCTAACGATTGTGTTCATTGCATCCTATCGTTCATTATTTGCTAAAATAGTATATTACGGAAAAAGATAGGAAAGTAGAACTTGAATTTTTTGGGTTTTCAACCAGTTAACCAAGGAGAATCGGTATGGCGAAGGAAAAATTTTCGCGGACAAAACCGCATGTGAATATAGGAACGATCG
>CAZWDO010000026.1:0-43498 GCA_964632485.1 uncultured bacterium
CTTAGTACTTTGCAATAAACCAAGTTTACTCCATTTCGAGCTTGGAAGATCCGTTAAAAATTTCTGGTAACAGAGTATGCAACCCGTCGCTGTTTGGGTATGGTTCTGTGAAGCCCTTATTATAGAGATGTGGTGATTGAGCAGGACAACGGCTGGATATTGAACAGAGAGGGTGGAGAATCGGTCAGGCTTTAGCAATTCAGGGGCAGACTATAAATAGAAGCAGATTTCTGCCCCTGGCTATAACCATTACTCGTAGCGGAGCGCGTCGATAGGATTGAAGCGGCTGGCTTTCCAGGCAGGGTAGGTGCCGAAAACAACCCCCACGATAATGCATAAGGATACGCCGATCACGATCCAATCCATGGGCAGGCTGGGTTGGGCGTTTAAAAATGATCCGGCCATATTGCCCACGCCTACGCCCAGCACAATACCGATGATCCCGCCTACCTGGCAGAGGATGATCGCTTCAATGACAAATTGCATCAGTATCTGGTAGCTTTTAGCGCCGATGGCTTTGCGGATACCGATCTCGCGTGTCCGTTCTGTGACGGTAACCAGCATAATGTTCATAATGCCGACTCCCGCTGCCAGCAATGCGATAAAAGCCACGACAAATGCGCCCAGTTCGGCGTATTTCGTTATCCCCATCACCTGGTTGATCATTGATTCATTGGAAAAAATATCGAAATTATTGTCTTCTCCGGGTTTGACCTTGCGGATGATCCGCATGTAGCCGATGGCTGACTCGATGGTTAAATTGTAGGTTTCTGCATTATGGGACATGACGGTGATATTGACGCTTTTATCATATTTTCCATATTTAGCCTGATATGTTGAAATCGGAATAGTCATAAAACCGTCCTGGCTTTCGCCGAACATGCTTCCCTGGCGTTCATAAACTCCAATGACGGTATATTTGGCGCCATCCACCGTGACTTCCTGCCCGATCGGATAAATGTGTTTGAAGAGATAATCCGCCACATCGGCGCCCAGAATGCAGACTCTCATATTGTGCTGGATATCGTTTTCATTGATGGGGCGGCCTTCCTTCACGTCCCATTTGTTGTTGGGCTGAGCTTCGGGACTTAGCCCGCACAATTGGATGTTCGGATTGGTCTGGGCTTTGCCGTACTTGACTAAACGGGCAAATTCCCATTGCTCGGCCCCGACGGATTTCGCCTCAATCAGCCGATCTTTAAGCAGATAGTACTCTTCGATTGTCAGATTTTTCCGGTTGCGAATCCGTTCATCCATCCGGCCGAAATTCATTGCCGGATATTTTTGTATTTGGAAGGTATTTTTACCCAGCATGGAAAAACCTGACTCGATCGAATTTTTCAGCATAGTAATGATGGTGCTGATCGAGATAATCGAAAAAATACCGACAATGATGCCCAGAATCGTCAGGCTTGAGCGCAGTTTGTTGCCGCGCAACGAATGAAAAGCGATAGCCAGATTTTCTAACCAGTTCATTATTCGTACCTCAAAGATTCAACGGGGTCGAGTTTGGCCGCTGTCCATGCGGGCGCGAAGCCGGAAACCACCCCGGTTAAAAGGGAAATAACAATAGCCAGAATCAATGTTTCAAATTGAAACGAAGTGGGTAGAACCTGATTGACCAACTGGCTGAGCGCCAGGGCCAAAATCAGGCCAATCGTACCGCCGATGAGGCAAATTGTGGCGGCTTCGGTAATAAACTGGCCCAGAATCGCGCGATTCTTGGCGCCGATAGCCTTTCGTACTCCGATTTCCCGTGTCCGTTCTTTGACCGAAACAAACATAATATTCATGATCCCAATCGCTCCAACCAATAGCGAAAGGCCGGTAATAAAGAGTCCGGCGATCTGAATAACGCCGACTGTGCGGTTATAATCTTCCACCAGGGCTTCCTGCTGATTGATGGTAAAATCGTTCTCTTCCTGCCAGCTCAGGCCTCTCACTTTGCGCATGACGCCTTCGGCCTCATTTTTGGTTTCCATCAGCATCGCCGTTGATTGCGCCTTGACGACAATTGTGACGCTGCGGAATGAAGGTGGTTGAAAATATTTGTATATGGTTTGCAGGGGAACATAGACCGAGCGGTCGGGATTCGCGTTACCCATTAAATTGTTGCCTTGCTGGGTTAAAACTCCTAATACCCGGTATGGGCGATTGCCGATTTTAATGGTTTGGTTTATTGCCGGTGTATCTTCGAAGAGGTTTTTCGCAATTTCTGAGCCGATAATGACCACCGGGCGCGCTCCGCGGCTTTCCATTTCTGTAAAAAACCGACCTTGTTCAAATTCAAAATTAGTGGTTTTCACATAATCCTGGTTGGTGCCGTTAATTGTTACTCCTTCGATATTGTGGTCTTTGCGTTGCACTGTCTGGATGCTCCATAAAGAAGGAGCCACGGCAGAAGGAAGTTTCGCCAACTCTTTAAAACGTTCAAAATCGTCCAGTTGAAGATTCTTGCGGTTCCTGATTTTCCACCATTCGTCATTACTGAACCAGGCCCATTTATCAATATAGAGATTATCCGAGCCCATGGCGCTGATCCCCTTTTCAAAGGCCTGGTTGATGCCTTGTATCGCGGTGGACATCAACACGACCGAGCAAATACCAATGACAATCCCCAGCGTCGTGAGCGCGGAACGCGATTTGTTGGCCCAGATGATGTTCAGCGCGATCAACAGACCTTCTTTCAGCTCTATTAGAAATGACCACATATCTGTCTCCTTAATCCAGGCTGGAGCCGTTGGTTTGCGGAATGATCCGATCGGCTATTTTTTCGTCGCTTTCGATCATTCCATCGCGAATACGGACGACTCGTTCGGCATGCCGGGCGATATATTCTTCATGAGTTACCAGGATAATGGTATTCCCTTGACGGTAGATCTGATCGAATAAAGCCATAATGTCTTCACCGGTTTTTGAGTCCAAATTTCCGGTCGGTTCATCGGCCAGAATGATGGCAGGACGGGTAACCAGCGCGCGGGCAATGGCCACGCGTTGGCGTTGTCCGCCGGACAGCTCCTGGGGCTTATGATGGACACGGTTGCCCAAACCTACTTGTTCCAGGGTTTCCCGGGCCCGGTCTTTACGATCCGTAGAGGGAACACCGGCATAGATCAGGGGTAGCTCCACATTGTGCAGTGCGTTGGAACGCGCCAACAAATTAAAGGTCTGAAATACAAACCCGATCTCTTTGTTGCGGATTTCAGCCAGTTGATTTCCGCTCATTTCATTCACCATTTCACTGCGAAAGCGATAGCTCCCTTCATCCGGAGTATCCAGGCAGCCTAAAATGTTCATCAAAGTTGATTTGCCGGATCCTGAAGGGCCCATAATCGCCAGGTACTCATTGGGCTGGATAGTGAGCGAAACTTTATTGAGCGCCAGTACTTCTTCTGTACCCAGTACATAGCGTTTACTAATGCTTTGAATATCAATCAAGTCGTTCATATTGATTCTCCCGTTAGTTTAGGGATGAGCAAGCGGGGGATTGGTTTTATCCTGAGGAGCGACCATCGAGCTTTCCTCGAGTTGTTTGGCAATCGCCTGATAGGAGCCGCTGACGATCATTTCGCCTTCATTCAGTCCCTCGATAATTTCCAGAAAATTGTCGTCACTAATTCCGCTTTTCACCGGTTTAATATGAGCCAGTCCATTTTCGACTACAAAAACGATTTCGCGCGGCTGCAATTGCTTGCCATTTCCGTTTTTTAAATTTTCCGGCGTCAGTGTGTCGCTATTACCCTTAGGGGGGACAGTACGCGTGGTAACTGATTGGATTGGAGCGGCTAAAACATGGATTTTCGTCTCGGTCTCTATATCGGCATTGCATGACATGCCGGGACGGATGCGTGGATCCAGGTCAAGAATGCGGATTTTAACTTCAAAATTGACAACTTCGTTTTGCGTGCCTTCTCCCAGTCGTCGGGCGCTATTCCCAATTTGCGTGACAACTCCTTTGAATGTTTGATTTGCGATGGCGTCGATTTCGATGACGGCTGTATCGGTTATCGAGACCAGGATTACATCGTTTTCATCAATATCGACATTGGCTTCCATCAGCGATAAATCTGCGACGGTCATGATATGGGTTCCCTGGCTATAGCCGCTTCCCAACACTTTTTCGCCCAGTTCCACGTTCATTTGGCTGATCGTTCCGCTCATGGGCGCATATATCGCTGTTTTAGCCAAACTTTCTTCCGCTTCCTTCAATGCGGCTTCCGCCTGCAACACCTGGGCTTGTTGCGCTTCGTACCGCGCCTGTTCGCTGGTGAGTTCCGTATTGATTTGTTCTAACGACTGATTACTCGATAGTCCTTTGTCAAAAAGTTCCTTCTCCCGGTTATAATCTAACCTGGCCATTTCCAACTGCGCCTTTTGCATTCTTAAATTTGCCTTGGTTCCGGTCAAGGTGGCAACGGCTCGTTCTTTCTGAGCCAGATACATGTCCGGTTTGATCTTGATCAATAAATCTCCTTTTTTTACCTGGTCTCCCTCTTTGACCGGTAAAACCACGATTTCTCCGGTTACTTCGGACGTGATCACGACCTGTTCTTCCGGCATAATCTGTCCGGTTACCGCCACTGTTTGCGTAATGTCTCGATATTCCACACTTTCTGTTTGAACTTGTATCTTTTTTTCTTTTTTACCACTGAAAAAAAAGATGAAAATTAACACCGGTATTAAAGCGGAACCGGAAATATAGTACCATTTGCGACGTTTGATACTTTTGGGGGTTTTCATAGTTAAATCCTTGGATTAAGGTTATGGGTTGCTGTTTCAACATACGGAGACGAAGTCTAAAAGTTTCATAGCGAAATGCGGCGCGGGCGTAAAAAAATTGGTGTTATAAAAATTTGAAGGATAAAAAAACTTGACAAAAAAATAATTGTTGATTATTATTAGGGTAGTTCATCCTTCAAACAGATAATATGCGTGAATGCCACGCATACCATGACTGGGCGGATTCTGGCTGAGTAGCGATAATCCATTGGCGGGGAAAAGTTTCTGCGATGGATTTATGAAATTCATTTTTGTATCGCTATGAGATGGAAGTGGATACAGGAGCGGTTTTTAATGGAACGTGAATGGCTCTAATTGAATGAAGACGTGAGAAAATGTTTGAGATAGTTATGTTCACGGATTAATAAGAAAGGTGAAAATGTATGAAAAAAATATGGTTTTGGTTTATATCATTAATATTGATTCAGAGTGTTGCCAGAGGAGATTATTGGACGATTACACTCTATATCCGCGATCAGTGTCCGGCTTGTGAAGAAGCGGCTGGGAAACTGGTTGCTGCAGGTATCGAATATTCTGCGAAAAATATTCGTGAACCCTATAACATGCAGGAATTAAGCGAAAAAATGGAGGGGGAGACCTATGTGCCGGCTTTGGTGTTTAAAATGGAACTGGGGGGGATGAAGTATTATAACTGGTTTATGGGAGATGAATGCGCGGATAAATTTTTGAATTCCGAAGCGGTCGGTTTGATCCAGCAATATAATTCCACCGAACAGAAGGAACCTGCAATTCCTTCGCAACCCGTAGTGGAGGATACTCTACAGGCTCAGGACACCAGCTCAAAAAACTATGATTCTTTCCCGGCTGATTCACTACCCGGTTTTTCTCTCGAGGAGATTAAACTCGCTAACACGGGAATTTCCGCCGATTATATGAACCCGGCTGAAAAAAATGTTTTGTTATTACTTAATTTGGCGCGAATGGATGGCCTTCGCTTTTTCCAGTACATTATGCCCTTGTATATCGAGATGAACAATAAATCCTATAAACCCATCCAACCCGCAAGCAATTTGTTTTATCTTTCGCTCAGACATGATATGGAATCAGTGAAAAACCTTCCATTGCTTTATCCGGAAAAGGAGTTTTATCTGGCTGCTGAATTCCATGCCTTAGATATGGGAAAAACCGGTAATATCGGACATCTCTCATCGGATGGGAAAAAACCGATGGAACGGATTGAAAGGTTTACTCAAAAAAAGAGCAATATCGCTGAAAATTGCTATTATGGTAGCGACCAGCCAATACTGATTGTCGGTAGCATGCTTCATGACGACGGCCAGGTTGGTGTGGCGCATCGTCGGAATATCCTCAATTCCCGTTATACTAAAGCCGGAATCGCAATCCGGGAGCATAAAGTCTTTAAATTTAACTGCGTCCAGGATTTTTCCGACTAACCGGTTCGAGCTGTTTTTGATGGCGCTTAATTAAAGTGTACGATATTGCTGTCAGATAAATCATTTATTGATTTGACGGAACAGATTCAACTAAGCGAACCATTTTAAAAGGAGACATCTGATGAAACGAACATTTTTCGTAATTGTATGTTGCGTGATGACAATTTATTTCCTGCCTGTCAGCTCTCTAAAAGCCAGTTACGGTGGCTCTATCTCCTCGTTTAACGAAGCGTTTCTGACCGACCAGTTCGTACCGAAATTCATCCAACTGGGGGGCTACTTTTATTATAGTAGTTTTGACGGGTATTCCGCTAAAAATTACGGCATCCTGGGTGTCTTGCCCTATGGCAATAAATGGAATTTTGGCGCCAGCCTGGGCCTGGCCAGTTGGTCGCCGGATGAAGGGGACAGCGAATCCGGGTTAGCCAACCCTCATCTTTTTGCTGGCTATAAACTTTTTGGAGAGAACTCTTTTCATTTGCTGGGACATATTTCTGTTCCCATTGGTAAAGAAGAAGCCGGAGATGGAAATTTCTCGATGGGCGCGGGCGGGCGCTATCATCTTGCCATCGGCGCGGCACATGATATTACCGCCGTCGCCAAGTTCAATGTTTATGAAACTAAGGAGTTCGATTCTTGGGGAAAAACCGATACGAAATACAAAACCGGCGTTTATCTGCATGGGCTTTATGAGTACGGGGTCAACGATAATCTTGAGGTGTACGGGCGTTTCATACACGATGACCAGCGTGAATACACACTACTGGCCGCCGGCGGATTTTTCCATTTTCTGGCTCTGCATAATCTTAAAGCCGAATTGGGTTTCGGCTTGAGCGACGGAGCCCCCGACTTCCAGGTGTTTTTTGTTTACTTGCCCCGTTTATAACTCCGAAGGGTCCACTAATCGACGATTTCGTCGCGTAGTGGCATGAAAATTGGGGGAAGTATCGCCAGGCATTACCATGAATCTGGTATTACATTTAGCGATAGATATCAATTTTCGTATTCCCCTTGATGAAAATCCGGCGATCGTTATAGTTCGGTTCGATAATTTTGTCAAATTAAAGATGAAGGAGTGATAGTTCTGTTCAGGCGATTAATCGGTTTATGGCTTTGCATTATTAATTTTCCAGGATTGACGATGGGGGATACTCAGACTGTAAAAGAAGTGGGTGACGGGTGCCGTTTGATTTCGATTAAGCAAGAGGAGGGACCGGTTAATATTCGCGTTTTAGAAATTGATATCCTGCGGGAGAATCTGGAGTTAAAAGTTGCCATCTCTTCAGATAGATTAGGGAAAAAACTTGAGCGGACTTCTTCAATGGTCAGCCGGGAGCAAGCTAATGGACACGTTGTCCTTGGGGCGATTAATGCTGATTTTTTTAATTATTCTGACAAGTTGCCGATAAATGAAATGATCGCGCAGGGAGCCCATGTTTTCGGTTTCAACTCACAGCGAACACAATTTGGGATCGTGGATCAAAAGCGCCTGGTTATGGGTCTCCGGGATTTTTCCGCTATATTGAAAATTGAGGATACGGATATCCCTGTTTCCGGTATCAATTATCCGTATAGAGCCGACTCATTGACGATTTTTAATCATCTGGCGGGAGAAACACTCGCTGATGACAGCTCAGCCAGTTATTTGCGGTTGCATCATCTTCCCTTGTCCCAATTGCCGAGCCGCCAATTTTGGCTGGCTGGGAAAAAAACACGGGGGTGGGATGGGATTTCCCCGGATAGTTGCAGCTTACTTTTAAAGGGCGGGGTGGCGTGTCGGCAAATTATCGATTCGGCGATACAGTCCGGCGATACTCTTGCTATAATGATTAATGAGGCGATGGATGGCATGAAATGGATAGAATCGGTAGGGGGCGGGCCGCGATTAGTGGTCGATGGCAAAATTTTAGAGAATTATTGCGGGGAAGAGGGTTTTGGCAGTTCTTTCACGGATAATCGGCATCCCCGCTCGGCGATTGGTTTTAATCAGGATTCTTCCCGTTTATACCTGGTGGCCGTTGATGGACGGCAGGAGGGTTATAGTGTGGGTATGACGATTCGGGAACTGGCGGAGTTAATGGTTTCCTTAGGATGCTTTCAGGCTATGAATTTTGACGGCGGGGGCTCAACCACCCTGACCGTTGGCGATAGTGTTGTGAATTCTCCTTCCGATGCGAAGGGAGAACGCGCAGTGGCTAACGCGCTGATGGTCATCGAAACTCGTCCGGCGCGGGAATTGCTCCGGCAAATTTATATTCTGCCCGATACCCCCCTTATTATGGTCGACCAGCCATTTCAATTAAAAGTACGGGCGTATGATGTCTATCACCATTTATTGCCCTTGGAACCATGTGATTTGGACTGGCAATTCGGGGGACTGCCCGGTTTTGCCGATAGCATGGCAATCGCCCACATCTTCGAACCCGGTCAGGGTTGGCTGACGGCAAGTTGCGACTCTATTCGGGATTCAGTGCCTTTTCTGGCTTGCCAAATGGAAGATTGGGCGGCTGAATCGGACAGCCCGGTAATGATTCCATTATTGTTTGAACGATTTGGTTTGTATATCAATCCCACAGCCAATGCCCATCTTCATGAGATTGGGTGTACGATTCCTTTTTCCGGACGGTTGAATATTGCGGTTTACAATGTATTAGGCGAAAAAATCGAAACCCTTCTGGATCAACCGGCGATCAGCGGATTCTATAAGACTTCCTGGGATAGCGCTCGAATGCCCGTCGGCGTCTATTTTTTAGGTTTGCTCCTTTCTACCCAAAAAGCGCCAATCCCCGGATGGAAAAAAACTAAGCAGTTTTATATCTTACCTGAAAATTGCAATTAATAGACATTATAAAAAAATTGGAACGATCTTTTCCAGAATTTTCGTATTCTGAAGGGAGGCGAAAACCCCTTTAATTAATCTGGTATCATGAATATTTAAACGGTTTTAAGCTGATGGGTTTAAAGGCTATGTTCCCGTCGCTGGACAGGAACTTTTTTCTGATGGTGATAAATAAAATTCTTGACTTTTAGCGAAAAAAAACTAACTTATAAGAAGTATGGCGCGCAGGCTTGAACCGTTTTTTTCAATTTTTTCAAACTTTTTGCGAGGAGCAAGACATGAAGGATTTGCGTCATTTTATCGACACGCAGGACTTTAGCAAACGGGAATTGTTGGACATGATGGAATTGATGGCGATGTTGAAACGGAGCAGGAAATTGGGCGCCGTTCCCCGACTTTTGGAAGGGGCATCCCTGGCAATGATCTTTGAAGAACCCTCGACTCGGACCCGAGTCTCCTTTGAAGTGGCGATGGAGCTTCTTGGAGGCCATGCCCTTTACTTGAAACCGGGTGAAATCCATCTGGGCCAACGTGAATCGTTACACGATACGGCAAAAGTTTTATCCCGGATGTGCGATGTTATTATGGCTCGTACCCTGGAACACAAAACGGTATTGGGCTTGGCTGAGCATTGCACAGTTCCTGTTTTAAACGGATTGACCGATTACAATCATCCGACCCAGGTTGTTGCGGATGTCTTCACCATGAGCGAACATCTGCCTGAAGGGAAAAAACTCGAAGACTTGAAAGTCGTGTTTATTAGCGACCGCACTAATGTGTGCAGCTCCCTGATGCATATGACCACGAAGATGGGAATGAATTTTGCGCATATCGCCCCGAAAAAATATCAATCTCCCCGGGAATGGGTTGATATTGCGTTGAGTAATATCAAGGAAAATGGCGGCAGCGTCAAGGTAACGGATGATATGAACGAAATTGTGGGAGCTGATATCATTTATACCGATTTATGGTGGTGGGTTGGCCAGGAGCACGAAGCTGAGGAACGGGTGGCGGCTTTTAAACCGACCTATCAAGTGACTCAGGACGTGATGAAAAAAGCCGGGCCTCATGCCAAATTCATGCATTGTCTGCCGGCATCGCGGAATGTGGAAGCAATGGATGATGTCATGGATGGACCCCAGTCGATTATTTTCGATCAATCAGAAAATCGCCTGACAGCGCAAATGGCGCTTTTGGTTTATTTTACATATCCCCGCCTGGCCAAAGCCTCTGCTGAGCTGAAAGCATTCTGTAAAGCCCAAGCTGAAGATTTCCTCAATAACGATCAACGCATCTGGAACCAATAACCCGGGGAGGCATTTATGTCGATTGAAACAGCAGATCGGAATTTCAAGAAATCATTATCTCTTTTTGATCTGGTTTTATTTACGTTTTGCGCGGTTTTTGTTATCGATACACTGGCCGCATCGGCCGCCATCGGCCCATCGACCATCACTTGGTGGATTATCTGTACAATTGTTTACTTTATTCCCTATGGACTCATCAGCGCGGAATTGGGGACGACCTATCCCGAACAGGGCGGACTCTATGTCTGGACGAAAAAGGCGTTTGGCGACTATCCAGCCGCTATGACTACCTGGTTTTATTGGGTCAATGTCGCTCTTTGGATGCCCTCGGTGTATGTGCTCTTTGCAGGAATGTTTGCCCAAATGTTCTATCCCGAGATGAGCTTATGGATGCAGGTCGGTATTGGAATTTTCATGAGTTGGGTGACCGTCTGGATCAACATCCGCTCACTTTCCTTCGCTAAATGGATACCGAATGCGGGAGCAATCGCTAAGATTCTGGTCGTTACGGCCATGATCATCGCGGCTGTCAAACATTTTTTTGAATTCGGTTCGGCTAATGTGATCGATTTTTCCAATATTCTACCCTCATTTGATTCGGGTCTGGCTTTTTTGCCGGTGATTATCTATAATTTGTCCGGTTTTGAATTGATGTCCTGCGCAGCAGGTGAAATGAAAAATCCCCGGCGTGATATCCCACGCACGGTGATTTTGTCCGGGATTATTATTTTTGTCTTTTATTTATTGACGACGGTATCAATTTTATGGGTGGTACCGCTGGAAGAGCTCAATTTGGTAGAAGGTCTTTTGGATACGCTTTATAAGGTTTTCGGCGATGGCGGTGTCGGCAGCTTCTTTGTATCATTGTTGGGAATTGCCGCGTTATTTACGTTTGTTGCCAATATGGTGACCTGGACCCTGGGCGCCAATCGTTCCGCGGCCGAAGCGGCCGAAGGGGGCGAATTGCCCCGCGTGTTCGGGATCATGCACCCCACTTTGAAAACTCCAGTTGGTTCCTCGATTTTAACCGGAATCGTTTCAACCGTTGTCTTTATTGTTTACGGACTGCTTGCGACCAATTCTGAAGATTTGTTCTGGTCTATTTTCGCCTTCAGTTCCATTGTCTTTTTAATGCCCTATCTGTTTCTCTATCCGGCGTTTTTAATTCTGCGCTTTAAGGACCATGTTACGGAACGGGTTTATAAAGTTCCCGGGCCAAATTGGTTTATCATTTTAATTTCTGTTATTGCGGAAATTTTCGTTTTTCAATCGATTATCCTGTTTGTTTGGGTTCCCGGACAAGAGATTGACTGGGTTCAGGCCTGGCCGATTATTATTGGAACAATTATCACTACTCTTTTCGGAATGGGCATAACCAAATGGTCTTTAGCCAAAAACCAAGGGCGATAACCATGTCAGTAACGATACAATCTACTCCTAAAACCGACGGGTACCGCATGCCAGGTGAATTTGAAATGCACAAAGGGTGTTGGATGATCTGGCCGGAACGGCCGGATAATTGGCGGAATGGCGCTAAACCGGCCCAGAAATCGTTTGCAGCGATAGCTGAAGCGATCGCTCAATTCGAGCCGGTGACGATGTGCGTTTCGGCCAGGCAATGGCAAAATGCCCGCAATATGTTACCTGCAAATATCCGGGTAGTCGAAATCTCCAGTAATGACTCCTGGATGCGCGATGCGGGGCCTACTTTTATTGTAAATGACAGTGGGCAGGTCCGGGGCATTGACTGGGACTTCAACGCCTGGGGCGGTTTGGAGGGAGGACTTTATTTTCCATGGGATCAGGACGATCTGGTCGCTCGCAAGATACTCGAAATCGAGTCGGCCGACCGCTATAAAGCTCCTTTTGTGCTTGAGGGCGGTTCGATCCACACCGATGGTGAAGGCGCGCTGCTAACCACCGAGGAATGCCTCCTTAATCCTAACCGCAATCCGGGTATGTCCCGTGATGAGATCGAAGAAGCCTTGCGGCAATACCTCAATGTGGAAAAAATTATCTGGATTCCCCGGGGAGTCTATAACGATGAAACAAACGGCCATGTCGATAACCTGGTTTGTTTTATCCGCCCCGGCGTGGTTGCGTTGACTTGGACCGATGATCCTAATGATCCGCAATATGAGATATCAAAAGAGGCGTATGAGGTGTTGAGTCGGTCTATTGATGCCCGCGGCAGAAAACTTGAAGTTCATAAAATTCATCAGCCTGATCCGATTATTATTACAGAAGAAGAAAGCCAGGGAGTGGATCCCATTGAGGGTACACAGCCCCGCCAGGCCGGCGATCGTTTGGCCGGTTCCTATATCAACCATTATATTGCCAATGGCGGAGTAGTTGCGCCTATCTTCAATGATCCCCATGATTCGATTGCGCTGGAGACTCTGCAAAAACTCTATAGAGAACGCAAAGTCGTCGGCGTTTTCGCCCGCGAAATCATTCTCGGCGGCGGTAATATTCATTGTATTACCCAGCAGCAACCTTTGGGGAAATGATTTTAATCGGTTTGGAATAGCTTAGAGTTTCTCCGGGCGAAATTTTCGCCTGGAGAAACCTATTACGCCGGATTAACACGACGTTATCATTGTTCCGGTTTTACTATAAATCGTGTATCAACACGTTTCACAGCGTGTTAATTAACCTCTGTCTGCGGGTTGTTAAATTCTTTTTAATTCACTATATTCATTTATATTATTGAATGCGAAGGTCGCCAGCGCTTTCTTTATCTAAGAATATGGTGGCTTTACGGTGCATCTGCAGAATAGAAGCCGGGCAACTGGTAGAAATTGGGCCTTCGATCATCGATTTTACCGCTTGCGCTTTATTTTTACCATTTGCTAACAGGACGATTTCATGGGCATTCATAATCGTGTTGATCCCCATGGTAATCGCGCTTTTTGGCACTTCATCCTCGGAATTGAAAAAGCGGGCGTTGTCCTTAATGGTTTTTAATGTCAGCGGCTTAATGCGTGTGAGGGATCCCAGCGATGAACCCGGTTCATTAAAAGCGATGTGGCCGTTAGCGCCAATCCCCAACAGTTGAAGATCAATACCGCCGGCTTTTTTAATCTGGTTTTCATACCATTCGCAATGTGAATCGATGTTTTGGGCCATTCCATCAGGGATGTTGACCTGTGAGGGGTTGATATTGATATGTTTGAATAGATTTTCCCACATAAAGTAGTGGTAACTCTGAGGATGATCCGGCGGCAAGCCGACATATTCATCTAAATTGAAGGTTGTAACTTGTGAAAAATCGAGGGTTTGATCCCGATGCATTTGGATGAGTTCCTGATACACACCGAGGGGAGTACTCCCGGTTGCCAGTCCCAGTACAAGTCCCGGTTTGTTACGAATTTTTTCGGCAATCAGTATAGCGGCTTCCCGGCTAATTTCCTGATACGTGTTAAAAACCTGAATACGCATAGCAAAACTCCTTTTGTCTAAAGAAATTGACAGTGTTCTATTGGAATCCAACCGGTATAGCCATTCTCCAACTGGATTTCTATCCAATCTTCACGTCGTTGCAATTGATGGAGTTTAATTCCGGCGTGAATGATAAACGCGGCTTCGGCTTCTTTGCTGGGGCTGACCTTGACTTCGATTTCGTCGCTGATCAGAATGGCGACACATGGATCCTGATAGAAGCGCGCGCGTTCGACCAACCACATCGTTTCCAATGTCAGCGCAGCGAGGATTAGAGTCAGCGCCAGCTTGACCAGTGTCAACCGGCGTCTCCGGAATTGATAGATATAGATAAATGCGCCGGTTAATCCGAGTGAAAAAGTAATTAACCAGAGAATTTGTATCTCCTTGAGTGTCAGAATCTGGGCCCATTGTTCTACCCACCGCAAATAAAATGGTTTTGCGATCGGTTCGATTTTATCGCTCAACATTAGTTTTGTTCGATTCAGGTTGAAGCGGATGTCTTCGTCCCGGGGGGTTAATCGCAGGGCTTTTTCATAGTAATAAATGGCCCATTGGGGGCGGTGGAGTTTCACATACGTATTTGCGAGATTGAAAAAGAGATCCGCCCGCGCATAGCCTTGCCCCGCAATTTGTTCATAAGCGATGCGGGCGCTGTCGAAATTTTCCTGTTGATAATAGCGGTTGCCCGCTTCAAAAAAACGAAGCAGGTTTTCATTGGCGGTCAGTAAGCAGGGTACTAAATAAAGGACAACCAACCAGACGTATTTCATGGGCATTCCTTATTAAAAATAGCGGGTTAAACGAGTTAATAAACTTTCAGTCAGTTTGAAATCGTCTTCTTTTTGTTTTTGATTGGGCTTAACGGGGGAGAATCGGGCTAATTGAGTATGGTCCATGAAGTTCAAAAGTTCCTGGATAACCGCTTCATCAATTTTTCTTGCGTTGAAAAGCGCGCGAATTTCATCGCTGTTCAGATCGCTTTTATCGGGCATCAGACGGTCCGTGATATATTTTGCTAATGCGCAATAGAGCTCGTTATAAAATGCATCAATATTTTCATCCCGTTTTAGCTGTTTAGCCTTACCGAGCCGCTTTTTAGCTTCGCGCGATGCGCCCATTGAGCGGGCGTAGCTCCGGTCGTCTATAAGCCGATTGCGATGACTGCTGTGAATGAAGGCAAGCGGTATGGAAAACAAACCGATCATGAGCAACAGCCAAAAATACCATTCCAGTTGCTGTTGCTGGTTGACGATAGCAGTGGGCGTCGGTTTAATGTAACGGATATCCTGTTTCAACAGATCAATTTCCCGTGCATCGTAATTGCCGGCGGCGCTGCTGAGTACGGGCGTTTTCCCTTGTTCCACCGTGATGGTGATGGGCTGGGTTGAAACCGTTTTGTATTGATAGCTTTCAATGTCAAAATAGTGAAAGGAAACGGCCGGAATGGTAAACGAACCTTTTCGGTTCGGCACCAGAGCATACTCAATCACCATTTTACCGGAGACACGATCGCTATTGGGAGTAATGGTCGAACCGGATTTATAGGCTGTAAACGCATCGGGAAAAGTCAGTTCCGGTTCACCAACCATCTTGAAGTTACCCTGCCCGGCCAGTGTCAGGCGAAAAGTGATGCCTTCGTTTGTTTTTGCCTGAGTAGAATTAACCCCGGCTTGAATGGTAAATCGTCCCACGTTTCCATCGGTCATTCCTGCGGGACGCCCGGTTGAAGGTAACGGTTTGACGTCGATGGCAATCGGATTGGATTTGACTTCAAGTTGCTGGGATTGTGAAAAAAAAGAGGAACTGAAAAAATCGTCAAAAAATGGATCGCGCGACCGAACTCTGACCACACAGTTAATGCTGAAAGGTGAAATGGTCTGTTTCCCGATGGCTGTGGGATAGACCAGAATCTCCTGGAGTTCGGCAACCAGGTATTTCTGGTTGTTGATCACTTTGTTGTATTGTTTGATGCTGTTGTTATTGGGAATCTCTTCGACCCAAAAATTTTGAGTTTTTGGCAAGGCGTTCACGGAGTATTGTTCAACATTCATCCGCGTATAAAGTTTATAGACAATCCGGATCGGTTCATAAAGATAGACTGATTTTTTACTGATTTCTCCACGTAGGTAGATATCTTCATTTTGCTTTTCGGGGTTCGAATCGCCCCTCTCGGATCCAGATGCGGTCTGACCCTGAGCTAAAACTTCGATGGCCAGTCGGTTGCTTTCATAAGTCTGATTATTGAGCGCGATGCTGGCCGGACCCAGCTCAAATTTTCCCACTTGGTTCCCCCGCAGGTAGATCGTAAGGGTTTGACTGACGGTTTTTCGGCCATTGACAATTGAAATATTCGATGATTGCGTTTTACCGATCATCTGGAAATTTTCAATCCCTTTGATCACAGGCGTAAAACTGCCGACTTGTCCCGTACTGCTTACCACTAACTCAATGCCCAACTCTTCACCAATAGTCAGTTGACTGCGATTGCTCGAAAGCGAGACTTCAATTTGCGCCCAGGTAGATTGAAGGGGACCCGCAAGAAAAATAAAAAGCGCTAAAACAAGTAGATTACCAGTCCTTTTCGACATGACGTCGTCCTCCCGCCGGCACACGCATTTTTTCCAAGTTTTTCTTTTCCTGATCTTCCATCGCTTTTAACATCGCCTCCGCTTGTTGCTGGTCCATTTTTTCCTGCTGTTCCTGTTGAGATTGTGTTTCCTGCGCCTGTTCGTTTTCTTTCTGCTGCTGATCCTTTTCCTGTTGCTGCTGCTGTTGTTTTTCCTGGTCCTGCTGGTTTTGCTGGTTTTGCTGGTCCTGCTGATCTTTCTGATCTTGCTGTTTTTCCTGGTTCTGTTGGTTTTGCTGCTGTTGCTGTTGGGGTTTAATCAAATAAACGCCCATCTGCACCCCAGCGGCATCCGGCTGTTGGTTTTGCTGCTGTTGCTGTTGGGGTTTAATCTGGTCTTTGATCTTTTTGCGAACGAATTCCAGATTAAATTTTGCGTCCTGATCTTCAGGGTTTTGTTTCAGCGCCTGGATGTAATGTTGGACGGCATCTTCCAGTTGATTGTTGCGATAGGCCAGATTTCCCAAATTATAGTCGATTTTACCTTTGGTCTCGCGGTCGGAAGTCAAGCTTTGTGATTTTTCGAGTTCTTTTTTAGCTTCTTCATATTTTTGCAGTTCATAGAAGGTAATGCCTTTATTGTATTGAACCACATTATGTTCCTGGGCTTCCAGTGCAGCATCGGAATATTTTTTCAGGGCTTCCTGGTACTCTTTTTGCGTAAATAGTTCATTGCCTTTTTTTATATAATCATAAAGCGCATCGGCGGAATGGGCGCAGAAGGGGATAAATAGCCATAGTGTTACAATCGGGACGATCCGTTTCATATTTCAAACCTCCCTTTCCAAAGTTTTTTGCGTTTTTTTCGATCCGGGATCAGACTTTCCAGGAAAAGCAAGAAGAATCCGATAGCGAGGGGGTAATAGAAACGTTCTTCGTATTGGGAGAATTTGCGACTATCGATTTCGCTTTTTTCCAAGGCATTAATTTCATTTAAAATTTTATGAATTTCCGAATTATCCGGCGATGCGTGAAAGTATTTGCCATTGGTCAGCAGAGCGATTTTTTCCAATGTAGTCTCATCCAGTCGGGTGGTAATCAAGTTGCCGTGTCGATCCTTTTTATGGCCGCTGCGATAGCCGTTTTCATCATATTCTGGAATCGGGGTTCCTTCCAGGGCGCCGATGCCGACGGTAAAAATTTTAATTCCTTTTTTAGCGGCATCATTGGCGACCTCTTCGATATCGCCTTCATGGTTTTCGCCATCGGTAATGAGCAGAATTATCCGTGATTTTCTATCTTCTTCGTCGAAGGCCTTTTCCGCCATTTTAATCGCTTCGGGAAGATTGGTTCCCGGAACCGGAATCAGCTCGGGGTTGATAATGTCGAGCATCATTTTCGCGGCAGCGTAATCCAGGGTCAGGGGACACTGGATAAAAGGGATTCCCGCAAAGATAATCAGGGCAATACGGTCGCCTTTCAATTGATTGATGATCATCTCGATTTCCATTTTAGCGCGCGTTAGTCGGCTGGGGGCAATATCCTCGGCCAACATGCTTTTGGATATATCGAAGGCGATTACTAAATCGATGCCTTTCCGTTTGATCAGTTCGACCCGGGTGCCGTATTGGGGACGAGCCAGGGAAATGATGAAAAAAACTAAGGCGCAAAGAATTAAGCCGCTTTTCCAGTATTGTCGGTTAAGGCTGATATGCGGGGTGATTTTCGGCAAAATATCCGGATTAGCAAACCGAGCCAGTATCTGTTTTTTTTGTTTGAACAGGTAAATCAAAATAAGCAACAGCAGGGGGATGAGCAAAAGCAAATAAAGGGCAGTAGAGTATTCGAAGCGAACCAATGAACTCCTCCTATGGAATTTTACGGAATAGCGTGTGGGTCAACAAGACCTCCACGAGTAGGATTAAGAGGCCCAGAGCGATGAAAATATGCGCCAATTCCTGATACTTCATATAGTTTTTCACTTCAACTTTAGTTTTCTCCATGGCGCTGATTTCTTCATAAATTTTTTGCAGTTTATCGGTGTCGGTCGCCCGGAAATAGCGCCCGCCGGTGATTTGAGCGATCTGTTTGAGCATGGTCTCGTCGATATCCACGTCCATGGGCACCAGCCGGGTGCCAAAAAGCGGGTCGTCGATCGGGTACATTGCCTTGCCAATGCTGCCGACACCTATTGTGTAAACCTTGATTTTAAGGGTTTTGGCCAACTGGCCGGCGGTCAGTGGATCGATTGATCCCCGATTGTTCCGTCCGTCCGTTAAAAGAATCACCACTTTGCTTTTGGATTGGCTGTTTTTTAGGCGGTTGACGGATGTAGCCAATCCCATTCCGATAGCCGTTCCATCTTCAATCAAGCCGAAATCCAGCCGGTTCATAAAAGAAATTAGCACGCTGTAGTCGATGGTCAGGGGGCATTGGGTAAAACTTTCCCCTGCAAAGACCACTAGTCCAATGCGATCATTCATGCGATTTTTAATGAAATCTTCGGCCACGATTTTCGCCGCTTCCAGCCTATTCTTGGGTTTGAAATCGACGGCTTTCATGGAAGTGGATATATCCATGGCCATTACGATGTCGATTCCTTCGGAAAAAAATTCCTGGATTTGGTAACCATAGCGGGGTCGAGCCAGCGCAATGATGAAAAAAAGTAAAGCCGTCGCCCGCAAAACAATGATGGTGTGGCGCCATTGGGCCGAATTGGAGAGCTTCTGCAAGGGTTTGATCCGCGCGATATCGGAATAGCGGATACTGCCGCTACGCACTTTTAAAAAAAGAAAGTACAAATAGATAACCAATGGAATGACAATAATAAGTAAAAATGCCAGAGGGAATTGGAATTCAGGCCACATGGGTTTTCTCCGCTTCAGGTGTTTCGCCGGGAATAACTTCCTGGACCGAGAAACCGGTTTGATCTGGTTCATCTATGGCGGCTTTCGGTATCTCAAGAGGCGCCGCCGTAGTATTGACAAAATTTAAGCCCTTTTCCCATAACTCGCGACGGCGTTCATACACACGGAAAAATTTGGCAAACTTGACCAGATCGCTTTCATCCAATAGGTCTTCGAGATAGGCGTAATGTTCTTTTTGTTGAATATCGTCAATTTCTTGCAGTAAAGGGAGCAGATCGAAGGTCGGATTTTCCAGCGCCGGTACACAGAATCGTTCTTCGAGATAGCGTCGAATCGTGTAGGACAATTCAATATAAAATTCTTTGCACCGGGAATCGTCAGCCAGCAGCGTGGTGCCAATACGGCTTAGCGCCTCACGGGCGGTAACATCGGCGGGGACTGCTGGTCCTTCGTCGTCGGCGCGCAACTTGCGGTATTTTCGGTAAAAGTACCAGACGGCCAATCCAGCGCCGAGTAAAAGCGCTAAACCGCCAAACGCATAGTACCAGGGCCGGTAATCGTAAGGAACACTCAGTGGAGGTTTGATCGCGCGGATATCCTGAGCCGTATCGCCTCCCAGGCTTTGCACGTCGAGACGTTGCGCCTCGGTACTGATCTCTTGGGGCTGTTTGTCAGGCGAGAGATAATGGATGGTTACCGGCGGAAATATGAACGTCCCGGTAAAAAATGTCGTCAACACATAACGATAGGTAATACTCCGTATGCTGTCGTTAAGCTGTACAATTTTGCCTTCCTGAAAATCTTTAATCTCAAAATGTCCCAGGTCTTTACCCGGCTCCGGACGCTGAACCTCAATGCCTGAACCGAACTGAACGATAATTTTGTAAACGATTGTATCCCCTATGGTAATAATCGAGCGATCGATTTCTGTCAGGAGTTTGATATTCGCGGGGGAATCGATAGCCGTCGATTGCGCCTTGGCCGGGAACGCGGCTATCAGGTGCAGTATGACGAATAATACGCTACGTGTGATTATCGGCGAAATGGATTTGCGGATCAATTACAATTTCTCCTGATAAATTTTAACCTGTTGTTGTTGCATGAGTTGTTGGACATAATTCTGATAAAGGACTGATTGTTTTTCCCTGACATACTCTTGGGCGACCTGCTGCGCGATTGTTTCAAATGGCGCGGGTTGACCGGTATTAGGATCTTTATAGCGGTCGCGGTTGGCATCATAATAGAGTTTAACATCTTCAGGTTTGACGTCCTGAAGCTGTTTACCGATTTGCAACTGAAGAAGCTGCTGCACTAAAATCATTTTTTCTGCTTCGTCCAACGCTTTTCTCACTTCCGGATCATTTTGCAACTGCGCCCGTTGAGCAGATTCAAAGAGTATTTCTGTTACGATATATTCCGTCAGAATTTCTTGTCGGGCTTGAGGTGTGGTAATATTTTTTTGAACACTTTCCGGCAGCCGTTTTAAATAGTCCATGAATTCGCCATAATTAATTTTCCGGTCATTAAACTCGGCCACAATGGTGGAATGATCGGCCGGTTTGTAATTTGCATCGGCGCTGCTGGTAAACCTCGCCAGTTCCTGTCGGGCATCCAGAGATTTGTTGCAGCGTTCCAGGCAGGCAACAATCCGTTTGTTTACCTCTGCCATGGCAGAGAAATCGGGGTAATTGATCTGGACGCGATAGTAAGAACTCAGCGCATTTTCATAATCATGCAGATTTTCCTGGAAGATTGTGCCGATTTGGTAATAAAGATTGGCGCTTTGTTTTTTGTTGATTTTATAAAGGGTAGTCAGTTCGCGGTACGCATCGATGGCCTGGCTGTACAATCCTTTGTTCAGCAATGTATTGGCATACTCTTTGTGCAATTCGAAATCGCGGCTGTTGATTTTTAACTGCGGCGAATAGAAAAAAAACTGATACACAAATATGATAATCAGCAAAAGAAGAGAACCAATCGAGGCATAGGTGGAAAAGGCTTGTTTTTTAGAGAGATGGCGAGAAGCCGGGTGCACTTCATTTTGCATGGATACTCCTTGGTCTAAGCGCGTTTGGCTCGTTTTCTGAAGAAATCGATTAGTGTGTTCACATAGGGTCGGTCTGATTGCAGATTAATAAGATCGATGGAATTGCGTTTAAAGAAACGGTTGAGCAGGTCTAATTCCAGCCGGCTTTGACGGGTGAATTCATCCCTGATGATTGCATTTTTAGTATCAATGAGAATCTCTTCGCCGGTTTCGGCATCTTCCAGTTCGATATACCCGACATTTGGCAATTCCATTTCGCGGGGATCGCGGATGGTCATCGCGATTAAATCGTGTTTGCGGGCGGTCAATTTTAGGTTTTTTTCGAAATTGGGGGCGATGAAATCGGAGATCAGGAAGGCTACTACCCGGCGTTTGGCTACCTGGTTGAAGAAATCAAGGGCGGCATTGATATTCGTGCCCTTGTGAGAAGGTTTGAAATAGAGCAGTTCACGCACTAAACGCAATACGTGGGTACGACCTTTTTTGGGCGGAATGTATTTTTCGACCTGGTCGGTGAAAATAATCATGCCAACTTTGTCATTATTTTTAATGGCTGAAAAGGCCAGCAGAGCGCATACTTCTACGGCGATTTCTCCCTTGAGCTGATGATGAGAGCCGAATTCGCCGGACGATGAAGCGTCAACCAGCAGCATGAGAGTCAGTTCCCGCTCCTCTTCGAACACTTTGACAAAGGGATGACCCATCCGGGCCGTCACGTTCCAGTCGATGGAACGGATATCATCGCCGAACTGGTAGTTACGGACTTCGGCGAATTCCATGCCGCGGCCTTTGAAGACGCTATGGTATTCCCCGGAAAACACATCATTGACTAAGGACCGGGTGCGGATTTCGATTTGCCGCACGCGTTTGAGGATTTCCCGCGGAATCAGTCCCTGCTCTTCACGGGCGCGGCTGCTGAAAAATAGCCGCTGCTGTTTTAGTACCAGGGCTATAAATGTAATAATTAAACCCAGGGCCAAAAATGTGATTAAAAGTAAAAGGCCAATATTCATGGATACATCCCGCGCATTAAGGCACTTCGATTTGGTTGAGAATTTTGCGGACAATGTCATCGCAAGAGATTTCCTCAGCTTCGGCTTCATACGAAAGGATAACGCGATGCCGCAACACGTCCAGGCCAATCGCGCGGATATCTTCGGGGATGACGTAGCCGCGGCGATGCAAAAATGCATGGGCTTTTGCTGCCCGCGCCAGATTAATGGTCGCGCGCGGTGAAGCGCCGTAGGCAATAAAATTCACGATCTCCTTGAGTTGAAACTGGGCCGGCTGGCGCGTCGCAAACACAATATCCACAATATAGCGCTCGATTTTTTCATCAACATACACCTGCTCGACCAGTTGCTGCGCCTTGATTAGCTTTTCAGGAGTAATTAATTTTTTCAGTCCGAAATCATGCACTACCGCCATGCGACGTAAAATCTCCAATTCTTCATCCCGCGAGGGATAGTCTAATAAAAGCTTCAGCATAAAACGGTCGATTTGCGCTTCGGGCAACGGGTAAGTGCCTTCCTGTTCAATGGGGTTCTGAGTGGCCATCACCAGGAATAGATCCGGTAACGGGAAGGTTTCCTTGCCAATCGAGACCTGCCGTTCCTGCATCGCTTCCAAGAGCGCGCTTTGGACCTTGGCTGGAGCGCGGTTGATCTCGTCTGCTAATATTAAATTGTTGAAAATCGGGCCTTTTTGGGTTACGAATTCCCCGTTTTTCTGATTATAAATCAAGGTGCCGATTAAATCTGCCGGCAAAAGGTCGGGTGTGAATTGGAGCCGTTGGAATCCCGCCTGGATAATCTCGGAAAAGGTGCTGATCGTTAGTGTCTTGGCTAAACCCGGTACTCCTTCTAAAAGAATATGGCCGCGCGTCAACAGCGCGATCAATATTCGCTCCACCATATATTTTTGACCGACAATCACTTTTCCGACTTCATCCAGTATCTCCTGGATGAAAGCGCTTTCGGCTTTGATACGTTCATTCAGTATTTTGATTTCTTCACCTGTCATGGGTTCCTCCACTTAGTTGATTGGGTAATCAAATTCAGTTATTTCTTTGGCTTTAAAGAGCAGGTCGGCGCTTTCAGGAGAGCCGATGGGATTGGCGGAATAATTGATCATCTCACATTGATCGAAAAAATCCTGGATTTCAATCAATTGAGAATCGCCCATTCCTTTTTGACGCAAAAATTCAACAATAGCGCGTCCGTTTACCCCGGGGGATAGCCCGAGAATATCCCGCAAATACTGCAAAACCATCCGATAGGCGCGTTCGACCTTTTCCCGCGGATCATATTTTAGAGCATCTAAATCCTTCAACGCGTTCAAAACAGTAGCGCGAATGTCGTTGGGCTGTTCACCTTCAACCAAATTTCCCGAGGGGGATTGGGATTTCTTGCGATAAATCCAGAACCCCAGCCCGCCAATGAAAGCCAGGCCGACTAACAGAATGTAAGCCAGGGCAAACGATGTCTCTTCCTGAATGGAAGATTCTATAATCTTGATACTCAAACGTTGAGTCAGCATCGTTTCGCTGAGTCCTGACGCTATTTCCTGATATCCGGTTTTTATAGGTTCGATGTAGCCCATTCCGATACTTTTAGGTTTGAGATAATAAAGAGTGGAAACAATCCGTTCCCCGGGGGTGGATTCAATGCTGGAACCGGACCCGCAAATGGTAAAGTTGGAAACCTCAGGGATGGCCGGTTGGAATAGTTCGATCGCTTCATGGTTCCCGCGAATATACATTTTTACCGCCAGAAGTACCGAATCATTCATGGGAACTTCCGTAAGGTTGACCCAGGTTTCAATCCGCACTTCACCCTGGAACGGGGCAATTGTTTTTTGTTCCACCAAAGTTGTATCGGCATATAAGTGAATAAAAAACAGTAAAAACAGAAAAATCCAGACAGGTTTCAAACGGCGCTCCTTGATTGAGTTTTGCTTATTAACTCAAAAATAATGCAAAATGTTCCAAAAAAGATAATTTCTGTTCCACATATTGCATGATTACCCTATTAGTTTTTCTTTCTTTCGGGGGTTTTCCCAATCGGCATGAACCTCTATTTTTAAAATATAAGGTCCAATCCCAATGGTCTGAGCGACTCAAATAAAAAAATGGTTTATCTTGTGAGCGTTTAAACTAAAAACTCAACTTAATCAAGGAGCGTTAAAATGAATCGTTTATCCGTCACGCATTGGAAACTGGCTTTTCAGATGATTTTTTTGGTAGTCAGTCTGGTTAAACTGGTTTGGGCAGAACCTGTGGGGGTAATTAATGGAGTTGTGCTGGATCGGGAAACGCAGACCCCATTAATCGGGGCCAATGTCCTATTAGTAAATACAGTATGGGGCGCAACCAGCGACGAAAATGGTAATTTCGTGATAGAACGGGTTCCGGTGGGATCCTGGTCGTTGCAATTCCGTTTCATCGGGTATGAGACGGTAACTAAAACGGATGTGATTGTGCGACCCAACCGCTTTAGTGAAGTCAATGCCGTCATGAAAGAAATGTTGATTGAGCGGGAGGCGGTGACAGTTACTGCGGGCTATTTTTCTCAGTCGGGGGATGAAGGCGGCAGTTCGGTGGTTTTCGGACGCGAGGAAATCCGCCGGGCGCCGGGTTCTGCGGGAGATGTCAGTCGTATTATGATGAGTCTTCCTTCGATAGCCAAAGTGAATGATCAATCCAATAGCCTGATTGTGAGGGGCGGTAGTCCGATGGAAAACGCCTTTTATGTGGACAATATTGAAATTCCCAATATTAACCATTTCCCGACCCAGGGAGCCTCCGGGGGACCGATAGGATTGTTGAATGTCGATCTGATTGAGGATGTTCAATTCTATAGCGGCGGATTCTCCTCTATTTATGGTAATCGGATGTCTTCCATTATGGATATTCAGTTTCGCCAGGGTAACGAAAAAGAATTTGATGGTCAATTAGACTTGAATTTTTCGGGATTTGGCGCCGTACTTGAAGGTCCTTTACCGGGACGATGGGGAACCTGGATTTTTTCCGCCCGGCGCAGTTATCTCGATTTATTGGTTAAATCGTTTGATTTAGGTACGTCAATCGCCCCTGTTTATGGCGATCTTCAATTCAAATCTACTTTAAAGCTTTCATCCGCGCATCAACTGACTTTTTTGGGGATTTGGGCGGATGATCATAACCAACCGGATCATAAAACCGCGCTCGAAAATCAGATGCAGTATTTTGGCGCCCAGGATATTAATCAAACCACAGTCGGGATTAATTGGCGGGGAGTTTGGGGACCGGTGGGATTCTCCAACACTTCACTGAGCATGGCCGGAACGAGCTATAAAGAGGATATAGCCCGGAGTTCCGATCAGGCGCCCTTGATGAATAACGACTCACGGGAGATGACCTATACATTGCGTCATGTCAGCCGGTTACGAATTTTCCCGCGTTTAATGCTGGAGGCGGGTGGAGAACTTAAGGCGTTTCGATCTGAATATAACAATCGGTACCAGGATTTAAAATCACCGGATGGACAATCGATTCCGGATCTGGTTTTACGGAATGATTTTCAGAATAATTTAATTTCATCGTACATGAATTTAAGTCTCACGCTGCCTGTGAATTGGACAATTACTGGCGGTTTGCGGTATGATTATCAAACCCAAGCGCGGAAGAGTCTGCTATCACCCCGGTTGAACCTGAGCTGGCAAGCGGGGCCGCGGACGACTTTGAATCTGTCCTGGGGACGCTTTTATCAGATTCTACCAACGTTATTTCAGGCTCAAATGCCGATGGTGGTTCGGTTTGACCCCCCGCGCGCGACTCACGCGATTTTCGGGTTCCATTATTTGCTGACCGAAAATACCCGGTTAAGTATTGAAACTTATTATAAAACCTATCGGAAGCTGCCGTTAGATTCTCTCCAGCCCGCAAATTCTATCCTGGATGAGATTGTCTATGGATATGGATTTTTTTTGACGCATGAGCATTTAATCAATAGTGGACAAGCCGATGCGCGTGGGATTGAATGGACAATTCAAAAGAAACTGGCCACTCATTTCTATGGATTGATGTCCGGTTCTATCTCGCAAAGCCGTTACCGGGATTTAACAGGCAAATGGCGAAATCGCAGTTATGATAATCGTTTTATTTTCAGTATCGAAGGTGGGTACAAACCCAATTCTCGCTGGGAATTCAGTTCCCGCTGGCTTTTCGCGGGCGGCGCGCCTTATACGCCCATGGATTTAATAAAATCCGCTCAGCAGAACGATGCAGTTTATGATGACACAAAGATTAATGCTAACCGTTATCCGGATTATCATTCATTAAACATTCGCTTCGATCGGCGGTTTCATTTTAAAGAATCAAATTTGGTACTTTATATTAGCGTCTGGAACCTCTATAATCGAAAGAATGTGGCGACCTGGTACTGGAATCCCATGACAAAACAGCAGGACGCGATTTATCAATGGCAAATGCTACCGATTTTTGGTCTGGAATATGAGTTTTAAAAAGCTAACTCTTTCAGCGAAAACGCAAAAACTACCTTGACGCTTGGAATATCCATGATATGACCTGAAATTTCCCGCAGCTTGAGCCAATATCGGGGCTTCACACAACGCCCATTCTGCTTGGCTGATGGGCGCTCTAAGCCTTGATGATACTAATAATTAATGTATAATAATTGGGTTTTTATCCTGATTGATGCTCATAGCGCTTGCGGATTGAATGATTTTACTTGACAGACGGCCATCTCTTTGTTATATTTTTCGTATGATCGAAATCGGATGGCTGCAAATCATTCTTCTTTTAGCTGCCGGCCAGAGTATTTTACTGGCCTTCGGGTTGTATCAAAAATACCGGCATTTATTGGCGAATCGGTTTCTTATGGCCTTGTTGCTGGGCTATACATTCATTTTTCTCCATCTTGTGGCCAATGATCTGGGTTATCTGACCGATAATGCCTATATTATTTCGTTGATGCTATTGGTTCCTTTCGCTTCCAATACACTCCATTTTTTATATACCCGTTATCTGATAAGGCCTTCGGATCATTTTTCCCGCCGGGATTATATCCACTTCCTTCCCATTCTGCTGTTGGGGCTATTAACTCTGTGTGTATATGGATTGAACCTGCCTGCTCCGGTGGAACTTAGTTTGGGCGCTTCAAATCGATCTGGTTTTCCCCGGTTTGTGGTGATCAATTGGCTGATGATTTTGCATGCGTACTTATATCTGGGACAAACGATGCGGTTGCTGGGGCGTTATGACCGGGAAATTCGCTCGAATTTTTCCACTATCGAACAGATCCAGCTCAACTGGCTTAAATTGATTTCCTGGTTTATATTGAGCGCCTGGAGCATTTTTTTTCTGGAAAACTTACTGTTGCTAGCGGATTTTAGTTTATCCGGCTTTGCGCTTCCCACTTTTATGATGGCGGTTTATATCTACATTATTGGATATATGGCCTGGTTCAAATCTGAAATTTTCCAAAAAGGCGATACAACCGTTTCGTTACAGCAACTTCCCATGAACCAACCGAACTCAGGCGAAGAAGAATCAGTCCCTGTGGCCTCTGCAATTGCTGAAAAATATCAGAAATCAGGATTGACCCGGGAAAAGATGGAAGAATACGCCCGGCAGTTGCTGGACTATATGAATAAGCATAAACCGTATCGCGAAGCGACCCTGAATTTGAATCAACTCGCGCTGCAGGTCAATATGCGTCCGTATCATCTTTCCGAAGTTTTAAACGTCCATTTTCAGAAAAATTTTTATGATTTTGTGAATCAGTTCCGTGTAGAAGAAGTTAAAAATAACTTAATCGACCCCCGTGTCAAAAATCTGACGATACTGGCGATTGCCTTTGAAGCCGGTTTCAACTCAAAAGCCGGTTTTAATACGATATTTAAAAAGTTATGCGGCATGACGCCGTCCCAATACCGGGAAAATCATTAAAATTTATTACTTGCTTATTTTTAAAATTCTGCTACATTATCAGTATGATGTTAAAATATTTACCAGTATTAATGGATAAAATCCGTTTTCTGATTCAGAAGCAGCCGTTAACCTTATTTGGGATGCTATATCCGGCCATGATGGCGCTTTTCTTTTACTTTTTGGCAATTCGGGAGGTGGACCTGGTGATGGTCGTCATCGGGGCGTTGGGCATACTGTTCTATCTTTTTGTTTTTATGCTGGTGATGGGTTACTTCGCATTAGCCTTTTTGATTTTACGGCGGAAGGTTGAAGATATCCATTTTGTTTTGAATGTCAGTGAAACATTAAAAAGCGGATTTAATTTAAATCTGTGGCGCATCCCCTGGTTGCGTTTTGAATGGACCTGGGATATCCCGGGCGCTGACGTTCGGATTGAGCGTGAAAATAGACGTTGGCATGAATATGTCCGGTGCGGACGGCGGGGGAAATATGAAGGATTTTGCCGGGAATTTATTTTTTTTGATATATTCGGCTGGTTCAGAATTTCGTTTAAACGGAGGGTGGAGAACCCGGTGACGATTTATCCCGCAAAACTGAAATTCTCGCACATGGAGACGATTTATTCACTGACCCATGGTGATATGCTATCGCATCCTGCCGGACGGCCCCAGGGTGACCGGGTCGATTTACGCCAATATACCGGATCCGATTCGCTGCGGATGATACTCTGGAAAGTTTATGCCCGGTCCCGCAACCTCTATGTCCGTGTCCCGGAGCAAGCTCTGAGCTATAGTAAAAAAGCGTGCCTATACCTGGTGACGGGCAGCGATGATGAGGCGTCGGCTGGATTCTGCCGGGGTTTAATCGAACAACGGTTGCTCGGTTCTGATTGGCTGTTCGGTACGACCGGGGTTCATGAACCGATACGGGAACTTGCTCCGGCGTTGGAAGCGCTGGCCCAAAGCGGCAATACGCGCAAATTTGCTCCGGAATTTCTCTCAGTCTTTATCCGAAAAGCCGTCAGACAGGGCGCTGATAGCTTTCTGATCATGCTCCCCGGCGATCCCGAAGAGTGGCAGAACAAACTCGGATTTCTTGCTATGTATCCTTATACATTTATTTTTGGAGCGCTAATCTCGCCCCCACCACCCACATCGGACATCTTTACTGCATTTTTAAAACGTTGGACGCCATTCCGGCCGACACTTCACTCAAAACCCAATGCTTCATATCAGGGATTGCGGGGACCCAACCGCAGGCTTTTTTATTATCAATTGATTCAGGGAGTGGTACATCCCGCCCGAGGAGCAGATTAATGTTTGAAAAATGGTTGAAACATTCAATTATAATTCTATTATATGCCTGCGCATGGGGATTTTTTATCGCTACTGCCGGTGAATTGGACCTCACTTTATATTGGTTGCCGGGAATGATCGGCGGTTATGGGTTGGCTGTTTACTGGTCCGGAAAATCGCTGTCTGCTGTCTGGCCCTGGCTGGCATTAACGCTGTGCCTGCTTTTGCAGTTTTTTGTCGGCCGCTGGTGGAATAATGCGCTGTATATTCATGAATGGTTGGGCGTAGCGACCGCATTTAATGTTGGCGAGGTTGTATTGTGGACCTTCAGCGCGTTTTTATGGACCGCTTTTCTGCGGGGATTGAGCCGGCGCCATTCGGCTTGGCTGGCGTTGGAATTGACTATGATTCTTTTGGTATTGCTGTTGCCAGTAGCCGACCACCGTCTGGGCAATATTTCCCGTCCCATCGCCCTGATCGATCGAACCTGGCTTTATGGCTATGATCCGGTTACGGTATTTATTACACTGGGCGCCGCTATTCTGGTAGTATTGCTGATTTTTATCATGACCCGCTCTTCCCACCCCACGCGCTGGTTTGAATTTATCCTGCTTTTCTTGATGCTATTGGTTCTTTATTATGCTGTGCCAGTGGACCGCATTATCGATCGGATCCAATATGGCTCCGGCGGGGGAAATAAGGAAGAAAAAGAGGGAGGAGGTCAGGGGAAAAATGGCGCTGGCTCGGGCGTCAGCGGTACCGGTACCGATTCGGGAGCCCGGAGTTCCGGTGATGATAGTACCGGACGTTCTTCTGAGCAATCCGGCCAGTCGGGCCAGGGAGATAGCGGCGGCAAAAACAGCTCAGGCAAAGATGATCAGATTTCCTGGTACGATCGGAATAAACAGGATAATAATCGGCAAACGCCGGTAGCCATTGTCAATTTTCTGGAAGAGTTTGAACCGGTCGAAGGATTTTATTATTTCAGGCAATCCGCTTACAGCCGGTTCAACGGGATACGTTTGGTGGCAGCGAACCGCAAGGGCGTTGATGAAGATATCCTCTATGGTTTTCCCTCGCGGGAAACTGTTTGGGGAGTGGACGAGGCCGTTAAGGGTGAGCTAAATGAGGACCTGCGGTTTATTACGTTGCGTATTGGATTGCTCAAGGCGCATACCGGCCCGCCGGGACTGGTGAATCCCGTTATTTATCGACCGTTGCGTAATCATGACCCCCGGCGGTTTAAGACGGTTTATGAAGAAGTGTCTTTAGCGCGAACCGTTGATTTCAAGGAAATGGTCAAGCGAAAAGTAGGCGAAGAGTATTGGAACCAGGAGTTCTGGCAGCATTATTGCCAGGCGCCGGCAGATCCCCGCTATCATATTTTGGCAGAGGAGATTATCGCTCATCTACCGGATAATTGGGTTGAGCTTCCCGTGGCGAATGCCCTGGCGATCAAGCTATGGCTGGATGAAAATTGTATATATAACGATACCGCGAATTATGCGGGTGAAGGGGACCAAACCGCCGCTTTTCTGTTTGGTCCGCGGGAAGGATATTGCGTGCATCTGGCATACTCGGCCGCCTGGCTAATGCGTTCCATTGGCTTGCCGGTACGATTGTGTGGCGGCTACGCGGTGAACGCGCGCGATAAGGGAGCGGGCAATTCTCTATTGATTGACGGTAAAAACAGCCATTTGTGGCCGGAACTTTATGTTCGCTCTTTAGGCTGGGTTATTGTCGATATTTCTCCCAGTCAGGTGGCGTCGGCTCCCAATTTATCTAATGATCAACGAAGCCAGCAAATGATGGGGGAGATGCTGAGGCAGGCGGCAGGCGAGAAACAGGAACTTAAAGAACAGGAGCAGCGTCAGAATACGCAGGAGATCGCCCGCCGCGCTCTGGAAACTTCGTTTAGCCTGTTCCTGGTTGCGCTGTTAGCATTATATGGAATAAAAATTTACCGTCGGATTATTCCTCATTTCGCGCGCCGGCGGCACCTTTTGCGAGTGAGTTATCGCGCTATGCTGGATACTCTGGCCGATTGCGGCCGCGCGCGGCCCATGGGAATGCCCCGTATCGAGTGGGCGCGGCAGATGGAGAACGGATCAGGTGAATTGATCGTGTTGACCCTGGCGCTGGAACAATCCGTATGGAGTCGCGAGCGGAAACATCCCCTCTCGCAGGAAGAGATTCTGCTCTATTCCCGGGAAGCGGGCCGGTCTGTCAGGAACCGTACTTCTTCGTTTCGGTTTTTTATTGGCCTTCTTAATCCGATCAGTTGGCGTAACATCAGGTAACAGAAATCAATCTAATCAGGGAGATTAATAATATGGATTTGCAAAACAAAGAATTGAGTCGGTCTTATTCGGTCATTGAGCGAATTTCACGACGTGTGAAGAAAGCGGTCATCGGCCGGGATACGGTCATCGAACTGGTATTGATTGCCCTTTTTTCCGATGGGCATGTGCTGCTCGAAGATTATCCGGGATCAGGCAAAACGACCCTGGCAAAAGCGTTGGGGGATTCGATCATTGATGATAAGCCGGACGATCAGATTCCCGGATTCCAGCGCATTCAGTTCACGCCTGATTTATTGCCTTCGGATGTGACAGGCATTACGATGTTCGATGCGCCCAGTGGGACGTTTCATTTCCGTCGGGGCCCCATTTTTGCGTATGTCGTACTGGCGGATGAAATCAACCGTACATCACCCAAAGTTCAATCGGCAATGCTGGAGGCCATGGGGGAAAAGCAAGTGACCGTGGACGATGTCTCCCACTCTCTGGACCCGGTATTTTTTGTCATTGCCACCCAAAATCCCCTTGATTTGGCAGGGACCTACCCTCTTCCAGTAGCTCAGTTGGATCGTTTTCTGTTTAAAATCCGCATGGACTACATCGCGCGTGAAGACGAAATCCAGGTGCTCAGTACCCTGCGTGAACGCAAAGCGGAGTTGGGAGGCGATTTCCCGCGCGTGAATCGCGGTGAAATTGAGGAGGCCCGACAACTGATTGAAAAACTGATCCATATCACCCCGGAGATTTATGAATGCTTAGTGGATATCGCCCGCGCGATTCGCTTGCATCCCTCCGTCAGCCAGGGTATTTCTACCCGTAGTCTGGTGCGCATGATTCCGGCTATGCAAGTCCATGCCCTGATGCAAAAACGTGATTTTCTGACCGCCGATGATATCCGCGCCCTGGCGCCTTATGTGTTTCAGCACCGCATCGAAACCGTTCCCGGCGAAGAGCAGATATCTCAAATTATCGAAGCTGCCATGGCTGCGCCACTGGAACAATTAATCCAAAAGAGCCTGAAACGATCATGAAAATATTTTGGGCGCTCTGGGTTTGTATAGTTTTATCCTCCGGTTCTCTTGCCGAGCTGCCTAAGGGATTAGGCGCGGGTGAGCAGGAATTGCGGTTGTATGAATTGAATGAAGAGCATAACTATATCGAATTGCGCAATCTTGCTCATCAATTGTTGGAAGAGAACCCGCGTTCATATCCGGGACTTTTAGGCATGGGCCGTTTTTATCATGAATCGGAAACCAACCTGCCCCGGGCTTACTATTACCTGAAAAAAGCCCGCGCCGCTTATGAAGATTCGCTTGGAATTGAGGTCTGGGACCATGAAACCTGGCGCTGGCATCTGATGATTCTGCGGGAACTGGCCGATGTGGCGCATGAAATGGGACGGATTGAAGAACAGATCGAATTTATTAATTTTTGTAATGAACTTTATAATCCCGACATTATTGATGAATTAGCCTGGGCCCAGCTTAAATTGAAACAATACGACGAACTCGAGACGACTCTTGAAGAGGGATTAAAAACCGTTGAACCCCGGACCTGGGCATATTGGGGGATTTTGAATACCCGCGGCGCCGTCTATTCGGAACGCGATATGCGAGTGGAAGCCTATGATGCCTTCCATATTTTGACGGATGAGCTGGGAGGTGAGACCGGGCATGTTTATGCCTGGCGAAATCAGGGTGAAGCGGCCTTAGCCTTGTTGAAATTTGACGAAGCCGAACGCGATCATCTTCGGGCGACACAACAGGGAAATGATGAAGATATCACCAGTAATCCCTGGAAAGACCTCGCCTACCTGTATCTTGTCCAGGGACGCTATGATGAAGGATTCAGCGCGCTGACTTCTATGGTTCGTTGGGGACTTGTCCGTAAACCCAAGTTGGACCAGCAGGTTAAAGCGGGTGAAGCCTTAGTCAGGGCCTTTTTCCTGGTAACTGCCGGTTATCCGTTGCCGGCCTTACGTATCAGTGAGTTTTGGATGAAGCAGCCGGATCGCTTAGCATTCACTAGCAGCGAGGCGGAACAGACTGTGGCTGGATTGTATATCCTGCAATATTTGACATTGAAATGTCAGTCGCGGCTGAAAAAAGAAGCCTGGTGCTGGCAGAGTTGGTGGCAGCGGGTCAGATCAATTCCGGAACGATTGCTGATTTGGGTGAATCTATCGTTTTTGCGGCGGAAAATCAAAGCATTGATTTTCAAACATGAATATCTGGCGCCGTCTTTAAGGGCCTATCATCCTCAGTCGGTTTATATTCCCGAGTATTTTAAGGGAATACTGTATGAAATATGCGGAAGCGGCGCTGTGCGCGCTCAACTTGCGGGAGATCTGATACACTATGAACATCGAGCGCTGATCGAAGGGTATCTACTGGGATTGACTGCAATTGGAGATGCCCGGGCAGGAGAAGGAAAGGCAGCGATCACGCAAATTGATGAAGCGCTGCAAAAAATACCGCTAGAAGAAAAGATTTTTCGTTCATATTTGCGATTCCAACAGGGGATCGCCGCCTGGCAATCAAGCGCTCGTCAACGGGCGATGGAGTTTTATCAGGAAATGATGGGAGTTTGTCCGGCTTTTTTCCGCATCGATGATCTGCCTTTGCCCGTGCGGTTGGTGGCCGATGGTACTAAATTGGCTCAACAAGTTCGAAGCATCATGGAGGATTCACCGGCGATTGATGAATGGGAAGGTGGGTTTATTCTGTCAATTCGTGGTATTGATCGGGATTTACGGATTCAATTGCTCGATCCGCTCGGTAACGAGTTTTGGAGTTTTGCCCCATCGGATGGATCGAAAACTCCGCAAGCGATTGCGCAGGAGATTCATGCCCGCCTTTTCAGCAGCGCTGTATCTTTCGATGAAAAGGATATTTATTCGCTCGATGGCACCAATCTCAAGCAGGAGGAGACCCGCCAACAGCTCCGGCAATTTTTTTTCCCCGATAGTTCTGTCCATTAGACAGCTTGCTGACGGAGACCTTAAAATCAAAAAAAGTTAATAATGGAAATTTGCCATATAACGAAGAGTCTTATCTCGACAGGCAGGCCAAAGCAGAAATCAAGAAATTTAGCGCTATCTGTCTGTCTGAGCTGCAGGACTGGGACAGATGCAGAATTGTTAATGAGGCAATTGCCAGACGGGCTTCTTCACGCAAAATTCTATCAATGGCGTCAGGTCAGCCTTATCTAAACGGCGTTAAAGCAGGTTATTAATACTGCAACCAAGTCACCCTTGAATTTTAATCCCGAAAGAGTTTTCGATGAACTTCATGCGATTTGTTTTGTTGTTTTTTGCCTTAATTTCGTTTTTTCCCGTTCCCTCTTTTGCTCGCTATGCCTTTATGATCCGGGTGGATGACATTCTGTCGCGCAATACGTCGTATTTGCCGCGCAGCATCATCCCTTTCCAGGAAACGGTGGAACAGCGCGGCGCCAAAGTGACCTGGGCGGTGATCCCCCATCGGCTGATCGAAAGCCAGAATGCCGATGGCGGGTTGGCGCGGGAGCTGCGGGAAACGGAATCTCGGGGCCATGAAATCGCCATGCACGAAATGGTGTGTACCCGCAATAATATCAACTTAACTTATGCGGAACAAAACGACCTGATAACTCAGGGTCTGGCCATTCTGCGGGATTCTGCGGAATCCATCCCCGTACTGTTCGTGCCGCCGGCGCATGTGGCCGATACCACGACCTATCGCGTATTGCTCGATCATCAGTTTTCCAATATTTCGACCACCGGTCCGGGATATGGCTTCCTGTTTGAAGAGCTTTACAATTTCGCGCCCAACAAGGAATTTACCTGGCAATTGGCGGCGAGCGCCTATAATTCCAGCCTGGCTTCCGCGTTGTTGGAGATTCGTTCCAAATTTGCAACCGATGGTTATTATTGTTTGCTGTTTCATGATTTTTTTATCAGGCAGGGATACGGCGATGGCATCGTAATCCGTTGGGTGGGCGAATTGCTTGACAGTCTCGATGCCGAATACGGTGAAAACATCGAGTATCTCACCATTAGCGAAACAATTGCCCGTTATCGCCCGGTTTCCGTATCGGCGCCGGCGACGGCAGGAACCATGGCCTTTAAGCTTTTCGCCTATCCCAATCCCATCAGCGACAAAGCCCGGATTTTCTATACTGTTGCGGAGGCGGGAGCCGTCGTTATGGATGTTTTCAATCTGAACGGCCAACTCGTCAGCCGCATTCTGCCTGGAGCATTTCTGAACGCCGGACGCTATCAAACTGAATGGCGCGTACCCCCGGCTCTGGGTTCGGGGGTTTATCTGTGCCGCATGGCGCAGGGCGGGTGTTTCCAAACCTGCAAGCTGGCGATCGTCAGATAACGCGCGAGAATGATTCAAATCCGCGAAAATTTCGGAAGGGGGCCATTTGCCTTCGAAATGACGATTTGCGAGACGCGACCCCGATCTGTTATTTCATCAAAATCAAACGAGCGCTCAGGCTTTTTTCTCCGGCATCGATACGCAGAAAATAGATGCCGGACGCGGCCTTTGTCCCGGCCGAATTCCTGCCATTCCATGAAATGCGGCGAATGCCGGAGGGCTGTGCCTGCCGCTGCCCTTCGCTGATCAAACGCCCCGTTATATCAAATACGGAAACTGCTACCATGGCGGGTTCGGGCAGAAAATACTCGATCATGGTTTCCGCATTGAAGGGATTGGGCTGGACGCTTATAATGGTAAATTCCCCATGGGATAATTCATCGCCGTTCTCAATGCCGACGGCATCGATCACCCGGATGTGCCAGATAACGGAAACGGAATCCGCGCCATCGCTTATTGAGCAGGCCAGGGTATGAGAGCCGATTTCCGTTCCCTCACCGCGGAACAGATACCAGCCGCCGGTGGAATCCGGTGTCTGAACGCCATCCAGTCGCCAGACATAATGCAAGACATCGCCGTTCAAATCGAAAGCATCCACGCTGAAGCGCAGGCTGTCGCCCCGGATAACCGTGCAGGTATCCCCGGCGCCGGGCGTCGCCCGGATGACAGTCGGCGCCGCATTGGTCCAAACGAGCCGAAATACGCCCTGCCCCCAGGTGCCGGCATAGATCGCCTTGCCGTCGGCGGAAATTTCCAGGTCCTCGACCGCGCGGTTGCCCAATCCTTCGTTGAGCAGATTCCAGTTGTCTCCGCCATTGGTGGAGTAATAGACGCCATTGTAATAATCCGCTACATATATGGTCCGCGGATTGGTCGGATCGATGGCGATGCTGGAGATGAAGGTCCAAGGGATGGAATAATACTCGCTGGAGCCGTTGAACCATTTGGGGGAATGGAATTTGGCGGAATGCCGCAAGGCGCGGGGCGGGGGTTCCGTGGATATACCTTGTGGTTTGCCGATGGCGTTCAGGTAGGAGGGGCAATATAGCGTAATCCCGGCGTTGATAGGCTGCCATGATTCAGCGGCGTCTTCGCTGCGGAACACGCCCTGTCCGTCGCTCAAACCGGCGTAGAGGGTATTCGGGTTCGTCGGATCCATTTTCAGTACGCGGACATTGGCCGAGGTCAGGCCTTGGCTTTTGTGCGTCCAACTGATCCCGCCGTCGGTGGTCAGATAGACGCCGTCGGTTTCCGTGCCCAGATAGACCCGGTTGGGGTCGGCGGGATGGATGGCCAGATCGATGATTTTCATGAATGGCGCGGTGATCCCGCCATTGCTTTGGCTCCAGGTCGTCCCGCCGTCGCATGATTTATAGACCCCGAAGTTTCCGCTGTCATCTTCCTGGATCAGTGCTACATAGATAATATTCGGGTCGCTCGGGGCGTAATCGATGGCATTGAAACCGATGCCGGGAATATCGAGAAGCGTCGTCCATGAGGCTCCAGCATCGCGAGTGATGAAGATTTTGCTCATCTGGTCGGTCAGCAGCCATTGCCGGTTGTCGGTGGGATGCATGCGCAGGGAATGCCATTCGGCGGAAATTGCCGGGGCGAACGCCAGGCCGGTCCAGTCGTTGCCGCCATTGACGCTCTTGAAGGGACCGCTGCGGCCGACCCAGAACACGGTGGCTGGGTTTTGCGGGTCGATCGCCAGATCATAGGTCAGCGCCCCGGTGTAGCCCCTGCTGGCATCGGTCCAGGTTTGGCTGCCGTCCGCGCTTAAAAAATTACCGCCCTGGTAGTTGTTGATAAAGATGCGCAACGGGTCGTCAGGATCGATGGCCGCGCCGATCGGCACTCCGGCCCGGATGCCTGGAGGCCCCCAGATGGTGGCGCTGTCGGCGGCGGTTTCACTCCAATAGGCGTTCCAGGTATCCCCGCCATCGTCGCTGCGAAAGATTTTACCGGCATGGCCCGCATATACGACGTCGGGATTGGACGGCGCCACGGTCACCAGATTGAACATGCCCGAGCCCAACACCTCTTCCCAGCTTTCCCCGCCGTTGGTTGTCCGGTAGATGCCACCCAGATAGTTGTCGGTGAAATGGACGATTTCATCTGCCCAGACATTCACCCCGCCCGCCGCTGCATAGAGGATGTTGGGATTGGCCGGATGCATTTCGAGGTAGCCGATAAAGAGATTGTGCAGCCCGTTGTTGATGCGCGTCCAGGTATCGCCGCCGTCCGTGCTTTTCAGTATCCCCACGCCCAGCGTGTCCGGGGGCAGCGGGTTACGGTCGAAAATGCCCGTCGAGGCATACAGTATCCGGGGATTCAGGTAATCGAAAATGACGAAGCGCGCCAGGCTGTTGCCTTCCCAGACGCAGGTCCAGTTTTCCCCGCCATCCGTGCTGCGATAGATTTTTCCGCCGCTGGCGGTAAGCCCGCCCCGGTCACAGTTGATCTCGCAGCCGATGAAGACGGTATCGGGATTGGAGGGATGCACGCCGATGCCGCGAATGGAGATTTCGTTGCCTTCGGTGATCCCGTTGACCTTCAACTGCCAGGTCTCGCCCAGATCGCTTGATTTGTAAAGTCCTTTGAAGAGGTTCATGCCGGCCCAGAGGGTGTTGGGATTGTTGGGATCGATCGTGAGCGAGAAGATCGGAATATTGTCCAGCGTCGAGCCGTTACGCCCGCTGATGCCTGAATTCTTCTGCGTCCAGCTTTGACCGCCGTCGAAGCTTTTGTTGATGCCGCTGGGATCGTCGGTCACCAGGATAATGTTTTTGTCCGGCGGGTAGATGCGGATGTCGTAGCCCAATCCGCCGTTGGGTCCGCCGGTCTTTTGCCAGCTTGCCGCCGGTAAATGTTTTTCTCCGGTAACGACAATGTCGTCGATATCGGCCCGGGCGTCATCGCCGCCCAAGCGGAAGGCGAACCGTCCATAATCATAGGCATCACCGCTCTCTCCATATTCGAACATTTGAACGTCATCGATATAAAAGGTGAAGCGGTTGTCCAGACACACGATTTTCGCCTGATACCATTTGCCGTTGATGCGGTTGAATGGAATTGCCAGCAGGGTTATTCCGTCTTTTTGCAGGACCAGTTGGTCGCTTTCCACGGCGATCGAGTAGCGTTTGTCGGAAATCAGGAATGCATAAGTGTTGCGGAACAGAATCAGCAGATTGCCGGCGGAAATGTCGAATCGCAAGGAGACAGAATAGTTATGCCATACGTCCGTGCCGGGAGTGGCCGTGATTTCGTTGCCCTGGCCGCGCAGGATATAAGATTCATCGGCAACGACGCTCCAGCCATTGTCCAGTCCCCAATCTCCCACGTAACCCGCTTCGAAATCCTCCTGATAGAGTACCGGCCATTCCGCTTGCGCCCAAAGCGGCGCTGCCGCGGTCAGCGTCGCCAGAATGATGAGGACGGGAATGCGGCCCCAATTGGCGAAATGTGATGGTTTCATGTTGTCTCCCTGGTTAATGGATTATCGGGCCATCCGAATATTTGATTGTAAATGCCGGTCGGGGTTGGCTGTCAGGGTACGGACGGGTGTTTGGAAAATAAGAAAATCGGGTCAAGGCTTGTTATAGCGCAATGAGGAGATTCCGGCTATTCTATTTTCATTGTACGGCATATCAGGGAAATTGTCAAGAATTTTTTGAAAATGGATTTTGCATAAAACTTGTTTGTCTGATCGATATGGCAGCCAAACGACATCATGAGACAAGGAGAACCCATATCCATGGATAAAAAGTCCCAATGTCTTGAGAATCGTCGCTTTGTTGCTAATTTGGCATTGAATTTGGAATATGTAAATTCAGCCATCCGGAATACAAAAAAGCCGGGCAGCGTGTGCTTACCCGGCTTTTAACCTGCGTCGCGAGGAATGAAACGAAAACGTACTGCGGCCCGACCTCAATCTATCGGACAGGGTTTGGAACATGAGCATCGCTTTTTCAGCGTTCGCTGAGCTGCGGATACTAAATCGTCAGGCGATACATCGGCTTCGAACATTCCGGTTAACTGCCCCTTGGCATTGACAACGCATATCAGTGGGAAGCTGCCACTCTGCGGTATTTTATAACGGGCAAAAAGACGATTTTCGTGTGAATCGGACGCATCCACGGCGATTATCGCCCCCGAAGGATTCAGTTCGCGACTTGCGGATTCACAGACGGCGGCCATCTGTTTCAGTGTGGGATTCTCCTTGCGATAGATCAGCATAAAGACAGGCTTGCCTGCTAGCAGAGCCAGCGAGATATCCTCCTCGCGGGGAGAGGGAGCGATCTCGAGCAGTTTGTCTACAGTCAATTCCGACGTCAGTCCGCCCCCCGCCACGTACCCCTGACGAGCAAGAACCAGAATCACCGGGGCGTTAATTGTATGGAGCTTGAATTGCCGAACCCAATTGGCTGTCGTGGAATCGGTCCGATCCAAAACAAGCGCCCGGGCATCGGGAAGCGCGCGGGCGGCCTGGCGCGCCAGACTCACGGCGCGGGCATTCAGGGAATCGCTCCCCATTATCGCCGCTAAAAAAAGAATTTGTCCCTTCTCTTTCGCCTGGCCGATTTCTGCGCTTAGGTCGAGTTCGGGAATTGTTCCAGCACATCGCAGGAACAAAACGAAGATGAATGCCGCCAGCAATTGCGCAACCATTTTTTTGTCGAGATATTTCATCAAAAGCTCCTTTTTCCTACTATTTTGTGTGATGTTTGACAATGATTGCAGGAACGATTGATTGATACGCAACAAACCAATCGCGGCGAAACGCCATCGCGACAGGATCGGCTTCTTTTCTATCTTTCCCGGCGCGGATCAATGGGGTCAGGGCTTGAAAATTGCGATTTGCGAGACGCGACCCCTTTACGACCCCTTTATGGGTTGAGCGGTTTCAAGATCAGGTCCTGAAAATCGAAACTGAAATCGATATCGTCGGAAACGGGCGCCATTTTGGCTTCCGTGATCCTTCCCCGGGCATCGAGGTAAAAGGTGATGAAAGCATCCGCCCTCAATTCAGGGTCATGCCAGCGCACTATAAAGGTATCGTATTGCCAGTGAGTAAGATCACCCACAAGCGCGGGCGTGGGGAGGAATTTTATTTGAAGCTTGCCGCTGTCCTGGTCGATGGCGATATCGCCGTACCAGCGGTCGCGATATGTGCCGCAATAGCTTTCAAGGGAAAGGGACGGATGGCTGAGCGAGTCGCGGGCGGCGGATTGGACGGCTGTTTTTTGGTGGCTTGTCGAATCGTTGCGCGCCTTGACGCTTCGGTATGCGCCAAGCCAGTCATGTCGCGGGGCTGCGAGGTAATAATCCAGCAGGGTATGGATAATCGCGTTATAGGCATCGGAACTTTCCTGATTGGTCAGGACCGCTATCCCGAGTTTAATGCGGGGGATCATGGCCACACGGGAGAGGAATCCTGGCAATCCGCCAGTGTGATGCACCATCTTTTCACCGCGGTAATCGCAAACGCGGAAGCCCAGGGCGTATCCGCTGAAATTGCAGCGGGCGGGAATCAATTCGGGCTCGCCTGCCAGCGGAGCAATTGGCGTTACGATATTCCACAACTGTTCCGCCGTTGCCGGCGAAAACAATCGTCGCGACTCGTCGATGCGGCCTGAATCGAGCTGCACGCGCAACCATTTCGCCATATCCAGCGCGCATGAATTGATTCCTCCGGCGGGATTGGTGTTATCGCTGCCGAAAGCGTTGATTTTCTTCAGCGTATCGTTGATGAGACCGTGGGGCGCGGCGCTGTTGTCGCCCGTTCCGGCGTGAGAATGATAGACGTTGCTGAATTTCATGTCCAGGGGAGCCAGAATCCGTTCCCGAACGAATTGCTCCCACGAAAGGCCCGATACTGCTGCGATCAATTCTCCGGCCACGGTGTAGAGAACATTGTCATAGGCGTAGGCGCTGCGAAAACTCGCGCTCAGCGGCACATAACGTAAACGGCGGGTGATTTCCGGGCGGTCATAGCGAGTGGGCGGCCACCAGAGCAGCTCCCCGGCGCCCAGGCCCAATCCGCTGCGATGCGTCAGCAAATCGCGGATGGCCAATTCCGAAGTGACATAGGGATCGGCCAGGCGAAATTCCGGCAGATAATCAATCACGCGGTCATCCCAGGCGATTTTCCCCTCCTCGGCCAGCAGTCCCAAGGCCTCGGCCGTGAATGCCTTGGTGTTCGAGGCGATGGCGAACCGCGTGCGCTCGTCCACGGCCTGGTTCCGGCCGATCTCGCGTATGCCGAAGCCCTTGACTAAAATCGCTTCGCCATCCTTGACAATGGCGATGGCCAGTCCCGGAACCTGAAATTCGCTGCGTACGGAATCGACCCATGCATCGAAATGCGGGGGAACCTCCGCGTTTATCGTGGAAGCCAATCCCCAGCAAACCGCCAATAGTGCGAACATCCTTGGAATCATGTGTTTATGTCCTTTCTTTTCAGGAGATGAATCTATCCGGGAATTCCGGTGTTTCGGGTTTGCGGTTTTATTCCGTCCGCGGACGGGAGTGATTCGGCTCATTATCCGGCCTTTGCGAAGGGACGGAGCTCCATAGATGGTCATGCGCGCCATCTCGGTCGCAGATGGTTGGCGCTCGTTTAGGCCGCCTACTCATAATATATGGAGGATTGTCGAAAAAGCAAGGAATTAGTGGAAATTATTATCAGGGAATGCAGGGGGGAAGTATATTTGCATTATGGAATTTGGCGAGGGGCTGGGCGGGAAACTCAGGCGGGAGAGTCTCGTTGCGGAAGCGAGAGCGGGCGCGGCACTTTTGTTGAGCGCTTTCCGTCCTCGTCGGTCCAATTTGTGTAGAAAAAATGAGGTGAAATAAATCATCACAATCAGATAATGGCGATGATTTTATCAAGCTTTGTCAGCGACCGCCAGCATGGGCTATATGGGTGGGTATAGTGGATGTCGGGGATTTTTGAAAATAGTTGCGCTCTCACAATTATCCCGGACTTAGTCAATGATCGATAATTAGTTGGCGGAATTTTACGGGAAAACGCATCCGTCGATTCTGGCCATTGATTTTTGGACGGTCGCCTGTGTAAAAATAGAGCCCCTAAAAATCTGAGGAATCGCGTAGAGGGTCGATGAACCAAATATTTTGCTTGCATTTTCTCTCGGGTTGCGTATATTACTGATATGAAGAAACTCGGCATTGGCATCCAATCCTTGACGGAACTAATCAACGGCGGCTATATCTATGTGGACAAAACCCAACTTGTCCATCAGCTCATCACTTCCGGCAAATACTATTTCCTGTCCCGACCGCGGCGCTTCGGCAAATCCCTGCTGGTTTCCACCCTCAAGG
>CAZWDO010000027.1:0-43257 GCA_964632485.1 uncultured bacterium
AAATATCGAAAAATGATTTTTAGCTTGTAAGTCATTGAATTATAAGCTGATATGAAATTTTTTAAAATTTATCTTGGACAGTAGTGCAAATTAAATAATAATTCCAATGATACAGGCCGTCAACCAGGAAGCGATAGCGCCGCCGAACATCGCTTTCAAACCGATTGCCGCCAGATCGCTTCGTCGTTCAGGGGCGAGAGCGCTGATTCCACCGATTTGGATTGCGATTGAACTAAAATTTGCAAATCCGCATAGCGCATAAGTGGCAATCGTAAAGGTTCTGGGTTCTAAGGTTGATTTCAATCCGACAAGATCAACATAGGCAATCAATTCATTGATACTAATTTTTGTTCCCAACAATTGGGCAAAGTGGGCGGCATCTTTCCATGAAACGCCCATTAATAAAGCTAGAGGACGTAAAATAAAGCCAAAAATACTCGCCAAACTTAAGTTGAACTGAAAATTGAATTGATAGAAAGTAATCCAGTTTAAAAGTTCGTCCAGATGGCCTAAAAAGAAATTGAACATAGCAATTAAAGCGATAAAAGCCAGGAGCATGGCGCCAACGTTTAAAGCCAGGCCCAAACCGTCCTTAGCTCCCAAGGCTGCGGCGTCCAATACATTGGCAGTCGAGTGTTCAGCTTTAATATGAACTTGTCCGGCAGTAGCAGCGTGTTCCGTCTCAGGGAACATGATTTTAGCGATCATCAACGCGGCGGGAGCAGACATTACACTTGCCGACAACAAATGACCCGCTTCCACTCCAAAACGGACATAAGCGGCCATCACTCCCCCGGCAATAGTGGCAAATCCACCTACCATAATCGCCATCAACTCAGATTGAGTTGCATCCTTAATAAAAGGCTTGATCAATAACGGCGCTTCCGTTTGTCCCACAAAAATATTCGAGGCGCATGACAGCGATTCCACTCCACTGGTTTTCAATGTTTTTGCCATAACCCAGGCAATCCGTTCTACAATCCACTGCATGATACCCAGATGATAAAGTATTGAAATAAATGCCGAGAAAAAAATAATAGTGGGAAGAATATGAATCGCAAAGACAATCCCAATATCAACATAGGAACCGGTACTGGCATCAATTAACTGGTAGGGACCGCCCGCTCCCAGATTCTCGACAATTTCACGGGTTGTGTAGTAGTATTTTCCAAAAAGAAATGATGCGCCGGCATCCGTAAAACTCAACAACCTATTCACCAGGAGATTGCCAAACATAAACAAGGCCCGCCCTAATTCAGTTTTCAAAATCAATAGGGCAAAAGTCAATTGCAAACCAAAACCCCAACTGACAATAGACCAACGTATTCGTCTACGGTTGTTAGAAAAGAGAAAAGCAATACCTAATAAAACCAAAATGCCTGCTACGCTCATAAATCGTTGTCCAATCATTACTTACTCCTCTGAAACAATAATACGCATTAACCTGTTTTCAACACATCTCAATATAATCAGCAAATGAATCTGGGTCAAGATATTTTTTTCAATGCCCTTTTGATTTTCCCCGTCAATCCACATGATTATTTTGAAAAACAAAATGCTGGGATGGTTCCGCATCATCCGTAGTTAATGGAATATGATGCTCCTCGACTATTTTTTTAATCTCTCTGAATTGTTTAATAAATAGATAATTACGATCGGTCAATGGGACTTTTGGGGGCATTTGATGCGCCACCTTGGCAATGGCTTCATCAAAATCCTGCATGGTTTACCTCAGTTTTGTATCTTTGGGTTGAATTTGACGGTACCTTTTTCATGATATAAATATAAGCAACGATAAATAAATTGTCAAATCTATTATTTTTTTAATTTTTTTATTGACTTTCCGCATTTTTTTTCCTAAAATAGGATTATGTTAATAGATTATATTTCCATAACTGTTCAATCTGGAAAAGGCGGCAATGGCTGCGTTAGTTTCCATCGCGAAAAATATGTCCCCAAAGGTGGTCCTGATGGAGGAGATGGCGGTCGCGGCGGTCATATCATTCTAAAAGTTGATCCCAATAAAAATACTCTATTAGATTTCCGGTATCGGAGTCTTTTTAAAGCCCAAAATGGCCAGGGAGGCATGGGAAATCGCAAAACCGGTAAAGATGGCGCCGATACTATAATACCAATCCCGCAGGGAACAGTCGTAAAAAACAAGGAAACCCAGGAAATTTTAGTGGATTTGATCGATGAAAATCAGGAAATAATTATTGCCAAAGGAGGCCGGGGCGGAAAAGGTAACTGGCATTTTAAATCAGCCACCCGCCAGGCGCCGGATTTTGCCGAAAATGGCAGACCCAATGAATTGCTGGAACTTGAACTCGAACTTAAAATTATTGCAGACATAGGTCTGGTTGGTAAACCCAATGCGGGCAAATCGACTCTGCTTTCCCGTCTGACCGCCGCTCGCCCTAAAATTGCCGATTATCCTTTTACGACCCTGGAACCAAATTTAGGATTGGTAAAACTGGATGATGTGCATAGTATGGTAATTGCCGATATCCCAGGGATTATTGAAGGCGCTCATGAAGGCAAAGGGCTGGGTTTCCAGTTCTTAAAACATATCGAGCGCACTCGCGTCCTATTGTTCATTATTGACGTCACCGATCCCGAACCCCATCAAACGCTCAAACTTTTACTTCATGAATTGAAGAGTTATCATCCCGCTCTCATCCAAAAACCACAACTCATTATCATTAATAAATGTGATTTAATTGATGAATCCCTGCGACAGAAGATTGAAAAAACATTTCAAAAATTCAACCCCATCTATATTTCCGCTGTCACCGGAGATGGAATCCCCCTACTCTATCAAAAATTCTTCACATTTTTAAAATCCGCTCAATCACAAACTGCCCATGATTCAGACTCAATCCCCAATGGATAAAGAAGATTATTTTTTTTTTACCAATCGGGCGTTATTACCCACTTCCTTAATCACCTTCTCAACGTATGCTACGATAATTGGCGCATCTTCTACCGTTGGTTTAATTAGCCTTGGCGCCCATTGGGGTTTTCCCGCTTGCTGGTGGCTGTTAAGTGGAGTTCTTGGGCTTTACTTATTGCGAAATTTTCTGCTGAAACCGGTTTTTCATTACCAAATTCGTACGATTAGTGATCTAATCCGCCTTTTTTATGGAAAACCTGCAGAAATTATCGCTACTATCTTAATCTGCGCCAGTTGGATTGCAGTAATTAGCGCCCAATTAATCGCCTGCGGAAAATTAGCGCAACATTTTTTCCCTGTTCTTCCTTCATCTTTCTTTATTCCGCTTTCCGCTCTTATTATTGCGCTCTATATCTTTTTTTTTGGACAGCAAGCGGTTTTTTTGACCGATCTGATCCAGGGATTGAGCATAATGATTGCATTGGTTTTATTAAGCTATTCATTATTCATCCGAACCGATTGGCGCCAGCTTTTTGAATCGACCGGGACCTTTTTTTATAGCCCGGGAATCACCTGGCTGGAAACTCTCTCATTAATTGCTGTTTTAGTGCCACTTTACCTATTCGGACCCGATATATTCAGCCGGTTTCTTTGCGCAGACAAAGCTGTTAAGGCCCGTCGATCACTTTTTTATGCCTCCTTTACCATCCTGCCCCTCGCTTTTATTATCCCGCTAATCGGCATGAGCGGTAACCTGTTATTTCATATCCAAAACGAGTCTCTTTTCTTTAAACTTCTTGATCTTCTTGGATCCTATGCCCGGATCGTCGTCATTATTGGTTTTTTATGCGCTTTTCTCTCTTCGGCTGATACCAGTATTATGACTGCAACCCAACTGATTACGTTCAATATTATTAAACGGCATTCTATTCCGCAGGCCCGGATTACATTGCTTTTTATCACCGCTATTGCCTGTATTGTTGCCATCTACTACCAATCGATCATCCAATCGCTGTTGATGGGTTACAAGCTGTTTTCTGCCGGTTTTACCATCCCCCTCTTAGTTCCTCTGATTACCGGGAAAAAATATCACTATTTTTCGGCAATTAGCGTTATGATTACGGGAGCTTTTTGGGTCATTCTGAGTGAATTATCAACTCTGCCAATATTAGGTATTATTTTGATATGCAATGGAATAACGATTTTCTTTCTGACCGAATATATTATTGTCCCCTGGATAGGTAAAAACGATTTTCACTACTGTGGATTTTTTTCTCGGGAGAACAATTCTTAATCCCCAGTCGGAGGTTCTTTATGTTTCGTTCTATCAGTTTTTTATTAATGGTCTTTTTTATTTACTGCTCAACCGTCCCAATTACCGGACGCAGACAACTTAATATTATTCCAACACAAACACTTTTGTCAATGAGTCTTCAGGAGTATCAGAGTTTTATGCAAAGCAATCGCGTATCAACGAATCAAAGCCAACAGAATATGGTACGTCAGGTAGGCGGCAGACTTCAGGCAGCAGTTGAACGTTATTTTCGTGAAAATAAAATGGGTGGGGAATTGAAAAATTTCAGATGGGAATTTAACCTGGTTGAGAATTCTGAAGTGAATGCCTGGTGTATGCCGGGCGGTAAGGTTGTTGTTTACACGGGGATATTATCCTTGACAGAAGATGAAACGGGTTTAGCAGTAGTTATGGGACATGAAATCGCGCATGCCGTGGCGAAACACGGCAATGAACGCATGAGCCAGGGGTTGCTTACCCAACTGGGGGGAATGGCGCTGGAAGTGGCTCTGCAATCAAAACCCCAGGAAACACGGCAACTCTGGATGGCTGCTTTCGGTTTGGGCGCCCAAGTGGGCATGCTGCTACCCTTTAGTCGACTCCATGAGTATGAAGCAGATGAACTCGGAACCATTTTTATGGCGATGGCCAGTTATAATCCGCAACGCGCAATCAGTTTCTGGGAAAAAATGAGCCAATTGGGTGGATCTAATCCCCCCGAGTTTATTAGCACCCACCCTTCTGATAGCAAACGAGTTGCCAATTTAAAAAAAATGATGCCTAAAATTCAAAAATACTATCGGCCCTGAACCGGCAAATCTAATTTAAAACTTTACCCGGGAAGAAACAATGAATCGAATTCAGACGTTACGAGAAAAATTTAAATATTTAGACTGGAACACAGCCTGGAATTATTTCAAAATCTCCCCATCACTTTGGCAGGCGATGTTTCCCAAACGAAAATGGGCTTATTTAGGTAATTCTTTAGAAAAAATTTTTTCTAAAGAATCGCTTCTCATGTTAAACTTACTATTGCCAGCCCGTTTTACCGATGAGTTGAAAGAAAAAAACTACTCCTTTCATTCAGATCATCCCCTATTACTTTATTTTTTTGTTCGGTACTATCAGCCGGAAATCATGATTGAGACAGGTGTCGCCCGGGGGGCTTCCTCCGCTTTCATTTTGTTGGCCATGCAAGAAAATAATAAAGGCAAACTTTACTCGATCGATTTGCCTCCCCAGCAAGCGGCGATTCAAAAAGAAGATTTCAATAATGGGTGTTCTTTCTATGAATTGAAAGATGGCCAGGGCCACTGGATAAATGGCAACCTGATTGGCGATCTTGTCCCCGGCTGGCTTAAAAACCGCTGGAGTTTAATTCTGGGTCATGCCGAACTTGAGCTTCCTAAACTGATCTCCCGCTTAAATCAAATTGATATTTTCTATCATGACAGCCTTCATACAGAATCGCACATGCAATTTGAATTCCAAACCGCCTGGCCGGTCATTCGAGCGGGGGGATTTCTGCTTTCCCATGATGTGTTTTGGAACAATGCGTTTTATAATTTCGCCCATGAACAGAATATTAAACCGATAATCCATCGTAGTCTGGGAATTTTACCCAAAACATAGTCAACCATTTTTCCCATCTTTACAAATGCGCAATTTCCCCACAATTATCAGTCATATCAATCTAACCAGCCTCTTAAAATTTTCAAATCCTCTATATCCAGGTCCACAATTTCCAGGGTAAAACGCTCAACACCTCGTTCCCGCATATAACGCGTTAATGGCGCCAGATTTTGTCTGCTAGGAGTATATAAATGGGTATGTGAATCGAATAGCCGGGTGGGATTCTCGTCGGGCGCCATTAAATTATGGTTGATATGCGCGCCATGGATTTTCATCCGCTCGATCAATATCCGACCCCATTCATAAAAGTCAAATTTATGAAGAATCGCCGAACACCAAAAATGACCCAGATCAAACCAAAAATCGGTCAGCAATTCCAAAATGACTTCCGGATGCTGCATAGCGCTGCCAATACCCACAAAATCATTTTCCAGCGCAATAATCAATTCAGGATAACTTTGTTTTAATAAGCTAAAATTATGAATAAAGTTTTCTTTCCCCTGTTGGTATTCCTCCGTCTCACGATATGCCGGATGCATGATAAATGAACCTTCCAAACTCAGATGAGGTGAAATATGGGCAATCATATTCCTGCGATACTCCCGCATATTGTGTGGCAACGGTTCATTAACTAAGAAAAAACCGTGAAAAAAAAAGAGTGATGTAGGAACTCGAGCTAAAAAATCAACTGCCTGCCGGGCAATTCGTTGAATAAACTCCCCGTCCGTCATGGCCAGATTGAGAAAATATGGCGATAAAACTGGGGAATGAACGCTAATAGGAAAATCTTTGCATAACGGCATGATTAATTCTAAAAGACGCGCATCGATCGAATTATGAATCTGGATTCCAAGCGTATAATCTGTTCCTTTTAGATACTCTTGAGCCGCTTTAATTTTTTCAAGATAAGTATCGGGTTTTAAACCCATCGTGCTATATTCAATAATAATCATTTTATACCCCCTTAGGTTAAAAATCAAAATTAGCGGTAAAATCAGAAGAAGACGGATAAGACGCAAAATGTCGCAGATAATTATAATATAAATGCGATGACAAATCAGAATAAGAGGTTCTATCCGCCTTGGCCTCCCGCATCAATTCATGGAACAATTTTTCGGTATTAATAATTTGTCTTTCCAATGTAAACATACTGGTAAATTTTTGATACCCGGCATTAGCCATTTCTAACCGCCGTTCTTTTTGATTAATTAAAATCTCCAGATAAACCAGAAAAGCATTCAAATTGATTTGCAGTTTTTGGGCGTATTCAAAAATGCGACCGTGATCATAAGCAGAACGGAAAACGCTCAACCACTCATGCTCGGTCACTGCAGCGCTATCCCAGGCGGTAGGGACCCTGAATCCTGTAATGCCATGATCAACAATATCTTTATAGCCATTCCAGTCAGTTACAATGACCGGCAACCGGGATGCCATCGCTTCGATCACTGTGATACCGAAGGATTCCTGCAGATTATCACTCAACGATATAAAAATATCGGCTGACTGATAAATATCGCGTTTAATCGTATCTGGATAATTGGTAACGAATTTGATTCGATTAATTAAAGGAGTACCGCTCAACTGGCTCATAATCCGGCTTTGCATCTGCTTATTCGGATCTGAACCCGCTAACAGCAAATATAAATCAACGTGGGGAAAATGGGTAAGGGCTTGTAAAAAAAACGTGATGACTCGATGATAATCCATCTTACTGGTATCACTCAACCGCGCATTGGATAACAGAATGATACCTTTTTCAGGCAAATTTAACTTTTGTCTGGCTTGAAGTTGCGGACACTCTGCAAATTCTTCTGCCTCGATCCCAGGATGGATGACTGTCAGATGTCCCCGGTAAGTGATCCCATGTACAGATTCAAGATCGCTCAGATAGGATTTAATGGCTCCTAACGACGCATTTGATAAAAAAATCAACGCATCATAGGGACGTCCACCTTGTTCAAGCAAACAAATATTCATAAGGTCCCGCAAGTGCGCATTCGTGGCAATCGTATAAAAAGGCCGGATTAAAGGAAGAGAATAGGGCTGTAAGTGTCGCCGCAATATGGATTGCTGGTCAACGACTGCATAATCACAATAAAAAATATCGTAGGGAGTAATCTCCCCGGGGGAGAATTCCTGAAGCGCACGCACTTTTAACCGGGGATATTTTTGTCCGACTAAAGCCAACCTCTCAGATGAAACCTCATTTTGCGCATTAAAATCCAACACAGTATGGTATTCATCGAACGTACCGTATCGAAGAAGCCCTTTGGCAAAATTTTCCATGGCTATATAGGCTCCAAGAAGAGGTTTGGGTAAAAAAAGGTAACGGAATCCGTTCAGGCTGATGAATCGTTTCACGGTTGACTCCTGTAAGCTTTGCGCTGTTTTAAATATAAAATAGAATCGCGTTGATCCCGTTTTTCGCTTTCTTTTTTTGCCACATAGAGTGGACGTCCGGAGTTGGGTTCTTTTTCAGCCACATACATAGCTGTTGCCAATGTCATGGGAATAGGTAAAAATGCCTGTACTTGTTGGGGCTGAAACTTCCATTTACGTAAAAAATTGACAACGGCCTGCATATCCTGGTTGCGGCAACCGGGAAACCCGGACATAAAATAGGGAATGAGATATTGATTTAAACTAAATCGCCGATTAATCCGTTCAAACTCTCGTATAAACTCAAATAATGTATCAGCCGGTGGTTTATGCATTAAATCCAACACAGAATCAACGACATGTTCCGGAGCGAATTTTAATTGTCCGCTAATATGATAGCGGATTAATTCCTCAAAGTAGGATTCATCAGTCAAATCCCAACGAATACCCGAATTAACAAAGGCTTTACGGATACCCGGAAGCGCGCGTACTGTACGGTAAAGCCCAATTAGTGGCTGATTATCAAACGGAAAATGCGGGCAGTGATGAGGGTGGAGACAGGAATACCGATTACAATGAGAACAGATTTCAGGTCGGGAATATGTTAATTGATACACATTAGCCGTAGGAGCTCCCAAATCCTTGATAATTCCTTTAAAATCTGATTGTTGGCGATATTGAAATATTTCCCGGGCGATACTGTCGATGCTACGAGACTGAACAATACGCCCCTGGTGCATATTCAGCGCGCAAAAACTACACCCCCCAGGACAACCACGACTGATGGTAATCGAAAACTGAATCATATCAAAGGCTGAAATTGATTTTTTATAAGAGGGATGCGGCAAATATCGATAAGGAAGATCATAAATCGCATCCAGTTCTTCTGTCGTCAATGGCGGTCGGGAAGGATTAATGACAACCCACCGGTTTTCGCTGGCCTGTAGGACCGGCTGATCACTATTTAACCACTTTAAATAGTTTTGCGTCATTTCCAGTATTCGGTCTGGACTTTCCTGTAACGAATTATAGTCAATTAATTGATGATAGGGGGGTTGAGGTAAATCCTCCCGTCGAGTCGCTACCCAGGCAATACCTTTTACTGCGCGGTAATCCCGACCCGTATCATAACATCGCGCAATCTCCAGCGACGCATATTCTCCCATACCATATACTAAAATATCGGCTTTTGCATCCAACAAAATTGAGTGTTTTATCCGTTCCGACCAAAAATCATAATGCGCCAGGCGCCTCAAACTGGCCTCAATACCTCCAATCACCAGGTTGATTCCTTTATAAATGCGGCGTAATGCCTGGCAATAGGATATGACAGCATAATCGGGCCTGCTGCCGGCAGAATTTCCCGGAGTATAGGCATCATCGTGCCTCAGTCGCTTGAAAGATGTATAGTGGCAAACCATGGAATCCATATTCCCGCCAGTGACCGCAAAGAATAAACGGGGAGGTCCAAAAACCTGAAAATCCTCATCCTTCATGGGCTGGCTGATGATTCCAACTCGAAATCCACCGGAAATCAGAAAACGGCCGATAACAGCCGCGCCAAAAGACGGATGATCCACATAGGCATCCCCCGTCACAAGAACGATATCCAATTCTGACCATCTCCATTGTCTGACTTCCTCCCGATTCATGGGAATAAATAAATTCATTGATCCTCTCCGGTTAAAATCTCTTCCTTGTTCAGAATTTATATAAAACTATAGAAAAGTCAAGAAAAAAACAAAATAAATATTGACTTATTTGGCTTTTTTGCTTATTTATTTAAGTAATGAGAGTCTGTTTCAAAAAAGTCTAATTATGATTAAATCCAGTCAACAAGGTGATAAATTTAAGGAGGAGCCATGAGTAAACAAACCATACTATTGATTGAATCCAGCGATTCTGTGCGTAAAATTATCATTATGGCGTGCAAAAAAAAACAGGAATTGGTGGGTAATCTTTTTATACTGCAATCGCCAGCGGATCTTCCTGCCATGATTGAACGGCAAAACATCGATATTATTTTCTCTAATATCGAATTTACCGGATTTCAGGATTTTTATGTGCCGCAATTCCTCAAAGAAAAAAAAGATAAAACCCCCGTATATTTGATTACCAGCAGTCCGCTTAACGAAATGATCACACAAGTGGCGTTTCATAGCGGCGCGAAAGGGATCATTCAACCCCTGAAAAGTCTGGCTCTTCTTTTCGACGTGATTGAAAAAATTCTCAATCATCAGGTGGATCAAAGTTTTTTTGTTCCGGAACAAAAAAATCAGTTAGATAAAGTCCAGGATTCCCAGATACTAAGTGAACACCTTGAAAAAAATTACCAGGATGTCAGCCGCCAAGTCATGGAATTAAATGAAATGGTTATTTCACTCATGATTGAACTCAATCTTGAAAAAGAAAAAGTGTCATTTTGGGAAAACCAGATCAAATCGTATATTAATCTTTTTAACAAAACTCCTTATAAAGGATAATCATCATGAAGAATATTTTTATTCTGCCTTTCATTTTCATAGTTTTTTTATCTTGTAAAACCATTGATACTAAAAAATTAGGTAGTGTGTTGGATCTTCCATCTGCCAATAAAGAATTGACTGAACATGAAGTTATTGAGGGATTAAAGGAGGCGCTGGATATCGGTACCCAAAAAAGTGTTTCATCCTTATCGCAAACGGGCGGATTCTGGAACAATTCAATTTTCCGCATTCCCATCCCTGACAAATTCAATACGGTTAAAGAGAAGCTGATCGATTTAGGCATGAGCAGTCAAGTCAATGAGTTTCATCAACGGATCAATACCGCAGCGGAAAAAGCCAGTTCCCAGGCCGTGCCTATTTTCAAAAATGCCATTACGGGTATGAGTATCCAGGATGCCTTTTCGATCCTCAAAGGAACGGATACCAGCGCCACCCACTATTTTCGGACGAAGACCCAGTCGGATCTGCGCAACGCTTTTATGCCGGTAATTAAAAAAAGTATGGATCAGGCTCAATTGACCTCACTTTATAACAATCTGATTTCAAAATATAATCAGATCCCCTTTGTAAAAAAATTTGAGTTTTCTTTAGAAGATTATATTGCCGATCAGGCGCTCAGCGCCCTTTTCACCCAAATTGCTCAGGAAGAACAAAAAATCCGAAAGGATCCGGTGGCCCGCACCACCGATATTCTCAAACGCGTTTTCGGTTATAAAAAATAATACTGCTTTTTCTTGATTCCTCTTCTAAAAAATAATTGTCGAGTCGTTAAAAGCGGAACGCAATAGCGCAGTATCGATTAAAATATTTTTTTGAGAATACTCTTTTGGCAGTAAAGCCCGATGAGCCAGTTCCTGGGTTTCGTTATACATATACATACGTTGTGACAGACGCGCCAGCCACGTGTTGATAATTTGATAGCGATGTTTTTTCTCTAAAACCACCGGATCTTCTTCCATCCCGGATTCCCGGGCTTGATTGGTAATGATACTATCCCGCAAAGCCAATTCAAGCGCTTGCCGAAGATTGAGTTTCCAATATGAATGATGGATATCGGGCAAGGCTTTGATTAATTGTTCCGCGCTGAAGGGTTTTCCCTCAATGGATGCAATGGATTTTGCCCGAATCTCCACGGGTATTTTCTCTGGTAAATTTTCTAAAGAAATCATGGCTCGTTCACGTTGATCACGGGGCAACAGGGGTTGAATATACCCCCACAACTGATGCAATGCCGCCATATCGACTCTCAGTTTCAGTTGCCATAAATGATCGCGTGTGTACTGAGCAACGGCCCAATCGAAGTGTCTTTCCCTTACTTTGTACGCCAGCTTTTTTATTTCCAAGGGATGAGGGGAAACAATGACCGAAGTAGCCTGGATGGAATCAATCCAAAAAATATGCCAGCCCATTAATGATTGAACCGCTTGAGAAGGCTCATTCATCGATAATTCATACAGCGTTTGTTCGACGGGCCAATCGGTGTCGCCCCAGCCTAACCATCCCAACAATTGCCCATAGGGCTGATGACGAATAGAATCTTTACTGGAATAAATTTGATTAAAAGTTGCGCCCTGTTTTATGGATTGGGCCAGATTTGCGATTGTCATCGAGTCAGGGCTATAAATTTGTCGAACATACAATCGGGTGTTTTGAAGACGCAACTGGCGATTCAATTCTTCCGCGGCAGGTAGAGTGATGGAGTCCCCAATTTCACGTTCCCAAAACCTCCGACGTAAGCTGCGTTCATAATCCCGCTGAGTTTTTCGACGAACTTCCGGCAGGGAATCCCACCCGGCAAGAGCGGGATCCCGGGCAATTAATTCCTGCTCGATTATCTCTTTAACGATCTTGAGTCGGAGACTCGGATTATCCGGTTCTTCAGTTATTTGCCACTGGCTGAAATAAACCCGCTCAAAGTCAGCCAACGTGATGGATATCCCATCATAGACAGCCACAACCGGCGCATTTGGTTTTTTAGATGTACAATTCCCCAGAACGATAACTGCGAATAGAATGAGACCATATCGAGCCATCAGCGAAAGGAGCAAGTCTCTCTGGTGGTTCATAGGTTACGTATCACCATGGCGATTCCCATTCCTCCTCCTACACAGAGCGAAGCCAGTCCCAGTTTTTTTTGATACGTTTTGAGGGCAAAAAGCAGAGTCGCCAGGATTCGGGCGCCGCTGGCGCCGATGGGATGTCCCAATGCAATGGCGCCGCCATGGACGTTAATGCGCTTATGATCCAATTCACCTGCCCATTGTTCCAACAAATGGTTCACGGCCATTGTTTGAACGGCAAAAGCTTCATTGAGTTCAAGCAGATCGATATTCTTAAGTTTCAGTCCTGTTTTGGACAATACATTCTGAATCGCTGGTACCGGCCCCAACCCCATTTCCATGGGCGCAACTCCGGCTTGAGCAAATCCCAGTATTTCTGCCAGGGGTTTCAACCCAAGTTTTTTTATTTTTTTCTCGCCGGCTAATACCACCATTGCCGCTCCGTCATTGACGCCGGAAGCATTGGCGGCAGTGACCGTGCCGTCTTTTTTAAATGCGGGAGCCATTTTAGCCAATTTTTCCAGCGTGATGTCCGGCCGTGGATGCTCATCATGTAATACAACGATAGGGTCTCCCTTGCGTTGCGGAACTGAAACCGGGATTGTTTCATCTAAAAAAGCATTCATTTCCATCGCTTTTTTGCAACGCATCTGGCTTTCCCAGGCAAATCGATCCTGATCCTCTCGGTTGATAGAGTATTTTTCAGCTAAATATTCTGCGGTAATTCCCATGTGAACGTGATGAAAGACATCAGTAAGACCTTCATTGATCATATAATCAACGGCTTCAAGAGGCCCCATGCGCCCGCCCCAACGCAAAGCAGGCAAATAATAGGGCGCTTGCGACATATTTTCAATACCGCCGGCTACGACCAATTCGCTTTCTTCCAGGCGGATTGATTGAGCGGCCAGACCTACAGCCTTGAGTCCTGAACCGCAGACCTGATTAACACTATACATGGGTACAGTTTCATTAATCCCTGATCCAATTCCCACCTGGCGGGCAGGATTCATACCCATTCCCGCGCTTAATACATTTCCAACAATCAATTCATCAATCTCTTCACGAGGAATCTCGTAACGCTCAAGAATCCCTCGGGTGATGGATTCACCCAGTTTGACAGCGCTAAAATCTTTAAAAACTCCTCCGAAAGCTCCAATTGGGGTTCGTCCGGCAGCTACAATAAAGGTCCGACTCATACGCTCAACTCCTTATCCTCGGATTTCATCACTCTTTTAACGATAGTGGCAAAGTCTTCCAAATTGAGCGGTCCTTTAATAACCGTGGAGATATATTTTACTTCGTCAATGATACAATCCAGCATTTCGGCAGAGGTTTCGCTGTATCCCAGTTTTTGAAGAAAAAACTCAACCGTTGCTTTACCGGAACCCTTGCTAAGAACATAGGTTAAATCCTTTTGTCCAACTTGTTCAGGCATAAAGGGCAGCATAATGGTTGGCGGAAACTGATAATGCGCGGCATTGATAAAAATATGCATAATCATCCCCGATTCCACATTAAATAAATTCGATCCGACAATCGGTTTATTGGGAGCGATCGGGAATTTACTGATTTGCTGACAAATATTAGATAAATGATTCAATTCTTGCAATCGGATTCCAGTATCAATATGAAAAAGATTTTTCATATTAACGGCGAATTCCTCCAGAGGGATATTCCCGGCCCGTTCTCCAAGCCCGTTAATTGCTGTATGTACTGCATTGGCGCCACCTAAAACCGCAGTTACCGCATTAGCAGTCGCCATGCCATAATCATTGTGGGCATGATATTCAATCCGCTTATCAGGAAACCAACTCCGCATTTTTTTAAAAAACTCAAAGAGAATCAAAGGATGAACCATACCAAAGGTATCAGCAATGGTAATAATTTCGGGATTTGATTGAGCCACAACGGATTTAAAAACACGTTCCACATAAGAAATATCAACGCGGAATGCGTCCCAACCCATCCAATTCACTAAAAAACCACGATTCTTAGCATAGTTGATGGCATCCACATTTTTTCTGATGAGTTCTTCTTCACCGAATTGATAGGCGAATTTGCACGTATAGGGATTGATACTATGCTCAATGACTAAACCATCGAGACCCAGATCGGAGGCCTTATCAATGTCATCACTATTGGCGCGGGTCAACGCCATGATGCGGGCCCGATGCGGCTTTTGGGTGACACGTTTAATCGCCGCCCGATCTTTATCAACCATCGGCAACCCCATCTCAATCGATTTTACGCCGATTTCATCCAACATAGTCGCGATCAAAACTTTTTCTTCGATGGAAAAAACGACACCGGGAGCCTGTTCTCCATCGCGTAACGTGCAGTCATGAACATAAACATCAGCAGGCACTTGGAGCAATTGCTGAAACTCGGGCACAAAATTTAAAAACGCTGTCCAAGCGGTTTTTTCATTAAAATAGGGTTTATCGCTCAATGAATGTTCCGGTAATTCCAACATATAAAGGACCTCCTCTTATTTGTACTGCTCAAAAACTTCTTCCAGAATATCGCACGCAATCGCAGCTTCATCCAAGGTCATAACCAGGGGCGGCGCTAATCGCAATACATTGCCGAAATGCCCAATAGGGGCAAACATGAGTAAACCCTTTTTCCAACAATCGTAATTGATCTGATGGGCTAATTGGGCATTGGGCTCTCGAGTCGCTTTGCTTTTCACGATCTCCAGTCCCAGAACACAACCCCACCCCCGGGCTTCACCCAGGATTTCCACATCTTTCTCCAATTTCTTCATACGCTCCAGGATATATTTCCCAAGTCGATCGGCATTTTCCCAAAGTTTTTCTTTTAGAATAATCTCAATATTTTTCAAGGCAATACGACAGGAAAACGCATTCCCGCCATGAGTTGACGACAACGAGCCGGGAGTCAGCACATCCATAATCTCTTTACGACCGATAACCGCTGAGATCGGCACCGAGGAACTGATCCCCTTACCCACGGTCAACAGATCGGGTTGAATATCGAAATGCTGGTGGCAAAATAATTTACCGGACCGACCGAAGGAGGCTTGAACTTCGTCAATAATTAATAAAATGCCATTATCATTGCACCATTTCTGAAGTTTTTGAAACCATTCTTTAGGCGGGATTATAGTTCCCGGCGCGCCCTGATAGGGTTCAGCGATAATAGCGGCTATATTCTTTTCCGTAGCGCAATCGACAAAATAATCCAAGTATTTAAAACATTGCAAATCGCATTCCGGGTAAGTTTTTCCGAATGCGCAGCGGTAACAGTTGGCATAGGGAATATTATAAGTACCATAAGTATAGGGGCCAAATCCCCGGGTGCCCGAACCTGATCGTTTGCCGCCCAAAGCCATGGACATATAGGTTCGTCCGTGAAAGGCGCCATGGAAAGAAATAATTTCATATTTTCCCGTGTATTTGCGGGCAATCTTGATCGCCGCTTCTACAGCCTCGGTTCCAGCGGAAACAAAAAAAGCTTTGCCGAAATGCGAACCCGAAATTTCAACCAGTTTCTTGGCTAAAGCCCCTCGATATTTGTTCACAAAATCATAACTATTAACCATCTGATTGGCTTGATCACACATCTCCAGTACTAATTCCTGGCGACTATGTCCGACATTGGCGACCAATACCCCAGAAGTAAAATCGATAAATCTGTTTCCATCCACATCCCAGACACTGATGCCGCGGGCATGGTCCCACACGCACGGAACGTTTTCCGTGGTTGAATTTGGCTCATAATCCCGGCTCAATTGCAAATAATGCTGCGCCTTGGGTCCCGGCAACGATGTTTGAATATCCACTAAATCCTGTCGATCCATATTGAATCTCCCTGGTTAATTTTTATCGTTCAACTCGTGAAGGAAAACCATCTATTAAAAACGGTCGGGAAAAATTCTCATAGGGTGGAATTTCCCGGGCAAACTGCCATCGCTCAAAACACTGATCACCGGTTTGCCAGCCGGAATCTGATTTAGAAGCCACCCGCCATTCAGCTCCACTTCTAATCATATTTCGTGTCCCGGATCTATCCAGCCATTCTCCAAAAAAATATACTGACGGGCAATCATTGCGAAAAGATTCCGCAGCGATTGCAATCCGATTAACTCCTTTCCGTAAATAAGGTTTTAAATCAAATACTTTGATACGGGATTGTTCAACTTTTAAAGAAAGTGTATGATGCGTGATCACTTCACCCACATGACGGCCATTGATCCAAAAATTAGCAATTCCTTGAGCAATCAACTCGACAATTAATGACGAGGGAATTTCGTCTTCCAGGTATAAATTGTAGCGGTAAAAAAGCCGGGGATATGCTGCTTCGCTTTTCTGATCACTATCCAGTGTGATAAAAGAACCAGGAAGACTCCCCGAAAAATCAGAACGCCCATTCATTGCCAATTGACCAAACAGGTCCAGGTAATAAAGCGCATAATCAAATTCCTTCATCAATCGGGATAAATTTTCTTCACGATTGGTTTGGAGCCATAATTGCTGATACTCATTTTTAAGTTGTACGAGTTCTTCCTTGAGTTGCATGGCGCGGGGAGACAATTCCGCCAGTTTTATTTTATAGTCTGTATTGAGAAAATGGAAACTCTTGAGACGATGAAAATCCACCATTAAAAGCTGTTCATTAGCGTAAAACCGCGCAATTTTTGCCACCCAGCGAATATAATCCGCACGGTGAATTGAAGAGCCTTCGGGACAAAGCAGTAGTAAATTATCACTGAGTCCCAGTAGTTGATAAGATTGAGCATTTGATTCCATATAACCACTATAATTAAAACGATCCGGTTGATATGGAAACTGAAACAGCTCTTTAAACGTAATCGATTCTCCAACCAGTGTCAGCAGATGATGGATTTGTCGCCAGCTATTTTGTTGCATGGGATCGGCCAACCAGTTCCACCAAAAAATGGATTCAAAGCGTTCCAGATTGGCATTCAGTGGATTCCAGGCGCAGTCGGCGCCCCAGCCATACCCAAAATAATCCGATTCACGCAGATTGGCGCCGCCGAAATCTCCCCAACCGGAGATGATAGACCCCCTGGCATTGTGTTCAAATCCATCCCGTGTAAAATTATAAATATTCGTTACCGCATTATTCCAGGCTGGATAAAACCTCCGCCAGTTCCAGACAGCCGAACTTACGATGTAAGGTTGGGCAATCATTTCAAATTTTTCAGTATATTCATAAAAAATTCGGGGTGAATAAGCCCAATAAACCATCATGACGTCCTGGGGTAAAGCCGCCCAAATTTCCGGATGCTTTTGCACGATATCGCTATACATCATTATTTTTTTACCCTGACGACGAACTAATTCAAATACCCGATTGTAATGCTCCAAATGAAGCTGGCCAACGCCTTTGCGCGATGCTACCGAAGCGCTCCGACCTTTCCCGACATCAAACGACTCATCTGCGCCAATATGAAACCAGGGAGACGAAAACATTTGACACACCTCGGCTATCGCTTTTTCTAAAAAAAGATAGGTCTCTGGCTCGCCAACTGCTAACGAAGCTGCTCCTGGAAACTCCGCCATAGCTTCATATTCTTCCTCCATTAAAATATTCTCCCAATGACCCAGTGTTTGAAATACCGGAACAATTGTAACAAAATAACCCTGCGCGTACGCATCCAACTCGCGAATCTCTGCTGCTGTCAATCGGCCGCGCGCCTTACCAAATGAAGGGAAGGCTGCTAATTGTACTACGTCCTCTAAATATAAAAAATAATAATTTAATTTAAATAGCCCGCAAAACCGGATAATTTCTTTGAAATTTGTTAACGTCGAGACCTGGCCCCGACTGATATCATCCGATATACCCCGAAATTCCATAACTGGATAATCCCGGATAATCCCTTGGGGAAGAACTTGTTTGCGTTCGACCAGCAATTGACGCAACGTCATTAAAGCATTAAAAAAACCCTGGACTTTTTCTGCGCGAATCGTAATCTTGTCCCGGCTAATTTCAATCTCATAGTACGCCTCACGTTGATAATCCTTAAGAGCAGGTTTATCCAATTTTACAATCATAAATTCCAGATTAGATTCTGAGACCTGAGATACTTTTTCAACAGTCGTTACTTGCCCCAATTCAATAAGAGACTGTTCCAACCGTTGGGAATACTCTTCATCTAAACCATTATACAATAATGTGTTAAATATATATTCACCAGAATGGGATTCCCAGGATTGAACGGCAGGAATAACCGGCAGATCGACTGGATATTCAGTGGCAGAGATTATTCCTATGGCAATAAACAAAAAAAAGGATACAAAAAACATGAACCAATCAGACATAACTTACCTTTCAAAAAGTGTTAAATAACAACAATTAATAAACGACTTTAAAGAATCTATCATAACTCATTATTTTTAAACATCATCCTTCCACAATTGTCTTTTCCAAAGAGACAACAAAATCATTGTGAAATTATTAACGCAAGATAAGCCCTCTTAATTTTTTCAGACTGTGGGTATCTTTAGCAGAGGATATAAGGAGAAATTGGCGCGAAACCCTCATAATGATCATTGCTAAAAATTATCTTTCTTCCTACTGAAATTTTAATGGCAAGTTGAACGTTTTAGAATAATGTTCATAAAAACTTATTTTATTATAGGATAAAAAACAGTATTTGTCAAGACTTGAAAAAAAATTTCCTCAAATTTTAAAAATTCGATTGACAAATTTAAATATGCGTGTATTTTTGGCTATATGAAAAGTATAAAACCTATTAGTGGTGGAATTTTAGACACACCGTTCCCAGTCGATAATCTGCTGACTTGGTTCGAACGACATCGTCGCGATTTGCCATGGCGTGGCTCCCGGGATATATATGCAATATGGGTATCGGAAATTATGCTCCAACAGACACAAGTAGCGACAGTCATTGATTATTATACGCGTTTCATGGCAATATTTTCTACAGTTGAAGATTTAGCCCGAGCATCATTGGATGATGTACTTAGACTTTGGGAAGGGTTGGGTTATTATGCTCGAGCCCGTAATTTTAAAAAAGCGGCTGAAATCGTTGTCAACGATCTTGCAGGGAAAATCCCCTCTGAGCCGGAACAATTTCGCCGGTTACCCGGAGTCGGCGACTATATTTGCGCGGCCGTCATGAGCATTGCCTGCGGTCATCCTCTACCAGTGATTGACGGCAATGTTATTCGGGTTTACAGCCGTTTTATCGGATATTATGAAAATGTCCGCACTCAACGCGCTAAAAATCAAATTCGGGATTATCTATCCTCAATCATCCCCATCAAATGCCCGGGAGCCTTTAATGAAGCATTAATGGAATTAGGCGCGGTTATCTGCAAACCCCAGAAGCCGCATTGTTTCCGATGCCCCTTGAAAAATACCTGCCATGCTTTGCGGGAACAAAAAATTATGGAGATTCCTTTGACTATCAAGGCCGCTCCCATCCCGCACTATATCGTTGCCCTCGCTATTTTTGTTGATCAGAATCGGTTGTTCATCCAAAAGCGACCCCCCGAAGGCCACTTGGGTGGATTGTGGGAATTTCCCGGCGGAAAACAGTTACCCGAAGAATCTATCGAAACAACGCTGATACGGGAATGCTGGGAAGAGCTCACAATTATCCCGAGAATTCAAAAAAAACTTAATCCGGTAAACCATGCTTATTCCCATTTTAAAATTACTATCCATCCGTTTATTTGTGAAATTGCCGAAGGGATTATTCACACTGAACGTGAATGGCGATGGATCGAATGGGATCAAATTAACGAATTTGCCTTTCCTCAAGCCAATCGAAAAATATTCAAACAACTCAACTAAAATCCTGCATAGTTGAGAACACTCTCATGTTGTTTCCAACGCGCCCAGCATACCAACTCAATCTGATTATTTTACTCTTGATTTTTATAAAAAAACATATTATAGTTAAAGCTATTTGAGAATGTGACGAACCGTTCACATTGTAATTGAGAATTTAAAGAAAGGTTCTAAATATGAGCAGGGAAAAAAACATTCAGGAAATTCAGGAAAAGATTCAAAATCGCCGGGCAGTTGTATTAACAGCGTCTGAAATGAAAATGTATATTCGTGAAAAAGGGGTAGCTGAAGCAGCCAAAAAAGTGGACGTTGTAACAACTGGAACATTTGGCGCGATGTGTTCATCGGGTGTGTTTATGAATTTTGGCCACAACGATCCTCCGTTGAAAATGGAGCGAATCTCCTTAAACGGAGTTAAAGCGTATGGCGGTATTGCGGCAGTGGATGCGTATCTCGGTGTAACAGAACAATCCAAGAGCCGGGGAAGCTCTTATGGAGGCGCTCATGTTATTGATGATCTGATCCGACATCGCCCGGTTTTACTAAAAGCCAAAGGAAATGCAACGGATTGTTACCCCGGGAAAAGACTAAAAACCTGGATTGAATTAAAAAACCTGAATCAAGCTATCATGTTAAATCCACGCAACGCTTACCAGCGCTATAATGCGGCGACCAATAGCGGAAATAAAACCTTGAATACTTATATGGGCAGACTATTGCCGCGTCTGCGCAATGTTACATATTCCGGCGCGGGCGAAATCTCCCCGATCAATAACGACCCTCACTTTAACAGCATGGGGATTGGAACTCGCATTTTTTTGGGCGGCGCGCAGGGGTATATTGTCGGACCCGGTACGCAACACAGCCCGGGAACCGGTTTTGCAACCTTAATGGTTTCCGGAGACTTGAAAACTATGCGCAGTGAATTCATTCGCCCCTCCGTATTTAAAGGCTACGGCTGTACATTGTTTATTGGGATTGGTATTCCCATATTGATTCTCAACGAGGAAATTGCCTACCAAACAGCAGTATCCAACAATGAAATCATGGTGAATATTGTTGATTATAGTGTTCCCAGCCGGCAACGCCCCATTATTAAAAGTGATATATCATATACCGAACTGCAATCCGGAAGCGTTGAATTGAATGGCAAGAAGGTTCCTACCGGCAGCATTTCGAGCCTCTATATGGCCCAGATAATATGCAAGGAGCTGAAGCAACAAATTTTATCGGGCGAGTTCCTTCCCACATCTGCCAGCGCGCCTATTGAAACGGAATCGCTGGCGCGTCCATTACATATCAACTCAGCGCCGGATCGTAAAACCAAGGAAATTGAAAAATCGCTAAAATTAGTCAAAGATATCGCGCTTTATTGCGAACGGTGTATCCGTTGCGGACTCTGCGCGACGCTTTGTCCGGCAAAAGCGATAACCCATAAAAAAGATGAATTGCCCCAAATTGATCAGGGCCAGTGTCGTCATTGTTATGCTTGTTTTAAATTCTGCCCCATTGAATGCTATCACTCTCCACAATCATAAAAGATGATCTCACCCCATCGAGTGCAAATCGGGCAAACCATCGCCAATCTCTGGACCCCGCCGGAGTACCTGCCATCCGCAAATAAATCCATTTGCCATCTCAGACAATCAGTGGCGGATTATATCCGGCGCCACCCGGAGTTTTATTATACCTTGAAACCCTTCCCGGACAGCGGCGACTGTAAAAGCGAAATCATCCGCCGGATGATCGATGCCGCCGCATTGGCCCAAGTAGGTCCCATGGCTGCTGTTGCCGGCGTTATTGCCGATATTGTTGTCCATGATCTGGTAGAACAGGGCGCTCCCTATGCTATTATGGACAATGGGGGGGACATTGCCCTGTATTTAGCCGAACCGATTACCATCGGACTTTATACTGGAAGAACGGTGAGTACCGGTATCGGGTTACGCATTGAACAGTGCGGACGGTTTTTTGCGCTATGCACATCATCGCGCGTGATCGGCCATTCCCTGAGTTTCGGTATAACCGATTGCGCTTCAATATGGGCGAATGATGGCGCTGTCGCCGATGCATTCGCCACAGCCCTCGGTAACGCATTGACTTCCCCAGAAATCCACTCGCTGCAAGATACTCTCAATAAATTTCTTGATTACCCGATTCTGGGGTGCATTGCTGTCATTCAACAGCAAATCGGATTCGCCGGAGAGCTTCCTGAGTTTTGTGAAGCCGAAATTGATTCTTCACTCATTGCCCAATAAGGAGAACCCATGAAAGTTATGAAGTTTGGCGGCGCCAGTCTGCGCGATAAACAAACAGTTTTAACGACAGCCCGAACCATCATAGAACAAAAAGGCGATCGGGCTGTCGTTCTCTCTGCTCTGTTCGGAATTACGGATTTTTTAGAAAAAGCAATTGATTTGGCCCGTCAGAACGAGGCCAATATTAAAACCTCAATTGATGAATTCCGACACCGCCATCATATAGTCGCCTCACAGTGTATCGAAGAGATTAATATTTTAAAAGCTACCTTACGCCATGTGGACGAACGCATCGAAAAACTGGAGCGCTTGCTGTACGGAGTTGCTTATACCGAAGAGATCACTAAAAAAGTTAATGCGTTGATCCTCAGTTTCGGCGAACGTCTGGCCGTTGTGATCATGGCCGGGATACTTCAATCCCAGGGCTGTCAGTCGGAGTTCATGGAATCCGATAAAATCGGTGTCATCTCTGACAATTCTTATGATAATGCATCGGCCATTTTGCCACTGGTTAAAGACAATCTGCAAAAAAATGTCATTCCAAAAATCAAGGATAAAATTATACCCATCATCACCGGATTTTTTGGTCGTAATCAGGAAGGGAAAGTAACCCTCTTCGGTCGTAATAGTTCTGATTATTCGGCGGCAGTAATTGCTCACGGATTACAAGCCACCTGTCTGGAAATCTGGAAAGATGTGGATGGATTCATGAGCGCTGATCCCAAACTGGTGGCGAATGCCTTTTTAATTGAGCATCTCTCGTATGAAGAAGCCGCCGAACTTTCATATTTCGGAGCAAAAATCCTACATCCTCGAACCGTGGAACCTCTCCGTCCCCACCTCACTCCCATCATCATCCGCAATCTGCATAATCCACAAAACACAGGCACCGAGATTGGACCCGAAGCGCGCCATCTCGAGTCAATCATTAAAAGTGTCACCTACAACAAACAGATATCCGTTTTAAAGGTCCGTGGCGCGGGTGTTGGCTATAAACCCGGAGTCATCTCGGAAATCGGTTCGCTGCTCGGAAACCTCGGAATTAATATATATTCGATCATCACCTCCCAAACCTGTATTAATTTATTAATCGACCGTAAAGATTCTGCCGCGAGTTATCAAGCTCTTCTTTCTCTGGGAGAAGGTGTTATCGATACTATCGATCATCAGGATGACCAGGTTGTTGTTGCTGTTGTTGGAACAGGTCTCGATTATACTCCGGGATTGGCCGCTAAAGTGTTCCAGGCAGTTGCCAACGAAGGCGTTAACATTGAAATGATCTCTTCCGGCGCTTCTTTGGTCGCCACCTATTTTATAGTAAAGGATTCCTATTTATCAACTGCCGTTAATGCCGTTCATCGGGCGTTCTTTGATTAACACCCTTGGGATCAGGCGCTACGAGCAATCGAACATTGACTCCCTCTATTCGCGCAGACGTTGCATAGAGAGAACCCGTTAAATCTATTGCCCGGGAAACCCGACAATTTTGGAGAAGACTTTTTATTAAGCGATTAGTAATAAAAATCAACCGTCGTCTGTATAATATTCAATTGAATCGGACTTGCCTAAGAAAAGAAGGTGAGAATCATGGAAAAATTACTTAAATTTGGGGGAACCTCAGTCGGAACTCCCCAAAATATTTTGAAAATTTGTGAAATTTTGAAAACCTATCCTGCCCGGCGATTCAGTATCGTTGTTTCAGCTTTTGGCGGTGTTACCGATACTCTGATCGTTCTCGGCAAACAAGCCGAACAGGGCGATACCGCTTATCAACGCGGATTTGAACTGATTGGTAAACGACACCGGGAAGCCATTGACGTTCTATTAGCCACGAACCAATCGATCCAACAAGAACTGTTCAATTATCTTGAATCGATTCTGAATGAACTGCATGACCTGCTGCATGGTGTTTTTCTATTAAAGGAACTCTCTTTGCGCAGTCTCGATTTATTGATGAGTTTTGGCGAACGTTTATCATCCCGCATTATTGCCGCTGCGCTAACCGTCCAGGGCATCCCCGCGCAATTTCTCGATACACGCGATTTAGTGATAACGGACGAACATTTCGGTAACGCCCGTGTGGATTGGAAAACAACTCGGCACCGAATTGTCAACTATTTTAAGGACGTGAATAGTTGTCAAGTGATCACTGGTTTTATCGGCGCCACGAAGCAGAATGAAACCACGACCCTGGGGCGCGGCGGTTCCGATTATACGGCCTCTCTCTTCGGGGCCGCTCTGGAAGTGTCTGAAATTGAGATTTGGACCGATGTGGATGGCATCATGACAGCGGATCCCCGAAAGGTTGCTAAGGCGTTCCCAATGTCGCAAATTACCTACGAAGAAGCGATGGAAATGTCACATTTCGGCGCAAAAGTCATTCATCCCCCCACAATTCAACCGGCGCGTGAATTGGGCATCTCCCTTCGAATTAAAAACACATTCAACCCCTTGTTCCCCGGCACCCTGATTACCACTCAGAATATAACAAAAGAGTATTCGGTTAAAGGAATTTCATCGATTACAAACATCGCCCTGCTCAGAGTTCAGGGTAGCGGGATGATCGGTGTCGCCGGTATTGCCATGCGTTTATTTTCGGCATTAGCCCAAAAAAAAATCAATATTATTCTCATTACCCAGGCTTCCTCAGAACATTCAATATGTATCGCTGTCGCCCCTCATCATGCTGATTTGGCTTGTGATACTATTAGCGAAGAATTTAAACTGGAACTCAATGCTCATCAAATTGATCCAGTCAAAGTCGAAGACCAGCTCTCGATTATCGCCATTGTCGGTGAAAACATGAAACGTACCCCCGGAATCTCGGGACGATTATTCCAGGCCCTCGGAAAAAACGGGATTAACGTAGTCGCTATCGCCCAGGGTTCCACTGAACTTAACATCTCGGTGGTTGTCACTGTAGCCGATGAGAATAAAGCTCTTAATGCGATTCATGATGCGTTTTTCCTCTCTGATACTAAAACCATTAATTTATTCATGGTCGGTTGCGGGTTGATCGGTAAAACACTGCTCTCTCAGATTCAAGCGCAGACTCCGATACTACGAACTAACCATAAAATGGAAATTCGCCTGATCGGCCTGGCCAACACCAAAAAAATGATTTTTAATGAGAAAGGGATCCCGCTGGATCACTGCTGCCAGCAGTTGTCATCCGGAGAAGAACCTTCACTGCTGCGGGAATTTATCGACAATATGATCTTCCTCAATATGCCCAATTCGATTTTTATCGATTGCACGGCAGGGGAAGATGTTATCCCCTATTACAATTCTATACTTTCCGCGAGCATTTCCCTGGTAACACCCAACAAGATCGCTAACAGCAGTTCCATGGATATTTATCGGCAGCTTAAAACAAGCGCCCAGAAGCATAACGTCAAGTTTTATTATGAAACCAATGTTGGCGCGGGATTACCGATTATCAGTACCCTCAATGACCTGCTGGCAAGCGGTGATAATATTGAACGGATCGAAGCCATTTTATCGGGAACGATCAGTTATATTTTCAATAATTATACAGGGACCACCAGTTTCGCCGGATTGGTTCGCCAGGCTCAAGAATTGGGACTGACAGAGCCGGACCCGCGTGATGATTTGAGCGCGCTGGATGCTGCCCGGAAATCCTTGATTCTGGCCCGTGAAATGGGCTGGCAATTGGAACTTAAAGATATTGTCATTGAATCTATCGCGCCCCGGGAGATTATGCAAAGTGAATCATTGGATGTTTTTTATGACGCTCTTGAAAAAAATGATGCTCATTTTAAAAACCAGTTAACCGCTGCTCAGAAGGAAAACAAAGTTCTGCGCTATATCTCCGTTCTGGCCGATGGGGAGGCCCGTCTGCAGCTGACCGCCGTGGAACCCGGCCACCCCTTTTATCATCTTGATGGCAGCGACAACATGATCGTTTTCTTTACTTCCCGCTATAAAGAGCGGCCGTTAGTCGTTCGAGGACCCGGCGCCGGGGCTGAAGTGACGGCGGCGGGAGTATTCGCCGATATCTTAAAAATTGCGCGTTATATTTCAAAATAAGAAAGGATGTGATCCCATGAGAGAAAAAAAAATACCGGTCGGGATACTGGGCGCCACAGGCAGTGTCGGACAAAAATTCATTGAATTACTGAACGGGCATCCCTGGTTCGAGATTACGGTACTAGCGGCTTCGGAACGTTCGGCCGGTAAAATCTATGGAGAAGCGGTCAATTGGTTCATGAGCTCTCCCCTACCAGCATCCATTGCCGCCATGGAAGTCAAGCCGTGTGTACCCGTGGATTTTCCCTGTCGCATCGTTTTCTCCGGTCTCGACGCCAGCGTGGCGGGGGAAATTGAAACTGAATTCGCCCAAGCTGGTTACTGGGTCGTTTCCAATTCCCGTAACCACCGCTTTGATACAGATGTCCCTCTTTTAATTCCTGAAATTAACGCTGATCACCTGGCCCTGATTAAACACCAGAAATACGAGCAGGGAGCCATTATCACCAATCCTAATTGTTCAACCATCGGAATGACCATTGCATTGAAACCCTTGTTCGATGCCTTTGGGATTGATGCATTGCAAGTATTTACCATGCAAGCCCTTTCCGGCGCCGGTTATCCGGGAGTCCCCAGTTTGGATATTATCGATAACGTTATCCCTTTTATTAAAAGCGAAGAAGAAAAAATGGAAAGTGAACCTCTGAAAATATTGGGGAAACTGAGGAATGATCATATAGAAAACGCTCAAATGGCAATCAGCGCGCATTGCAACCGCGTAGCCGTAGTAGATGGCCATACTGAATGCGTGTCAGTAAAATTTAGTAAACCCGTTGACCCTGAAGATATTATACGGATATGGCGGGAATTCCGCGGAGTTCCTCAACACTTGAATCTGCCCAGCGCTCCCATTCAACCCATATACTATTTTGATGAAGACCGCTATCCGCAACCGCGACTACATCGAATGCTGGATAAAGGAATGGCGGTCGCTGTTGGGCGTTTACGGAAATGTTCCATCATGGATTACAAATTTGTCTTGCTTTCTCACAATACGATCCGCGGCGCTGCCGGAGGGGCAATTCTGAATGCGGAGTTACTGATTGAACAAGGTTATCTTGATGTCTGAGAAAAGCGTGGAAGTGTTTGCTCCGGCAACAGTCGCTAATGTAGCATGCGGCTTCGATGTACTTGGATTCGCTTTGGAAAAACCCGGGGATCGGGTCATTGCCCGGCGATGCGATCGAAAAGGTGTCTATCTGAAATCGATCCATATTGAAAACGGCAAGCTACCATTGGAAGTGGAAAAAAACAGCGCGGGAATGGCGGCGCTCAGTTTATGGCGCGCTGAAAACCCACCCTTTGGCATCGAACTTGAACTTTATAAGAATCTTCCTTTGGGAAGCGGTTTGGGATCCAGCGCCGCCAGTTCCGCCGCCGGGGTTGCGGCCGCCAATTTTTTACTGGAAAATCCTCTTCCCATCAAAGAATTAATTCCATTTGCCATGGAAGGGGAACGCGTTGCCTGCGGTTCGGCGCATGCCGACAATGTCGCTCCCGCTCTTATCGGCGGTTTTACTCTCATCCGCAGCTATGACCCGTTGGAAGTGATTTCCTTAGTTACCAAACTTACCCTCTACTGCTCCATCGTCATTCCGGATATCGAAATTAAAACCCAGGAAGCGCGAGCCATTTTAAAACCAGAAATACCAATGGATCAAGCCATCCGGCAATGGGGCAATCTGGGAGCTCTGGTGGCAGGATTGCTCCAGGGAGATGTCGGACTCGTCGGACGCTCTCTAACCGATCATGTGATCGAACATCAGCGGGCCATCCTGATTCCCCATTTCTCGGAAATTAAAACTGCCGCTTTGGAAAGCGGAGCTTTAGGCTGCTCAATCTCCGGTTCCGGACCTGCTATTTTTGCGCTCTCAGCTTCGGAAAGCCACGCAGATGAAATCGCTTCCGCTATGGCCCGGATATTCCATCAAAACCATATTCCCTGCCGCCATTGGTCATCTCCAATCAATCAACACGGAATCAGCATTATTTAAAAGGAACTTGTTTATGCGCTATTATAGCACCAATCATAAAAGCCCGGTTGTTAGTTTCAAAGAAGCCGTATTAAAAGGATTACCGGACGATAACGGGCTTTATATGCCGGAGACCATTCCGCGACTTTCCCAGTCATTCTGGGATAATCTGAATCAGTTTAGTTTCACGGATATTGCCCGGGAAGTTGGCCGATTATGGATCGGGGACGAAATCCCCATAACGGAACTGGAACGAATCATCCATACGGCTTTTGATTTTCCCATTCCCTTAATCCGGGTTGAAGAACATATCCATAGCCTTGAACTCTACCATGGACCAACGATGGCTTTCAAGGATTTCGGCGCCCGGTTCATGGCCTTAACCATGGAATATTTTGCGCGGCAACTCAATCAGAAGCTGGTCATCCTTGTAGCTACTTCAGGCGATACCGGTTCTGCCGTTGCGCATGGTTTTCTGGGTCAACCCCATATTGATGTGGTTATCCTTTATCCCGGCAAAAAAATCAGCCTGCTCCAGGAAAAACAATTGACGACACTGGGCCATAATATCAAAGCATTAGAAATTAATGGTACGTTTGACGATTGTCAAAAATTAGTTAAAGACGCTTTTTTGGATCCTGCCTTAAACACTAAAATCAGATTGTCATCTGCAAATTCCATCAATATCGCGCGGCTGATCCCCCAAAGTTTTTACTATTTTTATGCCTGTCAGCAATTGAAATTGAAAAACATGGATTGTTCTCCGGTGATTTCCGTGCCCAGCGGCAATTTTGGTAATCTGACTGCCGCTTTGCTGGCCAAACAAATGGGACTGCCTGTCCACCACTTCATTGCTGCGACCAATACCAATGATGTAGTGCCCTATTATCTGAACACTGGACGTTTTGCACCGCGTCCTTCTCAAAAAACCATTTCGAATGCCATGGATGTCGGGAATCCATCCAACTTCGCCCGCATGGAGGATATCTATGGTAAAGAATTATCCCGGATGGAGATTGATATCAAAGGATATGCCTTTGATGACCAGGAAACCCGGGAAACTCTGAAATCAGTCTGGCAGAAAACCGGTTATCTGATGGACCCCCACGGAACCGTGGGATATTTGGGATTAAGGCGATTCATAAGGGAAAATGATTACACTGGCGAAAGCATTTTTGTCGAAACGGCGCATCCGGCAAAATTCCGGGAAATAGTGGAACCCCTCATCAATCAGCCCATCCCTTTACCCCCGCAATTGGCGCAGGTTATGGAAAAAGAAAAACATTCCATTCCCATGGAAAACGATTTTAATCAACTCAAAGAATTCCTTCTGGAAACCTACCCATGATTTTTTTCACAGGGGATTTTGTTATAACAGTATGAATGAGCGTCATCCCAACACTCTACGGCGAAATAACCATTATTTCGTCAATTTGCAAGGAGCAGTTCCACTATGCGTAACACATTCCAAACCTTATGGTTGTTCATATTTGCCCTGATTTTTAGCTCTTCCCATTGTATTCCGGCGCCCGTTAAGCAAGAAATCAGCGCCCTCAAAACTCTGCGGGAACAATTCGTCAAATATCCCATTCAGGATAACACCGATATAAATCTGTTATGGACCGATTACAACCAAATTGTCAATAAGTCTCCCTGGGGTAAAACCATCATTTTCGTGATCGGTAAAAATACAACCCCAAAATGCAACCGCGCGCAATTCTTTTTTATGCAATATAAGGATGATAAATGGATCGTAAGATACTATATAGCGGAAATCTATGGCGGATATGCCGGGTTCGCCCCGATCGGCGAAAAACGGGAAGGTGATGGTCGTACCCCCTCTGGTCTCTTTGCTTTAGGAGAACTTTTCACGAATCTTTCCTATTATCCCGAATTAGCGCCCTGGCAAGCTGAACTCAACCGCTTGGGATCACACTGTGGTAAATGTTATATCACCGATGCCGATTCACTAAGTTGCTATGACGGTCATGTCAATGAAATATTGAAAATCGGAGATACCGCTCGTTACTTACCTCCAGGATTCTCGGGCAATGATTATCTGACTGCTCAGGGTGAAGTTATCAAATTTTTTCCGGGAGAACGATTGAGCTTTAAAGACTACAAACGCGTCAGCTTAATCAATTATAATTACGGTCCTGGCCGGGACATTGACAAAGGTAGCGCCATCCTATTCCATTTTGATGATGAAAAGCATCGCACAGCAGGTTGTTTGGCGCTCCCTCCCCAGAATATGGAAGAGGTTTTCCCCTTATTGTTCGCCGGATTACCGATTTTGATCGCTCCGGATTACGCCACGGCGTTCACTATCTCTCAAGAGAATAAACTACCTTCATTGTTACAAACCGCTCTTGAAACATTACAACAAAAATATCCCTGAAACTGCTCAGAACACCCATCAGTTAGAATTCCGGTCTTTGGGCTGCCATCCATGGTTTAAATGATGAATACTATCTATCCCGTCACGCCAACTGATTCATTATCACTTTTTCATCCACTAATCCAGGAATGGATTATTAATGAATACGGAAGCTTGTCTCCGATCCAGACAGCCGCCTTTCCGCCAATTGCAAAGGGAGAAAACGTTTTATTAATTGCTCCCACAGGAAGTGGTAAGACGATTGCGGCTTTTTTATGGGCGCTCAACTGTTTCTTGCAGGGAGATTACCCGGTGGGAGATGGTCCCCGGGCGCTCTATATTTCCCCCTTGAAAGCGCTCAACAACGATATAGAACAAAACCTGATTTATCCATTGAACCAACTACGCGAGCTTTTTCATATAAATAAAACAGCATTCCCCTTTATCAACGTGGGAACCCGCAGCGGGGATACTCCGCCGGCTCACCGCGCCCGCATGTTGCGAAAACCTCCGGAAATTCTGATCACCACGCCGGAAAGTCTGAATTTAATCATCATCAGCCCCAAAGCCCGCCATCTCCTTGATAAAATAAAAGTAGTCATTCTGGATGAAATTCATGCTTTAGCCGGTGATAAACGCGGAGTTTTTCTCACATCAGTCATCACACATTTATCTCACTATTGCGGAGAGTTCCAACGCATCGCCATCAGCGCCACAGTCAATCCCCCTGAAACAATCGCTCGATTTGCCGCGGGATACAGATTGGAAAATACAGATGGGACCCCCCATTACATTCCCCGTCCCATCACTATCATCCAGGCGCCTTCCGAAAAAAAATATCGGGTAAATATTTGTTCAGTTCCCATCCGACTCGCTTCAAACAGCGACGAAACTCATTACAAAGAACTGGCCCGCGTACTTAAAAAAATCATACTTAAAAATAAATCGACGCTGATTTTCACGAACACCAGGCGTCTATGTGAAACCCTGGCAGCGCTTATCAATGCTGAAAATAACCCGCCGCTGGTATATTCCCATCACGGATCCTTATCCCGTGAAATCAGACATATTGTAGAAAAAGGGTTGAAACAAGGGGAAATCAAAGGAATAATCGCCACCAGTTCGCTTGAGCTGGGGATTGATATCGGCGATCTGGATGAAGTCGTAATGGTGCAAGCGCCTCAAGGATTTGCCAATGGATTGCAGCGTGTAGGACGAGCGGGGCACGATTTGCGCCGTATTAGCCAGGGGACTATTTTCCCCCTCTACCCCATCGACACCCTCTATAGCCTGGTCATGGCCCAGGCCATTGAAACTCAGACCATCGAGCCTATCCAAATCATCCTCAATCCATTAGATATGCTGGCTCAGTTTATTCTAATTCTAAGTCTTGACCATTCCTGGCAGATCGATGCGCTCTATGATTTTATCCGAACCAACGCCAGTTTTCATACTTTAGAACGGGAATTATTCAATGCAACAGTGGACATGTTGTCAGGCCGATTTCAACATATTCGTTTGAAAGAACTGCAACCCCGGTTGGATTATAATTCCCGGGATCAGACTATCCGGTCAAAACCCGGTATTCGTTCCCTGCTCTATGCATCCGCGGGCGCAATTCCCGATCGGGGAAGCTACCAATTAGTTCTGGGCGAGAACAACAAAAAAATCGGGGAACTTGATGAAGAATTTGTTTGGGAACGCCGTCTGGGCGATCGCTTCGAATTTGGCAATCGACGATGGAAGATTGTCAACATCAACCAGCGAACGGTTGAAGTTGTTCCCTGGTCAGGCTCAACAAATACCGCCCTGTTCTGGCGGGGTGAAAGCATGACTCGCTCCCTGCTGTTCTCAAATACAATTCTTAATTTATTGGAACAGATCAACGATCATATTGAACGGAATATACCATTAAACGAATTGTGGGGAGCTCACTTTCAAAATCCTGAAGATCCGAGCGACATGGAAGACCTGTTTAAACGACAGCGCGCGCATAGTAACGCCCCCTTGCCACATAGCAGACACATCCTTTGCGAACAAGCGCATAACACCAGCCGGGGGGATGGGTTCTATCAGTTGATCATCCATACATTTCGAAGTCTGAGTATCAATTATCCCCTCGCCGCCGGACTCAACGAATTATTAGAAAAAAGATTCGCTCAAAAAATTGATTTCTATAGCGATAATAACAGTATCGTTTTTAACTTGCCGCAAGCAATTCTCGAGAGTGAACTAAGGAGCTATCTAAGGCGAGAAAAACTGGAAAACGCCTGGCGGGTTCATTTGGGAAAAACCGGGTATTTCGGCGCCCGATTTCGGGAAAATGCGTCGCGCGCTTTGTTGCTCCCCCGTTCAAACTTTAGGTCCCGTGTTCCGCTCTGGCTTTCCAGAGTTAAGTCGAAACAGCTCTATCAAGCGATCGCGCCCTACTCCGATTTCCCCATCTTGTTGGAAACGTGGCGCAACTGCTTTCATGACGAATTCAATATACCAGCGCTTTACCAACTTCTGGAAGATATTGAAGGGGGAACAATAGCCATCAGTTTAGTCGATATGTTTTGCTATTCGCCGCTGGCAGCCGGAATTATTTGGTTGCAAACCAGCATCAACATGTATCAAGATGATACGCCTCGCCAGACAATTCGCGATCCGTTCACCGATCCACTTGGGGAAAAAATTAGCGGCAGCAGATGGGAAAGCGTACCGTTTGACCCCCTTTTACTTAGTGAATTCCAAATGCATCAAAAACGTCTATCCATAGAGCGCCTTCCCCAAAATGAAACCGATTTTTTCAACTGGCTCGAAGATCGGATTTTTCTCGATTGTGAAGAGTGGCAACAGCAGTTCAAACTCCTGAAGCAAACACACCCCATCGAATCCTGGTTGAAATCGCTGCAGAACCGGATATGCTGGATTGAAAGAAGCGATGCGGGTACGCTGTTGCTTATGAGTACTTCCTCATATCGATTGCTCTGTCAGCTATTACCCGATTGGAACCAGAATAAAATCTTTGGTTATGCGCATAAAAATGATTCCGCAGGGGAAAATTTAGAGACGATTAACTTTCAGGAACTGGGCCTGTCGTTGATGGCGCTCGCTTCCGCTGGTCTTAATTCGCCTCAAATGGCTGAACCCATCCAGTTTTCAGCAAATACTACACTACCCACTATTGAATTTATCCTTGAGCAATGGTTACGATATTATCCGGGTATTGAAATTGAATATTTTTCAAAAATTTTCGGTTTCGCTGAGAATAGACTCCATCAGCTTTTGGAACGTCAACTGGAAAAACGGCGTTGGGTATTGGGAAAAAAGCAGCTATCCGGCAATATGGAATGGAGCTATTCTCTCCCCCGGGATAATGAACTGAAAAAATTGGGGGCATACTGGCTCATTGACCATCAGGTATTACAAAACCTGCTTAAAAATACCAACCGCTACCGCTCACGCCAAATAGAGTCGCTGCCACTGGAATTGCTGCCGGCATATATCGCCCGAATTCAGCATCTCGACTCAGAAACTCAAGAAAAGATTCCGTGGCCTCAACTGCTTGAACCTCTTTTAGCCTATCCGCTCATGGCTGAATTGTGGGAACGCGAAGTGTTTCCCAGCCGAATCAGCGGATATCAAACTGAACAATTCGACAGCTTCTATCAATCACAAAACCTGCAGTGGGTAGGATGCGGCAAAGAAAAAATCATGTTCACCTTTCCCGAGGAACTCTCCCTTTTTCAGCTCGAACAAAAGCCATCCTATCTATTAGCGGATAACCGTGATTATATAACATTGACACGTCTTAGTGAATCTTTAGGATTACCGCTTGACGAAACAGCAGAAAAACTATGGGAGGAAGTCTGGTCAGGAAAAATTACCAATGAACAATGGTCCGTTCTCAGAAAAGGGATTCTTAACAGATTTAAAGCTCTCCCCATCACCAAATCCTCGGTTCCATCCAGAGGACGGCATAACTTTAATCGTTGGTTGAATACTCGTCCTTTTGAAGGCCGCTGGTTTATTCCCCGAAAACTATCAGAACCTCCGGATTCTGCCTGGGACGAACTGGAAAATCAAAAATTTCGCATTCGACAGTTAATCAAGCGGTACGGTATCATTTGTCGCGATTTACTCAAATACGAGTTGCCGGTATTTCAATGGTCGAACCTTGTATCGGGATTGAAAGTGATGGAACTCAGCGGGGAATTGACTGCCGGAATCTATTTCACTCATCTTTCATTTCCCCAATATATGGCAACGGAAAATCTGAAGAATTGGACAGAATTCCAGAACCACCCCAGTCATTTCATATTGAATGCCACGGATCCCGCCTCATTAAGCGGATTGGGACTCTTTTCCGATCTTCCGGAGAGGCATTCCGCCAATCATTTTGTCTATGCTCAGAATAAAATAGTTTTGATAAGTCGAATGAAGGCGCGGGATATTGAAATTGCGGAAGGGGCGTCGGCTGAAACGGTGATTCAGGCTTTTAGACTCTTTTATGGAATCGTTCAGCGTCGATTTAAACCCTGGAAAGTAGTAAAAGTTGAAACAATCAATCAGCAACCGGCATTAAAGAGCCATTGGCGGGAACATTTCGAGGCCTTTGGTTTCAAGCCTGATTATCACTCACTGATATACCGTTATGGATTTTAAATCAAATATTATGTTAATTCCTATAGAGCAGTTACATTATAAATATTAGCCTTTATCTATTGGAATCAATATCATTCTTCATCAATGTGCGCTATTTGTCATTAGGAATGTATCGAAAACCTTCTATTTCCGTTTCTTTTTTTTCAAGAAAGGATGATCATGTTCCTTACGAAATGATTTTTTTGCGAATTTATAAGGAGGCTTTTCATGAAAATGGGATCGAGTTAATCCCGACAGAAGTTTTTTTAACCGGTCGCCAATGACACCAATTTGATCGGGGCCACTTTCCTGTTGTTGTACTAAAAGATAGGAAGCAAGTTTTAAAGCCGTATCCTTACTATTCAACTCAGCGACCAGGAGTTCGACCAAGGTTGAGGCTTCCGCATCAATCGGAGTATCCATAATTAATTCAGCCACATGATTAATGCGATCGCGGCGGATTTGGCGGAGAGTCGGCACCATTCGATTTTCAATATGAGTGCCCACATCTTTCTGAATCCGTTCCAGACGTCGAAATTCTTCAGGGGTCACCAATGTAATCGCTGTCCCTTTTTTCCCAGCTCTGCCGGTACGTCCGATCCGATGGATATAGCTTTTAGAATCGAAGGGAATATGATAATTAAAAACATGTGAAATATCAGACACATCGAGACCCCGCGCCGCGACATCAGTGGCAATCAAAATCGCCGTCATACCTTTACGAAAGGCATTCATAACCTCATTCCGCTGAGTCTGTTCCATTTCGCCATGTAAAGCGCGTGTATTCAACCCTTTGGCGGATAATGACGTATTGAGCCGTTCCACTTCCACCCGGGTCCGACAAAAAAGAAGCGCTTTTTCAGGACGTTGATCTTCAATCAAGCGGATTACCGCATCTTCGCGCTCCCGTTCCTCGATAACATAATAAAGCTGATTAATATCACGATTAGTTGGCTCTTTAGCAGGAACGGTTTTGATAATGACCGGGTTCTTCAATATTTTATACGCTAATTCCTGAATAAGCCTTGGCATGGTTGCCGAGAAGAGTAGAGTTTGACGTTCTTCCGGCAAATATGAAATAATTTCCATGATATCATCATAAAAACCCATATCCAGCATCTCATCCGCTTCATCGAGGACAACCATGGAAGGATGAAAATTTTTAATCTTACCGCCTTTAAGCAAATCTAACAACCGGCCGGGAGTAGCAGTCATTACCTGGATATCTTTTTTAAGCATTTTTAACTGCATGGTATAGGAACTTCCGCCTAAAATAGTTCCCGTATGAATACCGGCGAAGCGTCCCAAACGGAATATCTCATCACTGACTTGCGTCGCCAGTTCGCGTGTCGGCGTCATCACCAGCAGCTCAATTCCTCCCATTTTTTTCATTCGATGCATAGTACCCAGTCCAAACGCGGCGGTTTTTCCGGTTCCGGTATGCGCCTGGCCAATCAGATCAGCGCCGCTCATAATAACTGGGATCGTTTTTTCCTGGATTGGACTTGGAGCCTTAAAACCGGCAGCTTCAATACCTTGCATCAACAACGGATTTAAACCGAAATCCGCAAAACTCATATTCAGATCACTCGTTTCCACTCATTTTTCCTTTAACTGAAAATTAAAACCAATTTCAGCAATCAATAAAGACGTAAGAATCGATCAAACGCTTGATAAATAACTGAATTATTATTAAAACATAACTAAGATACAAAAAAACAAATCATAAGTCAAGACCTAATTATCTTTTAGTCCTAAATTGTTTGGAAATGTGATATCAGCCTGTCAGTGGCCACAAACTACTGCAAATGCAACCCTTGTATGTTCATTTATTATTAAACCTCAAATGCCACGATACAAACCATACCTTACATCCTTCAGATTCTATTTTAAGTTCAGTCTATGGGCAAAAAACCCAATTTAGAATGAAAGCTGAAGAAGTTGGAAAAGAAAATCATTGGAGAGCGCCACCTTGTTTTACCTCCATAGAGGAAGAATTAATTGTAATGATCAATTAAAAAATCGCTTGACAAACGCTTGCTTTTAATTTATATTAGGACGAATGAAAAAGAGAAAAAGTAATGTTCGGATCTCTATTTTTAATCTTGTTTATTACAATCAATGATTGAAATAAACCAAGATATAGAATGAAGAATTATTATACTTCAACGGTTAAAATAATAATTCATTCGATATTTATTTATAGAATAGAAGACGTAAGCCGAGATAGCTCAGCTGGTAGAGCAGCTGATTCGTAATCAGCAGGTCGTCGGTTCAAATCCGATTCTCGGCTCTTAACTTACGAACATCATAAAAAGCCGTTGACCATATATTGACCACGGTTTTTGGGCGTTTGGTCAACAACCATCAGTTTGATTCCGGTTTATATCTTATTGACATCATCCAGTAATTGGTCTTCGAGAACATGCGCATACCGCATGGTAGTCTTGACGTCCTTATGTCCCATCAATTCCCGGAGATTATGCAGGGGAACACCTTTGGCCGCCAGATAAGTCCCGAACGAATGGCGCAGACAATGGATGCTTTTGTTGATTTGCAGTTTTTTCATCAGCTTGTTGAAAGCAGTCTTGATATCGGCGATGTGCGAGTCTTTATATTCAATCACATACCCGCTTCTGTTCTGTTCTTTCAGTTTCAATAAATATTCGATGGCTTTATCATTGAGTCTGCGGTATTGGGCTTTTCCCTGCTTGGTCTCCTTCAGCAAGATTTTACGCGTCGTAAAATTGATGTCCGAAAACTTTAGGTTCAGCAACTCCGATTTCCGCAATCCGGTATAAAAGGCTAAATAGATAAAATCCCGCAAGTGCCCATTGGAATGCTCGATCATCAAGTCAAACTCTTCTTTTGTGAAGAATTCGGTGATCTCGTTATCGACCAAGATCGATTTTACCCTATTAAAGACATTGGTTTCCAAAATTTCTTTCTCGACCAGCAAATTAAAAACCTGACGCATAGTAATTATTTCTTTATTTAACGATGATGGCTGTAATTCTTTGCGCCTCTTTTCGATGTATTGATTAATACGGTCAATGGAAATGTTATGGACAAATTGTTTGCCAAAATATACTATAGGGTACTTCAAATAAACAATTTTGTTTCTAATATAATCAGTGCTGGGCTTGGAAGTAGTTCGACGCTTATAAACCTGATAAATATTGGTCTGAAGCGTCTGGATATACAAATCGCACGCATCATTAAACAACATGACGGGTTTCGTTTTTTGAGCCCGGCCGGTGATGTCTTCCTGGATGTATTGTGAAATCAACCCGTACGCGATATCATTCGCATTCTGCCTGGACATTTCGTCCGCCCACCCGATCGTTTTTTGAATGCGGCGGCCATCGGGCAGCACCTTGCGAAGTCGATACCGCTTTCTGCCGTTGACTTCATCAACGGTTATAAGATCTTTCGCCATATCTATATAATAACACAAAATACCTGAAAGTCAATATAAAAATTATGGTTGGTGGCGATTATTGTCGATTCATCTTTATGCAGAATAACATAGAGCCCTCAATCCCAGTAAAAACATTCAATCAGGAGTTTCCCGGTATCCACTCCCCTCCCCTCACACTCTCCCTTTTTTTCAGCATCCTTGCTATTCGTCGCCTCGCTGTCCATACAGCATGACCATGGCCAGCAACGCCAATACCGGCAAATACTCCACACTATCCACCCAATTGATGGGCGTGATTTTTAACCGGTTGGCTTCGGCCCAAACGTTGATTCCAAACCGTTCTTTGAATTCTCCGTATATGCACATCCAGATTGTGCGTTCATTCACGCAACAGATTTCGCAATAATGTTTGATCATCCCCGTCAAGGCCGCCCGGATGCGGTTGTTCGATATATCACAACGGATCATCTCATCTATGGTTTGAAGGTGATTTCGAGAATCGAGCCGATCAGCGATTCCGGCCATCAGTGATTTTATTTCATCCATCTCAGCTTCCAGCGTCGATCCACTCCCGATTTGCAGTGGCCGCATCATGTCTTGAGCCAGTTGAAGCGCCATGTCGTAAACTTTATCGCGCGGCAAAAGATTGTGCTTATCGTATTGCTCGAAAATATGAAACGCAAAATCCATAAAATCATCCGCCTTGGGCTTTCGGCTCCAGCGGCAAATTTCCATGACCCCCTTTCGGCTATATAAATATCGGGGATAGGTCTTGCCGTCGGCGCTAACCATTTCGACTACCACTGACAGCGAGTCCAACCGATCCGCATGTCGGCTATGAATTTTGGCGATGGCCTGCTCGGGAAACCGGTAGTCGAGGGCCTGCCCGATGCTTTCACGGGTCATATAAACTTCATCGGCCTCATCTTTCCAGAGCGTACACGGGGCGCCATCGAAGGATTCAGTCATCACGGCAACGAGAGAGAGATTATTGTTGTTCATGTGTATCTCCTTGCCGGGATTCCGGCGGATTACAGGGTTTAATCGTATTGTTTTTGACCAGGAATTCGGCGACATCATCGAGATCGAAATAGACGCGCCCGCCGATTTTGAAGAACGGCAATCCGATTCTGCGGTAATACCATAGCGTGCTCTCGCAGATGTTCAGCCGATTGCACAGTTCGCCGGATCGTATCAACCGGTCTTTGTTCATCAGAATTTGCATTTTCGTTTTGTCCATGCAAGACTCCTTCCAGGTGGTTTAATGTGATATGGTTCATATTGTTCACGATTAATATCTTGTTCACATTTTTCGCTTGAGTTTTGGCTCTTTTTGGAAGATTCCCCATGGAATTGAAAAAAAAGGTTGACAAATTCACGCAACTGCAATATATTATCAACAAGTCCAGAATCGAAAACGAAATTCAAGCCTGAACGTTCGATTCGGGTTCTATTTGGAAATGACTTGAGCCGCAAGGTGATCAATGCAAAAACGAAACAAACGATACAATCGAACCCTTATGGATTCTATCAATTTGATTCATTCAACCGACACATTTCAATCTAAAATTGACGAATCCTCTGTTTCGAAATGTTTTCATTTTATAATACCCTGTCATTCAATTGATTATTCTCAAATTAGAAACAATCGAAATAATAGAAATAAGCATTCATTTTATATCGTCAAATCTCAGTCCTGTTATGAAGGACGATCCTGTTTCAGAAACATAAAGCGCAGGGGCATGATTCCATTCACGCCTCAACAAACGATCCGAAACATGAAACCGATTTGTTGATTTTATATAGTATTGGTTGAGTATCGATCATTAACATGTTGAAAGGGTGGTGATTAATGAATGAACCGAAACAAACGAAACAATCAAAACATCAAAAGCAAATAACTTCAATTATTCAACAGCCATCTGGCAATGTATCGTCGATCCCTTTCTTTATCAGTGATACGCCGCCTGTAGATTGTTGTTCATGCACATATTCCACCGCCAATCCGTTTTCATCCGACCATCGCACCGATTTATTGATAACCAGCCAAAAGAAGTCTTTCAAAGCCATCGATACCGACTCTCACATGATACCGGTACTGAAAGTTACAGATTGGGAACGATTCAACCAATATATTGAAGATTACCTCAATATCGAGATTGTCGATGAAATCATCCTGCATGGTGTCGATTATGATTATTATTATCCCCTGGTGAAAATCTTGTTGACCCGATACCTGAAGATTCCATATATCCTGCCGACCGAACGGCAGCTTCCCAAAATCCCCACCCACCTCGACCAGGAACTGATCCTGGGGGAAGCGATTCAATTTTTTCTCTATGAAGCCAGTCTTGATTTGAAGCTCGGTTCCTTGAAATACAAGCGTCGGGTTCAAGCCCTGATAAATTTGTATTTCATCGCTCCCGCCGATCAAATCGAAGGAAAAAAGAGCATTCTGAAATTCTTTGGCTTTTCTTCCGTAGAAGATTTCGAACTCTTTGCAGATTTGCGGGAACTGTCCCTCGCACGCGCCAACAAATCTGCCATAACTCAGACAATAGAAATTCGGAGCCTCAGCGAGGTGCTGGAGAGTATTGAAACGCCTCAGCAACTTCTGGACAAACTGTGGCAGGATTTGGCTTTCAAGTATTACGGACGTCAAGACGAAAAGCTGATTTTATATCTGATCTGTTTTACGACCATCAATGCTCAATTGGACCGAAACTTCGGCATATTTCTCAGCGGGGACCCGGGAGTGGGGAAATCATCATTGGTGAAAACCGTGTTGAATCTGTTCCCGGATGATGTGATCCTGCCATACACCTATTTCAGCAAAAAATATTTCGCCTATCTGGCGGATGTCCTGGGTACCGATGAAATCCGCGGCAAGATAATTTTTTTGCATGAATTGAACGATATGGATAAAACCGGCAGCGATTTGTTGCGCGTGGCCATAACCGAAGGAGAAATTGAAATCGGCAGTGTGGAAACGGTATTCCAGCAGAAACGGGGGGTTCAACGCAAACTGACGTTCAAAAATTGCGTCTTTATCACCACGACGATCAAAAAGGGAATCGAAGCGCAATTGCAGGATCGGCTGCTGAAATTGGAATTGACGAATACGGATGAACTCATCAAGAACGGTAGCAAGCATCGCTGGAACTTAATCTACAATCCCGAAACCCACACCGTCGATCAGAAATTCTGGCATGATTTTTATCGGTATTACCAGTTCCAGACCCACCCGTCGGTGCAGACCTCATCAGGGGAAACGCAGCCGCCAGCGCCTGCCAATCCGCTTGTTAAAAATGAAATCCATGCCGACAAAGCCGGAAATGAATGCGAGAACAAAGTAAATTTTCAATTCTTTCGCGAATTCATCGAATATTCCAGCGCGATTGATTCCCGGCTAATGGACAACATTCGGGTATTGATGGAGAATTGGGTGCTGTTTACGAAACATTATCGGACGCCGGTCAATGGCCGATATGAGCTGACCTTGAATGACTATCAGTTTTTTACCCAATCGATAATGTCATATTTTATCAAACCAAAGAAAGATATCGGAACAAACATGGCTAAAAACGAACTGATATACTATCATCTTCTAAATGGCAACAACAGTATGACTAAAATCAAGTTGAAAGAATTGACCCAGGCTTCAGAGCAATATATTCGGACAACGCTAAAAACATTGAAAAATGCAAACATAACAAATAATCCCCGAGCTAATGATGCGCAAATTCAGGTGTTGGACCCATTGAAATTGAGAAAAAAACTGCCAATGATCGATCAGGGCCACCGCTTGGCCAACCCGCTGGAAATCGAGTCAGCCATCAAAGGTAAGACACCTCCCGTCATGGAATCTTATGCGAAACGAGACGATTCCGGTCAGATTCCCGAACCATCCTGATTTTAAATTCCCGCATTATAGCATAGAAATGCCGGTAGCCCTTAATTGAGCTACCGGTTTTTTTTTGTCCGCTTTTA
>CAZWDO010000028.1:0-371 GCA_964632485.1 uncultured bacterium
GCGAATAATATTGCCCATTCACCAGTCCGTCCCAGGGATAATTCACTACAGTCGTTCCCCCGTGGTAATTGGCGGAAAGACTGAAACGGCGGCCAGCGACGAACTCCATCATAGCCCGGGTCTCCTTTTCCCGGCCTTCACCAGTATTGACCGGGTCCACATACTGATCAGGAAAATTTCGATTCAAATCTTTCCCGTTGGCATTGTAACGACGGGACCCGTTAACGGTATGATTACCGCCCCAATAGGTACCGTCAGGATTCATAAGCGGCATGATCCACAATGATAAACTATCGAGCAAACGCGTCACTCTCATCCCCACGCTATCGGTTTCGCCATAGTGGGTTAATAAAAAATCAATGTAGCGCAGC
>CAZWDO010000028.1:381-40827 GCA_964632485.1 uncultured bacterium
CATACCCAACCAGTTCATCGCCGTGTATAGTCGCTTCTAACTGGACCTCCGGTTCCCAGGGTTCGGGAGTATTTACCTGATCGCTGAGATGGGCAAAGAGTAATAACCGTCCCTGAACACTCGTGCCAATTGTATCAATACGGCACAAATCGGGAAAATCAGTTTCAAATCTGAGCATCTGCTCTAAATATTGGTCATAGGTTGGGTATGTATCCCAATTCTGGCTGAATTCAGCGGCAGTAACCGCCATTTTGCAATCCGCCGGAGTGATTTCCTCGCGCCAATTTTCCCATTGATTAACCCATGGGCGAATCTGATGCCACTCATCCTCATTCATATATACACGATACCGGCCATCAGGCATCCGACCGTCCAGGGAACAATGACGGGTGATCCAGCGCATATCAGCGCCATCTTTGAATTGTATCAGGCACACTTTGTCCTGAGCCACTATTTCCATAGACATAATCAAACAAAACAACAGGATAAATTTTCTCATTCCTGACGCTCTCCTTCAATGATGAACCAGGTTTTAAGGTCGCCATTCGTTTCGATCAGCATATATGCATTTAGGGAAAAAAGAACCAGAGGTTTCGGATTCAGCGCCTGCAAAGGGCTCACAACGCCACGGTAAAGCGCGCCTGTTTCGGAAGCAGCAATCAGCGCCAGTCGGGTTTCATGCGGACAGTCAAAAGAATGGAACCGATCGCCGCAAATTGACTGCAACGAATCCGCCATCCCGAAATCGATGTCGAGTATCAGTGAATCCGGAGGTTGCGAATGAAGTTTCTCAAACCGTCCGTTTTTCCAGTGTCCGACACCCTCGCCATCCGTGAACTCCCGGCATCGATAATTCAGCAAACGGAATCCCAGCAAAGAATCCTCAATAAAGGTATGCAAATATTGACCCTGATGCAGGTATTCGCCACTCCGCGTTGAATCCGCCGGAAAAGTTAATGTGGCCATCGCGCCCGTTTCGCGGACCAATCTCCATCGATCCAACGCTACATGGGGCCACGCGTTATTCCGATAACCACACAAAACGATTCCGCTTATCAGACTAAAAATTAAAAGTCCTATTAAGAGTTCTGATCTCTTCAAAATCGATTTCTCCGGGGATTTCGAGCCTCCCGAAACGGTTTACCATGGATTCCGTATCCGGCCAACTTCAACATCAACTATTAAATTTTCTAACATACAGCGGACAAATGTGATACACCTCCGGAGACACCCCTGAGTCCCCCTTTGGGAGGGGGACTGTTAGGGAGTATCCACACACTTTCGGAATGACACCGACTTTAATCAAAATACCAATTATCGCGCCAGTTTTATAAGCCCAATTTTTTCCGATATTCCGGTTTCGATTTAAAAATTTCATCGATCTTTTGCTGGTTCAATTCCGATTGTTCCTTTAATTTTGTCAAATCGTCCCGGGTAAGTACCTGGACAAATTCGATGCGCCGATTTTGTTTACGACCTGCGGAGGTTTTATTGGAAGCGATCGGTTTATCCGGCCCATAGCCTATCACGATGAACTGCTCGGAACTGATCCCTTTTTGGAGGAGATGATCTTTGACCGATTGCGCGCGCATCCGGGACAGCACCATATTATAATCGTAGTCGCCGGATATATCGGTATGGCCTTCGATCACATAGCGTAAATGCTTATAATTCTGTAAAATCAATACAATCTGATCCAATTGGCCGACGGTGCTTTCTAAAATTTCAAAACTATTAACCTTGAACTGGACACCCATCAGTGCCTGCTTGATCTGTTTCTCTTCCTCTTTTTTCGGCGCCGGAGGCGTATCGGGACAACCATCCTCATCCTCATAGTTATTGTAGGTTTCCGGGGCTTCCGGGCATTGGTCCACCGAATCGGGAATACCATCCTGGTCGCGGTCAGTAACAGGGCAGCCCTGGTTAGCTGCGGGACCGGGTTGATCCGGACAGTGGTCTAAGCTATCAGGGGTACCGTCCTGGTCGCGGTCGAAAACAGGACACCCATGATTTTCCTTCGGTCCGGCATGATCGGGACAATGGTCCAGACTATCGAGGATTCCATCCCCATCGCGGTCCATTACCGGGCAGCCATGATTGGAGCCGGGTCCGGGTTCATTGGGACACTGGTCCAGGCTATCGGGGATTCCATCCCCGTCATTATCATATTCCGGGCACCCGTCCTGGTCTTCAAACCCATCGCGGTCTTCGGGGTTCATAACGCACTGGTCAAGAGAATCCACGATGCCATCCCCATCGTTATCCCAATCGGGGCAGCCATCCTCGTCCTCAAACCCGTCCATATCTTCGCGCGTGCGGGGACATCGATCCAGGGTATCCGGAATGCCATCGCCATCATTATCATAATCCGGGCACCCATCTTCATCCTGAAATCCGTCAAAATCTTCCGCTAAATCATCGCACCGATCGCGGGAATTTAAAATACCGTCCCGGTCATTATCCCCATCGAAACCCCAGACATATTTAAATCCTGCGGCAAAAGCCACTCCCTTGGAGTTTTTATCAAATATCGACTGATACCCGCGGATACCGGCATCAAACACCAGATACTGCAAATCGAGACCGAATCCGGCCGAAAACGTATAGGCTTCGTCTCCGCCAAATGCGATTCCCAGCCGCAAGGGCACTACGTCCCATAAAAACCCGTTCTGCACGCCGGCGGATATTCGAGGCACGGTGCTGGTCATCGAAGAATTCCAGAATCCCTGCTGAATGGCCGCGCTGAACATCACACTTTTCGACAGCCAGTTTACCCTGGTATCCAGGGGAATTCGATGGGCATAGCCGAAATTCAACGTGGTCGGATACGCCGTTATCATCCCCTTTTTCTCTTTCAGCCGTTGGGGCGACCCAGTGCTGCCATCGGTAAAATAACGAACTCCGTCATCGAAATTGATATTATTCGTATCCAATGTAGATCCGTTGGGATTAAGCATTTGCCCCACCGGATTGCGCATATAGACTATATCGCTGTATTGGTTCTTGTTCCAAAAAATAAAACCGAGGATATTGTTCAGGGATATGCTGTAAGACGTCTGTTCATCAAACCAGCTCATCCCGAGATCAAAGGCGAAGCCATGGCCGGCGATATTATATCCCGCATCATTTAATCCCAGTGAATCATGGGCGATCACGCCGGAAATCCCGGCGCTGGTCCAATCGATGTAGCTCTGGGCCGGATCCCCCGGAAGCCCGTATATCTTGGTGACTCCCAGTGTATCGCGCGCGGTGATATGAGGTTTTAAGTGGGTATAGCCCAAACCCATCAAATATTTAAAATTCATTCCGATGGAGGCTTTGGGCATATCAAATATACTGTTAAAGGGAATCTGGCGTTCCGGGATAGGGATTGCAAACCCGAACGAGTTTTCAATCGCGCTCAAGTGCCAGATCTCACTTTTATTCAGCGCGCTCTGAGCCGGCGCTGTCGTGTAATCACTAAACAACGGGTCTTGAATTTCGTTTTCATCTTTGCTATTATAATTGATCATATTCAGTTCATCGCCATTGGCATAAAACCGGGTATAACTCATCAGGGTGGAACGAAATCCCCAGCGGCCGATGGTGATGCCCAGCAGATCATAATTCAAACCCAGATTAAAATAAGTGTCGTTTTGCATTTCCGAAAGGGCGCGATCCTGGGCGCCTGATTTAAAGGCATCCTGACCCCGGGAGGAACTCTGTATCATGAACCATAGGGGATAAAACCCCCAATAATGATAATTATAATAGTATAGAGTTTTATTCGTAATCTCGCCATTAAAGAAAAAAATACTCGCGCTCGGCAACAGAAATACCAGTTCACTTGTTCCTTTACGGGGAAGAAGTAAATTCGCCGGATTAGTGCGTAACGCATTGACGCCGATGGCATATCCCTGATTGCTCCCAGCAAGGCCCAGCGCTCCCGGATAATAATCATACGATTGAGCTTTCGCCGCCATTAACCCTATAATCAATATAAACAAGAAACGTTGCATACCGGCTCCTTTAGCTTCTAAAGTTTTCGCAAGGAATTCATCCATTGATTCCCAAGACAGGGTCCAATTCAAACGGAATCACCGCTTCACTCGTGAAAAAAGATCAACGGAACGTCATTCCGGTATAAAACCGGAATGACGGGGAATATCCGACAGGCAAATCAAGTCCCGCTGATCATCATTTCTTTAACGCGAAACGAGGGAGAATAAATAGAACCCATAGGGCGCATATCATTGGCGATCATGTCGATCTGCTCCAGTATCGTCATGAACGTGGAGGCAATGGTGAATTCATTGACCGGATAAGAGATTTTACCATTTTCGATCATAAAACCCTGAGCGCCTTGAGAAAAATCGCCATTTTGAATATTGGCGCCGAACCCGGAAAGCGAGGTAACCAGGATTCCTTTTTCAGTGGCTTTCAGCAGGTCATCGAATGAATGGGACCCGGCCAGCAAATATAGATTGGCCGTTCCACCCGAATTACCGGTGGTTTTCATGCCCAATTTTTTTGCCGAATAAGTATCCAGCAAGTAGCTCTTCAGTACACCCTTTTCCACAATGGTTTTCCGGCGGGCGCGCACTCCTTCATGATCGAAGGGACGGGACCCGTTCTGCCCCGGGATCAGGGGATTCTCTTCAATTGTGATTAAATCAGCGGCGATCTGAGTACCGAGTTTATCCAACAAAAAAGATTGTTTGTTATAAAGATTATATCCGGTAATCGCCTGCGCTATGTAGCTGATGAAGCGTGTGGCGCTGGAAAAATCAAAGATGACCGGCAGTTTTTCCGAGGCCGGTTTACGCGCCCCCCGTTTTCTGAGCGCGCGTTCAGCCGCTGTTTTGGCGATCGTATCAATTGAATCGAGACGCGCAAAAAAACGGTTGGCGTCATACCAACCATCGGATTGCTTGCGAGCCGAATTGAGTCCTTCCACGCGGTCCGGGACGGCGCAACTGGCATAAATTGAAGAAAAAGTGAATGGGTAACCTTCGCAAAATCCCAACGAATTGGCAAAAACGCTATGGCCCGTATAAGAGCTGACGCCCGTACCATCGCTAATCAGCTCAGCCTCAGCCGCCAACATTTTTTTCTCCATTTCCATGGCCATTTGAATGCGCTGTTCCGCTTTTATCTTGTTTTCTTCCGGATCAAACAGCTCTAAGTTGCCTTCTGCAATGCCTAATTCGGACTCATCGGGCAGTGAAAAAAAATCGTCGCTTCCGGTATATTTTGTCAAGCGCACGGCTTCATCCATCAAGTCGCTGATCGCTTTTTGGCTGAAATCATTGCTGCTGACGCTGGCCCGCTGCTTATTACGGCTGACTGTAATAGCTAACGCTTTAGTATTGGCCTGCTGAAGAGTTTCGATCCGCTGTTCGCGAACAGCGATTTCATTCTCCGTTTGATAGTTGATACTCACTTCGACGGTATCGCACCCCTTCTCCTTACCCATCGCCACCACTTTTTTTGCTAAATCTTTATGTTCCTGTAATAACATCGCTTAATCTCCCTGTTTAACCTTGATTTCCACCGACAGTGATTTCCGAAACCAACACAGTGGGAAGCCCCACCCCGACCGGGACACGCTGACCTTTTCCACAAGTCCATTTACCATCGGAAAATTTAAAATCATTGGCGACACGGGTAACTTTAGTCAATACCTCGGGGCCATTGCCAATTAAGGTAAAATTTTTCACCGGATACGAAAGCTTGCCGTCTTCTATCAAATAGGCGACTGTCGGATTGAACACGAAATCGCCATTGGATATATCGACCTGTCCGCCGCTGAAAGATTGACAATAAATCCCTTTTTTAACTCCTTTGAATATCTCTTCACGGGGCATATCGCCATTATCCAGATAAGTAATCGTCATACGCGGTATCGGGTAATAAGCATAGGATTCCCGACGGCCGTTACCGCTTTGGGGAACTTTATAGAATTGGGCGCTGATATAGTCGTGCATATAACCGCGCAGAATCCCTTTTTCAATCAGGATAGTTTTAGACGACCGGATCGCTTCATCATCGAAATTGATGCTGCCGCGGTCGTTGGGCAGATTGCCACCGTCATAGATCGTGCAGAGTTCCGAAGCGACTTTCTCGCCGATGCGCCCGCTATAGGCGGAAGTTCCCTTGCGGTTGAAATCGGCTTCCAGGGGATGACCAATAGCTTCGTGCAGTAGAATGCCCGAGTCACCCGCGCCGAGAACCACCGGCATCGGACCGGATGGAGCATCCTTCGCGGAAAGCAACAATATGACCTCATCCACCGCTTCCTGAGCAATCAGTTCAGCGGATTTAACTTTTTTAAAATATTCCATACCAATACGACCGCCGCCACTTTGACGAGCGGATTGAATCTGACCGTTTTCACCGGCCACCACCGACACATTGAAGCGCAGCATCGGCTGGCTGTCAACCATCATGACGCCCTTGCTATTGGCGACCATTATCAGGGTTTGCCCGTCGGCAAACGAAACATTAACCCGCATGACCCGTTTATCCGCCGCAAACGCCCGGCTTTCAGCATTTTTTATCAAGGTAATTTTCTCGTCGCTCACGACTTCGGAAGCCGGGGCTTCTAAGGGGTACCAATTGGTGACCGACTGATGATCCACCTTAATGGCGGGAAAGCTCTTTTTCTCGTTGGCGATTGCCGCCGCAGTTTGCGCCGCCTTGGCCAGATTCTGCGGAGTAATATCCTCGACATACGCATATCCGGTCTGATCTCCTTTAACTACCCGGATACCGACTCCGGCCGCAATCGATTTGGTGGCGTTTTTGATGATCCCTTCCTCAAGGCTAAGGGAATTATTAATGCCATACTGGGCATAAATATCGGCATAATCACCGCCCTTTTCCAACGCTTGCGCCAACAGTTTCTGAATTGACGCCGCATCCAGTCCAAAATTCTGTTCAAAAAACAGGGTTAAGGATTTTGATTCATTGCCGGGATCGGCAAACAAAGGACCGAAATTAGCCATTAAAGCGCCGGCTACTGTCGCTGTACCGGTAATTTTAATGAACTCACGACGCGTGAGTTGAGAAGATTTAGGGTCCATTACTGACTCTCCTTTCAAGAAATGAATTTGGGCCTATATACCTGAAGCGCTGCAAATACTCCTGGTTTAAAAAACAGGCGTCTAAAAAACTTCACTAAAAATTGAAATCCATCAAACTGACGGCAGTTTTTTCTGTTCAGGTAAAAAAACCCGGTTATATTAGTTAAAATACTCGATCGCGTTACGAAAAATCCGGATTCCCGCGCCTTCCTCAAACGCTTTTTCCGGTGTATTTGTCCATAAGGGATGATTTAAATAACTATGAAATGCCTCAGGATGGGGCATAATTCCCAGTATCCGCCCCGTGGGATCACAGATAGCGGCAATGCCTTCCGGCGATCCATTGGGGTTAGCCGGAAATTCAAGGGCCACTTCATGGTTATCAGGATTCACGTATTGAAACACAATCTGTTCCTGGGACCGAATCAATTCGGCAACACTTTCATCCTGATAAAGGAAGCGGCCTTCACCATGGCGCACAGGGCAATCCAAAAAAGAGACCCCGCGGGAGAAAACGCAGGGGCTTTTGGGATTGGCCTTGAGGGTAACCCAATCATCCCAATATCCGGGACGGCGATTATGGGTCAGTGTCACGACCTGGTTTCCCTGGAATTGTTCGTTTCCCGGCAAGATGCCCATTTTAACCAAAGTCTGGAATCCGTTGCAGATACCAAGGATCAAGGAGTCGCGCAGCATAAAACGCGTTAATTTATCCTGTAGACGGTATTTGAATTTGATGGCCAGCGCCCGGCCCGATGCGATATGGTCGCCAAATGAAAACCCGCCGATAAATGTTAAAATCTGGTAGGAATCTAATGTGGCTATATTTTCAATCAAATCATTAATATGGATTAAATCGGCTATCCCGCCAGCGCGTTCAAACGCAAAAGCCGTTTCAGCTTCACAGTTCAATCCGAAACCAGTCAATATAGCAATCCGCGGTTTACTCATGGTGGGTTCCTTTCCAGGCATTGGCCAGTTCGGTCAGACTCCATTGCCATAATTTCCCCCGGAAATGAAGTTTTAAATCAGAACTCGAGCTCACAGCGCCCAACCGGGCGACCGGGAAATCGGAAACCAGGTTCAGGAACTGTTCTTCTTCAGCCGCGGGGATAACAACGAGCATACGGCCGGCAGATTCGGCAAAAAGGGCGGACCAGATGCTCAAATCGGTGGGCGGAACAACGGGGAGCAGGTCAAAATCGAGCGACAATCCAAGCTGACCGGCCTGCATCATTAAAAAGAGACTATATACCAGGCCCCCCATACCAGGGGCATGAGCCGCGCTGACGCTGATTTCACAATTGACCCGTCTCATGACGGCCATCAATCGACGCGTGGTTTCCATATCGACTCGCGGCGGGTTCTCCCACAGCGCCTGCTGGCCGGGAACCGATTCCCGAGCTTGGTATAATCGCATCAATTCGCTCCCACCCAACTCATTGGCCGTGGTTCCCAAAATATAGACAATCTCCCCGGGCCGCCGCAATTGCAAGGTATGTAATCGCGGCAAATTTTTTATCCGGCCGATCAATGAAAACAATAAAGTCGGAGGAATCGATATTTTTTGTTGATTCCAAAACACATCGTTTTTCATGCTGTCTTTACCTGAAATCAGGGGAATTGTCAGCAATTGAGTCGCTTCATACAGCGCCTGGTTGGATCGCGCCAATTGCGCCAGTTTCCATTCACCATCGGGGGTTTGTGCGCTCTGTACCGGATCCGGCCAGCAAAAATTATCCAATCCCGCCCAATGGTCCACTTCACCACCGACACTCAACGCCCGACGAATTGACAAATCGATACTCCAACGCGTCATTTCGGCCGCATCGTAATCAGATAACCATGGGTTAATACCTTCCGTCAGCACGATACCCTGCGGCTGATCCCGCATGACTTCCACGGCCTCCGGCAATACAACCGTGGCATCGGACGGCACATCCCGCTGAATCCCGATAAACGGCTTGATCACGCTAATTCCCTTGACTTCATGATCGTAATGCCGGTAAGCTGATACTTTTGAGGAAAGATTATGGGAAGCCAGCGCATCCAACACAAATTGCCGGACGTCGTCCGAGGAAAGCAAAGGGATGACACCGGTGACGGGAGGATGCCAACGGGCGGTCAACTGCAGATCGGGAACGCCATCATGAAGGAAATTCATCTGGAGAAGAGCCACACTCTTCTCAGCGTAGAGAATATGGAACAAACCGTCTTGAGTGAATTCGCCCAGAACGGCTAAATCAACTTCACGCCGCCTTGCCAGTTCGCGCAATGTATCGATTTTTGCGGGGTCCACCGCCAGAGTCATCCGCTCCTGGGCTTCAGAAACCAGAATTTCCCAGGGGTCCAATCCGCTATATTTCAAGGGGGCGCGCGCCAAATCCAGACGGCACCCGCCGGAAAACCGGGCCATCTCGCCGACACTGGACGACAAGCCCCCGGCTCCGTTATCGGTAATCGCCCGATAGAGCTGCCTGTCTCGCGCTTCATATAGAAAATCAAACATCATTTTTTGAGTGATCGGATCGCCAATCTGCACCGCCTGCAACGGGGAGGTCTCATCCAAAGCCGCAGATGAGAATGTCGCTCCATGAATCCCGTCTTTACCAATGCGACCGCCGATCATCACAATCAAATCCCCCGGCATGATCTCTTTCTTTTCTCCCGGCTGGCCACCGATTAAAACCGGTAATAAACCCACAGTACCGCAAAAAACCAGCGGTTTCCCGCCAAAACGCCGGTCAAACAATTCCCATCCCCGCGTATAGGGGATCCCACTATGATTTCCGCCGTCAATCACCCCCTGATGGACCCCTTCGCGGATGCGCCATGGGGGAAGTTTTACGCCAATGGGGGGACTGCTTTTATCGGGAGACCCGAAACAATAACCCCACACATTGCATAACAATTTTGCGCCCATGCCTGTACCGGCGGGATCCCGATTAACGCCCACAATGCCTGTCATTGCCCCGCCATAAGGGTCCAGGGCTGAAGGACTGTTATGGGTTTCCACTTTATAAACCAGGTGATGAGTATCGTCAAAACGAATAACTCCTGCATTATCATCAAATACAGATACTAAATAATCGATCCGATGCGCTAATTCACGGGTTGTTCGTTTAATAAAACTTTTAAAAAGTGAATCGATCCGCTGAGGCTCTTCTCCCGGCGATTCATAATAATCGATGACGGCATTAAAAATTTTATGCTTACAATGCTCAGACCAGGTCTGCGCTAAAGTCTCCAACTCAACATCCGTCGCCTGGGCGGGCAACCCAGCGCTCCGGCGCTGTTCCAACACTTCCCCCCGCGAAAAATACTCCCTGATCGCGCGCATCTCGTCCAGCGTCAGCGACAAAACCCGGTCCCGCGAAAGTTGCATCAACCCATCATCATCATCCGGTAAATCGATGGCCGCCACTGCAGGTTGGTGTCCCAGAACCACCCGAGGAACTTTTGTATCGAGAGCGACCATATACTCATCCTGATAATCACGGACTCCTACGGATTGGATTAACTCATTCGCTAAAATCTCCCGCGCAAGAGTCGCAATCTGCTCCCTGTCAGTGGTCATTCCGCTGAAAAAATATACCTTTTCACTATAAACAGCAGGCCTGTCATCAAGAGGTCCAAGAATATCCCGAATCGCAACCGCCGCGCTCCGGCCAACATTGTCCGTCACTCCCGGTTTGAAACCAACCACGGCTGCATAGCGGCTCTCCGTTACGGGCAATTGCTTCCACGCCGAGCGCTCAATCACCGGATCGGTAAATTCACACTGTATCATATCCAACTGTTTTTCAGATAAATTCTGAGTTAAATCAATTTTAAAAACCTGATGAATAGCTAAAAGACGACAGGATATCTTGAGATAGTTATCGATATCATTCTGAATTTGAATGATTTCACCGGAAAAATGACCAAGCCGTTGGCCAATCTCCAAACGATAAATCATGCTACCTCCACGTATATCGGTAGGTTATCGATTGAATAAAAATTGCGTCCACAATGGTAATGCAAACGGAGAAACATAGTCTGAAACCCTGTTTCTCCGTCATGCTGCCGACACAAACGAATCATACGGTTATAGGACAGGAAAATTAATTCCTGCATAAAAGGCCCATGATTTCACTTCTTCCTGGGAAATGAATTCATAAGCCGGAGTGAAAACCACTGAATATTTTCCTTCAGTGAATAGCTGAAAAGGAAAGATGTCAAATTTAAAACGAACGCCGAAAATACCCTGAATTCCCATTTCATGGGAGGCATCAGGATAGGGTACGATACTGAAACCCGCAGGTAATTTTTCATCCAATTGAAAATCCAAATTGTATAAAGCCCCGCCCACGCCGAAATATGGGATCATCGGCAAACGGTTTGATTCCAGCTTAAACTTGATATTGAGCTGAATACCCGTAATTTTCAGCTTTTCGCGCAAGGTTAAATCTTCACCCAGGGGTTGTTGATGCAAATGTTGAAAATCAAGGGTATAATAATCGGAAGACAATTCTAAATCCACGTAGGGGAACGAGGTCACAATGATCTGCGCGCCATATACAAAATTATCATCAAACGGTTTTTGGAAATAATCGATACGCCCAATACGGGCGCCCGCCATTACGCCAATATAAGCATAAGGTTCTATGTAACATACTATCAAAATCAGAAAAATTTTAATAAACAAATGCCGCATGGCAAACTCCATTTTTTGTAATTATAATCGACAACCATTAAAATTGCAATAAAAAAATTCACTTTTCATTAAAAACTACTTGATTTTTTTTAAATAAAATGTATATTTTAGCGCGTCTCGTTCGTTCATAGGGGAAATGACCCGAATTAATGATCATAAGAAAGGTGAAAATATGTCCAGAGTATGCGAAATTTGCGGAAAACGTCCTCAGGTCGGCGCCCAGGTCAGCCATGCGCACAACGTTACCAAACGAGTTTTTTATCCGAATCTGCAACAAATTCATGCCCTGATTGATGGCAAGAAACAACGTATCAAAATTTGCACAGCCTGTCTCAAAGCCGGTAAAGTCGAAAAAGCTGTATAATTTTTGACTGATTCAGACTGACATCGCGCAATGCCAATTTAAACCCTTACCAGGGTTTGGCAGAGGCTGATTTATCCCGCAAAGTCTCATAAAGGGGTAATACAGAATCAGGATCAGTGGATAATGCGGTTTCCCATTCGCTTAAACGTAGTGACGATATTAAAAGAGTCGTTTTTTTAAGATTCCGAAAAATGGATTGCAGTTGCTGATATTTTTTACGAAGTACTTTTACTGATTCCATGGGTTGGTCGCTCCACGGCGTCCGTTTTTTTGGAATAAACGGATTAACCGATAAGGTGATTGTTCCTTTAAATATCTTTAAAATTGATTGTGTCAGGGAATATATTTTTTGTATTTCATGATCGAAACCCAGACCGATAATGAAGTATAAACGAAGTTCCCTGATATGGGTATGGTTGGAGAGCAGGGTTACAGCTTCCAGGAATTGGTGGTTGGCTATATATTTATTCAGGGCGATCCGGTCGCTATCGTCTCCGGTTTCCGGGGCCAGAGTGATTGAACGGATTTCATGAAGATCGATAAGACGGCATAATTCCGTATCGATTTTTTCCGCGCGAAAAGAAGAGATTCCAGCCTTAAAATCATTCTGCAGCATGCGTTCAAGTAAAAATTTAATATCGGGGTGAAATCCCAACGCGGCGCCAACCAAACCAATGCGGCGGGTGGAGGGAGGAACCAGCGCCTGAATTGTTTCCCATAGTAAGTTGCCTGGATAGAAAAGAGCCGGTTCGCGGGTAAAAGCGGTAGCGCAGAATACGCAGCGCCCGGGACAACCCCGCGCGGTTTCGATAAGAAACGGACTGTCAAAACGCGAATCGGGAACCAGCAAGGGAGTAAAAAGGGGCGTTGCCAAATCGCTGCTGACTCTTATCCGAGAGGGGATTAGATTGCCAACCGCTATATTTGAAAACGTTGACATCCTTGAAATTTGACCCGTTTTATTGAAAAGAGTATATTCCCCGCCCTTATTTTCCTGCCACTGCTTAAGGAACCCCTCCGCTTCACCCAGTACAATACCGTCGCAAAAAGGCGCCATGGATTCAGGCAACAGAGTTACGGCCAATCCCCCGGCCAGTATCAGGGGATATCCCTCGTTTCTGTCTTTACTCCACAAGGGAATCCGATTTTTTTCAAGGATCAATAGAAAATTGAGGTAATCGATTTCCCATGAAAAATGGACCGCTATCCAATCATAGCGATGCCAGGGTTCTCCGGTTTCGATACTTTGCAGGGGAAAAGCGGTTTCCCAAACCGCCCGATGGCATTCAAAATCATCCGAACGATTAAATAAATCCCAAACACCCTGCCAGGCTAACGAACTGATAGCGATGGAATATCGATTGGGATACAGGAAAAGAACCCGCAAAGCGGAATTTTTTTTTTACGCGTAATTAAACAGAGTTCCCTGGATTTAAAATCAGTTATCCGGGAACTCTGTTTGAGGGAGGTATGAGTCGACAATCATTAATCCATTTGCTTGCGTAGAAACGTTGGAATATCAAGATCCGTACCGGTTTTTCCATATTTTTTTTCTAAATCTTCGATACTGATGCGTTTTTCAATGGGCTTACTCGCGCTTTTCGGATGTAATCCTTCCGAAAAATTCAACGAAGTCTGCATACCGGGGTCCACTGATTTTTTACGTTTGGGCTCCTCAACTCGGACGCTTTTATCTTCGAACCCGGTGGCGATGACGGTAACCCGGATTTTTTCACCGAGGGCTTCGTTCAGACAAGTGCCGACAATGACATTCGCTTCATCGCCGGCGACATTATTAACAATTGTCGCGGCTTCTTCAATTTCCTTAAGCGATGTGGACATATTGCAACTGATATTAATCAGCACGCCTTTAGCGCCGGAGATTGAAATATCATCCAGCAACGGCGACGAGATGGCCATTTGCGCGGCTTCCTGAGCACGTTTTTCGCCCCCCGAAATACCGGTTCCCATAATCGCTCCGCCTCGTTCGCGCATGACGGTCTTAACATCTGAAAAATCAACGTTGACATATCCGGTTTCCGTGATGATGGTAGAAATACCTTCAGTGGCATAATAAAGGATTTCATCGGCTTTTTTAAACGCATCCAGAAACGACATATCGCGCGGACAAATAGAAAGCAGTTTCTGGTTGGGAATGACGATGATCGTATCGGTAAACTCCTTAAGTTTCTGGATACCGAATTCGGCATTTTTCATACGGAGTTTATTTTCGAATATAAAAGGTTTTGAAACGACACCGACGGTTAAAATATTCAATTCCTTGGCAATTTGCGCTACAACGGAAGCGGCGCCCGTACCGGTGCCGCCACCCATGCCGGCGGTTATAAAGAGCATATCGGTTTCAGCCAGTAATTTGCGTATTTCATCCCGGCTTTCCTCGGCGGCGTTAAAACCAACCTCGGGATTGGCGCCTGCTCCAAGGCCGCGCGTCAGCTTATTACCGATCTGCAGCTTAATGGGCGCCATTGATTTTTCCAACGCTTGGGCATCGGTATTCAATGCCACAAATTCAACGCCCTTCAAACCGGATTCGATCATGCGGTTGATAGCGTTCCCGCCGGCTCCGCCGACTCCGAAAACTTTCAATCGCGCTTGTTGAACATTATCAGCTAACTCAAAATCAAAACTCATAAGGCCCTCCCTTAGAAGAATTCTTTTATCCAACTTTTCATACGATCATAAATTACTTGAAACGAACCACCCGATTTACTGATCATCGCCATTTCCGGGTGCTGCATCATACCATACATACAAAGGCCGATACCCGTCGCATACTGGGGATCTGCAGCGACGCTGGTCAGACCTCCAAATCCTCTCGGAATTCCCAACCGAGTCGGCTTATCGAAAATCTGTTCAGCCAGCAGATCGCAATTACGCAGCAAGGCTCCCCCGCCGGTCAAAACAATGCCACCCCCCATCCGGTCATCGAAAAGTCCGCTTTTTTTAATATCACGAAGAATCAAAACCAGGATTTCCTCAATGCGGGGTTGAATCACCCGGTATAAAACCTCGCGGGTCACTTTCCGCGGACGGCGGTTACCCACGCTTTTCACCTCAATTTCCTCTTCGAGGTTTTCATCGGGGTCTTCGATAGCGCAGCCGAACATTTTTTTCAATCGTTCCGCTTCTTCGATCGGGGCGCTGAGGCCAAACGCTAAATCATCAGTTATACTATTGCCACCCAAACCAATGACTGAAGTATGCCGAATGGCTCCACCATGAAAAATAACGATATCGGAAGTCCCACCACCAATATCAATCATAGCGACGCCCAATTCTTTTTCGTCCCGGGTCAAAACTGCCAGACTGGAACCCAGAGGTTCAAGTACCAGATCGCGCGCGACCAGCCCGGCGCGCTGCACACAATTAAAAATGTTCTGAGCAGAGGTTACCGCTGCAGTTACAATATGCGCTTCCGCTTCGAGACGGATACCCGCCATACCCACCGGATCATTGATCCCGCGTTGATCGTCAACGATGAATTCCTGGGGAATAATGTGAATCACTTCACGGTCCATGGGAATATTGACCGCCCGCGCCGCATTAATCACCCGTTCCACATCGCTCATGGAAATTTCATGATCGCTCCGGGCCACGGCAATGATTCCACGGCTGTTAATACTGCGGATATGATCCCCCGCAATTCCTACATACACTTCATCTATCGGGACACCCGACATCCGGCGAGCTTCCTCGACTGCTAATGTAATCGATTTTACGGTTTCATCTATATTGACGACGACTCCCCGCTTTAATCCGGTAGAAGGGGTCGTACCAATACCAATAACTTCCATTTCATCAGTTTCAGTTCGGCGCGCCACTACCGCGCAAATTTTCGTCGTCCCGATATCCAGACCCACGACGATCCGGTCTTCCGTCATCATATTTTCAACTCCTTCGCTAATTGTATTTTTTGGTAATAATCTGATTATCATAGCGCAAATCAATCAGATCACAATCCTGTTGATTGTATAACTCAGGAAACAATAATGCAAATCGGTCCAGATTATTCCTTACGGTTGTCAGCGACATCATTAACAATTTCCGATTTCTCAATAAAAAATAGGGGCAATCATCCGATTGCACATAAACTTTGGCAATCGATTTAAAAAGCTCTGGAAAATTTTCATCAATATAATCCAGGATATGCGTCGCTTCACTAAAACAACGAACCCTGGCAATTTGATCCGTACGGATTTCTACACCCTCAAATTCAGGAACCAGCGGAGGATTTTTGCAATCGTCCGAATCGATCAGTTTTCCTTTTCGATTGATGTATTGAAGCTTATCATTCAGAACGGTCCCAACGACTTCGGACTCCTTAAGATTTAATGCCAATTTCATATTCCATGTAATATGGATTCCCACCTCTTCAAAATAACCGCTTTGTTCCAATTTATTGCGGATTTCATCGATTACTTCATCTTTCATCGGCGCCTTTTCATAGGGTTTAAGCATACTCCACAACACGTTAGAATTCAGATAGCTGAGACTATCCACTTCATACCCTTTGATGTGAAAAAACGTTGAGTGGTCCACCCAATATACAAAAGGACCCACCAGAATGACCAGCCCGAGAATCAAAAATACAAACCGCCGGGAATGGCCGGTTTTTTTGATTTCAACCGGACGCCGAGCCGAAACATAATTACCAAACGTAAGTTGAGTCATTTCTCTCCCTCCTGAGCCTGAACAGGCAATACATGTCGTGTTATATTCAACAAAACTCCGATTCCAATCATATTGACCAACATGGCGCTACCCCCGAAACTGATAAAAGGCAGCGTCAATCCTTTCGTGGGCAAGAGAGCGGAAACCACGCCCAGGTTGACCACGGCATAGATTGAAATCATTACAACAATCCCGCCGGCTAATAAATAACCGAAAAGGTCGGGAATCGACTTCGCAATTTTAAAACCACGATATAATAAAAGAACAAATAGCATCATCACAAATAAAGTCCCAATATACCCGACTTCTTCAGAAAAAATAGAAAATACAAAATCCGTATGCGGTTCCGGTAGATAAAACATCTTTTGACTACTCTGTCCTATCCCGCAACCAAATAGTCCCCCTTTGCCAATGCTGATCAGAGATTGATTGATCTGATAGCCGATTCCGGTGGGGTCGTGTTCGGGATTTAAAAAAACCAGCATCCGTTTCCAGCGATAAGGTTCCTTCCAAACCAGATACCCGGCCAGCGGTAAAAAGGATAAGGCCGTCATCAATAGATACCGTTTGGGAACGCCGGATAGAAACATCATCGTAACAGCAATCAAACCGATCGCGGTAGCAGTTCCGAAATCCGGCTGTTTGAGAATCAGCAGAAATCCCAGGCCCGTAACCAGCATATAGGGCAGGTAAACATTGCCGAAAGAACGGATTTGCCATTGTTTACGCGTTAATCCGTCCGCCAGATACAAAATCAAGGAGAGTTTAAAAAACTCCGAAGGCTGAACATTAACAAAGCCCAGGTTCACCCAGCGATACGTATTGCGGATACTGGAACCAATGCCGATTTTAGGCAAAAAAGCCAGGATTAAGCCGATGAATGCGATTCCGAGAATCAAACCGGTACGCTGTTGATACCAATGGTAATCCACCCGCGAAAAAATAAGCAAGAGGATAAAACCGGTCATTAATTTAATAAAATGGTTGAATACATAATAATTCGTATTAGAAGATATGGCCGAACCGGCGCTATAGACCATGACAACGCCAATGGCGCACAGAATAAACACGATCACCAGAATGAAGTAATCAATAACGCCCCGGTCATCCCTCTTGATCATTGAACCATCTCCTTGAAAATCGTTTCCAATGCCATGCCGCGAGATCCTTTAACGAGCGCCCAATCACCGACGGCCACCAGCAGCATTAATTCCCGAGTCAGCAATTCCTTGTTGGAGAAATGCTCAACCCGGCCCAAACAGGAATTGAGTTTGACGGCTAAATGCTTCATCATCGGGCCATAGAGAAAAATGGCTTTGATGCGATCCTTCATCGCTAGAATTGGTTTCGCCAGCTCCTCATGAAGTTCACGCGAACGGCTTCCCAGCTCGAGCATATCCCCTAAAACCAGAATAATATGCCTGCCCAGGGGGGGCGCTTGTCGGGAAATGGCATCCAAAGCAAAAAGCATTGAGTTGGGATTCGCATTATAACAATCATCAATGATGGTTAATCCTCCATGTTCGCGAATATTCATCCGTCTTCCGGGGAACTTGAAATTTTCCAGGGCGCGGCCAATCTGCTCCGGGGCGAACCCCAATTCACAAGCAGTGATAATTGCCGCCGTGAGATTCGCCGGCCAGGGGAAATAATCACGTGGCATTATATAACGAAATCCGTTAATTTCCACTCCATTACCCAAATCGGTAAAAGAGATCAGTGAGTCGCTCCCGCTTTGGGCGCCGTAATAAATTGTTTTACCGGCTTTATTCCGGGCTGAAGCGCAAAACAGCCATCGATTGTCGCCATTGAGAACAGCAATGGATGGCGCTTGCAGATGGTCCAATAAACTAATTTTTTCAACAGCCACCTGGTCGATATCATGAAAAAACTCCAGATGACCGGCTCCAACCTCTGTAATAATCGCAAATTGTGGCTGGACTAATTCGGCTAATTCAGCGATTTCCCCCGGATGATTCGTACCGAGCTCTAAAATGGCCACTTCCGTTTCTTCCGGTATCGATAACAGGGAATGGACCACACCCAGCTTATTGTTATAGTTTTTATAAGTCGCAAAGGTACGCCTATAGGGTTGCGCGATAGCGGCAAGGATTTCCTTGGTAGTTGTTTTTCCCACCGTTCCGGTGATAGCAACCCAGGCTTTAAGCGAAAGCTTTTGGCGATAGATACGGGCCATATCCGTAATAAATTCAAATGGATCAGCCACGCGGATGAGGCGGGTTTCATCGATTTCGTCTTCGCGGACATACAAAACGTCCACAATAGCGGCACAGGCGCCCTGATTAAATGCCGACCTCAGAAATTGATGGCCATCATTGGCTTCTCCACGAAGGGCGACAAAAATCTGCCCCGGTTGCAGCAAACGGCTATCGAAATGCAAGCCATTGAACGGCAGTGAAGCAAGAGAATCCGACAAAAGATGGGATGGAATCAATTCATGGAGTTGCATCGGCGCTCCTAAGGCTCACAGGTGTAAATTTTACGGTTTTGGTTCTGGCTTTTCAATTTAGGTCGGGATGGACGGGCATAAAATACCACTCGGCGTCCTTTGAGAATCCGGCTATCGGGAAGAGGCGATTGATCCGTAACCAAACCCGCGCCGACATTACCGCGAACAGGAATCAATCCCATCTGCTCGCAAATCTGGAATGCTTCATTCAAGGGAGTTTTCCTGAAATCGGGCATACGAATAGTATCCCCATTCATAAATTCCGCGATATCATAGTGGGTCGTATCAATTCCCTTGTTTTTTTCGAGTGGAATAACGAGTTGTTTTTCAACGATATAACGTTCAAGTTCATTGTCGGTAAGCGCATAAATCCGCTGAAAAACATTGCGGAAAACGGGACCGGCCGTCAAACCGCCCGAATTACTGGCTTGTTGGGGATTTTTAATGATAATCAAACAGCTATAGATCGGATCGTCAGCCGGCAAAAAACCGACAAAACTCGGAATAGTCGCCTGCCGTTCATATTCGCCTGTTACCGGATTCACGTATTGAGCCGTACCCGTTTTCCCGGCGACCGGGATATAATCGAGCATAGCCTGACGTCCGGTTCCTTCATTGACCACGGCCACTAAATGCTGCCGGACTTTTAACACCGTTGCCGGATCGACAATTTGTCGGATTTTTGTCAGATAATATTGCTGTAACACGTTCCGGTCATCATTTTCAATCCGCTCAATGATAATCGGTTCATACAAAACGCCATCCCGGGCCAGGGCGTTATACGCATTGATCAATTGGATCGGAGTGACCGCCAATTCCTGGCCAATAGACATCGTGGCTTTGGAACGAAGCGACCATTTATCCGGGGAGCGGACCAGTCCGTCGGCTTCACCCGGTAATGCGATACCCGATTGCATGCCAAAGCCGAAGCGCTTGATATATTCATAAAATTTTTTACTCTCTAAGCGTTCGCTGACCTTGATAATTCCTACATTCGAACTGTATTGAATGATCTCTTTGAGGGAAAGCCAGCCATATCCTTTACCGTCGCGAATAATGTCGGTACCGATTTGAATCTCGCCCTGATTGGCAAAGATGAGATCATTATCCCCGATAACTTTTTCCTGAAGAGCGGCGGAGGCGGCTACGATTTTGAAGGTGCTCCCCGGTTCATAGATATCGGTAATCGCCCGGTTGCGGCTATTATCGTTTTTTACGACACGAGGAAACTTATTGGGATCAAAAATGGGCACATTGGCCATGGCAATCACTTCATTTTTTCTGACATCCATGATGATACCAATCGCCAGTTCCGCTTTGAACTTATTGATAGCCTGGATCAGCTCATCCTCCAGAATTTGCTGCATATCGATATCAATCGTCGTGTAAAGATTGCAGCCATTGCGGGGTTCTTTTCTGATACGACCCGGCAATTCATAAAAGCGCTGGTTTTCACCCAGTTTGCCGTCTCGCAAAACCAGACGATATCCTTTTTCGCCAGCCAACAGCGAATCGAATTTATATTCAATACCTTCAATCCCCCGATTGTCGATATCAGTATAGCCAACGACCTGAGACGCCAGGCCTTCATACGGATAGTAACGCACATCTTCTTCTTCGCGATAGATGCCGGCCAGTTCAAAAGCGTCGATTTTCGCCGCGACGTCTTCACTGACCTTCCTCGCTAAATAGATATAGTTTTTCCGTTTATCCATTTCTTTTAGAATTTCTTTGGGTTCTTTCCCGATCAATTTACCAAACACCTGGGCCACCCGGCTGCGGTTGGTCATCTGATGGGGAATACCAAAATAGGTATAACGGCGCAGATTAAGCGCCAATGGGCGGCCATGCCGATCGAAAATCCCCCCGCGGCGCGGTATCATTTCATTTTCTACCAGAGCTTGCTGATTCGCTTTTTGCAAAAAATAGCGATGGCGAACAATCTGGATAATAAAAAAATGAATCGCCAGCGCGACCCACATCCCTAAAAACAGAAAAAGCACCAGTTTCAGGTTACGGATATGGTCGCGGGAAGTTTTGAATACAGTTTGCTTAAACGGCTGGCCCATGGTTTAGAATTTCCTATAGTTTCGCAAAATATTCACTGCTGATTTTGGATTCCGGCGTATAAATGGTAATTTGATTCATAGTCGGGAATACCATGTGAAACCGATCTCGGGCAAAATCGGCAATACGACGGTGCGATAACAGTTTTTGAACATCCACATACAACCGGCCGTTTTCTTTGTACAAAGAAGTAACCGTACGGCGAATCTGCCCCAATTCCCAGGATTTCTGACAAATTGAGACGTGGTTGTACACCTGCAGGAGCAGAAGAGAAAGTAGAAAAAACACCATAAAGACAATTCATTTGAAATCAAGGTAGAATACGGCGGTAGGGAAACTGTACGGGTTCAATCAATCGTTTGGCGTAATCAAGATTTTTGTTTCGCTTCGGGCGGTAATGATAGGAATAGACCATCAACTCCTCCTTATTTTTTGGGCAGCGCGCAGTCGAGCGCTGCGGGCGCGGGGATTGGATTCAATTTCTTTATCGGAAGGAACAATCGAACGTTTTGTCAATACTTTTAGCTCAGCCCGGTGCCCACATTGACAAACGGGAATTCGCGGCGGACAGAGACAGTCCTGACTCTCCTGGAAAAAAAACTGTTTGACCAAACGGTCTTCCAGTGAGTGATAACTGATGATAGCGACAACTCCGTCGGGCGCCAGTAAAGGGACCACCGATTTTAACAACCGTTGAAGGTTTAATAATTCCTGATTCACTTCAATACGCAGCGCCTGAAATAGCTTTGCCAGTGATTGTTGCTGTTTCCGACCAAAGAGGAAAGGCTTGGCAATCGCAATCAGATCGCCGGCGCTTTCAATCGGCGCCTCGAGCCGTGATTGTACAATCGCATCGGCTAAGCGTCCCGATGGAGTTAATTCGCCATTCTCACGAAAGACGCGAGCCAACTCAGCCCGGGTATAGGTTCTCAAAATATCGCGGGCCTGACGGCCACTCATGCCAAAATCCATATTCAAAGGCGCCTGGCTGTCGGCAAACGAAAAACCCTTTTCGCGTTCATCCAACTGATGCGAAGAAACACCTAAGTCCAATATTATTCCATTGATTTGCGCAATTTGAAGACGCGCTAAATTTTCACCCAGATCCGCATAATTGGCCTTGATCAGAGTTGCCTGGGGGATAGAACGGAAACGCTCCTCACAAAAATCGAGGGCATCCTGATCCTGATCAAAAGCAATCAGACGCCCGCTCGCGGACAAATTGCGGGCGATCGCTAAACTGTGTCCCCCACCGCCTAACGTTCCATCAACATAAATACCTTCAGGAATAATTGATAAATAATGGATGATCGTATCGGACATGACCGGATTATGATAGTCCTGCATATTCGCTTTCCCTTGAGTGAACCAGTTGCCAGCCTCCCGCCGCAAAACGCATGATCTGGGCAACATAGGCATTAATATTTCTAAAGATCACAATTTGACGGCCGCGCATCGCATCAGTTGATAAATCCAGGAGAACCTGCGCCGCTTGATAATGAATATGCAGGGTCCTTCCAAAATCCAAAACTATCCTGCTTCCTACCGGCTGCTTTTTATACCAATGAATAAGATGTTCCGCATCCTTGAGAGATACTACGGAAGGTAAAACAATAGAATTCGAATCGGCTCGACGGATAATTTTCACAACAACTCCTAAAATTCAAAAGCAAATTCCTCGGATAAAAGAGGAATATCATTTTCAGTCGATTTCATATAATCCTGATACACGGTGGGATTCCAGATCAGAATACGATTAATATCACCGACAACTACAACCTTGGTTTCACTCGCTTCCCGATCCAGCGACAGAAAATCAATAAACCCGGCATTGAGATTGATTCTTCCCTGCTTGTCAAGTTCAACCGTATCCGCGCTGCCCACAATAAATGTACGCAAACGCCGCGCCTGCGGATTAGACTGAGGCAGTTTCATCAACTTCTCCAATTGCTCACCCCAGGCTTGGGTAGGATATACATACAGGCATGGGTCAAGGCCGCGCGTAACCGTAACTTCATTATCTTCAATCAAACGACGAAGTTTGGCAGGTACCGCCACCCGGCCTTTCTCATCAAGAGAATTTGTGTAGTTGCCGTTAAAAAACTGCATACCGTTTCCTTTAAAAGTTAAAACGAATTAAAGCACTTCCACTTTTCACCACTTTCCACCACTTTTCACCACTTATACAATTTAAAAGATTTTAGTTTTTTGTCAAGGGGTTTTTATAAAAAAAAAAACAGGTGTTGGGGAAATCGAAATATCATAAATATTTGTATAACAATGTATTATAAAATTTGAACTTTAATGTTAAACTCCTAACCGATTACATTACAGAGATATATGAAATAGCATCAATTTTTCTATTTTTTTTTATGCCCAATGACTTAAAAGTGGTATATTATTGCAAATCAATAGGTTAAATAAAAAATAATTAATTATTTAAATTTTTCTAAGATTATTTAAAAAAATATTCATTTTGGCATTAATCAGGATTTTTTTATATCAATAAAAAAATATAAATAAATATTAATAATAATTACGTTTTTTTATCTTTTTTTTTAAAAAACCTCTTGACAAATTTGTTGAATTGTATTATATTTATGTTAATAACGTTCCAATGTAGCTCAGCTGGTAGAGCAGGTGGCTGTTAACCACCGGGTCGGCGGTTCGAGTCCGTCCATTGGAGTCCACCTCCCTAATTCGGGAGGTTTTTTTTTATCCAGCTAAACCATTGTTGTTACAAAGATATCGGATTAAAAATGATGAATGATTCTGGGCATGGAATTTATTCCATTTGCTTGTCCGGGGCATTTGCAGCTAATCTGTACACTGCGAATGGTTCTGTACCTACCCGAAAATTAGGCGGGATATGCGTTCATGAAGCCGTGCTAAAAATTCCAAAGCGTCTCAAATTCATTTATTTTTTCAGCTTTAAATTATGCTCATCGTTAATATAAATTAATAATTTATTTAAATTAGCCTTGACTTTTTAATATATTTTATACATATTTATATGTAAAACAAGGAGGGTCAATGAGATTTTGTGACTGGCTTAAGCAAAATCGTTTAAATCGTAAACTTTTGCAGGCGGATTTAGCAAAAATATTAAACAAAAAGCAAGCTTACATTTCTCTTTTAGAGTCATCGTATCCAACTCCAATAGGAGATGAGCTGTTAAAAAAAGTCGTAGAATTTTTTAATGCTGATTACAAGGAAATTTTATTGATGGTCACGCTTGAACGGCTTCCCGACTTTGTCAAGGATGATTACTCGAATTTTATGAATGGGCTCGATTACGCCGTTTCGCATCTGAATATCAAATCGATCCCTTTTATTCCCAAACTGCCATTAGGTTTCACCAAACCCCATCCCTCAATGGATTATGAAGTGATCCAGCTTTTTGAAAACTCTCTTAATTTCTATCATCCCGATCTTGATTTTTTTACCACTTCCTTTGATGATGCTTTGCTGAAAGCGGGAATCAAAAAAAGCGATATCTGTCTGATATCATTATATAAAGGGCAGGAGTTGACGGGGGAAATTGTGATTGTCGAGATTTCAGATATACAGGGGCAATTAATCACCATGCGCTATTATCACGAAGAAGGGGATTATATTTTGCTTTTGCCCGACAATCCGGATTATCGGCCTCAAATACTCCCGAAGCATAAAGTTAGAATTATCGGGATTGTACTTAAAAGTATCCGTATTTTTAACCATTTAAAAAATCAAACGCGCATCAACTACAGAAAAAGTGACTTTGCCTGATAAACCCCATTGTTCCTTATCTTAGGAACTCCAACATGAAAGACCTTTTTTTGTTCGAGCGGATATATATTGAATCGGCGATACGTGAGCATCCGCAGACACTGGGTATATTGGAACGAGTGGGCGACAAACCGGTAACGATCATCCCCTCTTTGCTTGATATAGACTTAACGGCCACTACGGCGGCATATTTAATCCTAGCCGAAAAAAATTCCCCGTTTCTACATAAATGTCCGGGCACCCCCCATTATTTATGTTGCGATTATTTCGTATTGGAAAGCGGTTATAATTGTCCGTTTGATTGCGCCTATTGTTTTCTGAAGTTCTATCTGAATCATAGGCATTATATTCATTATATTAATACGGACAGTTTATTTCAGGAGTTGGACGAACAATCCCGGCGGCTCACTCCCGGCCGCTATTTGCGAGTGGGTACCGGCGAATTTATTGACAGTCTCGCATTGGATGCGCTCATTCGCTTTTCCGGGCAGGTAGTGACGCAAATATCCCGTTGGCCCAACATCATTTTTGAATTCAAGACGAAATCGGTCGAAATAGAAAATTTACTGTCAGTCCAAGCCCCGGCAACTCAGAACGTTGTCGTAGGATTTTCCCTGAATCCTTCGAGGGTGATCGAGCGCTACGAAAAAGACACCCCGTCCTTAGATGAGCGGCTAACCGCCGCCCGGGCCCTGCAGAATGTCGGCTATCTGATTGCGTTGCATTTTGATCCGATTATTTATTATTCTGACTGGGAAAATGATTATGTCGCGCTGGTTCGCCGAATTTTTGAGTTTCTTAAGCCTGATCGTATCGTTTGGATTTCACTGGGAATTCTTCGATTTCATCCCCAACTTCGGCGCTATTGGATGGACCGGAAGATGCCCCAATCCCTGACCGCGGGCGAATATATTCAGGGAAAAGACGGCAAGGAGCGGTTGGCCCGGCCGCTGCGTGAAAAGATTTACCGCCGCATGATCCGGGAATTACGCGCGGTGGAACCCACTCTTTTTATCTATTTATGTATGGAAAGCCGCGCGGTATGGCGCCGGTTGTTTGTAAACGCTCCTCAATCCATGGATGAAATCACCCGGGGATTCATTCACCGTTATCAAACTGTCACTCAATCCAAAAGTTTATAAACAAAGGACACAGTCCCATGATTTCCCCCTTTAAAAATATGATCCGCGGGTTCTTCCTGCTTCCGTTATTGTTCAGTTACTGCTGGTACTACAGCACATCAGATAGTTTACCCCCAAATTTGAAAACATTATATATTCCCCAGGTGGTCAACCGAACCTCCCAATTCGGTCTCAATGAACAACTCACCAATGATCTGGTAAAAGCATTCGTTGATAATGGCCGGTTGAAAGTTGTCAACGAAGCGGATCAGGCGGATCTGATTCTGGAAACTATATTATCCGGCTATGATAATAAACCCTACAGCTTCGACCCACAGCAGAGCGTTCAACAATATCAAGTGATGATCACCCTTCAGGTCAATTGCAAAAACGTTAAAGAAAACAATCTCCTCTGGAATTCGGGAAATTTAGCGCAAAACAGTAATTACGATCACACCAGCGAAAGCGAGGAGAGCGCTCAACAGGAATGTTTAAAAAAACTGGCCGAAGATGTGGTTACCCGAACCCTTACCGTCTGGTAGCGGAATCATGAAGGGGTTCGGATTTGAAAAGGTAAAAATTCAAGCGGATCGGATACTCAAACATCAATGATAAAAAAAAACCATTCCCATGAAGAGTTATTTCCAGCTCCTCCACAACCTTCTCCCTTGGCGGACAGAATGCGTCCCCGAGTATTTGACGATCTGGTCGGCCAGGAAAAACTCTGTGGTCCGGGGGGAGTTCTACGGGTTTTAATTGAAAAAGATCAACTCATTTCTTTTTTAATGTGGGGCCCGCCGGGCAGCGGTAAAACCACTATCGCGCAGATCGTTGCTGAGCACACACGGGCTTTTTTCCAACCATTTTCAGCCGTCGCTTCCAGCATTACCGAACTCCGGCAACTGATACGGCAGGCTGAAGAACGATGGCGCTTTGAACACAGACGCACAATTATTTTTGTGGACGAAATCCACCATTTCAACAAATCCCAGCAGGATGCCTTCCTTCCCCATATCGAGCATGGAACCGTAATATTTATCGGCGCCACGACCGAAAACCCCTCTTTTTATGTCAATTCCGCCCTGCTTTCACGATTAAAGGTATTCACCCTGGAAAAGCTGAAAGATAAAGATATAGAGGCGTTAATCAACCGGGCGCTAACGGATCGGGAACGCGGACTTGGAAATCAGGAACTGATTCCTGAGGAGGAGGTGAAAGCGGAAATAGCGCGGCTTTCCTATGGTGATGCGCGAGTAGCCTTTAATCTGTTAGAGACCTGCGCGATTATGGCCGGGGAGAGGCCGCAGATCAATCGCTCCTTACTGGAAGCTGTCATTGAACAGGGAATTTTATATTATGACAAACAGGGCGAAGAACATTTCAATTTAATTTCGGCATTGCATAAAAGCTTACGCGATTCGGACGTAGATGCCGCGCTCTACTGGACGATGCGCATGGTTAAAGCGGGCGAAAATCCCCGTTATATCCTGCGCCGTATGATCCGCTTTGCTTCAGAAGATGTGGGTTTGGCGGATCCGCAGGCGCTTTCCAGAGCGCTGGACGCCTTTCACGCCTTTGAAATCATCGGCCCCCCGGAAGGGTATCTGGCTCTCTTGCAGTGCGCCGCTTACTTAGCTTGCGCGCCCAAAAGCAACGCGCTCTATAAAGCCGAACACCTGATCAATGATGATATAAAAAAATTCGGCCATTTACCAGTACCCAAAATCATCCGCAATGCGCCCACGGGATTGATGAAATCCTTAGGCTACGGTAAAAATTATCAATACGCGCATGACCACGAAGGCGCTATCGTTAATCAGCAGCATTTACCTGAAGCAATCGCCGACCACCAGTATTATATCCCGAGTGAAAGAGGGCTTGAAAACAAAATAAAAAAATATCTCGATGAACTCAGGGAAGCTCGCAGCCAATCCCCCCAGGCCCGTTAACGGCAATGATTCGGGGGATATAATCCGCTTTTTTCTGCAAAAACCGTGAGATCAGCCATATCAATAAAAATGAAACTGATAATGACAACACAATCGTCACAGCCGTCCACCAGCCGTTATTCAAGCGTTCAGCCAGCGAGTTACCGAGAGTATATCCCAAAACCAAAAACAAAACGGGGACTAAAAAAAACAAAAACGCCAATGCCATGCGCCGGCCTTCCGATAGCGAGACCGTTACTTTATCGCCGATTTGAGCATGGAGATCATTAAGAACAATCAGTTTAATCTTATGATGATTCATCCCGCACCCGCCTTTTTCATGGCAATTGCCGCAAGCAGCGCCATCTATGAGCACCTCGCAACGTCCATCATCAAAAATTTTCCCGACAATACCCTTTTCGATCATTTTCGTTCCTTTCAAATAATCTCAAGTTAAGCAAATCTACTGCCCTTTATTCAATATACCTCAAAATTTTAACCATTTCCTTTTTTTTTAGTTCCTTTTTTTATTGACAAGATGCTTATTTTTAGTTATAATATAAATATTAAACCCCAAAGAAGGAGTATTACGATGAAAAAACTATTAATTCTAATGGTAAGTCTTTTACTTACGCTATCCTTTTTCAATTGCAGCAAGGATGATGATTCGGACAAGACCCAGGTCGAGAAGATTTCGGTTGAAAACTCGCAGGAAATTATGGAAATTTATATGGGTTCCATCAATCGCAGTATGATGACTGTTACGCGGATGATGGGCGGCATGACGCTCCCCACCGGACGCGCCATGTCTGCCACTGAACGCCAGGCTTATTCTTATCTCGCAAAGGCGCCTCAGACCCTGGTTGACACTACCATCACGATCGTCAACGACTCGGAATACGTCCAAATCCATATCGCCGTTGCTCAAAAACTGAACATCGATATGGTGTATAAAACCGCTACCGATACTATGGACAGCGAATTTGAGCTGACCCTGTACGATTCCTTCAATCAAGTGATTATTCTGGACGATACTTCGGGGTTGGATAATACGCCGGTCGCTAAAGCAGTGGTTGTTTACGATTTTTATTCATCTATCCTGGACCCGGAATTGGGACGCATAAAAGATGAGGGTGACGGAAATTATACCATTCAATTCGAACGTTCAATTTTAGATAGTTCGACCATCTCTCTTAACGGTAGTGGCCATGAAAAAACCAATTATCAAAATAAAACGTATGAATTAAGCATAACCATTGCGAATTTGGTAATGCCTCTCTCCATTGCTTCTGAGAGCGAAGAACCCAGTGGATACCCAACCAGCGGTACGGTCAAAATGCAGGATGGAGACGGCAATTATATACTGCTCACTTTCAACGGTACGGCGATAGTGACAATGACGGTCAAAGACGGAGGACAGACTTATACATTTACGTTTAATCTGGAAACCGGGGAAACGGATCCCGTCTAACAGTCAGGAAAACCAATGTCCTTTATAAAAGAACCTGGGAAAAACCTGGGAAGTATTAAAATTTTTACGCTTAGCACCTGTATCTGGTGCAAGAAAACCAAAAATTTATTAAAGTCGCTTGAGGTGGAATTTGAATATGCGGATATGGATTTGCTGAGCGCTGAAGAGAAACAGGAACGGCTGGATGAGATAAAGCGCTGGAATCCGGCATGTTCTTATCCGACTCTGGTGATAAACGAGCGGGAATGTATCGTCGGTTATGATGAAGCTCATATTCGGAAAATACTGGGACTATGAGCAATGCTCCAATTTCCCGTGAGCAGATCGATGCGCTCTGGCGCCGATTGAAACGGGAAGCGGAATCCGCCGGTTACTATTTAAATCCCGATGAGGAGTTTAGCCGGGATTTAGTCCAATCATTATTGATCAATCAGGCCCGGTACGGTTACTGGGCCTGTCCTTGCCGCTTAGCCCAGGGTAAGCGGGAAGATGATCGCGACATTATATGTCCCTGTGATTATCGGGATGCGGATTTGAATGATTTTGACGCATGCTATTGCGCCTTGTACGTCAGCCGGGAAATCGCCGAAGGAAAAAAAGAGCCACACTCGATTCCTGAACGCCGAAATCAGAATGCTTTAACCGGCAAACAGCCTCAAACAGAAGAAAAACCGCGGCTTGAAGCCCTCAGCGTAGACAGCATTACCCTACCCTTTCCAGTATGGCGATGTCGGGTATGCGGCTACTTATGCGCGCGGGAAACTCCCCCTAAAATCTGCCCAATATGCAAAGCCTCCCAGGATCGCTTTGAACGATTTTTATAGAGTCGAAATTTTAACGCTGGCCTATCTTTTCGGAATCAAACCAATTGATATACTAATTATCGGAATATCAGCTTATAAGTGTTCCTCAAAATGTTGAATAAACCTCATAATTTCTTCGGTTGAATTGCGTTCTTTCAGCATCTTGAAAAAATCATCCTGTTTACACAAAAAGCTCAATTTGGCTAAAATTTCCAAATGACGGCGCGAATTGGCGCTCAGTACGATAAAGACCGTATGGATGGGTTCTTTATCGAAAGTTTCATATTCTAAAAAATTCTTTAAAAAATTAATGGAGATACTCTCATTTTCAATATCAGCAATGATTGGATTGCGCGGGTGAGGAATGGCGATACCACTCCCAATGGAGGTTGGCATCATCTCCTCCCGGTCAATTAAGGAATAAAGCACCAGGTCCCGGTTCATATCTGATGGTAAATCGATCCGAATCGCGCACTGTTTAATCACTTCGATCATCGAAATACCCTCAATGTCATAATATATACCGCCACGCTTTACTAAATCATGGATATAAACAGGCGCCCGATTATCGAACAATTCATAGACATGGTTGGAAATGGGTATCTTGTTTCGCTCAATCCATTCCCGTATCTCTCGCCGGTTAAACCGATACTGATCATGAATTTTGTAGGCTGGTAATTTTCTATCTTCAATCCAGCTTATAATCTCTGATTCCGAAACTCTCAATAATCCAGCCAAATCCTTAATTTTTAAATCCATCCAACGCTCCCGGCTATATGTTAACAGGTCCCTGGTTTACGCAAAGCATTCCGCATCGGACAACAAACTCGGAAAACTCAACCTGCGCATGAGTTAAGCAAATACAGGTCAAAATTTTGTTCAGTACTACCGGCGGCGCAATAAACAGCAGCTTGCCTTTGAACAACTCAAGTTAATCTTAATAAAATTAAACAGGAATGTCAAGCTTTAATTAACAATTTTTTTTAATTAATCGCAATAATGACTTTAATTCGGAGTCCAAAATAAAAACCGGGCAGTTTAATCTCTTTTCAAGCATCTCAAGGGAAAAATCATCGAGCAGTAATTGGCCAGAATTCAGACAATTATCGGGCAAAAACAACAGATCCGGCAATGGTCTATTTGCCAGCGCATGGACAATTGACGCCCCGTCAAGCAAACCGGACACCGTAACATCGGGACCCAACAAGCGATTTTCGACTGGGAAGAGGCTGACAGAGATAAGGGGAAAGCGGTTTAGCGGTTGGACCCAAAATTCATCCAGCCAGGCGACGGCGGAGATTCCGGTGATAAAACCGATCGAAAGGGGTTGAATTAAGGGGTGTTTTGCTAAATACTTCAACAATTTTAAGCGATAGAAATCGAGGTAAGCCAGCATCCCGATACCGTTTTCAATCTGCTCAAATTGTTCATATTCGCTGAAAGCGGGGATCGGTTCCCCGGCCAGCAGGTAAAACTCGTCCGCCGCGAAGACAAAACGGGAGCCGAAACGCTGGAGACAAGTTTTTTGCCAGTCGCTCGCGATTTGCAGACAATCAGCGGCGTCAGATCGAGTTACGGGTTGCAATACAGGCAATCCACTGCGATGAGCCGTCATCCCCAGCGGGACTATCCCGACGGTGGCAACTCCCGGATAAAACGGAAGCAAGTCATTAATTGCGCGTTGCAGATGGTCTCCGTCATTGATCCCCGGGCACAGCACGATTTGAGTATGCAATGTGATACCGGCTTGGGTCAGCCTCCGGATCAATTCGAGAATTGAGCCGGCATTTTTGTGGCCCAGCATCGAGCGGCGCAAATCCGGTTCCGTCGTGTGCACCGACAGATAAAGAGGAGATAGGCGGATTCGTTTAATTTTTTCGATATCCCGTTCGGTCAAGGTGGTACCCGTAATAAAATTGCCATACAAAAAAGAATGGCGGTAATCTTCATCCTTAATATAAAGCGTCGAGCGCAAACCCTCAGGTAATTGATCGATGAAACAAAAAATGCACTGATTGGCGCATTGACGCAAAGGGGGATCAGCCACCTCGATCACCAATTCTTCCGACTGATCGACATCCAGGCTGAGGATTTGACCCTCCTGTTTGGATATTTCCAGATGCCAGGGACCTTCAAGGGACGAATAGTCCACATCAAACTGGTCATCAATTATCAGTTTATTGATTGACAGAAGGGTATCGCCTGGGCGAACCTTTTTTGATAACCAGACGGGCGCTTCGATATGTTCAATTTGAATCATAATATTAATCCATAATTTAAGCGGTTTTATATTTCATCAGCAATTCATAAGCGCTGCTAATCTGTTGAAACTTTTCTTTAGCTTTATTCCGGAGTTCTTCCGGCATAGTCGCATAACGATCCGGATGGTATTCTTTGGCCAACCGGCGGTAGGATTTTTTGATTTCCTCGGTCGTGGCGTTGGGTTTAAGACCGAAAAGGTTCCAGGCCGCCTCCAACTCATTTTGACGCGATTGGGTGGAAGTTTGGGAATATTGGTATCCGCCGCTGTTTTCCTGCGCCCGGCTATAATAGGCAATCTGCTTGATATAATTAATAATGGATGGCGGTAAATTGAAATAGGTTTCCAGCCATTGCAACAATGAAAACTGCTCTGGATGATTCATTCCGGTATCGTAGGCAATTTCATAAAGAATCTGGAAATAAAGAATCAGATAAAGCTGACGATCGCGCGGAGTGGATTGGCGCATAATCAGGTGATCAAAAAAATAGGCATTATAGCCAGCAAAAGATTGATAATCGATATCCCGGCCGGCAGATGTTAAAAAATTGCGGGTAAATTCGATACTATCCCGAATCAAAGCATGGTTGACAGAGGGTCCAAAATGGCGGATCATCGATTGCCGTAACGAAATCATTTCGTTTTCAGTCACCTGGCCATCCACTTTCGCCAGCGTATAGGCATTGGATGCCGTTAAAATCAAAAAAACATGTTGGGGATGGGACCCATAACGGCCCACCAACGCTTCAAACCCTCTGACATAAGTATCTGAGGGAATGATCTCAGCATCCCCGCTGAAAAACCTGGAAAATGGATTCTGCTGATGACTATAAGAACGATCCCTGCCGAAAAAAAAGGACAGGGAGATAAACATTAAAAAAAGAAAGAGAAACAGATTGCCGCTGAGAAAAGCCGAAAAAGCCAGGTAGAAAAATATAAACCCGATAATAGCGCGAAACATATCAGACCAACAAACCGATCAGAAAATCAAAAACAAAATAGCTCAAAACCGTTAGGCTAACGGCAAGCGTCCAGAATTGACGGGACGATTGACGGCGCAATTGCCGGAATTGATCCACAAAATTCTTCAAATTTTCGCGCCAGGAATGGTTACGGTTCCACGCCATATTTGGAACACGCTGTATCTGCAGCATAAAAGAGGATTGACAGGCAGGACAGGAAATCCGAAGATTGCCCTTATTAATGGGGAAACGCAACAATTGCCCGCATTGGGGGCAAGAACGCGTGGCGGTAAACAACCGCTTGAACCATTTTTTCATCAGTAAAGATTCTTCAGGGAGCGAAGATTTTCGACAAGATTTTCCAGATGTGCGCCGAATTGGCCGTCAATTTGGCCCTTGATCTGACCCCATACCTTTTGAAATTCCGGATGCTGAGCCGGGTCAATATCGACTGGCATTCCCATTTGCTGGCTCATTTGAGCGCTCATCTGATCCATTTGATCAGAAAACTGGTTTTTCAGGTTTTCATAATAGCGTTTCAATTGGTCGCCATAAGAAGTTAAATGTTGAAGGATACTTTGGTAAATAGGATCCACTTTCCCCGGCTTCTCTTTAATCCTGCGTAAAGCGCTGAAAACATTATCCATTAACATCTCATTAACGACTGGAACCAAAGAAATATGGCGAAGCAACAAATTCTGCATCATATTGATCAATTCACTTCGGTGCTCTTTACCAATATCGGTCAACAGGTTATCCAGTTTAGACGCCGGGTTTTCCAGCAATTCATGAGCGATAATACCAGCCTTCTTTTCCAATTCCATCAGGGCGATTTTTGCAGGGTCCACCTGGATGGTTGAAGCCCGTTCCAGAGCAATTTCTAAAGCTGTTTTAATTCTTGCCATTTTAATCTCCTTTTTATCTAGATTTTTTTCAATTCCACATGAGTCAATTGTGAGTTGTCGATATATCCCAAAGCATAATATCCTTTTTTTAAAGGTCCGGGATTAACAACATACGTATCAGCCGTTTGAACCGTACCGAGCGCTTCATGAATATGGCCGCAGACATGAAGGCGGAATCGAGGTTGAAGTCGACGAATCGCCGGAGAACCGACATGATTTAGCATCACGCGGTCCAAAGAGCCCTGCCCCGGTTGGTGCGTAACTAAAATTGTGAATGCCGGTGGCAGAGAATTTAATTGATCTTCAATTTTTTCCACTTCATTTTGAAAAATCAGTTCTCCTTTTTCGTTAACCGTATGAAAAATTGACAAAAGTCCCCCGCTGATTCCGGCTAAACTCAATCCGTCCCGGCTGATGAACCGGGAATGGAGAAACTGTCCCCGCAGGGAAGGCAACAAGGGTTCTATTTCTGAAAATGGATCGCAATTTCCTAAAACAAAATATACGCAAGCGTCGCCAGCCAGTTCAGCGCAGATATTGTCAAACTCCCGGATTACCTCCCCGGGTCCGAAATGTGTAATATCCCCGGCGACCAGAATCGTATCGATAGAAACTTCCTTCAGCAAGACCCGCTGGAGATTATCAAGGTGTCCGTGGATATCGCTCAATAACAGCAATCGTTTTATCATACGCTAAAAATATCAATTTTTTCTTTAAAAGTCAATAGAAAAGCGTAATTTTTTATTGACAAAATAAGGATAAACGTTATATTTCGTAGCATGCGCCACCCATTTCAAGCAAATTACAAAAATCGTCGGTACTGTTATAAAAGCCCTATACTCCGCGCAATCTGGTTTGCTTTGGATATGATCGGCAATCGGTTCAGCCATCAACACAACCGGTACGCCAACACACATGGCCGTTTGGGATTGCTGGTCGCTGATCATTTAGGCGATGCATTGCTGGTAACGCCCATCATTCGACAAATCCAAAAAAAACTACCAGAGATGGAGATCATACTATTGGCAACGGCTTATAACCGGAAAATTTTTAATCAATGGGAGGAAAGCGCCCAGGTCGTGGAGATTGAATTGCCCTGGTTAGATAAAACCCGTCCCCGGCAACAACAGATAGCGGGCATATTTAAGCTGTACCGCGCGCTGGCTGAGCATCGATTGAGTCATTTTATTGACACGCGCAGTGATTTTCGCCACATCATAGCGGCCTGGATGGCCGGAATTCCCTATCGAGCCGGATTCACATTCAGCGGCGCCGGTTTTCTGCTGACTCATCCCGCTCAGTTCTCCTACCGGCCGGATTATATAAAAAATTATCAGCCCACAAATAAATTGAAATTATTAACTGCATTCTGGGGAGAGACAATCGCTACTGATTTCGATCCCCATCCGTTCTATCGTTTTAACATAAAATTTCAAGCTCAACACTATGTGGAATCCCAAGTGGATAAACCCTATTTAGTATTGCAATTAGGCGGAGGGGGACCCGGGCATGTCAACCGGTTTCCTGAACACTTAGTGATGCCATTGCTTGAACGGTTTCAAGAGGCTTTCCCGTGGTATTTAATAATAGTGGGACTGAAACGGGAAAGCGGAGAAATTTTAATTCCTCCCCGAGAACGGATACTCGATTTGCGTGACGCCACTGATCTCGATCAATTGGCCGCTCTGGTCCGGCATGCCCGCATAGCGCTGACCTCCTCTTCCCTGGTCCTTCATTTAGCGGCGGCTTTCGCTGTTCCCAGTATCACAATCTACAGTCGCCGGGACAGTCCACTGCTCTGGCATGCCCGGGGCCCGCTCCATTGGGGGATCATGGCTGCCGGGAAAATATGTTCACTTTGTGAAACAACACGTTGCGTGGAGGAAAGCTGTCTCACCGATATTCGAATTGATTCTGTATGGAATAAAATTATCAAAATGATGGAGATAATAGATGCCCCCTCAAGGACTTAATCTGGGTAGTGGATTCTTTCAAATTATCGATGGCTGGGAAAATCTGGATTATATGCCGCATCACATCCAATGGATGCTGTTTTATTACATTAAAAGAGTATTACGCCCCTTGCGCCTCTATAAAAACCCCAATTGGCCCGATCAGATACGTTTTGTCAACTCCGTGAAAAACCATGATATCACTCGCGGCTTGCCGTATCAGGATGCAATATTTGATTATATTTACGCATCCCATTTTCTGGAGCATTTTACCCTTCAACAGGGTCGACGAATTTTAAAAGAATGCTCGCGTTCGCTTAAACCCGGAGGCATTCTGCGTCTGGTCGTTCCCGATCTGGATTGGTTCGTCAAGGCCTATCTTGAAAATAATTCCGAACAATTAAATGAATTAAAACGTCAATACTCAGATTTTTCAACTGTAACCGATAACGCTGAACTGCTCAATCATATTTTTTATGTTGCCGGCCATCATTTTATTTACAACGCCGCTAAGCTTGAAGATATCCTTTGTCAATTAAATTTTATCGATGTTCATCGGGAAACCTGGGCAAATTCAAAAATCCCGGGCATTGGCAATTTTGAATTAAAACGTGTTGAAAACCTGTATATTGAAGCAGTTCGAGCATGAATCTACATGGAAATCAAAAACTAAAACGCCTGGATCGATGGTTAGGGCCGTTGCCGCTATTGGTCTGGGGCAGCCTGAAACATCAAGGGAGAATACCACGGCGGATTGAGCGATTGCTCATTATTAACATATCCGTTCTGGGGGACAGCTTATTAATCCTGCCGATTTTAAAAAGTCTCAAACACTATCATCCCTCTTTAAAAATCGATCTGGTCTGCGCGCCCGAGAACCAATCAGTGTATCGCTATCATTCCGCGATTGACCGGCTACTTTGCTTCAGGCCCGGTCAATGGTTTCAGCGATGGACAAAATGGGGAAATCCGGGTTATGATCTCGTTATTGACACCGGACAATGGATTCGTTTGTCAGCGCTGCTGGCGATGACCTATCCATTGAGTCGTCGGGTGGGATTCAGTACCTACGATCAACATCGGCACTGGGGGTATCATCGGACAGTCAGCCATCATCAGGGTGAATGGGAATTTTACCAATATTTAAAATTATTTAAAGAATTGGAAATACCAGAAATTGTCGGCGCGCCCTACTTGGAATACCCGCAGGATGCGGTTCAGCATGAGATCATCGAACAGTTAAAGGAAGCGCGGGAAAATGGCCGGAAATTGATCCTTCTTCATCCCGGAGCCGGTAATGAAGCCAAGGCCTGGCCCTTCTATGGCGAGCTCTTGACAAGTGGGCCGGAACTAAAAAATTGTGCGTTTGTGTTCACCGGCAGCAAAGGCGAGGGACCAAAAATCGACGCTAATAACGATAGGGTTTATGATTTACGAGGAAAAACTAACCTCTATACCCTGGACCAAGTGATTGGGCTGAGCGATTTAGTAGTCTGCGGGAACACCGGCCCCCTCTATCTGGCCGCTTTCAGGGAAAAGAAAACCCTCACTTTACCGGGTCCGGTAAGTTCAACCCAGTGGTTTTGGCCCAACCCTCACGAAACAGTAATCCCGGTCGAATGCTCCCACGCTCCGTGCGTATTTTTGGGATTTGAATACCTTTGTTCAGAATGTTCAGCGTTAAAGCGCATCACTGCCGTAAAAATCAAACAAGTCATAACTGAAATTTTAAACAATTCAGCCACTCATTAAAATGGAAGCAAGCCTATTGACTTCACTACCATTCCATGCAAATTTGGACAATCTCAATTTTCACCGGTACTGGGTAGTGTTCAATGAGGAACACACAAGTAAAACCATTATCATTGTTGCAAAAAATGGAATCAATGGATAAAATCGCTGCATACGAAAGGATGCTTTATGGTACACATTAAAAGGATTTCTTTGATATCCGTAATTCTGATTACATTGGTTATCCTCTTCTGTAGTAAGGAAGAAAACAACACCACCCTGTCAAATCAAGCCGTAGAAGATGCGGTGGACGTCATTGCCGCCTCAATAGGGGAAAACAATGGTGGCGCATTGGAGCAGATTGGACAGATTTTTACTTATTTGATTGAAGATGAAAAAAAAACCCGCCAAATTGAAATGATGGATACAACCCGGCAGATTCAATACGATTCAACAAATAGTCAATGGATCATCCGCATTGATCGAACGGCAAATAGTTCAAATGATGATTGCTATGCTCATATAGAGCGAACACAAACCGTCCAATATCTAAATCAAAACAACCAGGCTCAAAAATTTAGAATTAATTGTGTGGAAAGCGTTTGTGACACAGCGGCTAAAATTCGGTACAAGATTTTAAACGGCCAGGGGACTCTGAGAAACCGGCGAATCAGTACCCAATTGACAAATATCATCGCCGATTGGACAATTACCGGCTGCGTGACGGACACGATCACCATCAATGGGTCATATTCACGTCAGGGTATCGATACGATTCGCAACGCGCAATCTCACAAAATTGTTGATTATATGCTTTATATGACGCTGGTAGATATTAAAAGCCCCCATGAACGGCAAACCCAGGTTTCAGACAAAATTTCGGGCGTTATTTCCGGGATAGCGCAGATTCATGTCAGTTTCCAACGAGGCGAAACATATCGGGACAGTTCATTCACCCAGGAATTCACCATTGATTTAAGCAATGGGCAGGGGAATTTGACCGTGATCGGCCGACGATTTCCACTGCTGCTACGATCTGGCGAGCGCAATGAATGAGACCTGGTATCAGAAATAGTAACTCGTTGTCGCTGTAAAGAAATTGATCGTTTGTGAGAGAAGAATCAGAGTGGCGTTAACAACATCCACTAATCACCATGCTCATTAGCGATCCATCCAACGGACAAACAAAATGATAAAAACCCAAAAAAGCGCTTGACTTTTTTTAGTTTTATTGATATATTATGTTAAAGAATGCTCCCATAGCTCAATTGGCAGAGCAACTGACCCTTAATCAGTGGGTTCTGAGGTCGATTCTCGGTGGGAGCATCCCAATGAAAGACATAGACTTACGACTTAAAAACTGCCCTCAAAAAGAGGGCGTTTTGGCATGTTTTATCAGTTATCGTAAACTCATGGTAAAACAGGCTTTCTCTTTGAATTTAAATGAGTTAAGACCATTTTCCCATAACCAATTATTACAACGGTTCCAATGTAGTTGGTGACCAAATGGTGACCAGAATTGTGAATGGAATTTAAATTTGCTAAATACAAATTTAAATAATCGATTAAAAATTGTCATAGGAGGAATTTGACCCACTATGACACTCATTAGCAATAGATTCTATCGATTTGCCTTAAAAACATTATTCATCGCATTGACCGCATTGTTGAGATCAGATTCGGTCATACGGACGTAGCGTATGGTTGTATTGACGTCTTTATGGCGAGCCAGATTACGAACCGCTTCGACATTCGCCCCGTGCTTGATCAATTCCGTGCAGAAAAAGCTGCGGGTGTCGTGGAAACGATACCCTTTATCTTCCAGGCCACATGCTTTGAGCAACTTACCGAATGATGTCTTGATATCCTTGATCGGCTTTCCTTTGTATAGAAAGACATAGCCTTTTTTATCCCGGGCCTTCGCCTTCATTCGCGCCAATTCCTCAAGCGCGGCATCGCACAAATGGACATCCTGAGGCTCACCACTCTTTGTCTCGGCTAAATGTACAACCTTGCGATCAAAATCTATCCGGTCATACCGAAGATTCAACAGCTCACCTTTACGCATCCCGGTCAACGCCGCGATAATGAGAATCGGCTTGAGATGGGCTCTGTTGCCAGTGCAATTTTCCAACAAAAGATTAAACTCGTCTTCGTTGAAAACCACGGTTCGAGTGTTGTCCGGTTTCGGC
>CAZWDO010000029.1:0-39133 GCA_964632485.1 uncultured bacterium
GGCGAGTATGCGCATACCGTTTGATGAATTGTGGAAATCGGTGATTGATGCCAATGAGGTTTGGTATCGTGGGCGGCGAAACGGACGCATGAAGTCGGTATGGAAGTCTGCATAACCATAACCTGCAAGGAGAGCTGATGGAAATAGAAAAGGAGTTGCGCGCATTTGGCGACCGGTTGCGGCGGTTGGTTCAATCGCGGTGTTTGGCCAGCGAACTATCAGACGGCGGGTGGGTGTTGACCGATAGCGAGGGGCGCGTGGTGGAGGTGATTGCGGATCCGGAGCGGTTATTTGCGTCGATTGAAGGATTAACGGCGGAAGCGGTTGCCGCCAATGGTGTGGTTGCGGCCTTGCAAGACCATGTCCCTCGAGAAATTACGGTAAAGCCGGGCGCGTGGGGGAGTGAAGTGTCGGCGTATCGGACGTTGGGTATCCCGCTTGCCGACGAGCTGGGCGCGACGGCGGGATGCGTGGGTATCTGGCTATCCGCCGCGAATGCGGAACCGTGGGATATGGATTCGCTTGCGGAATGTTTGATAGCATTATGGGCGGCGACCATGGGAGGGCGGGGCGCTGAGCCGGAGCGGGTGTTAGAACCGGATCCGTCCTCCGCGGGGCGACCGTCGACGGCGCGCGAGCGAGAGATGGAGCAACGGCTGAGCGAGCTTGAGGAACTCAATCGCGTGATGGCGACTCGGCTGAAGGTCAATCGGGAGATTATCGACAAGGATCCGGAAGGGTTGTTGTTTTTTGATCGGGATCGGCGTATTGTCAACATGAATCGCGAGGCTTCGGAGATGCTGGGAGTGGATCGCTCGGCTTCCGTAGGACGCTCCGCGAGTGAGGTTATGAGCCTGGAACCGGATTTGGATTGGCTGTTGTCGCATCAGCAGACGCTTCAGGCGGTTCGGATGCGGCGCGCGGATGGCGAGATTGATGTGGTGGCTCACGCTATGCAATTGTCAAGCGAGGAGGATCGAAACCGGGGGTATGTTTTGCGATTGTACGACGAGCTGTTTTTGCGGCGGATGATGAATAGCCGCCCCCAGCCGGGGACGCGTTATACCTTGTACGATCTCCATGGATTGGATTCGCGGATGGTGGCGCGAATTCGTCGCGCGGCGGATTCGGACTTGAATATTTTGATCACGGGGGAGACGGGAACGGGCAAAGAAGTACTGGCGCAATCGATCCATAATTTAATCGCGGAACAGCGGCGGCCGTTCGTCGCGGTCAATTGCGCGGCGATCGCGCCAGGTTTGATCGAGTCGGAACTGTTCGGTTATGATGCCGGCAGTTTCACCGGAGCGTCGAAAAGCGGTCATCGGGGCTATTTCGAGCAGGCCCATGGCGGGACCTTATTTCTCGACGAGATTGCCGAATTGAGCGTCGACCTTCAGTCGAAGCTTTTGAGGGCGATCCAGGAGCGGAAAATCCGCCGGGTCGGGGGCAGTGAAAGCCTGCCAATCAAGGTGCGATTGATTTGCGCCACCAATCGCTTTTCCACCGAAGTCGAGTCCAGATCGCGCGGATTCCGCGCCGATTTGTTTCACCGGCTCAATGAGATTCATTTTCATTTGCCATCTCTGCGGGAACGTCCCCGACTGATTTTGAAACTGGTGGACCATTTTTCCCGGTTATATCGGCCGACGACAGGTATCCGATTGAGCGCCAAGGCGCGGCGGCTGTTGGAGAACCATTCCTGGCCGGGCAATATCCGGGAACTGGAGAAAGTGATTAAGGTGGCCATGACCATGACGGATAAAGAGCTTATCGGCGGGAATGAGATCGAGTCTCTGCTGGAGAGCGGCGATGTGGAATTTGTCTTTCAGCTTCGCGAAGAATTGTCTCTGGAGGAGCTAAAGGATCGCTATATCCATTATTGCCTGCGCTATCATAGCGGGAACCGGCAGCGAACGGCGGAACAACTGGGAATCGACCGGAAAACGCTATATAACCGCCGTCGGTAAGACTCGGGAAAGCGCGCAAGTAGCGGATAGATGGGGGATAACTTGCGGATCGTCCCCTGAGATGTCGGGAGAGAGGGAGTTAACCCGCAACCGGGGCGCTGGCGGGAAGCCGCCAAATAGTTGCCATAGACAAACGATTTGGAAAAAATTCCCTTTTTTTTCATGGCATAAATTTTTGATTTGTCAGTGGGGGAAAAGGGGTATCATCCACTAACAACTTCCCCGCCCAGACGAAGTGAAGTCGTTATGGTATTATGGCATTATGGTAGTGGCTTTCTTCGACGGAACTTTGTAGCGCGTTCTTTCCGGGCGTTACGCTCCGGGTAAAAATTCGGAAGGCGAATAGTATTTCCATACTTGTTGTAGATAGAATTTAATTTATTTCTTGACAGGGGATATAAAGTATATTATTGTATATTGAGTATTTGAACTTAAACTGCCATTTTGCCGTTTCAATTTTGAGTTTGAGCGATTAGAATCATCCATCCATGAGAGGGCCTTATCTGATGGCGCGCGCGCTTTTTTCTACTATCTTTCAGCAAAGCTCCAGCGGAATCCATTTTCACGGAGAGGTCGAGGATGATGAGGCGCTATATTTTCAAACGGTGGCATTGAATATGGTTTTGGACAATCTTGATTTGTGGAATATTGCTACTACTGGTATTGATTTTTCATATCCGTTTGAGTTTTGTAAATTCGATCTCTTCCAAAATCGTCCCAACCCGATTTCATTAACGACGGAAATTCAATTTTATTTGGGAAAGCCTTGTTTCACTCGTTTGGTTGTATGCAATTTGCTGGGTGAAATTATGGCCTCCCTGGTCAACACCCGTCTGTCGGCCGGCGAGTATTCAATAACATTTGATTCAGCGATTTACCCGGCGGCATCTATTTTTGCGATTTAATGGTCGCTAATCAGAGATGTGTAGGCAAAATGCGTGTGGAGATAATTGATTTTGCCTGCCCCGCTTTTTTTATTCTGGGTATTGATATCAATGGGACGCATGACCTGGGGCAATTGAAACAAGCTGGTTTTTGGAATCTTGTTATTTGACGTCGGTAGGAATTAGTGAAAGGAGAAAAATGGAATGAAATGGAAATATGCCCTGGGATGGATACCCCTTGTCATTATTGCGATTGCTAATGGCGTTTTTCGTCAAATCTTTTTTCAGCAATCCCTTGGGGAGTTGCGCGCCCATCAACTTTCAACAGCTATTGGCATTATCCTTTTTGGAATATATATAGATTGGTTAATGCGTCGCTGGAACCCGGAATCATTGAAGGATACTATTCGTATCGGCGGACTCTGGATGATGTTGACTATACTTTTCGAATTCAGTCTGGGGCGGTTGGTTTTGGAACTCGATTGGTCTGTTTTACTGCATGACTATAATTTGCTTGCTGGAAGGGTTTGGGTTCTGGTGATCATCTGGGTTGCCGTGGCGCCTTCTGTTTTTTTTCTGACAGGGAAAAAAAACACTACTGTCAGATAATGCCGGCTTATTGATCCGCCACATCCAAGTCTGCTGCCAATCCAATGTAAAGTTCATCAAGGAGAAAAAATGAACAAAATCGCAAAAAAAATCCTGGTGTTTATGTCTGCTTTGATTATTTTTCAAGCGAGCGCCTGTTATGCTCAATCAAAAGAATCGGTATTGAAGGTTTCATTGGATAGCCTGGTGGCTGGGATCGAGCACTATGTCGAAAAATCCGTTGTTGTCGAGGGAATTGTCATCCATGTTTGCGGTGTGGACGGAAAAAAAATAAAATTGAAAGGTGATTCCGGCGCCGTGATAAAGATTGTGCCGGACGAAATCCTGGGAGTGTTTGATGGCTCATTGAAAGATAAGAAGATCAGAGTGTGGGGAATTGCAGGGGAAAAACGAATCGATAGCGCTTATATCGATAGTTTGCAGGCGCTGCGGAAGCCGGTTTGTCATGTTGATCATCAGACCTGTAAAAGTGAGAGTTGGCGAGAAAAACTCGAAAAGGAAGGTGTTCTTGATCAAAAAATGCTGGAAGCCGCCAGCGCCATGCGGGAAAAGGTTGCGAAAAGCGACAAGGGGTATTACTCGCGAATATCGATCCTGGCATCAAAAATTGAAGAGATTCCACCTGATTGAATCCGATCAGCCACGTGGATCAGAGGAGTCAGTTGCCTGGAATGTCTCACTTTCTATCATCTGGATGAGCTGATCTAAGTGAAAACTGTGATCGACCTTGAAAACAGTATAATGATTCAGCCGTTTATCCCTGAAATAGTAAAGCTGGTTGGCGAACAACGAAATATCTTCAAGAGTATGGGTGACCAGGATACTGGTTAAATTCTGATAGCGTTCTTGTAAAAAATGGCCAATCCGTACTTTGGTTTTAAAATCGATGGAGCGGAACGGTTCATCCCAGAAAACTACATCGGGGTGTTGCAGCATCGCGCGAATAATTGCCACTTTATGCCGCATTCCGCCGGAGAGTTGAAATGGATAGAGGCCCAAGCTTGCCTGCAACTCCAACAGGTTCAACCATGCTTCCATTTCCTCCAGCGACGCGGAGGAAGGCTTTTGTTTGGTCAGACGAAAGGGATATAGGATGTTTTCCCGGACTGTCATATACGAAAATAAGCCTGCATCCTGAAATACGATCCCTTTTCGCCGGCTGTTAACCTGATAACGGCCTTGGTAACGCGGGTCCAGTTCCATCAGTATCCGTAACAATGTGCTTTTCCCGGCGCCGGAAGGGGCGAAAAGGCACATCTTGTCCCGGGGGTTCAAATGAAATGAAAGCTGGTCAATAACCGCAGGTCCATCAGGTGTGTATCGTTTGCTTAACTGTTCGATATGAATCATGGTTGGTCCGGAAGCAGGTATTTTTCAAAAAAAATTACAAATAAAAATTGACCGATGACCTGGATAATCAATGCCAATACCAATAGCGCGGATAGATAGAAAAATACGGCATTCATGTCGAAATAAATTTTGGATAGATTCAACAGATAACCCAGGCCGTTTTCCGAGGCGATAAATTCCCCCAGTACCACGACCTTGAAGGCTTGTCCGATACCCAAGGTAAAATTGCTGCGCAGGGCGGGTATCAAGGCGGGAATGTAGAGATCGCGGATCAGGTCGCGTGTCGTTCCGCCAAATCCCAGAATTACGTTTTCCATTACGGAATTTTTTTTAAGAAGGGTGTTGGTTGTGTTGATTGTCATTAATGGTAATGCCATGGCGACAATCAGCGCGATCGGAGCCGCATCCCCAATTCCGAACATGAGCATAAAAATGATTCCGACTATAGTTCCCGGTAATATTTGGAGCATTAACATAAAGGTTTCAGTAACATCCTTCAATCGGAAAAAAAATGCGATAATTCCTAAGACGCCTCCCCCGATAAAGGCGATGATGAATCCCGCCAGGGTGCGATAGAGGGTAACTGCAAGGTGGAGCATAAAATCAGAATTTAAGTAGGAATTGATTTTAGCCATGACTGACCATGGGGCGGGCAAGATATATTTCTCAAAGAAAAAAGAGGACACTGTCCATACAGCCAAAAAAATAGTCAGAGCGAAAAAGTTATTACGGATGGATGTAAAAAAAATCTTGAAATGCTTTTTCAAGAGGTATCCCTAATGTCTGGTAATATGTTTCAATGTGTGTCTTTAAGGCTTGTCCTGTCAGCAGTTGAAATTGAACACGGCCTAAGATTTCGGATGCATGGGGAAAAGGAATCGGGAATTTGTTGGATTGAAGCATACGAAGCCCTGCTAATGTGTCGTGTTGTATTGATTGGATTTGTTGATTGGCCATATTCAACAATGCGGCGATTTCGTCCGGGTGAGTCTCAGTCCAACGGCTCAGCGCGAAGAGACAAAGCTGCGGGTATCCCTGCGTTGCGCCCGTCGCTTTGTTCCAAAGCGAATCAAATGAGTTTCCAATATATAAATAGGGAATATCGGCCAGTTGTGAAATGAATGGTTCGGGCAGCGCCGCAATGAGGGCCTTTTTTTGTTTCAGTAGTTCTGCCGTAGCGGGTAAGGGTGAATATTTGACTTTTACGTCTTTCCCATATACCAACCCTTGTTTTTCAATTAAAAAACGCGCGACTTCCTCGATAGGTGAATCGCTGAAAGGGACGTAGATCGTTTGATTTTTTAATTGTTGGATGCGCTGTATCGTAATATCAACTCCCACCCACCAGGTTAAACCCGAAACCAGCGATGCCAGTATACGAATGGGAACCCCCTGTTCGTACAGGCGTTTACCGACGGAAAGCCCGGTCAGGATCAGTACATCAGCTTGATGGATGAAACGGGCATGAGCCTGAGAATGATTGATGAATACGGATACCTGCGTTTCAGGCAACAGCGAGTCAGCGGCCAATAACGGCAGACTCCCCGGGGATGCGGGGACTAGTATCAATGTGTTTGCTTTGCTGCCCATTGACAGGCATAATCCTATTAAAAAATAAACCAAACGGCGTGTGAGCATTTTTCCCTTTACTTTGAATTGCCAGGTTCAGATAATTCAATGCGTTTTACCGAGTAATCCCAGTCCCATTGGTCGAAATAGAGGTTCCCGGCCCGTGATTCAACTTCGCCGCGTTGAAAATCGACGGTTTCCGATCGGAAAAATATTTTTGCCGGATAAAGGGGGGCGCTGAATTCATGGTTGATTACCAAGCGATAGCTGTCGATATTGCCAAAATTAAACCATTTCTCTGCATCCGTTTTTTCGTCGGCCATATACCCCTGATCCGGGTCCACTGGCAGCCAGCCATAGGGAGGTAAGTATATTTGGGCCCAATCGTGCATCCCATGGTAAACCGCATCGCTGGTAAATCCTGATTCCCAACGGGCCGGTATGCCATTATATCGGCAAAGGGTAATGAAGAGCATGGCTTTCATGCCGCAATCACCCCAACCATGCGCGAGTATGTAGCCCGGAATATCGGTGTGAGTACTGTATTCCCGCGCGGAAGCCCATATAACGTTATCGCTGATCCAGCGAAATATTTTTTTGGCTTTCAAATATAAATTGGATTCTTTGCCGATAATTTTAGACGAAAGCGCGCAAATATTCGGGGTGAATTGGATATGCGGCGCGCGTTCGCATAAATACTGCGCTTTGATTGAATCGTCGATGCGTGTGGGATCGATTTTATTCGGATCAATGATTTGATACTGGCCAAACGATGTGTATTGAAATGTCACTGAAAAAGTGACTGCTTCATTTGCTTTCGATACTTTTTCCATATAAACAGTACGAGGGGAGCGCTGCTGATCGGCAATAATCACTTGTTTAGGATCACTCTGGACTAAACAGATATCTTTTTGGCGATCCGTTTCCTGAGGGTAAGGTAGCCAGGCGCGCGCAATTTCCCCAGTCGGAACTTCTCCGGGTTTAATACTTAGTGTATAAACTACTTCGAAGCGCTGAGGGTCTTGTAAGGGATTTCCAGTACGGCTAAATCCGGCGATGATGGCTTGCCGATTGGGTCTCAGAGTGTCATCCATCAGATTCAATTCAGGTTTTAACTTCTGTTTACGCATTTTGGCTTCAGAGTTCACCCGGAATAGATTCTGAACCGCATTGTTGAAATATTTCTTCTCGCCGTCAATTATCATGAATTCCAGACTACCGGCTTTTTCCCATTTCTCAAAATCCTGGGGAGTAATTGTGGGATCAATTTGCAGCGCTTGTTTAAACGCTTTTTCGGGGGGCAGCCGAAAATCCAGGGCGATCCTCCGCATCCGATCTTTTTCAAATTCAAGCTCACTTTTTTGAGAATAAGATAATTCTGATTCATTCTGCAATAATTGGGCAATCTGTAAATGGGCTTCACGAAAGTGTCCCTGATCAATTAACTTACGAACCTCTTGAATATCGGCATTGATATTAAACGCTGAAGTTAAGATAATCAGCCATATAAATCGGAAAAAATACCGCATAGTCAGCTCCTTTTATAATGGATCATCAATGAATTTTAGTCAAAAACGTTTCGCCGTACGATTTGCTTTAAAATATTAAATAAAACAATAAAAATCAAGTCATTTGTTTTTTTGTTGATTTTTTTTTCTTTTTAGATTAGCTTATAAGAACAGACTGCAAGTAAACTGACAGTTGATCGGAGTCTGTGGTTTTCTCAAGCGTCAATAAAAAAAGGAGTGAATATGAAAGTTCAATCAAAAATTTTGGGGATTGTATCGTTGGTATTGCTTTTGTTTTTGATTGTTATTTATTTTGTTTCAGCGAACTTGCTGATTAATAATTCACTGGAATTGGAAAAGCGTTTGCTTGAATTGAATTGTCGGCGGGTTTTGCAGAACTATCATGAAGAAGGTAAGTCCTTAGCAATCATCACTCAGGATTGGGCCGCCTGGGATGATACTTATCAATTTGTTCAGGATCTGAATTCGGCTTACAGTAAAAGCAATTTGACCGACAATTTGCTGGCTGATTTGGAAATCCATCTTTTTGCCATTGTCGATACAAATTTTAAAACGATTTATGCCAGAAAAACGGCCGATATTGAAATGCCCACACGGGAATTTGATTTGGAGGCTGATTCTTTTTTCAGTTGCCATTTAGAGCGCTTGAAGCAACGTGGATTGAATCCGGATACTAATTATTGTCTGCTGCCCAGCCAACCCGATCCTTTACTGGTGGTTGTTGAGCCGATTATTACCAGCGATAATTCGGGAACTCCCCGAGGATTTCTGTTAATGGGTCATTTTTTAGATCACCGGAGGATTTCATTCTGGTCACATAAGCTTCAATTAACAATTAAACTGCAAACATCGTCTCAAGATGCTTGCGAATCCATAAAGCAATGCCAGGATACACTTTTTATGCATGAAGATGGCTTTGGAGCTTGTATATTAAGCCGGGACTCAGTGATGGGCTATGCCGTCCTGAGCGATTCGGATAAAAATTTTCGCTGTTTTGCCCGTTTTTTTGATTCACGGACTGTGTATCTGCAAGCCTGTTACAATGTCCGCTATCTGATGGTCATACTGTTAATTTGCGGTATTTTCTTTTTATTGATTCAATGGGTGCTTCTTCAACGTTTTGTTTTAACAAAAATTATCAAAATTCAGGAAGAACTGGATTATCGGGAATTTATCAAAAAAAATCCCGCAATCGCTCTGCAAAAAGGTAAAGTGGAATTTACCCGTTTTATTGAAACCATGAATCGGCATCTGGATAATTCGGATTCGGAACCGGATAAAAAACAGTGTGAATAAACCATCCCATATACCGCCGTCATCTGAGCTCTTAGAAGGTAAAATACGTATTTCTCTTTTCCGCTATATACTGAAAAACAAGTGGAGCTATTTGGCAGGTATTATCTTTCTAATTTCAGTGGATATGGTCCAAATTGTCGCGCCCTGGATTGTCGGCCAGATCATTGATACATTAAAGACAGATTTAACTCAACCCCGAATCATTCACTTGATGATCGCTGAAATTATGGTATTGGCTTTTGGATTAACCTTGGGGCGATTCGGTTGGCGCTGGTTGATTATCGGCGCGGCGCGGCGATTTGAAAAAAATACGCTTAATCATCTTTTCGCCAGGATTATTGGCTTTGATCAGGATTTTTTCGATCATTGGCGTAGCGGCGATTTGATGAGCCGCTTCAGTTCCGATATGGAATCGGTTGTGCGCATGATCGGTTTCGGTTTGATTATGATTGTCGATATTATCATTATCAGCGGGTTTACAATAACCGCGATGATTTTTAAAATCGGCTGGGGCTTAACCTGGCGTACCCTGGCTCCTTTGCCGGTGATTGCGCTTTTCTCGCTTCTTTTTGGGCGGTTGATTATCAGCAAATATAAATGGTTGCAGGAACAAACCGCTGAACTTTCCAATGTAGTGGATGAATCGGTGAATGGGATTCAGGTGATTAAGGTCTTCGATCGGATTCAGCAGTTCTTGCGGCGTTTTGCCCAACAATCTCATATTGTTTACCAGGGAGAAATTCAATTGGTTAAACTTTGGGGACTTTTATTTCCCCTTATTCATTTACTGGGAGCTTTATCCGGAGTATTGATGTTTTATTTTGGAGGGAAAATGGTGATGCGTGAAATAATCACTTTTGGCGATTTTGTGATGGCTAATTCCTATATCCTGTTACTGATTTGGCCAATGATGGCTTTAGGCTGGCTGATTAATGTGGTTCAAAATGGCAGGGCTTCCTTAAAGCGCTTGAATGAAATCGCTGATTATACGCCTAAAGTGGTAGATCCGCATGTCGCTCAACCCCTCCGGTCTGATTCGGCGCTATCCATTCGTAATTTGTCGTTTAAATATCCCGAAACTGAGCGATTTGTTTTACAAGACATTTCGTTGACGATCCGTCCTGGAGAATTTATCGCTTTTGTGGGACGGGTGGGCGCGGGGAAATCCACGCTGGTAAAATTGTTAGCTAAATTTTATCCTGTCGAGCGGGGTACGATTTTTTGGAATGCTGAAGATATCAACGAGATTCGTGGCGCTGATATTCGGGAGTATTTAGCGTATGTTCCGCAGGATGTTTTTTTGTTTTCAAAAACAATCGGCGACAATGTGGCGATCAGTCAACCGGAGACGACCGATATGGAGCAGATGGATGTACTGGAATTAGCGCGGATCGCCGATGAAATCCGTATCTTGCCGGAGCAGTTGCGTACGACGGTAGGGGAACGCGGAATCGCTCTGTCCGGGGGACAGAAACAACGTCTGACTATCGCCCGCGCCTTGCTGAAAAAAGCCCGGTTCTATATTTTTGATGATTGCCTTTCGGCCGTTGATACGGAAACTGAATCCGCTATCATCCAGTCCTTACGGGATCATTTACAGCAAACCACTATTATTATGATTTCACATCGCCTGAAAGCCTTGCGATATGCCGATCGCATCTTTGCCTTCGATGATGGTAAAATTGTGGAATCGGGAACACATGCCGAGTTGTTGGCCTTGGGGGGCATTTACCATGAGATGTATCGTAAACAGTTATTAGAAGAAAAATTGGAGGAAATGCCGTGTCCGCCGAATTGCCCCTGACTCCCGATGAATTACGCAGCGAAACCCTGGGTGATCGCCATGTTTTTCGCTCATTGCTACCCTATATCCGGCTACATAAAAGCTGGTTGATCAGCGCGATTATTGCTCTGCTGCTCTCAACCGCCGTCGATCTTTCCATTCCCTATTTTACGCGGTTCGGTATTGATCAAATCATCGATCGGGCGTATGCGACGTCGAATGAACTCGATCCCGCTTTTCGGCAATTGTTCCGGTTTTCGCTCTTTTTCATGGTATTGATCCTGGCGCAATTCTTTTTTGAATATGCGCAGGTTTTCTTTTCGAATCAATTGGGACAAAAAGTGATCTATGATCTTCGTCAAACGATTTTTCAATATATGATGCAGCTTCCCACCGATTATTTTTCACGTACGGCTTCCGGTAAAATTACGACCCGGGTAGTGATGGACACGAAAAATCTTTCCAACTTTTTTTCAGAAGTGTTAACCAGCCTGACCAAGGATATTGCCATTATCAGCGGAGTCATTATCCTGATGTATAAGCTTAACGTAAAGTTGTCGTTATATACTACTGCCATCTTCCCGGTAATTTTCCTGACGACCTGGGGCTTTAAACGATTGGACCGTCGGGCTTATGAGACCGTTCGCGCACGGGTTGCCGATTTAAATGCTTTTCTGGCCGAGAATATTGCCGGTAGTCAGGTCTCGCGTCTTTTCAATCTGGAAGCGGTTAAACAGGTTGAATTCGAGGGCCAATCTGAAAAACTTTATCAGGCAAAAATACACCAGATGATTGTTTTTTCGATTTTTAATCCATTTATGAATTTTCTTTATTATACGACGCTTTCCATTATTTTATGGTTTGGATCAAAAGGAATTCGGGAAGGATTTCTCAGTTTCGGTACACTCTATGCATTTAATGCTTATTTAAGTATGTTTTTCAATCCGCTTTTCGATATGACGGAAAAATATGATATCCTGCAAAATGCGTTTGCTTCTGCTCGCAAGTTGTTTGCGCTTCTGCATGAGAAACAGGAGGATGATGCGGGAGAGGATATTCATCGGATAACTGAAGGCCGGATTGAATTCCGCGAAGTGTGGTTTACCTATCCGCGTTCCACATTTCCGGTTTTGAGGGGTATTGATGCCGATATCCCGGCCTTGCGCCGTATTGCGATTGTGGGAGAAACAGGTTCGGGCAAAACAACCTGGATGAAACTTCTGAACCGGTTGTATGATGTCGATTCCGGGGAAATTCTGATTGATGGAATTCCTGTGAAGAATTATAGCTTATCGGCTTTACGGCGCGGAATAGCCATGACTCCCCAGGAAGTCTTCTTGTTTTCCGGTACGGTAAACGACAATATTCGTCTGTATGATCCGGTTTTTTCGGAGGATGATATACAGGAAGCGGCGCGTCAGGTGTTTGCGCATGAATTAATTATGCGGCTTTCACAGGGATACTCTACGCAGATCGTTGAACGCGGGGCAACGTTGTCTTCCGGCGAGCGCCAATTGATTGCTTTAGCGCGAGCGGCGCTTTTCCAAGCCAAAATTATTGTCCTTGATGAAGCTACCGCCAATATCGACGTGAAAACAGAATCCCTCATCCGTCAGGCGCTGATCAATCTTTCTCAATATGCTACCATTATTTCGATTGCACATCGGTTGTCAACGGTGAGAGATGCCGATACTATTTTTGTGATGCACAAGGGGAAATTGGTGGAGAAAGGGAAACATGAGGAGTTGCTTAGCCGTAAAAGTTTTTATTATAGCCTTTACCAACTGCAATTTGAACCGGCCCTGAGTTGAATTTTTTACTGAACTGGGTTAAAATTCAATCTCTTCGATCCGGTCTTTATCTTCTTCGATATTGTATTTGGAAATTTTTTTGTGGAGATTGCGTCGGCCCAATTGAATGAGCTCGGCGGTTTTTGATTTATTCCAGTTGAATTGGTTGAGTTTGTGGATAATGAACCGTTTTTCGAATTCCTCCACCGCATCTTTCAGGGTTTGATAACTGAAGAGGGAATCATCGGCCAGTTCGAGTTCAAAATGTGGCGATTTCCCGGTAATTTCAGGTGGCAAATCATCATAGGCAATTTCTCCTTCACTACGTTTCAACGTCATCAACCGTTCCACCATATTTTCTAATTCACGGATATTCCCTGGCCAGTGATAAGCGATAAGGGCCTGCATGGCTTGCGCGTCGATTTTAATTTTGGCGCTGATTTTCATGCCGGTTTTAATTTTTTCTACAAAATGTTCAATCATCAACGGAATGTCCTCTTTCCGCTCTGCAAGGGACGGCAGAATGAGCGGGATAACATTTAGCCGGAAAAACAGATCCGCGCGGAACGTCTTTTTTTCAATTTCCTCTTTTAGATTTTTATGGGTAGCAGTAATGATTCTTACATCAATTTTTATATCTTCCTTCCCGCCAATGCGTGTAATCACTTTTTCCTGGATGGCGCGCAGAACTTTGGATTGGGTGTCAAGACTCATATCACCGATTTCATCCAGAAAAATTGTCCCTTTGGTCGCTTGTTCAAATTTTCCGATATGGCGATTGACCGCTCCTGTAAACGCTCCTTTTTCGAATCCAAACAGTTCCCCTTCGATTAAATCACGGGGGATAGCGGCGCAGTTAACCGCCACAAAGGCGCCATTCGCCCGCGGGGAGTTGATATGCACCGCCCGCGCCATTAATTCCTTACCGGAACCGGTCGGTCCGGTTATCATGACATTCGCCATGGTCGGAGCTGCCTTATCGATCATCTCCAGGACAAAAATCAATTTTTCACTGTTTCCTTTTATAAAACTATAGTCGCCTTTCAGTTCATCGCGCGTGGTAAGCGGCGGTTTCTTCTTCTCCTGGTAAGTATCTTCGGTTATTTCCAATTCCTTAAGCTGATATTCAAGTTGCTCCTTGTTGGTATTCAGTTCGACTTGCTGATGCAGCAGGCGTTCCCGATCGCTTTCCAATTTCCGGATCATTTCTTCATATCCAACCTTGAGCAGGGAGGATTCATCCTTCTCTTTTTGGATTTCATCTTTTGCTTGCAGAAGCAATCCCTCCTTTTTCATCAACTGATCGTAGATTGAATGGAGTTGTCGTTCTTTTTCCCAGAGTTTACGGGTAACATTTGATTTATCTTTTTCCAGATAGAGTTTTTCAATCTCTTCGTAGCGGATCAAGAACATTGAGATGACCAGGGTGGTTGTAATCAGGGTCATGGAAGGAAAAAACATAGCCAGAACCATCCCGAAGAGCAGGAAGCAACCGATAATAATCGCAATTATGAGAATATAAGCGCCAATAATGAAAATCAGGGACCGGCGGAATGTAAAGCGGGGGAGGGAAAACCCTGCCATTAAAGCCAGGCCCAGCGCAATGAGAATATTGAGCCAAAGTGGAGCATCCCAGATAAATTTTCGCATGAGAATCGAATCGATTACGTTAGCGTGCACACCGATCAATGCATCTTTGTTTACGAATGGCGTCGAATGCACATCCGTAGTGCCCAAAGCAGTGAAACCGATCAAAACGATTTTATCTTTGAAGGTGCGTAAGTCAATTTCAGGTAAAAATGCAGGATTGTTAGTTTCCCGGTATTTGTTATAGGCCTGCAAAACCTGGAGGAATGAATAATTGGGAAATTTATTCAGATCCGGGCCGTTGTAGTTGATATAAATTTCCCCCCGTTCATTGATGGGAATAAAGAAAGATTTTTCCCCGGGGATGTTGATGGTTATTTTATTGCCGTAATCGATGGAAACGTTTTCGGTCTGAATGCCAAGGTAATCGCAGGTAAGGGCGAATGACAAAGCAGAATAGACCCACCCGTTGTACTCGATCAGGAGTGGCACATGGCGGGTGATTCCGTCCTGATCGGCATTCACATTGACATGACCTAAGCTTTTGCATGCATTACGCAGATTTTCAAATGGCAGCATAACGTTAACGGCTTGATATAGCCCGGTTCTTTGTCCGTAAAAAAGCAATTTGCTTTTATCCGCCGGGATGATCCCGTCTGAAGGCGCCAGTTTGCTTTTCAAATATTCCTCTCGTGAAAGATAGAAATAAATTGGAGCAATCACCGACCCCGCTTTTTGAGTTTCTTCCACCAGAAGGCGATCATCTTCATTAAAATTGCCCTGATCGAAATAAAGAACGTCGAATCCGATAGTCGCTGCGCCGAACTCTTTGAGACAGTGAAGCATTGCAGCGTAGAATCCTCGAGGTAATGGGAATCCGAATTCAGCTAATGTTTCATTGCAAATAAAAACGATCACAATTTTATCAGATATATCCCGCGTTCCGCGTAAGCGCATGCGATAATCAAAGGTTTTGTTCTCAAAATTTTGAAATATAGTGGATTGCATCAGAATATAGATGGTAATGGTTATCCCCAGACTGATTAATAGGGCATAACGGCGTTTTTTTTGGCGGTATATACTGAAATTATCCATCAGTTGGTTAATGTTTCCATTCGTTTTTTGGCATGCCCGATGAATTGATAGAATAACGGATGCGGGGAGAGAGGGCGGCTTTTCAGTTCGGGATGAAACTGCACGCCCACAAACCAGGGATGGCCGGGTAATTCAAAAATCTCAACCAATCCCGTTAGCGGATTGATGCCCACAACTCGTAAACCGGCATCTTCGAGAATTTTCTGGTAATCCGGATTGAATTCATAGCGATGACGGTGCCGTTCCTGGATCAGTTCCTGGTTGTAGGCCTCCCGGCTGAATGACTTTTCTGCGAGCCGGCATTCATAGACACCCAGACGCATGGTTCCCCCTTTATCGGTAATTCCATATTGGGTGGGCATGAGGTGGATGACAGGAAAGGGTGTCTGGGCATTGAACTCTGTTGAATTTGCATTGTCCAGTTGGCAGACGTTGCGGGAATATTCAATGACGGCGCATTGCATACCTAAACAAATACCGAAAAAGGGAATTTGCTCTTGCCGGGAATATGTAATCGCGTGGAGTTTGCCCTCAATACCCCGTTCGCCAAATCCGCCCGGAATCAGTATCCCGTGGATTGGGCCATAATCTTTCATGGTTTCCGGTTTATCCAGTTTCTCCGAATCCACGTAAATGCTGTTGATTTTTACATTATGCGCCGCTCCGGCATGTATAAAAGCTTCATTAATACTTTTGTAGGCATCAGACAGATGCACATATTTTCCGCATAAAGCGATATTCACCGTGGGCTGGTGGGGTCCGTTCACATGTTTAATCCACTCGCTCAACTGGCTGAGTTCCGCATCAGGACAAGTGATTCCGAGAGCCTGGACCACTTTTCCTGAAAAATGGTCTTTTTCAAGGGCCAGTGGAACTTCATAAATTGATGGTACGTCCCGGCATTCAATAACCCGGTCGTATCCGACATTGCAAAACATGCCGATTTTTTCTTTGATCGATTGGGAAAGCTTGCGCTCTGTCCGGCATACCAAAAAGTCGGGTTGGATACCAATTTCCCGCAACTTATTAACGCTATGCTGAGTCGGCTTAGTTTTGACTTCACCAGCCGTTTTTATATAAGGGACCAACGAAACATGGATAGAAATTAAATTTAGCGCTCCCATTTCGAGACGCAGTTGCCGTATGGCTTCGATAAAGGGGAGAGATTCAATGTCACCAATCGTACCGCCGATTTCAATAATGACAATATCGATTCGTGGTTTGGCATCTATTAAATTAACAATAGACTGGATAATTTCGTTGGTAATATGAGGGACTACCTGGATAGTCGCGCCTAAATAATCCCCTTTGCGTTCACGGATGATGACGTTGTTATAGATTTGCCCGGTGGTAATGTTGTTCAGGCGACTCAGACTTTGATCCAGAAACCGTTCATAATGGCCCAGATCAAGATCGGTTTCCGCGCCGTCATCCGTAACATAAACCTCGCCATGCTGAAATGGCGACATTGTTCCGGGATCTACATTGATATACGGGTCCATTTTAAGCATGGCCACGTTCAGACCCCGTGATTTGAGCAGAAAACCGAGAGAGGATGCGACGATGCCTTTTCCCAGAGAGGAAATGACGCCTCCGGTGATTACAATTAATTTGCATTTGATTCGGTGTTTTTGCATAATATGAAAACCTCAATTAGTTTGGATTGTCTATTAAATTTCGTTCGAATTCCCGGGCATCTTCTGGTGTATCGATCCCGATACCCTGATACAGAGTTTGCACCAGGTAAATCGGAATTCCTTTTTCAAGAAAACGGAGTTGTTCAAGTTTTTCCCGGCATTCCCATTCGCCTTCCGGCCATTTGATAAATTGTTCCAGGATGGTTCTCTGGTAACCGTATATACCGATATGGCGCCAGAAAGGGTGAAATTTCCCATCTCGGGTATACGGAATGGAAGCCCGGCTGAAATAAAGAGCGTTATGATGTTCGTCTATAACAACTTTAACACTATTGGGATTGGAAAACAGGGTTTCGTCCGCGCATCGGGTGATAGCAGAAACAACGGGGTGGGATGCCAGGCTGTCCGCTATTTCTTCTAATAGCTGAGGATCGATCATAGGTTCGTCGCCCTGGATATTGATAATCGCGTCGGCATCGGGTAGTTGCGGCAAAATTGCTCCAATCCGGTCACTGCCACTGGGTAAATCCGGATCCGTCATGAAAAAAGGAACTCCGCATTGTTCCGCTATAGTGGCAATTTGCGGATGATCAGTCGCTACCCGTATTCCTTTCAATCGGCGCGCTTTCAGGCATTGCTCTATGACGCGCTGTATTAAAGGTTTTCCCGCTAACGGGTAGAGCATTTTCCCCGGAAACCGCTGGCTGGCGAATCGGGCCGGGATAATTCCATAAATGTTCATCGCGCTTTTTTTTCAACTGTTGTGGGTACGCAAAAAAAATGTCCGTCTTTTTTCGGCGCGTTTTCCAATATCATTTCCACCATGGATGCATGGCGGATTTCATCCGGTCGGGTTACATTGGTAAGGTCCAGCACATTATAAGTGGGTGAAACCGTATCGGTTTCCAATTGACTCAGTTGATTAAAATATTCAACAATTTCAGACATGTGGTTGACAAATGAAGGCAGTTCCTGCTCATCTATCTCAAGTTGAGCTAAATTTGCAATGTATCGCACATCCTCCGTTGTGATCGTCATGCGCTCTCCTTATTTAACTAATTTTTCTCGACACTATTGCCAGTCCATTCGCTATTAATAAATTTTCCCGTTTTTGATTTCGCTGCATATCAGAATTTCAACAGGCCAGAGTTTATTAACAGACTTTACTTGAAAAAGGTATAAAAAAAAAGATTAAAAGTCAAGTAAAAAATACTAAAGCTTTTATAAATCTGGTCGATACTTTATAAACAAAGAACGGTTTTAAGATTATTTAATCGGATCTCATTATGGTTATTAAATCTTTTATCAAATCAATTTCCAGTTATCATGTAATAAGTTCCAATGATAAAGCAGTAGAGGGTAATATTAAATCTGATCAGGAAAATGGTTTGAAGGCAACAGATTTACAATTTAAGGATCAATGGCGGGATATGGTGGAATTGAAAGGGAGTTCAGGCGCTAATAAAGAGATCAGCAAGGAGGAACAGCAGGATACAGAGGAGCTTAAAAAGCGGGATGCGGAAGTAAAAGCCCACGAGAGCGCCCATCTCTCTGCTGCGGGGCCTTACGCTGTGAGTAAGGCGAATTATCAATATCAACGGGGAGCTGATGGGAAAATGTATGCTGTCGGCGGTGAAGTGAAAATTGATGTTTCACCGGAACCCACCCCTGAGGCTACGATTATGAAAATGCGTATTGTTCAGAGGGCCGCTCTGGCGCCGGCTAAACCCTCCGGCCAGGATCGGCGTGTGGCAGCTCAGGCTGCCGCTTTGTTGGCTCAGGCCCAACAAATGCTGAGCCGGGAAGAGATTGGTGGGGGGGATACGGAAAAACCGAACACTATTTTTTCGCTTGATATATTTGCATAAAATAGTCGTATTGTACCTGAAAATCGCAAACAATGATTAGATTTTACAGATAGGGTATCTCTATTTTATTAGGGGTTCCATGAACGAATGCAGTCGCCCTTCATTGTATTATTTTGCCGTTAGCCATTCAGAATTTTTTTTTCCTTTACCCGCAATTGATTTCGTCTATCGGATACTATATTCTAAAAAAAATCTTGTATTTCATACAGTGTTGATATATATTGTATAGAATATTAAATAAGGAGTAGGTGTGTTATTACCCATTGGTGATACCCCAAACCCAAGGAATTTCCGACCCTGGGTCAACTGGGCGCTGATTGCGCTTAATGTGTCGATTTACCTTTTTATCGCTTTTCCCCTTTCCATGCGGAACGTTGATCCGAATGACCCCCGGGTGGATGAATATATTGAACAGATTGCGCCGGAAAAAGTTTCACGTGCTGAGGCTTATGCTGTTTTTGCGCATTTGGACGAGTACCAGTTATTTGTATTTGAACACGGTTATAAACCGGTAGCAGGTGAGTGGTGGGATTTGTTTTTATCTCTGTTTCTTCATGCCGGTTTTTTGCATTTAGCAGGGAATATGCTTTTTCTTTGGATTTATGGCGATAATGTTGAATACCGGTTGGGCCGGATGGGTTATTTCTTAACCTATTTTGCCGGGGGGATGGTCGCTACCTGGTTTTTTGCACTTTTCAACCGGGATTCGGTCATTCCGCTGATTGGAGCCTCCGGCGCAATTTCTTCTGTTTTGGGTCTCTATTTTATCCTGTTTCCGAAAAACAAGGTAAAAGTGCTGGTTCTATGGTTTCCCTTTATTTTTAATACGTTGCTGATTAATGCCCGAATTGTGTTGATTGTATTTATTCTTTTTGAGAATTTATTGCCTTTATTGCTTAAAGCACACTCAAGTGTCGCCTTCGGCGCCCATTTGGGTGGTTTTTTATTTGGTCTGAGTTTTGGCTGGCTGGGAGAGCGGCTGGCCTGGAAATGGCCGTGGCAGGATCAGATATGGTGGCGCCATCAACTCAATCAGATTATCCATGGGAAATTCAGCCCGGTGGAAGGGATTACTCAGGAGCTGAGGCAGGCATTGGATTCCAACCAATATGACTGGATTTTGAGATTCGTTCAAGATATTAACGATTCAACCATCCAACAGTTAAACGTTACAGATTGTATCCGACTGGCAGAATGGCTGGATCGGCAGGGAAACCATATTACTTCAATCCGTTTGCTTCGTCATTGCCTTAACTTGCATCCTCATGATCCTCTGCTGGCGGATGTTTATTTGACACTGGGGATATTGCGTATGCAGCAAGGAAATCCAAACGTGGCGTATCAGTACCTTTTGAGCGTATTTGATTTCAATCCCTCCCCGGAAACAGCGCAAGCTGCCCGTACAGTTTTGCATCGCATCGAAGTGGGCAAGGTATATGAACGATAAATCAACACCGGATCTTATTCCGCTCGCCGGATCCCCTGTTTGCGCCGGCTTTCCATCCCCGGCTGATGATTATATAGAACAGTCCCTCGATTTGAATGAACACCTGATTCAACACCCAGCCGCGACCTTTTTTGTTAAAGCTATGGGCAATTCCATGATTGATGCTGGCATCCATAGTGGGGATATACTGATTGTCGATCGGGCGCTATCCCCGGTTCATAATAAAATAGTTGTCGCTATTCTTAATGGTGAATTTACGGTTAAGCGTCTTTGTCAACAAAATAGTAAAATTCGTCTCGTAGCGGAAAATCCTGATTATCCCACGATCCTTGTTTCCTCCGATATGGATTTTCAAATCTGGGGAGTGGTTACTTTTATCATTCACCGGGTTTAATGAGAGCCCGCTTTTGTCTCTATATAAAATGGATAATGATAAACGTCTGATCATCGCTCTGGCGGGAGGAAAACTGAACGATTTTTTTGGTCAGTTGTGTATTGATTGGGATCGATTGATCATTAAGTTCAATGATCTCCTGGAAGAGCTTGATTAATCCTTCCGGCTGCAATTGTTCTCCCAGGCTGTTTTTTACTTCTGTTATCCCGTCAGTATAAAGCAATAAATAATCATTTTTTTCATAACTGCACTGTTGGTGTCGTAGAATCATGGGGTGAATAAATCCTAAAGGCGCCATGTGATTTTTAATTTCTTCTATCGTATGTGTTTTGTGGCGATAATGAATCGCTGAGGGATGACCTGCGGAATAAACTTCAAAATTTTTAGTGGGGATATGAATTTGAGCGACTACCAGTGTGGCATAATATTTTTCAATATACTTTTTATAAACTACCTGATTAAGTTCAAACAAAAATTTTTCCACGGTTAGGTGTTGTTGCAAGGTTAAATCGATAATGCCTTTAAGGTGCGCCATATTGAGAGAAGCTTCCAGACCGTGGCCGGAAATATCGCCTAAAAGAACAAGCAATTCATCCTCGTCACGCCAGATAATTTCATAAAAATCGCCACCTGCTACAAAGCTGGGTCGATATTCGATAAAAAAATCGAGATGCTCATTACCGGTCGGAATGATAGGCAACATCAGTTGTTGCATTTTTTTGGCGGCGCTTAGTTCCGCTTCGATTCTATTTTTCTTCAAACGCTCGTTCAGCCAGCGTCGAATGACGATAAAACCAATCATCCCAAGGCTAAAAACGATCAATACTTGATAGTACCATTTTTCCCAAAAGGGACGGTCAATGACAAATTCCATTTGCCACTGCTTGCTGGATTGAACAAAATGATTTGCTTCTAGGTTGACCCTAATACGGTACCGCCCCGGGCCAATGCCGAACAATTGGATCTGGTCCTTTCGGTTACTTTCCAGCCAGGGTTGGTCATTAATGGAGTAGTAAAGTTGGTAGGGTCCCTGATAGCTCTGTATTGTAAAAAAGAACAAAAAGTTTTTATAACCCGGGGAAACTGTTTGAAGTTGGTAATGCACTTCATTATCCGGCATAATTAAAACCGAATCGAACCTGAAATCGGGTTGAATGAAAATATTCGCGATCGGTTGCCGGTTGAATTGGGTCAGCCCCTTATCCAGAAGAAAAATTGTCTGGTTGGTTTTCGTTTGCCAATGATAATAATGATGAGCGCCTGAAATAACCTCCGAGTTTAATAAGAGGCTTTTATTATGTTGATTGGGGTTGACATATAATACTCCCTGGTTTGTTTGTAAATAAAGGGAATCAATAATTGAAAGGAATTGATAATCCGCAAAGGGAGAGAGAATGCGTTTTACCTGGCTAATTTGGGTTCCATCCCAACTGGTCCGATAATATCCCTTTTTTGTAATAAAAAAAAATGAGGTGTCTTGTATTTTTTGGTCTAATACTGGTTCCGGGGCAATCCCGCACGGAATCATTTGTCCCATTGAGTTGAATCTGTAAAAATCAGTTCCGCTATTTAGGATAAATGAACTACTATCATTTTCCTGGTACGTGAAATGAAGATGATTACCATTTCCAGAGTTGATAATAGTATCGCAATTGATTTGATACGAATTCTCGCGATAACACCAGGCGATGGTATCGGCCATCAGAATAAAAATTGAATCCCGAATTGCATATAATTTAAGCGATTCCAGTTGACTGGCGAATTTAAGATTGGGGAGTGGCACTGTAAGCGGCTTGAGTTCCCGGGTATCTAATTTTAGAATCTGTAAGCTGAACAGATTATCGGAACATAAAAATAATCCATTACGATTTTGCGCGGGATAAATAAGTTTAATCTCTTCAAGGTTAAATGCGCTATTAATAGGTATTAAACGATTATCCGGATTGCTGTAAATAGATTTAGCGCCGACAAAAAAATGATTGGGATCTATATATAAGAGTGGCTCACGGAATGGATTTTTAATCCGAAACATCTGTCGGGCCGGAATGTCAATGATAAAGAGATAATTGGTATCGTTATGAGAAATATAATATTTCCCCATATAATTCACTATCTGGGGTTTGCATTCTGTTTCTTTTTCAATCAGGCATGTATTCCCTGTTTTTTTATCATATACTAAAAGATGATGCTGATGGATAAAGAAAAGATGATCGTTAAAAATAAATTGATTAGTAAAATAATTCGTTGCGTTCCCAATTTGGAATTGCTTGCTTATTAAACCCTGCCAGTTGTTCATATTTAAATTTATAAGTTGTTTTTTGTTGAAATCAATCGGGATGTAGTGCATTAATTGATTGTTTTTAAATTCCAGTAGCGATCGTTTTAGTATGGCAATCCAATGATCCGTGCCTAATTGAACAATTGGAGCTTTGATTTTGATGGTTTGGTCAAGGGAATATTGACGAATATCGAGAAAAGGCCAGAAAAAAAAACCATTATCCGTTGTTGCGTAAAGAATTTTTTGGGCGCTAAAAAAAAGATTGTTAATACTATGCCCTGCTTTATTAATATCAGAAAGAGGCAGTAATTCCTGATGACCAATTAAAAACAATTGGTTTTCCGCCAGAATGATAAACTGATTGTTTTCCAACGGAACTATTTTAGATATAAAAAATGGTATAGCAGTTTTAAACATTGGGATTAATGAGTCGTTTTCAATTTGGTAAACCATTTGATTTTTTGACCCGTAAAGCTTTTCTCCCCCGGGGGCTAAGAATGGCAGGTGAGTCGGCAGCTCTTCTAACCGGTTTTGATACCAGCGAAAATTGAAGTTTTTATAAGTAATAAAATATATTCCGCCATCCCATTCAAAATAATGGCGGATCGCTAAGGGTGTTTCTTTTTCAGTCAATATTTTGTAGGTATTGTCTTTGCGCTGGTAAAGATAAAGCCGATTTTTTTGAGCGAAAAGAAGTTGCTGATTCGGTAAAAAAATCACTTTACTATTCTTCGCGAATTTGATAAAATGGTTATTCCCCAGGTCCTCTACAATCAACTGATGGGAATTATAGTGATAGATTGTATCCGTTGTAACAAAATAGATTGAATCGTTTTCATCCCTGCATATTTGCAGTATTTCCTTGTTGATATTGATATTCAAATCGAATAATTGGGTGCCATCAAACCGAAATACTTTGGAAGGAGTGCCTACTGTTGCTATATATATATCGTTTCTGATTTCAGCTATTGCGGAAATATTGGGAGAACTTTCCGGGGGAAACTGATTGAAATAACTATATTTGTATTCACCTGGAATGGTGTCAATTCGTATATAACTCTGTGCGTAAAGCAGTAAGGGTAAGAATATCAGCAGATAACAGATGCGGTATTTAGTCATTTTTAGGGTTTTGATTAAAATGATGACAGTTTATTTTGAATTGATGCAGCTTGAATGCTTTGTCAGTCAGAGTACAATAGCCAAAAGGAGTTCCGCTGGAATCATGCATAATGTTGCAATTGCGGCATGCCAAACAAATATGAAGTTTCTGGATCACTCCGTGTTTGTACATTAAAAGCAGAATTTCTGTGAGGAATTCGGCGATAATCTGTTTTTTATCGTCCTGCAAATGGGAGATGGTTTCCTTAATCAAGGCCATCCCGGATTGAATAGTATCAAGTTTCTCTCTTCCCAGTTCTGTTAAGGCAAAATAGATTTGGCGTCGATCCACGGGAGAAACGTGACGGGTAAGAATACTTTTTTTTTCCAGATTCTGAATTGATTCGCTTACGGTCGATTTTTTTAAATTGAATTCCCGGGCTAGATGAGTGATTGTGTTCCATTCATGGGGCATACGCGCAATTGTTTCAATAAATTGAATCTGAATGGGACTGATCTGTTCCAACTTAGTGATATCCCATTGCAAAACCCGGTTAATCTGGCAGATTTTTTCGATTCCAAAAAGGATTTTTTCGGTAAATTCATTATTCATGACAATCCCGGTGATTTGTTAGCATGAGTAAATCAGCCGTTCAGCTTGTTGCCGGTAGGAGAGGTTGGAGGAAATAGCCGGTATAGGATTGCGGGTTCCGAGTAATTTCTTCGGGCGTACCTTTTGCGATGATAGTACCCCCGCGGTCTCCTCCCTCAGGTCCCAGGTCAATGATATAATCAACTGTTTTAATGACATCCAGATTATGCTCAATCACAATTACTGTATTTCCTTTATCGACCAGACGGTTAAGGACTTCCAGCAAGTAGCGGATATCTTCCAGGTGCAGCCCAGTGGTCGGTTCGTCCAGAATATAAAGAGTACGTCCAGTGGCGCGCTTGGAAAGTTCAGTTGCCAGTTTAACCCGTTGCGCTTCCCCGCCGGAAAGCGTTGTTGCCTGCTGGCCCAGATGGATATAACCCAGTCCGACGTCCATCAGGGTTTGCATTTTATTTTTAATAGAAGGGATATTTTCAAAAAATTCATAAGCTTCCCGTACGGTCATGTCCAACGCATCAGCGATCGTTTTTCCATTGTATTTAACTTCGAGGGTCTCGCGGTTATAGCGTTTACCCTTACAGGTTTCGCATTGAATGTAAATATCGGGCAGGAAGTGCATTTCGATTTTTATTATACCGTCACCGCTACACGCTTCGCATCGACCGCCCTTGACGTTGAAACTGAATCGACCGGCTTTGTAGCCGCGCATTTTAGATTCGGGTAAGCGACTGAACAAATCGCGGATAAAAGTAAAGACTCCTGTGTATGTGGCGGGATTTGATCGAGGAGTTCGTCCAATTGGAGACTGATCTACGTTGATCACTTTATCTAAATACTCCAGGCCAATAATGCGATCATGATCAAGGCAAGTGATATTGCTGTGATAAAGCTTACGCGCCAAGGCCGGATAAAGTGTTTCATTGATCAGAGTGCTTTTACCTGAACCGGAAACCCCGGTAATGCCTATCAGAAGTCCGAGTGGAAAATTCGCATCGATATTTTTCAGATTGTTACCGCAGGCGCCTTTGATTTCAATCGATTTTTTTCCGGCATCCCGGCGTTGCGCAGGCACTTCAATGGATTTGCGCCCGCTGAGATAAGCTCCGGTCAGTGATTGCTCATGGCTGGCGATTTCTTCAGGAGTTCCGGCGGCAATCACTTCTCCTCCCTCAATCCCCGCTTTTGGCCCCAGATCAAGTACGTAATCAGCCTTGCGAATTGTGTCGAGGTCATGTTCCACTACCAGTATTGTATTCCCCAGATCCCTTAATCTGATCAAGGTTTGAATTAATCGCTCATTATCCCGTTGATGAAGACCGATGCTGGGTTCATCCAGTATATATAAAACGCCCATCAATTGTGAACCGATTTGTGTTGCCAATCGAATCCGTTGAGCTTCTCCGCCGGAAAGCGTATATGCCGTCCGTTCAAGAGTCAGATAATCGAGTCCCACATTATTAAGAAATGTAAGGCGTTCCTTGATCTCTTTGATGATTTGATGAGAAATCTCCCGTTCCATATTATTTAATTCGAGTTCTGAAAAAAAAGTAAGCGCTTGAATAATTGACATGTGGGTGATATCAGCTATCGTCTTCCCGTCAATGCGAATGGCTAATGCTTCCTGCTTGAGGCGTTGACCTTTACATGTCGGACACGATTGCGAACTCATGAAGGTCTCAATCCACTCCCGGATCGCTTCTGAATCAGTTTGTTTGTAGCGGCGCATCAGATTGTTGCATAATCCCTCGAACTGGTTGAAACTCTCCCAAACTCCGCGGCCTTCTGAATGGTGAATCGAAATTTTTATGGGCTCTTTTGTGCCGTAAAAAATGAGGTGTCTGACATGCTCCGCCAGTTCGCGGAAAGGGATATCGAGATTGAATCTGTAATGGCGCGCTAATGACTGGATGATCTGCATATAATAAGTTCCCTGAAGATTGACCGACGTGATTGCGCCATCGAGAATCGAAATATCCGGGTTCGGAACGATCAATTCCGGATCGATTTCAAGCTTTGTTCCCAGTCCTGAACATTCCGGACAGGCGCCATAGGGGGAGTTGAATGAAAAAAGGCGGGGTTCGATTTCTTCATAGGAGATGCCGCAAGTGGGACAGGATAGTTTCTCACTAAATAATAGTTCATTGGGATCATCTTCGCGGAGGATAACAACTAATCCATCGCTCTGCGACAAAGCTGTTTCCAGAGAATCAGTCAATCGCTGTTTGATAGTGGGTCCGGTTTTTAACCGATCGATCACGGCTTCGATATTATGCTTTTTATTTTTATCCAGCTTGATTTCATCTTCCAACTGGTAGTGTTGTCCATTGATTCGTACTCTGACAAACCCTTGCTTTTGAAGGTTTGCCAAGAGATGCTGGTGTTCTCCCTTACGGCCTCTGATCAGGGGAGCTAATACCTGGAAACGGGTATCGGATGGCCAACTCAATATAGTATCTGTCATTTGTTGGACTGTTTGGGATTGAATGGGACGGCCGCAGGAATAACAATAGGGTTTTCCAACCCGCGCGAAAAGTAAGCGTAAATAATCATAGATTTCCGTAATGGTGCCCACGGTGGAACGGGGATTGCGAGACGTGGTTTTCTGTTCGATGGAAATTGCGGGAGAAAGCCCTTCAATTGCATCGACATCGGGTTTTTCCATCAATCCCAGAAATTGCCGGGCGTAAGCGGAAAGGGATTCCACATAACGCCGTTGGCCCTCAGCATAGATTGTATCAAATGCCAGTGATGATTTTCCACTGCCAGACAGTCCGGTAATTACCACTAAACTGTCTCGTGGAATCGAAATGCTGATGTTTTTCAAATTATGTTCACGGGCGCCACGAACAATTAATTGATCATGTGTAATCTTAGACAAAAATGGTCTCCAATGCGTGTTTGACATTCTGAAACACGATGGCATTCAACGCAGTATGCTTCTCTTTTACAATTGCTATCAATATGGTTGTGTTTTCAAAATCAACCCGTGAAAAAATTACTTCATACGAGCTCAATACTTTGAGTATCTCAACCATTTTCTCATGCTGAAGCTTATAGCATATATAGAAAATACTTCCAGGAGTTACAATTTTTTTCGAAGAAAGAACCACTGATAATTGCTCTGCTACAACCTTATAAGGGATTTTATTTCGGCTTAATTCCTGAAATAAAGTTATCGAACGATCCATAATGATCAGAACCTCATCAGGGAATGCTGAAATTCGATAGAATTCATTCAAATGATAATAAAAATGGGACAGTAAATCGACCTGCTGGTTGCTTAGTTTTTCCTTTAGATAGTTAAGACGGGATAAATCCATGAGCCGCATCCCCTCATCAAAATCGCGGAAATGCGGTAAGTAGCGATTGAGGATGAGTTTAATCTGATTATAGATCGCTGCGCTCGTATCCCATTGTTCTGTTTCGATGCGCAGATCGAGAATATCCATTTCATTATCGTTCATGCGGGAGGGGGGGGAGATTTTAAAGATATGGAATCCCGGAATTTGACTCAGATCCAGCGCAAACTGGAAGGCGAAATTGCGGCTTTGAATCAGGTTTTTTTGATAAACGATTATCGCTTTGTATTCAATAAAATATTCTTGGCGGTTTTCCAGACTGAGATAAAACTGAGCGATCCCTGTCCGTTCGGCCTCATTTCGTAAAATAGGGATAATGGCCCGTCCGTATTGCTCGAATCCGCTCATTTTATCAAAGGATTCTAAACTAAGTAAATATCCATGGGATCGCAGTGTTTCAAAGGCGTTTTCGATACGCCGAATATTATCCGAATTATACCATGATTCATTGTGGTCGTTGATCTCCAGCCGGATCACTGTAATTGCGCCAGCCATATACTTCTTTACATAACGGATCATAAAATGGGGGATCGATTTTCTCAATGCAGTTAGAATCATGTTCATGTTGATTTTTTCTTCTAAACTGATAACCGATATCCCTGTTAATTTTTCGCGAGTCGTCTTGAGATTCTCAATCCGGTAGTAAAATCCGACTTGTGGGTCTTCCAGTAATTTCTTAGTAAAAATAAAATTGTTATAAATTTGGGTAAAAAGATCATTAGCTGTTCGCTCACAAATATAGGCGCGCGTCCGATTGGTAAAAAATTTTATGATCTCGCCTTTCTCCTGGGTCATCGTTTGAGCGATCTCAGGATCGCATTTTTGATGGATCAGCCGGATCACTTCCTCATAAATTTCCAATTTTTCAATTTCCTGGGCAATCAAATAGTTAATCGGACCACTTTGGTGGCTGGCTCGTTCAATAATCGATTTTAAATATATCCGTTGAATTTGGAATTTTTGACACTCTTGTTCGTTTAATTGGAGCCGATAAAGGATAAATGTTTTCTGCTCAGCTTTATAGGGGAAAAGGAACCCGTGTACGAAAATCAGATTAAAGCCCAGGTTGTGGAGATATCCACTGATAGTTTCCAGAATGCCGGGACAATCCGGAGCAATAACCCCCAGGTTCATTAAATAATAATGGGCGATCCTTTCTTCATTAATATAGACGAAAACATCTTTTTCCTGTTTTAAAAAGCGTTCAAATGTATTAACGAAAAAATCGTTTAAAAATTTTTCATTTTGATGATTGACATTATTGATAAAATTAAGGCATTGGTGAAGATTGTCTATGGGCATAGTGGTTCGCAATCATGAGAAAACAATTTGCTTTCTCTTTGGACAGGTTGATACGTATCTAGATATTCGAGAATGTCGGGCACGTAGTCTGTAAAGAATGCCAAATCAAGGAAATCCCTTTTTAGAAAATTTTTTTCACACAAAAATTCCAGATAGTGATAGAGGGGTTGGAAGAAATCATGAGGGCTGAAGACAACGATTGGTTTGTTATGGTATTCGAGTTGTTTGAGGGTCATAATTTCAAACAATTCTTCCAGCGTACCCAGACTTCCCGGGCAGGCGATAAAACAATCGGCCAATTCCTCCATTCGGCGTTTTCTTTCCCGCATGTCCGCTACAATATGGAGTTCTTTAAGTCCATGGTGAACGATCTCTGGGCGATTGAGTTTCTCAGTAATAATCCCAATTGTGTGGCATTGGTATTCCAAAAATATATCAGCAATCAAGCCCATGAGTCCAATCGCTCCAGCGCCATAAACCAGTGTCTCACCCCGGCGGGCCAGGGATTCTGCCAGTTGACGGCATGCCTGGCGATAGGGTTCACCGACTCCATCACTTGATGCGGCGTAAACACAGATTCGTTTTTTACTCATCATGAATTTAAATTAATAAAGTTCTCAGTGAAAGTCAATGATATTTTTTCAAATGGTCTGCTTGAGTAGTTTTTTTCGGATTAAAGAATGGATAGCAAAGCGTTTATCGTACTCAATCAGAACAAAATCATTACTATGGAATTCTTCGATTTCTTCACCAAATAAAGAAAAGCTTTGGGGCATTTGAACTTGGTGGATTAGTCCTTCCGGGGTATAGGACTCTAATTGATCAGTTTTAGAGAAAGGGCTTTTAATTTCCAAGAGTATCCAGGTTTTTTTGTAGATACGTCGTACAATGGCGACGGTTTTGAATTGGCGCAGATAATCAAGGGATGAGTAGTTTTGAAGGAGGTGAGGGGGGGTTCCACCAAAAAAGGCGCTGGTATAGGGACGATGATCCACTTCATTCAGCCGGGATTGCCACTCTGCTAATTGATTATTGAAAGTTTGCGGTGAGCTAGCCAGGGTATCAAGCGCGCTTCGATAGACAGCAACGGTCGTTGTTAGATAATGAATTGATTTCATTCGGCCTTCAATTTTGATGGAATCAATGCCAATTTCTGTAATGGCCGGTAGGTGCTCTAAGAGGCAAAGGTCCTTAGAATTTAGTATATAACTGCCGTAATCATCCTCCTCGATGGGGAATGATTCCCCGGGACGGGATGATTCGAGCAGTGTGAAGTCCCAGCGGCAGGGATGAGTACAATCGCCCTGGTTGGCTGAACGAGCGTTGAGGGCGGCGCTGATCAGGCATCTGCCGGAATATGCCATACACATTGCTCCATGTACAAAAATCTCAAGCTTCATTTTAGATTCGCAGCGAATACTCCGAATTTCATCAACCGTCAATTCCCGGGCAAGATTGATGCGCTGAATCCCAAGCTGTTGATAGAATTTTACGGCTAGATGATTAGTGGTGTTTGCCTGGGTGCTAAGGTGCAGGGGAATTGTCGGGCAGTAGCTTTGCGCCAGGAGAATTGCTCCCGGATCCGAGACGATGATCCCATCTGGTTGAAGTGTATCAAGAAATTTCAGCCAAATTTTTAAGGGAGCCAAATGAATTTCATGCGCGTAAATGTTGACGGTGATATAAATTTTTTTCCCGGCGTGGTGAGTATAATCGATGGCGTCCTTCAGTTCATCCGGGCGAAAGTTGCTAGCCTGATTTCTTAACCCGAAAGCTTCACCCGACGCATAGACTGCGTCGGCGCCCATCGCTAAAGCTATTTTAAGTTTTTCAAAATTACCGGCCGGCGCTAATAATTCGGGAATCAGGGCTGCCACAGCAATCCCATTCCTAAACGGATTTCACCCGCTCGATAGGGATACAGCAAATAGTTTTTCTGATTCAGTATATTTTGCGCAGTTACTATCAGCGATAACTCCCGGAATAGGTTTTTGCGAAGTTCCCAGTTCCAACTCATATAGCTGATGACTCTTAACCCGGGCATTATCTCCTCACGTCCCACATAATATATATACCAGAGCAAGTTCCAATCCGGCTGCGGATTCCATTGAATTAATCCCTCCCATTGCCATTTCGGTTGCAAAAACAACTGTTTGACTGCGCTTGAGCGAGTATAATTTTCGGGTATGGCTTGGTAAAAAAGTAAAATAGTATCACTTTCAATTTGGCGATACTGATTAAATTGCCAGATCGATTGAATTTTTAATTCGGCAACGGGATTCCAGTTTATTTGTAGCTGCGCCTGAATTTGATGATAATCAACAAAATAGGGTGAAAATACTGTCTGTTCGGGATCGTAATATCCGTTCCAGACGTCCGATAATAATGAATACCCTAATCTGGATTCCAGTTGGATGGAGGGTCGGGGAGTATAGAGCGCATTAAACTGAGTGTAAGTCTGACGAAAGAGATGGGGAGAGAATCCCAGATTGGAAGCTGACCAGGGACCCGGCATCCGTTGACGGGTTTCCAATCGGCTCAGGTTAGTTCGATGGTCACTGCCGAATTCCCAGGAAAGTGAATTCTGGTCTTTCAGGATGATTTGCCACGATCCTTTAAAATCAAATAAAATATCACGATCCAAACTGTCTGAGGCATACCCCGGCGCAATTTCCAAAGTAAGCGGCGAGATAGTAGTTGCCAGCCGGGTGGAAAAATGCAGAAATTGTTGCTTTTCTTTGGAATTTCCATGCTGTATGGTCTTTGTTTGCCGCCAAGCCAAGTCCGTTGTCCACTGTAATACCTGCTTTTGGAATTCGAAACGAGTGTGATGTGATCCTTTGATGTGCTGGTAATTGGCATCTTCGCTGTATCTGTTGGTAATACTGTTTTTTTGATAGCGATAATCTATTGACATTGAATGCGGGTGGCTGTTCCATTCCCATTCATATTCCGGTATGATTTGCCAGTTTAAATAATCAAACCACCGTTCCTTATAGGCGTAAGCATCGGAACTAATTTGTTGTTCAAATGAATCAGTTACAATAGCGGGTACTCTTTTAAGCTCAAGGCTGAATGGGCAGGAGAAAAACTGCGAAGGCTTTACCCGAGTGATAAATTTGTCTTGCATAGACAGTGAGTGATACTGATTGGCAATTTTTTTGATTGGACGATAGGTTTCAAAATTAAGATAGATCTGATTTTGCAGGGGATCAAGGGCTAAGTGATTCCGATAATGGCTCCAAAACCAGCGATTGTATCCTCCTCCTACTTCCAACTCCTGGATAAAACGTGTTGGGATCACCTGGCCCATTGGTGGAATAATGTCCAGTTTCCGAGCCGGCGGCAAATAGATATGAGTTCGAGTCGGAAGTATGGATGTGCGTAAAAGAATCGGTGAATTTTCTAAAAAATTAATGGGTTGACTTGGCTGAACCCAAAGGGAATCCGGATTGTATATAATTAAATCTGGTAAAAGCAGAGGATTGGTTTGCGCCAATGATAACGTGAACAGACATAGGACGGTTATGAACCCAATTTTATTCAATTTTTTTTAACTCCTCTCCGGCTAATTTGCGAATTGAACTATCTGCAGCGGTTTCGGCCAATTTTTTTAGTTTTTCCCGCGCTTGTACTGAATGATTTAGTTGGAGGTCACATAACGCTTCCTTATAGCGGGATTTCTCCACCCAGTCGGTAAATTTTTCATAGAGGTATTGGACTTTTAAATAATCTGAGGCTGCCATAGGGTAATCCTGACGAGCAAATTTTATTTCACCCATGTAATACTGGGCGCCTGCGGCCAGTTCATTACTGGATACTGCAATTATCTCCTGGAATATCTGTCCAGCTTCGTTAAACTGTGAATTGGCGAAATAAAGCTTCCCCAGTTCAAAACCAGCTTCCCGGGCGTAATAATTGTCACCCCCGATTGCTATGATTTTTTTCAATAATTGTTCCGATGAATCCTGTCGGTTTAACGCAGATTGGATTTTTGCTTCCAACAACCATAAAGGAAAAGATTCCTCTTCGGGGGCAGAAACCAAGCGAAGCTGTTGAAGCGCGTCTTCGTAATTCTTTTGCTTAAAGAGCAATTCCGCCATTTTAAGATTCAATGCGCGTCGCTGTTCTCCCTCAGGTAATCGCGCCAGATATTTATCGAGGATCAGACGCGCTTCTTTTTCCTGTTGAGAGATCACCAGGAAATTAATATAGTCTGGTAGGATCGAACTGATATCGCTTTTGGGTTGAGCTAATAGTGAATCATATAGCTCAACAACTCGGGGTATCTGTTTTTGTTTTTCCAATAAATGAATTTTAATGAGTGTCAGTTGTGTGGCCCATACCTTCATCGCTTCAATCTTCAACCATTGATCCACATATTCCAATGCCTGCCCTTGATCGCTAAATTGCATCAATGTCCACTCCAGACTTTTAAGGCTCTGCTCTATCACGATCGCCGTTTGGGATTTGTCCAGGTTTTTTTGATACCAGTTGATGGCTTGTTCATGATTATTCAGGTTATAGTTGGCATCCCCCAGAATGAAATTAACTTGCGTTAAAAATGGGGATTGGGGGTATCGTGTGGAATAATTTTTAAGGTGCTCGATTGCCTGCGGGTATTGCTCCTGCAGGAAAAGTGTTCGCCCGTAATAGAAAAATGCGTCATCCTCCCATTCACTCCGGATGCCTGAATTAAAGATTTTTTGGAATTGTTGGGCGGCTGACTGATACTCTTTAAGTCTGAGGTAAGCGAGGCCTAATTGATAATTAACCTGAGATTTGTTTTGTTGAGTGCCCGCATGGAGCAAGGCTTTTTCATAATAGGCGGTAGCGTTATCAAATTCTTTAAGATTGAAAAAACAATCCCCCAGCAACTGCTCGATCGTCGCTTTCTGAGTGTCGGTAGATGCCTGGGAAAGAGCCTGATTCAGGTTATTGACCGCCTGGTTGTATTGCCGGCCGGTAAACCAGAGATAGCCCTGATAATAATAATATTGAAATAGATTAGTTTTGTTTTTGGGGAGGGTTTTTACCGTCGGTAGAAATTGCCGGAATCCTTTTTCATCATTCAGTTTAGTAAACGCTCTGAGCGCGTAGATGATTGCCAGCTCATAATGGTCGCTGCCGCCGCTTCCGTCAATAACTACCTGCTTCATATAATCAAGGGCCTGTCGGGGATTGCCCAACTCGAACGCGCATAATCCGGCAAGAAAAGTCGCCTCATGGCGGGTTTGTTGATCCTTGCCCAACGACCGGTAAGATTCATAAATTGATAGGGCTTTTTGATAGTTTTTTAATTGGAAATATGAGTCGGCCAGTCGTTTTTTAGCCGGAAGTTTGAGCCGCTCCTGGCTAAAATTATAGGGTTCCAGCAATGTGATTACCTTATTATAATTCTTGTTCGTATAGTAGGCATCTGCCAAAGTATAGCGGAGTTCCTCCCCTAAATCCGGGTTGTACGTTATGAGTTTTTTAAGTGATTGCTCAGCGGACGGGAGATCCATACCGGCGATCTGGTTCATTCCATACCAGTAAAAATATTCAGCTCCGTGGACGTGAGTAAAGCTTTCTAACTTTTTTCCTAACTCCATGGCGGATGAATAGTTCCTTTTTTGATAGTATAACTGTAGAATTGTGGCATAGACTTGGGATTGGTATGTTGTGTGAGGAAATTTCTTCAGTAGAGATTGCGCCTGGGCCAGCGCTGAGTCATAACGTTTTAACCCTAATTCACAGAGCGCCCCAATTAACATTAAGTAATCGTTGTCATTAAGAGTCGCTGCCGGCAGGCTGTTCATTTGTTTGAGCGCCGCTTCATATTTTTCCTGGCCATAAAGAATTTCTATCAGCAACTGTTGCGTTTGTAAATATAAAGGGCTTTGAGAATTTGCATTGATACCTGAGATGACCGCGCGGGCCTGGTCATAGTTTTGCCGGGTATTATAAATTCGACCCAGCGTGTAGCGCGCGTAATCTTCATAGCCTGATACCGGTTGAGTTAAATATTTGTTCAAGTATTCTTCGGCTTCACGCGTATTGTTTTTTTGGTAATAGACCATGCCTAACCAATAATAAAGCTCTTGATTCAATTCATGACCGGGAAATTTTTTTTGGAAGTCCAGAAATTTGATAATTGCAGGATCCAGGGATCCGAGATAAAAATAGGCGATTATTTGACGATACATTAACTGCGCTGCATAAGGATACCCTGAATATTGATTTAAGTAGTTTTGAGCTGTTTTTATCAGTGGTTCATATTGGCCCAGCATAAACAAACATTCTATTTTCATGTGTCGGATTTCATTTAGTTCCTGGGCGGTGGGATACTGATTGATAAACTGGTCGATCTGAGTGGAAGCCACATCGAACTTGTTATCATTAAAAAGACTGTAAATGAATTTCAGGTCTTTTTCTTTTACTAACAGATTATTGCCGAAAAGATTAATCGTGAGTGGTATAAAAATTGCGAGTATGAATAACGCTTTCCGCATAAGGTTCCACCTTTATTTAAAAATTTACACATACAAATGTCTATCGTCACCGGCTTACCGCCATCTTCCTTGTCCCCGGTGAATGCGCGCGGAGCCGGATTGGTATCATTACACTCTATTGGAATCGCTTTTATTCCATTAACATAGTATGAATATATTATGAAAATTGGAATAAAAAGTCAAGATAAATATTTTAGTCTTGACTTTTATCTTTGATTTTTATTTAATATCCGCAACGTGCAGGTTCTTTTCCAGGCATCTGTGAATATCGGGTCTTAAAATTATCCGGAGCGGATTTTTATAAGCTGATATTCCCGTTATCAATATAATTGGAATCCGTTGTCTGCAGGTTTTATGTTTAGCGAACCCGAGGTATAGAGTGAGTGATGAAATCGTATGAAAATGACCCGTTCTGAAATCAGTTGGATACTTTATGATTGCGCAAATTCAGCTTATTCTATTATCATTACAACCGCTGTGCTGCCAATTTTTTTCAAGCAGAGTGTAGCGACAGGGTTGCCTTCTTACGAAGCTACTGCCTGGTGGGGATATGTCAATACAGCTTATACCCTTGTACTGATGCTTTTAGCGCCGTGGTTAGGAGTTATGGCGGATATCCGCTATTATAAAAAGCGGTTAATGATTGGATTTATTGTTTTGGGTGTAAGCAGTAGCGCTGCCTTAATGACCATCCAGTCGGGCGAATGGATTCAATGTCTGAGTTTGTATTTTTTTTCTGCAATTGGATTTGCGGGCGCTAACATTTTCTATGATGCTTTTTTGAGCGACATCACATCCCCGGAGCGTAAAGATTGGCTTTCTGCTAATGGATTTGCCTGGGGCTATTTGGCGAGCGCTGTTCCCTATCTGCTGACAATGATTGCTTTGAGCCATCCGGAATGGTTTGGCCTGGCGGATGTTGCCCAAGCCGCCCGGTACTCGTTTTTATTAACCGCTTTTTGGTGGGCGCTTTTTAGTATTCCCATTATATTGCATGTTACACAACGTTATTATATTATTCATGATGATATTCCATTGATCCGCTATAGCGTGCGGCGTTTGTGGCAGACCATCCGTTCTATCCCCCATTACCGGCCGGTGTTTCTTTTTTTGCTGGCCTATTTTTTTTATATTGATGGAGTGGATACAATTATTAAAATGGCGGCCATTTATGGTATTGATATAGGCATCGATTCTGCTGATTTATTATTGATTTTGCTGGTTGTGCAACTGGTGGCGTTTCCGTTTGCGTTGATTTATGGGCGTTTGGCGCGATATTGGGGCGCGCGTCGGATGATTTATTTAGCGATTGGAGTTTACTGTTTCATTACCGTTTTAGCGTATTTTGTGCATACAACCTGGCAGTATTGGGTGTTGGCTTTACTTGTGGCTACTTCCCAGGGCGGGATACAGGCGCTGAGCCGCTCATATTTCAGTAGCCTGATTCCCCCTGAGCGTTCCTCCGAGTTTTTCGGCTTTTACAATATCTTTGGGCGATTTGCTGCGATTCTGGGCCCGTTTTTGGTGGGTTTTTTTACTCAAATTTCGCAAAATACACGATTGGGAATCCTGGCTCTGATCATACTTTTTATTTTGGGAGCGGTTTTGCTCAGTCGGGTTCCAATTTGCAATAATGCAGTAAACAGCCATGAAAACTGACAATATTTCGATTATCATTCCGGTTTATAATACGGCGGACACCTTGGCCCGCACGCTTGAAGCCATTTGCAACCTGGATTATCCTCCTGAAAATCTGTTTGTCATAGTAGTAGATGATGCGTCTGTTGATCATTCGGTAGAGATTGCTGAATCATTCAGAAATCGACTCTCCTTGCAAGTGTTGTGTCAATCAATTAATAATGGGGCCGCTGCGGCCCGCAACCGGGGATGGCGGGAATCCGATTCAGATTGGATCGCTTTTCTTGATAGCGATCTCAAAGTGGATCGGTTTTGGCTGCGACGCTTGAAAGCGTGTTTTAATCAGCAGAGCATCCGGGGAGTGATGGGATGGGTTCTACCGCCTCCGGAATGGCCTGAAACCCGTTTACAACGATATATCTACGCAAGGAATCGGGGCGCTTTCCCATATCAGGGTCAACCGCTTAAGTTTAAACATTTTTTATTCAACAATACATTATTAAGACGGGAATTGCTTGAAGAATTCAGCGGCTTTGATGATAATTTTACGACGTATGGTGAAGATACCGAATTGGCGCTTCGGCTTTGGAAACGTTATCCTCATGGTTTATATTTCTGCGCTGAAGCCGTTGCCTGGCATTATCATGCCCGTGAATTGGAAGATTTTGAACGGATTATGTTTGAGTATGGTCGCGTCAAAATACCCCGATTGTTGGCCAAGCATCCGGGATTTGAAGAAGATTTGGGTTTAAGCCGTGTCCGGATTCAACTGTCGGCTTTCACGGGACATCTCTGGTTTCTGGGGTTGCTGAAGTTAGTATGCCGGATCGCGCCGGAACGATTTTCATCATTTTGGTTTCGTCTATTACTGGGGTCGTGGATGCTACGCGGGTTTCGCGAAAAAAAATGGGTAGCATCAAATTTTTAATCTGCTATTTGATAATAGGTTAGAAAAAAAATTAAGAAATTTGAAAAAAAAGGTTAAGAAAGAGTAAAAAAGGACTTGACAAGAGGAGAGGAAATGATTATATTAGGGGTCCTGAAATGAGAGAGATCTGAGACATCATCCAGATAGACAAGGATGCACCGCTGGGTGCGTCAACCTTTGAATAAAGAATAACGAAAGCCAAAAAGATAGCCACGGAGAGTTTGATCCTGGCTCAGAATGAACGCTGGCGGCGTGCCTCATACATGCAAGTTGTACGCGAAAGGGAGCTTCGGTTCCTGAGTAGAGTGGCGAACGGGTGAGTAACACGTGAGTAACCTGCCCTTAAATTGGGGATAACACTTCGAAAGGGGTGCTAATACCGGATGTGGCTGATTGATTGCATGGACGATCAGTTAAAGGTGGGGACCCGAGAGGGCCTATCGTTTAAGGATGGACTCGCGGCCTATTAGGTAGTTGGTGAGGTAACGGCTCACCAAGCCAGTGATGGGTAGCCGGCCTGAGAGGGTGAACGGCCACACTGGGACTGAGATACGGCCCAGACTCCTACGGGAGGCAGCAGTAGGGAATTTTGCGCAATGGGCGAAAGCCTGACGC
>CAZWDO010000030.1:0-690 GCA_964632485.1 uncultured bacterium
TGGACGAAGTGTTTGAAACATGGAAAACTAAAAACACCCAAATTTTAAAAGCCCTCGAAAAAGGCTTAAAGCCAAAAGAAGTTATATACCGCATTTCGGAAGACATTTTGGCAAAATACACGGGGAAAGCGTTGATGGACAAATACGATGTGTACCAGCATCTGATGGACTACTGGAACGAAGTAATGCAGGATGATTGCTATTACATTGCAATGGAAGGCTGGAAAGCGGAACCCGTCATTATCAAACAAACCAAAACCGTTACCGAATGGGATTGCGACCTGGCGCCAAAATCGTTGGTAATTGACCGCTATTTTTTAGCCGAAAAACAAGACATTGAAAAATTGGAAGCGGAAAAAGAAGCCATTGCATCGCAAATTTCTGAATTAGAAGAAGAACATAATACCGAAGAAGGATTATTTGCAGAGGTTCCCGATAAGATAAACAAAGGGAATGTGCATAAGCGATTGAAAGCCATTGATACACCCAAATTAAAAACTGAAAATGCCGAAGAAATAAAGTTGTTAAAAGCTTACCTAAAGTTGATTGATGACCAGACCTCTATAAGTAAAAAGATTAAAGACGCTATTGCCGACCTCGATAAAAAAGTAATTGAACGCTACAAAACCCTAACCGAGGACGAAATAAAGCAACTGGTATATAGAATCCAAAAATTAACTTGACAAATAG
>CAZWDO010000030.1:700-20646 GCA_964632485.1 uncultured bacterium
AAAATGATAGTCACTTAAATCTAATACACAATTATCATAATTCTCTGGATGAAATACTGGACAACAGCCTGTCACATTATCTTGTTCAGTATAACTGGGGATAACTCTTTGTATGATTGTCATAAAGAATCCTCCTTATAAAAACATTGTACACTTTAAATGTACAATGTTTGTTACTTTTTAAATTCTCGATATCCCATCCAAACCATCCAAACATAGGCACAAGTCTTAGGAATCATTAATATACCAACTAAGGGATACGTATCAGCCCATAGAACAACTGGTATATAGAATCCAAAAATTAACTTGACAAATAGTTTGAAATGGATTATATTCCTTTAACAGCAACAAGGAGGAATATAATGAGAAAAAGCCAATTGACGATCACCCATGAGAGAATCAATGTTGATACGCTCAATGAGCTCATATCCGGCCACGGGCTGATGCGAACCGGATATCGGATTGCCATATTGCAAAGCGTATTGGCTCGCCAACCGATTGATCAGATTAGCATGGTACACGGAATATCCAGGCAAGGTATCTACGATTTGGTGGATCGGGTCAATCGTTTGGGCCTGAAGGGGCTGTAAGACGCGAAGCGTCCGGGTCGCCCAAGCCAATTGACGGGGGAGTTGGAGCAGGAATTGAAGCAGATTTTGCTGAAGCCTCCCTTTGAGTCAGGCTACAATCAATCACGTTGGGATGGTCCATTGGTGGGTCAATATTTACGAGATGTCCACCATATTGATCTGAGAAAAAGCCAGATTAACAATTGGCTGCATCAAATCGGATTTACATTGCAGCGGGGAAGAAAAAAATTTATCAAAGCGGATGAGGAAGAGCGGAAGGTCTTTATCGCGGAGATAAAAAAAAACTTGTGACCGGTGACCTGAAAGAGGCCTGGTTGTTTTCGGATGAAGCGGGCATTCAGTTGGACCCGACCCTTGCGGCCCAATGGGCGCCGCGTGGAAAGCAGCCCCAGATTGCCTCGGAGAGCAAATTGGGACGAATCAGTCTTTGTGGAGTTGAAGACGCGCGAACCGGCGATGCGTATGTGAAACGAATCGAGCGAGGCAATTCACTGAATTTTATTGGGGCGCTTATATGGATTCTCAACCAGTTTGACCGCTATGATAAAATCCATCTGTATGTTGATAATGCCGTATGGCATAAATCCAAGCGGGTACGGAATTTTCTGGAAATGCAATCGAAACTGGAATTGGATTATTTTCCTCGTTATTGCCCGGAGCTGAATCCGACCGAATGGGAATGGCATGAATTGAGGCGACTGAAAACACACACGCGCCGGTTTCAATCCGAAGAAGAATGCTGGGCGGTGATTGATGAGCATTTCAGTTCAAGAAAAGGAACAAGCTCCCATTTTTTATGTCAAATTATTTAATGGATTCCATTTAGTAGATGATAAATGGATGACCGTTTTGGAGCGCAATGTTAAAACTGAAATGGAACGCATTAGCCAACGCCTTACCCAACGCATAAAAGAACTGGCCGAACGCTATGAAACAACCTTGCCACAACAAGTCACCGAAGTTAACGTCCTTGAAAGCAAAGTGAATTCTCACCTTCAAAAAATGGGGTTTGTATGGAAATAGACAAAACAAACAATAAACTATACTCCGACATTTGCAAGCTGGTTGAAGAAGCCAGAAGTTATGTGGCAAATACTGCCAATACAACCATGACCCTATTGTATTGGAGAATCGGCGAACGTATTAATACCGATTTATTCGACGGACAGAGGGCTGCATACGGGAAACAAATTGTGTCGCAACTGGCGACACAATTGCAAGGCGCATATGGCAAACGTGGATTTCAAGAAAGAAATATCCGAAGAATGATGCAGTTTGCCGAATTATTTCCCGATTTTCAAATTGTGTCGGAGGTGGCGACACAATTATCGTGGTCGCATTTTATTGAACTGCTGACTGTAAAAGATACTTTACATCGCGATTTTTATACCCAAATGGCACTTTATGAAAAATGGGGCACAAAACAATTGCGTGCTAAAATCGACGGAATGCTTTATGAGCGCACACTCATAAGTGGCAAACCCGATGAATTAATCAAAACAGAACTTGCTAATATGCGTAAAGGTGAAACAATGTCGCCCGATATGGTGTTTAAAAGCCCTTATTTTCTCGACTTTACAGGATTAAAAGGTATGTACAGCGAAAAAAGTTTAGAAGACAGTCTCATTGTTTCGCTCGAACAGTTTATAATGGAACTGGGTGTGGGTTTTGCTTTTGTTGAACGCCAAAAGCGAATGATTATCGACGGCGAGGATTTTTACCTCGACCTGCTTTTTTACCACCGCAAACTGAAACGCCTGATTGCCATCGAGCTCAAACTGGGCAAGTTTAAAGCCGCTTACAAAGGGCAAATGGAACTCTACCTGCGCTGGCTTGATAAGAATGAAAAACAAACCGGTGAAGAAACACCTCTAGGCTTAATACTCTGTGCCGAAGGCGGACACGTGCAAATAGAACTGCTGCAACTCGACAACGCAGGCATAAAAATAGCCGAATACCTTACCGAACTGCCCGACCGCAAACTTCTCAAAGAAAAATTGCATAAAGAGCTGGAACTGAAACGCCAACTCTTTGCAAACAGGGAGGAGGAAAATAATGAATAATTATCAATTATCAATTGTCAATTGCCAAAGGGATATAAAAATATGGAGGTGGGCGTTATTCCTGAGGATTGGCAGGTGAAACCACTTTTAGAATGTTGTTCAAAAATCACTGATGGAACTCATGATACACCTAAGCCGGTAGAAACTGGTGTTCCATTTCTTACTGCGATCCACGTCAAAGAGAATAATATTGATTATCAAAGTTGTTATTATCTCCTTGAAAGTGTCCATAGAATAATATATAATAGATGTAATCCTGAAAAGAATGATGTTTTGATGGTTAATATTAGAGCTGGTGTCGCAACAACAGCACTTGTCAATGTTGATTATGAATTTAGCTTAAAAAATGTAGCATTACTAAAACCCGCATTATCAAAAATAATAGGTTTATTTTTAAATTATTGGCAAATATATAGTAAATCAAGAATTATTAATTCAATTTCAACGGGTGGGGCACACCCTTTTTTGTCACTAAATCAAATAGAAATAGCCACTATCCTTTCCGATATGGATGCCGAAATACAGGCATTGGAAACCAAATTGGAGAAATACCGCAAAATTAAACTGGGGATGATGCAGAATTTATTAACAGGGAAAATTAGGTTGGTTTAATGGATAGGTTTCAAAATAAATACCGCATACCATCGGCACGTTTGCAAACGTGGGATTATCGTTGGGCAGGGGCCTATTTTATTACAATTTGCACCGCCGGTCGCGAATGTTTATTTGGGGATGTAATTGTAGAGACGCATGGCCGTGCGTCTCTACAATTATCAGCCATTGGTCAAATTGTTAACCAAGAATGGGATAAATCGTTCGAAATTCGTTCTGAATTGTTTTGCGATGCGTTTATTATAATGCCCAATCATTTACACGCCATTTTACGAATCGAAAATAATAATTTGGGTTCGCACGGTTCGCACGTAGAGACGCACGGCCGTGCGTCTCTACAAACCCCACAAACCCCACAAACAATCCAACGCACGGGCGTTGCCTATCGTTCGCCAAAATCAATTTCATCGTTTGTCGCGGGTTTCAAATCATCGGCGACCAAACATATTAACGAATGGCGGGGAACGCCAAAATTACCTGTTTGGCAATCCCGTTTTCACGACCATATCATCCGCAATGATGCCGAATACCAACGCATCAACGATTATATTGAAACCAATCCCGAAAATTGGGAAAAGGATAAATTTTTTAAATCCGAGGAATTATGAGCAAAGTCGGCGATAAAGAACGAATAGCCCAAAACCGTGTGGTAAAACTGTTTCAGGACGAACTGAAATACCGTTATCTGGGAAACCTCGAAAAAGAAGAAAACAACAGCAATGTGGATGAAGCCTTGCTAACGGCTTTTCTTACCAAAAAAGGTTATACTAAAAACCAAATCAATAAAGCCCTTTACGAGTTTTACAAAGCAGTAAACATCAACACCCACGACGACCTTTACCAAGCCAATAAAAATGTGTATTCACAGCTCAGCTATGGTATTTAAAGTAAAAGAAGAAGCGGGAGAAAACAAAGAAACGGTTTACCTGATTGACTGGAATAATCCGCTTGAAAACGATTTTGCCATTGCCGAGGAAGTAACCATAAAAAGCGTTCATAACAAACGCCCTGACATTGTTATTTATGTAAATGGAATTGCCTTAGGCGCTTTAGAACTTAAACGCAGTACGGTTTCAGTTTCCGAAGGAATCCGTCAGAGCAACGACAACCAAAAGCATATTTTCATTAAACCATTTTTCACCACCATTCAATTGGTTATGGCTGGTCAGGATGTGGAAGGTTTGCGTTACGCAGGTATCGACACATCAGAAAAGTATTATCAAAAATGGAAAGAAGTTAGCGTAGAATTTAATCCAAATGACACTTATCTGCTGGAACTCACAAAATCCATTCGGGAACAGGCATCTAAAGCCGAAAACCTGTTGGATAAAAATATCATTGAAATGCTCAACAAAGAGCGTTTAATTGAAATAATTCACGATTTTGAAGTGTACGACCGCGGTCAAAAGAAATTTTGCCGTCCAAACCAGTATTTCGGAGTTAAGGCTGCTCAGGAAACACTTCGCAACAAAGAGGGCTGTATTATCTGGCACACGCAGGGAAGCGGGAAAAGTTTAACCATGGTTTGGCTTACCAAATGGATTAAAGAATACAACCCCAATGCCCGTGTTTTAATTGTAACCGACCGTGACGAACTCGACAAACAAATTGAAAAGGTTTACAAAGGCGTAAGCGAAGATATTTACCGATGCAAACCCCGAAACGGTAAAAGCGGCGGCGCTATTCTCATTGATAAACTCAACGATACCGAACCCTGGCTTTTGTGTTCGCTTATTCACAAATTCGGCAACAAAGAGGAAGCCGATTACGATAGTTACCTGACTGAATTAAAAAACAGTTTGCCAAAAGATTTTTCACCCAAAGGTGATTTTTATGTGTTTGTAGATGAGTGTCACCGTTCCCAAAGTGGCGACCTGCACAAAGCAATGAAGCAAATTTTGGGCGAAAAAGCCATTTTCATTGGTTTCACCGGTACGCCTTTAATGAAAAAGGATAAACAAAAAAGCATTGAGGTTTTCGGTAAATACATTCATACTTATAAATTCGACGAAGCGGTTAAGGACGGTGTTGTTCTTGATTTACGTTACGAAGCGCGGGATATTGAACAGAAAATTACCTCGCTCGATAAAATTGATACTTGGTTTGAAACTAAAACGAAAGGCCTAACCGACTTTGCAAAAACAGAACTGAAACAAAAATGGGGAACCCTGAAAAAGGTATTCAGCTCGGTTGGCGTTTACAAAAGATTGTTACCGATATTCTACTCGACATGGAAACCCGTGAGCGTTTACAAAATGGCAGGGGAAATGCACTTTTGGTTTCCGACAGTATTTACAATGCTTGTCGTTATTACCAATTGTTTCAGGATTCAGGTTTTACCCGTTGTGCCATTGTAACATCATTTGCCCCCTCATATACTGATATTAAAGGCGAAGGCGAAAATCACACCGAGAAAATCATGCAATATGAGATTTACCAAAAAATGCTCTATGGTAAATCACCCGAAGACTTTGAAGATGAAGTAAAAAAACGCTTCATTGACGAACCTGCTCAAATGAAACTGCTGATTGTGGTAGATAAATTACTGACAGGTTTCGATGCCCCAAGTGCAACCTATTTGTACATCGACAAAAGTATGCGAGACCACGGCTTATTTCAGGCAATTTGTCGTGTAAACCGTTTAGATGGTGACGATAAAGAATATGGTTATATCATTGACTACAAAGACCTTTTCGGAAGCCTCGAAACTGCATACAATGACTTTACCTCAAAAGCATTTGAAGATTACGACAAGGAAGATGTGGAAGGTTTGCTATGCGACCGTTTGAACAAAGGCAAAGAGCGTTTGGATGATGCGCTGGAAACCATTCGGGCTTTATGCGAACCGGTTGTACCTCCCAAAGGCACAAAAGAATATATTCAATATTTCTGTGGAAACCCTCAAATACCAGCAGATTTAAAAGACACTGAACCTCGCAGGCATGCACTTTACAAAGCAGTAATTTGCGTGATACGAGCCTATGCAAATATTGCAGACGAATTAGAAGAAGCTGGTTATAAACCTAATGAGATTGAGAAGATAAAAGCGGAAATCAAACATTACGAGAATGTCCGCAAAGAAATACAATTGGCAAGTGGCGACTATGTGGATTTAAAACAATACGAACCAGCCATGCGGCATTTAATTGACAGTTACATTGGCGCTGAGGAAAGCCAAAAAATTTCAGCATTTGATGATTTTAGTCTGGTCGAACTGCTTGTTAAAGATGACGAAGATGCATTGGATAAAATCCCTGAGAGTATCAGGAAGAATAAAGATGCCATGGCAGAAACCATTGAGAATAATATGCGAAAAGTGATTATTGAAGAAAGTCCAACCAACCCGATTTATTATGAGAAAATGAGTGTCCTGCTCGATGAACTGATAAAAATGCGTAACGAAGAAGCAGAACGCTATGAAGAATATTTAAAGAAAATTGTTGAACTGGCTGTAAAAATTAAAAAACCTGAAACAAGTAGCGAATATCCAACAAGCATAAACACTCAGGCAAAAAGGGCTTTGTATGATAATTTAGAAAAGGACGAACCTTTAACTGTTGTTTTAGATAGTGCAGTAACTTATGGCAAATACGATAATTGGGAGGGTAATTTTGCCAAAGAAAGACATCTTAAAAATAAAGTGGTAAAACCTGTTTTAGAAGATTACAACAAAGTAGAAGTTTTAGACCCTATTTTCGAGATTATCAAACAGCAAAACGAGTACAAATAGAAATGGAAGAAGTTAAAGTTTTACATATTACTTCAAATCTATCCATTGATGTAGTTCGAAAAGACATCAAGAATATGCATTTGGCTGTTTATCCGCCAACTGGCAGGGTTCGTATTGCAACACCTTTAAATGTAAACGACGAAGCTGTAAGACTTTTTGCTATTTCAAAAATTGCGTGGATTCGTAAACATCAGAGACATTTTAAAGCTCAGGACAGACAATCGCCCAGAGAATTTAAACAGCGGGAAAGTCATTATTTTCAAGGCAAACGGTTTTTACTGAGAATAACAGAACATGAAGCCCCCGCCAAAGTTGAGATAAAAACAAAAACTTATATTGATTTATTTATCAGACCAAACAGTACTATTGAACAAAAGCAAATTGCTATCAATGAATTGTATCGGTCTGAATTAAAAAAACTAATTCCAGAACTAATTGAGAAATGGGAACAGAAAATCGGTGTGCAGGTTTCTGAATGGCAGGTAAAACAAATGAAAACCAAATGGGGAACATGCAATATTGAAGAAAAAAGAATATGGATAAATCTGGAATTAGCAAAAAAACCGATTCATTGTTTAGAATACATCATCGTTCACGAAATGATTCATTTCATTGAGAGGCATCACAACGAGAGATTTATGGCTTTGATGGATAAATACATTCCTCAGTGGAAATTTTTTAAAGAAGAACTAAACAGATTACCAGTAAGTCACGGAGAATGGGATTATTAGAAACATATAGCCAGCCCACAGTCGTAAGCGCATTTGCAGGCCCACACGAGCCAACGCTACAACCAAAGCTTATCAAAGAGTGTGTCTATCATAACGCACGGCAGACCGAAACGAAGTAGCAAATTGATAGGAAATGACTGAAAACAATGAACACCAGCGCCCGATAAAGTGTATATGCCATAAGGGTTCAGTGGGTATTTAAGCGTTGCAGCCCGCTCAAAATTTCGTGTCGATAAACAAGAAATTACTACGCAATCCCTTACGGCGCATACACTCGAACGTATAGCATCGATGTGCTCTTTTAGTTGCAATCCAACTCGAAAATCAATCTAATTTTACATTTGCCGTCTTTTTTAAGTAGTTAAATCTACAGTCCATTTCATAACGAATTAAAAGCCGGGTCAGCATCGACGCTGCCCGGCTTTTTTCATTATTGGTCACACAGTTTTGCATTGTTTGTCACGACTTGATATGGCGCATTTCACCGGAATATGCATCCAATCGACTTCAATATTTTTCCTTGACATTTCCTGGATTCATTGTTATACTCTCAAAAAAGGAGTCATCACATGGCCAATACCCCCCTATCCTCTATACAAGATACCGCCCATGAACCGACCAAACGCAAACGCGGACGCCCCCGAAAGCAGGAGCATCCGGAGATGGAAACGTCTGAAATCCAACCATCCGCAGCGACTGAAACCCAACCGCTGGAGCCGTTAGCCGAAGCGATCCCCCCCGCTGTTGAATTATCTGCTCCCATGCCGGAACTCACGTCGGCATCTGAACCGAATCTCTCCCTTGAAGCTAAGCCCGTCGTGCATGAACCACAAATTCAGGAAAGTGTCGAGTACGAATCCACTAGCAAACTGACCGCTATAGCCGAACCACCGGTTCCATCTGAACCTGAACTCGAAATCGAGCAGGAAACGGAATCTGATGCGATATCAAAATCTAAATTGGAACCCGCTTCCGAACCACCGACTGCCATCATCGAAGCTCCCTCAGACGCTAAACATCCCCTCCCCGATGATTTCCCCCAACTGGAGATCGATCCGGAATTCGAGCAACTGATCACTCCGCTGACCGAACAGGAATTCTACAATCTACGGGAATCGATCACAAGCTCAAACCAAGTGCGAGACCCCATAGTCGTCTGGAACAATATCATTGTCGATGGGCATAACCGCTACAAAATATGTCAGGAAACTAAAATCATTCCGCAGATTATATCTATCGAATTCGAGAACCGGAAGCAAGCCCGCGAATGGATTATCCGCAACCAGTTTTCCCGTCGCAATCTCTCCTTGGCCAACAAGACGTATATGATCGGGAAATTGTATAACGAACTCAAGGGCGACCGTACTCAAAATTTACGGCAACGATCGAACGGTCAAAATGCCCGTTCGGGAAATACCGCCAAGCGCTTATCCAGCTTATTTAAAATGGAAGAGAAATCGATCAGGCGAGCAGACGAGTTTGCCCAGGTAGTCGATCGTATTCAGAATGAAGCTATCCGAATGATGATCCTCAATCGGCATGGAAACATCAAGCTCAAGGAAATTTTAAATCTGCGGAAGCTTTCGGATGAAGACCTGCAACAGGCTGTGGCAGATCTGAATCCCGATGCCCAAAATACCGAAGCCATCATTTCCAGCACCGTGAAAATCAAGCGAAAACGAAAACCGTCCACGGAACATAATACGGGCACTCAACAGGTGACGGCAAATGCCAACATGGAATATCAACAACGGGAATTAAATCCGAAATTAACAAAAATTCTGCCCGTGTTTCTGGAAGCGCTCAAACTGGAATTGGCGCAGCGATATGGGGATTTGGAGACGATGACCTGCCCCAATTGCCACAAGGCTTTGTACTGGACTGTTTTCGATAACATTCGGCTGACAAGTGACCCACTTCAAATATCAAATTCTGAATTCAAAGTGAAATGCAACCATTGCAAGCATGAATTTAAAAATTTTTAACGAAGGGATAAATTGGCAAACATCCTGAAATAAAATAATTAATCAAAATTGGAGGGAAACAATGCTAAAAGCCTCATATTTGAAAACATTGATCGATGACTCATTGCCGTCTTCTGATATTCCTATTGAAGCATTAAATGAGATGATTGGAAAATATCCAAGTGATGTTAATTTTTTACTTCAACGTTGTGCATATTTTCTTAAATTAAAACAATATGATAACGCAGGAAATGATTGTAGCCTAATAATCAACAATTTTCCAAATCATTTTTACGCTTATAACAAAGCGCTTTTATTTGATTCTTATATTAAAATCGTCACAGATTTATTTGACAAAGCATCAGATGAGATTGTGGAGGTTTTAAATACTATTAAAGGATTTGATTTGGAATTATCGGATTTATATTATCTTCTTGCAATGTCGAAAAATTACTTAGAAGATTTTGAGTCATGTTTAAATTATTGTGATATGGCTTTACAACTGAACCCCACTGAAATAGAAATTTTAGCCTTAAAAGCAAATGCAATCGCCCATTTAAGAATGCCTGATGAGGCATTCCAGATGTTTGATTGCCTAATTAATCAAAATCCCGACGAACCAACGATTTATACCAGAAGAGCTGAAATATATGACTTGCAGGGGGATTATGAAAAAGCTCTTTTGGATTTAAATCATGCTATTGAAATCGATCCAAACTCAGATCATTATTTGGAACGGGGGGATTATTATGAAAAACATGAGCAATTGGCTGAAGCTTTACATGATTTTACAAAAGCAATTGAAATTGAACCAGTGTATAGAACTTTTTCTCACCGCAGCAGTTTCTATAAAAGGCATAATAATCCTGTCAATAGCATGAAAGATTTTAATCAGGCGATTAAACTTGTTGATAATGAACAGGATTGCCAACTTGAGGAATTAATTAGTAGAAATGATAAAAAACGAAAAATAATATGCCTAAACAGAGTTATCGAAATGAATCCGAGCGCTCAAAACTATTTAAAGCGTTCTGTGTATTATTTAAAACAACAGAATTTTAAAAAAGCCTTAAAGGATGTAAATAGATCAATAAAAATCTTGCCTCTGAGTATAGCTTATGCTGTACGTGGTCTCAACTATCAACAAAATGGGAACACTTTCAAGGCTTTAAATGATTACAATAAAGCCATTGAACTTGATGATACGAATGCCAACCACTATATCTTAAGAGCTCAACTATACAGTGAACTCAATGACTATGAAAAAGCCTTAAATGATTACAATAAAGCCACTCAGCTTGATAATACAAAGTCCTCAATTTTTTTTAATAGAGCCCAATTATTTACAACACTTAATCAATATGGCAAGGCTTTAAATGATTGCAATAAAGCCATTGAACTTGATGATACGAATGCCAACCACTATATCTTCAGAGCTCAACTATACATTGAACTCAATGACTATGAAAAAGCTTTAAATGATTACAACAAGGCAATTGAACTTGATAATACGAATGCCAACTATTATTTGCAAAGAGGATTGGTCCATCAATCCCTTTATGATTTTGAGAAAGCAGAAATAGATTTGAAGCAGGCAATCAATTACACCAATTCACAAATTGCCTATAAAAGATTAGCTTATGTACAAACGTCAATGAAAAAATATGACGAGGCGATAAGTATGATAAATAAATGGGAACTAATCGACCCTGACAATACTGAAATTGTTCTATTTAAAGCCATGTACTACAATGAAAAAAAAGATTTTAAAACAGCATTATCTCTTTGTGAAGAAACAATTAAAATGCATCCTGATTTATTTTGGACCTACCTTTTTAAACTTGAAATTTATGAAAAGCAGAAACTATATCATGAAGCCTTGACATTTTCAAATGAAATTGTTGAGCGCTTAAAACATTTATATCAACAAAATAATAGTATAAATAAAGAAGAATGCAATTTCATAGATTCGTCTGTGCTTTTTAATATGTTTCAAGCAACCCGTGCCTATCTTCTGCTTCATTTTAAAGAGGAAGCTGATGCATATCAGGAAATAATCGATTGTAAAAATCTTCATGACTATTTGGACAAAAAACAATTAAATCGTTCGATTCAAATGAAAGTTATATTTTATAACTTTAACAATCTAATAAAGAGAACGACAAACATATGGATAGAGTCCACTTTCACTTTTTTTCACCGGCTGCTTATTTTGTTTTTTAATTTTGATAAAACCAAACACTCCAATGCCATATTTGAAGAATTGATGAGTGTCCTGGACAAGATGCCATATATTGAAGTACCATTAGCCGATGGACTGTTACCTTTAATGAGAAGGATTTTGGGGCCTCAAACCAATCCTGCCGATTTCACCGCTCATTTTAAGAAAGTGGGTAAAGAAATCTTCAATTTAGAAGCGAGAATGGCGATTCTGCGCTATATTATCCGGGAAATCAACAAAGAAAAATTCAGCGGTATCTCTTCCTCTTTCAGCGATAAGGAATTCCAGCAAATGATGGACCTGTTCATCAATCTCGAAGAAGCATTCGAGAAAAAAAACAAAGAGCTCATCGAAGACCATGAAAAACAAGTAGCCGAGGCCAAGCTCAAAGCCAAAGATGAAATTATTCAAAGCTTCTCCCATAAAATGAAAAACACCTTCCCCAAGGCGATCGCCGCCATTGAGAACGTGTTCGAGGATTACCGTGTCCGTGGCGTAGAGATTCCCCAGGAGTTGGAGGCTTCTAAAAAACAAATTCAACGCATTGAAAAAATCGCTCATTCCATCAATTTTTCTTTTAAAGGCAGCATCGATGATGTTCGGTTTGACACCTCCCAATATGACAATGCCAAAAACATGAAGCAAATTATCGTCGAGGCCATTGAAACCGGAATTGAAAACATCCTCGATAAAACTGGCATCTATGCCGATTTTTCCCGAGGCTATTTTGATTTGAAAACCAAGAAATTAGCCCGAACGGAATTGCATGATGTCCGCCATCGGTCTCTTGAATTCTTGCAATCTTTACTAACCCAGTATTTTTTCGATCTGGAGTTTGAACCGGGAGTTTCCGATTCATGGATGATCGGAAACAATCGCCATACCTTGACCAAATTCACTGAAATCTTCGATGAATTGATATTCAATGCCATCAAGTATTCATCGACGATCGAACGGTGCAATCGAAAAATTATCCTACGGCTCACGGAAGAAACCAATAAAATCATCTTTGAACTCAGAAACAACTGTCAAATAAACGAGAATACTCCCCGCACAACCGGCATTGGTCTGGAAATTATCAAGAATACCCTTTCCTCTCTCCAAATCCCATTTGAGATCAACAAATCACCGGATTTTTTCTCCATCCGTATCGAATTCGATCATTACTGGAAACCCGCACAATTATAAAGGAGCGTAGATATGGGAAAGATTCGCTATATCGAAGATGAGCCGGATGCCTATTTCATGATCAACGTCTTTCAGCATGTCCTGAGCCAGGGTGAAATGATCAACCTCAAGGAAAGCGAGAATGACCCGGATACAGTCATGGAAGCCGTACAATCGAATCCCTATATGCAACTGGTTACCGATTTCACTCAGGCGATCCAAATTTTTCAAGATGAATTGACCCATGAAGATTTATTGATTGTCGATCGTGATTTATATGGCAATGGAATGAAATATCAGACCACTCGGCTTCCCGATGAGCTTCATCCGCCATTTGATCAAACCTTCTTTAAACGGGAGGGTGATTTTCTGATTCATTTAGCTCGCAACAGAAAATTCGATTTGGAAAACCGGTTCTGGATATTTACCGGAAATGATGACCCCATCCGCGAACGGGACGATTTGAAATACACTTTGAGCCAACAATTCTTAAGCAACAACATCATTATCAAAGGCAGCGAAGGTAAAAATAAGCTATCCACAATCATCGACAAAAATTTTCATCTGCAAATCGAGAATAAGCCATACTTCGATATATTGGAAAAAAAGTTGAGTTCAATCACTGACGATAATCAGTCAATATCCTCATCCGCCCAGGAATTTTTATTTATTCTGGAACACCAGGATGATGAATCGGAACCAGTTAAATTTGCAGTGTTGAGCAAATGCCGGATATTTATCGAAAATATCTGCCATCAAATCGCTCGTACCCATAACGCGCCGGACACGGTTTGGAAAAAGAACCAGCCTGATCAATTCGGTCTGGGGGAATTCATCGGCTGGATGAAAAAGTACAATCCCCAAAATCAGCCCTATATGGCGCACCAGAACGAATTCGAAGCGGCCAAGGAATTGATATCATTGACCCGAAGGCGATTTAATCGGAATTATCAACTGCCGGATGATTATCAGTGGTATATGGGGAATATTTTGAAGGAAATCGCATTTCAGCTGAACGCACCGGATGAACTCTGGCATGACAAAGGGAAATGGCAGTTAAATATCAATCAATTTGAACGCTGGGTTAAGGAGCATACTGAACGAAACTGTTATCAGCTAGATTCAAACATTATTATCGAACAGTTCCTATACATGATTCACCGGATTGCCAGTGGAATCGCCGTTCATCAAAATCTGCTCGATTATCCGGGATTCCGCCCCACGTCCAATACGGTACATGCCTTGGTATCAGTGCTCAAAGAAATAATTCTTTGGTTTGGCCAATTATGATAAAAATCACTGAACCCATACAAGGAGTTGGTAATGGTAATGATCGTTGATCATTTGAAACACATGCTGGTTGAATTGATGAATAAAATCCATGCCGAAAAATGGTTTGGCAAAGAACGGGAATGCGTCAACCGCTTTGTTTTCTCCAAACTGGTTAAAGCCGTCGGCTGTTGTCCTGAATTTATGCATACCGAACAGATCGCATTCGAAGGACGCATGAAGCAGGTTTCGAGCTCCAGCAAAAAAGAAGTCTGCAAGGATTTGGTAATCTGGAAATACAAGAACCAAACCTGTTTTGCCACGGAAAATCTGCCGCCGCAGGGAATTATCGGATGGAAACACCGGAAGAAGCAACCGTTTCCCTACGATATTGAGTGGCTGAAACACTACACGCAGTTTTATCCATCGTGTTTTGGGATTGCGCTCAACATCGAAAATGAATCGGAATACCGGGCCACGGGGGGGGTGATTACTCAGGGGAATGTGCAAGATGAACATTGGCTGGATTATTCGCCAGCAATTGCCAATACTGAAGGAGTTCAATAATGATACCGGATTTCCAAACTATCATGCTGCCGTTATTGCGGACTCTTGAAGACCAAAAGGAACATAAATTTCGGGATTTGATCGAACAACTGGCCGATACATTTCAACTATCGGAAGAGGAACGAAAAGAGTTGCTCCCCAGCGGACTTCAAGCGATGTTTGACAATCGAGTCGCATGGGCGCGTACGTATCTGAAAAAAGCCGGATTGATCGATACCCCCAAACGAGGCAACGCAGTCATAACTGATCGAGGAATCGATGTACTCAAAGAAAATCCGACCGTTATCAACATAAAATACCTCAGCCGATTTACTGAATTTATTGATTTCAAAAATATGCGAAAAAACTCAGTTGAGCATGAAGAACCTGCCGATAAACAACCTTCATTGACCCCCCAGGAACAACTGGATTCTGCCTATATAGGGCTCAGACAATCTTTGGCGGATGAATTGCTTCAGCGGATCATCAAGCAATCACCAACATTTTTTGAACAACTGGTTGTGGAATTATTGGTGAAAATGGGATATGGAGGATCGATCAAAGAAGCAGGCAAAGCCATCGGCAAAACGAATGACGAAGGTATTGACGGTACTATCAAGGAAGATCGTTTGGGACTGGATATCATTTATATTCAAGCCAAACGATGGAAACCCGGAAATGTAGTCGGCAGGCCGGAACTCCAGAAATTCGTGGGAGCATTGGCCGGGCAAGGCGCGAAGAAAGGAATTTTCATCACAACGTCGAGTTTCACCAAAGATGCTATTGATTATTCCCCAAAAAATGAAACCAAAATCGTATTGATTGACGGCGAGCAATTGGCTCAATTGATGATCGACTATGGAATCGGCGTTTCTTCTGTTAAAACCTATGAAATCAAACGAATCGACAATGATTATTTCGGCGATGAGTGATGGCATTTGAAACATATCGATAAAATAAAATCATTCGCCCCTTTAGCTTAATGGCACACACTCATTTTTTAGCGAACAAATGTAAAAAAGTGGGGAATCGGTTTGAATCTGAGACTGGGGAATACTTTTAACCCTGGGGTGGGGAATGCTTCTGACCCTGACGGGCTAAAAAGTGGGGAATTCTGCTGGCCCCCTGACACTTAGAAAAATTTCAATTACAATACTTTCTAATAAAATCGTATGCATCTTCCATACCTAATTCACCAGCTTTAGACCAATCCAGGCAAGCTCTTTTGATGTCTTTAAGGTAATATTTTGATAATCCTCGATTATAATAAGCAAATGGGTCGTTTGGATATAACCTAATTACTTCATTATAATCGGCGATTGCCCCCCAATAATCTTCCAAACGGAGTTTCACATTCCCCCGATTTCCATACGCAGCAACAAAATTTACATTTAACCGAATAGCCTCATTATAATCGGCAATTGCACTCCGATAGTCCTTTAAATCAAATTTAATATTCCCTCGATTATGATAAGCATCAGCGTGATCCGGGTTCAACCGAATGGCCTCATTATAATCGGCAATGGCACCCCGATAGTCCTTTAAATTAGTTTTATCGATACCTCGACTATAATATGCATCAGCATTATTTGGATTTAAGCGGATTGCCATATCGTAATCAGCGACCGCATCCCGATAACATTGCAAATTCGATTTGACAATCCCTCGATTCAGATAAGCCCAATCATGATTTGGATTCAATCGAATAATCTTGCTATAATCATCTATTGCACCTTGATACTCCTGTAAAGCTAATTTACAGTTGCCGCGATTAAAATAGGCCTCAGTTAAATTAGGATTTAACCGAATCGCTTCATCGTAATCCGCTATTGCTTCCCGGTAGAATTGCAATTCATATTTTCTATTCCCTCGATTATAATAAGCATAAGCGTTATTAGGGTTTAAACCAATCGCCGTATTGTAATCTGCTGATGCGCCCTGGGAATCTTGTATTTTTGCTTTTGCATTTCCACGATTAACATAAGCTTTATTAAAATTAGGATTTAGCCGGATTGCTTTATCGTAATCCACTATTGCTTCACGGTAGAATTGCAATTCATATTTAGCAAGCCCTCGACTCATGAAAGTTAAATCACAGATTGGGTTCAACCGAAGAGCCTCATTATAATCGGAGATCGCACCCCGATAGTCCCGCAGGTTGAGTTTGGCATTTCCCCGATTATAATATCCGTAAGAAAAATTTGGAAATAATTTAATCAACGAATCTGATATGCCGATTGACTCCTGATTTTTTTCATCAATTAGTTTAAACCAGGCCTGGCAATATAAACCATATTCAGATTTAGGCGATAGATCGATGATTTGTTGGCTTATTTGTTTAAGTGAATCCATATCTTCAATTTTTAAAAGCTTTGAAAACAAAGCCTTCGCGGCATCATAGTTTGAATCCGCCAATGCATTGGAAAGCAGTACCAATAATACGATTAACACGTTCCGCATACGGCTGTCCTTTCGTTTAGTATTTACAGATATAGCATACTGATACACAGAACTTCAGTATTTTGCGTCAGTTTATCGACGTCTGTCGGATTTCTTGCGGTAAATTAAAAACGCAATCAATAATGCGTCTTTGCATATAATTCAATTCTCCCTGTACATATATCTCTAACATCATCAATACCCAAGCAATGCAAACAATATTGAACATAAGACACTTAAATGGGTTACTCCGATATGGATAATTCGGAATCCCTCGCGTAGGCTGTCGCCAATAATAGTTACATCGCATTCAATACCTGCCTTTCCATACAATTTACCTTCAAACCGACCGACACAACCTGTCGTTCCTTATGTCAAGCTCAACCATTCCCATTGAGATTGTCAAACTACTTTTATGCATTATTCATGCCAGTCCACTCATAAAAAATTTTATAGTTAGATTGCCGGAGGCATTATTCGCCTTATCATCATGAGTCGGCAATCACTTTCCCACCATCACAAACGCTCCCCAGTAAAATGGGATATCGCGTCCGTAACGTTTCAATACGATCTGTCTTATTTCCTGCTGGGCATTTCGAAACGAGGAATATTTATCTTTCGTTTTCAACCAATTCTGATAAAACAACGTCATCAGTTCCTGGGTCTCTTGATCCGGAACCGACCACAAACTCATCATTACAGCCTCGGCGCCAGCAAATTGAAATGCCCGACGCAATCCGAATACGCCCTCGCCGGCTTGTATCTCTCCCAATCCGGTTTCACATGCGCTCAGTACAACCAATTCAGTTCCCCGCAAATCCAAGTTAGCAGCTTCATACGCTGTGAAGACTCCATCATCCATATCACTGGATGATATATCGTTATTCGCTCCAGAAAAATATAAACCACTCCGAAGCAACGGATTTTCAATATATACCGATTGCAATTGATCATGATTTAATCCTGCCATAAATTTGGAATAGTCAATTTTTTGCTCCGGCATAAAAAAGCCATGGGTCGCCACATGCAATACTTTAGCAGACTTTACCGCCTTCATATTTTCCTCGATTGCTTGAAGACCGGTATAAACTTGCACCGGAATGCGATTTGAACTCAGCAAATAGTGAATCGATTCAATTTCTCTTTGAGTGCCGGGTAAATCGCCGAGGGGGCTTCGCTTTAAATCATGTGAATAAATGGACCGGGTATCTGCGGCTAATTCGATGTCTCCACCATGGCGACTCTGACGAATGGCGTTTGTATCCGCCGAAAATCGCGGATCGCCGAACAATATCCAATAACGATTCATTTCGGCTGAAGGATCGGTTTTTAGTATATCTTTCGTGCTGGATACATAGCGTAGTTCATGAACATCGTTGAGAAAGCGACCCTGTGGATTTACCAGGATGCCCAGCGCGATTTGATTCAGTAATCCGTCGGGAGAAACAAACACCCGCTTGCTATTCGACAGATAAGATTCCAGGGGTTTCCAGATAAAATCGTAGGTGTGGCTGGCGGATTTGAAATCCTTATCGGTGCGTTGGTTGATTTGCAGTTTATATTCGGTATCGATTAACCATTTGAGATCGGATTCCGTTCCCAGCGTTACCAGTAAAGGATGATCCTGAATTTGAGGCGTAATGATCAATGCGCAATAAAGCATGGAATCCGGAGATTTTGGGAAAGCAATAAATTCAATTGCCGCCTCATCGGAATGCAAGTGATCGCGGATATTTTTCCATTGAACGGTTTGCAACTCTTTTTCAGCTCTGTAAGCGCTGGATATTCTGGATAGTTCCTTTTCCAGCTCATCGGATTCCTGTTCGAGGATTTGGAGCTGTTGCTTGTATAATTCGACATTGTCAATTGGATTTGAGTAGAGATACGCCAATTGTTCCCGTTTGGATTTGAGGCGATTTAATGTCTCAATAGCCGTCGAATCGCCGCTTTCCAGGATACTGCGAACCATGGCGCTTTGGCTGGTGAGAATGATCCCTTTATGCCACAAAAGCAGGTTGTATAGTTTAGTAATAATGGATGGGTTGGTTTTGGAGTATTCATATGCAAACAGATAGTAATTGTAAAAATAACCATTGACTGTTTTCAGAAAATCTTGTTTGCTTTTTTCTGATGAATACATAAAAAGACGTTCAAATTGATTAGATAAATTTATCAAAACACGGTTAAATAGCGGTTCCGCTTCTACATATCGGCCTTGAATTCGGTATAACTCGGCTAGATTATTTAAACTTAATGCCACATCGGGATGTTCGGAACCAAGTATTCTTTCTCTTATTTCCAATGATCGTTTATACATGGGTTCCGCTTCTTCGTAGCGGCCTTGATCGCAATATAGTAAAGCCAAATTATTCAAACTTGTTGCCACATCCGGATGATTAGAACCAAGTATTCTTTCTCTTATTTCCAATGCTTGTTTATACATGGGTTCCGCTTCCGCGTAGCGGCCTTGGATTCGGTATGATTCGGCCAGATTATTTAAACATGTTGCCACATCTGGGTGGTCCGGACCCAATACTCTTTCAATAATTTCCAATGCTTGTTTATACATGGGTTCCGCTTCTTCGTAGCGGCCTTGATCGCAATATAGTAAAGC
>CAZWDO010000030.1:20746-35254 GCA_964632485.1 uncultured bacterium
GTTTATACATGGGTTCCGCTTCTTCGTAGCGGCCTTGATCGCAATATAGTAAAGCCAAATTATTCAAACTCAATGCCATAAACGAAGGATACTGATTTATTGATTTCTCAGAAATTTGTAACGCCCATTTATAGATTGATTCTGCCTCTATATATTTATTTTGATCAGTATACATATTTGCCACACTATTTAGACTTTCAATTACATCAAAAATTTTCCCTTGAACTAATAGTTCTTCAACTTTCTCTCTGTATAAATCCCGACATTCATCTTGAGCTATTACATTAATACTGAAGCTCAAAACAATCAAGATTGTAATTAATATTGATTTCATAATCTCTTCCTTTTAAAATGTTGATTTCGCACACATATTAAAAAAGTACATACTATCCATATCCAATAATATAATAATTACTCTCGCAATTCTGGCATTCATACTTATTCTATTCTCAAGACACACTTGACGGCGACACATTGAATTTGTGCATCGCCGAACGGAATCGTGTCGTTCCATTGAATCGAATCCCGGATTGTTGAAACGGCATTCCGGTATCGAGTGTAAATCTGGCTGGCGGGAGGCATCCAATCGCCCCGGTCGATCACGTTAGAATAATGAACATAGGGCATCAATCGGTCGATATTCCCGATATGGTCATTATCGTAATGCGTTGTCAATACATAATCGAGAGTATCGATATTCAGCCGGTTCAAAAGCTGAAGGATGGTGTCCCGAGCGGCATTCGTATATCCGGCATTGATCAGCATGGCGTAGGTATCGGCCTGAATCAGGATGGCATCGCCCTGGTCTACATTGATGGCGTGGATCGTGAGATTCTGGGCGTAAAGCGAAAATGAACCGACACCAAACATCATCAGAATTAATATGCCCCGGAACATAAAACCATCCTTTCAATCACGGCTTCGTAATATCGATTCCATAATATTCGATTCGGGGAGCTGCCGCTCCCCAAACCTCTCGCTTAAAAATTCAAATAGACAAATTGATAAATAGTCAAATAATCGCCAGTCGAGTAGGCAAAGGCATTTCAGCCTAAGCCTCTCACAGAACCGTACGTGATAGTCTCCCATCATACGGCTCTTCCAGACAAACTCAGCCAGTAAAGCCATAACTCCAATGCACAAATGTATCCGGATAATATTTTACCATGCGTTTCATCCATCTATACGATTTTGAATAGGTCTTCAACTTGTACTTGTTTCTTGCCCATTTCGCTATCCTGATGTTTAACAACCGAAATACTCTTTGCAGTTCTGATATCCGATGCTTTCCATAATAATTTATCCAGCCTCGTATCTTCGCTGACAGGGCTTTTGCTATGTCCTGAAGACTATGCTTTACCCATCTCTGGATTGTTAATTCCCTGAGTTCTTTAAGTATCCGTTCTTCACTCTTCTTGCTTATTGCCGGTCGATAACCCCAGAACTTCTCTCCATCTGATTTTAAACATATCCTCGGTTTAAAGGTGTATCCAAGAAAATCAAATGCCACTGGGATTCTCTTGTCCTCCTTGTAATACCTCGCTGTCCGATAGCAATATACTATCTTTGTCTTTTCCGGATGGACTTCTAATGAGTAATTTTTCAACCGCTGCTTCACTTTTTCCAATATGAAGTTCGATTGTTTTATACTCCGTGTGTGAATGACTATGTCATCCGCATACCGTTCAAATACTATCAGTGGCTGGGTCGTTGTTATCCATTGGTCAAAGGCTTCATCCAAATAAAGATTGGCTAACAACGGACTTATTACGCCTCCTTGTGGAGTGCCTTTTTCTCTCTTCTCCTTTGTGCCATTCCTTCTCTGTATCGGCGCTTTTAACCATCTCTCGCAATATAGCAATATGTGGCGCTTACTGGTGTACTTCCGCAATATCTTCATCATCTGTTCATGGTTTATGTTGTCAAAGAATCCTTTGATATCTAAATCTACTACATACCACCTCTCCCAACTGTACTTCGCACATTGTTCCAACGCCTGATGGGCGCTTTTTCCCGGGCGATAACCAAATGAACTGCCATGAAAGTAAGGTTCTACTCTCTGCTCTAATTCTTCTCTGATTACTTCCTGCGCGACTCTGTCTAAGATTGTTGGTATGCCCAATATCCTTTCTTTGCCGTTTCCTTTGGGGATGGTCACCTCTTTCACCGCTGGCGGATAATAACTGCCGCCGGCTAATCGATTCCACAAAGGATACAAGTATTTGCGTGGATTCGTTGCTATTTCCTCCATCCCTATTTCATCTACTCCCCTCCCTTTTCCGCCTTGCTTTATCTTCTTCCACGCTTTCCATACCTGCGCTTTACTTACTGTCTGCGTTTTCGTATCTAACTCCTCAATCATCCTCTGTTTAAGTTGTTGCTCTTGTTAAACACTGTCCGGTGAAGCCCTTCGCTCCATTCTCATTACAAGAACTTCTTCACTACTACGGCTTCATCCGCCACTCGCTAATGCCTCTCTACTTTTGACCTCACAGTTTCTCTGCTTGTGTCTTTTCGTTTTACATCATCAGCGAGCTTCCCCAGTTCCATATACAAGCCTTTATGCAATTCCTGCTGTCTTTATGCCGAGCGTCAACACAGTCAGTTTCTCTTCCAGGTCACTTCTGTGCTTTTCCCAAAATAGACTGAGTTATTTTGGTTTCTAACGCCGTCTATGTCAATTTCGACACCTCTGCGACAGTTCACTTGCGTTCAGCTCTTGCATAATTACCTGAAATGCTTCTTTCAGCATTCCTTTTCCCTGTCCGCTCAATACCTCTGTCTTTGGACAAAAGCACCGCAGGGCGGTTTGGCAGATTCTCCTGGTAACTCCTGCCGGTGGGTCAGTTCTGCAAACCCTTCTGTTTACAGTCCACTATCTTGTATTATAGTTCACACATCTGATTTATTAGTAGTGTGCCTCTACTATCATTTGTGTTTCTGGGCGCACTCAGTCCTTGACGCAACGAACAGAGAACCCGTACCGGTAGCCGTAAATGCTTAGAACGGCGTAGTGGCCATAGCTGGATAAATATAGATACCACGCATTGTAGTCAGGATATGGCGTTGCTGCCCAAAACCGAGCATAGCCAGAAATACCATAGAAATAACCACCGTGGGTGCGGCAACCCCCTAACAGCGCATTGAATCCCGATGAGCCGCCATCAATCAGGGCGTTATAACGGTCTCTATTATTTGTCCCAACCGCATCCAGCAATTCCTGAAACTCTTCCTCGGTGGGTACATGGAAGCCTTCCGGAGCGATATTTCGAGAGTCCGTCACCGCGTACCAATTGTATAAATTTCCATACATCTGTGCATTGGCTTCACTATTATTATATGCGCACAATGCTCCGGTAGCCAAACCCTTCCAGTCAGCTTTATCTGTTACATTCGGGATTGGATCGCCATTTCGATAATGTGTTACCTTTAAATTTTCAGCCATCCATAGCTGATTACCAATCATTACAACTGAGTACACATTACCATCAATATCAGTTACCGTAGTTGGCCACGATTCTGTTGTAAAGATCATATCATCACTATTTGTCATACCGCCAGAATTAGTGGCTTTTACTCGGTAATGATACGTCGTGTTATGCGTCAATCCCGATAAACCCACCGAAACCGCAACTTCATTCGCGCCATTGGCAACCGGGCTTTGGCTGGCATTGATCACCGTCCCGTATTCCGTCGTCACCCCGTATTCGAATACTACTATTGTTATGCCACCATTGTTTGGATTGACCGTCCCGTTCAGGGTCGCATGCGTTTGGGTTATATTTGTCGCCGCCAGGGTCGATACCACCGGATACGATGCAAACTGGATGCTGTCAATATCGCCCGCATTATAATCCACAGTCGATAAATCGGTCTTATGTACTCGAATCGTGTTGGTCGTGGGATAGGTTACTTCAGTGAAATCATCGAAATAGTTAACAACCTTAGTCCCATCGGTTTTGAAAATCACTATCGATTTGGCCGCCAGAATGCCCAGCATCGCCAATACCAACGCCATCAACCATATAAGGGTTCTACTCATAAATCCTCCTGAAAAATGAAATGATGTTATTGTATAAAAATATCAAATACTCATTAGTATTAATAGTATCAATTATAAATTGGATATAATACAAAAAAAATGTCGTAGTTTCCGCGTTTAACTCAAGATTCCCTGAATACCTCGCCGCCCCCATGCTTCCTCCCGTAAACCGTCCAAAGTCCACTACCGTTGGTCATTCACATTCCTTTCCCTTACGTTTTTCTCCACAGGCCACATTATTTTCATTATAATATTAGAATTTCAAATTGTCAAGCAAAAAAAAGTATCTCAAAAAAAATGGCAGAGAGAGACATTTCATCCCCCCACCTATCCATTGCATCCCCTTTCTTCTACGCCGCGACCCACAGCCATCTGAGTTCCGTAACCTTCGCCGGTTCATGGCGGGTGTCGATCTCGTAGCCCCAGTCCTCATCTCGAGCGCAATCCTACTCGAACAATAACCGCACTACCTGACCCGGCGCCATCAGCTCCTTTACGATCTCCGGCAGCAGGGTTTGGGCGAAATGCCTGGCGTAATAATCATCCATCGTTATCCAGCCATCTTCATAAAGATAAAACAGGGCATGGCATTCCGCCCGATCGAATTTCATCCCGGGATCAAGCCGCCGCCTATAAATCCAGCATCCGATTCCACTTTTCCAGCTTCTCCGGCTGGTCCGCCAGGGTTTCTCCATTGCGTTTGTAAACCTCATGGCCGCGCAGGAAATAGAGCGCGCAGCGGTCGATAAACAAACGGAGTCGCGCCCAGATACCGTTGATGTTAAATTCCCCTTCCGCTAAGGCGATCAGATAAATGGAAAACTGAATATCATTGGTTACAGCCACCGTATCCGGTTTCATTTTGCCGGATTTAAAATCAACCAGAACTTTCTCGCCGGATTCGAGTTGACGTACCTGGTCAATGACGCCTTCATACATAATGCCGCCGATCTTCACCCGAAAGGGCGCTTCGGACAAAATCGCCGTACAGTTCCGGTTGTAGAGCTTATTCCGGTAATTGGCGATGATCTCATGGGCGTTGGCGGCATAATCTGAAATTTCCTTGTCGCGGTCTTCCCATTTGACGGGTATCTGATGGTCGCGTCCCTGGTATATGGAAACTAATAATCTGGGTCTCGTTAAAGTCATAACTGAAACGTTCGATGCCACGCCATGCACATTCTGGAAAGATCGATCCGAAGAGATTTACATTACGCGGGAAGAAATCGGCCGGGCATTGGGGCATATCCTAAGCTGACACTCTATACTACTAAATCATTACTCTTCATATTCTATTATCTACCTATGCGGAATTATAATTCAAATTCTATAATACTCTGGGTTCCATTTTTATTTACAATATGATATGTACCTTTTTGCTGTTCAACAAGCATTTTAATGATAGTAAGGCCAAACCCGGGGGATTTATTTTCTACAATTCGTTCATTGATTCCAATACCATTATCATTTACAATCAGTGTGATTTTATTTTCAATTTTTTCAATAGAGATAGATACTGAACCATTGCTGCGACCTTTAAACGCATATTTGAAAACATTGGTCAGAAGCTCATTTATAATAATACCGATATGAACTATTGATTTTGCATTAAGATTAAAATCCATAATCTGTTTTTCAATTGCAACATTTTCACTTTCAGGAAATACGGCAACAATCGCATCAATAAGACTTTCGGTGTAGGCTTTAACGGAGACATCCTGATAATCTTTACCTATCAATAATTTGTCATAAAGGATTCGCAGGCCTTGAACTCGTGTAATCGCATTCTGAAGCGCGGAAATAGCCTCTGGATTGCGGATAGATTGCAATTGCATTGATAATAAGCTTTCAATAGAGACGATATTGTTTTTAACACGATGGTGGACTTCTTTGAGGAGAGTTTCTTTTTCGATCAGTTGTTTCTCAATTTTTTTCTCCGATCGTTTGCGCTCGCTAATGTCTATATAGGCTCCAATAGCGCCACGAACTCGACCGGTATCCTCATACAGCGGTACAGCGTTTCCCAAGGCATAAATCCGGTGGCCATCCGGGAGTTCATAGGTCAACTCCTTATTTAGTACAGGTTGTCCGGTGGCGATCGCTTGCTGCATTGGAAGTTGATCCGCGCAGAGTTCCCGTCCAACGCTGTCTAAGTGTTTGATTTTGAAAGACAAATCTTTATCCACAACAGACTGTGATAGATTGGCGCCGGAGGGAACGCCAAACAGCTCGGTGACGGCTCGATTGCCAATGATATGACGACATTCAGAATCAAGAGAAATCCAAGTCATTACCGGAAGGGCGTCAAGCAATGTGGAAAGCTCTTCATTTTTACGGCGCAGCGTCTCATCGGCTCGCTTTTGTTCTGTAATATCAATAAAACTTATGATTATTTCTGAAATTTCATCATCCTTGATTGTTGGAAATCCATTGACCATTAACCATATAACGTCGTTTAACTTTCGACAGACGCCTATAATCTGATTTCTTATTGCTTTTTTACTATTGATAATCCGCATAACCGGATAATCATTGAGCGCTAATTTCGCATTGTCTTCATTAATAAACTTCCAATATGGATCTATTGCCACTTTTCCATTCATCTGTTCTGTACTCAACCCTAATAATTCAGATGAACGAGTATTACACAAAATTATTGAAGTATCCTTGGCATGAACAACAACGCCTGCTTCGAGATTAGTTAATAATCTGCGATACCTCTCTTCGCTTTCTTCGGCTTTTTCTTTGGAAATTCTTAATTTATCCTCCATTTTTTTTCTATCATTAATATCAATATGAACACCGACAGCCCGATTCGGTTTTCCAGATTCACCATTATAATAACTTTTCCCTTTTCCTAATATCCATTTGAAAGAACCGTCTTTACATTTCAGACGGAATTCAACTTCATAAGGTTTGCCAGCTTCAATACTATTCTGAACTATTGGCATAACAATATTGGTGTCATCTTTGTGAATAAGCTTCATAAAGGTATCAAGATTCATCGGTAGTTCTTTGTCGAAGTATCCAAGCATGGTATAATAAGATGGGCTAAAATACGTATTATTAGTGATGAGATTCCAATCCCAAAATCCATGATCCCCTGCATCAATGGCCAGTTCCAAGCGGATTTTAGTTTCTTCAATTATTTCATTTACTTTAAAAAGTTCATTATTCGTTTGATTTAGCTCTTCGTTAATTTGCGCGAATTCTTCATTTTGAGCTTCAAATTTTACACTTTTTTCCTGAAGTAAAATTTCAGCGCGCTTGCGCTCAGTAATATCGTGGTAATTTCCCAAAATCCCTTGTATATATTGATCGTGCAAAAGATTTATTACACTAATTTCTATCCATACATATTCTCCATCTTTACGCTTGTACAACAGTTCGGTTGTTCCGGTAGCGTTGGGTTCAGTTAAGATTACGCGAAAAAAATCCCAAGCATCTTCCAAACAGTTCGGGTGAAGATTATCCCAGACGCTTTTGCCAATAAGTTCTTCGGGTGTCCAACCGAACAATTTGGTAATATTCGGACTTTTATATTTTATTATTCCATTTGGGTCGATAATGACTATTACATCGCCAATATTTGAAACCATTGCATTTTTTATTGCTTCGCTCTTCCGTAGCGCTTGCTCTGCCTGCTTGCGTTCGGTGATGTCGTCCTGCAAGCCCCATATTCGCAGCAACTCACCATCCTTTATCTCGCCGTAAAAGTTTTCGATCAGGAAAACAACGTTCCCATCTTTGTCCAGATCGCGAGTCTCCATTTTTTTCACGCTATTGCGCTCCGCGTCAAGCACGAACGATGCCCTGACGCCGTAATCCGGGGAAAAATCGGTAGCCGGCCTGCCAACCATCTCTTCCGGCCGCAGGCCATACATGGATGAGAGCGCTTCGTTGACTTCCGACAAGACCGCCCGCTTGTTTATTGCTTCGATGAGCTCTTCCCGGGGAAGGGAGATGGGTACCGGGGGCGCTATATCGACGCGGTATATCCCCTCGCTGGAATGGGTCACCAGATCTCGGATACGCTCTTCGCTCTGACGCAGAGATTCTTCTTTCTTTTGCTCCTTTAACTTTGAATCAAATAGCTTTAAAGCCATTTTAATCGACGCATTAAGAACAACAATTCCGCTATTCTTTACGACATACCCATACGATGTAATCTTTTCTGTCTTTTCCACCACCTCCGGTTCGGTATGAGATGACAAAAATACTATTGGAATATCTTTATGATTTAGTATTTTTTCGGCAGCTTGTGTGCCATCGATACCGAGACCAAGGTCGATATCCATTAGAATTACAGCAAAAGAGGCGCTATTGTTCAACGCTTGCTGAATGGCTTCTTCGCCATTTGATACATGCTGAACAGAATAACCCATATTCTCCAATTGCCGCTTTTCAAGCATTGCGATTAAAGGTTCATCTTCAACCAGAAGGATTTTTCTTTTATTTATATCCATTGCATTTCATCTTCCCTAAATTTATATTATGCCGACATCTCCACGGATGGCGTTCCAAACCATTTGTCGTGATATTGTAAATAATGGGAGGGCTTTTTTAGCGAAGTTTCCGTTGGAAATTTCCCGCAATTTACAGCCTACTTTCAATTCCAGCATTTAAAACCAACAATCCAGTACCTTACAACCAATTCAAAAGGCTCATCACATTTTCATCCTACTATAATCAATCCTCAGTCGATTGTCAAGTGAATAAACCATTTTTTTAAATTTTGTATTTCAATTGTAAGATACTTTAATTTTTACGATACCAAAAACCAGAATATTAATATTGCAGCGGCATTATCATGTAATATTCTCCAAAATATAGCGCCTCTTCCTCTTGTCATTTTTACAAAATCGGGAATTAATCTTCTTCAATAGATGACGGATCAGGGGATCGCAAGTCGGGAGAATATTGAGCTGCTGAAAAGCAGAAACTTAACTTATATTATTATTGCCTCATTGAAATCTGTTGAAGCTCTCCGAACCACATCTATATCCACTTCAAAATCCCCGTATTATTGTTGGAAAATCCCCGTATTACTATGGAAGCCATATTCAACTAAGTTATTGAGCTAGCTAAATGTTAGCGCCTGTAATGAAAAGCTCTAATATATTCTATCATATAGGGTTATTGTCATGACCCTATATTTTACCTATCAAAAAAAATTGAAGGTGAAAAGAATACTTAACAAATAAGATTGGGCGTTGTATACAAAATGAATGAAATCATGGGATGTTTATGGCGCCGTTCACTTTCTTGTTTTGCTTCAGATGCGTGATGTCAATAACCATTCCCTGATATTTCAATATCTGGCCATCGCCATTCCTGACCGACTCGCCCGACGACATCAGCCAGCGAATCGAACCATCCCGATCAACGACCCGCCATTCGAGATTCAGTTTCTCGCCCTTGCCGACCGCTTCCCTGAGCTTGAGTTCCACCGCCTCGCGATCATCCTCATAGACCGATTCGCGCCAACTGTCGTAGGAAGGCTTGCAACCGCCGGGCTCCAGGCCATATAGCTCCCAAAGCTCCTGCGACCAGTAATTCTCATTCGTACGGACATCCCAGGTCCAAATGCCCGCTCGCGCCGCTTTCAGCGCCTCATGCAGCCGTTCCCGGGATTGCAGCAGCTCTTCGCTCATTTGCCGCAGATCCCATGCGCGGCCGATCATCTCCGCGATCGCCTTCAACAGCTTCACTTCATAATCCAGAAATATCGGATCGTCGCCCATCGCCGGAAGCGCCACATAACAAACCTCGACCAAACCGGGATATTCGCCCCCCAAATCGATCCTGGATTCCAGCCGGTATTCGGTTTCCTTCCAGCTTCTGGAAACAAACTCACTCCCATCCATCCGGATGCGCGCGGCGGCCAGTTCGGCATATTGCATGGCCTGAGGCAGCGCCGTTACGATTTGCTGCAAAATTTCGCTGAAATTCAGTCGATCATCCCATAAACAATCGGAAACCCGATAGAGGCAGTTGAGTTCCTTGGCCCGCTCCGTCAGTTCCAGATTACGCCGAAGCAATTCGTTCTCCTGCTTGCGGTAAGAGGTAATGTCCGTGGCTACTCCGCACAGCGCGATGGCAGCCTGGCGCTTGTCATAGATGATCTGGGCGCGGCAATCCATGATATGTTCGGTTCCATTGCGGTCATAATTGACGATTTCTCCCCGCCAATAGCCGTCCCGGCGCGTTCGTTCCACGATTTCCCGCTGGGTGGCCCCCCGTTGAGAATCCTCTCCGTACACTTGGGTGGACTGGCCGATCAATTGCTCTTTTTCATAGCCCAAAGAAACCGTCTGGGCCTGGTTGGTGTACTGGATGATCCCATTCAGGTCGGTGATCGTGACGTGATCCTTGACCTGATCGAGAACCAGAGATTTCAAATAGATTTCTTCCTCGGCCTCTTTACGCTCGGTGATATCGCGCGCGACAATATAGGAACGAATATAGCTTCCGTTTTCATCATAAATGAACGTGGCCCGGTCCTCGCGCCAGATATAATGTCCCAGCCGATGCCGGGCCCGAAACGTGTAGGTCAATTGAGGCTGATGGCTCCTGATGGCGCTGTCGATTTCATGGGATACCCGCTGGCGGTCATCAGGATGGACGATTTCCATGATCGAGCTCACATTCCGACCGGCTTCTTCAGCGGCTGAATATCCCAAAATTTTCAAATAGGAAGGCGAGACATAAATGATCGAGCCATTCTCGAACACCATCAGGCCGTCGGAGGAATTTTCCGTGATCGACCGGAATTTCTCCTCATTTTTCTTCAATTCCGATTCGAATTCCAGGGATTCCTGCTGCAATCGTATTTTGTAAAGAGCCAGACTGACATGTTTGGCGGCATATTCAAGAAACTCGAGGTCTTCCCGGGTCCATTCGCGCGGTTCAAGGATTTGATTAATCGTAAAGAGATAATAGCCGTGTTCGTCAAAGGCCAGGGGATACCAGAGCAGACTTTTGATATTCAAGTCATGGTGAAGAATTTTTTCGGCATCGGCGCCGATGAAGGTTTCGTTTACCGCGTCCACATGGCTTTTCAAATAGGCTTTCGTCCGTCTGATTTGATCAAACGCGGCTCTGAACATGTCCAGCGAGCTATATCCCCCTTTGGTAGAAACAATGGCGGGATCTTCCCGGCTGAGCCATTCACACAGCCCGGTGATGCGGTTTTTCTCGAATGAGATGTCGTAGATCAAAACCCGGTCAACCGCCAGGGTCTCGCCAATAATGGCGTTGACGGTTTCGAGAAGCGCCTCTTTGTCCATAATCTCGATGGTGACTTCGGCGATGCGGTTCAACGCCCGAGTGACGACCAACTGTCGGTCGCGTTCCATTTGCGCCCTAAGCCGCTCAACCAGCTCGCCTTTCAATCGTTCATTGACTTCGAACAGGCGGAATGCCATTTTGATGGAGGCGATCAGCACCGTTTCCCCGGAATTCTTGACAATATAGCCGTAGGAGGTGATGCCTTCGGTCTTCGCGACGACCTCCCGTTCCGTATGCGACGACAGAAAGACCACCGGCAAATCATGCCGCTCGAGGATCAGCGTGGCCGCCCGGGTGCCGTCCATACCCGCTCCCAAATCGATATCCATCAAAACCAGATCGATCTCGGTATGGGCATTCACCATTTCCAACGCTTGTTCGCCATTGCCCGCGATGATGACCCGATACCCGTATTTCTGCAACATCATTTTTTCTCCCAGGGCGATCAAGGCTTCATCTTCCACTAATAAAATCGTTTTCAAAGCAGTATCCATCATCAACTCCAAAAGGTATGTATTTTTAGGCCCAATCATGAAAAAAATATGAGCAAGCTTTAGCGGATAGGGGGTTCAAAAGGCCATGCCCTTTCCGGAAAAACGAGTCAACCTAACATTATTAAAATAACACCCATTTCAGAATTTGTCAATAAAAAACTTTATTTTATAATTCGGCGCTGACAGGGCATAAAAGCCAATTACCAAGGAGATGCAGCGGCCTGCTACCCAATTCGCACAGGGCACTGTTGCAGAACAATCTGATGCCGGAACGCTCCTCAAGCGACTCAATTTTATACGAAAGTTCAATACTAATTGATTTACCCCCATCAATGTTAAACTAAATTTTCATTGGGGTTTGATGAGTTAACTGGTATATTCAACTCTTTATGACCAAACCCCTGTCAAACTCAAGTAGCTCCTTGATGGCGGTTATCTTTTTCAAGAGTTCAAAATAGCGCGCCACCTGACCGGGCGCCATCAGCTCTTTCACGCTCTCCATTAATTCCAGATACAGCTTTATATTTTAAACAATTACTTTATTAACCACTTGCTTTTTGTTGAATATTTTGTTATATTTTTTCTGTATTTGCAATCGAAAATTGGACATCAATATCTTGATATTGAATCCAGGTTAATTGTTATTAACCGAAAAGGAGAAATTGTTGAAACACGCGTTCATGCTTGGTTGCATTTTATTTTGGAGCATTTTATGTTCAAAGGATCAAAAATGGCAACAAATTGGATTTCAGTCTATCACTGACCACGACTTTGGCTCCAAATAGGGATGGAGTCGCTGCTAAAACAGCAAGTCCACTATTGGAAATGAACTATAACTCCCCAATGAATTGGACTTTAGGCGCTCAAATTGGTATTTCCTATTTAAAATTGGAACGGAAAGGCTATGAGGCGAATTCCTTAATCCGATTTGGAAATCCCATATTGCGATTCGGATTTCAATTTAAATATCGATAAACCGAATGGAATCATGGAAAAGACCGCCAAACCATACTGGGGCATACGGTTGGCATTTGATTGGGATAATGGCGTTCGCGTTTAATATGAGTTTCACTTATTTTCAGGAGAACTATTGAAATGGATCGAACTCAATTGTATGATTACGCAGATGGCAGGCGTTTTATCGGCAAGACGGCAAAAGAAATTTTCACCGAAATAGAGCGCAACAATGTATGGCTGGATTCGGAATCGGTTTCGGGAACTGGTTCTTCGGCGCAGCAGACTGGTGAACTGATACGGCAATTACCAGGGCTATTCCATCAATACCATATTCAATCCATATTCGATATTCCCTGTGGCGATTTCAATTGGTTTCGCCATGTGCGGTTAGATGGAATAAGATATCGGGGAGGAGATATCGTGGAATCGGTGATCCAGCGCAATACGGCGCGTTTTCAGCAGGAATCGATCTCTTTTATCCATTTCAATCTGCTGGAAGATGAGATTGAACCCGTCGATCTGATTTTTTCCCGGGATTGCTGGGTTCATTTTTCCTTTTCGGATGTCTATCAGGCTTTGAAACAAATTCTGCAAAGCGGAAGCATTTACATAATGACGACTACATTCCCCGGGCAATTGGTCAACAGCGATATTCCCACCGGAGGTTGGCGTCCGCTGAATTTGGAAGTGGAACCATTCAATTTCCCCGCGCCCGAATTTCTATTGAATGAAAAATGCACGGAAATGGACGGTGTCTTTCATGATAAATCATTGGGATTATGGAAAATCGATTCATTGAGGAGCATATTGAAATTTAAAATTTGATAAGGGTAAAAGCGGCTGATATGCCACTGGATTGGATAGCATTTTCAATCGAAGATAGAGTGGCTCATTTTTCAATTTTAATGCGCAGACCCTTTCACAGGGATAGACAGCCAAACTGAATAACAATGCGTCATCCATGGGTAACCCTCCGCCGGTCATGCCGGACTTGATTGCCGGGCTGGCGGGTCGCGCCCGGCATCCACGGGACAACAGCGTCATGCCGGACACCGATCCGGCATCCATGGGACAACAGTGTCATGCCGGACACCGATCCGGCATCCATGGGACAACAGCGTCATGCCGGACACCGATCCGGCATCCACGGGTAAAAGAAAGACTGGATTCCGGGTCCGGAGCCGGACTGGCGGTCAAGCCCGGAATGACAGAAAAGAGGTGCCCGGAATGACAGAGAAGGTGATTATTCGTTATCCGGCGTTATCTCTTCCACCGTAACCTCGCAGCCGATGAAACGCAGCAGGTAGCCGCGCAGCTCCATGCCCGCATGGCGCGGCAGATGCGCCAAATCCCACTTCACCTGAGCGATCCCCTCCTGACGCTGAGCCTCGACCCGCGCCGCGTCCTTCGCCGATTCCAACGATAAATACTTCAGCTCGATCGCCGCTTCCACCTTCACCTCGCGCATCCGCGCCTTCAGATAAATATCCGCGTAACGCCGCTCCAGCTCATATTCGCTGTGCACCATATAGGCATTGCTCAGCATCAGATAGGCCATCATTACCATCTTGACGTGCTTCTCATTCATCTGAATACTGTCGCGGTTGGAATACTTCGCCAGCGCTTGGGAAACAATCTCCGCCAGGGGCGCAATATCGCCGTTCAACGCTAGTCGTTCGATGCCGCTGCGGATTTCTGTTACATTCACATCGATTCGACTGTCGC
>CAZWDO010000031.1:0-34727 GCA_964632485.1 uncultured bacterium
CTTAGTACTTTGCAATAAACCAAGTTTACTCCATTTCGAGCTTGGAAGATCCGTTTTAAATTCATTGCCAACTAGAGTTCAGTAACCAGCCCAACGTATCCAGGTACAACTTCGGCAGTCAACCTATTTGAAAATAGTTCGATCACCGCATTCCCCGTACAATGGCAGGGAATCAAGCGACTGATCTTTTCCCTGTTCAAATAATCTATTGTTTGCTCAAGCCGTTCGACACCAGCGGAATGGAGATGGAGTCCGCCAATGATGGTATGAATCTTTTCGCGGCCGCTGATTTTTTTAATCGTTTCGCATGTATTGATTAATCCGGCATGGCAGCATCCGGTGATAATCGTCAGCCCCTCTTCCGTCTCGATCCAGAGGGAAGTTTCATCCATAATCAGATCAGGTTCCCGACCCGCGGAATCAAAGTAAAATGGACCGCCGGCATCCTCGCCGGCAAAAGACCGGGGAATAGGGCCCGTCAATCCTATGAGATTTTTTTTTAAATAGACAGAACTCTCCAGCCAGATCAACCGATCCGTCGGCAGCGCCAGCAATGCCTCCCGTTCAGCGTTTGGAATGGAAATATCACGTGATGGCAGTTCCTTTTTCAGACTGTAGCGTGTCGACAGAACTCCCCGTTGCGCATATACAATCAGTTTTGTATTGAGAGACAATAAATCGGCTAACGCCCCGGTATGGTCATAATGCCCATGACTAATAACCAGGATATCAATTTCTTCCAATGGGCAACCTAAGCAGTCGGCATTATGGAGCAGAGAGTTTCCCTGCCCCACATCAAATAGTATCGGACTACCATCAGGAGTCTGAATCAGAACGCTGAAGCCATGTTCGGTCAAGCAGGGCGCCAACCCCTGATTGTCTGCCAAAATTGTTAACTGATAGCCCATTGTTAAAAATTTAACCTGTGTTCCCGGGTTAATGATCGCATGCGTTGGCGCCGGATTGCAGGGTTCCCGCTAAATAGGAATTTACAAGTGTTTCCGGAGTTTCGCAGGACGCGCCGACGATCACTTCAATTCCTTGTTGAATAAAAAGCGACTGCGCCCGTTGGCCCATGCCACCAGCGATGATCATATTGACATCTCTTTCACCCAGCCAACGGGGCAATAAGCCCGGTTCGTGCGCCGGCGCTTTGATTTCGCTTTGAGCGACAATTTTCTTCTGTTCGGTATCCACATCCAGTATCGCAAACGCTTCACAATGTCCAAAATGCAGGTTTAAAAGCCCATTGGCTACGGGTACGGCGATTTTCATCAGGTTCTCCTTTTTTTTACATAGATTTAATGATCACACTCAGTTACTACAATACTCATCAAATAGAGCCGATTAGAACATATCCCCCAGCGTACGCCATCACTTAACTGCGTTGGCAGATTAAAATTGCCGGGCTGGCTAAACCAATTCACAAGCTACCAGCTTATTGGCTCACCTCCCCAATTCATTCTGGATAGTTTCCCAAATTTGTCTGATTTCCCCCTCCGCCTGACTTGCGCCATATTCTACCACACTTTTTCCATTAACCTGGGCATGAGTTACTGCCGGGTCATAGCTGATTTTGCCGCAAAAATAAGCATGGTTATCAATGGCATACTGTTCAATATCCGCCGTAATCGCTGGATTCAAATCCCATTTATTAACGCAAATCAACAAGGGGATTTTGAAATGGCTGACCAGACGCGCGACCCGGTCTAAATCATGTTTACCGGAAAGCGTGGGTTCAGTCACGGCCAGGACAGCATCAGCGCCGGTAACTGAAGCAATGACCGGACACCCGATTCCCGGCGGGCCGTCCACGATTAGCCACGATGCTTTTTTCTCTTCAGCTATTTCCCGGGCTTTACTTCGGACGACGGAAACCAGTTTACCAGAATTTTCAGCGGCCACTCCCAAACGCGCATGAACCATCGGACCACAACGGGTCTCCGCCACCATCCATTTACCGCATAATTGAACGGGGAAATCGATCGCTTGCAGAGGGCAAAACCGAACGCATACCCCGCAACCTTCGCATGCCACGGGATCGATACGAAATATTGGACGGCCATCGATAAATCCGCCCGGTCGGATAGCATCAAACCGACATTGCATTTTACACGCGCCGCATCCCATACAGGATTGCTCGCGAATAACCGCCCGATTACCGCTATAGAATTCATGCGTTTCCGTATTGCGAGGCGCAAGTATTAAGTGCAAGTCAGCCGCATCCACATCGCAATCAGCCATAACAGCATCACCAGCCATCACAGCCAGTGAGGCCGTAACGCTCGTTTTTCCGGTACCTCCTTTACCGCTAATCACAACTATTTCTTTCACCAATCACTTCCTTTTTTAATGTATGAAAATTTTAACCATTTTTTTAGTGACATCAGTCATCTCCGATGGTGTAAGTTTTCCAGATATTTTATCGCAATCATTAAATGGATCATCAACCCGGTAGAACAGGCCCATAAATATAGTTGCAAGGATGGACTGCCACTATTATTCTCCACATCCCGGAGAATCACATCGCGCCGTTCGTCCGCAACAGGTTCTGCCGGTTTGTTCCAATGAACAACTACTATTTTCTCGTTCACCGTGTCCATCTGAATGATGCATTCCGCCCCCCTTCAGTAAAAATCCACTTCCCCCGGAAATTAACCGTTTCAGATTTCCTTTGCAGGTCGGGCATTCCTTTAACGGCGCATCGGTCATGTTTTGGCGCTGTTCAAAGCGATAGCCACAATCGTTACATTGATACTCATAGACGGGCATACATTTTCTCCTGTGATTGGGTTACTCCGGTCAAAAAATCGATAAGGCCGGCAATTATTTTTTGATATTCAGGCAGGGCATCGACTGCCAACACACCCCGGGAGTAAGCTTCCGCCACCCGACGATCGTCAGCGATTTCTAAAAGTATTGGAATTTTTTCATCTCGGCAATAGCATTGAACCCGATCATCACCCACTCCCATCCGGTTTACAATCACTCCAAACGGGACATTAAGTTCCCGCGTCATCTCAACTGCCAGTTTCAAATCATGCAAACCAAACGGTGTCGGCTCTGTTACCAGCAAGACAAAATCAGCCTCACGAAGAGTAGTAACCACGGGACAGGAGGTACCCGGAGGCGCATCGAGAATGACAATATCCCGTTGTTTGATATGCGATTTCAATGCCCGGATCAAGGGCGGAGCCATAGCGACTCCAATATCAAGTTTTCCATGCGTTAAGGTGATTTTACCCGATTTATAAGATTCAATTACACCAATGCGCCTCTTTTTTTCCCGAATCGCCCGTTTGGTACAAACCCGCATACAACCACCGCAACTATGGCACAACTCTTCAAAAATTAAGGGTTTTGTTCCAAATGAGACAATCGCATGATAGCGACAAAACCGGCCGCACTCCCCACAGGCATCACAACGTTCTTCATTCACTTCAGGAACCAACGCATAAACTTCTTCCATACTCAGCGCCTCCCCTTTTATAAAGAGATGGGCGTTCGGCTCTTCCACATCACAATCGAAGAGTTGCGTCGGAGTTCCCCAGGATTTCGCTAAATTGCACGCTACCGTGGTTTTTCCAGTTCCTCCCTTGCCGGAAGCTACTGCTATGATCATAAAATTCTCCTCTTAAGCTTTACCGTTTGTACTTTTAATAACAATAACATTCTCTGAGCGCTCAATATCCGGTTAACCCATTAGAATCCGGGAAAAAGTTAACTGGCCGGACAGCTTGATTATCAACCGCTTGCAAAAACATTTATGAACTGATAAGGGCAGCATTTTTTATATTTCAAAACTATGCCACATCTAAAGAAAATTGCGCAGCCCGATCGATCGTTCCGCTCAAACGAAACAAGCCACTCGAAGAAACTACCCTAAGTATTGATTCAAAAGGCAAATGGTGATCAGTTATAGATAGAATTCCATCCCCTTTCAGAGTCGCCGCGATTTTTTTTAAAAGCCCTTCAGAATCAGATAAATGATGAAGAAGATCGTACAACAGGACGATATCGACAGACTTGCTATCGATTTGCGAAAAATTCGAACCATCAATGACGTTAATCTGATCCAAGCCTCGCCCGGCAGCGCGTCGCCGCGTCGATTCCAAAGCCTGAGGATGAATATCAAGCGCCCACACCTTCCCTTCATTGCCGACCAACTGTCCCGCCGCTATTGAAAAGCCGCCCGGTCCGCAACCAAAATCCAGTACCGTCATTCCTTCCCTGATTCCGATTTTACGCAGCAGATTAATCGGCGGATGAAATAAATCCCGAATTCGAAATTCCAACGCCATCAACCGAAACGAAAAAGCATTCTGCATACATTTTCCTTTACAAAAAAATTCAACAACTTTACTAAAATCAAAGAATTTAGTGATTCAGACTGATACTATCAGCCACAATAAAACTTCCGATAGGCTGGTTAATATGAGTCGCGATTACCGGACATTTTACCTTGAATAGAAAAAAGAGCGGGGCGGAAACATCGCTGAGTGTTTCAAAATTCCCCTGGCCTTTGGCAATAATCAAATCAGCTTGATTAAATTTGGCAAGAAACTCAGCCGAGCAATCGCTCAATACCGTACCCGGAGCATCAGAACCATTATCGATCACGGAAACCAGACCAAACAAACCAGCATCCCGCGCATCCTGCAACGTCGCGTCATTAATAACCGGCTGTCCTCGTACAACAACCGTAACTGATTTTGAAGCCATTCGTTCAATGAGTAACCTGTCCAAAACAATCTCACCAGCATTGTCCGCCAGATAGAGAATGCTACTTGCCCGATCCAACGCGGAACGGAACGCATCCATATCTCCACGTACCGGTTGCGTAACCGTCTCCAAAATGGAGCGTCGTAAGATGGGTTCAGAAACATCACCGGCAACACCCATATCGATGACATTACCGGCGATGGCAATCCTTACCGCAGAAAGCAGGGGATCCTCTGATATGTTTATTGTTTCGCGTAATTGTGGCAATAAATCGTATGCCATACGGTTGAATATTTTTTTTTCCGTGGAATACGGATCATTAACACCGGTTAATTCCCGTATTCGGCGGTGAATACGCTGTCCGATCAAAGGAGCGGGCAATTCTAAATCTACATCGCACGCCCAAGTGAGAGTTTCCCGTAAAATCTGTTCGTGAATTTTTGGGTCCGAGGATACCAACCGGGCAGATTCCAGCGCCTGGCGGATAAAACATGGAATACAATCCAGTTCCATTTTCATAATTTTATATATTTTTCCTTAAATTATTATTTTTACTGCAGGTCATGGGAAAGCCACCCACTGCCTGTTACCGTTTCCAATAGGATAAGAACCTGTATGGGATACGCAGGGATAAGGGGGAATTTTCACGCCCAATGACCTTCCACATCGGCGTTGGTCGATTCCTCCAACTTACCTTCCCGATACAGAGCGAGCGCTTCCGCGATTGTGACAGGATTGCAATTGAAAATCTTAATACCTGCAGCCGACAGAACCCGAAAGGCTTTTGGCCCGCAATGACCGGTAATCAATACTTTAGCGCCGCTGCGGGCAACGGTTTCAGCCGATTGGATACCCGCTCCTTGAGCCGCATTCAAATTCTGTGTATTATCAACCAGTTCAAACGAATCACTCTCTAAATGATAAATTAAAAATCGAGGGGCCCGACCAAAACGGGAGTCCAACTGCCCATTCAAATCAGTACCGGAAGTCGAAAACGCAATTTTCATACAGCATACTCCTTTTTCAAAAAATAGGCGGCCGCTATCTTTTTTTACGACCGCCTTTTCCAAGACTCTATAGACGCTCTATCATAAACCTGCTACGCGCTTATTTTGGACAGCATCAGCAATCCAGAAGCACTCGCTGAATTGGATGGCGCTATCCGGCCACCCAACCCCGCCGATTGTTAAACCAATCATGAAAAAAAAACAACACCCGGTATCAGGCTTTTCCCGCCTTGGATTCGAGCTGATCAAGACGACTATGAATCCGTTCTAATTCGGTCTGCATAACCTGAGCCTGGTTGACAAGCAGCGCTTTTTCATTTTCCAAATCAGTAGAAGACATTTTATCCGTTGCATTGGGAAAATTTCCGTTAAACCATTGATTAGGCTGAAACCAACGCCAAAAACCGCGGCCCCCGCCTCCAGCTCGATTGAATCCACGACCCATTCCTCCTCTACGCATCGTCGGCATTGCAAATCCGGTCATCGACTTTTCGACGCAGTATCCAGCGCCGCGTCCCGTCATGGGACCTTGTCCATTCGGACCTGTTCGATCTCCTCTGGGCATATTAAAACTCCTTTCAACAAAAAATTAATCACCTTTGATGCGATATTCCGATTTTCCATGTCGCCAGCCATGATTCCGGCAATTCCGGCGCGGACATCTGCAACCAGGCATAGTATAGCGCTTAAACTCTGTTTCACCGGCATGCAACGCCCGTATAACTTCGCGTATTTCACCGGCAACATACGAAAAAACTTTTATTCCCCGCGCCGACAATTTTTCCAACGCTTCCTTTGAGGCCGCTCCACAAATCAATAACTCCATTCCAGCGCTCATCAAGGCTTCCGCTTTTTCAATCGCGTTTAATTGCGGCATACTCAGCGATGCTTCACTGACAATCTGAGCTTGCTCCACTTCAAGTAATAAAAAGTTTCCGGCAGAATCAAAAACCGGGGCAATTCTGCCATTCCAAATCGGTATCGCTATCTTCATACTTTCATAATACTGCACGAACTATGCCACTTTTCATACTTTCACTCCAAGGGGTATAGTAATGCGATTCTAAAGATCAATTGCTTGGGCTTTTCCATTGCGCTTAATTGGCAAACACAATGGAAATTTTATTGAATCAGCTTAGATATAACACGTTAAGTTTCCTTTACCTACGCGGTGAGCATACAACTAATAATTACAGCAAAGTAAAAAATTACCAGAAAAATCAATTCCAACATGATGGGTCATGTAAAAAGCATCTAATGTTGCAGAAGTGCGACACTACTACAACGGTATATCGTCTCATTTCTGCAAATAAAAAAGGCGGACACACTGTGTGAACCCGCCTTTTGAAGTGATCCATTAGATTTATCGAAGATCTGTTTTTTAACCTTACAATAATTTTTTAGGACGGAATGCAAGGTTTATCATCAGCTTCTACCGTCCTGTTCAGGTAGTTTGATATGGTACTTATGAATTTTCCGATATAGGGTGGACTTATCAATTTTTAAATCTCTGGCCGCGGCCGCCCGATTAAAATGATTTCGCGCCAGCGTATCTTCAATCATTTGCTGCTCTGTATTCCATTTTGCATGCTGAAAGCTTAACCCCAAGTCCGGATGGTTGTTTTTCAGGGGTTCCGGTTTTTTGCTCAAGTCAGTGGGTAAAGAATCAATACTAATTATTTTTTTCGGGCTCAGTACGACCGCCCGTTCAACAATATTTTCCAATTCCCGGATATTTCCCGGCCAATCATAATCCAAAAATAGCGCAAAAACTTCAGAAGAGAATCCGGCAATCGATTTATGAAGAGTTTGATTATATTTTTCGAGAAAATGCTGGGCGAGCAGAGGAATATCTTCTTTTCTTTGGCGTAAGGGCGGGATTTCCAGAGAAATGATGTTGATCCGATAAAACAAGTCCTGACGAAACGTTCCATTTTGAACCATCTCCTTTAAATTTTTATTTGTAGCGCAGATAATTCGAGCATTTGTTTTTTCTGAACGGACAGCCCCTAAGGGATCGTACTCATGCTCCTGCAGCACCCGCAGCAATCGAACTTGTAGAGCGGGAGAAATTTCACCGATTTCATCCAGAAATAACGTACCGTTTTCAGCCAGCGCAAAACGTCCCGGTTTATTTTTATCCGCGCCGGTAAACGCTCCTTTTTTATACCCGAAAAGCTCAGATTCCAGTAATGTATCCGGCAATGCTCCGCAATTAATTGCTACAAACGGACCATCCCCGCGCGAACTCTGTCGGTGTAACGCGCGGGCTAGCAATTCTTTTCCCGTCCCCGTCTCTCCCTGAATCAATACAACGCTAATACTGGCGGCTATAACTGGAATCACCTCGCTAAGCTTAGCCATGGAAGGACTATGGCTCAGCAATTCACCACCGCCAACTCGCGCAACTATTTCTTTGCGCAGGCTCTCAATTTCAGTCAAATCACGAAACGTCTCGGCTCCACCCATAATGTCGCCATCCTGATCACGCATGACAGCAGTTGAAACACTAACAGGAAGACGATTCCCTTTAAGATCGATTATATAGCCATGCTGATTGATCAAGGGTTTGCCATTTTTAAATGTCTTACGAAGAGGACAATCTTGTTCACACATATTTGATTTGAACACTTCGCAACAAAATTTGCCTAACGCGTCTCCCCGCTTGATACCTGTAATTATCTCTGCTGCCCGATTAAAATAGGTTATTTTCCAATCTGGATCAACAGTAAACACCCCGTCCGAAATACTTTCTAAAATTATTTCAGTAATCAACGTTTTATTGGACATATCATTAAAATCCATTCAGTTGTGATTTCAAAAACTCTAAAATCTGAATAAACATTAAAAAATCACTTGACTTATTTAATAATGTTCATTATATTAATAGTGTTAAAAATTTTAATGGTTGTTAATATTTTAAACTGGGGTTTAACATGGACAAAAAAACGATTCAGGAAGACCGTATCCGAAATTATTTTATCGATGCGGCGAGAGATATCATCCGCGGCGAAGGAATCAACGCGATCAGCGCGCGCAATGTAGCGGACCGGGCCGGCTATTCATACGGTACGCTATATAACTATTTCAAAGATATCCGGGATCTGATTTTCCAATGCGCGCAGGAATTTATGTCGGAATGTCGTGAATTTGTCATAGAGCAAAGCGCCGGAGCCGCCCCGGGAAGGGAGCGATGCCGTATCATCTGCCGGGAATATGCAAAATTTTTTATTCAATACCCAGGCATTTTTGAGTTGCTTTTCACGCAAAAATTGACGGATATGGCAACTTCTGATTCGGAAGTAACAAAGATCGATACTCTTTTCGATTCGCTTATTGCTGAAGAGATCAACACCCTAGCGGCTGAAGATCTCCGATCGGCAGGGAATGGGGGTTCAGCCGGTAATTCGCTAAAAAACCTGAAATTTTCCTTGCATGGATTGCTGATGCTCACTATATTCCGCCGCCATCCCCTTCCCTTTCCGGAGTTAATGGCGGAAATCGATCAATTAGTCGAGATTTGTCTAAGTTAGCAGAATTATGTTCCGAATCCGAAAAAAGTGATAAGCGCCTATGATGCTCAGTGATTTTTAAATGCCATTGCACATATAACCTAAGGATTGCATCATATCTCCATGGACCGAAACAATTCGCCTGGCTAGATCGGGGGGCAATTCATCGCGCCAACTATTCGCCTGACCGCGACGAAAGAACACTCCCTTCGATGTCGGGGGGCGTTCCCGAAATCCGTTGGCTTGTTCCTGGCGTTTCAACTCAGAAATATCTGAAAAAGCGATCGCCTGGCTCAATTTTTCAGGATCAAACGGCAATCCACAGAATTTAACCACGGATTCAAATGTCGATTGCGGATCGGCAAGCAGGTCTTCATAACGCGTTACTGATACGGGCGTTGTAGATTGACTCAGCCAGCTCCGAACATGATCGCTCCAGGACCCCAGCCTCTGAGTCAATTGGTCGGCCAATGCATAACCGCCCCGCGCCAACACAAAACTGGAATCGCACAGATTATCAGTGGCCTTCTCCAGGCTGATCCCCCAATGATGGGCGCAGGAAGCGACCAGATCGAGGGGATTGCGAACGATGTACAGAACGCCGGCTGTTATTTCCGGAGGAAACAAGGGTTCGCGACTATCGGTCAGATTCCAGGCATCATGGGCTTTTAAAAAAAGAATCCCCTCATTCTCCCGCGCGATACAGCGATAAACCTCCGGACGCAAGCGTTCAATGATGTTTTCCGGCAGAGAGGATGCCTCTACGCCTGCCCATTCGTCGAACCATACCCGCGAACTGGCAATCGGCCCTCCTTCCATACTACTGTTGATATCGGCCGGGGCATCCCTGTCTCTCATATAGTTCGTAAGGAAAATCCGCATCCAGGTATTGCCGGATTTAGGATAAGACGCCAGCCAAATAATCTTAGCCGGCATTAATAATCTCCGCAATTTCCTGAGCAGTCCATTTATCCGCCGGGCGTTCGACATAATAGACGTCAGCTTGAACGGCGGTAGCTGTCATCAGTGGGAAAATCCTCTGCTGATCCTCTGGCGTGAGTGGACCATAAATCCCTTCAAGCAGCATTTTGAATCGTGAATTGCCACTCAGGTAAATTATACGCAGCTTCCCGCACCGTTCATGGCTCAGATAATAGATCGCCTGCAAAGGGGGTAGGGGTTCATTACTGAAGCCGATAGGTTCACCCGGAAACATTTTCAGAAACATTTTATCATGTCGCAGTGGATTCCGCGTCAGATTCCGTGTATCGAAGCCCAGCCGTTCAGCGGCATGAGGAAAAAGCGCGATACGGGGAATGCCCGGGAGAACTTCCACAACGTTTCCCGTTCCCTGACGAAGAGCCGTGATATCGTCGGTCAACGGCATTCCTCCAAGGTTGACAAGAGCTGCTTGAGTGGTAGATTTTCCGGATCCGGATTGCCCGATCAGCGCCACCACGCCACGCGGAACTGACACGGCGTTTCCATGAAGCACCAGTAATCCACGTTGGTTTAAAATCGCAGCCATCACATTATGTAAAAAATAATGAACCACCCGCTCCATATCCGCTTGCGGATTAAGTTCGAGGTCAACCTGTGCGCCATTCTTTACTAAAAATCTCCCGGCGCGTCGGCCGCAGCACAGCAGAAACCCTTCCCCTGAAATCTGCCAGGCAAATCCATATTTCCAGGAAAAATCGGATGCAATCGGTTCTAAAAGCTCCCGGGGAACGGAAGCGAAACTCACAACCACATCCGCCTTTGAGTTCCCGGGTGCAACAACAAGTTCAGGGCACGGAAACGGCACACTCATAATTAAGCCGTAAAGAGTATATAAATATTCAGAATTCATTATATATTGCCAATCACCCTATCTACTAATTCCTCCACGCACCAGCGGCCCTTTGGACGGCGTAACCGATAGATCGGTACCGCTTGGGCCAACCGGGTTATCATACTAAAATAGGCCAACCGGTCAAACAATTCTTCAGCGATATGGCTGTTGTAAGTCAATCGTCCTAAGGATGGTACCCGCTCCAGCGCAGCCACTTCACTGAATTCGATTTGATCCCGAGTGGAGACAGAAAGGTGGTAGATTGATTTTAATGTAAGCGGCCCAGCAGCCATTTGGCTGGCATAGTCAACTGTTCGCGGACCTTTTTCTCCGGGAAAGGGAAATCCGGATTTTTTAGCGCCATCCGGCCATAAGATTACCTCAGGGAAGGTCGGGATCACCGTCAACCTGCCAGATACATCTTCGTGAACAATGGACAACTCATCCGCAAGCAAACGGGCGCCGCGCTTTAGCAAGCCGGTTAGCAAAACCGATTTTCCTGCTCCCGAATCACCCGCCAGCAAGACACACTCATCTTGATCTGCAATCGAAATAGCGGCGGCGTGAAATGCGGGAATTCCACGCTGGAAACAAAGGGCCGCCAACGGGGTCATACGCAGAAACCGGCGAATATCCTCGACTGCAGACTCTGGCGCCGCATCAATGGTAATCCGACTGCCACCCTCCACCATAAAGCGAGCTACTTCGGGCACTTCCAGAAGAAAACGGTTCCGGGCGGCCTGCCACAACACTCCCCGCCCATCGATTTTATCCAGCGCAGTCGGCGCTGGCGCTACCTCTATCCGCGCATCAGGAAACAAATCGGCTAAAATTTTTTTTTCAAAATTCCAATCCAGTTGAGAATTCATTTATCATCCACCGATTCAAAAAAATTATTGATAAAAATTCCGGCCATAATTCCGCGGGTAAGAACCGTTACCGCCAGACGATAAGATTCAGGACTATTCTGAACTCGAATTATATCCCAAACCCGACGCATATAGGGCACATCCAGATAAGTGGACGCAGGGCCTCCCGCAAGTTCCCCCAAAGCCTCATCCACTTCTCCGGCGCATATTCGCAGCCGGGGGACCAGATCAGCAGATTGCCTCCCGCGATTGCGATTTAACCGGACTTCATCCGGCAACTGGCCCCGCATCGCTTCCCGAATCAACCATCGGTCGCAACCGGTTTCCGGATCGATAAAGATTCGGTCCGGCACTGAAAAAGTAAAGGCCAACACCCGGGCATCAGCGGTCGGATCACGGGTATCCACTCCATAAACTGCGTTTTTTTCAGCGGCGAGAGCGCCAATAAAATTCCTCCCCGGCTTAAGTATCGCAAACCGTTTTTCCATGGCTGTATATGTTAATCGATCCGTTGCCGCCATCATAAGCTCCCGCAATTGAAGTCGATTGGCGAACTCAGGATGAATTGAAGAGAATTTCCAATATGAAGTGGTCGGATAGCGTAACGTATGGTATATCTTCAGAATAGACTCGGGAGCATGATGTTTCATCATCTCCTTCATCCAATTGCGAAGTTTCAACAATCGTAATTGCAAGACCAGCGACTGCGAAAAAACATCCCCCGACCATGATATGCCCGCGTTGCCCGCTTGGCCAGTCAACAACACTCGGCATCCTTGCTCATGGACTTTTATCATAATATCTTGAATCCAAAAAAAATTGGCGGCTGCATGGCCAGGTTCGCCGTTAATCTCCAGTTGTCGGCGAATCGCCTGAATTGGACTGACATTGGCGGCAGCTATCGGAAAAAGGTCGATAGTTCCAGCCGCTTGGGCCGTTGCCTGAGCTAAGGAGAATTCATCTCCAAAATTGCGTTTATTGAGATAATCCCTGCTATCAGCCATTGGCACTGAAGTAAAAGCGTAAAGGCGTTTATTTTCAGCTCTCAACAATCGAGCGGCTGTAATGGCTACCGAACCGGAATCCAATCCACCGCTCAACGATACGGCAATTCCCCCGGTATCACCTGCGCCACTCATATCCGGCAAGCGCAACCGCGCTACAACAGCCTGTTCAAATATCTCCCTGAATGCTTCGGCATAATCTCTACGGCGAGGCAAATTCAACTCAGCCGTATCCTCCAGTCGCCAATAACAACGGGTTTCAAGCCGTTCCGGCGTCACCGTTAGGAAATGAGCGGGAGGTAGCCGCTTGATTGGAAAATGGATAGTGCGCTCGCCATGATAGGCCGACCAGGAGACCAATAGCTGCGCTAAATAGAGTTCGTCGATTTCTACCGGGGCAAGATTGAGAGATAGAATCGCCCGTCGCGAAGAGGCAAAGACGAATATCCGGGGATCGGCATAATAATAAAGAGCGGTATTTCCGAAATGGTCCCGAGCCAATACTAAACGGCGTTCAGTCGGATGCCAGGCAGCAAAGGACCAATCACCATAGATTTGATTGACAACTGTCTCTCCCAATTTATAATAACAACGGCACAACAATTCACTGTCCGGCATTGAAATGGATTCATTCTTACTGACGCGGCATACTTCCAGTAGTTCCTTACGGTTGTCAATCCTCCCGGCTCCTGCAAACATCGCTCCGTTTTCCAGCGCGATATACCCCCCACCCAACGCGGTGGAACCTTCTACCCTGGCTTTGCCGCCACTAATTTCCCAGGGTTTCATCAGGCGACACAATTGGTGGACAAACGAAAAATTCGCCGGGCTTCCATCACGTTGATAAACGCCGCAAATACCCATCATCGAGGGATTTTCCGCTCTTTATTAAAAGTAAAATTCCAATTTGAATTTATAATCCACCTCATAATTATTCTTAAAAAATGATTGTGTTTCAGAGTATTAAAAACAAAAAAATGGAGCGCGTTAAATACAAATTTTATAGTAAATTACTAATTAACCAAGGGGAAGTCTTTGTTTTAATAACTATAAAAATATTCACTGTCAAACCGCGAATAGCTCATATACTGTGCTTTTCAATACATTAATTTGGCGCCTGTGAGCCCGTATTTCCATCATTAATCGAACCATTCAGAAACAACGTTCGTTTCAGGCTGATCAGAGTTAGGACAGGTCGATTCCAAGGCAAACGTGCCAATTGCACGGAAAGGAGGAGCTGATTCTCCCTGGGGCTCTCAATCAGCGTTTCAGATCGGCAGAGTTCATCATTCATATTTTTCCTCTTTAAACAGTTGTATAGTTAAAAAGGGAACTCCGTTTCACATTATTAAATTTTTTTTAAAAAAACTTTGCTCATAAACACAACAAACAAAACCCGATTCATTTCCAAACCGTTCTTATATTAAAATTACGTGCCCTGAGGTACCGTGGTGCTAAAACTTCCATCACCGAAACCTCCTGAGCCATTCATAGTACGTTTCAGGCTGATCAGGGTCAGGACAGGGCAATTCCAAGGCAGGCGCGCCGATTGCCCGGCAGTGGGGAGCTGAATCTCACTGTGGCTCTCAACCAGCGTTTCAGATCGGCATAGTTCATCATTCATATCTTTCCTCCATAGAAAGTTGTATAGTCAAAAAAAGTAACAGCAATACCTTTTATTCAAATTTTTTAACGCATTTTGAAGAAAACGTAGAGAGTACCGTAAAGCGTTCATGACCAGAATAACCGGTAAGGATCATATCCCCACAACGCAACCAGGCATGAGCCGCAAAATTTTCCGGTTTCGTGTTATCCTTTGCCAGACCGAGATAAAGCGTACCTGCAATATCGTATCGTTTTAACATCCATTGGGCAGCAATTGCCCTCGGCAGGCAGACCGTTTTCCAAGGAGTGCGGCTTGCGGCAGTCCCAATCGCTCGGCTGATCATCCGTGCGCGAATCCGGGCGTCAACACCCAGGTAAGAATCCGATTCAGTCATGGATTCACCGATAGTGGACGCTAACCACTTAAATGGAAAAAACAGCAGACATACCCGCGCAACACATACAAATATCCAGGCTTCCACTAACAATTTACGCTCAAACCGCGAACAATAGCGCCATTTGACATAATCACCATAGATATTCGCCATCCGTTTACTCATATTCATGGCTAAAAAACGTCTGTTTAATTCTATTGACAGTTCATACACGATAATCGAAAAGTCATTGCCCCAGCTTCACGGATAACGACTTAACCTGTGATTCAAAGTCGGTACAATTGAAATTCTACATTTTTAACACACAAATTATTTAAAACAAATATAATAAAAAATTCCTGAATGTCAAGTAGATTATCTTTAAAAAGCAGTTTTTCCGGCTAAAATTTATAGTGTTGAAACGAAAAATTCTATATCTTCCGAGAAGCTCATAAATACGGAAACCGGTTCAACTGCAACAAATTTCCACATGTCATTTTCAATTTTTATATTCACCTGGAGTTAAATTCAGAATGAGGATGAAATTGATTTCTTCGTTTGTCATCCATTGGAATAGCTTAGGGTGGTTACGGCGCATTAACAGATTGCGCTATGCACCCCCACCAAAGTCTTCATCTTCCGCTGACGTTTCCAAACCGGGTCTAACATTTTTTACAAAGTACATTTTCAAAACGCCTTTACCCTTAACTTCAATCATATTTCGTTCTTCAAAATCAAAACGTCCATCCAGTAGCCGGTAGGTAGTCTCGGAAACATTGATTTTCATAGGCAGGGAGTAAGTCTCCATACGGGCAGCCGTGTTAATCGTATCGCCAAACAGGTCATAAATATATTTTTTAATACCCACAACCCCACCTACTACTGGGCCCGTGTGAACACCCACCCGGATTTTCCACTCAATTTTTGATATCTTGTTGCGATTTTTTAAATATTCGATGATCTCCCATGCGGCCATCATGATGCTTTCCGCATGGGCCGATGCATTCTCATCTCCGTCCATCCCGCAAACCGCCATATACGCATCTCCGATGGTCTTAATTCGCTCACCGCGATGTTTTTCAATAATCGTGTCAAATGCTGTAAAAATATCATTCAACTCATCAATCAGATATGCCGGGTCCAGTTGGGAAGAAATCTTTGTGAAACCGACAATATCGGAGAAATAAACAGTAATATTTTCAAATTTTTTGGGGATGGTTTTCCCTTTTTCTTTCAAATCGTTGACAATGCTTATTGGCAGAATATTCAATAGCAGTTTTTCAGATTTGGCCTTTTCAATCTGAATGATCTCATGAGCAGCGGCCAGTTTCTCCATTGATTGTTTTTTTAGACGGTACCGATTATAGATTAAAACTGAAACCAGAATACCCACAAGCATGCCCGCATAACTGAAATTACGCAGTACGCGGGACCGCGAAAGTTGCAGATGCTGGATTTCATTCTCCTGTTTAAGAATTACGTTTTCTTTTTCCTTTTCCTTCATTTCGTATTCCGCTAATTTTTCAGTTAAAGAGGAATTGTACATAGAATCCAGTGAATAAAATTCCCGGAAATGCTCCAAGGCATCCTTGTAATTTTTTTTTATGAAATAGTACTCAAAATAATTTTTGGCAATAATGCTTTTCACCTCATCCAAGCCAATCTCATCCGCCAGCTTCCCAGCTTGTTCAAGATATTTCCAAACACTGTCCTGCTGCCCGATAGCGAGATAGGAATTCACGATCGATAACCAAGTATAGACACAACCGTATTTATCATTCTCTTTCAAACGGTAATCTATAACCGACAGGCTGTATTCCAACGCTTTATGATACTCCCCCAGCGAATTATAGAGTAAAGATAGATTGTTGTAGGTGGAATAGACCCCTTTTTCATCGTGGATTTCTTCTTTCAGTCGAAGAGAACGCAGATAATAAACTTCGGCATTTTTAAGACTATCCATATCTTTATAGAGTACACCAATATTGTTCAGGGTTCCGGCAGCATTGCGCTTATCATCTTTCGATTCATACAATAGCAGCGCCCGATGATAATACTCAAGGGCCTTGTCACAATTTTTAGCTTTTCGATACAGAATTGCCAAATTATTACTAAGCTTAGCGACCAGTAGGGTATCCTCAGCCGTTTCAGCGATTGCCAGGGCGCTGAGATAAAAATCAAGAGCCCGGGCGTTCTGCCCTCTGCGAGTCGCAATCAATCCCAAACGGTTCAGAATATCCCCTTTCAACCAACCTAACCTGTTTTTTCCCAAGAGATTTAAAGCCTCTTGCAGCGCTTCTTCGGCCTGCTGATACTGATCGATATTAATATACGCCAGTCCGAGACTGCTTAGAATCAAAACATACAGCGAATCATCCGATAAATTCCGGGCGAATGATTTTGCTTGCAGGAGATACTCGATCGATTTATTCGGCTTACTCAAAGAAAAAATACGGGACATTTCAAGGTAAACCGCGGGAATTTCATTTCTATTAGTAATCTTAGTTAATTCCGCTTTTAAACTGTCTTCTTTTTTTTGGTCCGCCGGGGATTGACCATGGACATGAATCCATCCGCTCAGAAAAAAAACAATCGGCACTAAAAGGGAGTAGCGCCGAAGAGTGAAAAAAGAGAGTAAGCCCATGTTCCGATTTCTTTCTGTTTTAGTTTAATAGCCAATTCCATCCAAATTTTTTCCGGGATCACGCCCCGATCATCCTGCTCCCTCCGCCGGAATCAATCTACAGTTTCCGATTTTTTAGTTAGTTTCACTCACGGCTTTCTTGTATCTGCTGGAAGCTTATTCTATTCATTATCCAGTTTTTTTAAGGTTTAATTAAAATTACAGCGATATATGCCAGATAGAAAATATTAAAAAGAATTCCTTCCCAACGTTCAATTTTTCTACCCTTCCCCGTAAAGATAAACATGAATAACAATAAGCTGGCAACTATATTCACCCCCAAATCAAAATTTACATTAGCCGGTACTTCCACCGGATAAATTGTGGATGAAACGCCTAGAATAAGAAAGACATTAAATATATTTGACCCCACAATATTGCCGATGGCAATATCCACATTGCGTTTCATTGCGGCAATAATCGAAGTAACCATTTCCGGCAATGAAGTACCAAGAGAAACAATCGTCAACGCAATCACTCGTTCTGAAAAACCCAATTGAAACGCTAGTTTTGTTGCAAATTGAACAATAATTTTACCTCCCAGCATCAATAAGGCTAACCCCAAACCCATAAACAGGATGGATTTTAAAGTGGTATAATTTTTTGTTGGAATCTCTTGAGAAAATTCACCACTTTTGATCAATTGGAAATTGTATGAAATGAAAATTAAAAAAAACGAAAGGAGAATAATACCATCAATTCTGGAAATCGAAGAGATTGACGCATGGTCAATGATCACATCATTCGCAGTTACAAATAGTATCAAGACAGACATAAGGCAAAGAGGGACTTCAATCCATGTCGTATTGGATTTTACCGTAAGCGGGTAGATAATAGCGGATACACCCAAAATTCCCAGTATATTCACTATATTGCTACCCAATACATTACCAAGAACGATAGAAGAATTGTGATTGATGGCAGCAAAAATATTCACAACTAGTTCGGGAGCCGACGTACCGAATGACACAATCGTCAAACCGATCACAATATTGGGAATGTTGAATCTTTTTGCCAAAGCGGTAGCTGCGTCTACCAGCAAATTACCTCCATAGATTAAGGGAACAAATCCGGACAACAAAAAAATGAGACTTAGCATATACACTCCTGACATTATGATAGATAATTTTTATTAGTAAATTTTATAGTACAGTTCCATCAATCAATTACTTTAACATAGGACTCAATTTTTTACATACATTAAAACATCTTCAGCAGTCGCCATTTTTCAAATCGGATGCGATGACTGGCAAATTCAGTTTTAAAGGAGAGGAGAGTGAAAACTTTGCGCCCTACCGCCGGACAAATTGCGCGATTCTCACGCTTCCAATGAAATGGCAATAGAAAGAAAAGTAGCATCTATTCTATTGATAATCTTTTTTAATCTCGGCAGTCGGAAAATAATGATTTAAAATTTCCATAAACATTTTACCGTGTTGAGCCATACCGACCGCTCCGGACTGGCACATGCCGACACCATGGCCCCAACCGGCGCCTTTAAGGATATATTTACTCCCCTGATCCGGATTTTCACTTGTATCAAAATAGAAACAAGAGCTTTTTAGGGGTGGTTTCCAGATCATACGAGTACTTAATTCCGATGTAGTAAGGAGGGTATCATGTTCACCGATAAACGCCATGCGGATAATCCGTCCGGATGGCCCGCGTTTGAGCGCTTTCAACGTGATTAGCTTCCCAACATTTTTCTCCCGATTGACCCAGGCAGTTAACGAATCAGCCGAAGTTTCAACGGTCCAGCGGAAATTGCGTTGGCTCCAGGCAGGCAGGCTGTCATTGAAATGATAGTTGCACCAAGTATGAGGATTGCCGTCAACCCATTTTCTGACATTTTCTTCCGTAGAAAGATCGATTTTCGAGGTGGTATCGGCATCTATGTGGGAGCTCCAATAAGGTACCGGACCCGAACGGTCAGGCCAGACATTTTCGACATTTTCCGAAACGCCCCCGCAATTGGAAGCGAAAAAAGCATTGATTGGGCGGCCATTAGCAAACAGGCCCATTCCCCGAGTCGCATCGACTGCCATGTCGGATCGGGCAGTACGATGCGAATTGCCACTGAAAACCTGGCAATCCACATCGGCGCAGATATCAAAGTAATCGCCACGATACATGCCGTTATAAAGAGCGACAAAGGTCTCGGACCGTGCAGCCACTGCCTGCGCCTTTAAGGCTTCCAGCGGTTGTTCCCCTCCCATTTCCGAAGGCAGCACACCATAAAGATACTTCTCCACCGGAAGGCAGACGATGACGTCTATTTTCTGTTCGCTGTTAATACGAAATTCGATCTCACCGGAATAGGTTCGGTTTTCTATGCCAGCCCACCACCAGCCGATTCCATAAGGAACATCCCGAATCATCAACTTGCCGTCGCTTTTAGCGCTAACCGCTTGAAACAAGGTATCCTGTAACGGCGTTCCTTGTTGAGAGCCCTTTAATATAAGTTTTCCTTCGGCGCATTTCATGGTGTAATATGCCGTATCGGTTATATCTATCCGTTGATTCAGCGTCCAGGGAGCTTTAAACTGAAGCTGAATTTCATCCAGTGTGTAAATCACCCGAACCCGAATAACGGGCTCATCCTTAGCCTGACCTACAACAGCAAAAAACATGCACCATATCCAAAAGACTAATTTCCTCATGAGTTTTCTCCTTGTTTAAACATCATTTTCTGACTTATTGCCGATTTTAAAATTCCACTTTATAAATATCCGATAGAGATGCCGCACTCCCCCACGAATCAAGATACAAGAGTGTACGGTTCTAATTTTATTTGCAAATCTTTTCGTTTAATCAGAAATCGAAAACACAATCGACACCGATATTCCACTCACGCTCGACATATTCAGTTTCCCATGAATCTGCTCAGCCATCATGTTCACCAATCGCAATCCCATACTCGGCGAATTCATCGGATCTAAGTCCGAAGAAAACCCCACGCCATTATCGGTCACGTTAAATTCAATTGTCTGCTCACGGGTTAACAGCTCAACTTGAATGATTCCCTCCCTATCAGAAGAGAATGCATATTTTAATGAATTGCTGATTAGCTCATTCAGAATCAAGCCCAACGGAACTGCGTATTTGGAAGGCAGATTAATTTTATCAAGCCGGGTAACGAGCCGAATATGCTTTTGATTGATATGATAGGTTTCAAAAATTGAATGGCCTAATTCTGCAATATAAACAGACATATCAATACGCGCCAGATCAGGGGACAAATACAATTTATTATAGATTTTTGCCATCGATTGAATTCTGTTGATGGCATTTTCAAAAATTTCCCTTGACTGAGTTTCATGTAAGCGCTCCATCTCGAGAGCGAGCAAGCTGGAAATGACATTCAGATTATTCTTGACCCGATGTTGGAGTTCCTTCATCAGAAATTCCTTATGAAGAACCAAAGACTGGAGAGCTTTCTCAGACTGTTGGCGTTCCAGCTCCCCGGCGGACCGGACCGAAACCAATTTCAATACATTTTCGATCAAGTGGGGATTGTCAATTGGCAATCGGCTGATCAGGGCGATCAAACCCACAGGCGCTCCCTCGGAATTAATCAGCGTTATTCCCGCGTAGCCTTCCGCATTCATCTCCTGAAGAACGATGTCCTTAGGGAAAAGATAGCGAACCCGGTTTCGATAACAACATACCGATTTATCGATCACTTTCCCGCAGGGAGTATCTTTCAATGTATAGGACACATTATCTTCAAATTTACCGTCAAAATAGACGGCTACAGTTTGGGCTACGAAATTTCCCTCCTCCAGACGATCGATACAGACATAATCCATTTTCAGCTTTTCAGCCAGGAAACGGGCCAAAGAATTGAAGAAACTTTCCCCCGTTTTCATCCAGCCTCGTTGGGCTAAAAACAGATTCGTCTCTTCGATCTCTTTGCGTTCGGAAATATCCGACAATGTTCCGACCATTCGCAATGCCTTCCCATCCGCGTCCCAATCAACCACCCGGCCACGGATCGTAACCCACAGCCAACCCCCCGGTTTCGTTTTCAACCGGAGATCAATAACAAAACCCTCGCCATTTTCAACTTTTCGGGCCAGCTCAGTATCCACTCGCTCAATATCATCGGGATGCACAAACTGACGCCAGGTAGAGAAATTCTGTGGAAATCCATTGTCTTCATAGCCCAGAATGTTAAAGTATCGGGTATTTAAAAAAGCTTGGCCAGACTGGATATGCCACTCCCAGAGGCCATCATTAACAGCTTCAAGGGTTAAAGCATAACGCTGCTCCCTATCCTTCATGGCCTGTTGCGTTAGTTTCAGATCGGTGATATCCCGTGAGATGCCGATGACACTGTTTACCTCACCATTTTCGTCAAATTCCGGACACAATCTAAGTTGAAGATACTTATCACCACCTATCAACTCAACATCAAATTCAATTATACAGGATTTACCGGTCAGAAACACTTTTTCAATATTTTCGTGCCAGAGTTGGCAGAGATGCTCCGGGAAACCCAAATCATGATGAGTTTTTCCAACAAATTGTTCAATTGCAACTCCGGTTGCCGTCAATGCGGCCGGATTTCCATATAAATGGCGTCCGGCGCGATCATAGCGCATAATAAAGTCCGATGTATTTTCGACAATAGCGCGAAATTTTTCCTCGCTTTCCCGCGCCAATTTTTCCAAATTTTTCCGTTCCGTGATATCGGTAAACACGACGGCGAATTGATTAGTATCGGGAGTGAACACCCAGGTATTGTAATACTTGTCTAATTCCTTTGAAAAATTTTGATAGGAGAGCGGTTCTCCCGTACGAACCACTCGATCATACGTATCAATCCAGTATTGCTCCGTTTCTGGCATCACCTCACGGACAGTTTTACCCATTAGATCAGCTACTTTAATCCCGGTCAATGCTTCGAAAGCCGGGTTGACTTCCAAAAAACGGTAATCGATGGCGCGTCCCTGCCCATCGTAGATCATCTCATGCAAAGCCACTCCTGCGATCATATTTTCAAAAAGTAGCCGATAACGGTGTTCATTGATCAATAATGCGTTTCTTGACTCGCGTAATTCAGCATTCACCGCTTCAAATTTATTGTTGATGGCTTGTAATTCTTCAATTGACGCCTTCAATTCAGCATTCACTTCTTCAATGAGCAATTTCCGGTTCATAATATCCTGTTGGGCATCAAAAAGCTTAAACGCCATTTTGATTGAAGCGTCAAGCACCGTGATACCAGAATTCTTGACTACATACCCATAGTTGGTAATTTTCTCGGTTTTCTCCACAATCTCCGGTTCGATATGAGAGGAGAGAAACACGACGGGTAGATTAAACGTTTGCAGGATAATTTGAGCCGCTTTTGTACCGTCCATTCCTTGGCCTAAATCAATATCCATTAAAATTAGATCAATTTCATAAAGCGGGGAATTCATGGCATCTATCGCCTTTTCTCCGCTTAATTCATGAATAACACGATACCCCCGGCTGGTGAGCTCCCGTATTTCCATCATAGCAATAAGCGCTTCATCCTCCACTAAAAGAATTTTTTTCATGGGAATTTTTTCCAAGATTTTCTCCTTTTCAAAATCAAACATCTATATCTTTCATCAATTGCTATGAAACAATTATAAAAAATTTGCCTGGTCCAGTTTAGCAAAATCCAAGCAGGCCGAATAGCTCCTTAACGATTTTAGTCCCATATTTAATAAGAATATAATGAATTTCATTTTAGTACGATTCAGAGGATAATCATCGGCCCACAACAACGCAATTTTTCCCTCCGGCCTTCCCTTCATACAATGCGGTATCGGCGATTTTTAAAGTTTTATCAAATAAAAAAAGTTTATTGTGCCCGGCAACGCCAAAAGTCGCTGTCACCCACAACTGGTAAGTATTATATTCTAAATTTAATTTTTCCAGTTCTACTCGGATTCTTTCGGCATGTATTTGAGCGCCTGCGCTATCGGTATCCGGAAGTAGTATTAAAAATTCTTCTCCGCCCCATCGCGAGGGGGTGTCATGCGCCCTCGACAAGCTTTTCAGGATATCAGCGATTCGCCGGAGCACGAAATCACCGCAATCATGGCCATATCGATCGTTTATAAATTTAAAATTATCAATATCCATTATAATGATAGAAAAGCTGTTTTTCGTTCTTTTTCCTCTGGATGTTTCATCATCAATTTTTTCTAAGATATCCCGACGGTTTGAAAGTCCTGTCAACATATCTGTACGTGATAAATAACTAACCTGCTCAAGGGTTTTTTCTAAATCATCTCTTTGCTCTTCAATTTTTTTATTGGCCGCCTTAAGATCACGAATCGTCTGCTGCAATTTCAGATGATTTTTGACCCGCGCATTTACAATAGAAGGACTTACGGGTTTTACAATATAATCGACAGCTCCAAGATTTAATCCTTTGGTTTCATCTTCAACCTCATGCATAGCGGAGATAAAAATAATTGGGATTTCCGAAGTAACTGGATTGCCTTTTAGTTCAGCGCAAACCTCATATCCGTTCAGTTCAGGCATCATGACGTCCAACAAAATCAGGTCTGGTTTTTGTGAAATGGCTAAATCCAGCGCCTTCTTTCCGGTCATAGCAAAAATGACCATGTAGTCGCTTTTCAGTATCTCATTTAAAATCCTGATATTTTCAGCCATATCATCAACAATTAGTATTTTATGGTTTTTGCTTTCAGCAGCCATCGGATTTCACTTTATTTATCACGCCCATTAACTCCTTTGTTTTCAGTAAGGCCATATCAAATTCAAAATCATGGGTAAGTTTTTTTATAGCAGCAAGCTTTTCGATAATGGTATGATCGGTAATGGAATTTAATTCATCTATGATATCAATGGCTTTTAAGTTATTTTCACTCAGATAATTGGCCAATAGAGCCGCAAGAATCCCAATTTTTTTTATATCGGCTGGGTTTTGTCTTATGGCGCCAGACATATTTTGGTTTTCATAAAGCCATTGATTAATCGCTTTTACAATTTTGCCGGTATCATCCTTCAATCGCTGGATTATGTTTTTACATTGAAACAAATCGCTTTCGTTTTTGGCCATCATCTCAAGTTCTTGTAAAATTCCGACTAATAGATTCGCTCCAATGTTTCCGACGATTCCTTTCATTGAATGAGCATAAAACAATAACTCACGCGCATTATCGTTTTCCATGCTGGTTTGCAGCTCTTGAAGCAATAGTTGATGTTTAGAAACGAATCCTTCCAGCAATTGGATATACAGTTTTTTATTCCCACTCATACGTCCCAATGCCGAAGCAGCATCTATCCCGGTTATTTCGCTATTTAAAGGAGTATCGCCCCGTTCACTATTCATATTCCTTTGATTTTTAGTTAACTTTAGCGTCGTCCATTTTTCCAATATATAGATCAATTGTTTTTCCACGATGGGTTTGGTTAAAAAGTCATCCATCCCGGCAACAAAACATTTTTCTCTTTCATTATTGATCATTCCGGCCGTCAACGCCACAATTGGCACGTGTCTGTTTGAAGTCAATTCCATTTTCCTGATTTCTTTAGTCGCTTCAACTCCATCCATTTCAGGCATTTGAATATCCATCAACACTAAATCAGGCGAATTTTCCATCGCCAGTTTAACCGCTTTCCGACCGTTTTCAGCTTCCAAAAATTCCGTTTCAGAAAAGTAACGTTTAATCATGGTGGATACCAGCATTCTATTCAAATCATTATCTTCCGCTATTAAAAAGACCGGAATCTTATCCAATGGCAGTCCGCTATCTTCACTGCTGATATTATAAGTATCATCCTCATTTACCCATATCGGCTGGATATCGCTTAAATGGTCAATATCAAGCGTATTATCGGATTCAAATTGGGTTATCAGACTAAAAAAGAAAATTGAACCTATTCCCGGACTACTTTTTAATTCAATTTTGCCACCCATCTTTTCTACCAGTAAATTTGATATTACCAGCCCGAGACCGGTGCCGCCGAATTCGCGGGTTGTTGATGAATCTCCCTGTGAAAACGCTTTGAATAGTTTTGTTTTTTGCTCCTCTGTAATTCCTATACCGGTATCTCTGATGGAGAATGTGAATTCTCCAGTCGTATCATTTATTTTTAAAAAGCTCATTTTGAGTTCAACTTCACCTTTTTCAGTGAATTTAACGGCATTACTGAGTAGATTTACCAGTATCTGTTTTAATCTATTCGAGTCCACCCAGGCAAATTGTGGCATTGCCGGTGAAATATTCAGCAGTAATTCCAGTTTTTTTTTGGATGCCTGGTATTTAAGGATGTCTGATACCTGCTTCATCATTTCAATTATATCTGTTTTTAATAATTCAATCTCCAGTTTTCCAGCCTCAATTTTTGCGAAATCGAGGATATCATTGATAATTCCAAGCAACGAGTTAGCAGAAATATTGGCATTATGCGCATATTGTTGTTGAATTGGTGTTAGCTGTGTGGTTTTCAATAAATCTGTAAACCCGATTACACTATTTAAAGGAGTGCGAATCTCGTGGCTCATATTCGCTAAAAATTCGGATTTAGCCTTATTGGCCTTCTCCGCTTCTTCTTTGGCGTTGATAATAACCGCTTCAAACAACTTGCGCTCGGTGATATCCTGATGGGTCCCAAACATCCAAAGCGGTTTTCCATCTTCAGTCCAGCTTTTCACTTTCCCTCGGTCAAAAACCCATACCCAATGCCCTGCTTTATGTTTCATCCGGCATTCAACTTGATAAAACTCCTGCTCGCCCCTGAAATGGCGCTCCAATAATTCGGCGCTGAGCTTAATATCATCCGGATGAGCGAATTTTATCCAGGTTTCAATGGAAACTGGCGCGAGTTCATCCAGTGTATAACCGATAATTTTAGCCCAATTTTCATTAAAAATCGCTTCTCCGGTTTGAATATTCCATTCCCAGGTTCCGACATTCGTTCCCTCCACGATGCCCTTAAGCCTTTCATTTTGAGATTCAATCTCCTGTTCGGCGGTTTTTAAATTGGTCTGATCGAACAAATAACCCCGGATTGAAATAATCTTCCCATTATCGTCCCGTTCGAATTTAGTAAAATCATATACCCACAGATAGCTGTCATCTCGATGCTTAAGACGATATGATTGCTCGAACATATTAATGCCAGTGTCCATATTAAATACCGTTTCATCTGAAATACGTTTGAAATCATCCGGATGAATAAGTGAAGCATACCGGAAATCTGGCATCATTAATTCCTCTGGGGTGTATCCGAGAATCTCGGAGATGTTCCTAGAAATATAACGGATAGGCCAATTCTCAGCGGTATCCCAGACAACCGTAAAAACAGGACCATCGGAAAAAAGATCACGTTCGGCTTTCAAGGAAGCCTCCGCCTGTTTCTGCCGGGTGATGTCACGCAGAAATGTAAAAAATCGTTCCTGGGCGGGGTGCCATACCGTACTCGCTTCAACATTGATGATTTCCCCATCTTTCCGGCGATGCTCCGTTTCAAAGCGATCCGAACCATTCTGGATGATTTTATCAATATGCCGGTCAATTTCTTTCCGGGTTTCCATCGTTTCTATATCCGGAACCGACAATAACATCATCTCTTCTCTTGAATACCCCGCCATTTGACATGCCGCATCATTCACATCCAGAAACTTTCCCAAAGCATCCACTTTCCAGAAACCAACTAAAGCAGTTTGAAGAATAAGATTTTTTTCCGCTTCATTTTCCCGCAGGGCTTTTTCAGCCTGTTTGCGATCAGTAATATCACGGCCGATGCCGACCAGACCCTGCACATTAGAGGATTGATCAAAAATCGGAGAAAGAGAGGTTTCATAATACTTTGTTCCAGTTTCTCCGTGGAGCTCCCATTCATACGTAAGAAACTCACCCTGTAACGCCCGAGTATTGGCAGCCGTATGAACCGCCGCATTCTTTTCACCAAAAATTTCCCTCACTGTTTTACCAATAAAGAAAGCGGAAGTTAAACCGCATTTTTCCACCCATGGGCCAAATACCCCCGTGTGACGTTGCTCAAGATCAAGCGTGAAAACAATATCCTGCATTGAGGCCATTATATTTTTAAAACGTTCCTCACTCAATTTCAAAGCAATTTCAAACCGTTTACGTTCGGTGATATCCCGCGCTGCGGCATAAATCAAATTCCCTTTTAAATAGGCCCGCCATTCGATGAATCGGTATGCGCCGCCTTTACAACGATACCTGTTAACAAAATCCAAGGCATGTTCCAATTGCCCCAATTTTAGCATCACATTATGGGTGGAGTGTCTATCATCCGGATGTACGAAATCCAGAAACTTTTTGTGAGTCAGTTCTTCAGTCGAATACCTTAAAACCTCAGACAAAGTGCGATTAGTTTTTACAAAATTTCCTTCAAGATCAACAATAGATAAAAGGTCAAGATTTACCGAAAAAAATCCTTCAAGCTCGGCTGTCTGCTCCTTCTCTTTTGTAATATCAATAAAAATAGTTGCAAAATAAAATTTTTCAGGAGAATAAAGGTGAACTTTATACCACCTTTTCAGAGATTCCGAATACTGTTCGAATTGCTTTTCCCCGCCATTCAATGCGATGTCTCCGTAAAAATCAATCCAATCAAATCCATCGTTTTCAATTCCAGGAATGACTTCAGTTACTCTTCGATTGATAATATTTGCGGATTTAAGTCCGGTTAACATTTCAAAAGCGGAATTTACTTCCAAAAATTTATAGTTGACTGCTTTCCCTGAATCATTGATAATAATTTTATGATACGCATACCCAAAAGGAGAGTTGATAATCATGTATTTATAGTTTTCAATTCGCATTATGGATTTACCTGATACTGAATTTGAAAATTAGTGATCGAGTCCATTGGTTTTTCTTTTAACATTATTAGCAAAATTGACCTTTATTAAAAAAATAAACTGTAGCTATCGCATGGTCAATGTAAAAAAGCATCTAACTTAATCTATGTAGTTACACTTAAAATACACTTGATACTGCGACTTGTCAAGTAAATTTTTCACAAAAAAATGGGAAAACCTTATTAAATTGGCTGATTATAATATTTGTACAAGCTTAATGTAGGATTTTCAATTGTATCCATACGCGAAAAATAGCGAAAAACCGCTTTGATCAGACGGCAGAATATAGGGTATCCTTTCCGTGGTAATCTTCAATTAATATATTTTTCACTACGTGCTGATTCGCGAAGAATTATATAAGCCCAGCCAAAAAAAATTAAGAAAATAAGATCGAACACGGCGAAAGGTTTCCACATATCCGGGATTCCCGTCGTGAACCAATAGAAAAATACAATACCGCAGTACGAAGCTTTGAACAACATACCAAAAGGGATCAGATTTCGATTGGTTGATGGGTTGATTGCAATGGTCAGAAACATAAGGGTAAAAACGATCAGAAGGGCGGCGGGGAATTGGACATACCCGAAATGGTTGGGCGGTGTAACGTTAGTCCATTGAAACACAGAAGGGCCGGCAAACAGAAAAAGCGCGCCCAACAATCCATCATAGAGAGCAGCGAAGACAAACAGCAATGAAACTTTCGACTTTTTTTTCATATCGATACTCCTCTTTGTTTCTGTTTGCGAAGATTTTCTTTGAAAGTATGCCGCCGCCAGTGAGTGAATTCCTCGCTGTACAATTCGACGGCCAGTTTTTTAAAACCGTCATGGAGTTCTCGCGCCGACATTTTCGCGGGAATAAAGTTGATATCAAACAGAGTGCATTTCTTCCAGTTCTGAGGTTCCAGTAATCGGCGCTCCCCTTCCAGCCGCGAATATAATGGAGTACCGGGGAAAGGAGTCATGAGGGTAATCTGAACCTCGTACAACTCAGCCTCTCTAATAAATGTAAAGACCTGATCGAAGATATCGGAAGTGTGTCCGTCGAGACCGATCACAAAACACCCGTTCACAGTGATACCGCGGGATTGGATAGTGCGGATGGCTTCCTTATAATGAGAGAACTTCTTAAATTTCCAATCACTGCGCAGCTCAAGTCCTTGCAGACCCTCTTCCACCGGGCTCTCCAACCCGATCAACACCTGCGCGCATCCGGTCTCCCGCATGATATCCAGCAGTTCCCCATCAGCGGCAACCGAGATATCGCTTTCCGCGAACCACCTAAGGCCCTTTCCTTTAAGTTTTTTTAAAAGCTCCTTCCAGTATGCATGATTCACAAAACTGTTGTCGTCGGCAAACTCGAGAAAGGGGTGTTTCCAGATTGAGAGGATTCGCTCGATTTCTTCCAGCACTTTGGCAATGGGTTTCTGTTTGTATTTTTGTGTAAGCATCACCGAGCTGGCGCAGAACTCACAAAGATGCGGGCAGCCGCGGCTGGTTTGAACTGTCAAACGATTGTATTGCGAGATATCGAGGAGTTCAAATGCAGGGATGGGCGCATCAGCCAGATCATACTCATCCGCTCCCGACCGATAGAACCGCTGCAATCGGCCATGTTGGGTATCTTCCAGTATCTGCGGCCACAACGGTTCGCCTTCTCCGATGGCAACTGCATCGCAGTAGCGGGCTGCTTCCTCGGGAAGAGCCGTAACGTGCGGCCCTCCAATGATCGTCGGAACCCCAACCGCTTTAAACCGCTGGGCTAACGCGTAGGCCTCGTCAATCTGCGCGCTATAGGAAGAGATGGCCGCCAGATCAAGCCCTTCCGGCAACGAAACCAGAAGATTCACATCAGGCACTTCAAAATACTGCACACAATGGCAACTGGGAGTCATTCCTGCCAATGTGAGCAAACCGAGGCTGGGTAATGATGCAATGGTCTTGCTTCTTTCTACGAACCCCGGCAGTGTGAGGCCCAGCCGGAGTAGTTCTGTATCGCAAACTCGTATGCCGCTCATGGCAAATAAACCGATATTCATAACAGCCTCCAGGTAAAGAGGAGAATCCCGGTCGTAACGGAAAGCGCCGGGATAAAAAATAGATTGCGGAACCCGCTTCTCCAGGCGGAGAGATAGCAGACCGCGGGCATGGCAACGGCTCCCACGATGAAAAGGATGGAAATGAACCGCAAACCGCTAACCATACCCAAGCTTTTAACGGTCAAAGCGAAAGCGAGATTGATGAGGCCGATCCCGAAAAACGAAATATGCGCCAGCCGGATCATGCGTCTCGGCCATGATGGATAGCCTCCCAGCCAATCCTGGCGATGAAAAAAGAGGCCGGGAATCGCGCCTGCCATACAACCCAACAGAAACCCGATCCAGGCCGACTGCAAATTGATCATCATGGATGCCGCCTTTGTATCAGATTAATTTTATGCTAAAAGAACAACTTCATGTGATGCAAAAAATGTATTTCTTTCATTAATATGTTATGAAAACAACTGTCTTTTGTCAAGTTATTAATTTTTTCAAATTTCACGAGTCGAATATCAAATTCACTCAATCTAAATCGCAATTTTTCCTCAATGCAGCAGCAAAATTTTTCTGACCTGGCTCGATTCATTCGCGCTGGCCCTGCTCAAATACACCCCGGAACCCAGGCGCCGGCCCCGCTGATCCGTTCCGTCCCAGACAAGGGAATGGAAGCCCGCGCGAATTTCATTGTCCAACAGCGTTGAAGATAGCTGTGGTGACGTTTATATTCAGCCAGTTATCCAATATCCAAATTTTCAGAATCCATGGGTAGTCACTTTCGTCATTTCGGGCTCCAGTTTGGAATCCACGGGTAATCACACAGCATCATCCCGCACCTGATGCGGCTCCATGGGCAACAAGAAACTGGATTTCCGCCTGCGAGGCATTGACATAGGGGGCAGAGAAGTTCTGTTCCCTGTAGCCGCAACCTTTTCCCGTGCATTTTTTTTCCAAAAGAAAGGCTAATGACTTCCGCTAAAAAGAGTAAAGCAATCCGAAGACAGTTCCTCTGGCCATTCAGAATCTCCTGTGAGTACCCTTGCATCCAGATGCGGCGTCCGAACAGGACATTCTGAATACCAAACGGCGAATGCCGACAGCGGCAGTCGCAGGATGCCGTACGCGAACCCGGAATGGCATCCGCTTTATTTCATCAGCAGCATCTTGCAGGAGCGGGAGAAAACGCGCCCGTCGATGAAGGTCGCCCGCAGGCGGCAGAAATAGACCCCGCCCGCGTGATGGCCCGCCTCCCACTCCAAGGCATGGCGGCCCGCCGTGTAGCGGCCAACCGCCAGAATCGCCACCCGGCGTCCCAGCAGATCATGCACGCTCGCTTCGACCTGCGCCGCCTCGCTCAGGCTGAACACGATCTCCGTGCGCAGATTGAACGGGTTGGGATGGTTCGCCTCCAGCGTCAGCCGGAACTTCAGAACGGCAACTGTCGACTCGTCCAGTCCCGTCGCCTCCGCGCTCCACAGCGTATCCCCCACATTGCCCGCCAGATCGAGGGCGGCCACGCCCCAGCGTCGCGTCTCGCCGTTGGCCACGTTGTCATCCCAAAACGACGTCTGCTCATAGCCGTCCAAAAGCAACTCTACGCTGTCGCCGAGCTGCCGCACCAGGCGATAGCCCGCCCAGTCGGCCGCGGCGCAGGTGCTCCACGCCACGCGCACGCCCGCATCCTCCAGCGCCAGCGAGACGCTGTCTGCCATTGGCGGGGCGACCGTGTCCCGATCGCCTTCGTCCCGCGTGTGCGCGTGAAGCATCGCCGTCAGTTCCCCGCCGTCGATGCCCACAGCGCAGATCGACACCTCGTACTCCGTGCCCGGACACAGGGGGCGCAGGATCAGCCGATGGCGTTTCCCCAGGGTCTCCCCGCCTACGGTGACCGGGTCCTCGTCGCTGCCTGCGGGACGGTAATCCGCCCACGCCCGCGTCGGGATCGCGCTCTCCCACGTCATAATCACCAGCGAATCCGCCGTGTAGCTCGTGTCGGGATGCGACACCCATGCGAGGGAATCGGAACTCCCGGCGGTCGTATCCAGGGTATCCACCCCGCCACTCCATACCTCGTTGTCGTCCGGATCGCAGCTTCGAGCCCGGTAGAAGTAGCGGCGTCCCGATTGCAGGTTGTTTAGTACGATCAGATGTTCCTCTTCGAAGGCGGGATCGGCATAGAGAAACGGCGCAGGCAATGACGTATAGTTGTCCAGGCTCACCCGCGAATCGCACGGCAGGTCAGTGCTCCACCACACCAGGGCATAGCCCTCCCCGCTAAAGCTTCGCGGCGCTTCGGTCACCGTCGCCGCCACCGGCGCGTGATCGCGGCGCGTGGTGAATTCCACCGCGCGTTCGTATTCCGTTTCATTGCCCGCCAGGTCCGATATGCGCACTGTCACCCGATACGCCGTTCCCGGCTGCAGGCGCGTCAGCCACGCCGAGGCGCGATAGGCGTAGCTCTCGCTTTCCGAGAGAAACACCAGCGAGCCGTCGGCGGCGCGGCCTTCGATGCGGGCGCGCGTCGGCTCGCCGCTCTCCCAGCGCAGCAGCGCCGTGGAATCATACACCAGGGCCACCCGCGGCGGACGCGTGAACAGCGGCGGTTGCGCATCGGCCTGGGTATTGGTGGTGAAGCTGTTGTTCGAGCCGGCCGGGGATTTCAGCAGGCCCGCGCGCGCCAGCAGCGACGGTTCCCCGCCCCACTCGGCCGCGTTGCCCGAGGGGTCTTCCAACAGCAGACGGAAATCGTAGCTCGTTCCCGCCCGCAGAGGGGAGAGGATGAAGGCATGGGCGCGCTGAAAATCCTCGTTGACAAGGGTATCGCGCTCCGCCGAGCCGCTTTCTCCGTAGATCAGCGTCGCCCGGCACGCCTCGTCCGTCTCTAAGGCGATATAGGCCCGGGTGTCCGTCAGCTCCGCGTTCGGACCCTTGACGATCAGCGGCGGCTGCTCATCCGCGGCCTCGCGCGCGCGGAACGGATACGCGGCGGGCATCTCGGCCAATGTTGCCGAAAGTTCGGCAACCAGTCCCAGGCGCGCGAAGTAGGATTCCCCGGCAAGCAGGTCGTCGAAGGCGAAGGCATGGTCCAGCGCGGCCACGCTGTCGATCAGGATTGTCAGCGGTTGGGAACTGTCGGCCGCGGTGTAGAGGGCCGCGCCCGCGCGCAGGGCGACGTCGGTCGCGAAGGTGATCGTGGCCGCCTTAGAGCCGATATAGCTGAAGGCGGGTTTGCCCCTCAGCGGAAAAACCTTGGGGATGCGCGGCGCCACGGTCTCGAAGGCGAAGTCGTATGCGCTGTCCATGCAGGTCGTATCGTCGAGACAGAGGATCAGCCGACCTTCGTATGGCGTTTGAGGCATCAACCCGGAGAGGGTCTGCTCCGCGCGGAAGCGGGGTTTGCCCGCGACGCGCAGGGACTGCCACTCCCCGCCGGAGAGGGGCCGCCATTGGAGCGAGCAGACGGCCGGGAGTTCCGCGCGCCAGCCGAGGGTGACGGCGCTGTCTGAGGACGAACGTGTCAACACCGGCTGGGTCAGCGCGATGTCCAACGCCTCTGTCTCGAACCGGCGCGCTTCCGACCATGTTCCGTCGGTGGCGAAATTGTCCCCGCGCGCCCGCCAGTAATACTCCTTGCGATAGCCGAGGCCATGAGCTTGCCAGAGCGTATCGGTCAGGGCCGTATCGCCGGTGATGATCGTTTCGAAGGCGCTGTCCGCGCCGATTTGGATGCGGTAGCTCGCGCAGGAATCCACCCCATGCCAGCGGAAAACAAAATCCGCGGCCAAATCGAGGGCGCCGTCTGCGGGTTCGGCCAGCAGCGGCGCGGCGGGCGTCGGACGGTGGTAGGTCGTGCGGGCGAGCGAATCCATGCGTGTGATAATCGTCGCGCCGGAATAGCCGTATATGTAGAGCGTATCGCCGCGCTGCGCCAGTTTGCGGACACTGTCGATCAAGATACGTCGTTCACTTCCCGCGAGGTAGCGATCCACCTGGTAATAGTTATCAGCGAGCAAAAATCCCGCCATGACCAGGATCAGGAAGAGAACCTGTTTCGCATAGCGGGTGTACGGCGCATTCAACTTCATTTTCAGTCTCCTTGTCGGTTGATATAAATTAAAGCATATTCATTGAAAACGGGTCATGCCGGGCTTCGACCCGGCATCCATGAATCACCTTCCATCGTCATGCCGGGCTTCGACCCGGCATCCATGAATCACCTTCCATCGTCATGCCGGG
>CAZWDO010000032.1:0-2833 GCA_964632485.1 uncultured bacterium
TTTGGCGGGTTTTCAATCGGTACAGATAAACGCCGCTGGCAACCTTGTTGTTCGCTTGATCCGTCCCATTCCAGATCGCGTCGTGTTCGCCGGCGCTTTGCCACCCTTCGGCCAGTTTGCGAACCAATTCGCCGTTCAGGTTGTATATCGCCAGTTCGACATGATCCGCTTCTTTTAATTGCCAGCGGATCGAGGCGCTCGGATTGAAGGGATTGGGATAATTCTGCAGCAGGAGAGTGGATGGCGCTTTCGCGGGTTCGGACGTCGCCTCGGCGGCGGCATTTTCATTTTTGGCCAATTCATCCGCGAAACGGAAGCTGGCGAATTCGCTCGCGGCCGCTTCGATCTTTTCCAGTTTCCCCGCACCCCGGCATTCAATCAGGGCAACGGTCAGGGTTCGGCTCTCGCCTGGATTCAGTCCGTTCACCGATGCGCTGAGCAATAGCCGGTAATCATCCGGAGTTTTGGGCGGGCTTTCAGCCCGGGTCGCCATATAGCCCGCTTTTTCGGCTTCCTTTTCGCCTTCTTCCGCGGCGGTCCAGCAATTGGTTTGCAAACCCTCGCTCGCCACCAGCGGCATGAGCGCGATCAGATCCGATTTTTCCGCGCCCTGATTGCTGTCGTAGAGATACCAGCACCGACCGGAAAATCCGATCAGGTCGTCTTCCGCCGAGGGACGACGATCCTTGCCGGGCACATCCGCATCCAAGCGGACGCCGAAGCGAAACCGTTCGATCATCCGCGTTCCCGCGTTGCTGAAAATTAGGCGAATTGCCGCCCAATCCTCGCCCGGAGTATATGTCAGTTCCTGGCGAACGGATACGCCCAGTTCGTTTCCGTTTTCCTCGCTGGCGCGGTCGCCGTAGAGAGTTGTTACCGTTTGTTCCTGTTTTTTATCGGATAGATTCGGCATGGATTCAATCCGGGGGAACCAGATCAACGCTTTTGCTTCGCGCCCGGCATCCCCGTTGACAAACAGTTCGCGTCCATTGACAACGCCACTAGCCCAGACGCTCAGTTCCAGATAATAGTTGACGAACCGTCCATTGCCGGCTTTTATTTTCAGGCTGTCGCGATCCGAATGGGGCCCGACGCGGATGGCGCCGTAGCTGGCCTGGGGGATATCCAGCCCGCCGATGCGCAGCAGTTGTTCCTCGCCCTGGCTTGCGCTCGTCGCAGGTTGCGAACGGTTGGGATCACTTTGTCCGAGGTAGGCGCTAGCCACCGTCAGCCAAAAGATACATGTCAGTATGAGTAAGCGTTTCATTGGAATCTCCTGATTATGTTGATAGTATCCATTCCTCGATGGATACAATGGGTTTCACAGGTTGAAATAAACGATATATTGTCCGACGAATCGAAAGCATCCGCCGTGTATGTTCAGACCCAGCGGCAGAACTCCGCATGGAGGTAATGGGCGCGGGAGAGAGCGAAAAGCCATTCGGGCGCCGTTCGTGGGCATAGACGGGTTCCCGCTCCGCATGAGGGAGCCGGAAATTTCAGGCATGGCGGCGGGAAATGCGGCTGCCCGGAGCGCCGGGTATCCGATTCCGCGGCGGCGCGGATCGCGCCGATCTGCGGAAATCGCTCGCCTGCGGCCGCGGCCTGTTCGTGAGAGTTCGTGAGAGTTCGTGAGAGTTCGGGAAAGAATGCAACCCCCGGATTTCCTTCATATCATATATATGGCAAGGGATGGCGGTGGCGACCCGATGTCGACGGCTCTTCAAGCGAGTTTCGCCCTTTCGCCGATCAGGCTGCATCGGGTAATTGAAACTCCCCGATGCAGCCGTATTATGTTCATGCAAGTTCGCCTGGCGTTCCGTTTTTCGAGCCCGGTTTCCCGGGATATGATTTCCGTTGTCGCATAATACGCCATTCAAAGCGAAAAGTCAAGCGGAAAATACAAACAACATAAAAATTATTTTATTTTATCGTAGATGAATAATTGTATGCAATTGACTAATAGATAAGGTAATACATCAGTATATAATAATACAAGCAATAAAACTATTTAATCATATCAAAAGCAATGACAATTAAATAATTCGGATGCGGGCCATGAGCCGGGCCGCGTCCTCGCGCGCCGCATCGGCCAGGCCGAGGGCGGATGCCAGGGTGGAAGATGGCCGCGCTCCCGGGTCGCGACGCGCCGTTTCCTGAGATGAGCGAACAACGCCCGCGCTCGGCGGGGAAGTTCGCTGTCAGATGCGGCGCATGGTCATCCTTTCGGGTTGAAGGTTGAGTGTTGAAGGTTGACGCCGGGCGACGGCGCACCGAAACCGGGAGCGGCCGCCCGCATTATATATATGCAGATTCCGTGCCAGAAATTTGAGTCTACTTAACCAACTATCCGGCAACGGGTTGTATTTGACTGATTTGCCAACTTTTTCGGCAATTTTTCAAAATGTGGAATTATTCCACACAATCGCCTCATTTTGCCATGATAAATGGGTAATAATTCCACACAAGTCGCATTTTCAGCCTCGAAAATGGGGAATTTTTGCCAAATCGCTTGTTGATGGCAAATAATTATAGCTCCTTTGACGATTCGCCCAAAATGACGATAGATATATGCAATATGTTTGTTGATAATCGATTATGAGCCCAATTCTAAAAATCATAAGGCATGACTGGATTCCAGGTGCAACCCCGAGCCGGGCGCACCGGCTCGCACCCGGCATCCACGGGCTATCGACCGCTATGCGATGTATTTTTTCAAAAAATTATCAAACAATGAATTCATGTTTTTCGATATCAGATTGTTTTCTTCAGACATCCATTAATTATTGTAATTTTATTATATTGTGATAATTTATTTACTATTTCATCAGTA
>CAZWDO010000032.1:2843-5240 GCA_964632485.1 uncultured bacterium
AAAAATTATTTCTTGACAGTCCCAAATAAAACACGTATTCTATCTGTAGAGCGTAACGAGGAAGTGGAGTGGGCCATGAGCAAAGAGGATAGTCAAAATATAATCTTGAAACCGGGAGATGGCGATGAGAGCATTGTTTGAAACGTTATGGCGATGCGGCGCGCAAATTCGACGTCTGCCGGGAATAGCCTGGCAAAGCGCCATTCTGAAGGGAGCGCTTGAGCTCTTGGCGTATCACAGTGTGCATTTGGCCGCCCCGCCCATTTTCGATCCCATCGGCGATACGTGCCGCTATAACCAGTGTCTCTATTTTCAGGACGCCGGGGCCTATTTCACTGCCTTTTGCTATGATTCGCTCGGCAACTACAGTCCCGGCGCCGCGATTGCCTGCGGCGGCTCCTCTATCTCCGAAGAAAGCGGCGCGAGCAGCTGCCGGCTGCGGATAAACGGCCCCAACCCCTTCAGCGGCTGCTCCGTCATTCAGTCTGAGGCAGGAATCAAGTTTTTACTATTTGGATACCGGATCGATGTCCCGAACCAGGAATTGGTCCGCGAGCTGGCCGCCCGTCCCCAGCCGGATGCCGTTCGGGAACTGGTCGCCAATCTGCGCCATCCCAGGCGGGCGATTCAAAGCGATTGCATCAAGACCCTATATGAAATTGGATATCGATCCCGCTCAAATCACCCCATATATAGACGATTTTTTAAGCCTGCTGAACAGCCGCAACCCGACGTGGATCGCAGAACCCGGACGGTTGTGTGTGGCAGTATTCTGTATTAAGAAATGATCTAAAAGCAGAGACGATTGGTATCTCTCCTTTTTTTTAATTGACATTCCAACAAGATGTGTCTATATTGATTAGCGCAACCTTGCTAAAACCCCAATATTTAATTGGAACGATTCAGCGGCTAAACGTGTGGAGGGAAGAGTGCCACATATTTCACTTTATATTTCGGAGAGCAATTCCATCAACTCTCCTTGTCAGATTTTTTTATTTCTGCATTCAACAAAAAATTATGTTGACAATACTTCAGATTTGTTATAATATTAATAAAGAAAACTTTGATTAAACCTATTGATCCTCAAACTCGTAACCGAAAGTGAGTCGTATATGGCAATTGCAATGGAAAAACATACGGAACTCAGACCCGCCAATCCGCTATATCGGTGGGGTGTTCTGGTTTTCATCAGTCTGGCAATGTTTGGCAATTATTACGTTTATGATTGCATCAGCCCCATAGCCGATTTGTTGAAAAGCGGATTGTCCTTCAGTGATAGTGATATTGGTTTTTTACAGGCAATTTATAGTATCCCGAATGTGATAATGGTTTTGATCAGCGGTTTGATTATCGATTATTTGGGGCCTCGCAAATCAGCATTGATTTTTTCTTTTATTTGTATGGTTGGCGCCATTATAACTTCGCTCCGGGGAGATCTTTGGGTAATGGCCGGTGGACGCCTGATATTTGGCATGGGCGCTGAATCGCTGATTGTCGCTATTACCACCGTAATCGCCAAATGGTTCAAAGGCAAGGAACTATCATTTGCCTTCGGATTGAATCTCACGATCGCCCGATTAGGTTCTTTTGCGGCGCTGAATTCGCCTTCATGGGCAAAAGAGATGTATCATAGTTGGCAGGGACCGTTGTTACTGGCCGTAATTGCCGCTTTAATTTCAGTTGGCGCTGTGGTCATCTACAGTTATCTCGATATTTATGCCCAAAAACGCTATGAACTGGGCCAGGCCGCCCCTACTGATAAAATCGAGTTTAAAGCCATTTTCAAATTCGATAGTTCATTCTGGTTCATCACGCTGCTCTGTGTTACATTCTATTCAGCAGTTTTTCCTTTTCAAACCTTTGCCGTCAAATTCTTTCAGGAATTCCACATGCTCTCACGAGAAACCAGCGGATTCCTCTCCAGTATCCTTACTCTGTCAGCCATGGTTCTAACTCCCCTTTTCGGTTTGTTCAGCGATTATATCGGACGCCGCGCTCAATTAATGATGCTCGGTTCGATCCTGATTATTCCGGTCTATACTATCCTGTTAAATACGGCTATCTCTCCCTATATACCCATGATCATGCTGGGTGTCGCCTTTTCGCTGGTACCAGCTATTATGTGGCCGTCAGTTGCGTTGATCGTACCGGAACAGAAACTGGGGACGGCGTATGGACTGATGACGATGATCCAAAACATTGGCCTGGCGGGATTCAATCTATTAATTGGCGCCGTGAATGATCAAACCGGGGGTTATTCCATCGGGATGTATATTTTTTCAAGTTTAGGCTTTATCGGTTTGATTTGGGCCTTTTTGCTAAAAAAATCCCAACAGCGTTTGCATGGGAACAGACTGGAAATTGGTATGGGGAAAAATATCTGACAATTTTAAAATT
>CAZWDO010000032.1:5250-31852 GCA_964632485.1 uncultured bacterium
TGTATTAGATATTGCTAAAAATAGCGATTGGGTTGAATATGAATCACCCGACGGTTTTATAAATTTGCGAATGAAACAATTTTTTAAATAAGCGCTGGATGTCGCGGATTCAGGTAAACCCTATTTTCTGGTGATAGCGAAAATATAGCATTATAAAATACCCGACCTTCACCATGAAGGCCGGGTATTAACCAATCAAAACAGCTTATTGTGAGCGTCCATAATAAGCAGCCCCTGAGGTATTAAAATCGACCTTGATAATTTTATTTAATGAGGCATCAGTGGCATGCTTGCGGTTAATATAAACAAAATTCTGATTACCCCAGCAGATCTGAAATCCAGCAGGAATCAGAACCAATTCATAAAAAGGTTGCGGCGCAGCATAGCCGGTTTCACCCTGGCGAGACATTTTGTATACTGCATAAGTTTTCGTCGCGCCAACATAGATATCTCCATTAGCGGCCAGTGTGAGACTGGATATTTCATCCTGGTTCACATCATAAACCATGCTTTTCCAATCACAAAGCAATTCCCTTGGACCTAGATCTCCGGCATCATTGAGAATAGTATGTTGCCATATCGAATCTACCGTCGCCGTGTATATCTTATCCCCTACCACACGAATTGTTATCAACCGCGCCTTGGTACCATAATCGGCCACCCAATCATTTGCGCCATCCGCTTTCATACGGATAATGCCTTTTTTTGCGGCAATGAAAATATTCCCATTGGGGCCAAAATCAAAATCCTCGATGCGTTCGGCAGTATTGGCGCTATTAAAAGCCAGTAATCCCCGGCTATTATCCAAGGGAATCGTATAGAGCTTTTTAATTTGGCAATAATAAAGCAGATTGCCCTGACCAATTTTCAAGCTTAACACACCCGAATTCCCTTCAGTAGAAAATACCGTCTGGGAATTATTCGATGTAACTTTCATAATCGATTTATCCTTGAGCGCTACATACAGATTTTCATCGCGGTCGCAATCCTGGGCCGTTATCTCGTCGATCTCAGAAAAGGTTCCCCATTCCCGAGCGATATAGACCAATCGGTATGGCGAATACACTGCGCTGAGATAAGCGCCTTGAGCCATGATTTTAATTACAATTGAATCGGATTCAAGCAAAGGGGATCTCACTACCATCCGTTCAGGAGTGACCGACAATAGTGTGGCTTTTTCATTATTGAAATAAACAAAATTTTTTGCGCTGTCGGCATTGAAATTTTGTCCCGCAATCTCAATTTCCGTAAAATTGGCATAAGCGACATCCGCCGGAGAAACACTGCTGATCGATGGATCCGGATTCCCATCATCAGGCTGAAATACATTTTGAGGCGTATGATTATCGCACATGATCCAGATAACCCAAAGGAAAACCAAAAGCAAACGACAATATTTCATGGAATAGCTCCTTCTATCAATTCATGCCATTAATAACTGAAACCAAAACTAATACGTTGGACATTCTCGAACACTCCATAGGGTGTGTATCCATAATCAATGGCAATACCGAATTTTCTGATTCCGCATCCGAAGGAAATTCCGCATTCATCATAATTCAACATATAACCCATACGCGCATAAAATGTCTTCAAGTATCCATATTCCAGACCCAGATTCAGTTGTTCTGAATGATCACGGGGATGAACGCCATCGATTGCAAAAAACAGCGACTGCTGTTGAAAATTTTCCTGGGCAATAAACTCAAACAGGTTTGCGGAAATACCCAGTTTAAAAGTCAGTGGCAATTGAAATCCTTCATCTTCGTATTTGGTTTCATTGGAGAAATTGCGAACCATCATGGCGACAATGAGATTTTTATACCCCGTTTTAAAGGTAGTACCAAAATCGAAAGCAACGGCATCGGCCAGATTACGTTTCACTTTATAACCGCCATCCTGATCTGGCACAACACTTTTTCCCAGATATTCATTAACAATTTTAAAATGCCCGCCGATGGAAAATTTATCGGATAAGGCCCGGGCATAGCCAATTCCAATACTCATGGCATTGGGTTTATAAACCTCCGTGTCGATATACCCGTTGGAATTGGGATATACCATAGTTCCTTCGATCTCACCATAATTGGCATAGGCGAACGAGAGGCCAAATACTCCATAGATACCATTTGCAGGATTAAAGGCCATGGAAAATGAATTAATTTTAATATCCGCAATCCAGGAGATTTGCGAAAAAGCGACATCCGCCAAACCACCCAGATTGGCCATCCCGGCGGGATTAAAAAAGAGCGAGGTCGATTTCATATCGAGAGTGGCTGTAGCCTCTCCCAGACCCGCAGCGCGGGCATCGGTGCCGATACTTAAAAATTGCATTCCCGTTTGGGCTAATTTCTCCCGAGCATAGAGGGGAAATAACAACCCGGAGAGTACAATCAATACCAGACCTGTAACTACTTGTTTTTTATGATTCATAGTATCCTCCGTGTTTGCTTAGGGCTGTCGTAACAGGGTCATGAAAAATTTTCTATTGACCGTCTTGTCTGTTCGGATCAGTTGCATTAAAAAACGCCCGCTACCGGTCGTAAAGGCAATGCGGGTTTTTATTTGCCGGCAATATGCATAGGTTTCCAAATCCATTTGATCCATAGTCCGGGCGCATTCTTCGCCGGTATCATGAAATAATCGCGCTTCAAGATAATCATCTAAATAGATGACCAATTCTGTTTCTGAGCGGTTGGAATAATCAATTAAGGTATAAGATGTATCCATACCAGAACTGTTTAGGTTAAAAAATTGAGAGGTATTTTCATCGATAACGGCTTTTTTTCTTCTCTCACCCAATGAAGCGCTCAACTCGCGCGTATCCCATCCTGTCAGAGAGTCTATAAATTGTGGAATATTTTGAAACAAGCTATCCGCTGTCCATGCAGTTGAAAACCGGTCATATTCCGCAAATAAAATCGTATCGACTATGATGACGGAATCCATGGATACAATAGTTGTATCCTGCCAGGTCGTATCGACCCGGATACTGCCGGATAAACTCTGACACCCCTGTTCATCGATATCATTAAGTGAAAAAGTTTTATCTTCATATTGCGAACAACCTGCCATTAAACCGATTAATAGCAGAAAAATGATAGTATCAAAAAATCGTTTCATGATGGACTCCTATCGAATGATTGCCAGTTTTTTTACAATTGATCCGCCATCGGGAGTTTCAAAATAAACGATATACAAACCGCTGACGACCACTTGCCGATATTGACTGACGGAATTCCAGGATTCGTCGCCACTGCCGTCTGTATGATTGATAGTTTCAACCAGATCGCCGCGGGCCGTAAAAATTTTGATCACACATTCGGGCGGCAGGTTATAAAACATAATACGATCTTTACCACCTTCTCCAAATTGGATATCGGTCGCCTTTATGTTATACGGATTAGGTACAATACGAATATCCTCCAACCTGGAGCCGGCAGGTCTTCGCAAATAAGCCGGGTCTGTCGTGATGGTAAAAAATTTGCTGCTTTCCATCGGTATCCCTGGCTGAATGGTATTTGTTGTCCCATTGTCATAAGAAACGATATAATAGTAATAGTTAAATCCCCGAATAGCTGTAAAATCGTTAAATTCGTTTGTTACAGGATTACCGCTAACGCCTCCGCATTCATAAATCATATCAAAGAGAGTATCGGGTTTATGAATAGCGCGATAAATGCGATATCCTTGAAAATTAGACCCCATTTCCGCATTGGCGGACCAGGTGAGTACGATACGGTCCCCACCGGATTTGACTTCGAAGTAATCCGGTGGCGGCGGAGGTTCAGGTACTGTATATTGATTGTTAAAGACTTCAATGGCGCGATTAAAGGTCTGAAAAAGCGAATCGCGTCCGGTCATCACCCAGGTATTTTTAAATTCCTCCTTATTTGTTGTTGTCGCTCCACTTGGCAGGATATATTCACTACTGAGTTCCTGCTTCCAAATGCGGCCGATGCGAAAAGCTTCTCTGCGGCTCAATCCTGCGACGCCTTCAGCAAAAACGATATGAATACTATCGCCTTGATCCAAATTATACGGGCCAAATCCCTGGGTACTGGAAAATCCGCCGGGTGTTCCGCCAACGATATCCGCAAAATCATTTCCCACCATATCAGCATGGCGTACAGCCGGATGTCCTGCGCTCATGACGGCGTATTCATCGGCCATCTGTTGATCATTGAACTGACTATTATTGGATGTGATGGAAACATCAGAACCGATATAGTAGGTTGTCTTCGGTTGATAGGGGTCATTGACGGGTTCATTGGCCGATTTATCGGCGTGCAATGTAGTTGTTCCCACAAATTGCGGCGCCCCCAAACGGCCATCCCCGGTAGAATACGGGGCGCCAATATTATCAAACCCGGCTTTAGAGTGGCGACCATGCCAGGAGTACTGACAGCGAAACGGATCGCCGCCGTTGGGGTTTTCTCCCCGGGCATCGTTCATTGTGTTATGTCCCCAAGCCGCGGATTGCGGCATCCAATTTAAACCGCCGCCACAGGCCTCGCGCGTCATTGAATAACGATATAAATAGAAAAAATAAACATCCTGTAATGATTTACTTACAGTCTGACCATTTTTATCAATAATTCCCGTATTTTTAAAAACCAGATCATGAATGAAAAAATTATCGTAATAGGGATTGGAATATCCATAAATATGGCGAGTAATCGTAATACCAATCGATGTATTGATCACATTATAGATCATGCGGTCGCTGGGAATCGATTCATCCACTTCGTCCACTAAATCCACGAATCCGGCTTTTGAAGCTAAAGCGCCGTCCACAATCACATTGGGATGATCATATTTTCCATATAATACCATCTCCACCGGCATAAATTCACTTTGCTCGTCAAGCACCCGGGGCCCGCAATGCGCCACTTTGTAATTATAATCTTTACTGACTAAAGGATCGGAATAATTACGGGTTCCAATCCACAATGCCTTAGCAGCCTTGGTATCCTGCCATTTGAACTGGGCATCGTAGCGCAATCCATCCTGTTGGTCTGCCACTAGCAATGTGCGTCCGACTTCACGTTCACAACCTGCGCTTGAAAACCAGTCATTCAGCTTGCCAATGGCCATCCAGCGCACTTCATCGCTTTTACTTACACACGGAATCATTAAAATGATGAAAATCAATAAATTCCATCGTTTGATCATATTCACCTCTTTTTTAATTTAAATCAAACGTTAAAGTTAATCCAAAAAATATATTCCTGGGATTGAGAAACGTAAAATAGTTCAAATTGGGCATATCGATATACGCTTTATCTTCCAATACCTGGTCCAATTCACTTTTCGGTATTTCCGACCAAGCGGATTCTCGATAAACCATGTACATTTTAGAAGCGGCTTCATAGTAAATCACCCGTTCATTGGGAGAGGTGATTGTGTTTACATTTGTTATCCATTCCATAGGACGAAATTCCACACCTGTTTTACGACAGGCGCCTGGCCGGTCATCGCCTGAAATTCCGTTATAACCCAATTCATCAAGAGTTTTCTGAGCCAGATGCAACGAATACATATAATCATTATAATCGTAGAGATCATAAAAACTGGCGCCGGAGAAATTTTTATGGTTAAACATATTATAAACATCGACAAAAAGTTTCAAACTGACGTTTTTCATGCGAAACAGCTTAGAAATTTTCAGGTCGACATTTTGAGAGGCGCGCCAGGCGACATTATATTCCACTCCGCGGACTCCATTGGGATTCCAGGTAAAATGGCTGCCTGCTGTCCAGTAATAAAGAAAATTGGCATGCCAACCACCCAGAATGCGTTGCCCGGCGATTTGCGGACCCCAATCATCGGGCGTATGATAATCCAGATTAGATTTGAGGCGGGGACGGGGTTTTGGCCGTTCCTGATACACATTTTTTCGTAAGTAATCGCGCATTTCCGCTGGATTTTCATAGTTGTACAGTGTTTCAAAATATCCGTTCGTATTGACGCGATATTCCAGATTCAAACCGCCCGTTAACCATTTGCCGGCATTTTTGGCAATATCCAGTTCGAAACCGCGAATATCCTCATAGCTGTTGTTAGTTAGTCGCCAATAATTAACCTTGCCGTCCATTCCCACATAACGCACCCATAATTCCTGGTCGGAAATATCTTTGTAATAAGCAGCCAGATGAACCAGATACTGCCTGAAAAGCGAATGATCATATCCCAACTCGTATGAAATAGTTTTAGCTAAAGCCAGACTGGGATCGCCATAGTATTGCGCGACATTGCCTGGCCCGCGCCTGACCATGTACATGAGTTCTGAGGTTGGCATCTGCCGGTTATGGCCGTAGTTGAAATAAAGCTTGGAATTAACGGTGATCGGATGCGACAAAGCCACACGCGGACTAATATCAAACTGCGCCTTGGCATCTTTGATTTTTAATACATCCTCTAATTCTTCCTCATAGTTAGTGGTAAAAAAATCCTTGTCATAGGCATTGACCTCGTACCATTGTCCTGTGGGATCGATATAGTCAAAAACCAATCCAACAGTGGCGATCAAGCCCTCAAATTCCATTTTATCCTGAATATAGTAGTTGCATCGATACGGATTCCGTTTCAGCGTCGTCCAATAGTTACCCAACGGCAACGATTTGTTCACCGCGCCGAAGGACAGGTTGAAACGGTTAGTATGAAATTCTAAACCCGTCTTCATCTGGTGGTTTTTATTCATCTGCCTGGTAAAATCGCCACGGGCAGAATAAGTTGTAAAATTACTATGATCCCGTTTTTGACTGAATGATCCACCCATGCCCATCCCATCAATGCCAAAGACAGGATCGTCTTCGAAGCCGAAGGGTTGTTCATCAATGTAGTAACCCGGAAAAATTTCATACTGGGCGGTCGTATCGCGAACCCGGCCCGGCCCGGTATGATAATTGATATAATCGCGTTTTACTAAAATTTCATAAAATGTCTCCGCATTTAATATATGAGTCATTTTAATTGAAATATTTGAGGAATAGCTGGCCATTCGCGACCAATAACTATCGGTAAAGAGACGCCAGGTGGAGGTATGGCCGATCTGGTTCAAAGCGGAAGCGGATTCATACACAGTTTCATAATAACCGGTATAACCGCTATAGGTTGCCGTACCGTACAATTCACCATAGAGTCCGATGGCTGTCAACTTTATAGACGGTGAAATATCCGAGGTGAGTTTCATCATGATACTTGAGTTTTTAACTCCGGAAGTACTCATGGCATAAAGGTATTGACTCTCTTCTTGTCGGGTGGAAATGAAAAATCTCAAATTGCCCAGTTTTTTTCCAATGAAGGGAACGGGACCCCCGAATCCGGCATCAATTGTGTAATCCGGTTTATCAATATCGCCATTTTTCCGTTTTTGCCATTTAAAAAGCCGTTGAGCGGCATACGGGCTTAAATCATCCGCAGGATCATCATTGGACATGGTTTGTTCGGAGATATAGTTCCAGCCATTAAAACTTGGGTATTGACGTTGGGTATAGCTATCCCACGCGCCGTTATTGGTACCCGTCCAACACACTTCATCATCCAGATAGGATCGGAACCAGAAAGAATTTGCATCATAGGGCGATACGCCGAAATGCTTGGGCATGGCGGGACGGTGCCGATACGTTATGGCGCCGGTATAACGGCCGCCATCCCCTTCCCGGGTCACTACGTTTACAATCCCTGAACGAACATTATTATATTCTGCGCTAAATCCTCCGGTTTGCACCGAAATATCCTGAATTGCGCTTAAGGGGATGTTCGAGATGGGCTTATTGGTTCGTTCATCTCGCAGGGAAATACCATCGACCATGAATAAGGTTTGCTCCCGGGCGCTTCCTCGAATTTCGAGATTAGAGGTTACACCCGCTAATTGACCGACAACATCGGTAACGCTGGCGGCTGGTAATTGTTTAATTCTATTCTGATCAATACTGGTTTGACTGGCCGCCACATCCCTCTTTATAATCTCTTTTTCAGCGACAATTACAATCTCATCCCCTTTGATGGCTTCCACTTTGAGCTCAAATGTCAAATTGGTTGTTAAATCAATTTCAATTTTAACCTGAATCTGAGTGGTTGTAGCATATCCAATCATCTGACATTTTACATTATAGGCGCCTGGCATCAGGTTCAGAATCACAAAATAGCCATCCATATCGGAAGAGGCTCCCATTTTTTGAGAGAGTGTAATCGCTCTGCCGTCCTGCCACATCTCTTCAACGATAATATTGGCGCCGATCATCGGTTCACCGGTTTCCACATCGATGACCTTACCGGAAAGCTTTCCGGTTGTACCAGCTCCAAGCCAAGATGGAATCAGTAGAATAAAAATCCATCCGATAAAACAAATTCGTTGGATCATGGGAATGTTCCCTCCTTTAAATTGTTAGCGATCAATGAGTTCTTTAGCTATACGAACCGCGCCGAAAGCATTATCACTATAACCATCAGCGCCGATTTCCCGGGCGAATTGTTGAGTAACCGGAGCGCCACCCACCAAAATCCGTACAGATCGCAGATTATCCATACTCCGAATGGTTTTGACAATTCGTGGGATTTCCATCATGGTTGAGGTCAAAAGAGCAGAACAAGCAAGTAATTGCGCCTGATGGGTTTGCAGTGCGGACACAAATTTATCTGCAGTAACGTCTGTCCCCAGGTCAATCACTTCAAATCCGCTTCCTTCAAACATAAACCGAACCAAATTTTTGCCGATATCGTGCATATCCCCTTTCACGGTACCAATGACCATTTTCCCTAAGGGTTGAATATCCTGGCGAACCAGCCAGGGTTTTAAAACTTCCATGGCGCTTTTCATCGCCTGGGCCGACATCAACATGTGCGGAATATAGTATTCATTGCGTTCAAAGCGAGCGCCGACTTCCTGCATCGCCGGAATTAGCAGTTGATTCAAAAGCTCTACTGCGGAACCGCCAGCTTCAATTTTTTTTACCACCAATTCTTTTGCCTGTTGACTATAGCCTTTCACAACAGCTTCAAATAAGGGATCCGCCATAATCTCTTTCCTTTTTTATAATTTTCAGCCAAAATTCTCATTTTACAATACAATTACTTTTTATACGGCAATTAAAAATGCAACATACTTCTGCCAATAATTGCGCTAATTTTTAATACGTTGACGGCTGGTTCATTCATCTTTTGTATATCCATTGATTCCAAAACGGAACTATCATCAATTAAATGTTAATCGGGTAACGCCCAAATCTCTTAACCGTTTCGGTCATTTTTAAATAATTCTCCACTTTCACGTAATTGGGTATGCTATTCGCCGATCCTAAACAATACCCTCCTCCCGGAGCGATAGTTTTTAATCGCTTGATGACTTCCTGTTCCACATCATTTACCGTCCCTCGCGTCAGTGTATAGGAAAGATCGATATTCCCCACCAGACATAACTTTTTCCCATACTTTAATTTGAGTTCTTCAATATCCATCGCTTTCGGTTCGATGGGATGCAAAGCCTGTATTCCGCATTCAATCAATCGGTCGATCACTTTCCATAACTTCCCGTCAGAATGGTATATTAGAGGTTTTTGATAGCGGCGGGCTAATTCTCCCATTTTATCCAGCCATGGAAATAAATATGTTTCCAATGAGTCGGGGTCTATCATCAATCCACTGGTAAAAGCAATATCATCACTGTACCAAAGAGCTTTCACGCGCTCGTGTTGCGCCATATTTTCGAACATGGAATAGACAATCGGCCCAATTGTGTCGAACATTCTTTTTATTAATTCCGGATTCTCAAAAAGAGCCATGGCAAAGGACTCAAATCCCATCATCTCCCAGACCATGGTAAAAATATCGCCATATTGACCGATTACCATCATGCTGTCGGGCAACAGGGATGGTATGGCATCAAATCGTGAATAATCAATGGACTCAAGAGTGGGAAAAACATAGTTTTCAAAATCGGCTAATGTCCGGATTACGCCATCATGCTCATTGGCCCATTTAATGGATCCCTCAACTTCAATTTGTACGCCAGGTTTCTTTCCCGGAGGAAAAATTCCCGCCGGATTCATATTGACAATGGGTTGCAGCTTAATATAATCATATCCCATTAGTTGCGAAAATTCAATTTCATCCTTCAATCCGGAAATCTTCCTATTTAAAACTTGCTCCTTAATCTGGGGAGAAATTCCCAATTCCATCAAGGGCACCTGATCCGGTTCTCCTTCACATCGTAAGGCTTTCAATAATCTTTCATAATCAGCATGCCATTCCATTTACAAACTCCTGAAAAATTTTCCAACCATAAGGAATCCCTTCTTGACGGTCATCTAATCTCTAAATCAAAATTATCGAAATGAGATTCGATCTGTTTCATCTCATAATATTATAGTAATAAATCATAAAATGTCAACAAAAAAACAAATGGTTATACTAAACATTAATAAAAGATTGATCCTTGTCGCCCAAACTTGCGGAGGGAATATCTGAATGCCCCGGAACTAATTCTAAATGAAGAATATCACTGATAACTATGCATGCCGTAAAGCAGATAGGATACCCCCCAATAAGTAAAAAAGACCGATAAAAAAGTTAGAATAATCACACCCAATTGAATTACAAAGTAAACTCTTTTTTTAGGAATAAAAAAATATAGGGAAAGAATCATTATGTTGATTAAAGCCCAGGTTTCCTTCACATCCCAGGACCAATAATTCCCCCATGAATAGTAAGCCCAGATCGCTCCTGTCCACAAACCGGTCAACAAAAAGAAGAAAGAGATATATACTTCAATATGAATACGATTGTAGATTCGCAATTCAGACTCAGTATTATCCGTTACCTTGCTTGATCTCTTGAATTTGAAATAATAGTATAATGCCTGGATTAGGGCAATTAACAGGGCCATATATGCGATGAAATATGATGGAACATGGATCACCATCCAAATGCTATTCAAGGCCGGCATTAACGGTTTAATAATTTTTTGAGACGGTGGTAAGGCCCAGGCGATGCCATTGAGCGCCGCGATTACGAATATAATCCAATTGCGAACAACAGGAACGAACTGGCCCGGAGTGAGGATCAGACGAAGGCCGATTAAAAAATTTAATAATAATAGTGTTTCATAGAGATTTGTAAAAGGAGGGTGACCCGCATTGAAGGCGCGCAGAGCCGGTATGGTAGCCAGAATTGCTAACAATACTAATTGCATACTCCATCGAATTTTATTCGATCCCGGCCATTTCAGACTGGTGCAAAGGCATGTTAATGCAATTCCAACACCGGTTAACAATAACATTTGTTCCATAATCAATTCTCCTTGACAAAACGGATCACGATCAAACCCGTCATAATAATGCTAATAAATGAAATCCAAAAAAGAAAACCAATTCCCGAGATTTCAACGACTTCCAGAACACTGACATATCCCTGGCTCGTCAGATTTATAAGAAGCGGCAGGCTATCCAATAATATGCTGGAACCCTCTTCGATCGCCAGGAAACGGCCATCCAACTGCAACCGGATCTGTTTTCTAACTGGTTCGAATTCAACTAATTGAATAACATGATCCCTAAGATTTATCGAATCGCCCCATTCCTTAAGCATTGATTGATCACCCCACTGTAAGGATATTTCTTCGAGCTGTCGGTAGTCGTTTTGATAAAACCGATAGGAACCGATGCATATCGGATGGTTGACTTTAAGTTGCACCTGTTCCTCATCCAGGGTAAGATGGCTGATATAGGCAGCCGGTCGTTCACTACCGGGATGGTTTTGAATTTCAAACTGTTCCAGCTTTAATATCCGTTGATATTGCGGACTGGTTCCCGTCAGAACCGAATCAAGACGGATCGCGCTCCCTTCCCGCAATTCCATAAAAAAACGGTGGTTGAAAGATTGATTATAAAAAAAAATCCCGATTAAAATTGCCAGCATCAGTATCGCCATTGATTTAATTTTATCCCGCTTAAATTCGATGAAAGAATATAGCAGACAGAAAAAAGAAAAAATAAGCCATAATACTATATTCAGAAAAGAATTATAAAAATGGCCCAGTTGAAGAGCTAAAACCAGATATCCCATTCCGAGAGGAAGATAATCGGGATACCAGCCCCAAGGCCGATTCTGAGGAATAAATGTAGAAATTGCCAATAAAAAGACCAGTACGATCAAAATGGAGGCTAAGGCTTTCAGGGAAATTTTTTTCATGATGGATCATTACTCCTTTAAATTCTATGAGTCAATAATTCCAACCGAAGAAGAACTGGAATTTAGCGTGTTTCGGGAATCGTGTAAAATCGGTAGTTCGCGCGAAATCCCAACGTAAACAGAGGGAATTGAATAGATTTAAGCGGAATCCGAAGCCAAAATCACCATATAATTGTTCGAAATGCTCGTTCCAGGCATTTCCCACATCGAAAAACAGCGCGCCTTCAATTCGGTTAAAGCTGATACCGGCGATTGGGGTGGCAATTCCGAGGTACTGAATGATCGGGAATCGCAATTCATTATTGAGTTGGATCAGCTTCCGGCCGACAAAATGGAAATGTTCATAACCGCGCATGGACCAACTCCCACCCAGCCAGAATAGATGAGGTTGTTGGCCGCTTGAATACCCCAATTGCAGACGAGTTGCCCAACAGGATTGGTAGGTCAATCGGTAGTAATACCGAAAATCGGTTAAAAACAACACATAATGCAATTTTTTACGAGTCAGATTTTCATTTATGCCCAAAGCAATACGAAACCGGTAGCCATCAATGGGGCCAACTCCGCCCCACATCGATTTATCCACTACATACGCCAGGTATTGTTCCGCCAGTAACGCATTATTAAACACGTATTCCTGATACCAGTCCCGGAACGCGTTTTTAATATAAAAAGAAAATTCAATGCGTTGAAATCGATTCAACGGATAGCTGATCATTGCCAAAGCCCCATATTTCCGTTCAAAATAGGTTAAATCATACGAATATCCATAGCGATAATAATCCGCTAAATGATAAATGCCTACCCCATAATTAAAGCGGTTCTTTAAATTGATATAAGTACAACCCACATTGAAATTTTTCAGAATCTCATCCTTGCTCCGCGCAGAATTGCCCAATAAAAAATACCATTGCTGATTACCCAACATATCAGACATTAACAATTGAATTCCACCCGATGTGCCCATAGCGGGGTCATAGGTTATCATCGATTGAGCGACATCCAGACTAAATCTGGTTTTATATTTATAAATTGGATAAGCTTCACTTGAAATTGTATCCGTATTCAACGGCCATCCGCTCTCCCATGATTTCAAATTTGTAAAAAAAGAATGAGTATTGGCTTCAGACTGCAAACTATCGCTGAGTAACGGACGATAGGACCGCTGATAAATCTGATAACTAAACCGGTTTAACCCGGTATAATAGATACGATTGTTTTCCGAATTGTAGCAAACATCAATATTGCCAATCAGACTGTTGGTTATTTGATGATTGATTTGATTTTCTATATCCAAACAATAGATATTGAATGCGCCGTTAAAATCACTGGTATAGAGCAGTTCATGACTGTTTTTCCAGATAGGCGACCGAAAATTTGATTTCCCCCGCGTGATAGATTGAATCTCCATCGTTTGCGTATTGATGAGATATAAATGATAATACCCTTCGATGCCATCGACACCTCGATCGGATGAAAAGGCAATATGGTATCCATCCGGGGAAAAACTGGGTTCTAAATCGTCATAGTGATCGAAGGTCAATTGTTCTAATGAATCTTTTTTCCATTCATAACGATATATATCCCGATTTCCCATATAGGTAATTGCAGAAAACGCCAGAAATCGGCCATCTTCGGACCAGGCCGGATAATAGATTCCCAATAATTTTTCAAACCGTTTTTTAAAAATGACTTTATGTTTTGTCAAATCATAAAAATACAAAACGTCTTTATCCCCGGATTGCGAGACAAATACCAATAAAGAATCGTGTAAAGCCAGACGACTTTGCAAAAAATGAAAGGATTCGAAATCCTCACTGAAATTGCCTCGCAGAATCAATTCGGCCCGATCTTTTATGGCTGACAGGGTATCAATCTCGGAGGATTTTTCATAGATTCCCAAATAGCCCATGCGGCTGGAAAAAAAATAGAGTTTATCCTGAAGGCAGCCATTTCTCTCAACCGCAGGAGCAAAATTAAAACCCTTACGTGTTTGTAAAATAGAGACTTTGGGTTCCAATTCTCCAAGCCTCATCAACGGATAATATTTTTTCTTTAAATAATATTGCCAATCCTGGTCGACCATGGCTAAAGGTTTTTGGTAAATATACTCAAACAGATCATAGAAATTGTCAAATCGCCAAAATTCATTGAATAATCGGGTAATCTTGAAATCGCCATAAGCTTCCGCCAGAAAATTCAAAAATGATTGTCCTTCTTTGTACATCAAAAAAGAGCCATTAATCTGATAGATAGCTTCAATGGGGAAAAGATAATCATTTAATACCGCATCACGCAGATACATATCTGCTTCTTCATCCCAACCCGCCGACCAGTGTTCGGCTAATCCTTCGGTAAACCATAGCGGCGGACTATAATAATTAAAGATATTATGCTCCTGGAAAACTGACCGTAACTTATCCAGCATAAAGGCATGAACCAATTCATGTTGCAATATTTTTTGAAATTTTGGATAAGAACCGTTGAAGGGCATAACGACCCGCCCCTTGAGAAACTCGGTAAATCCACCAATGCCTTCGGGAATAAACCCACCCACTGTATTGGTTTCCTGGAAATGGAAATGAGAGCTATAGACTATTAATGGAATTTTACGCGAAAATTCATGGGTATAGCGATTGGCGAGAGAACGGTAAGAGGATTCAGCATAAAATGCCGATACTCGAGCTAATTGGTCTTCCCCGGAATAAAAATAGATATCAAAGTGTGTCGTTTCCAGTAATTGCCATTCAAACTGATTGTATTGAACTTTATTATGTCCGAAATAATATTGTCCGCTAACAGGGGAAAGAGAGAACAGAAGCCAGCCTGCAATACTTATTAACCAGCCGACAGTCCAAAAGGAACCGGGGAATAACCGACTTGTAAAAACAAAATGTTTCACTCGTTCACCAGTCCTCTCGGGAATTAATGGGTTTTATTTGGGGGTACGAATTAAATAAACTCGTTTCATAATCACTTTTTGTACTGGATTGTCGGAGATAGGATCGCGTTGGACCATTGAAATAGAGTCAGCGACTTCTATCCCGGCAATGACTTTGCCGAATACGGTGTACTTATGATCCAGGCTGGGTAAATCCTTCAGGCAGATATAAAACTGGCATCCGCTCGATTTGCGTTGGGGATTCTGTTCATCTCTCAGACGGGCGGCGCCCACCGATCCCCGAATATGCTTCATGCCCAATTCGGGCATAATTTCCTGATTGCTATTGCCCAATCCATCATTGGAGGGATCATCATCTTTGCTGAGCGGATCTCCGCCCTGTATCACGAAGTCCGGTACAATTCGATGAAAGGTTAGACTATCATAAAATCCAACATTCGCCAGTTGTTTAAAATTTTTAGCGTGAACTACCGCGACGGTATCGTAAAAATCGATCACCATATTCCCAAAATCAGTTTCAATTACTACCAGTTCACGATTGGGCGGCAAATCGATACCCTCCAGCCCGGGATAATCTGTATGTTTTTCCCCGCACATCATATACAGCAGACTAACCCCAATGGCTACACCCAAGAGGATTCTCATCGCGCTCCGCGCCGCTTGTTTTCGGATCAATCCAGCGCTCCTATATAAGGGAGATTCCGGTAATATCCCTCGAAATCGAGTCCATAACCGACAATAAAGCGGTTGGGAATCGTAAATCCCCGGAAATCGATCGGAACTTCTATTTTACGCGCTTCAGTTTTATCCAGTAATACACATACTTTCAATGATAAGGGATGGCGGGTTTTCAAATTTTCCACCAAATAATAAAGGCTTGTTCCGGTATCGACAATATCCTCTACTAAAATAACATGCCGGTTTTCGATATTGGAACTCAGGTCTTTGACCAGACGGACGACGCCGCTTGATTGCATGGAGTTACCATAGCTGGATATTTCCATGGTATCATAAGTCAATGGGAGTTCAATAGCGCGACATAGATCAGCGAGAAAAATTAATCCTCCACGCAGGATACTGATTAAATGGATCTCCTGATTTTTATAGTCCCGGGTAATCCGCGCGCCCAGACTACAAACCTCCCGCTGAATCATTTCAGCGGAAATCAATATTTCTTTAATGGGTCTAAGTGTTTTAGCCAAATTTACCTCTATTTTTAAATTGGTTAAATGCGTCAGCCAAATGAGAAATCAAATCAGTCGCCGTCAATGAGTATTCGCCCAACCGTTCGGCTGCCAGATCACCACTCAGCGCGTGAATAAAAACGGCGGTTCGGGAAGCGGATGCCACGCTCATGCTTTGGGCTAACAAGCCCGCAACAATTCCGGTCAGTACATCCCCTGAACCCGCTGTTGCCATTCCGCTGTTGCCGTTGAGATTAATATAAATTTGTCCGTCCGGGAAACCGATCAGCGTCGGTATCATTTTAAAAATAACATAAATCTGATACTTTTTGCAAAAATTTCCCAAATAATCTAATGGAGCTTGCTGCAACCTGTTTACAGAAATACCCAATAAACCTGCAAACTCACCGGGATGCGGGGTTAAGACAATTCTTTTGGATACCGCTTTATCCAGATACGCGGCATCAAGATTATTAATGCCGTCGGCATCAATAACTAAGGGGTTTGCCCAGTGTTGAAGAACGTAAAGAATAAGATTCCGTTGAGGTTCCCCAGTTCCCAAACCAGGTCCCAGCGCGATGATATCGGGCCATTGCATATACTGCTCCCACAAATCTAAAAGATTCGCCCATTGCGCAACAGGCTGGACCATTAATTCGGGATGCTGAAGCGGGATAGAAGACGTGGCATCAATGGGAGCATACCAACGAACCATGCCGCAACCGCTTTTCAGCGCCGCCAGACTGCATAGCATTCCGGCGCCCATCATTCCGGACTGTCCGGCAATCACTCCTACCCGGCCAAAAAGTGTTTTGTAACCATATTTCGGCCTCAAAGGCAGTTGCAAGGTTTCATCATTATTAGTAAAAATAAAAGGTTGGATTTCTGAGAGCGCCTGGCGCGCTGAACCGATCGGTGCGACTGTAATCTGGCCGCAGTTTTCTCGTCCGGGAGGCAACAGCATGCCCGGTTTCAAATACGCCATGGTTACGGTATGGTCTGCTTGAAAAACTACACCCCTTTGTTGTCCACCATCGGCCAATAATCCCGAGGGGATATCAACGGCTATCTTTAGGTGACACTGCAACTGGTTCATTTGATCGATCCATTCAGCTATTGAACCATCCAGTGGGCCATTCAGACCTGTACCCAACATCGCGTCGATAATAACATCATCTTTTCCCACGGCAATTTTATCAGCCGATGAATTTTCCTCAATCTCTATGGAATCGATTCTTTGAAGAATCATAAAGTTGGTTAGAGCATCGTTCCGTAATTCACTGGGATCAGCCCAAAGCAGGACCCGAACAGTCACCTCTTTTTCTGCCAACATGCGGGCCAATGCGAATCCATCGCCCCCATTATTTCCCTTATAACAAAATATATGAAATTTTCTCAATTGATGATCGGGAATGATCTGCTCAATCTGGCGCATAATACCACGCGCGGCATTTTCCATCAAAATAATACCGGGAATCTGATATTTTTCAATACACAAGCGGTCAAATTGGCGCATCTGGTCTTTTAACAAAATAACCAAGAAAACTCCTTAATGGGCCTGGTTGAAAAGCGGTTCATATTCATTCAGAATAAGCCAGGACTGGTCAATAGCCATGTATGTATCCGCTGATTCCATTAAATCACGCGAAGTATTGTGGGGGAACGAATAGATTTCTACCATAGGACCCAATGTTTTTAAAATATTCACCAGTGGAACGAAATCGCCATCTCCGCTCACCAAAGCGATTACATCAAATTTATCCGCCAAAGATAGCATGTCTATCGTAATTTCAATATCCCAATTGGCTTTAGCCGATCCATCCGCGCGTAAACGAAGATTCTTGCTTTTAACTTCAAATCCACGATGTTGTAGCATAGTAATAAATCCGGACTGATCGACATCCGAGGTTACAACCACATAAGATAACGCGCGAATCAGCCGTCGATGATTCAGTATGGTTTTTAACAAAAAATCAAAATCAAGTTTAGCATTAAATTGCCTGGCTCCGTAAAATATATTCTGTACATCCACAAACAAGCCCACACGGATATCCTGTTGACGCAATCGACTGATGAGACGACGAGGAGGCCCTTGTTCTTCCAGCATTTTCTTCTTCAGTTGGGTCATCTCTGCTTTCATGTCGTTCAGCCGATTAAGAACCTGATTCCATTGGCCGATATTTGTATTCTTCAATTCACCCAACGACTTTTCGATGCGTTGGTTAAAAATATTATCATGACTTGTGTCTTCAAAAACCGGGTTCTCTTTTATCTGTTGCTGTTGATTGTATTGCTGCCAGTCTTTCTGCAGATTGACATATTTGATTTTTATTCCCCGCAAAATCTTAAGCTCTTGTTCAAATTGGACAATTTTTTGCTGTTTACGGTTAAGCTCGGACTCCTGGGTCGCGCGAATCTGTTCGCTGGCCTCTAAGCGTTGATTCAACTGATTTGTATCGCGTTGGAGCTGTTTGATTTGATCGCGAAGATTGGCAATTTTATTACGTAATTCGTCCATAAAAAATAAAGGGACATAATAAATATGCCCCTGATTGGATAATACAAGGGACCCAAGTCAAAACTTGAGTCCCTTGAGGTTATTAAAAGCGCTTATTTCGATAATTTTTCACGAGCAACGGCCTGAGCGGCAGCCAAACGGGCGATCGGAACCCGGAAGGGTGAGCAGCTCACATAATCCATGCCGATGCGATGGCAAAATTCGACGGATTGGGGATCGCCGCCATGTTCGCCACAAATACCCACTTTGAGTTTGGGACGAGCCGAACGGCCTTTTTTCGTTCCCATTTCCACCAATTGACCCACACCTTCCTGGTCGAGTGTCTGGAACGGATCTGCCGGCAGTAATTTTTCTGATAAATAAATAGGTAAAAAACTGCCGATATCGTCTCGGCTAAAACCGAAGGTCATCTGGGTTAAATCATTGGTACCAAAAGAGAAAAATTCGGCTTCCTCGGCAATTTTATCCGCTGTCAACGCTGCGCGGGGAATTTCGATCATCGTTCCGACCATATACTCAATTTTGATGCCCTTTTCTTGCATGACATCTTTAGCGGCTTGATGGATGATCTCTTTTTGCTTGATGTATTCTTTAACATTACCAATCAAAGGAACCATTACTTCGGGCAATACCTTGATTCCCTCTTTGGTTAAATCGCAGGCCGCTTCAAAAATGGCTCGCGCTTGCATTGTGGAAATTTCAGGATAGGAGTTCCCTAACCGACATCCACGATGTCCCAGCATTGGATTCAATTCATGCAAAACGCGGACTTTAGATTGGACTTTTTCCAAGGGAACACCCATTTCCTCAGCCATTTCTTTTTGATTAGCTTCTTCCTGCGGTAAAAATTCATGCAATGGCGGGTCCAGTAAGCGGATCGTTACGGGCAAATCTTTCATGGCCTTGAGAATACCATAAAAATCATCGCGCTGATAGGGCAATAATTCGTCCAATGCTTTCTGGCGCTCTTCCAAAGTATCAGCTAAAATCATTTTGCGCATGGATTTAATACGTTCACCTTCGAAAAACATGTGCTCAGTCCGCGTCAAACCAATGCCCTCAGCTCCGAACCGGCGGGCGCGTTCGGCGTCTTTGGGAGTATCTGCGTTCGTTCTCACTCGTAAACGACGAATACCATCCGCCCATTCCATCAATATGCCAAATTCACCACTGAATCCAACTTCCGATGTAGGAATTTGACCCAGCATCACTTCACCGGTACTTCCGTCAAGAGAAATCCAGTCGCCTTCTTTGACGACGCTACCCTTGACTTCAAATTGCCGTTTTTTATATTCAATATTAACATCAGCGCAGCCGGAAACGCAACATTTACCCATGCCGCGAGCCACAACAGCCGCATGAGAGGTCTTGCCACCACGCGCGGTTAAAATACCCACGGCTCTATCCATTCCAGCGACATCCTCAGGCGACGTTTCAATACGAACTAAAATCACTTTTTTACCGTCATCGGCCCATTCAACCGCATCAGTCGCATGAAAAACAACCTGTCCAACGGCAGCGCCGGGAGAAGCAGCCAGACCACGCGCTATAATATTTTTCTTGGCTTTCGTGTCGAATTGAGGGTGAAGTAGCTGATTCAGTGAATCGGGTTCAACTCGTAAAATTGCTTCTTCCTGGGAAATCAATTTTTCCTGAACCATATCGACTGCTATTTTAACCGATGCCGCGGCTGTACGTTTCCCATTCCGGGTTTGCAACATATATAATTTGTCTTGCTGGATTGTAAATTCAATATCCTGCATATCCCGATAATGCTTTTCCAGTTTCTGATAAACCTTAACCAATTCGAGATAAACTCCAGGCATACTTTCTTCCAGCGAAGGAAATTTTTTAGAACGATCCTCTTTACTCACCTTACTTTCTTCGGCCCAACGTTTGGAATCCATTATAGTAATCTGTTGAGGAGTACGAATGCCGGCCACCACATCCTCACCCTGGGCATTGATCAAATATTCGCCAAAAAAATGTTTGTCGCCCGTAGCAGGATCGCGGGTAAAAGCCACACCTGTGGCGCAATCATCGCCCATATTGCCGAAAACCATGGCCTGAACGTTAACAGCAGTTCCCCATTCATCGGGAATTTTGTTCAAACGACGATAGGTAATCGCGCGATCGTTTTGCCATGAACCGAATACCGCGCCAATGGCGCCCCATAATTGCTGCCAGGGGTCTTCCGGGAAATCAACTCCCAGCCGTTCCTTAATTTTAGCTTTAAAGCGATTCGCCAGCTCCTTCAGATCGGCAGCCGTAAACTGGGTATCGAGTTTGATCTTCTTCTCTTCCTTCATCTGGTCGATGATCTCTTCAAAAGGATCATGTTCCTCTTTGTTTTCCGGTTTCAATCCAAGAACAACATCTCCGAACATCTGGATAAAACGTCGGTAAGAATCCCAGGCAAACCGTTCATTGCCGCTCTTTTTGATTAAACCTTCCACAATTCGTTCGTTAATCCCCAGATTTAATACCGTATCCATCATCCCCGGCATAGAAGCGCGGGCGCCGGAACGAACCGAGACTAAAAGCGGATTAGACGGATCGCCAAACTTCATGCCCATTTGTTCTTCGGTCTTGATCATTGCATTCTTAACTTCTGTATCGAGACCGGCCGGGTAAGTATTACTGTTCGTGTAATACGCGGTACATACTTCTGTGGTAATAGTAAAACCGGCAGGTACCGGAATTTCCAGTTTACACATTTCCGCCAGGTTAGCGCCTTTGCCACCCAGCAGATTTTTCATCGAGGCGTCGCCATCGTTGTACTTGCTGCCAAACTGATAAACCATTTTCATAATTCTGATTCTCCTTTGATTGGATTTGATTCATTCTTCACTTCTTCTAAATTCTGATCCGCCATTTCTTCACTAACCTCTTCATCGAAATCTTCCTCTTCCTGAGCCAGTTTAATCAGATCTTCATCATCTTTTTTATAGCGGATAATGAGATATGCCAAAGTATCGCCAACACTTAAAATTGAAAAATAATAAGCAACCCCCGCCAATAACATCAGGAACAAAATAAACGTCAAAGCATAACTGGCAAAATCCATAGTAGCCGAAACAGATAAAGGCTTTTGCCAAGAAGGAGTAGCAATCCATTGCAGGGGCGCAAATAATGGAGACGAATCAATCATCTGCCATTGAGGAAAAAGTTTCTGTATATAATAGTAAGCATTATTGACAAGCGCAAAAATCTTATCCCCGGCAACAATTGCAAAAACTTTATAAAAAATCTGAAATCCCTGATATAACGACCACAACCAGATAAAAAAACCGACGATTGCCTGGAGAGAATTGTAAATTGAATAACCGATCAAACGCGCTGGCTGGCTGGAAACAGACGAAAACAGTTGATAAACCACTTCGAAAAAATCATCTTCGATTACCGCCGCTATTGGAGCAGTAAATCGTAATGAAATAATTCCCACAATTCCGATAAACAATACAATCAGCGTAAAAGGAATAATCAAGAACATGATAAAACTGTTAAAAATTTCGCCAAAATAGGGAATTTTAAAAATCAAAGCTTCCACTAAACCGCCGATTATAATCGCTGCAGCTAAAAATAAAATTAAAACCGGAGAAAAAACAACTTTTTTCCAATTATTGAAAGCCGATTTTATTGCATCAACTGTTCCAAAGAAAAAATTGCCTTTTAATTCTTCGAAAGTAACCCGGGAAGCGGCATAGATACCCAACATCAATAAAAAGAATGCCAGAACAAATCCCATATATTCAAGAATCTGGCCATACCAGGGAAAATTTAAAGCCCTGAAATCGGGCAGTATCCCAAATTTCATCCACCAGAGGCCCAAACGGGTCGATCCCTCCTGGAAACTAACGGCCGATACCCAGGCAGCAAGCCAATTTAACAGGTTATACACGGCTAACGCCATGAACATAAAAAATCCAATCGCTCCGATTCTTTTAAAAGAGAAAGCTTTACGTGGAGCTGTGATCAAATCGTGGAAACAAAATTTAAGTTGTTCGTTCACTGATACCTCCTGGAAACGGGTTAATAATATAATTAACATTTTTTCCAACAAAAGTCAAGCAATTTTTTGAAAAAACGGCTTGACTTTCACACGAAAAATTTGTATTTATAGTAGCAACTAAGGAGTAGCATTGAGCCTTGACAACATTCCATCTTCTCAAACTGCGCTGAAACCCAAGCAAAGCAATTGGTTCCGAATTTTAATCAGTCTATTAATCAGCATTATTTTCCTCTATATCTCTTTTAAAGGAATCAATCTGGCCAGTTTTATTGATTCCATGAAAAAAGTATCATGGTGGCTTTTTGCATTATCTTTGGTTCCTACTTTTCTGGCCTATTGGTTTCGTTTATTTCGCTGGCGCATCATGCTAAAACCGATTGGACAGTTTAAAAAAACCAGTCTTGCAGGCCCATTGATGATCGGATTTATGGGAAATAACATCCTGCCAGCGCGCATTGGAGAATTCCTGAGAGCGTATGCCTTGAGCAAAAAGGCTAGCATATCCGGCGTTGGAGCTCTGGCTACCATTGTATTGGAACGCATTTTCGACGGGATTATCCTGGTCGCCATGCTTATCTGGTCCATTCTTCACTACCCTTTCCCCAATTATATCAAAAATGGCACCTGGATTATGCTCGGTTCATATATGCTTTTATTAATATTTTTATATTTTTTGCAACGCTACCCACATAAAACGGCAGAAAAAACCCTGAAACTATTTTTTTTCCTGCCCGAAACTTTTCGCATCAAAGTTCAACATATCATTGAGAAATTTATCCAGGGTTTCAGTATTCTCGAAGACTGGCGCGAAATAGTATTAATTTTAGTTTACTCCATTCTGGTCTGGTTTGCCAGCGCTTTAATCCATAATTCTCTATTATTTGCATGCGGAATGACGGATATTCCTTTTTTAGCATCGATTGTCATTCTCTCCATCACAGCCGTGGGGGTTATGATTCCCGCTGCGCCGGGTTATATCGGAACCGCGCAATATTTCACCATCCTGGCGTTGCAGCCCTTTGGCGTAGATAAAACCCAGGCGTTGGCCTATGCTATCGTGTCCTTTATTTCTCAATACGTACCGGTAACAATTATTGGCATTATCTATTTCTACCGGGAAAAAATGTCGTTTTTTTCAACAGATTCAAAACAAACCCTCTCCAAAGCATCATGATTCTTACAATATTCACCGCTTTTAGCCTTTTTTTTCTCCTTTTTTTATTGAATTATTTAAAATATAAGCTGATTTACTATACCCAACGCAATAAGCGGCATTCTATTACTATTCTTAATTTCAACATTGAATTTTCTGATTTTATGATTGCATTGAATCTACTGATCTATTTATTTTTGATTTTAAACAGCATCTATTTTTATTTTTATTGGTATCAATTTTTTACGGTCATTTATTATTTCCCGACCTATTCTATGATTTGGAGCAGTCTGGCGCTGGTATTGATTTTCTATGGCGGTATTCATATTTTTTCTCGGATTATTGCGCTCCGCTACTCGCACACCATCACCGGAATCGACCAGCTCTTTATCCATTTGGCTTTTTGGCTGGCTTATCCGGCAGCATTGTTTATGCGTTGGTTGAGTCATATTGCCTGGCGTTTATGGGTTCAACCATTCGAGCGAAGTTCGGAAATGTTTCTGCAGAATGAAGAGACAGTTGAACCCGATTCTTTTTTACCTCGGGAAGATAAAAAAATGATCGATTCGATCGTGGAGCTGCGAGAGACTCTTGTCAAAGAAATTATGGCGCCCCGTATCGATATTTTTGCCCTTGAAATCAGTACTCCTCTGGAGGAAATTATTGAAGACGCTAAAAAGAATGGCCACTCCCGTATTCCTGTTTATAATGAATCAATCGATAAAATTGTTGGAATCCTATATTTAAAAGACTTGTTTCTTAAAAATTGTGAAAACCAGCCATTTCAGATAGATTCCATTATCCGCGAACCTTTTTTTGTTCCGGAGACAAAAAAAGTGGATGAATTACTGCGTGAATTCAAGGCCAACAAAATCCACATGGCAATTGTTGTGGATGAATACGGCGGTACCGCCGGGCTTATCACTTTGGAGGATATTATTGAGGAAATCGTCGGCGAAATTCAAGATGAATACGATGATGATGAATTCATTATTAAACAGTTAGATAAAAATGTTTATCTTGCAAATGCGTTGATGAATATCGAAGATTTAAATGAAACCCTGCAGTTGAACATTCCTTCAATTGAGTACGATACCTTAGGCGGTTTTATCTTTGATCAATTGGGTTCAGTTCCGGAAAAAGGACAGCGGATCTATTTCCATAATCTATTGCTGATCATCGATGAGATTGTTGGGCAACGTATTACTAAAGTTAAACTGATTTTGAATGCCAATCCATCGGAAAGTGAAACACCTAATAAATAAAATTCCTTAACAAGTGAGGCCATTTAATGAATAAAAGGCTTTTATTAATTATAATCCTAATCTGGTTCAATCTTGGTGGCGGAAATGATGCCTGCACATCCGCAATTATTTCTGGCAAAGCGACTCCCGATGGTCGCCCCATACTTTGGAAACACCGGGATACTGAATCCCTATCCAACCAGATCGTATATTTTGATCAGGGGAAATATGATTTTCTCGGGGTCATCAACAGTCAGGATATGGAACATCGCGAAGTCTGGATGGGGAGTAATGAAACCGGCTTTTCTATTATTAATACCGCTTCTTACAACTTAGATGAAGAAGACCGCTATTACGATAAGATGGACCAGGAGGGTGTTTTCATGAAACAAGCCCTGGCTGAATGCTCTTCTTTGAAGGAATTTGAAATTTTTCTAAATAACACCGCTGGAAAACGGGGGGTTGTGGCCAATTTCGGAGTCATTGATGCCTTGGGTGGAGCGGCCTATTATGAAACTGGTCCGTTTACTTACACGAAATATGATGTCAACGATTCACTCGTGGCACCCGAGGGATATCTAATCCGCACTAACTATTCATTAAGCGGCAACTCTTCTGAAGGTTACGGATTTATTCGCTATCAAACCATGGAAAACAGCTTCTTTTGGGCCAGGTTGGAGAAGAAACTCTCCTGCTCATTCATCCTCAATCATGCCACCCGATGTTTGAAGAATTCACTTCTGGAAAATGATCTTTTAAAAAATCCCTTACCTGAAGATACCCTTGCCCGTCAATGGATACCGTTTTATGACTATATAGTCAGATCCTCATCGGCATCCAGCATGATCATTCAAGGAGTAAAGGGTGGCCAGGATCCCCGTTTAACAACACTTTGGACCATTATTGGATTTCAACTGACAACTGTGGCCTTCCCTTTGTGGGTAGCTGCCGGACCCGCGCAACCTCAGTTATTGACGGCTGATAATCACCATCAATCGATATTGAACCAGGCTAGTCTAAAATTAAAACAAAAAATGTTTCCCTTAGTGAAAGGTTCTGGTCCAAATTATATTGATCGCAGCTATATTGCCAATCAACAAAATTCGGGCATTTATCAGAAAATTTCCCGTTTAGAACCCATAATTACTGAAAAGACGTATCAAATTCAGCAGTTGATAGAGATTAAAGGATTCGATGCCAAATTAATCCAGGAGCATTACCGGTGGTGCGACGATATAATTCGCGTCTTTTACCGCGATTCACTGGGAATCAAAATGTAATTTTCAGTATATTTTTATCTGAAACCGAACAGTTTGAATTTAAAATTTATTGCCTCTAATTCCAGAGAACCGGAAGTCATAGAATTACAAATATTAGATAAGCTGTTATAAAAAATG
>CAZWDO010000033.1:0-24597 GCA_964632485.1 uncultured bacterium
ACAATTTGTCGACAGTTGAAAATGAAAGCTTCCGATGGAAAAATGCGAGAGACCGGTAAAAGTGTCGTAACCGGTGAAAATTTTCTGCCACCGAAAACAATAAAGAAACAAGTACCCAAAAAAGACAAGGATATGGAAAAATGAAAAAGAATAAAGAACATTCCATTGTCCGATCTTCCGCTGCCGAATACCTGACCTTTATTGCCGGGAGCGGCAACAGCGATGTCAATGCAATCTACGCTGATGAAAATATCTGGCTGTCTCAAAAGATGATAGCCCTGTTGTATGATGTTAATGTACGCACGGTTAATGAGCACTTAAAGAATATATTTGCCGACAGTGAGTTGGAAGAAGCTTCAGTTATCCGGAATTTCCGGATAACTGCTTCCGATGGTAAAAACTACGAAACCATGCACTACAATTTGAGCGCCATTATAGCCGTTGGCTACAAGGTGAACTCTGAACGGGCGGTACAGTTCCGCAAGTGGGCAACAAGCATTATAGAGTCCTTCACCATCAAGGGCTTTGCCATGGATGACGAGCGGCTTAAAAGCGATGGTTCGGTGTTGACCAAGCAATACTTTGAAGAACAGTTACAGCGTATTCGGGAGATACGGCTATCCGAGCGAAAATTTTACCAGAAAATCACCGACATATATGCAACAGCTATTGATTACGACGTAACCGCAGAATCAACTAAGCGTTTTTTTGCCACCGTGCAGAACAAACTCCATTGGGCTATTCATGGACATGATATGCCCCCGTTTATTGGAATAATATAAGTGTGAACTGCGTACTTGTCAAGCCAAATTTCCCTAAGGTGGAGAAGCCGTAGGCTTCGGAAGCTTAGGGAAATTTGTCGCGCCCAAACGAGGACTGGATAAAATCGCCAGTCCGTTGGATATTTTGAATGGTACGGCTATTGGGAGGGGCGGCTTGGCGGCTGTCGCTGCGCGACATCGTACAACACGCGGGAAAGCGCGTAGCGGGAAAGCGCGTAGCGGGAAATTTCCTACGGAAACTTCGCCAACCCCTCCCTCCCATTAGACGACATTCGATTTTAAACAAAAAAATAGAAGGAGCATGACATGAAGAATTCAAAGTTGAACAATTGCTATCTATATGTATTGAATACAATGGCTGATTGGGAGATAGCTTATATTACAGCTGAACTAAACAGCGGAAGATTCCTTAAAAATGGAAAAGTTACTATACAGAAGGTAGCTAAAAGCCTAAATCCTGTAACTTCAATGGGTGGAATGAGCATTAATGTTGATTTGAAACTATCTGAAGTTAAATTTTCTGAAGGTGATTTGCTGATTCTTCCTGGTGCGGATACATGGATGGAGGAAGAGCATAATAGTGTAATTGAAATAGTTGAAAACTTGATTGACCGTGGCGTTATTGTAGCAGCAATATGCGGCGCAACAATTGCATTAGCAAATGCGGGGATTTTAAATAGTCGAAAGCATACGAGTAATGGCAAAGGATTCTTAGAAATGATATGTCCTGAATATAAAGGGAGCGATAATTATATCGACTGTCCGGCAGTGTGCGACAGCAATTTGATAACTGCTTCTGGGTTGGCACCACTGGAGTTTACATATGAAATTATGAAGAGAGTCGAAGTAATGAAGGAAGATACAGTCACTGCTTGGTACAGGTTGTATAGTACGAAAGAGTCAAGGTACTTCTATGAACTAATGGAGTCCATGAAGTAAAATCGAATGTCGTCTAACACAGCACTCCCAACATGAACTGTTGTCACGCCCCTTGCGGAAAGACAGCAAGGGATCGCGCCAATCGCTGACGCGAAACGCTCATGTCGTGAGTGCTCGGAACGGTAGCAATAATTTTAAAATGATAAACGATAAAAAAAATGAAACTTACTAGTGCTTAGCCATAAAAAAAGATTAACTATTGACAACTGAATAAAAATTGAGTAAATTACCTGTAACCATCCGAGAAAGCAATGAGATTATGGGTAACCATATCACCAGTATCGACCTTAATGACGAGATGAAAAAGAAATTGCAAGAGGTTGTGAACAAGCGGAGCAGTCCCCAGCAAATGGTTATCCGTGCCCAGATTATATTAATGACTCATGAGCAGCAATCCGTATCCGAGATCAGAACCGAATTGAAAGTCAGTAAAAATGTTATTGCCAAATGGAGAAAGCGCTTCAGCCAACACGGAATGGAGGGGCTGAACGATGAAGCCAGATCGGGGAGGCCTGAAATTTATAATGCCGAGATTCGGCATAAGATAGCGGCGAAGGCCTGTGTTCTCCCTGAAGGAAAAACACATTGGTCGATACGGGAATTGGCGGCGGCCATGAACGTCGATCGTGCCATTGTGGAGCGGGTATTGAAGGCGGAATCAATCAAGCCGCATTTGATCCAGTATTACACAGTACCGATCCTGACTTTGAAGAGAAGATGCTGACGATTGTCGGTCTATATTTGAATCCGCCGGAGAATGCTATTGTTTTGTCTGTCGATGAAAAGACGGGCATTCAGGCGCTGGATCGAACTCAGCCGGTATTGCCGCTGAAACCGCATGGGAAGATCAAAAACATTCCATTTGAATACAAACAGCTGGGAACAACTTCGCTTATCGCGGCGCTGGAGGTTCACAAAGGAAACGTTACCGGAGTTTGTGAAGATCGCCATACCCACGTGGAATTCTTAAGCTTTTTGCAGAACCTCGTCAGGAAATTCCGTCGAAAAAATCGAGAGATCCATATTATCATGGATAATTACAGTGCGCATAAGCATTATAAAATCAAAGAATGGGTAGCCGAAAATCCGGATGTTTATGTTCATTTCACAACTGCACAAAATCAAGACAATTCTTTTAAAAATGATATTCAGCTCAAGAGGAATAAGATTATCATGTCATATTGGGAACTGATTTAAAAACAATTAATACAGAATGGAACAACTATATTGAGATATATGGACAATAGACAATCATTAGAATGTATTTTTTTTTAAATGAAACGAGTTGAGTAAAATGAATGAAATTCAAAAAATCCGTTATGACTATGAATTACCTTCCTGCATTGAAAGTTGGGGATGGAAATATCATCATTTAGGAATTCCAACGGATAAGATAATGCCAAATGAAAAATATTTACCACAATTTAAGTTCTTTGTTTCAGGATTTAATACGAGTCCTTTCGGAATTGAATGGATGAGATTTGAGAAAGGTAGTCCAATTGATAAATTAATCCAAACAGTTCCTCATATTGCGTTTGAGGTTGAAGATTTAGATTTCGAACTAAAAAGTCGTGACTTTAAAATAATTACAGAACCCAATCCACCTTCAGAAGGAGTGAGGGCTGCAATGATTGAGCACAATGGAGCGCCAATTGAATTGATTGAATTTGAGAAAAATAGTAAATATTGCCAGTGACTAAAACGCAACATACGTAAACCGGGCAATGTGGATAATATAAAGTTTACCACATTTACTCTCAGTTTTAACTCTTTGGTAAGTAAGTGGCATATCATGGAAACTGAAAATGAAGAGACAGAAAATTAAGTGTGTGGCTATAATATCATAAATAAAGCATTTACCGAATATTGCTAATTTTAAGTGCGTTACATTTAATAAATTTTGTAGCGGTTTGACAGTTTTACGCTCCGAAATGTTAGGCAGAAAACACAAAAAAGACTCGCCACCCAAGGCTAGAGAAAGCATAGTCTTTTTAAAAACCATGAGAGGTTTTATATGTTAAAAAAAGAGATTTCATTCTTAGGTGTTTTTAGTATTGCTTCTGGAGCTATGATTAGCTCAGGGATATTTATTTTGCCAGGACTTGCTTTTTCAAAAACCGGACCAGCGGTTTTTTTATCCTATTTTATAGCTGGTATATTGGGACTGATTGGAATATTCAGTGTCATTGAATTATCAACTGCTATGCCAAAAGCAGGCGGTGACTACTATTTTATCAATAAAACATTTGGGCCGTTGGTCGGTACAATTTCTGGTTTTTTGGGATGGTTTGCTCTATCATTAAAAAGTTCCTTTGCAATATTTGGTATATCTGAGATCATTATTTTATATACCGGCATTAGTCCCTTAATATCAGGTTTTATATTATGTCTATTTTTTGTTATTCTTAATTTAATTGGTGTCAAAGAAGCGGTCGTATTTCAAATTGCAATGGTTATTGGATTGCTATCCTTAATGCTTGTATATATTGTTATTGGACTTCCTAAAATTCAATTATCAAATTTTACACCTTTCGTAACAGGAGAATTTAATAATATTATTATTACCTCAGGATTTGTTTTTATTTCATTTGGAGGGTTACTCAATGTAGCTAACATTTCTGAGGAAGTCAAAAATCCAAAAAAAAATATTCCACTTGGTATGATTTCATCAATTGTTGCAGTAACGATATTCTATACATTAATAACATTCGTCATAACTGGAACATTAGACCCTTTATCTTTTAAAAATTCATTAACTCCGGTAGCGGATTCCGCAAGAACATTTATGGGAACATGGGGTTATATTATCATTATCGCTGCCTCTATTTTGGCATTTTTTACTACAGCAAATGCAGGGATTATGTCAGCATCGAGATATCCAATGGCTTTAAGCAGAGACAAATTGATACCACAGCAAATTGCTTTGATCAATAAAAAATTTAAAACTCCAATAATTTCTATCATACTTACAGGAATCATCATTTATTTATCATTATTGCTGTCCCTTGAGATGCTTGTAAAAGCAGCATCAACTGTTATTTTAACATCCTATGTTTTAACGAATTTATCAGTTATTATTTTAAGAGAAAGCAAAATAATTAATTATAAACCCAGCTTTAAAGCAGCTTTTTACCCCTGGTTACAAATTGTGTGTATTATTCTTTTTACATTTTTTATTATTGATCTTGGTGTTGCCGCAATCGAATTAAGTTTAGCTTTGTTGTTCATTAGTTTCTGTGTATATATATTTTATGGTAGAAAAATAAAAAATAGTGAATATGCGCTGTTACATTTGTTAAAAAGAATTACGGACAAAAGATTAACAGAAAATATTATTGAAGATGAATTAAGAGAAATACTTGTACACAGAGATGATATAGAACAAGACAATTTTGATCATTTAATTAAAGATGCAAAAATAATTGATGTTAATGAATTTATGGATTTTGAAAACCTTTTAAAAATAGTTGCAAAACCCTTATCAGAAGAAATTGAAATGCCAGAAGAAGAGATAATTTCACTGTTTATAAAAAGACAGGAAGAATCTAATACAGCTTTATCAAATTTTTTAGCGATTCCACATATAATAATTGAAGGTGAAAATAAGATGTTTCTAACGATAGTAAGAAGTAAAAATGGAATTAAATTCACAGAACTCGAAAATAAAGTTAATGCAGTATTTATTTTGGGTGGTACTAAAGATAAAAGACTATTACATTTAAAAACACTTGCTTCTATTGCTACATTAGTAAACCAAAAGGATTTTGAAAAAAACTGGTTGAGTGTTGATAGTATTGTTCAAATAAAAAATTTAATGATTTTAAGTAATAGGAAAAGGTTTCATTAATATAAGACGATGACATCCGTGAAATTTTCTTTGCTTAAATATACTGAATGCTTCCTTGAAAGGATACTTTGTCCATGGAACCGATGAACTTTAAAACGAATATTGTCGAAGTAACGACGGAAAATCTCAGTAAACATCCCCAGTCGATTTGCTTTATCAATCCCAAACATGAATCGTATCACAAAAAGCTCGAGTGGCTCACTGAACAGTTCAAACATGGACTGAAAATCAAACTGCTTTATATCGATATAGAAAAAAGACCCGTAGGGTTCATTGAATATGTCCCGGGAGAGTATTGCTGGAGATCTGTCAGCGCATCCGGGTATATGTTTATTCACTGTCTTTGGATCAATGGTAAAAAATATCATCATCATGGACTGGGTTCTCTTTTAATAGAGGAAGCGGAAAAGGATGCGGCAAACATGCTGGGAGTCGCTGTCGTTGCCAGCAGGAATGCCTTTATGGCTGATAGCGGCATATTTTATAAAAACGGTTATAAAACGATCGCAGAGTCCGGCCACGAGCAATTGTTGGCAAAAACGTTCAAGTCGGGTTCGCTTCCCACCATTAACGATTGGCAAGCCGCATTGAAAACATACAATGGATTGACGATTGTCTATTCAAGACAATGTCCATGGGCCGCCCGGTTTATGGATGAAGTGAAGCCAATCCTTGAAAAGGAAGGTCTGGAGCCCACTGTTATAGAAATTAAAACAGCAGGTCAGGCGCAGAAAGCGCTCTCATTGTATGGCGTCTTCAATTTGATCTATAATGGAAATCTATTGGCTGATCGCTATATTTCCACGACACGATTTTTGAATATCCTGAAAAAGGATATCAAGCCCGGAATGAAACTATAATGAGTTCTGCTTCAAAGAGAGACACTTCAACGGAATTTTAACTTTTTTCGATTGTATATGAGGGTCAAACGGAACGGGAATGGTCAGGAAAGCGCTAAGAACGGCTTTAGCGGCTGCCGCTGAATCCAATAGGCTGAGGTGTGCCGGCTTTCAGCCGGGTTTCAGTGCGAAGCTTGGCCAGCATTTTGTCTGCCTGGCGATCACAGCCGTGAAGTTTGAATTATTTGGCGACCACGGCGAAATCTCCGGAGCTCAACCCTTGCCAATAACGCAGGTCGGAGGGCGGATCGATCGTGAAGAAATGCCGAAAGGCATAGGCGAGCTGTTCGTGTTTGAAAAAATCGAAGCGGATCTTGAACGTAAAGCGGCGCAGAGAGGCCTGATCGAGTTGGGAGATCAGGTTGGTGGTGCAGACAAAGGGCAGGGGGTGCGATTCCATCCAGGTCAGCATCTCGTTCACCATGGTTTTTTCCCATGAACGGAATGCATTCTGGCGTTCCTGAAGAAAGCTGTCGGCCTCGTCGATAATCAGCATGGCCTGATTTTCCACGGCTTCTTCGAAAGCGCGGGCGATATTCTGTTCCGTTTCGCCGATAAACGGACTGATCATATCCGATGCGCGTTTGTGCATCGCCGCCAACTGGAGTCGGTTGGCAAGCTCGCGGGCGTAGAGGCTCTTGCCGCTGCCTGCGACTCCATAGAGGCAGAAAGATACAGGGCTGACGCCGCTGTCGATAATCTGCCGGGTTAGATGCCGGAGATCGATATCGGTATTGGCCAGATTGAAATCGAATGCGGGAAGGGATTGGGGAAGCTTCCCCGGAGCGCGTCCGTAATTTTGCGCGCGTAACGCGTTACGCAATGTGTGGCGTATATCGGCTATTCCGCCTCTGCTGAGGGAAACTATTTTGATTGTATTGTCGATATGGGATTGCGCAACGTCATAGGTGTGGACGATTTCGCGGATATCCTCATCTTCCAGGCGCAGGTTATATTTTTTCAAGGCTTTATTCCACAGGCGCTTGCGTTGCGGGATCGGTAGATTTTTGAATTGCAGGGTATAACTGAATCGTCGGATATAGGCAGTGTCAATATCATGAATGCGATTGGTTATCCAGATGGTCGGTACCGGGTTGTTTTCCAGCAGATAATTGGTGAATATCTTGGACCCGGTATGCTTGCTAAAAAGCGAGCGGCCTTCAAAGAAATCCTCGGCTTCATCGAAAAGAATGCAGCAGGCGCCGGCATTGGGAGCCAATAGCCTGTGCATCAGGGAGAGGCGCGAGATCCGTTTTTTCCGGTCCGGCTCGTTATCCGTTTCCAGCTTTTGTCCGTCCGACAGATAAAGTTCCAGCCCCAGGCGTTGGCAGAGTGTTTTAGAGAATTCCGTTTTGCCCGTACCGGGCTCGCCATAAAGCAAGATGTTGACCCCCGGGCGGCGATTTTGGATCGCATCGTTGAAAATTGTTTCGATGAATCCGATATCCCTCTTCAGATGGCTGAAATCCTCCCATTCGAGGGTGGCGACTTGGGGTTTGCCCAGCAGTTCGTTGCGTATTTCGCTTTTGTCTTTATAATTGTGGTTAAAAAGCTCGACCATGAAATCGGAAAGTTCGGGTTCGCCGTCTCGAGGACAAAGGCTGATCAGGCCGTTGCTTACCAGCGGCGATTGAACGGAAAGCAGTTTTTCAATCTTGTTGACCGGCAGTTTGAGAATGGCCGCGTAAAATCGGGCATCCTTGAGCAATTGTGCCCGATGATTGGAAAACGCATCCATCAGATCGTCCAAAATCAGATGGTGGCGCAGGCGATAGAAAAACCCGAGCAGTTTGCCGGCCGTAGCGTCCAACCCGCAGACCGCGGAAAAATTGTCCACTTTTTGCTCGATGCGGCTTTTGGCGGCGCGGCAGGGCTTGCCGCTCATCCGCATCAAATGATCGATACATTGCCGGATTAGCGATTTGTTCACGTTTCCCTTTCCCCGGGTGTACCGCCCGTGTGAGTTCTCATCCTCAGGGAAATTGAATCCGAAGAAATAATTGTGTTCTTCAATCCATTCAATAATTCGTTTGTCGAATTGCCTGTGGATTTTGCGATAGTACGGACTGATCAGGAAATGCTGGAAATATCCCAGCAGCTTTTTTTCTTCGAAACGATCGTTGATCAAAATTGACCTCCTTCGAAATTGGGTTTCTTTTTTTGGGGATCACTTAATCAATCCCCGCGCCTTTGTATGTGTCCCTTTATCTCGCGAATCGTCCGCACCGGCGCGCCAGACGAGGTCCGCGCATGCGCCGGATCGGAGAGATGCAATCTTTGATTCATCTCTCGGTTTATAATATAAAGAAAATGAAGAAAAGTATACCAAATTTTCAAAGAAAATCAAATTAATTGCTGCAGTCGCATTTTGGCGCGTTTGGGGAGTGTATTCCGCCAAGCGCCGGTTTTGCGCGGTATGCTTTCCTGTATGGTCCTGTGGGTCGTTCAAATATTCATAGTGTTTCATGATGTATAATATACACATTGTATGCGTCAATCAATGACGTCACTTCAATTCCATTTTTGCCGTTCGAGAGTCGGGAAGCGTCGCTGACGATGTGGATGTTCTGGCCACATTGATTGCGCAGAGATCGCGCCTCTCGGCGGTTCGTCTGGCGCTGTCGCATACCGTGGCGGAAGTTCTGGGACTCGATGGATTCAACGAGGATGATTTGTATCGGCCGATCAACACTATTCAGATCAATCCGCTGCTGAAGGTTGATAGCATTCGCCCACTTGACGATGATCGATTCTCCAGCGATTTGTCTGCCCTAAATGCTGAATTCCAGGTGTATATCCGCCGTTACCAATGGCCAAAAGAACGTCTGAATTTTGTATTGGGTATGAAGGACACAATCATTGATCAGGCTCCGGCCATGAAAATGGACGTGAATTCACTGACGGAGGCGGAAAATGGGGATCATCGCTTCCTCGAAGAATTTCCGATCGTTTTTCCGGTTATTCGGAAACTTATGCACCGGATACAGGATGAATTAACAATCATAATGCCAAAATCAAATCGTTAAGAAAAATTCAGTTACAAATTTTTTATTACTAAGGATACTATATATGGATAAAAAGGAACTCATTAATTTTGCAAACAAGGAACTTTTTGAAAAAGGAAATTTGGAAATTATCGATGATGTGTTCACAAAAAATTATGTGGCGCATACAGCTAATAAAAACTATGAAGGGCATGATTTTATAAAAAAATGGTTTAAACAACTTCGAAAAGCATTTCTGAACATTTGTGTAGAAAAAGTAGATTTTTTAGCTCAAGAGAATAATATTCTTGTATGGCAAAGAACCTTAAAAGGTAAGCATAATATGCAAATGTGGCAGGTAAAACCTTCTGGAAAAAATATCAAATGGAACGAGATGGTTGTATCGCGTTTTGAACAGAATAAAATTGCGGAAGAATGGGTAACGTCAGAACTAAAAGGCGAGTTGCTTTCTAAACCACCTTTAAAATAATGTTTGTTTTTCGGAAAGGGGACCGGTCAGGTCTAATCTAATTTTTTTGCAGAAGGGAAAGCATGCGTGGCAAATTTCTTATGTCCGGAGCATTGTTGTATTTTTTTCTGACATACCTGTTTTATACCGCTCAAGTAATGAAATTCACCCCTGACCCCTCTTTCATCTCTTTTCATGCAAAAATTTTAAGAACTGAAGAAATCCTTTCCTAATGATTATGAATAAAAAAATAACTGCAGGAGGGCTATATATGAATAGCGCGCATAAAAAGACAATTCTTCTTGTTGAAGATGAAGCAATAACCGCAATGCTTGAAAAAAAACAATTGGAAAATATGGGTTATTCTGTTCACCATGTATCAAATGGCGAGGATGCGATTCAATCTGCATTGAATGAAAACTATAGCTTAATCCTTATGGATATAGATTTAGGTTTCGGTATTGACGGTACACAAGCCGCTGAACAAATACTGAACCGAAAAGATGTTCCAGTAGTATTTTTATCATCCCATACCGAACCGGAGATAGTTGAAAAAACCGAAAAGATAACGTCATACGGTTATGTTGTCAAAAATTCCGGGATTGTTGTTCTCGATACCTCAATTAAGATGGCATTGAAACTTTTTAACGCCAAAACATTGAACAAGCAGTCCGAGGAGGAACTACGCAAGAGTCATGCCCGTATGCTGGCTGTCTTTGACGGCATTGAAGAGCCGATTTATGTTAGCGACCCGGAGACTTTTGAAATACTCTTTGTCAACCGCATCTTAGAGAACATTTTTGGAGAACCGGGCAATCGCAGGTGTTATGAGTATTTACAAGGACGGAACTCCCCTTGCCCGTTTTGTACTAACGATCTTATCTTTGGCGAAAACCTGGGACTTACCCACCTCTGGGAGTTCCGGAATGAATCGAATGGCCGCTTGTATAAGTGCATTGACAGGTCGATTTCCTGGCCAAATGGGCGCAACGTTCGCTATGAGATGGCCGTTGACATTACCGAGCGCAACAGAGCAGAAGAACGATTGCAACAATTATCCAGTATTGTCGAACAAGCTGAGGAAATGATCATTTATACAGACTCCGAATTCAATATTAGTTATATGAATCCTGCCGCGGAGAGAATAACCGGGTATGCGCTGGACGAGGTCAAGGGGAAAAAGCCCTCTTTATTTTCCGCCGACCCCCAAAACGACGCGCGCCATGAGCAGTTCTTTGCCCTGTTGCAGGAAGGCTCCATTAATAAGCAGGAATACCTCAATCGCCATAAAAATGGCAGTGAGTACGTTACCCAGGCCAGTATCACCCCGATTCGGAATGACGATAAAAAGATTATCGGTTACGTTAGTTTCCAGCGCGATACTACCGAGCTTAAAAAAGAGGAAATGTTAATGGCGCAGACTCGTAATAACTATGAAACATTTTTCAATACTATCGATGATTTTCTTTTTGTTCTTGATGAACAATGGAATATTATCCATGCCAATTTCGCGGTTATTGATCGTCTCGGCTATTCCTTTGAAGAACTCCGCGGAAAATCGGCGCTTATGGCGTTTCCGCCCGAACGCCGCAATGAAACCGGACGAATTCTCGGAGCAATAATCAATGGAAGCGCTGACTTTTGTTTTATTCCCCTTATTACAAAATCGGGTGTTCAGATCCCTGTTGAGACAAGGCTTTCGTTGGGAACTTGGAACGGCAAAGCTGGGATTTTTGGCGTTTCCAAGGATATTTCGAGGGCGCGATTATCCGAAGAAAAGTTTTCAAAGTTATTTCATATTAATCCTTCCGCCTGTGGTTTGAGCGACCTGGAGGATCATACTTACCTCGAAGTAAACGAGGCATTTTGCAAATTGTTTGGGTTTGAAAAAAAGGAAGTTATCGGAAAAAGCGCGGTGGAATTAGGCATTATCACCCCTAATGCTAGAAATATCGTAACAGCTAATGCTGATGGTAACGGTAAGATAAAGAACGTTGAAGTCGATTTAAAAGCGAAGAACGGTGATATCAAGCATGTTATGCTTTCATCGGAAAATATTTTTGCCCAGGATAAAAAATACCGCTTTACAGTTGTCCATGACATGACGGACCGTAAGCAGTTGGAGACTTTATGCCGCAAGAATGAAGAAAAGTATCGACTCCTGGTCGAAAACACCCACGACATTATCTATTCACTTACGGCAGATGGGTTTTTTATATTCGTCTCGCCAGCGTGGTCTCGGTTACTCGGGCATGCAACGGAGAAAGTAGAGGGACACTCTTTTACTGAGTTTGTCCACCCTGATGACCTTCCACCCTGCTTACTTTTTTTACAAAAGGTGCTCGATACGGGAGAGCGGCAGGAATGTGTCGAATATCGGGTGCGTCATGCGGATGGCCATTGGCTCTGGCATGCCTCGAATGCCAGCCCGTTTTTCGATGCCCACGGCGCTGTATCGGGTTTCAACGGCATCGCCCGCGATATTACCGAACGCAAGCGAGCTGAGGAGAAAATCCAAAAACAACTCTCCGAAAAAGAGATACTCCTGCGAGAAGTTCATCATCGCGTGAAAAACAATATAGCAACTATTGAGAGTCTGCTATCTCTGCAAGGGAGTTCAACCGCTCATCCTGAAGTAAAAACCGCGCTGAAGGACGCCGTTTCTCGTGTTCAAAGTATGCGTATTCTCTATGATAAGTTATTGTTATCTGATGATTATTATGATATATCAATTAAAAGTTATATTGAAAACTTGATTGATTCGCTTCTTGCGGTTTTTGTTTTGAAAAATAATATTGTGATCCATAAACAGATTTCAGAATTTAATATTATTTCAAAAAAAGCGATTTCTATCGGAATCATCATCAATGAACTTCTGACCAATGTTTTTAAATATGCATTCAAAGACCGCGACAATGGAGCAATATTTGTATCGTTAAATAAAACTGAAAACATGGCAACACTCATTATACATGATAATGGTATTGGAATCAACGAAAGAATTTTGGAAAATAAATCGCCCGGCTTTGGCCTTACCATCGTTAAAATGCTGGTGGAACAATTAAAAGGGACGTGCAGCATTGCAAATGAAAATGGAACGAAGAGTGTTATTCAATTTGAAATAGAATTCTGCGGATAAGCGCTTATTCATACCGTACAACAATTTTAACCTTCTTGTAAAGCTTTTCCAAATTTTCGACCCTTTAGATAGTTCAATGGCTCAACCATCCCGTGGCAAAACGCCTTAAATTGGCTATCTGAATATGCGCGACATAAACAAAGAGTTCTAAACTCGATTATAGTATTTCCATCCAAAGGAGTTTAAATGACCGGATTAACATTTTTAGTACTTTTTTTAATTCTTATGGTTCTGATGGTATTAATTCCCCGTTTAGTTCAACGATTTTATATCCCTTCTATAATTGCGATTTTAATTACCGGTATTATCATCGGTCCTAATTTAATGGATTTAGTAAGAAAGCTGAATCATTTACTTGGCAGAGGTTATCCAACAGAACAACTTTATATTGTTATCGAGGCAATTGGTCTTTTGGGATTGATTTTTCTTATGTCCCTTGCGGGTATGGAATCTAGTTTAAAGTTAATAAAATCTGAAAAAAAGGCTGTTACTATCTTAAGTCTATTAACCTTTCTGATGCCGGCTGTCACAGGATTTTTTGTATATCGGGCCTTCAGACCAATGGAAATAATCGGTCAGTTATTTTACGCTTCGTTATTTGCGTCGCACTCTGTTGGTATTGTTTTTCCGATAATTAAAGAGCTAAAGGTTGTTAAAACCAGGTTTGGTGTGGCCGTATTGTCTTCCACTGTTATAACAGATATTGGAAGCTTGATATTACTTGCCATTTGCGTTCAATTAACAAGGCATAATTCATCTGTTAAAATTATAGAAAGCATTTCATTATTTGATAAAATTGATATCAATAGTTTAGGGGTTCTGTTTTATCCTGTTTTTATTTTAACGGTATTTATATTTATTTTTCTTTCGCTCTGGTTAGTTCCTAAACTTGGCAAGTGGCTGTTCAATAGAATCCATCCTCAAGATGATTCTCGTTTGACTTTTTTCTTGATATCGGTATTAGGAGTTGTAATGATTGGCGAATTGGTGGGTGTTAGTGTCATTGTTGGCGCATTTATTGCTGGCATGGCCTTGTCCGGATTAAAACCGTTCTATGCGGAAAATGGTTTATTATTTAAGAAAATTGAAGGCACGGGCTATGGTTTTTTTATCCCATTTATGTTTCTTTCTATTGGCATGAAAACAGATATCCTCGTTTTATTTAATGCCAATGAGAATTTTTACATTACATTATGGACGGTTATTGGATTAACTGGCAGTAAGCTATTATCAGGTTGGCTGGCAATGAGATTATCTGGATTCTCTAATCAAAAGGCCGTTCTTGCTGGTTTAATGACCATCCCACAATTATCGGCGACTTTAGCAGCGGCGACTGTAGGATTAAGCTTAAAAATCATTCCGCTAAATTTTTTAACGCTATTATTGTGTTATCAGTCATTACAACCATTCCTGTACCGATTTTAGTTAAATTGATGATATCAAAATTGAATATTAAATTTGATCAAGTTGAAGAGAAATTGCTAAACCAAGAGGAAATATATGATGATGAACTATTATAAACTATTAAGGCTATTTTATATCCGATAAAAATGGAGAGGCGCCAAATTACCGTTAAACCTAAAGCAGGTTCTATCCGGCTGGCGAAATAACCTGTAAACTGTTTCAGGAGTAGTTGATGACGTATTTAATCACGGTAGTTATCATCAGTATGACTATATCCGCATTATGTTCTTTATTAGAAGCATGTTTATTGAGTATGTCACATGCTGATATCGCTGAAATGGCTTCCAACCGGCCCAAAATGGGTCTCATCTGGAACAATTTTAAGGGCAATATTCAAAAGCCGATTGCTGTGATTCTAATTGTCAATACAATATCGCACACAATTGGAGCTTCTCTCTCCGGCGCGCAGTTTGACGAGCTTTTCGGTCCAAAATGGATACTCCTTTTTTCACTCATATTTTCATTTGCCATGATACAATGGACTGAAATATTACCCAAGACAATCGGCGTTAAATACAATAAGAACATTGCGATAGTCGGTACAATTCCACTGCGGTTTTTGATCAGATTATTTACTCCGCTGATTAAACTCATTGAGCTGCTGAACAAACCCTTTATTGGCAAAACCAGCGAATCAACGAGTGTTGACGCGATTAAAGAAATTTCGCTATTGTCGCAGTACGCATTTTTAAATAATCTGATCAGTAAAGACCAGGAACAAATTATTTCCCGCACCATCGGATTGACAAAGAAAAAAGTGAAAGATATTATGATTCCAAAAAAAGAAATGAAAATATTGAACGATCACATGTCGTTGATGGATGCCCTGATTGAAGCGCATATTCATAATCATACGCGTTATCCATTTGTCAATCATTTAAATTCGAACGAAATTATTGGGTATATCAATTTCAAGGATATTGTAAGCGCTCTGCAGATCAACCCCGACAATCCATCCTTAAAAGGGATTTCAAGGCCCTTGATGACGTTTTATGAAGACGATAATTTTTCAAAAGTATTTAAGAAGCTGATTCACACGCATCAACATATTGCAATTGTTAATAACAGGATAGATGAAGTCACGGGTTTGGTAACCCTTGAGGATATCATTGAAGAAATTATTGGTGAGATCGAAGATGAATACGATCAACTTCCGTCTTATTTCTATCCAATAACAAATACTCGATTTGTCGCCGGAGGTGGCGTACTAATCGGAAAGCTTAATGAAAAGCTTCGTGTCAACCTGGCTGATTCTGATTTATCAATTGATGAATGGATTAAAAAACAAAATGGATTTGATCAAAAAACAGGAAATAGATTTGATTACAGTGGTATTACTTTTATTATTAAGAAGATTACCAGATCTAAAATTAGTGAATTAATTATTGACAAAAATAATCCCATTTGATAATCAACGTCAAGCGACGCCAGCTTCTAATTGGCGATGGGGTTGAATTCAATGCCGCGTGGCTGTTAAATCGAGTCTGGATAACCGCCGTTTCGGTTATATAGCTTCTGAAATTTCGCGATCATGGGTTCGGATGAACCGGCGCCCATGCCGGTCAATTTTAGCATAAAAAATAATTATAGGAGGAGTAGCGCAATATGCAACGAGATAGAAAGAGTATCCTTCTTGTTGAAGATGAATATTTAATCGCTTTGATGGAGCAGAATGAGCTTGAGGAAAGAGGATATATTGTTCATCGCGCTGAAAATGGAGATAAGGCAGTCAAAATTATTCTTGATGGAATCTTTCCAGCCGATTTGATCCTCATGGATATTGATCTTGGCGCTGGCATCGATGGGACCCAAGCGGCAGAAAAGATATTGAACCTAAAGGATATACCGATCCTATTTTTGTCATCGCATACTGAGTTAGAGGTTGTGGAAAAAACAGAAAAGATTACTTCTTACGGTTACGTTGTTAAAAATACTGGTATTGTTGTACTGGATGCATCTATTAAGATGGCGCTGAAGTTGTTTGACGCGAAAATGGAGCGCCGTAAGGCGGAGGAGGCCTTGCGTTTGGACACTATGCGGCGCGAGCGTCAGGCAGCACTCATCGCCCAAATGGCGCTGAGCCGCCATCTGACTGAGGGAGATGTGCGAGAGTTTGTAGAGGAGTTGACCGAGTCGATTGCCCTGACACTCGAGATGGATCGTGTCAGTGTTTGGCTTTTTAGCGATGATGTCAGCGAACTGGTCTCTATCGACTTATATGAGTCTTCTTGTGCGCGTCATACTTCCGGCGTTGCGCTGAAAAGGCGCGAGTTCCAAAATGAATTTGAAGCGTTACTGATAGCGCCCTACGTAGATGCTCACGATGCGTTGACCGACCCGCGTACGGCGGGATATGTCGAGAGCTATTTGAAGCCCAACCGCATCACTTCGATGTTGGATGTGTCTATTCGAATCGAGGGTCGCAGTCTCGGCGTCCTCTGCTTCGAGCATCTGAAAACCCCGCGCCGCTGGCGGGCGGATGAAATCAGCATTGCCCTCCAACTGGCGGACCAGCTTGCCCTGGTCATTCTCCATCGCGATCGCAAACAGGCGCAAGCTGAGATTGCGACACAGCGTGAACGACTGCGAAGTATCGCAGCGAACGTCCCGGGGGTTGTATATCAGTTTTACGCCTTGCCTACCGGTGAATATGGAATGACCTATGTGAGTGAACACGCCGCCGAAATGTTCGAATTTCAGGATGATATTGATACCTTTTTTACCCGGTTCGTTGACTGCGTCCACCCTGAGGATCGGAATGCTTTTATGACTTCAATCCAGGAGGTATTGGCAACCAACAGCCCGTGGCATTACGAAGGGCGATTTGTGAAACCTTCAGGAGGCATTCTCTGGTTTAGCGGAGCCTCAAACCCGATCCGATTGCCGGATAGGATCATATTCAATGGTTTGCTGCTGGACATTACCGAGCGTAAACTGGCGGAAGACGCTCTTCGCAGAAGCGATTCTCTCTTCCAGAGTATGCTGAGCGCGATTCCTGACATGGTCTCGGTTCATGATCGGGATATGCGCATCGTTTACAGCAATTGGAACGGATTCGGCGCGATTTCCCCGGATTCGCGAAAAATCGGCGCGAAATGCCATCTTGCCTATCGTGGTTACGAGACAATTTGCCCCGATTGCCAGGCAAGGAATGTCATCCGATCCAAGAAACCGTTCCAGTCGGAAGCAAAGCTGCCTGACGACAGGTGGGTGGACCTGCGAGTCATTCCCATCCTCGATGAAAACGGAGAATGCAATCTTTTCGTCGAGTGGGTTCGCGATATAACCGAATCTAAGCGCGCGGTGGAGATAATTCGCGTCAATGAAGAGAATCTCCGTGTTACGCTCGATTCGATTGGCGATGCCGTAATCGCTACCGATATTGCCGGACGCGTGATGCGGATGAATCCCGTGGCCGAACGCCTCACGGGGTGGAAATCCAGCGAAGGTGAAGGCCGACTACTGTCGGAGGTCTTCAAAATCATCAATGCCCATAATCGTAAACCTGCGGAAAATCCCGTGTACAGGGTACTTTCGTCAGGCGAGATCGTGGGTCTGGCTAATCACACGGTTTTGATCGGACGGGATGGAAAGGAATACCAGATCGCGGATTCAGTCGCTCTTCCCCGCTCGGCGGAGCCTGTCCGAGGCAAGGGTCTTATTCTGCTGGTGGATGACGAAGCAGTGATTCGGGCTACCGGGGAGGCCTTGCTGGAAGAACTTGGCTATGATGTGATACTCGCCGAGAACGGCAGGCTGGCTGTGGATTTGTTCCGCGACAGGGCCCAGGATATCAATCTGGTGATTCTCGACATGATCATGCCGGAAATGAACGGTCGCGATTGTTTCACGGCATTGAGAGCCATTCGTTCCGATATTCCTATCGCGCTCTCATCGGGGTTTACTCGCAGCGAAGACCTTGCCGACCTTAAGCAGCGGGGATTGTCCGGTTTCATCCAGAAACCATTCTATAGTAGTGAGTTGAGCTGGGTCGTGGCGGATGCCATCGGTGGCCGAAGAAACCTCTGAATTTTGTCCTGGAATAAAGAACACCGTCATTACTTAACCGGGAGATTATCTTTTTTTCCAAAACCGGACAGATCGAATTTTTCTCTAAATCTTTAGAGCTAACCAACTGATATTAAAGGAGTTAAACATGAATGAAAACGTCTGGTTCGCTTTTATATTGACATTGCTGGCCGGGTTGTCAACCGGTATTGGCAGCTTGATCGGTTTGCTCTCAAAAAAATTTAATCCCAAACTGTTGACTGTTTCGCTTGGGTTTTCAGCCGGCGTAATGATCTATGTTTCCATGATTGAAATCTTTGCAAAAGCAAAAGATGCCTTATCTCAATCTTTGGGAGAAAAAACCGGTTATATTTGGACCGTCATCGCATTTTTTTCCGGTATTGCGCTTATCGCCGTTATTGATAAAATTGTCCCATCTTACGAAAATCCGCATGAATTGAATGTCGCCGATAAAATTAGCAAATACTCGCAAAAGGAACAAGCTAAACTACTGCGCATGGGCCTTTTCTCTGCTTTGGCCATAGCGATACATAACTTCCCCGAAGGATTGGCCACTTTTATGAGCGGATTGAACAATCCCACGCTGGGTGTAAGCATTGCCCTGGCAATTGCTATTCATAATATTCCGGAAGGCCTGGCGGTTTCGGCTCCGATCTTCTATGCCACTAAAAGCCGCAAAAAAGCTTTTGTTTTGTCATTTTTGTCAGGTTTTGCAGAACCCATCGGCGCTCTCTTCGGCTATTTTCTATTGCAATCCTTTTTTACGGTGGGGGTTTTCGGTTTTGTTTTTGCCTCGGTAGCGGGAATCATGGTGTATATCTCGTTAGATGAATTGCTTCCGACTGCGGAAGAATATGGCGAGCATCATATAGCAATTGGCGGGTTGATTTTGGGTATGATGGTCATGGCAATCAGTCTGTTGCTTTTTGCCTGAACGGATGATTTTTTATTTTGCATGGAAAAAATACAAAATCGATATCCATATTAATCGTTGACTTTTTTATTGAATGGTTGAAATATTGCAAATGCATAGGAGAGAGGAATCCGTGAGCAAGAAAATTATCCATCGATATATGTTAGTGAATTGTTTCTTTTGTCTTGTATCGGTACTGATTTTTTTATCGCTAACCATTGACGGTATTAGCCAGAATAATGGTTTGTCCGATGATGTTAGGGAATTTGTCGAATATCTTGAAAAAGATGTGCCCCGCTTGATGCGCGCCTACAAGGTTCCGGGCGCTTCCTTTTCATTGATCAAACGTGGCCGGATTGTATGGGCTAAAGGCTTTGGCTATAAAAATAAAGAAAAGGAACTAAAAACGGATATCAATACGGTATACCAGGCGGCATCGAACACAAAAACCATTACCGCAGTGGCCATCATGAAACTTTATGAGGAAGGTAAAATTGATTTGGATGCCCCCTGTCGAAAAATATCTTACCCGCTGGCATCTCGCGCAGACAGGCTTTGATAACAATAAAGTAACCATTAGACGAATTTTGAGCCATACCGCCGGATTATCGCGAGAAGGTTATCCAGGTGTGGTTCCTACCGAAGAAATCCCTCCTGTTGAAGAGATTCTTACCGGGAAAAATAAAGATAAACCCGATGTAAGGGTTATTATTGAGCCAGGAACTCGCTTTAAATATTCTGGAGGTGGATTCACATTATTGCAATTGGTCATTGAAGAGATTACTGGAGAAAAATACACCGATTTTATCAAAAAGGAAATATTAATTCCCTTGGGAATAAACCAAAATACCGATTTTAATCTGACTCCCAAAATCGAGCATTTGGCCGCCACTGGTTATAATTCCAAGGGAGAACCGAATGACTGTTATTACTTCATTGAACCGGATGCTTGTGGTTCTTTAAGTACAAATGTTGTGGATTTTTCGAAAATTGTTCAAACATACATTACCAACACTGAAATTTTAAATAATAGTAATCGGATTGTCACAGCCAAGACGTTGGAATTAATGTACACCCCAATTGCCAAAATCGAAGGGATTATCGGTGCGGACAGTGTTGGTTTGAGTTTTTTTATGGAGACCCTGGACAATGGCGTGAAAATTATTAGTCACGGTGGAAGCAATAAAGGATATAAATCCAATTTTTGGTTGGATCCAAAAAGTGGCGATGGTTTGGTCGTATTTACCAATAGCAGCAACGGCGAAGCCTTTTACAGTAATATTTTGTATAAATGGTCAAAATGGGAGTTTGGAGCAATACCTGCTCATATTAAGGCTTTGAATAAAAAATTTTTAATAATCGCATCTTTAGGCGTTTTTCTTAATCTTCTATTTTTGATTTTGGTTTTTGGTTTTATTTGGCAATGCATTCAAAGGCGTAGAAAATTTGTTTATATAAGCAAGCAGAAAAGTGTTTCGAAAAAAGTTATAAGAGCAACGCTATCAATTATATTGCCCGCGTGCGCCATTGTTGTTTGGATGACCCGAATGCATGCAAATTTGGATTCTTTTGACCCTATTAGGGGATATTGGGTGAGCATTGGGGTTGTGTTATGTTGTATTGTGTTGATTTTAAATGGGTTGTTTTACAAGACAAAAAAATGAGTGTCTGGATGATTGCCGAATCGGATTTTGGGCGATAATTCGTTGGTACGATTGACTTGTAGCCTGATAATGGTCGGGTGGACACCAACGGCTAAGGATGTTATATAGGGTATCGCTTTTAATGTTTAAATGAAACCTGTTCCCATAGTTGAAAGGAATATGTAATGATTGAAAATCGTCATCGATTGGTATTCGCGCTTGTGACCCTGTCTTTTTTGTTTTCTCACTCGCTTATGTCAGTCAACGCGGACCAATCAGGCACCCCAAGGCGCGAAAGAGTAAAACTCAGAGCAACTTCGATTAATTCAATCCGGATCGATCCCCAGGATTCCCCGGATTCATATATCCAATCCGCCATGGATCAGTATCATATTCCGGGCGTGGCGGCTTGCATCGTCAAGTCGGGAACGATCGCCTGGACGGGTGTTTATGGCTATCGGGATTGGGAACAGAAGTTGCCGGCGGAAGAAAATACGCTGTTTATGATCGCGTCAGTTTCCAAGACCCTCACGGCCACGGCCATGATGAAGCTGTGGGAAGATGACTATTTCGAGTTGGATGACAATATCAACGATTATTTACCGTTCGAGGTGAAAAATCCATCGAATCCCACGACGCCGATTACGTTTCGCATGTTGTTGACCCATACCTCGAGTATCAAGGACAATGACAATCTGATGCCGTATTATTATGGCGAGGATTCGCCCATCGCTTTGGTGGATTATTTGCGGGACTATTTGTGGGTGAACGGCGCCGACTACAGCGCCAGCCGTAATTTTTCCTCTTCAAGACCCGGTACGCGATTCGATTACAGTAATATCGCCATCGCGCTTGTCGGATACCTGGTCGAAACGATCAGCCATCAGGATTTTGCCGAATATTGCCGGCTTCATATTTTTCAGCCGCTGGGCATGAATGCGACTTCCTGGTTTCTGGCGGGTTTGGACACCACCATGATCGCCCGACCCTATCACTATCGGAATGGCACATACCGCTCCAGCGGCCATTTCGGTTATTCCGATTACCCTTCAGGTCAGATACGGACCCCGATTCGCGAGTTGGGCGCTTTTTTGGCCGCCTATATGAACGGCGGGATATATAACGGCGCCAGAATTTTGCAGCAAGCTACCGTCGATACGATTCTATCGTTACAGATCCCTCAAATCGACGATACGCAAGGATTGGTATGGTACTATGACCGCTTCGATGATCAATATTTGTGGGGGCACAATGGTGGCGACGACGGCGTTGAAACCGTTATGGAGTTCAATCCGACTACTTCCACCGGGGTGATTGTATTTCTCAACAGCGACAGCGATGGCGTCGAGGAGATCATGAACGAATTGTTCCAATACGCGGAGACTATTACCGTTACCAATAACGCACCCACCGCGGCCATTAATCAGGTATCCGCGGATACCCTGGAATTGGGCGCGGCGCTGACTGTAAGCGCAGTGGCGAGCGATGCCGAGGGTGATTCCGTATCGATGCGAATCGACTGGGGCGACGGTTCGGTTTCCGATTATGGGACGAAGAAAGCGAGTGGCGCCACGTTCGCCTGGCAGCACAGCTATGGCTTGGCGGGGAGTTTTGCGATCAAGGCGCGGGCGAAGGATAGTCATGACGCCGAGGGCGATTGGTCGGCGGTGATATATGTTGTCGTGAGCGAGCCGCAGCCTGTCAATCCGCCCCCGAGTGCCCGGATTGAGGGCAATCCGCCCGATTCGATCCTGGCTGGGGAACAGGTTACGGTATCGGCGGTGGCGAGCGATGCCGAGGGCGATTCCGTATCGATGCGAATCGATTGGGGCGACGGTTCGGTAACGGTATATGGCGCTATGAAACCCAGCGGCGAGACGTTCACCTGGCAGCATGCCTTTAATTACGTGGGCGATTTCAATGTCAAAGTAAAAGCCAGGGATAGTCATTTGGAACAAGGAGACTGGTCGGATTCTGTCCGGGTCCGCGTCATGAATGCCAGCGCCCTAACGGATCGGCAAGAATTGGAATCCGGCAGGCCCGCTTAGTATGGAAATTACCCCAATCCCTTCAGCGCTAACACGATGATCAGCTTTTTCCTCCCGGAACATCAATTCGCTGAGATATCCTTGTTCAGTCTTTCGGGAAGAAAAATAAAAATCCTTGCGGCCGGAATCCTACCGAAAGGTGTCCGGAATATTCGTCTGGATGGCCGTGATTTGAAATCGGGCTCCTATATTGTCAGCCTGAAAGCGGGAACTGAAATCTTAAGCCGAAAAATGGTGCTGATAAAGTAGCTTGTGGGGGGGATGGTTAGCGCGAATCGAACAATTGAATCCCAGGGAACGTGGATTCATCAATGGGAATGCCATTTCGATGAAGAATCGCTTCGGGATTGGGAATATGCCGGATGGGATTGAGCAAAAAAAGGTATCGCTCCGGAGAATTAATCGTTTTACTTCACGCCTTTTAGGTCGATCTTCAATTCATTTCCTCGCGTTGCCTGGTAAAATACTGGGGAAGACATGGCTGTCGGCCATGGTCAAGGCGCCATAAATCAGGATGTTTTTTATTATTAGACATTTCTTGCAAATTGCACGCCTTGTCATTATATTATGGATAATTAACAATGGCGACCCGAATCTGTAATGAAAGGAGAACTGCCATGAGCACTGAAAGCAAATGCCCGGTAACGGGCCACACGAGCATGAGCGGCAGCGGAGGCGGCCGCGGTACGACGAACCGCGACTGGTGGCCGAACCAGGTGAATCTCAGGATTCTGCATCAGCATTCGAGCAAGAGTAATCCGATGGGCGAGGGTTTCAATTACTCCGAAGAATTCAGAAAACTCGATCTGCAAGCGCTGAAAAAGGATTTATACGCGCTGATGACCGATTCGCAGGATTGGTGGCCGGCCGATTGGGGGCATTACGGCCCGCTATTTATCCGTATGGCGTGGCATAGCGCCGGCACTTACCGCATGGGCGACGGCCGCGGAGGAGCGGGTTCCGGCTCACAAAGGCTGGCGCCGCTCAATAGTTGGCCGGACAATGTGAACCTCGACAAGGCGCGTCGTCTGCTTTGGCCGATCAAGCAAAAATATGGACGCGGAATATCCTGGGCGGATTTGATGATCCTCGCCGGCAATTGCGCGCTGGAATCGATGGGATTCAAGACGTTCGGCTTTGGCGGCGGCCGAGTGGATATATGGGAGCCCGAGGAGGATATCTACTGGGGTAGTGAGGAAAAATGGCTGGGCGACAAGCGTTATTCCGGAGATCGCGACCTGGAGAATCCACTTGCCGCCGTACAGATGGGCCTGATTTACGTCAATCCCGAAGGGCCGAACGGCAATCCCGATCCGGTCGCTTCCGGTCGCGACGTGCGCGAGACTTTTGCGCGTATGGCCATGAATGATGAAGAGACCGTGGCGCTGGTCGCCGGTGGCCACACCTTCGGCAAGTGTCACGGCGCCGGCCCGGCTACTCA
>CAZWDO010000033.1:24607-30841 GCA_964632485.1 uncultured bacterium
CGGAAAAACCCACGGGGCGGCCGAGGCCAAGTATGTGGGGCCCGAGCCCGAAGCCGCTCCCATCGAGCAACAGGGACTCGGCTGGAAGAGTGGTTTCCGCGGCGGCAAAGCCGCCGATACGATCAGCAGCGGTCTCGAAGGCGCTTGGAAGCCGAATCCCACTCAATGGAACATGGGCTATCTCGAGACACTGTTCAAATACGAGTGGGAATTGGTCAAGAGCCCGGCCGGGGCGCATCAGTGGCTGGCCAGGGATGTTGCCGAAGAGGATATGGTGGTGGACGCCCATGACCCATCGAAGAAACGTCGGCCCATGATGACCACCGCCGATCTTTCCCTGCGTTACGATCCGATTTATGAACCAATCGCGCGCCGCTATCTGGCCAATCCCGAAGAATTTGCGGATGCGTTCGCCCGCGCCTGGTTCAAGCTGACCCATCGCGACATGGGCCCCCGTACCCGCTATCTGGGCCCGGAAGTGCCGGACGAGGAACTGATCTGGCAGGATCCGCTACCGGCTGTCGATCATGAGCTGATCGACGATCAGGATGTCCAATATCTCAAAGAACAAATTTTAGCGTCGGGTCTCTCTGTTTCCCAACTGGTCACAACCGCCTGGGCATCGGCTTCCACCTTTCGCGGTTCCGACAAGCGCGGCGGCGCCAATGGCGCGCGTATCCGTCTCGCGCCGCAGAAAGATTGGCAAGTCAACCAGCCGGAACAGTTGACGGCAGTCCTGAAAACCCTCGAGGGAATCCAAAAAGCCTTCAATGCCGCCCAAACAGGCGGTAAAAAAATTTCGTTCGCCGATCTGATCGTGCTCGGCGGTTGCGCGGGTGTCGAACAAGCGGCGAAAAAGGCCGGATTCAATTCATTCGTTCCCTTTACGCCGGGACGAACCGACGCCACGCAGGAACAGACCGACGCGGCATCGTTCGCCGTGCTCGAACCCGCCGCCGATGGCTTCCGTAACTACCAGAAAGCCAAATATGCCGTGTGCGCTGAGGAATTGCTGGTGGATCGCGCCCAACTGCTGACCCTGACCGCCCCGGAGATGACAGTTCTCATTGGCGGTTTGCGTGTCTTGAATGCCAATTATGGTCAATCGCCGCACGGCGTTTTCACCAAACGGCCGGAAACGCTCACCCATGATTTCTTTGTGAATCTGCTGGATATGGGGTCCGAATGGAAACCCGCCTCGCAAGACGCAGATCTCTTCGAGGGACGGGACCGGACCACGGGCGAGCTCAAGTGGACCGCCACCCGCGTTGATCTCATCTTCGGGTCCAACTCCCAACTCCGCGCCATCGCTGAAGTTTATGCCTGTGCCGACTCCGGCGAAAAATTTGTACGCGATTTTATCGCGGCGTGGAATAAAGTCATGAACCTCGACCGCTTCGATCTCGCCTGATCCGGGAATCGATGTTTAATCCCAGTATCGGCTGGCGGCGCCATCCGCCCGCCGATACCGGCTTTTGGCGAGAAAAACTTACTTTGGAATCCTATGAAACCGAAAAGCATATTTGACCCTGTTTTGATCATTGGTGTTTTCTTGATCGCATTTTACGGATGGAATTGGCTGCCGGCCGCTGTCGGGTTGCCGGAGTTGTCCCCATTCTGGAAAATTGCAGGCTTCTATGTATGGTGGGCGGCGCCATCGCTGTTGACAATCGGCTTTCGCTATGGATTTAGGAATATCCCCGGGGAAATCGGCATCGATCAGGGATTTTTGACCGGGCTGGCGTTTTCGGTCATTGTCGCGGCGCCGATGTTCATTAGTTCCGCGCTGGCTGGCCGCATCAGCGAGGATATGTCGCCGGGTTCGCTTTTTCATGAAACTTTTCTCGCGGGGTTTATGGAAGAATATCTATTCCGGGGTTTTCTATTCGGCCTTTTGTTCCGGAGATGCGGCTGGGGATTTATCCCCGCGGGAGTGTCAGGGGCGTTGATATTCGGATTGGGTCATGTTTATCAGGGAACTACGTTTGCCCAAACCCTGGGAGTCTTTCTCGTTACGGCCATGGGCGCTCTCTGGTTCGCCTGGCTCTATATCGAATGGGACGGGAATCTTTGGATCCCCATTTTCCTGCACAGTTTCATGAATCTTTCCTGGGGCTTGTTTGAAATGAGCGACAACGCATTGGGAGGCTGGTACGTAAATCTGTTCCGCGCTATCACTATTGGTCTAAGCATTGTAATTACCATCCGGTATTATAAAAATCGCGGGTTGCGGATTCGTCGCCATACCCTCTTTTATGGTTTTCAATCCACGGCGCCGGAGAGAAAATGATATTTTCGAAGCAGCCGGATGCCTCGCGGTTATCGGAGGAGGATCGGGAAATACTGCGCCGTATCGTGTCCGCTCTTGATGAAGTGGGTCTGCATTTGGACGGCGCGGATCGCGCGTATGGCCACTATAGTCCCTGGGAGGCGATCGCGCGTTTGGAAACGGATATCCACCGCCTCGCCGCTCGGCTTTCAGCGACGTCAATCCGATCTGTATGAACGGCTTTTGACATGTCGCAATCTGCAGGATTGGTGGGGGGGGCTGAAAGATGCCATTTGCCTCTTGCTCGATGGCAATTGATGATCAGGGGCTGACGGATGAACTATATAACTCTGTTTTTACTGTTGGCGGCATCTCGGCTGATGACAGGGTACGGCAATTTGTGGTTCGGCATAATTTCAAAGTTCCGCGATATTCCGATCTAATAAAAATAACTTGACAACTACTATCATTTTACTTATTATATTTATAAATTTGCGATAATATTGGATTTCAAATGTATTGACCAAGCGACAGCTATATATATATTTGAATATTTCTAAGCAATATGTCTCTGCTATATCCGATTGTAAGCGTACTTTTTGATAAAACTTCATGGAAAGTGAGCGAAACATGATTGAGTTTTCCAGGCATATAAAATTAGATGAAAAATCAGACGCGCTATTCGCTCGAGAAATTGCTTCTGTAAATTTCAAACGCTGCAGGATATTGGTTCCTGTGCTGGCCGCGCTGTTTTCTCTGCTATTAGCGCTCGATTTTTTCTATTATACTCACGGGAAATGGATCACCCAGGGCTATCGTGAGCTTTTTTATGTTCATTTAACGGGAGCTCTATTCCTGATTTCGCTGATTCCGTTGCTTTATTTCCGTTTTCCGAGCATAGAACTTATTGTATTACATAGGATAACGGTCATCGGTTTTTCATTTATCATGATCTTGACGTCAGTTTTTTCATCGCTGGCCGATCAGTACTTGAACGGCCAGATATCGGCGTATGTTGTCATGGCATTCGGCCTCGGCGCCTCCATGCTGTTCCGAGTCAGGGAAAGCCTGGCGGCTTATGGAGCCGCCGCTTTGCTGTTCTTTGGTTTGTTGGGTCAGGTGCAAAACAGTTCCGCCATCCTCGCCAGTCATTACGTCAATGGCGGTATTCTGACAATCCTCGGTTGGGTGCTTTCGCGAATCATCTATGCCGGATACCGCCAGAATTTTATCAAAGAAATGCTGATTCGCGAACAACATGAAAACATTCAAGACCTCGATGAAAAAGTGCGCCATTCGGAAATGGAACGCCATCAGCTTTTTGAAAAGTCGCCTATCGGCATCTTCCGTTCGACAGTGGAGGGAGATGTGCTCATGGCGAATCCTTCATTGCTGGCATTCCTTGGCTATGATTCGTTGACGGATATTAACCGGATCGGGCTCGTCAATTTTTATGCGGATGCGGATGATCGAATTCGGTTTTGGGAGAAATTGCAGGCAGGCCCGGTGTCAGGTTTCGAGACTGCTTTCCGGGTCGACGGCGGTTCGGTAATTCAGGTGTCGATCAGCGGCTTTCTGGTGTACGGCAAGAACGGCGATCCTTTGTATCTGGAGGGAACCGTCGAGAATATAACGGAACGCAAACAAGCGGAGCTGGCCCTGCAGGCAAGCGAAGAGAAACTCAAACGGATTGTTGACAATTTGCCGCAGTTCATCTCGATATACGATCTAAACCTGAATCCTGTTTACATGAGCCCTTCCGTGTTCCAGATGACCGGATACACGCCGGAAGAAAGGCTGAAGATGAAATTGGAGGAATACATAACTCCCGGGTATATTCGGGAGCTGCGGCGGGTCTTGCGGGACGCCCTAACCCAGGAGAGAAGTCCGTTGCGAAATTTAAATCTGGTTATCACATTGGAGTTGGAATCGATCCGCAAGGACGGCTCTATCTTTCCCATGGAAGGCACTTTCACATTTTTGCGCAATGCCGACGGCGATCCTACCGGCATTTTGGCGCTTTCTGCCGATATCACCGCCCGCAAGAAAGCCGAGCAGGCAATCCGCGAGTCGGAACGGCGCCTGGCCGAAATCATCGATTTTCTCCCCGTCGCGACCTTCGTGATCAACAGCGACCGAGTGGTGACGGCATGGAATCGCGGCATGGAAGAGCTGACCGGGGCGCCCGCGGCGGACATGCTGGGCAAAGACGATTATGAATACGCAATTCCCTTTTATGGCGAAAGACGTCCGATTCTGATCGATCAGGTGTTTTTAAACTCGGATATCGAATCCGTTAAACAGAACTACAGCCAGGTGACGGTCAAAGGGGTCGTTTTAACGGGAGAAGCTTTCACCTCGAAGCTTGGTCGGAACGGAAAATATCTGGTGGCATCAGCCAGCCCGCTATTTGACGCCAACGGCCGAATCAACGGCGCGATTGAATCTATCCGCGATATCACGGAACTAAAAAGCTATGAAAATATGCTGAAAGACGCGAAGGAATCCGCCGAATCCGCCAACCGTTTGAAGAGTGATTTTCTTGCGAATATGTCGCATGAGATACGGACGCCGATGAATGCCATCATTGGGATGTCCCATTTAATGTTAAAAACGAATCTGGATACCCGGCAACGCGACTACCTGAGCAAGATCGACCGCGCAGGGCACAACCTGCTCCAGATCATTGACGATATACTTGATTTCTCGAAAATTGAAGCGGGCAAACTCGATATGGAAAAAGCCCCTTTCCAGCTTGACGAAGTGATGGCCGACCTTTCTACGGTGCTCAGTGTGAAAGCCCAGGAAAAAGGCCTGGAATTTATTTTCGATACCCATCCCGACATTCCGAATCGGCTGATTGGCGACGCGCTGCGCCTGAATCAGGTATTGGTCAACCTGTGCAGCAATGCCGTTAAATTTACGGAAAAAGGCGAAGTCATTGTCTCGGCAAAGTTGCTTGAGAAGCTGGAAAAGAAAGTGAGAATCCTTTTTTCAGTATTGGACACGGGAATCGGCTTGGCGCCGGACCAGATCGAACGGCTGTTCCGATCTTTTTCCCAAGCGGATAGCTCGACTACCCGCAAATATGGGGGAACTGGGTTGGGTTTGTCCATCTCTCGCAAGTTAGTTGAAATGATGGGGGGAGCATTTAAGGTTGAAAGCGAATTGGGAAAAGGCAGCGTATTTTCCTTTGATGCGGTTTTTCTGATACAAGATAGCCAGGAGGCGCCCACGGTTAAATCTCATGTTGAATTTATCGGTAAGAAAGTTTTGATTGTGGACGACAACCAAAGCTGCCGCCAGATTTTTATGGAAATGTTGCAGCGCCTTGCCTTTCAAGCTGATGTCTGCGTATCGGGCGAAAATGCTATCCGTGAAATTCGGAGGGCGTCTTCAGCCGGTAAACCCTATGAGCTGGTCTTCATGGATTGGAAAATGCCGGGAATGGACGGGTTGGAGGCCAGCCGGCAAATCGCGGCAGATCCCGCTATCGATAAAAAACCGACTATTATCATTGTGACGGCTTACTGTTCTGAAAAACTAATGGAGATGGTCGGTCAAGCCGGAATCGAGGCCTTTCTCGTGAAACCGGTAAGCCCTTCCACTCTTTTGGATACCATCGGCATGATCTATAATCCTCATTTGAGCAGCCATCCCAATCTGGAACGTAAATACTGGAATGAGGATGTGTCGGAATTGGTCAAGGATATCCGTGGCGCCAGGATTCTTCTGGCCGAGGATAACGACCTGAATCAGCAGGTGGCCATCGAGTTGCTGGAAGGAGCCGGCATATCGGTTACGTTAGCCGTGGACGGCGCGGATGCAGTCAGAAAGATGTTGCCGTCGTTTCACGCGGTGCTGATGGATATCCAGATGCCGATAATGGATGGATATGAAGCGACGCGGTTGATTCGCGCCAATCACCAGTTCGACGGAATCCCCATCATTGCCATGACTGCCAA
>CAZWDO010000034.1:0-5210 GCA_964632485.1 uncultured bacterium
TCCAGGCCGAACTCTTTTGCATGATCACGCGCGTGCGATTCCAACCGCCCGGGCTCCCAGTAGAGCTTCCGCTCCTTCACTCGTCGCCCCAGTTCATCGGAAAAGTTTTTGATCTCCTGATCTGTCAGTCCCCCCTCTTTCGCGCGTTCGCCGGGCGTCCGGCTGTAGCCCTTGAAGCCGCCCGGCTCGAAATAGGCCACGGTGCGCGTGCGGCAGTTGAAGTGGTAGGGCGGCATGCATGCGCCGCTGTCGTTTAGGCTTTTCGTGCTCGTCAGCTTCGACAGCCGTTCGGCCCAGTCCTGCTGGGAGATCATCGGGTGAGCTTTTTTCATTCCTTCAAGCGAGTCGCCGGAGCCAATCGCGCGGTCAAGCTGATTGCGCATTTTGCTCACGGGGATAATCCGTCCGTGCATCCGTCGGCAAATCTCCGTAGTCTTAGAGTCCATTACGGCCACGACTTCGGCATACTCGATGGCCGCTTCTTCATATCCCGATACACTGCCGTACTGCGCCAGCTTGAACATCCAATGCTGAGCCGCGACGCGTATCTGCGTCTGCATCTCCTGGGCGAAAGCGCCGACAGCGGGCGACCATTTCGCTATAGTTTCAATCCTTGTTTTACTGGATTAGCTGTCAGGAGCTCAAAAGTCGATCGTGTTTAAAAAACCGGCCATGATTTATTCATGATCGAACAATCGCCAATACCAGCGCACCGGCTTCTTCTCCCGCTTCATGTCCTTTATCTCTTCCTCGCATAACTCTTTGATGTCGTAGTAACTCTTAAAATGTTCTGCTTTCAATCTGGCTTTGAATTTTTCCTTCAATGCGGCTTCAATTTCAACATCATAGCCGGCGTCAGCCCATGCTTCCAGTTCGAAAAACAGATTGATAGCTTCTGACAAATCCATTTGACTGTCGAAATTTATATCAGCCCAATCAATTAAAACATCCAGTTTGTCAAAGAAATCACCTATTTTCATTAAAAAGCTCCTGAGTCTTAATTTTTTGCCATCTTTTTTCAGACATGCCATGGTGCTGGACGATCCGGAAGCCTTCCTCCACGATCGTCACGCGCTTGCCGTCCCAAAATTGATACTGCACCGCCTCCCGCACGATCCGTCCCGTTTCGTTTTTTTCCTGATAGACCGTCACAGCCCGCTCTTTCGCGTTGCGGATCGTCTCGATCTGGCTTTTGGCGTATTCCTCCCGGCTCAACCCCATCTCGCGGGAGCCGTGTTTCTCGAAATGATAATCGAACAGCTTTTCCGGGACGATCATCTTGTTTTCCTTCACCCGTCGTCCCAGTTCATCGGAAAAGTTTTTGATCTCCTGATCCGTCAGTCCCGGGTCTTTGGCGCGTTCGCCCTTAGTCCGGCTGTAGCCTTTGAAGCCTCCGCGGCACTGCCTGTCGGCAGACAGGTCGAAATAGGCCACGGTGCGCGTGCGGCAGTTGAAGTGGTAGGGCGGCATGCATGCGCCGCTGTCGTTTAGGCTTTTCGTGCTCGTCAGCTTCGACAGCCGTTCGGCCCAGTCCTGCTGGGAGATCATCGGGTGAGCTTTTTTCATTCCTTCAAGCGAGTCGCCGGAGCCAATCGCGCGGTCAAGCTGATTGCGCATTTTGCTCACGGGGATAATCCGTCCGTGCATCCGTCGGCAAATCTCCGTAGTCTTAGAGTCCATTACGGCCACGACTTCGGCATACTCGATGGCCGCTTCTTCATATCCCGATACACTGCCGTACTGCGCCAGCTTGAACATCCAATGCTGAGCCGCGACGCGTATCTGCGTCTGCATCTCCTGGGCGAAAGCGCCGACAGCGGGCGACCATTTCGCTATAGTTTCAATCCTTGTTTTACTGGATTAGCTGTCAGGAGCTCAAAAGTCGATCGTGTTTAAAAAACCGGCCATGATTTATTCATGATCGAATAGGCGCCAATACCAGCGCACCGGCTCGCCGCGTTGCCGCTTGCGTTTGATTTCTATCGCGAATCCGGCGCGAATTTCTTCATAACCAGAAATGTCTTTCGATTTAATGTCGCAGACTGCTTGTACCCAGCAATCATACAGACGCCTTAGTATTTCTACTTCGTATTTTTTGTTCTCATTCGCCCATCGGTCCAAAAGCTCAAGCTTCACTCCCAGCTCAATATCCATCACTCCAACATAGATTCCATCTTCGCACCAATCCAGCAGCTCTCCAAAATTGTCAAACTGGCTCATATTACCTCTTTTCTACAGTTTCCCCGAATGGTTCCAATTGTCGTTCTACATAGGATGTCTGATCTTTAAAGCCGGTCTTGAAACGAAACCCTTCTCCGATCACAATCACAAACCCATCATCATTCCGCCAGGCGGTTTGTATACCGAATTTGCGACAATTTAACCAGAAAACATCGCCGCGGCCTTCCAGCAGCTCATAGAGTTTTTTTTCATAGCCTTCCGCGTCGCCGCGTTCGAGCCCGAACTCGCGCGCATGATCCCGCGCATGCGATTCCAGCCGCCCCGGCTCCCAGTAGAGCTTTCGTTCCTTCACCCGTCGCCCCAGTTCATCGGAAAAGTTTTTGATTTCCCTATCCGTCAGTCCCGGGTCTTTCGCCCGAGTCCCCGGCGTCCGGTTGTAGCCAGTGAATCCGCCCGGCTCGAAATAGGCCACGGTGCGCGTGCGGCAGTTGAAGTGATAGGGCGGCATGCAGGCCCCGCCGCGCACCAGGTCTTTAGTGCTTGTCAGCTTCGAGAGACGATCATTCCAGTCCTGTTGCGAGATCATCGGGTGGGCTTTTTTCATGCCTTTGAGCGAGTTTCCTGCCTTGAGCGCTCCGTCGAGCTGATTGCGCATATTACTGATGGGGAGTATCCGACCGTGCATGCGTCGGCAAATATCCGTGGTCTTGGAATCCATCACTGCCACCACTTCGGCATACTCGATCTGGGCGTCTTCATATCCAGAGACGCTGCCGTACTGGGCAAGCTTGAACATCCAATGCTGAGCCGCGACGCGTATCTGCGTCTGCATCTCCTGGGCGAAAGCGCCGACAGCGGGCGACCATTTCGCTATAGTTTCAATCCTTGTTTTACTGGATTAGGGAATAAAACGTTACCAAGCGTTAATGCGCAATTGGTTCAGCGTATGTTTCAATCCTTGTTTTACTGGATTAGGGAATAAAACAAATGATACTTCAGGCCATGACGCGCGGCGTCGATGTTTCAATCCTTGTTTTACTGGATTAGGGAATAAAACCCACAGTCTATTCAATATATACATTTTAGTTATGTCAAGTTTCAATCCTTGTTTTACTGGATTAGGGAATAAAACTGACTGGCGTATGAGGAACACCGGCCATTGATCGGTTTCAATCCTTGTTTTACTGGATTAGGGAATAAAACTAGTGGCTTAATGGCTTGGTAACTATTGTTATGGCGAGTTTCAATCCTTGTTTTACTGGATTAGGGAATAAAACTTATTTGTGTTTCGTTATTGAGCGTGAAAATTTGGTTTCAATCCTTGTTTTACTGGATTAGGGAATAAAACCCAGTCCCACAGTTTCGTGTTGAAAAAATTCTTTGCAGTTTCAATCCTTGTTTTACTGGATTAGGGAATAAAACAACGAAAAAAACAAGACTTCCATTTTTACGCCCTTGTGTTTCAATCCTTGTTTTACTGGATTAGGGAATAAAACGTGATAGCGCCGGCCTTCTAACTGTTAGTTCTGAGTTTCAATCCTTGTTTTACTGGATTAGGGAATAAAACACACCCCGGAAGTTTTGACCCCGGCAAACGTTTGGGTGTTTCAATCCTTGTTTTACTGGATTAGGGAATAAAACACCTGTTATTTTACGAGTTCAGGATGGCTGAACATGTGTTTCAATCCTTGTTTTACTGGATTAGGGAATAAAACCACTAAATAAGCTACATAAGACAATAGACTTTTGTGTTTCAATCCTTGTTTTACTGGATTAGGGAATAAAACATAATGGATTTTGATTTTGTTGCGCCTCGGTTGAGTTTCAATCCTTGTTTTACTGGATTAGGGAATAAAACAACATCCGCAAGATGGTTTAGACTTGCCGCGGTTTCTTGTTTCAATCCTTGTTTTACTGGATTAGGGAATAAAACCCCAATTTCGATTATGTCGCCGATCTCGATTTCAGTTTGTTTCAATCCTTGTTTTACTGGATTAGGGAATAAAACTCCGCATTTTCATCCCGGAAAGATTCAGGGTAGGTGTTTCAATCCTTGTTTTACTGGATTAGGGAATAAAACAAAGAGAAAAAAAATGAAAAAACTTATGAGTACCTGTTTCAATCCTTGTTTTACTGGATTAGGGAATAAAACCTCAACTAGCCCGGAATCCAACAATTGTTTAAGCTGAGTTTCAATCCTTGTTTTACTGGATTAGGGAATAAAACAAAATCAATACGCCGTTTTGAAGCTGGACGTTTAAGTTTCAATCCTTGTTTTACTGGATTAGGGAATAAAACCAGAAAGTCTTTTATTATGTTTTTGCATCTGCTATGAAGTTTCAATCCTTGTTTTACTGGATTAGGGAATAAAACTTCTGCTTACTGGGACCCCGGAACCGGGCAAGCAGCGTTTCAATCCTTGTTTTACTGGATTAGGGAATAAAACGGCAAGTAGGAAACAAGATAGGGACGGCCATCTTTCGGTTTCAATCCTTGTTTTACTGGATTAGGGAATAAAACCCAAGTCAACCAACTATAAAAAGTCGAGCGCTGGATTCCGTTTCAATCCTTGTTTTACTGGATTAGGGAATAAAACTTCAATTAGTTACGAAAAAAACTTGTCTGACATGATTGGTTTCAATCCTTGTTTTACTGGATTAGGGAATAAAACCTGTTCGCCTGGTTCTGGCTCTTCAAACCCAGTGAACATAATGTGTTTCAATCCTTGTTTTACTGGATTAGGGAATAAAACAATTTTAACGGCTTAGCTTTTTCAACTTTAACATGGTTGTTTCAATCCTTGTTTTACTGGATTAGGGAATAAAACTGACGCATAGCGGGTTGACATTAAAATCCCAGCTAAGTTTCAATCCTTGTTTTACTGGATTAGGGAATAAAACCAATGGCAAGAATGCCAGATGGATTTGTTGATTTATCTGGTTTCAATCCTTGTTTTACTGGATTAGGGAATAAAACTGTTGGGCGGTTATCTCGACTACTATGGTTATTTCTAGTTTCAATCCTTGTTT
>CAZWDO010000034.1:5220-28466 GCA_964632485.1 uncultured bacterium
TTAGGGAATAAAACACAGCCGGAACATCCCTCCAAACCGGCAGAAGCGGCTGTTTCAATCCTTGTTTTACTGGATTAGGGAATAAAACCCGCTCACTGCGATACCGGTGAGCGAGTTAATCGCGGTTTCAATCCTTGTTTTACTGGATTAGGGAATAAAACATTGGCAGAAAGCCTACGGCTGGGATGACCTCGACGACGTTTCAATCCTTGTTTTACTGGATTAGGGAATAAAACTTCCTCGCACTTGTGGAATCTTATCACCATTCCGAGTTTCAATCCTTGTTTTACTGGATTAGGGAATAAAACAAGGAACGAATGATGGCGCGGATGATGACCACAGCTGTTTCAATCCTTGTTTTACTGGATTAGGGAATAAAACGCCACCGATATTGTAGAAACTACCATCGTAGATGCGAGTTTCAATCCTTGTTTTACTGGATTAGGGAATAAAACGTACCATGCGTCGTAGCCATCGTACGGCGTAGAAAACGTTTCAATCCTTGTTTTACTGGATTAGGGAATAAAACCCGGAGGCAACCGTGTCATCTGATGTTTCCACTCCATGTTTCAATCCTTGTTTTACTGGATTAGGGAATAAAACCCGTTGACGCTATAGTGTCGCTGGCCCAGCCATAAATGGGTTTCAATCCTTGTTTTACTGGATTAGGGAATAAAACGAGATGATCGGCTCCATGTCCACGGGATCATCCGCGAGGTTTCAATCCTTGTTTTACTGGATTAGGGAATAAAACCATGCCAGCCATCTGGCGCTAAGCCTCGTGGATCGGGTTTCAATCCTTGTTTTACTGGATTAGGGAATAAAACTACTCGCCGATCCCGCGACACTGGACGAACTCGCGGTTTCAATCCTTGTTTTACTGGATTAGGGAATAAAACGCATGTTGCCTCCTATTCCATAATTTCATAGACTTGTTTCAATCCTTGTTTTACTGGATTAGGGAATAAAACTGAGATTTTTTGTACCTAATTGTTTTTCAACTGGTTCAATAATATTTTCTCCTGTTGAATTATAAATATTCAGGTTCCAATTCCAATTTTTTTCTTGACATTCTTTCTTGGTTGCGTAATTTTTTTCTGTATTAATCATACTCTCCACTAACTAATTAGCTACATTAAACGTTTAATTTTTCCTGAAATCGACAGGAAGATTCTAAGAAATGCACAGGTTATGGAAACAGCAATCCGGGCAACTTTTACGATGCCGCGTTGCTTTTGGGAAATACCCTGCGCCAATTATTCGCTGCGCATCCCGTACTGATTCCAGAACCAACTGTTTATGTTCTTCCGCAATAGGATATTGCATCAACCGGTTATGATCTCTTACATATACTATATAACAGAAATCCACATTTGTCAAGTAGTTTTTTTCGATCAGCAACGAATACAGTACATTTTGATAAAACTGAGTTTGGAACCGGGTTTTATAAAAGGCGAATTTATAATCAAGAGAACACATCTTTCCTCCTTTAAAATAAAGTAGATCGTCAATAATACCGCTGACTCCCAATTCTGCATTCGAGAGATAAACATTCCGTTCCAGTTTTATCACCCCGATTTTTCGACGCAGATACACCGGTTGAAGCGCTTTCTTTTCATGGATATCGCGCCCTATCATTACTTTAATCCGTTTTTCCTCATGCTGTCGAAGTTTCAGACACTCCATAAAATAAATGAAGCGCGGACAATACCAGTATTCAATCATAGTGGATACCGGGATGAGTATCTTGTTTTCATTAAAGGAAATCATGATCTGTTACCGATTTTACAAAAAAAGTTCCCGTTTTCGGTTCGCTACTAGATCCTTGTCAAATCCTTGCCCAATCAGAGTTACTGCGTTGTAATCTTTGTCACACATGGGGAAAATATAAACGCTATCCACTTTTTCCTCAATCAGGTTCCGTGAAAAAAGGATCAACTCATCAAGACGATTGGATTCAAGCGCGCCGCAGAATACGGATTTCTGGATGCGCATCAATCCGAATCGTTGAATCTGTTTGGCAATTTTTTGACGTCGCCGGTCACCATTTGGTGAGCTTTCAATATCATATAGCACCCATGCGTTCATTTTCCCTCCTCGATGAGTGAGTTGGCAAAACGATGGCAAAACGCCTGAATAGTCTGCCGTCGTTTCATGTTTTTACTACCGTAGTGAACAATTTTATCCAAATATTCATTGAATGCGGTGAAAAGCTCTTTTTTACCCTCCTGATTGAGGCTGTAGCCCTTGGGTATTTCTCTCACCATGTGATTGGCAATTTTCTTTTGGCTGAATAGATGAAACACGCAGATATCGGCATAAATACGGAAATTTTCGATAATATCATATACCAGGGATGGCTTGTTGTAATTGTCCGTGTGAATGAACCCGATATAGGGATCGAGGCCGGCGATGATACAAGCCCGTTCAACCATTGCATAGAGTATTCCATACGCATAATTGATAAAAGCGTTAAAGGGGTCTTTAGCGGGTTGGCGGGATCGACCCTCGAAATGATATCGCTCTGGGATACTCATGGCCAGAGCTTTGAAATATGAATTGGAAGCGCTGCCTTCCAATCCCTGGATCGTTCCTCGTGTATCATCAAGTGTTTTTTCTTTGATCTCGATCAGTTTTTCACGATTGATGACAATAGCATGAGCGAATCCGGAAAGAGTATCTGCCAGCGCGGGTCGATTTTTAGCCAAATCCTGAATAAAATTAATCTGATTGAGAAGCTTGCTTGCGATCCAGTCGAGCGCAATTGCCAAGCCTTGTTCTGTTTGATACAGTTCCAATTGTCGGCGGCGGATTGCGGCGATTGATCCGAAGCGTGCCAGCCAGAAACGACCGATCACATCGCCGTTGTCCTGGATCAGTATCAAGTCAATATTATTTTCCAGGCAGGTTTTAATGGCATCCGTGCTGATCGCCGCGTGAGTGGTTATAATCACTCGTTCGACACGGGATGGGGCGATTGTGGTTTTGTCCTCTCGGTTGCTGACCTGAAAAATCCCGTCATGCAAGGAAATATAGCTGCCCGGCGTTGTAATAATTAAATCCATAAAAAAAATCCTTGACAAATTATATTTTTAGCCGTATAGTATGGTAATCTTTTCATATAATCGGCAACTCTGAGCGTAAACTAAAGGTTTTTATGATTTTATCGTTTAATTTAGCGATTGGATCGAATTTTATCTTGATTCGCATATCAACCAATGGCGGTAATGGGAATATGAAAAAATTATTCGCGTAAGCTTAACGCTGAGGAGGATATTATGATTGAGGCGCTTTATCAAATCGGGAAGATTCTGCCTGGGGATGGATTGTTAGCGCAATGGGTGGATGAAATTGATTGTAAACGATATCTCCATGTTCTTAAAATAATGTTTAATTACGATAAAATCGAAAATATTCACTATGCAGGTATTGAATTAGAAAAAAACTCACCTGAGCGAAAAATGAAATATTTATATAAGCAGTCCAAGGGAAATATAGTCAATCCAACGCCTACTACTTTGGTTACAGAACTTAAAAAAACGCTTTGCAATAAAAAACGGTTTTTTCAAAGTTTTATTAAAATTCATAAAAACCAGTTCTCCGAAACTTCAATTAAATTTCATCATTCTCTGCAAAAATGTGTGGAAGAAAATGAGGACTTAATTTTTCAAGAAATTTTAGAGGTCTGTAAAACTGATGGGCTCATTCAGGCCAAAGGCGACGACTGGGTATTTCGTGAGGGAGGGGTCATCTCCCTTGGATTCTGTCGAAATGGAGAGAGGGAGTATGTCGGAGATATTTCTCATTTTACGGATTATCTCCTTGATGCGGAAAGCATTTATCGATCCTATTACAAGTGTTATAATGTGGAAAGCCGTTCATCGGACAAGTTCTGCTATGTGTGCCGGAAACAGGTTCCCGAGGTGTGGGGCTTTGTCAATACTTTCAACTTTTATACGGTCGATAAACCGGGCATGGTGACCGGGGGATTTGATCAAAAACGGGCGTGGCGCAATTATCCGGTCTGTCCCCAATGTTCCGCGACGCTGCTGAAGGCGCGAAAGTATATCGACGCCCATCTGAGTCGCCGGTTTTGCGGATTCAATTATTATATCGTCCCGCAATTGATAGCGCCGGATGATGAATTGTTAACGTCAGTTTTAAATGATATAATTGAATCTATACCAAGTTTCTCAACGAGTGGAAAAGAAGCGATGCTGATTCAACAAAGCGAAGAAGAAGTATTGGAGGTTTTGGCGCGGGAATCAAATGCGGTGAATTTTCATTTTGTCTTTTACGAAACGCATCAAAGCGAATTTAAAATATTGTTGTATTTGCAGGATATCGCTCCATCACGATTGGCGCGGTTGTTGAACGTGAAATCGTTAGTCGATAAAACTCATTATGCCGGTAATGTTTTCGGTCAATTTGAAGAAAAATTCAACAGCGCGGATTCTCCCCCTCAATTTAAGTTTTCATTTGGGTTGTTGAGGAATTTTTTTCCGAATAGCCGATTTGAAGGCGATTTTAATGCGCTTTTTCTGGAATTAGTCAATAACATTTTTATAGGGAAAAAAATTGACGCCACTGTTTTTTTTCAGCGTTTCATGCAGCGAATCCGACAAGCTTTTCTCAATGGGTCCGGCATCGGTTATCAAATTTGTACTGTTCAAGCGTATAAAATATTGTTGTATGTTTATGAGATCGACCAGTTAATTTTTATCCAGGGAGGAAAAATGGAGTCTGCGGTCCCGTTTGACGAATTTTTTGCAAGCCAGAAATTACTGGATGATTCCGCTCAGCGGGCGGTTTTTCTATTGGGCGTTCTGGCGCAGAAGCTGTTGCGCATTCAGTATCAGCAAAGCCGGAGCGCTCCCTTTCGCGCCCGGTTGAATGGACTGAAAATCGATGCGCGCGTAGTAAGGCGCTTGCTGCCGGAACTTATCAATAAGCTTGAGGAATATAAGAAAAACTATTATCATGAACTCGAATCCGCGATCAGCCGCTATCTGCTCCATGCCCGTCTGGAACGTTTCAGCGTTACGGAATTGAGTTTCTATTTTACGTTGGGCATGTCGCTGTCCGGTGAATTTAAATTTGCCAAAGAAACACACGATATAAACGAAAATTCTCATCCATCAGTTCCTGAACAATTATCCCTGGAGGTACTCAATGACTGACCTGAATACTCGACATGAAATTCTGTTCATTTACGATATAACGGACGCCAATCCCAACGGCGATCCACTGGATGGCAATAAACCCCGCATCGATGAGGAAACGCGCATTAATATTGTTACGGATGTACGGCTGAAACGCACGGCGCGCGACTATCTTCATGAATATAAAGGGTATGATGGATTGGGTGAAAAAGATATTTTTATCCGCGAAATAGCCATGGAATCCGGCAATCCGGAAGCGGGCATCCAGGATGGTAAAACCCGCGCCAAGGATTTTAAGGGCAAGGATGATATCCTGAAAAAGTGTATCGATGTGCGGCTTTTCGGAGGCGTGATCCCGCTTGAAGGGAAAAAGAGTAAAAAAAATAAAAGCGATGATGATGATAGCGTCGAATCAGGCGAGAAAAGTTATACCTTCACCGGTCCGGTACAGTTCAAAATGGGACGCTCCCTGCATCCGGTAGAAATGCTCTATATCAAAGGCACCGGCGCTTTTGCATCAAAACCTGGGAATACGCAGAAAACGTTTCGTGAAGAATATATTTTGCCCTATTCCTGTATCGCGTTTCACGGTATTGCCAATGAAAAGGCTGCCATAGCCACTGGCCTGACCCGGGCCGATCTCGATCTGTTGATGGAGGCGCTGTGGATGGGCACTAAAAATCTGATCAGCCGCTCCAAATTCGGCCAGGCGCCTCGTTTCCTGCTGCGAGTGGAATATCAGGAATCGGGCTTTTTCCTGGGCGATCTGGATAAACTGATTTCGTTGTCTGGTGTTGAAAATCCGCTGGCTATCCGTTCCACGGCTGACTACCGTTTCGATCTTTCCCAATTGATCACGATCCTCGATGCAAATCGGAATCGCATTAAAAATGTCCGGTATAAAAACGATGCTCTGCTGAAAATGTCGTCTTCCATTCCCGACTGGTGGCAAGAGTTCGGGTTTTAAAGGGGATTATCCATGAAAATCGTCGTCGTCGATCTTTACGGAGATTACGGACATTTCAAAGTACCCTATACCACTACATCGCCTCTGACATTTCCGGTTCCGCCGAAATCGGCATTGATGGGTATGATCGGCGCTGTGTTCGGGTATGATAAAACGGAATATCTGCATCGCCTTGCACAACATGAATGGCGATGCGCGATTCAATTGCTGAAACCCGTCAAAAAAATGCATATCAGCGAAAATCTGCTTCATACCAAAAATGTCAGGCATTTCGCGCGCATGGATCCACATAAAGCGCCCCATTCGCCCACACGGATCGAATTTCTGAAAGATGCCGCTTATCGGATATTTGTTCATTGCAGCGATCAGCATGAACTGGAACGTCTCAGCCATGCCCTTGAAACCCGAACCCATGTCTATACGCTTTCCCTGGGACTCTCTGAATGCTTGTTGAATTATCAATGGAGAGGTATGGCTGACGGGGTTGAAGTTACCGGCGGGGGGCAATGGATTCCTCTGCATTCGATTCTTCCTTTGAACCGGATATCGTCCCGTGAGGATATCGCTTTATTCAATCCCACTTCGCGCTTTCAACGCGTCCATCTGCCCGTCGAACTTTCTCCCGATCGGATACTGCTTAGTTCGGAGTTTTTTCTGATCGAAACCAACGGTGGAGCGATCGAGGCGCGCAACCTGAACTATTATCAATTGCAACTGGGACAACAACCGTTGAATATCGTTTTGTTTTGACGGTTATAACATGATTGCCCTGAATACTGAAACCAAAGAGCCGCTTTCCCATCCCGATAAACCTCTTCTGACGCATCTCCGCCAGGTACGGGATATCGGGCTTTCATGCCTGAATGCGCTGGATGTTAGCGGTTTTCCTATATCCCGTGATTGCCTTGCTTCCAGCTTAGCGTACATTCTTTTCTATCATGATCTGGGCAAAGCGACGCCGTTCTTTCAGGATTATTTGCGCGCCGCGATAGAAGGCAAAAAGTATAAGGGAAATCGGAAACTGACGCAACACGCATTGATTTCGGCTTGCTATACGGCCTGGGCAGTTCATGAAAGCATCGCGGATGACCAATGGTCGGATATAATGGCGTGGATAGCGTTTGTGGTGGCGCGTCGCCATCACGGCAATCTCGAAGAGCAATTGCAAATGAGCGTCATCGAGGATGAAGAATGGGATTTGGTTGAATCGCAATGGAAAACGATTCCCTGGGCTTTGTTCGGACATGAGTCGCCACCCGATTTCGACAGCGTTCGAAAATATAATGCGAAATGGGTGTTCAAATTTAACAGATTTAATAAAAAAAATCATGGATTTGATCTCTATTTTTTGGCAAATCTGTTTTTTTCCATTTTAACTTATTCTGATAAAACTGATGTCGTTTTCGGATCCCGTTATCTATTTCCATCTCTGGCTGAATCCTGGCTATGGGTGGATTCCCATAAACAAAGAGCTTTTTCGGTTCAAGACGATACGCCGATGAACCGAGCGCGGGAGTCGATCTATTCGCTGAGTCTTGAATCGCTTCGACAAGCCGGTTCTGAAGAGATGATATATGTTTTAAATGCCCCGACCGGCAGCGGCAAGACCTTGGCCGCCATTAACCTGGCATTCGATCTGACTCGGGCTGATCCTTCTCTGCGACGAGTTGTTTATGCCTTACCCTTCACCTCGATTATCGACCAGACCGCCCTGGTTGTCAATCAATTAATGCAAAGCAATCAGTTGGAAAACGAGCAATTTGTGACGGTTCATCATCATTTATCAGAACCGGATTTGCAGTATGAGGAAACCCGGCTTACGCCGGATCAGGCGGAAATGCTGGTGGAAAATTGGGAAAAACCGATTGTTCTGACTACGTTCTGGCAGCTTTTCCATTCCCTGATCAGCGGTTCAAATGCGCAATTGCGTAAATTTCATCAAATGGGAAATGCAGTCGTCATTTTAGATGAAATTCAATCCCTGCCGTTCGAATACTGGTCTCTGATACGGGATTTGTTACCGCGTTTCTGCCGACTCTTTCATACCCGCATCATCCTGATGTCCGCCACCATGCCCTTGTTGTTTCCCCAGACCAAAGGGTCCTGCCGCTTATTGCTTGGCCAGGAAGAACAGGAGCGACTTTTCAATATCTGGAATCGCTATCGGCTACATATCATAGAGAAACTCGAGGTCATCGATCTCGAAACGGTGATGAACCATTTTCTTGACAATTTTCGGGATCAACTTCCCGCTACCTGTCTTTTTATTTTCAATACAATCGACGCCAGTATCCGTTTTTTTAAAATGGTTAGCGAAACTCTCAGTCATGCGGAGATTATCTATCTTTCGTCGAATATCGTTCCCATCCAGCGCCGCGAACGTCTTGCGCGTATTAAGGCAAGGGCGGGAACGCGTCCTTTGCCGCCCCTGATTGTCGTCTCCACGCAATTGGTGGAAGCTGGCGTCGATCTGGATTTCGATAGTGTCTATCGTGATTTGGCTCCACTTGATTCATTGGTGCAGGCGGCGGGCCGCTGCAATCGCAATGCTCATCTGGAGTTCGGCGATTGCTTTATTTTTCAATTGTCAAGAGAAAGAAATGGGGCGCGGAAACCCGATTGTCAATATATTTATTCGCCGTTGATGCTGGATGCGACTCGTACTATCCTGCTGGATCGCCCGGTATGGTCTGAATCGGACATTCATAGCTGGGTCAGGCGTTACTACGGGGAACTGGAACGCCGGGGATCGAGCGCGAAGAGTTCGTTGGTTGCCAAAGCAATGCAAAGGTTGGAATATAGTGAGCTTTTCCGCGAATTCAGGATCATTCAGGACTATATTCCCAGTCAGCCGGTTTTTATCGAATTGGATGGCAACGCCCGCTCCATTTTGTCGCGGTTTCAGCAATCGATGCAGATTGAAAATCGGTTTGAGCGCCAAAACGTTTTTCTTTCGTTTCGGCAGGATTTTTATAATTGCGTCGTTTCACCCTATCTGAACTCCAGGGAATCTTTCGATGATTTGTTGGAAATCGGGGGATTCCGGATTGTACCCTTCGATCAGCTCAGGCGTTACTATCATCCGGATTTCGGGTGGATTGGCGCGCGTGACTGATTATTACATGATGCGGCGGATCCAACCGTACCCGCGACTGGGGCTTTTGCCTAATCCCACATAATCGGGCAGTTCCATGTTGATCATAAATTGACCCTGAAATCCCAACACACTTTCTCCCTTTAAATTGACCGGAATATGTCTCACGCTGAGTTTTATCACAAGCCGATCTGGAATGGTATATTCGACAAATTTGCAAAAGGAAATAATATTGTTGATTAAGATCGCCTTGAGCTTTTCTTCCCGTTCCTGTTGAGATTTCATCTGCTGAAATAAATTGAAATTATCCTGGTTGAGCGCGATCCAGGGAGAACCGAATTCATAGAGATTCGTTTCAGACGTCATTCCCAAGCGTATGGACTGAATATCCAAAGAACGATTGTAAAAGTAGATTTGTTTTTTTTCCAACCAGGCCGTCTCGGTTTGCAGAAATAGCAAACGAAAAATATCGACTGCTTTATCTCCAAAGGTGATAATAGAAAATTTTCCATCAATGATCTTGAATTGAATGGCTGCATAGCGATAGAGTGTTTTTCCCGTTTCCGGATCATGGTTGTGGAGCAGATCAAATTGATGCAATTCATTGCTGAAAAAACCGCGGATTTTATGAATTTCGGAGGATTTGATTTTGGCTTCGGGGAATTGAAGCCATACCCGTTTGATCTGCTTGAACGCCATATTTTTTCTATTGTTTAATATTCAGTTGACAAGCCAGTCGGCAATATTGCGCGCCTCGTGTGAAAAGCCGATTCCGAGCTTAATTACCTCCCGGCCGTCCATCTGGTAGGCGATGCCGTAGCCTTTCTCCTCGATCTGCTTCAAGGCTTCCTCCGCCGAGCCCATTTTGAATTCGATGACATATATGCGCTGTTTCGTCTCGATCACGGCATCGATCCGGCCCTTGTGCGTCTGTACCTCGCACGCCAATCTCACTCCGACCAGTTTCAGCGCGATATAGATCACCGATTGATAGTAGTATTCCAGGTGCTCGATGAATATCTGATACGGGATTGAGGCGAACAGGGAGCGCAGTTGCGTGATGAAACCTTCCACAGCGCCGCCTTCCAACGCGTCTTCCATGCTAAAGACCATGGCGCCGGTCTCGCTCTGCACCCGGTGGCTGAAGACTTCCAACAGGTTGTTTAGTAATGATATCCGCACCTCTTCGTTGGGATAGGACAGATAATAGCGTCCCGCGGCAGCGTCGTGTTCTTTGATCGTCAGGTAGCCGGTCTGATAAAGCAGGGAGTAGATATCCAATCGCCGCAGTTCGAACTTGTCGAAGAAAGCCTGGCTGACTGCCAGTCGCGAAAGCTTTTCCACATCGATCCGCTGGTCGCGAATCGTCTCCACCAGAAACGTTGGTGTGCCCGTCGTAAACCAGAAATTCCTGAACTCCATCTGGCGAAACAGATTCAGAATCGAAAATGGATTGTAAACAAACTGCCGACCGTCCCAACTGTAACCGTTGTACCACTGCCGGATCTTGTCTAAAAGCGCCTCCGAACTCAATCCGCTTTCCTTGGCCAGACGTTTCAGGTATCCGCCGAAATACGTCTCAAGTTCCGTTTCCGTATATCCGAGCAGTTGGCTCACCCCCCGAAACAGCGTCAAGTCTTCTAAATTGTTCAGATCGCTGAAAATGGAGACCTTGCTGAACTTGGAAACGCCGGTCACGAAGACAAAGCGCAGATAATCGTCGAGTCCCTTAATGCCGGAATAGAAGTTTTTCAGGATATCGCGGTTGGTCTCGGCTTGTTCGATATCGGTCAGGTAGTCAATAATCGGTTTATCGTACTCATCAATCAGCAATACAACTTTGGCTTTTTGGGATAATTCTTTCACCATATCGACCAGTTTCCCGCTATAGGCTGGATTCTCCAAGTTCAAACCCATTTCTCGCGCCAATTGATCCAAATAACGGCGCAGGGCCGTCTCCAATCCCAATTCCCGGTACTGAATCTGACTGAAGTCGATATGGATCACCGGATGCGCCGGCCAATCCATTTTATTGTAAATCCAGGTATCGCGGAACAGTTCGCGGTTGCCGCTGAAAAGCTCCTTGAGCGTGGAAATCAGCAGGGATTTGCCGAAACGCCGGGGACGGGAGAGGAAAAAATATCCGGCGGACGTGACCAGTTGATAGATTAATTGAGTTTTATCAACATATAGGAATCCTTCGATGATCAATTTTGAAAAGGATTGGATGCCGATGCCGAGTTTCTTCATATTGGTAATATACGCAATCAAAGGGAAATTGCAAGCAAAATATTTAGAGGGGTCGCATCTCGCAAATCGCTCACTACTTCCATTCCGGGCTTCTTTTCAGTCATGCCGAACGCCGATCCGGCATCTATTCTTTTATCCATGGTTTTCGGGCGCGAGCCATAGGGGCAGACAAGCCCGGAAGGATATGAAGGGAATTGCGTTATTAATCAAGGCGTTATATAAGGATTCGTTTCAAGACCTGATATCCGGAGCGGCTGACGGGTAGTTCCCGTCCGTTCAGGGTCAGCAGTTTAGCGCTGCCCGAAACTGTGAGCGAAATCTGTTGAATCGCCTCGATACGAACCAGGTAGGAGCGGTGAATGCGGATGAATTGCCCGGGATCCAGTCTGGATTCGAAATAATGCATGGATTGCTGGACTAAATGCCGTCCCTGTTGAGTCGTAATCTGGACATAATCGTCCATAGCTTCCAACAGCGTAATATCCGCGACCGAGATCAGGATAATTTTGGAACCCTCTTTGACAAAAAACCGGTTCAAATAAGCTGTCTGATTCGGCAGAGCGGATAACAGGCGATTCAGTGTTTCGGATTGATGCAAGTGATTGCGGATCGATTTAAGCGCTTTGCGGACGGCCTGATTGAAACGTTCCTGATCATACGGTTTCAGCAGGTAATCTATGGCGTTGACCTCAAACGCCCGAATGGCGTATTGGTCAAAGGCGGTTGAAAAGATGACTATGGGATTAGTATCGAGCATTTTCAGGAGTTCAAACCCGTTGACCTCCGGCATTTGGATATCTAAAAAGATCAAATCGGGTTTGAGTTCTCGAATTGCCGGCCAGGCTTGATGGGCGTCACGACATTCGGCCAAAAGAGTAATCTCGGGAAATGCGCCTATATATTCCCGGATCACATCCCGCGCTAATTTTTCATCGTCGATTATGATGGCGCCGATCATAACATTAGTTTACCTTCGTTTGGGAAGTGCCGGGCAGATTCAGGGGAATCTTGAACCGGACTTCAAATTTATCGGTCATTTTCCGGAATGAAAGTTGGGAACGATCGCCATACAGTAAATGGAGCCGCTGCTGGATGTTGCTCAGCCCGATGCCGGCTTTTTCGATTGAATCCTCCGGAGATGATGAAACCGCTGTCAGTGGATTAGAGATTTCCCCTTCAATGGCCTCGCCGCGGCGATGCAAGTGAATTTGGATTTCTCCTCCATGGCGGCTGTTGGAAATGCCATGCTTCACCGCATTTTCAAGCAAGGGCTGCAGGAATAAAGCCGGGAATGGCGTATCCAGGATGCTCTCGTCAATTGTTTTCACTATGTGCATTTTATCGGCAAAACGTATATTTTCGATTTCCAGGTAGTATTCAGCCAGTTGCAATTCTTCGCGCAAGGGGATCACGAATTGCTCACGGGTTTTCAGGCTCAGATGCAATAATCCCGACAACCGGATCAGCATCCGCCGCGCAATTTCCGGCTGGGTAGGAATCAAGGCGTGAATTGAATTGAGCGCATTAAAAAGGAAATGGGGATTCATTTGCAGTTTCAGGGCTTTCAATTCAGCGTCCCGGGAGAGGGACCTCAACTCGGCCGCGTCGAGTTCTTTCTGTCTGTAATTTTTGTAGTGGATATAACTATAATAGAATCCCGCAATGAAAAAATAGTTCTGCATTCCCGCCAGAAACTGCCAGCCGATGAAACGACGAACATGAATGACGTTCAGTATTTCGGGACCGAAAATGAGCGTCCATAAACCGAGATAGCATCCGAGCCAGAAACTGGTAATCACGATGGCAATGAAAAAATGAACGCCGAAAAAAAGGGCGGAGTGATAGCGTCCCATACGGATGAAGCGCGCGATGAACCAGATGGGAATGCCCATGAGAGCATAGAGATAGTTGACGGTCGCCGAGCTGAACAACGCGATCAAATATGACATCCCTTCCTGAAGACTCATGATCCAGGAATAGAAGAGTATCCAAAAGGTCCATAAGGAAAATGCGGTCACAATGAGGCGACGATTGCGGATCAGCAGCGCCATAACCTGTACACTTTTAGTTTAATGGTGAGTCGTTTCGGCTTGTTTTTTCTTCAATGCCGGTAAGAGTTGTCGGAGAACCCAGGCATTGTGGGGATTGATCGCCAGCGCTTTTTGGAAATCCGTGTTCGCCTGTTCTAATTGGTTGGTTTTTATATGCGCGATTCCCATCCAGGCATAGGCCTCATCGTGGCCCCATTCGGGCATTTGGGGACCGGCGCTTTGCCATGTATTGAAATAGCGAACGGCTGTTTCCAGTTGCTCTAAGGCTTTTGGGGCGCCACCCCCAAAGCTTTCAGGCTTATAATAACTGCTGATGCCGGCGATCAGCCAGGCGCGGGGATTCTCCGGTTCAAGTTTCAATCCATTCTCGATCGCAGCGGACGATTTGGAACCGTAAAGCATAGCATTGAACATGTTGGTAATTTTTTGTCCATAAACCGACCCCAGCAGGCTGTACGCCTCGCTGCAAGCGGGATCGATCTCAATCGCTTTTTTTAACCGCTCGATGGCATCATCAATATGCTTCTCTTTCTGTTTTTCTGATTCTTTTGTAAAATAAAAGGAAATCAGCCGATAATCGGCCAACGCGACGTAATAATGGGCCCAGACACTCTTCGGCTGTGCGGTAGCTAATCGTTCGAAATAAGCGCGGGCCTTCAATAAATCGGTCTCTTGCCATTTCCTGACCGCAAGGTTGAGTTCCTGTTTCCCGGCAATAATTAAGGAATCAAGGTTTTGAGCGTTGATGCGGGATGGTCCGATCAGTATCGATAGTAAACTGATCAATAGCGCCAGATAGTATTGCATAATTTTCTCCTCGGTGTCGGGTTTAAATATAATACAATCAGCGATTAAACACAAGGCCAAAATAGATGGATCGGCGAAAAGCGCTTTTGACGGCAATTCGTTGGCTGTAATCGTCTGAATAGGCGTAGTCGAGTATGTTGTCGCGGTTAAATAGATTGGCGATTGCCAGGTAGAGAATAGTCATGTTGCCGGGAAAAAGACTCACGATGTACTGGATAGTGAGATCGGTTTTAGAATAGGCAGGCACCCGGTCATCATGATAGGTAGTGGGTGAAGAGCTATAGGGTTTCCCGGTCGCATAGCGATATCCGCCGCCGAAACTCCAGTTTTCATTCAGATCGTAATTGATCACCAGATTCAGATTATGTGTGATATCGAAGAGGGGCGATGTAGCGTGGGGGCTGTTCCGCCATCGCCGCCGGGCGTGAAGGTAGCTGTAGGAAATGCGCGTGGAAAGAGCGCCGAATGATTCTTTGAGAAATGCATCCACTCCCCAGGCATGGCCATTGCCGTCGGAAGTGTAATTGACGGATTCAGATTCGAGAGGTAAATGACGGTAATCTTTGTAGTAGCTTTCCAGTCGCAGCATCCGGTCATCTCGCGCATAGGAATATCCGGCAATGTAGTGGATAGCCTTTGCGGGCGCTAAATCGGGATTGCCGATATCGGGATCGGTCAGCCAGTGATCGGGGGATTGATGATAAAGTCCGGTGGCCAGCGTGAAGACTGAGCGCGTCGCGATCGAGTAATTTACAGACAGACGGGGTTCCGCGCGATATTGATGATCAGGATATGTCGTTTCAAGTCGGAAGCCGGGCGTAATCGTCGCTTTTGGATTCAATTTCCATTCGATTTCGCTAAATCCCCAGCTATCGAAAGAATGATGATCAATACTCAGAGTATAGACGGCGGCGAATGGATTCAGATCATTTTGCGTATAGGGGACCTGACCGTAATTTTGGGATTGTTCCAGCCAACCGCCTCCTCCGGCGCGGAACAGTAGTTTTGACCTCAGACGTCGTTCAGCATGGATCGTGAATTGTCCCGAGCGGTCATGCTGGTCCAGTTCCATGACGGCCATACTTTTTTGCTGTTCGGTCAGTTCATAGCAGAGATTGCTTTCGATAAACCAGCGGCCGGCAAGTCCGCGATAACCCAGGTTGATTATCCGGTTGACGGTTTTTCCCGCGTATTCGCCGCTGTGTACGGGATCATCCACTGCGACGCCCACCTGATCGCTTTCCATGAACAGAAACAATTTGATCTGGTGATTGGGATGCGGTTTGAATACCAGATTGAGATTGACATCGCTTGAAGCCGGAAAACTGGAAAAACTTCGACGGGAATGGTTGAAGCGGAAAAGGGCGCCGGTGTGGCTGAGATTTCCGGAAAAAGAGAACCCTAATTTGTCGTTGATCAGGGGGACGCGCGCCATGGCGGAAAAAGCCGCCAATCCGAGTCCCAGGCTGAAGTGGGTTTTTGTGGGTAAATCGAGGGATTCCATGGCGAGAACGCCGGAAAGAGCATTGCCATAACGCGCCGAGTAACCGCCGCTGGAAAAATAGCTGCCTTTAAGCAGGAATGGCGTAAACGCGCCGAAAAAACCGCCGGTGGGCGATTCAAATTTGTAGGGATGGGATATCCGGGCGCCATCGAGCAAAATTACTGTTTCGCTCATTTCTCCGCCTCGCACGAAAAGTCCAGCGCCTTCATCCACTTGCTGTAAACCAGGATACGATTTAATCGCCCAGAAAACGTCTGCGGCCGCGCCGGGGGTTCTCACTATTTCCAATGAGTTGAGAGTTACTCCGTTGGTATCCGCGGTTATGAACGAGGAAGCCGTTACCGTCATCGGCTGGGACTCGAAAACAATCTCCCGTAAACGGATGGAGCGTTCCAATATCCTTTCGGCTAAAGGCGTTAATCGCTCTGAAAAGGACTCATAACCCATATAGGCGCATAGTAAAGTGCATCCGGAATTTATGGGATCGATTGGGCAAACCAATTCAAATCGACCGTTCTCATCGCTCATCACGCCGTTCATGGTTTCCTGAATAAAAATATTGGCATAGGCCAACGGCTGATTCTCCTCACCGACGATTTGTCCGCGGATAATCAATGAATCGGACTGGGTATTACCGATACAGGGATTGAAATGACCTGCCAGGGAGAGGATTAAAAAAATATGGACGATCACAGACAGCTTAACCATGGGTTCCTCCTCAGGTTGAATGGATCAGTTCGTTGTGAACGAGGGTAAAATAATTGATAGGATGGCCTAAGGCAAGAGCCAATCGGTGAATGGCTGATGGGATCGGTGAATAGTATTTTCTGCGCGGTGACTGAACAGCGTTTCCGATTTCAGGGACGGTTTTCGGTCGTCGTATTACATATTCCGGCGAAAGGCAAATGATGCTGCCGGGCGATTTTGTAGCGGTTGTGGCCGTCAATGATAATATAGCTCTCGGAGTTGGCCCATATATTTAACGGAGTCAAGATGCTGTTGGTTAAAATATACTCTTCGAGTCTGCTAAATTCCGCTTCCGAAGCGAAGGCAGCGGGAACGCAAATTCCGGATCGATGACAATGGATTGAGGATCGATTGCATTCTCGGGCTTGTTTTGGTCGTTTTTCATAAACTGCTCCTTTTTTCAGCAGGATAACGGGCGCGTTAATTTTTATTAACAATAAAAAAAAAACTTGACAAATGAGCTTGGGCAATGTATAATAATCTTAATGAAATCATGGGAAGTTTATGACGCCGTTACATTGACGGTGCGACAGCGTTGGAAAAGGTTAGACATCAATTGAATAGGATAAAACCCGTAATTTGTATTCAGCTATAGAAAAATATAAACAATTGTTCATATCCCTCCAATTTGGCTGTATAAGAACAACAATTATACACAAACGTTGGGCGAAAGGCAGAGCGCCTCTTCCTCTGGGAGAGGGCAGGGAGAGGGTGTCCATTACCAGGACACCAAAGGCTTCTGCAATTCGGCCAGTATCGAACGTGTAAAAGAACTGGATTATGCGCTGACTCCGGGCAGACATGTTGGCCTTCCTGATGACGAAGACGATTTTAATTTTAATGATCGGTTCAGTAGCCTTAAAGCCGAGTTCGACGCGCAGTTGAAGGAAGAAACAGAGTTGAACAAGCTTATACTGGAAAATCTCAAGAAGGTGAAGCTGGTATGAAAGTAAATTACAGATTTTCTTATTTTACTTTTCTATATTTAAGTAAAATAAAATACATTGTCTTTTACTTTGGAGAACAATATGAATATAAAGGATTTTAAGGCTGGCAGCTACAAAAAAGGGCTTGAATACCAGTATTTTTTGCCCCAAAAATAAATCATTCATTTGTATGGACAGATGAAGGCATCAATGATTTTTTGGAGAAAGCTTCTTTCAAATTGGGTGAATTAAACTCCTTTTCCCGTCTGGTTCCGGATACGGATATGTTCATTATCATGCATATTTTTAAAGAAGCGGTAGTTTCAAGCCGGATTGAAGGAACACAGACCAACATCGAAGAAGCGTTTATCGACGAGAAAGATATAAATCCCGAAAAACGATCTCGCCCAATGGCTCAGGTTCTTTTTGACCGGAGTGATTGTCACGGCTGAAAATTCAGTTGAAACCCTTCGGAAAATAATTGAACTGAAGGCGCGCATTGAAAAAGGGCACATCATGATTATGGGTAAACGTTCAAAACAGGCTCTTGAGCTTTTTCATCATTTATTCAGGAAGCCGGTAATCAGTGTCAGCGACGCGCAGAAGATGACGGCCCTTTCACCTAAAGCAGCAAATGAACTGGTGCGGATATTTGTTGAAATGAAAATTTTGCGGGAAACAACCGGGTATCAGCGGAACAGGGTTTTTGTTTTTGATGAGTATATGAGGATGTTTTGAAATGAAAGAAGGTGAAGCTGGCATGAGTGATTGGAAGGAATGCAAGCTTGGCGAAGTTATTTATTCCAGTGTGTCTAGTATAACTGCAAATTATCCTCATAAAACAATCAAGTATCTTGATACTGGGTCTTGAAAACGGAAGAAAACGATACATTGATGGAGTAGCGGCCTTATCTCAAGCCTTTTCAATTAACAGAGGAGTAATAACATGAGCAAGGAAAAAAACATTGATGGAGTAGCGGCCTTATCTCAAGCCTTTTCAATAGCGATACCCCATGAACAGGCTATGGACGTTAAAGATGAAGTAGCCTTTTTTCAGGCGGTAAAATCACGGCTTGTCAAGTTTGACAGTACTGGCTCTGGAAAAACTGACGAGGAAGTTGAAACTGATATAATCAAGAATTCAGTTAATCGACCGGTTTTTACTCCAGAGAAAATAGATTCTTTATCTCCAAGTGAAATATTTGTATTTGGGAGCAACTTAGCTGGACATCACGTAGGAGGAGCCGCAAGGACAGCATTAAATAAATTTGGCGCTGTATATGGGCAGGGAGTCGGTTTGCAAGGTCAGAGTTATGCTATTCCAACTATGCAAGGAGGTGTAGAAACGATAGCTCCTTATGTAGATGAATTTATCAGTTATGCTAAAAATCATTCAGAAAATTTTTTCTATGTTACCAGAATTGGATGTGGAATTGCAGGATTTAGCGACCAGCAAATAGCTCCGCTTTTCAAAAAAGCATTGGAGTTGAAAAATGTTTGCCTTCCAGAATATTTTGTCAGTTTGCTGAATAAGCCATAAATAAAGGAAAGTCAAAAGTTGAGAGAATATGGTCAGGTTAGAACATTAGCCCTGCAATCCCCGGCTTCCTCTAATCGATGTTGTCCGCTTCAACTAAATCAGCTCAGTTGAATCGGCTTGAAGAGCATGGCCGATATCACGCGGAGGTTGCAGGCGATCACACTCCACAACACCTTGGACTCGAACCGCTGCCGTCCTTTCCAGACGCATCGACGCAGCTCAAATCGTCGTTTGATATTCGATAGCGCGCCTTCAATGCCGCTCCGCCATTTCTTCATCTGAATTTTTCGCGCTCTTTTGTGTTTCTTGGGCTAAAGGTGATTTATGAATGAACTGAAGTTACCAAGAGAAACATACGTAAACAAGTTTATTGCCAGGACCAAGTTTTACGAGAAAGCCAATCTGAACGCCAAGTTACAGAAGGAGTTTATCGATAAGATTCAACAGATCACCTGGGAATATTTGCTGGCAGAAAGCACTATAGGTATTGCCAAAACAGAGGCGGTTACTGAAATACAGATTTTTGAAATTGAGCTGAAAGAGCAGATGATACCAAAGAATGTCTTGAAGGTCATCGATAAAAGTATTCCCTATCAGATACTCTACCGCTTTGTTTATGAAGATAATATCGCCTGCGGCATTACTTTAAAAGCCGATATCAGCGTGGAAAATTACTATTTTTGTGATTGGAATGAGGATATTAGCTTTAATTTTACCGGGATAGACCTTGAAAAAGTCTATCAGAAACTGGTGAAAGCCTTTATCCGAGATGAAGCGCGAAGCAAAGTCAGTTTTAGTGAGGTAATCGATGTCGATAATAAAATCAAAACGCCGGAAGCAGAGATTGCGCTTTGGAAAGCAAGATAAGCAAAGAAAAACAGTTTAACCGCAAGATTGAAATAAACAAGGTACTGCTTGAGAAGAAAGCGATGCTTAAAAGAATGGTGAATGATGAATTTGTTTTGCTATACATTAATTGATCAGATGGTTAAATAAAATGAAACAGCGTCTGGCGCGATATCAAACTGACATAATCGGTTAAAAAAGAGAAAATTATAAAATCAACCGGTTCGTTTAAATTTGTACTTGACTTGTTATCCATTTTTTATTATATAATTAAAAACTTGTTCTCCGTTTTCCGATGAACCAATATAGGATAGTGCAGATTTAACCGAAAGCAAACTGCAATGGGCATGCCTGATCGTATCCAGATTCAGAGCATTCAGAAAGATGGTATTCGAGAATTGATAGTTAGATTCGGATATCGTGAAGATTGGATTAATATAATCAGGTCAATACCGGGACGATATTGGGATTCCCATGAAAAGGCTTGGCATATTTCCAACACTTCAGAAAACATGAATATATTAATGAAATCGTTCGGTGATAGAATAGATTTTAGTGGAACCAAGACTTTTGAGTTCCGCCAATCAGTAAATCAGTCGAGTATAGAAAATAAAAAAAACAAAACAATCGATGGACGCATCCCGGATCAGTATATTGAAATGCTGAAAATGAAACGATATAGCGCCCATACTGTTTGAGGGACAGAAAGGCGGGAAATACAGCAGTAAATCGGTACAAAAGATATTTCAGACAGCATTGTTGAAATCAGGAATAAAGAAACATGCCAGTGTTCATACTCTGAGGCATAGTTTCGCGACACATCTGCTTGAACATGGTACAGATTTACGTTATATTCAGGAACTGCTAGGACACAAGAATTCAAAAACAACCGAGATTTATACACATGTAACAAAAAAGGGACTTGAAAAAATAGATAGTCCGATTGATCATTTAAAACTGTAAAAGGTAGACATAAACTTCCAAATTTGGAGTTTATGTCTACCTTTTAGCGAGGCTAAAGTAAAAATATGTCTACTTTGAGACTTATACAACCGTTATCGGCAAGGGCTGGGTTTGCTTTGACATAACCAATATGATATTGAGGATAAAAATTGAAAAATTTTGGAATAATAATTGGCGGATTTCTTCTTTCCTTTTCTGGTGGTGCAACCTATTCATGGGGTGTTTTTACAATTCCTCTGATGGAACTTTTTGGCTGGAACAAGTTTGAGGCAAATTTTTCTTTTACCGTTTTCATGCTGGTTTTTTCCCTGTGCATGCTACCCGCTGGGATGGCAGCAGATCGTTTTGGTTATCGGCTCATTGCTCGAGTTGGCTCAATTTTGTTTCTACCCGCATACCTTTTAGCATCGCTTGTCGGGATCGTTGGTCATACCTGGTGGCTCCCAATGACGCATGGGCTGCTGGGAGGAATCGGCTGTGCCTGTGTATATTCGGTTATCGCTCCCGCAATCCGTTCTCATGTTGATAAGAATACATCTCTGGCTGTTTCAGTAGCCGTAATGGGATTTGGCCTTGCCTCGGTGTTTCTCGCACCGGTCAAAGCCAACCTGCTGATTACTGGACTGAGTGTCCCAAGTATACTGGCACTGATGGGGCTTATAGTTTTTGCCCTTTCGTTTTCCGCATCATTTCTGATGCCGGATAAAAACAAAGGAAAGATTGTTGTTCCTGTTATACCATTGAGTAAAGCAAGAGAAACATTGGGAAACATGAAATTTTATATGCTATGGTTTGTCTTTGCCTTTTCCGTAGTCGGGGGATTTCTTAGCATAGGACTTTTTCCATCTTTCGCAAGAATAGAGATTAATGCGGACCCGCCTTTTGCCGCTCTCGTGGTTTCCGTGTTCTCTGCCGTAAATGGATTTGGTCGACCCGTTGCCGGTTTTTTTTCAGAAAAGATTGGATTTTCAAAGATTTTGCTGGTTTCTGGCATCTTTCAGTTTCTTTTTCTTTTACTTCTAGGGATAATGCCCTCTTCGGCTATTTTATTAATTGTTGTTTCTGCGGTTACTGGTTGGTCCTTCGCGGTTATACTTGGGCTGTTTCCATCTTTTACTGCTTCCGTTTTGGGAAGCGGAAACCTGGGTACAAAGTACGGCATGGTATTTACTGGTTTCGGCCTTGGTGCGCTGGCTCTATTGGGTGGGAGTCTTCTTTATGATTTAAACGGTAGTTTCCGGCCTGCATTTCTGTTAGCGGCGGTAGCATCACTTATTTCGGTTGTAATTCTGTTGCTCTTACTTTATTTTCATAAAGAGAAGCGGCAGGTCTCATGATTCTGGAATATTTTAAAAGCTAGTAATTACGATTTCGGTAGATTAAGGTTGCAAATAATCACCCAGCTCCAGCCGATAACAGCGAGTACCCGACTACGGCAATTCGGCCTCCGTCCAAATTGGCTCCCGTAGGTCGCCAACTTCGGGTACTCGCCGGACGTTATGCGGCATTTTAAAACGACACCCTAAAAATGAAAATTAGACCAGAGGAATTAACAGAAAACGGTTATGTTCTGATTGATAAGTTAGGACATAAAGAACTTGTGCCTTTCATAAGGAGCTATATAAAAAAACCGACAAAATATTCAGTGTTTTATTACCTAAGTAACTTCATTGTTTTTGGACTTGTTGGATACTTTTTTGTGCAAGGTTACAACTTACCAAACTATAGTTTTGGTGACCGTTTTACTCATTTTTCATATGGACTTGCAATTGCATTTGCCTTGCTCCCATTGCACGAATACATTCACGTTTTAGCATACAAATCCCAAGGTGCGACAAATACTTCGTATGACGCTAACCTGAAAAAATTCTACTTTATGGCGTTGGCAGATAAGTTTGTGGCGAGTAAGAAAGAATTTGAAGTAGTTGCACTAGCTCCATTTATCATTATAACTTCTTTATTGATAGTTATGTTTTTTATGGTTAATGCAAATTGGATGTTGACTATTTCTAGTGTTTTACTTGCACACACAGCTATGTGCTCAGGTGACTTTGGACTTTTGAGCTACTTCGAATTCAACAAGAAAAAACAAGTTGTAACCTATGATGATATTGAAAACAAGATTTCATACTTCTATGGGCACATTGACGAAAGAAAAACGACCGCATAACACGCGGTATAAAACATTGGGGGTGAAATTGTTAAGTTAAGTTTCTGCCTCGCATGAAGTTTGGTGTATTTCTGAAGGAAAGTGGTTTCGAAGTCCCCAACGTTTCATACCGCCAACCGTTGTGTGAAAGGCAGAGCGCCAAGACAGTGAAAAGGAAAATGAACTGATGATAAATACATTTCTTAACCCCGCCCCAAGAACGCCCGCCGTCCATGGCGG
>CAZWDO010000035.1:0-25100 GCA_964632485.1 uncultured bacterium
GATTGCGCTTCGCGATTCGCGAAGGCGGACGTACGGTTGGCGCCGGTGTGGTTACAGAGATTATTGAATAAACCTTCTTTGAGAGAGGATACAGACAGTGCGCGATTTAGTAATCTTGGCGTGTACGGAGTGCAAACGACGAAACTACACGACTACCAAAAATAAAAAGAAGCACCAGGAAAAACTGGAACATAAAAAATTCTGTCGCTTTTGTCGTAAGCATACGAAACACAAAGAGACAAAATAAGCTTTGAATACACAGGCCAGTAGCTCTAACGGCTAGAGCGCCGGACTCCAAATCCGGATGTTGGGGGTTCGAATCCCTCCTGGCCTGTTTTGTTTTTTACCAACCACTTAAGTCGTAGATGGAGTTGTTAACTATGATGGAAAAGATCCAAAAATTCATTAGAGAAGTCCGTAAAGAGTTTGACATGGTAAGTTGGCCCAAACAGGAACAGGTCGTCGGCTCAACCGGAGTGGTGATTTTTGTGACGATCGTTTTGGCCATCTTTGTTTTAATTGCCGACAAGATTCTTGAAAAAGCAATTTTCCTGATCATGTAAGGAACGAGGAGTACAATGGCTGAAATGATTCCGCAATGGTTTGCTATTCATACCTATTCAGGTCAGGAAAATAAAATTAAAAATATGATTGAAGAGGCGATGAAGAAAGCGGAATGGCAGAATCGGATTTTTCAGGTTTTGTTGCCGTTTGAAGAGCGCTATGAAGTCAAAAATGGTAAAAAACGAAAAGTCCAGAAAAAATATTTTCCATCATATTTATTAATTCAAATGGTTGAAGATGAGGACATTATTCATTTTGTTTTAAATATTCCCGGTGTTACCAATTTCCTGGGAGCCAAAAACAAGCCGGCGCCGTTAACGGAGAATGAAGTCAATCGTCTCGTTGCGCAGCTTGAGGAAAAACGGGAAAGCAGTCGCGATCGATATCCCTATCATGTGGGCGAACAAGTAAAAATTGTGGATGGTCCGTTTAAAACGTTTACGGGTATTGTGGATCATGTAAACCCGGAAAAGAACAAAATCAGAGTAATGGTCCGTATTTTCGGAAGAGCGACACCGGTCGAATTGAATTTCGAGCAGGTGACAACTGAGAATAAATAAAAGAGAGGTGAAACCTTGGCGAAGAAAATTACCGGTTACATCAAGTTGCAGATTCCTTCGGGTAACGCGAACCCATCGCCCCCGGTAGGACCCGCCTTGGGGCAGCATGGTGTTAACATCATGGAATTTTGTAAGGCATTTAATGCGAGGACGCAAAAAGAATCTGGGTTGATTATACCTGTTGTGATAACGGTATATGCTGATAAAAGTTTTACTTTTATCACCAAATCACCCCCCGCCGCTGTATTAATTAAGCGCGCTCTGGGACTACAAAAAGGGGCAGGGGTGCCCAACCGCGATAAAGTCGGTAAAATATCCCTCAGCCAATTGGAAGAAATTGCTAAAATTAAGCAAGAAGATTTAAATGCGCATACTTTGTCTGCAGCGGTAAAAATTATTGCCGGTACCGCCCGAAGTATGGGTGTTGAAGTAATTGACTAAACTCATTTGTGGAAGGTGTTTCTATGAAACTATCAAAACGCTACAGTGAAAATCTTAAAATGTTCGATTTGAACAAGCGATATTCACTGACTGAGGCGCTGGCGGTATTGAAAAAATTCAAAGCGAGTAAGTTCAATGAATCCGTTGAATGCGTTGTTCGCTTGAATATCGATCCGCGACATGCCGATCAGATAGTCAGAGGCACCGTTTCTTTACCACATGGAATAGGCAAAGCCGTCCGGGTACTGGTCTTGGCTAAAGGCGAAAAGATCAAGGAAGCTCAGGACGCCGGCGCTGATTTTGTCGGCAGCGATGAAATGATCGAAAAGATCAAAGGCGGTTGGATTGATTTCGACGCCGTGATCGCTACTCCCGACATCATGAGTGAAGCAGCGAAATTGGGACGAATTTTAGGTCCCCGTGGATTAATGCCTAATCCCAAAGTAGGAACGGTAACCTTTGAAATCGAGCGCACAGTCAAAGAAATTAAAGCTGGTAAAATCGAGTTTCGTACGGACAAACAAGGTAATGTCGCTTCAATTGTCGGAAAGTTGTCTTTTGATGACATCAGATTACTTGAGAATATTGAAGCCTATTACAAGAGTCTGATGGCGGCTAAACCCGCTACCGTAAAAGGACAGTATGTCAAAAATATGGTAATCAGCACGACCATGAGTCCCGGAGTCCGCGTGGATTTCACCTCGATCGTGAATTAGGTAAGGAGCAGGCAATGAGAAAAGATCAAAAAAAAGAATTGATTGCCGAGTTCCACGCCCTCTTCGAAGACAACAATTTTGTGGTCACCGATTTTACCGGGGTTAAAGTCAATTCGATCAACACTCTGCGGCATAAATTGCATGCTGAAAATGTCGAGTATGTTGTCGTTAAAAATACCCTGGCGCAAATCGCTTTAAAGAACTGTGGATTAGGCGATCTATCCGACCGCTTTAGTCAGAATAACGGAGTTGCCTTTGTCAAAGGTGATCCGGTTAAACTTGCTAAGGTCTTAAAAGAATATGCCAAAACTGAAGCCAAGTTTAAAATTAAATTTGGGGTTTTGGAGAAACAGTATATTGATCAGTCGCAAGTTGAAGCATTGGCGGAATTGCCCGATAAAAATACACTTATCGCAGTGTTTATGGGCACTCTGATGGCTCCGCTAACCAATTTCGTTCGCATGATAAACCAGCCGCTAACCAGTTTTGCCTGCGCTGTTAAGCAATTGGCAGAAAAACAAGAAAACTGAAATTCTGGAGGATAACGATGTCTGACCAACAAATCACCTTAACCGATAATGCCAATAAAGTTCTGGAACTTTTAGAAACAATGAACATTCTTGAATTGGCGAATTTGGTAAAAGCGATTGAAGAAAAATTTGGCATTACGGCCGCCGCTCCGGTTGCCGCTGCCGCCGCCGCTCCGGTTGCCGCCGCTCCGGTCGTTGAGGAAAAAACCGAATTCAATGTATTGCTGAAAGAAGTCGGCGCTCAAAAGCTGCAAGTTATTAAAGTGATTCGCGCTTTAACAGGTCTCGGCCTCAAAGAAGCCAAAGATGTTGTCGACGGCGCTCCGTCCACTGTTAAAGAAAATGTCAGCAAGGCCGAAGCCGATGACATGAAAGCGAAACTTGCTGAAGTTGGCGCTACAGTTGAAATTAAATAAAAACATCTTTCTTGTTGAGCTTTTCCTTTCCAAGTACCAGGGGCTATCCTCTGGTACTTCTTTTTTAAAAAAAACCAATTTGAAAGGGGAATAGTATCTTTATGTCTCACAATCTGATGCGTCACAATTTCGGCAAATTGCCTGAAGTTATCGATGTCCCCAATCTGATTGAAATTCAAATTGATTCCTACAATGAATTCCTCCAGAAAGATATCGCTCCAGAGGAACGGGAGACGATCGGTCTCCAGGCTGTATTTCACAGTATTTTTCCCATACGCGATCCCAATAACCGTTTTGTTCTGGATTTCGTGAATTATGTGGTCGGTGAACCCAAATACACCATTCACGAATGCCAGGAACGTGATATGTCTTTTTCAGTTCCGCTCAAAGCGACTCTGCGTTTAACCGTTCATGAATTTGAAGACGCTTCGAAGGAGCCTCAGGTCAAGGATATCATAGAACAGCAGGTCTATTTGGGAGAACTCCCCCTGATTACCGAACGAGGCACTTTTATCATTAATGGCGCAGAACGCGTCATCATCAGTCAGCTTCATCGTTCCCCCGGTGTCGTCTTTGATAAAATTTCCCAAACAGGTGGCAGAAGTATTGTTAATGGACGAATTATTCCTCATCGTGGATCATGGCTTGAATTCATCATTGATGGCAATGACTATGCGACAGTTTTAATCGATAATACTAAAAAAATTAATTTAGCAACTTTTTTGCGCGCGATTGGATTTGAAAGCTATTATGATATCCTTGATATTTTCTTTCAGCTAAAAAAAGTTAAAGTAGCCGCCATTACGGATAATTATTCGAATCTTTGCGTGGTTCCTCCTCTCTATCAGTCAGATGGCATAATTTTTATGAAAGAGATGGAATATTTAACCGATGCCCTTTTAAAACGAATTAAAGAAGAAAATATTGATGAAATATCTGTTTTGGATGTGTCGGAACAAGTCGCCGCGGTCATATTTTTTAATACATTCCTTAAAGATGTCACACAGACTAGCGAGGAAGCTTTAAATAAATTTTACACAACTATCCGGCCGGGTAATCCAGCTAACCTTGATTCCGCGAAGGAACTCATGCATCGTATGTTTTTTAATCCGAAACGTTACGATTTGGGCGATGTTGGCCGCTTTCGTTTGAATACCCGTTTGGATCTCGATATCCCTGAAGACCAGAATGCGCTTACCAACGATGATATAATTTCGGTTATTAAGTATTTGGTTCTTTTATGGGAAGGTCGGGGATATGTGGATGACATTGACCATCTCGGCAACCGCCGGGTACGTTCAGTGGGTGAACTTGTCGGCGCTCAATTCACATTGGCTTTTACCCGTATGGCGCGCACTATTCGGGAAAAGATGAGCCTAGGTGACATTACGACAATCACTCCGCAAGACCTTATTAGCGCCCGCACGATTAATTCCGTGTTGAACACTTTTTTTGGCAGCAGTCAGCTTTCGCAGTTTATGGATCAAACCAACCCCTTATCGGAAATGACGCACAAACGGCGTCTTTCAGCTTTGGGCCCCGGGGGATTAACCCGAGAACGAGCCGGATTTGAAGTCCGCGATGTGCATCAAACGCACTATGGCCGTATTTGCCCTATTGAAACTCCGGAAGGCCAGAATATCGGTTTGATTTCTTCCATGTGCGTCTATACTAAAGTCAATAAATATGGATTTCTGGAAACACCCTATCGGCGGGTTATGGATCGGCAAGTGATTAATGAGATCGTATATCTTAGCGCTCATGAAGAAGAGCGTTTCATCATCGCCCAGGCCAACGCGCCGGTTATTGATGGATATCTGACGGGCAATGCGATTCGCGCCCGAAAAAACGGTGAGTTCATTATCACTAAGGCCGAAGATGTGGATTTTATTGATCTTAACCCCAAACAGATCGTGTCTGTGGCCGCCGCATTGATTCCCTTCCTCGAACATGATGATGCCAACCGCGCATTGATGGGTTCGAACATGCAACGGCAGGCCGTTCCCTTGATCAAATCGGAATCCCCGATCGTAGGTACCGGTATGGAATGGGTTGTAGCGCGAGACAGCGGGTCCGTCCTGAAAGCGCGCAGCTCCGGACGTGTGGAATATGTTTCCAGCAATAAAATCATTATCACTCCTGAAATAGAGAAAAAAAGTAAAAAAAAGGGAACGCATAGCGAATTGCCTTTTGATGTGTACGATTTGACTAAATTTAAACGTACCAACCAGGATACCTGCATTAGTCAACGTCCGATCGTGTCCGCAGGCGACCAGGTTGATAAGGACCAGATCATCGCTGACGGTTCCATGACCGATATGGGTGAATTAGCTCTCGGCCGTAATGTGATGGTCGCGTTGATGCCCTGGAATGGGTATAACTTCGAGGATGCCATCATTCTCAGTGAACGGCTGGTGCGAGAAGATGTTCTGACCTCAGTGCATATCAGCGAATACAAAGTTTACGTTCGGGATACTAAACGAGGCCGCGAGGAAATTACCCGGGAATTGCCGAACATCAGCGAACTCTCTCTTTCTCATCTGGATAAAAATGGAATTGTAAAAATTGGATCCTATGTTAAAGCCGGCGATATTCTGGTCGGTAAGGTCACTCCTAAAGGAGAAACCGAACTAACACCAGAAGAAAAATTGCTCAGGGCCATTTTCGGTGAAAAAGCCCGAGATGTGAAAGATACTTCCATGCGAGTCCCGCCGGGTGTCGAAGGAATTGTGATCGACACTAAAGTATTTTCTCGGCGTGAACATTCCGATCTTTCCCATAAGGATGAACGAGAGAAATTGAAAAAACTGGAAGCGGAAATTGATCGCAATCTGAAAAAACTTAAACAGTATCGCGATAATAAAGTAAAAAAGATACTCCTGAATAAATTGAGCAATGAACTGACTCATAAAGAAACCGAAGAAGTCATTTTGGCTAAAAATACCAAATTAACCAAAGAACTGCTGAGTGAATTCGATTTTGATAGCGTATCCGTAATTGATGGACTTACCCTGGAACCAGAAATTAACAATAAAGTTATTGAAATCTATGACGAAGTAGAAAAGACAATCATCCAACTCCATGAAGAGTACAAAACAGAACAAGAAAAAATCCTCGGTAAGGATGAATTACCTCCCGGAATTCTCCAATTAGTAAAAGTTTACATTGCTCAAAAACGCAAAATTCAGGTTGGCGATAAGATGGCTGGACGGCATGGGAACAAAGGTGTCGTCGCGCGGATTGTCCCGGATGAAGATATGCCGTTTCTTCAGGATGGGACCCATGTCGATGTGATTTTGAATCCCCTGGGTGTGCCTTCCCGAATGAATATCGGACAGTTGCTGGAAGCCCATTTGGGCTGGGCCGCTTCACGGTTGAACAAGAAAATAGCAACTCCGGTATTTGATGGAGCCAGTATTAATGAGGTCAAGAAAAAGCTTGAAGAGGCTGGTCTGCCTTCCGGCGGAAAAGTTCTGCTTTTCGACGGATTGACCGGAGAACCCTTCCGCGATAAGGTTACGGTGGGCAATATGTATATGCTAAAACTCTATCACATGGTTGACGATAAGATACATGCGCGATCTATCGGCCCTTATTCTCTCGTAACCCAGCAACCGTTGGGTGGTAAAGCTCAATTCGGCGGACAACGTCTGGGAGAAATGGAAGTCTGGGCATTAGAAGCGTACGGCGCCGCTTATTGTTTGCAGGAAATGTTGACAGTTAAATCGGATGATGTTCTCGGGCGGTCCAAAATTTACGAATCAATCGTAAAAGGAGAAAACCCAAGTGAACCCGGCGTACCTGAATCGTTTAACGGTTTGATTAAAGAGTTGCAGGCCCTTGCCCTGGATGTCAAGATTAATGTCGAGGAAGAAGATACGTCTTCTTCATCTAATTAACAGTAGTAGTTTCGAGGAGGCCCTCCTTGTTTAAATATTTAGACACTAAAAAAACCTCTCCCAGTAATTTCCGGTCGATCGGAATCAGTCTCGCTTCACCGGAAACTATTCGGAAATGGTCGTATGGAGAAGTAACAAAACCGGAGACCATCAATTACCGAACCTTTAAACCGGAAAAAGGGGGTTTGTTTTGTGAACAGATCTTCGGACCGGTTAAAGATTGGGAATGTTCATGCGGTAAGTATAAGCGGATTCGCTATAAAGGTGTTATTTGCGACCGGTGCGGCGTTGAAGTGACTTTGTCAAAAGTACGACGAGAACGCATGGGACATATCGAATTGGCTGTTCCGGTCTCCCATATCTGGTATTTAAGAAGTAATCCCAGCCGTATCGGCTATTTGTTGAATATGAGCATTCCACAGTTAGAACGGGTCATCTACTACGAGTCTTATGTCGTAATTGATCCGGGCAATACGGACCTGGCTTTTATGGAGTTGATCACTGAAGACGATTACTTAAAGTTGAAACGCGAAGGAAAACATATTGAAGCTAATATGGGCGCCGGCGCAATTCAACGCTTGCTTGAAATGATTGATATTGAGGAACTTTCCGCAAAATTGCGGACCCAGGCTAAAGTGGAAACTTCGGTGCAGCGCCGTGAAGAGGCGTTCAAACGTCTTCAAGTCGTAGAAGCTTTTCTCAATTCAGATAATCAGACGAATTGGATGATTTTACGAGTGATTCCGGTACTGCCACCGGAACTTCGTCCGTTGGTTCCTCTTGAAGGCGGACGCTTTGCCAGCTCCGATCTCAATGACCTTTACCGTCGTTTGATCAACCGCAATAACCGATTGAAAAAAATGATGGAAATTCCAGCCCCTGAAGTAATCTTGCGCAACGAAAAACGGATGCTGCAGGAAGCGGTCGATGCCCTGTTTGATAATGGGAAACGCATCAACGCGGTCCGGGGTTCTACTGGTAACCGCCCTTTAAAATCGCTGAGTGATATGCTCAAAGGTAAAACAGGACGGTTTCGGCAAAACCTGCTGGGGAAACGCGTGGATTATTCGGGGCGTTCCGTTATCGTAGTTGGACCCGACTTGCGGCTTTTTGAATGCGGTCTTCCTAAGAAAATGGCATTAGAGCTTTTTAAACCATTTATTATACGGGAACTGTTGAGTTCCGGCTCATGCTCAACTCTAAAAGCAGCTAAAAAAATGGTGGAACGAGAATATCCGAAAGTTTGGGATATTCTGGAACAGGTTATCAAAAACCATCCGGTTTTGTTAAACCGCGCTCCCACATTGCATCGTCTGGGTATCCAGGCTTTTATGCCGCGTTTGATCGAGGGTAAAGCCATTCGTATCCATCCTTTGGTTTGCAGCGCGTTTAATGCCGATTTCGATGGCGATCAGATGGCCGTGCATGTTCCTCTCTCTTTTGAAGCGCAAATTGAAGCCGGTACTCTTATGCTTTCTTCGAATAATATCTTATCTCCCGCGCATGGTAAACCGCTGGCTGTTCCTTCTCAGGATATGGTTATCGGTATCTATTATTTGACCAAAGGCAGTAGCAATGCCAAGGGCAGTAACCGGCTCATCTCGACTTTCAACGAAGCTGAAGCTCTGTTATTTAATGATATCGTCGATTTACACGCTGTTGTCTGGTTCAAACCGGATAATTGCGAAAAACCGATTAAAACTACTTTGGGCCGAATAATTTTTAATTCAATTGTACCCAAAGAAATCGGGTATATCAACGATCTTCTCAATAAAAAACAACTCAGCGAGCTGGTGGATAAAATTTATCGTAAATTGGGTATTCACGCCACCACTCGGTTTTTAGACGATCTTAAACAGCTCGGATATAAATATGCAACCCGAAGCGGACTCTCAATCGGTATTGACGATCTGCTGGTGCCAGAAGAAAAAGCTGCAATTATTGAACATTCGACCCAGAGTGTTGAAGAAGTGTCGCGCGAGAATGAGCGTGGAATCATTACCGCCGGTGAGCGTTATAATAAAATCATTGATATTTGGCAAAATGTGACCAATACGATCGGCGAAATTATGTTTGACAAAATGAAAGCCGACCAGAATGGATTCAATCCAGTATTTATGATGGCTGATTCCGGCGCCCGCGGTAGTAAAGAGCAGATTCGTCAGTTGGCGGGGATGCGCGGTTTGATGACCAAACCTCAAAAGAAAATAACCGGTCAAATTGGTGAAATTATTGAAAACCCGATTATCGCCAATTTCCGTGAAGGATTGACCGTTATCGAATACTTCATATCGACTCACGGCGCTCGTAAAGGTTTGGCAGATACTGCGTTAAAAACTGCTGATGCTGGGTATCTTACCCGACGTCTGGTGGATGTGGCCCAGGATGTTATCATCACTGAAGAGGATTGTGGAACCATTGTCGGGATTGAAATGTCCGCTTTAAAAGAAGGCGGAGATATTATCGAATCCCTGGCTGAACGTATTATCGGCCGGGTCGTCCTTGATGATGTTTTTAATCCTTATACCGATGAACTTATTTTGGAAGCGAATTTGCAAATAACTGAGGAAATCGCCGCTCGTATCGAAAAGGCCGGTATCGATATCGTTCGAATCCGTTCTGTGCTTACGTGCGATGCAAAGCATGGAGTATGCCGACAATGCTATGGACGTAATCTGGCCACGGGTAAAATGGGTGAACTGGGTGAAGCTGTCGGGGTTGTCGCCGCTCAAAGTATCGGCGAACCAGGTACTCAGCTTACGCTACGTACGTTTCATATCGGGGGTACTGCCAGTTTGATTCTGCAGCAATCACGAGTGACAGCAAAATTTGGGGGTGAAATCTTCCTCAAAGATGTAGAATATGTTTCTAATAAGGAAAATCAAAAAGTCGTAATTAGTCGTCGAGGCGAAATGCAGATTCTCGATTCGGATAATAATCCAGTTTTTAAAATTGATATCCCTCACGGCTCAATTTTAATGGCCGAACATGAAAAAACCGTTAAAGAAGGCGATCTCGTTTTTGAATGGGATACGTATGCCAGCTCTTTGATTACTGATATCGAAGGAGTGATCCGCTTTTACGATATTATCGAAAATGTCTCTATTCATGAAGAAACCTCCGAAATTACCGGGGGAAAGAAACGAACGGTTGTTATTGAATCCCGTGATAAAGCCTTACACCCGCGAATTGAAATTTTCAATGAAAATACTAACCGTAAACGCGAATTTGCCCTGCCTACGGGTACTGTCATTTTGGTTAACGAAGGTGAAAAAGTTTATGTTGGTGACGTAATCGGTAAAATTCCGCGCGAGACCTCTAAAACCCGTGATATCACCGGTGGTCTTCCGCGAATTGCCGAACTCTTTGAAGCGCGTATCCCGACAGAGTCCGCCGTTATTTCTGAAGTGGACGGTTTGATTAAATATGGAAAAATCACGCGGGGTATGAGAAGAATAACGGTTACCGACGAAAACAACGTGGAGCATCAGTATTCAATCGCCCAAGGAAAACACTTACTTATCCATGATGGTGATTATATCCGGGTGGGTGAACGGATTTGTGAAGGCCCCATCAATCCTCACGATATCCTCGCGATCCAGGGTGTCCAGAAAGTCCAGGAATACCTTGTCAATCAATTTCAGGAAGTCTATCGTCTCCAAGGTGTTAAAATCAATGATAAACATCTTGAAATTATCGTCCGACAGATGTTGCGTAAAATGCAGATCGAAGATTCCGGAGATACCCGCTTTTTGGAAAATGATATCGTTGATAAACAGGAACTCATTGAGGAAAATCAGCGTATTCATAAAAAAGGCGGTACTCCAGCGACATTCAAACCCATATTGCTGGGGATCACCCGCGCCTCTTTAACTACTACCAGTTTTATTTCAGCCGCCTCCTTTCAGGAAACAACACGGGTTCTCACTGATGCCGCGGTTAATGGAAAAACCGATCATCTTATCGGACTTAAGGAAAATGTCATCCTGGGTCATTTAGTTCCCGCAGGGTCCGGATTTAGCCGGTATCGTAAGATTAAAATCAAAGAATAGTTGATAGAACCGTCCGGGACAAATACCGGACGGTTTCTTTTACGCAAAAAAGCGCAGCGATTAAAAATGATAGATATTCTTTGTTAAACTCATGAAGCTATAAAATGAAACACTTTTTTTTAGTATTAGCGTTAATAAGTATTTTCACGCCCCTTCTTATGCGAGCGGAAAATTTACCTCCCCTTGATTTAATTTGTTTTCCAACTGCCGGCACTTTAAATAAGCAACAGTTCCGTGGCCGCTTTTTTTTATACGACGAAGGCGGAATGACGACCTATACATTGTTTGGTTTGATCCATCGTCTGACGTTGGGATTTTCTTATGGCGGTGATCATTTAATCGGGCAGAAACCCGTAAATTGGAACCAAAAAGTCGATTTCACTATTAAATACCGCTTCCTGGACGAAACATACAATCGTCCGGCAATTGCGGCCGGATATGAATCGCAGGGAATTGGTTCCTATAGTGAGGATCGCTACCTGTTTAAATCGACCGGATTTTATTGCGTCGTCTCCAAAAACTTTTTGTTGAAAGGGAATTTGGGAGTCCATGGCGGGATTAATTATAGTTTGGAAGACGAAGATGACCACGACGTTAATTTTTATGTGGGTCTGGATAAGGAAATCGGATCTATTGTCTATCTGGCTTTGGAATATAGTCCGGGATTGAATGATGATGATCCCGCTGCCCGGGCTTACCGTCGGGGATTTTTAAACAGTTCCCTCGGTTTTCATCTTCCGGGTGGATTCGACTTGGAATTAGTCTTTTTAGATTTGCTTGAAAACAGTAAGGCTCTCAGCCATCCCATGCGGTGTATCCGTATTGGACTGGCCGCTCAATTATAAACTTACCAGTGTCATCCTTGCGGTTTAACTTCCCATCTGTTTCCTGTGGGATTGCTATAAAATAGTGTGGTATATGTCTATATATTGCAGCGCTTGTTTTTCCCAGCTATAATCTTGTGACATCGCAGCGCGTATCATTTTTTGCCATAAATCCTGATGGTTTTTCCAGATATCAATGGCCTGGTCAAGGGATTGTTTAAATGCGTCACTGGAATACTCTTCAAAGAGAAACCCAGTGGCTGATTCTGCATCGTCTTCAGTTTGGAACGGCGCAATCGAATCGACCAAACCGCCTGTCTTGTGCGCTACCGGCAGAGTGCCATAGAGTTGTCCAACCATCTGAATTAATCCGGATGGTTCAATCTTGGAGGGCATCAGAAGGATATCCCCTCCAGCGATAAGCTGGTGAAGTATTTCAGTTTCTTCATGCAAAATAACGGCGAGCCGGCCTGGATATTCTGCCGCTATTTCAGTGAAGTATTGTTCGTAAGAGGGATGTCCCCGGCCAGCAATAATCAGCGGGATATTGCGCGCCATCAGGTCTGGAATTAGAGGGCGCAAAATTTCTATCCCTTTGCGTTCAATGAATTTACCGGGAAATATCAGTAAGGGTAGATTGGTTGAAGGTGGTAATCCGGCCTTTTCCATAATGGCTGTCTTACAGTTCCCTTTCGCCGTTAATGCATCGGCTGAAAAAACAGACGGTAGAAAACGATCGTTAATCGGATTCCAAATCTGCGTATCAACGCCATTTAAGATTCCTCTGAACCGGTCCTGGAATTTGCTGAACAGTCCTTCAAGACCGGCGCCATAGGGTTCGTTACGGATTTCCTTAGCGTAAGTGGAACTAACTGTATTGAACGCATCAGCAAAAATTATCCCTGCTTTATGAAAATTTATTTTTCCAAAATATTCCAGTTGTTCCGGATTGAACAGTTTCCAGGGCAGGCCGGTCATCGGCATATCAAAATGCCAAAATAATCCCTGATAGGCGGCGTTGTGGAAGGTATAGAGCGTCTTGATGTTGCCCCAAAAAGGATCATTGAGGAAATTGCTTTTCAGATAGACGGGAATCAAACCGCACTGCCAATTGTGAACGTGCAGTATATCGCAATTGATTCCCAAGGTTTTAATTGCAATTAAAACGGCTTTATTAAAAAAAATAAATCGTTCGGCATTGTCCGGATAATCTCGGTAATCCTCGCCATAGAGACCCTGGCGTGAGAACAGGTCATGGTTATGCAGCAAATAGATGGCAACGGAAGATTCGGTGTTGAGCCGGCTGATCTTTAAGGGCCGTGTGTAATTGAGGATCGGCACATTTAAATTGTCATATAGCGTCGTGATTTTTTCATCAACGGTATGGAATTGCATATAATGAGGCAGAAAAATCGAAACAGAATGGCCCATTTGCGCCAGAACGCGCGGGAGTCCGGCAATCACATCCGCCAATCCGCCATATTGGGCATAGGGAGCGAATTCTGTGGCAACAAAGATGATTTCGATTGGATTTTTTTTCATACTGATTCCTTTATCCTTTAATCACACCGACAGGGATTAAACGAGCAACAGGTAAGGCAAGATTTGCCTGAGACGTTACATTAATAACACGCTCGATATCTTTATAGGCTAATGGGGCTTCTTCCGCTATGCCCTTAAGAGATGCGGTTTTTAAAAAAATTTGCTGCTGATTTAGTTCATATCTGATTTTTTCTCCGCGAAACTGTTTTAAGGCTTGATGACGCGATAATCGGCGTCCAGCGCCGTGAGCGGTAGAGCCGAAGCTGTTTTCAAGTGCGGTGGTCGTTCCGCACAGAATGTAAGAAGAGGTGCCCATACTGCCGGGAATAAGAACGGGTTGTCCGACAGAGCGGTAAATTTCTGGAATGGCTGGATGGCCGGCAGGAAAAGAACGGGTGGCCCCTTTCCGGTGAACAAAGAGTTGCTCCTGTTTACCATCAACCGGAAGTTGCTCCAGTTTCGCAATATTGTGCGCGACATCATAAACGGCTTGCAATTCCACTTTCCCGTGCCAAATGGAGTTAAAACTTTCCCGGACCCAATGCGCGATAATATGGCGGTTGGCCCAGGCAAAATTGGCGGCAGCGCTCATGGCCGCATAATAGTCAGACGCCTGAGGTGAACCGATCGGCGCATAGATTAAGTCTTTATCAGGAAGTTCTGCGCGGATTTTCGGATAGGCCTCCTCCATCAGTTGGATGTAATCGGAACAAACCTGATGTCCTAATCCACGGGATCCACAGTGTATCGACACCATGATTTGTTCCGGCCGCTCAATGTGAAATGCCCGCGCAATATCGGCATTATAGATTTCTGCCACTTTTTGTATTTCTAAAAAATGATTGCCGCTGCCCAGGGTTCCCAATTGATCTCGTCCCCGTTTTCGGGCGGTTGCTGAAACCTTGTCGGCGCGCGCTGAACGCATGCAACCCTCTTCTTCCGCTAACAGCATATCCTCATCGGTTCCCCAGCCTTTTGACAGCGCCCATTTGGCGCCCAGGCTCAATACATCATCCATTTCTTTATCGGATAATCTGAGCCGGGAAGCTTTGCCTACTCCGCTGGGTACGTTATTAAACAACCGGGACAGCAGGTCTTCAATTTTGTTTTTCAAATCATCGATCATCAGATTTGTCGCCAGTAAACGTACCCCACAATTAATATCAAATCCGATTCCCCCCGGAGTAATGCACCCATTGTCCGCGCTAAAAGCCGCGACACCTCCAATTGGGAAACCGTATCCCTGATGAGCGTCCGGGCACATGATCACATATTTGCGAATCCCCGGCAAACTGCAGGCGACATGATACCCCTGGTCCAGAGCAGCGTCTTCTTTTATCGCCTGGAATAACATACTGTCGGCATAGATCCGTACAGGAACTCTCATGGTTTCATTCTTCTCAATTTCATATAGAAAATTTTCTAATTTACGAATCGTATAGTTTTTCATAGATATCCTCACAAATCTAAAACAAATTGCGTATACCAGCTACCATCGTTACGAATCTCTGTTTTCATCAAATGGTAGGTGATGGCCTTGATGCCGGAGATAAAATGATAATGTTCCGCTAGGTCGTAATCAATAGTGGCCCGTAACGAATAGCCGGTTTCAGTTTTTTCAATAGCGCAATCTCTGGCTCTAACAGGCAGTTCATACTCACAATCTAAACGAATGATAAAGGATTCAATGTACCGATAAAGCAAAATATCCGGATTGGACGCCGTCAGTGTCAGGAGTTCAGCGCGGCGCGATCGGCTGCAATGCCGATCCAGCCATATCTTTTGCAGTGCAGGTATCACATGGCTGAAAGCCTGCGCTAAATCGCGACCATAGGTTCTGATTCTGATATCCGCCGTATGCTGAAAAAATCGATAACGCGCTGGATGCTTCTTTTGCTGTTTCATCGTCATTAATTTATAATAAGAGAAAAAAAGCCGAATGTCAAGAAAAAAATTGACATGTAATTTTCTTTGTATTATATTGTTTATAGATTACTTTTTGTTTATCAGTTGAGATTCAGAGATGGCTCAGCGGTCAATTTGTTTAAAAAGTAGTGGAAATGAAATCTAATGCCGATTTGATAGCGTTTAAAGATTCAAGCTGGCTGAAGGAATGACTTAAGCGGACCTCAATTGCTTATATTGGGTATCTTTTGTAAGGAGTTTGGCGTGTGGCGCATTGACGATAGCGCGTTACTTGAAAATGTTGATAATTTCAGGCTTTTAAGAAGAAACAGGAGGGATTTTAATGCGCATTGCGCGATTTTGGAGAGAACTTGACAATAGTATCGAATGCTTGTTGTGTCCGCGTCACTGTCATTTAAGTGAGGGACAGACGGGAACGTGTCTGGCCAGAAAAGTGCTGGATAGTCAGTTAATGAGTTTGACGTATGGACAAACGGTTTCGATTGCTTTGGATCCTGTTGAAAAAAAACCGTTTTATCATTTTTTTCCGGGAAGAAATATTCTCTCTCTGGGTCCGAATGCCTGTAATTTACATTGTGTTTTTTGCCAAAACTGGCAAATTTCCCAAGTCATCAATCCGACCCGCACGGTTGATGTTGAGCTTTTAATACAGCAGGCTTTGGACAATCAAAGTGTTGGCATCGCTTTTACGTATGCGGAGCCGTTGATGTGGGCTGAGTTCATTTTAGATTGCGCGCCGAGGTTGCGAGAAAAAGGCCTTAAAATTGCTATGGTTTCCAATGGTTATGCGCAGGAATCTGCCATGCAGGAAATCAGCCATTGGGTCGATGCCTGGAATATCGATTTAAAAGGGTTCTCGGAGGAATTTTATCGTAAGTACACGACCGCTACGCTGGCGCCGGTATTAAAATCGCTGGAAATTGCCGCGCAGAGTTCGTGGCTGGAAATTACTAATCTGGTGATTCCGGGATGGAATGATGATTTAACCATGATCAGGGCGATGTGCCGATGGATTGCCGAGTTGAATCCCCGCATCCCATTGCATTTTTCGCGCTATTATCCCAATTATCGGGCCCATCAGCCAGCGACTTCCGAAAAACTATTGATGAATTGTTATGAGATTGCCAAAGAATATCTATCCTATGTTTATTTGGGTAATATAGCGATCCGCGGCAAATCCGATACAGTTTGTTCAAATTGTGGAAATATGCTGGTACAGCGCCTGGGATATCAAACAAATATCCTGGGTTTGACTGCTATAGCTCAGTGCGCTCAATGCGGAACTGATCATGCTTTTATACTCTCATAAACACTGTTTCAATGAAATTCGGTGGCATATTATTTTACAGCGCTAATTTTTTTTGAGCCATTGAGCGATATCGGTAATAACTTCTTTTTTTACGTGGCCGGGAACCATATATTCCTGCGGAACGCTCATTCCTTCGCCTTCCATGAACAAATGATTGAGTGAAGGATAATTGATAAAAGTGGCGGTTTTTTTGCCTTCAAGGGCATCCTGCCATCCTTTATAGTCTAAGAATATGGTTTGATAATCGCGGCGACCCTGAATGACCAGGATCGGCTGGTTTATTTTTTTGATAAGCGACAGAGGATCGTAATTCCTTAAATCCAGCCAATAGGAGGCAGGTGTCTGAAAAGGGAGCCTGGTCGCGGGAGTATAGGCGTTCAGGGAGTCGCTTTTGACTAAAATAATTTGCTGCCTTAATGTATCCAAGCGTTTTTTGTTGAGATCTGCATTTTTAATATCCTGACCCCAGACATAATTCATTTGCTCCCAAAGGACGTCTTCCAACGGACGAGATGTGGCCGCCATTAGAATATAGCCGGCGAATTTATTATCCTGTTCGGTGATGCGGGGAATTAACTGACCTCCCAGGCTGAAGCCTAAAAGGAAAATTTTTTGTGGATCGATACTTTTCTGAGTGCGTAACAAGCGAGCGGCGGCTAAGGCATCGTCCACTAATTCTTCCTGAATGGTATATTGATTGGTCCGGGAAACGGCGCCGCCATAGACAAAAGAACGCTTATCATAGCGGAGGGTGGCGATTCCATTTTGCGCCAGCCCCAGCGCCAAATCCTTGAAAATCTTATTGGGACCTATCGATTGGTCGCGATCCTGGGGCCCTGAACCGGGAATCAATAATATTACTGGAACCGGGTTTCCAGGTTGTACGGGAATTGTCATGATAGCCGGCAAACGGTATCCCTCGTGAACGATCTCCAAATTAATCTCCCGATAGTTCTCTTTATTAATGTAATCCGGAATCTCGTAGGCGATCGGTTTTTCTTTGGGAGCGAAGTTCACTTGAACAATTTTACGGTTGTCCTTTATCATCAGCCGCACAAAAAGCGTGTTCTTCTCAAAATTGCATGGGACGGTCACAATATGAAGCTCTTGTTGTTTTTCATATAAAATATCACCCATTTGCTTGAAGGAACCTAATTCCTTTATAGCTATCGCCCATTGATTGCGCATAAAATCCTGAGTGTACTTTTCGGTCATATAGCTGTCCAGGTATTCATAGGCCTCTTTATATTGATTGCTGATCAGATTACCGGTGAATTCTTTTCCACGCATAATAATCTCTGATTGATCCGGTTTACGATTGCAACCCATGAATAGTCCGCTTATAGTAAAAATGACTATCGTTCTGAAAACCAATTTCAGCATATTTTGTTTCTCCTTCTGGTTCTTTCCAATTTGGCAATTAAAGAGCCTAAAATAATAAAATTTATTAGTTTTGTCAATACTAATTTTAGCTATTATGACTCCACCAGACCTTTTTGTCGCAGTTGTTCTAAAAGATGGCGGACTTGAGCTTTCAAGGCGATGCCGTTCGATGAACGGAGAATGATCTGCAAATGCGGGACTGCTTCCTGAAATTGGTTCTGATCGATGCAGGCTAATGCCCATGCATAGTGTAACCACATGGCGCTAAATGTTTCAGGGTCTAAATCAATTCCCTGTCGCGCGGCGTGGACGATTTCCTCCGGATTATTTTCACCTTGCCACGATTTGACTAATCGAACGAAAATTTGCTGTATCGCCGGAAATTCGGAATACTCCTGGATGAATTTCAACCAGACAATCACACTTTGGCGCCAGTTTGCCTGTTCCAAAGCCAATTGACCCTGAGCAAAAAGATCGAGCATCTCCAGTTGGTCGCCGATTTTTTCAATGATACTCAGCCAGTCAATGAGGTCATTATACGCCGTAGCGCGAGTGTAGCGTGATAAAACCTGTTTGAAATAAGGCATGGCGTTGATATAGCGCTGCTGATAAAACTCGAGTTTTCCAAGGATAAACAGAATATCACCGATTTTTTCGGCATCCTGCAAATATTGGGTTTGCAGTTTATGAAAATAAGCCTGGGATTCTTCTAACTGCCCCAGTCGTAGTAGTAACTCACCTTTTAGCCATTCAATTTGCCATTGGTTTTGCTTATCAATATAGCGGATATCGATTGAATCGATCATGGAAAATGCCTCTGGGTAGCGATTCAGATTTAAATATAAACGCGCCAACTGATATCGGGCCTCATTGCTGGTTTGGGGCGATGAGGAGCGCATTATAGCGTAACGGTAGTATATCCCGGCGGAATCTATCATTCCCTGGTCTTCGTAACAGCGGGCGACCTCGGTGGCAGTTTCAAAATGATATTCATTGTTTAAGGAATGGAGTATTTCGACCGCATGTTCATAATCGCGCTCTTCCAATGTAAGCCGGGCCAGTTGGTATAGAATTCGGCCTTTGGCGTTCAGCTCGCGGTCCAATTCCCGATAATGGGTGTATGCTTGCTTGAATTCGCCCCGCAAATACTGGATTTTCGCGATGAGTAACCGCAAATCATTGTTGTCGGCGCTATTTTTTTTGGTTTTGTTTCTGAAATATTCAAAATAGGATGCGCTTTGGATCGACCGATCCTGAAGAGTGTTGATTAAAAACTGTCGATGATTATAGTGAACTTGGGGTTCCTTTTTGTCAGTTAAAAACTGAAGAATCTCATCGATGCTTTTTTCAGTCTCTCCTTCAAGATCGTAAAGATTTGATAACTCAAAGGCTAACAGGGCAGGGCGTTGACGATTTTTCCTAAAATAGGCGATCATTTCAATCGCGCTTTCACTTTCGCCCCAGCCCACCAGCTTTTCAAAAGCCATCTGAATCTCATCATCATTAGCCTGTGTATTATGCGCCCATTCTAAAATGATCGGACCCGCCGGTTTGGGAGGGGTCTCTGTCCGAATAAATTCTGCCAGCTTCCGGTAAGGGAAAAACTGAGCGGGGGCTTGTTTAATCATGTTTTGATACATCGCGCTAATTTTTTGGCGCTGTCCCATCGCTATGTAAATCTCTTCCAGTTTGTCGATTAAACGAAGATTGTTGGGTTTTTTGAGCAATAGCTTTTCAGCTTCATTTTTCGCCCGTTCAAATTCTTTTTCCGCTATCCATATATCGATATTGGCTAAGGATTGAGTTAGGGCTCCATCCTCTATTCGGATAACCGTAGTGGCCTGTTGGGATTTCAGGGATAGTTGCAGAGAAATACTTATAATAATGAAAGCAATCATCCTTTTCATGGTGTGCTCCTGGCGGGGGATTGGGTCTGATTTTGAAAATGGTTCATCAGTTGATTAAAATAGCTTTTGATGAGTAGATCGTAGCTTGCGGGATATTTTTCTTTAAGCGCTTGTAGTATCATTAATTTATGTAGATTTTGATCGTTCAGTATCTGCTCGGACAATTCTGCTGGAGATACTGCTGTCAGGGGTATTCCAGTCTCCGCTTTTCTTTTTTTACTCATTTCCCGTTCACGGAGAGATTTTTCTGAATCGAGCATCCGGGAGAGAATGCGTTGATTTCGTTCCATCAGGGGCTGGTCGATTTTCTGGTTTTCCATATCCAGCGCGCTCTGTTTCATATCTTCAACGGTTTGATTCATCCTGCCCATTCCCGGTTCATCTTTCCCTTCCATTTGCTGCATATATTCCTGTAGTTGGCGGGCGATTTCGCTTTGTTGCAACGCCATCTGTTTGAGACGCTGCTGTTGTTGCACGGAAAGCTTTCCATTACCCATCCCCATGCGGTTCATCAATTCCTGTAGCGACTGGTTGATTTGCTGCTGCATGGATGACATCTGCTGCATTCCCGCCATTGGCATGGGCATCGGATTTGAGCATTGCTTTTTAGACTGCTGCATATTTTGAATATTCTGGTACATCTCCATCGCGGCCTGATTGATCGCTTCAAGAGCCAGGGTACGGGCCTGTTGAGCGCGGTGGATGCTTTGCTGTGGATTTTGGCCGGGTTGAAATGATTGAGACTTGACATTTTCATTTAGAGCTTCCTGCATGGCCATCATCGATATACCTAAAGCTTGCAGGGATCGCCCGGTAATTTCAGTCCTCACTTTAGACCAGGACATAACGGAATCAGTAGTCTCGCGGACTGTTTGATAGATATCGTCCTGTTGCTGATTTTGGCGGTTCGGATTGTTTTCGGCGGCATTCCGGTTCCGTTCAAACTGCTGGTTCAATTCTTCTTGCTGACCGCTGGTATGTAAGAGATTTTGGTACATCTGCTCCAGTTTGGCCATCAATTGCATAATATCCGCCATTTCCATATTTTGGCGCATTTTACTCATTGAATTTTTCATCTCTTTCATATCCTGTCTTAACTTCTGAGACATCTTCTGCGCCGATTTCATCTGCTGGTTTTGCATCTGTTGCTGGATATCCTGCATTTGTTGCTGCATTTGCTTGGTATCCATCTCTTTTTGTAAATTCTGGGCTTCTTTTTCAAATTGGCTTTTGCTTTCTTTCAGCAATTGCTCTAAATCTTTCATGTCCTGCTTAAGGTTTTGCGCCTGGTCCTTCAATTGCTCCTGTTTTTTTTGCAAATCCTGGCGAGTATCCTGAGGAGTGGATGGTGGGTTGGAATTTTCGCTTTCCTTCTTGAGTTTTTCTTCGATTTGAGCTTGCGATTTTTCCATTGCATCGAGCTTTTTTTCCATTTCGCTCAGTTTTTGTTCAGCTTGCATCTTTTTTAAGAGCGCTAAGGTGCGATCCAGTTTCTGCATAAAATCTTGTTGATCTTTGCGAAGGTTTTCCAGCGCCTGTTGCATTTTTTGCGGATCGTTCATGTTTTGTTTCATTTGATCCAAAAGTTTTTGCAGACGTTGCGGATCGATTTCCTTTAATATTTTTTCAATCTCTTTCATCTTTGTCATTGTCTGTTCAGTCAATGTCTGGTTTTCTTCCATTTTTTGGATCAATTCCTCTATATTTTCTGTGGCTTTTTGCGTTTCACCTGCTTTTTCCTGGAGTCGGTCCACTTGGTTCATAATGTCTTGCTGCTGTTCCCAGGATAACTGGTTTTCCTTTTTCAGCGCTTGCTGGTACTCATCGAGCTGTTTTTGCATACGTTCCATATCCCGGTAGTTTTTCTCCATTGCCGTAATATTTTCTTCCTGAGCTTTCTCAATTTCCGCCATTATTTCAAAAACTGAGGGGAAACGCAGGGTATAAACCTGAGTCATACTTTTTTTAGGTCCGCTAATCCGATCATTGTCAAATGCGCAGATATAGTATGAGACAACATCTTCAACCATGAGATTCTCCGGGCGCAAATCCCAGACAAATCCACTGACTGTCTCTTTTTCTCCGGATTTAAGCGGGATGGAAATACGAGCGGTCTGCTCATTCCGGTCATTCAACCAGTAATGGAGTTCCAATTGACTGAGTCCGTAATCGTCGGACGCGAAAACCTGGATGGGTACGATCATCTCTTCGGTCAAATCGATATCCCTGCCGGGAAAGATCAAGCGTACCATCGGATAGAGATCGGGTTGAATATTTAAATAATAGCGAACGGGATTGGGAGTCCGAAGATCATGGGTATCAATGAAATTGTAATAAAAGGAACCATTGATCCGCGCATCAAGTTCCCCGGTAATCCGCATATCCGCGATCATTAACTTGCTGATTGATGAATCGTTGAAAACCAGTTGCGCTTCTTTTAAGGGTTTTGTAGGAACCAATTCAAAGTGAATAATACTGCCTTTAAGCGCAATCAAATCTCCTCCCACATCGTGAAGTATCTGCTTGGTTTGTTGTGTATAGGCTGGAGGAATGATTTCGAAAGTGATAGAGCTTATTTCCGGGAAATCGGTTAAGGAAAGCCGATAGGTCCGGCTGGATGAAAATCGGTTGCGAACCCGGTATTCAGTATCCTGACGCAAAGCCCTCAAATCGAAATAATAGATTTCGGCGCTATCTTTTGTCATGCGTTCCGATTGGAAGGTTTCAGACTGCGCCGGTTTATAATCGAGCCAAAACATGTCTGCCTGTGGAGAATGGCTGATAGCGCGGATACGGATTGTACTGTTTTTAAGTATTGTCGTATCCCCCGGAGTCACTCTAAACAGTTCGGAACGCGGGATTAGATTTTGATTCCAGGGGGCGAGTATCCGCTGATAATGAATTCCAAAATCATCAATAAATATAAGTGGAATCAAAAATAAAAGCAATCCGGTTAAAAAAATCCACCCATAACTTTTTCGGAATAGGGCGGGAATTAAAACTCTGGGTGAAAAATCTGCCAGTTTCTGCTGAGTGCGTTGAATTAATAGTTGGGTGAGTTTCTCATCAGTCCCAGGATATTCTCTGGGTAAATCATAACTGTTTTGGAGAAAATTGTGGTGATCCGAGTACTGCTTCTCGGCCTGTATTAAAAATCCTCTGAAGCGATATTTGGCGCCAAAAGGAATAAAAAAGCGGTGATAAAGCAAATAGCATAATAATAACCACCATAGCCCCGCGCTCAACCATTTCCCCGTTGCGGGCCAGATGAAATGAAAATCCAGAAATCCGAGCGCTTGCATCAAAATCAGCCATAACCCCGCCACTAATAAAAAATCATAATATAAGGTCAGGGTTAAATAGCGCCTATAAAACCGATGAAGTGTGGCATTAAATTCTCTATATGGTAGGTTCATTAATATATCCTCTCTGGTACCTTGTGATAGGAATTAAACTATTCGGCAGTAAAAAAGTTTCTTTAAACACGGTTACTCCTTACTATGGAGAACCGTCTATATTCGGGGGCGAAAACCTTCTCCCAATACTTCATGAACTTCATTAATAATAACGAATGCATCTTTATCAATTTCCTGCACAATATGCTTGAGTTTACTGATCTCTTTGATGGCAATGACGCAATATAAAATCGGCCGGTCCTGATGAGTATACATACCCTCACCATGGATTACAGTTCCGCCCCGGCCCATTTCAACAATGATTCGTCCAGTGATCTGTTCAATCTGATGGCTGATAATAAAAACAGATGCGGCATAATTCCAGCCTTCGATGATCGTATTGATAATTTTACCGGAAATGAACAGCCCGACAATGGCATAAAGCGAAAGGTCAATGTTTTTGAAAATAACGGCAAAAAGAAGCGCCACAGCGCCGTCGATTACCAGAAAGGTTGTCCCGGGTTTGATTTGCAAGTATTTATATACAATTTGCGCGATAATATCCGAACCCCCGGTTGTTCCCCGTTGGCGGAAAATAATGCCTAAACCGACACCGATTAAAACGGATCCGTAAATCGTTGCCAGCATAATATCATCGGTCAATGAGGGGAGTTTGACTATTTCCTGATAAAAATCGGTGAAGAGAGAACTGGTCATAAACCCGACAAAGGTTCGAACTCCAAATGTTTTACCGATTAAATAGATTCCCAGAATAAACAGAGGGATATTGAGTGTTAGCCCGACTAAACCTACCGGGGATCCGAACAGGTAATGCGCAATCATGGATAATCCGCTGACACCACCAGGTGAAATTTTGTGGGGTATAAAAAAAAGTACCATAGCTAAGGCGTATAAATTGGCGCCGAAAACTATCAATATCAGCTCGATAGTCAATTCTTTGGATCGTTTTAACATACAACCTCGTTTATTCTGGTTGGGTTAGTACTATTTCAAGAGCGCCCCAACCTCCCGAAAAGGGAGGGGCTTCATGAATTTCTTCTATTCCTGGGAGTTGATTCAGTTTTTTCAAAACCAGCGCTTTTTGCACGCCTTTTCCCTTACCGGTAATGATGCGAATATGAAAAATTCCCTCGCGCCGACATGCTTCTAAATAGGATTCCACTACTGGAATAGCATCTCGGGGATTGAATTGATGCAGGTCCAGTTCCCCGTCAATGGGGATAATGAATCCATCGTCGGCCAAATTTTCCGAACACATAATAACAAATGACCCCTGTAGCGATACCGGCAATAACATCAATTAGATAATGAGCGCGGATGTAAACGGTCGAAACAAACAAACCCAGGCAGTTAATGCACAATGCCCAGCGCCAGGCATCTTTCAGCCGGAAAAGCGCATAGAGGAGGACTAATGTCTCAATTGCGACATGAGAACTGGGAAAGGCGCCACTGGGTATCTCAATATTGTTTTCGATATAACCTAGAATTTGGTAGAAAAAACCACCGGTTTCCTTGAATATGGACGCATCAAAATAAAATTGTGGTCCTGCGCTGGGCACTAAATTGAAAAAAAGATAGCATACCATAAACGTACCCAGTATCACCCAGACAAAGC
>CAZWDO010000035.1:25115-27200 GCA_964632485.1 uncultured bacterium
ATGAATTCCTGGCGCTGGCGTTTATAATAGTGAATGGCAATGACAACTCCGAGGTAATAATGTCCCAGATAAAAGAAAGACATTAATTCACGGCACCCCAACGCTGGACACCAATTATAAAAATTCAGAGATGGCTGACTCTTAAAAAGCCATTCTTCCAATTTCGCCAGAAATGGATCGATATCCGCCGGGAATAATATGCTCTTAAAATAGATTGTTTCTAAATAATAAATATACATATAAACAAGCGCTGACCAGTTATGAATAAAGGTCAGCCATTGTAACGGACGGATTCGGTTTATCACAACTATTCCGACGGTCAGGACGATAATCGATAGATGAAGGATCAAGAGCTCCCAATGATGCTGAACCTTGTCTCCAAAAAATAAAATAAGCATGATTATAATGGAATTATATATCAGAGTCATGATATCAATGACCTCAATCGCTTTGGGTCTTATCGATTTTTCAGGCACACTCTTCCTTTTTTTGTAGGTTGATACGTATCGGTTCCCATTTCCATTTTCCAGTTAGCCTGCTAATATTTGGGACTTACCTTGATCGTATGGGTAGTTTATCAGCTTATCCCTATTGTATGAATAGAGTTCTTCTGATTTCTTATCCAATAATAAAAAAAAATTGCCTGAAAGTCAAGCCATTTTGGAGAAAGCCGAATCATTATTTTAAACCTGAAAATTGCTTATGACTAAGTATTGAATCGACAATTTATTGCCCAATATTCAATCAGAATGTTCTGATCGGATTCCGTATCGCTCTACTCAAGACCTCACAGAAGATTATTTTAATTGCTGAGTTTTCATGGTTTATGATATGTGACTTGCAATTTTCAGTTTAAATATTAAAAGGAGAATCACCCAAATTACTATGGTGTCAAAAAAAAAGGATTAATAGTGATAGCAAATAGGGGATAAGGGATTTGACGATACGCTGGCTATCAAAGTTATTTAAATAGTGACTTGCGGATGTGGCAATAGGGAGTAGTTCCCTTATTTTCATAATAATTTTGATGGTATTCTTCCGCCGGATAAAAAGGGTAAGCGGGCTCGATGAGTGTTGCAACTTTGTAACCATGATCGGTAAGCTGGTCGCTAATCTTTTGGGCAATTAGCTTTTGATGGGGATCAAGATAAAAGATGGCTGAACGGTATTGTTCTCCGATATCGGGACCCTGTCGGTTGATTTGAGTGAAATCATGAATTTCAAAGAATAGCTTGACGAGCGATTCATAGCTGATAAATTGGGGGTCGAAATAAACTTCCAGGGCTTCGGCGTGTCCAGTTGTTTTAGAGCATACATCTTTATAGGAAGGGTTTTCGAGCTTTCCGCCGGTATATCCGACCTGGGTGTCCAGAACTCCGGTTGTTTTTTGGAAATAGAATTCGACGCCCCAGAAGCATCCGGCGGCGAACAGCGCGCGTTGGGGCGCATGATCGAGGTGATGGGGGATGAAGTGGAGCGCGAGCGAATTGACACAGTGGCGCAAATTTTTATTTGTGAGCTGTTCCCCACGGAAAACATGTCCTAGGTGGCCTTTGCAATTGGCGCACAAAATCTCGGTTCGATGGCCGTCTCCGTCAGTTTGCTCGCGTACCGCTCCCGGAATTGCATCATCGAAACCAGGCCAACCGCAAGAGGTCGGGAATTTGTGATCTGAATAAAAAAGGGGCGCATTGCATTGTTTACAGATATAGGTGCCGGCTTGGAAATGCTGATTATAGAGGCCTGTGAATGGCGCTTCGGTGGCTTTTTGAAGTAAAATGCGCTCATCCTGGGGTATTAAAGGATTATAAATCATAGAAGAGTCCTCCTTGGCTGGACTTGAGTAATAGATAAAAAGTAGTAAAAAAAAGGGTAAAACACGGAAAAGGGTAGGTAATTTCATGACAAACTCCTTTGCATAGGGGTTAAACTAATAAATAGAGACAAATGTTTCGATGATTGATAAAAAAAATAAAAAAATTAATATGAAGAGATACAAAAAGTTAAAGGAGATTTGTCAGGAATAAATTAAAAAAAGGTTAAGAAAGAGTAAAAAAGGACTTGACAAGAGGAGAGGAAATGATT
>CAZWDO010000036.1:0-20160 GCA_964632485.1 uncultured bacterium
ACTGGCCGCGGTTTCAGTCAGTTCGCCGTTGCGGGCGACCGTTTCGAAGCGGTATGCGGTATTGGGCGTCAGACCGGTCAGCGTCAGGGGCGATGCCCACTGAGCGGCGGTTTGCCAGACCTCGCCGGGAGCCAGGGCGCCGTTGGGCTGGACAAATTAGCCGCTGTGGGTTTCACGGATGCGGAATTCCGTGGGCGGCGGGTTGCCGTTGGTTTGCAGGCTCACGCTCAAGGAACGCCGCTGAAGATTGCCGAGGAGGGGCGCGCTGGGCGTGTTGGCCAGGGTCCAGAAATCGTCGCGGGCGCCATAGCTGTCCCCCGCGTCGCTGGTAGCATAGGCGCGCAGGCTGTAATGGCCGTTTACGTCCAGTCCGTTGAGATTCCGGGTGAAGGCGCCGACTCCATAATCGCCGGGTCCATCTTCCAACGTAGTGACCAGCGGATCGTTTTTGAGAAGATTCACGTCTCCGGCGTATTCCCAGTAGAGGATGCCGCGATGGGTGGCGTTGGCGCCGGTGACGGCGGTGATTTCGCCATGACCGTCGGCGGCGGTGGCGGTGATGCCGTCGGTGGCGCCGGTGGTGACTTCCGGAAAACCGATGGTCGTATCCGACGCGACGCCGCTGATCGCTGTTTCCGCGTTCGCGCCGTTACGCGCCTGGACGCGAAAAGAATAGGACGCGCCATTGGCCAGTTCCTGAACGACCACCGGCGCCCCCCAGGCGCTCAGGGAGCGCCAAACCGCTCCGGCGCCCAACGTGCCGTCGGCCTGGACATATTGGCCGCTCCCGGTTTCTTCGATCCGGTATTCAGTAGTGGTGGGATTCCCGTCCGCGGCGAAAGCCAGATCGAGGGTAGTCGGAGTCGGGTTATTGACCGTAGGCGTTCCGGGCGCCTGGGCCAGGGTCCAGAAATCGTCGCGGGCGCCATAGGCGACGCCGACGCTGTTGGCAGCATGGGCGCGCGCGCTGTAGCGGCTGTTGACGTTCAGAGCGGCGATATTGAACGAAAAAGTCCCCGGCCTAAACTGCCGCCCTCGGACAGATTGATCGTCCCGGGAGCGCCGATGGTTTCGTCGTTGGCGTTGTATGGCCAGTATAGGATGCCGCGATTGGAGGCGTTTTCCACATAGACCGCGATGATTTGGCCGTTACCGACGGCGCTGGTGGCGCCGATGGCGGAAGTGTAGGGGTTTTCGTCGCTGTCGTTGTTGGCGATGCTCAAGGTGGCCGAGCGGACGCCGCCGGCCAGGGGCGCGAAGCGGACGGTGAAGGTGGCGCCGCCGTTCCAGGCCGCAACCGGCGATACCGGTTGCGCGGTCACGACGAAATCGCCGGGATGCGCCCCGCTTACCGCTACCTTGGGCGTTCCGCTCAGGTTAAGGGCGATCGAACCGCTGTTGGCGATGGTAAAGGTACGTTCCAGCGAGGCGCCCACATCCAGATTGCCGAAATCGGTAAAATCAGCGACCGAAGGCGTATTGTCGCCGTTGCCAATCACTTGTCCGTTGCCACTGACCGCGATTTCCGCCCGCGCGGGAACCATGCGCGCCAGCGCATGATACACCGTTCCATCGAAATTATCGAATAACCCGGCAAATAGATATCCACCGTCGCTCTGTTCCGCGAATCGATAACAGTTCGGTGATTCCATATTGTTTTCACCCAATACGATATCCAGGCTGGCATCAGCGTTGACGCGCACGATATGGTTGGGCGCGCTAACGCCCTTATAGGTATTCAGTCCGCCGATAAAAAGCAGTATTTTATTATCGCCGAGCGCTTTGTGCGAAAAATATTGAGTCCCTATAGCGTCGGTGTTGAATGTGGCGTCGATGGCCCCGGTCGAGGTCAGCCGGGTGAGGCCTGTGGGACAATTCGCGCCGTTGTATTGCGTATAAGGACCGCCCACCAGAATTTTGCCGTCCGCGAGAACGGTCAGTCCGTACATGGTACTTTGGATGGATGAGTTGAAACCTGAGCCGCCGGGATTGAACGTATTGTCGAGCGATCCGTCGCTGTTCAGCCGCGCCAGACCATCGGGACAGTCGGCGCCCTTGTAGTTGGTTATCTGACCCGCGACCAGGTATTTTCCATCCGGCTGAACCGCGCAATTGAACGCGATCGTTCCCCCAAACCCCGTCGCATCGCCCGGATTGTAGGCACCATCGCGCGTGCCGTCGGAGTTCAAGCGCAGAAAACAATCGGGGCAATTTTCTCCGTTGTAATTTTGGAACATGCCACAGACAATGATTTTTTGGTCGGGAAGTTCGATCGCTTTGGTAATTCGTTCGTCAAATCCGGCGCGATAGACGCCGGGCGAGGTGGCATTGAAATTCTCGTCGCGGGTGCCGTCGCTGTTCAACCGCGCCAGATATGGGGCGCTCACGCCGTTGTATTGTGTGAAATTGCCTCCTACCAGGATTTTTCCGTCGCTTTGAATTTCGATATCCTGAACGGCGCCGTTAAAACCAGAACCGCCAGCGTTGAAGGTGTTGTCCCACGCGCCGTCGCTGTTGAGCCGAATCAGGCGGTCGGGGCAGTCGGCGCCGCCGTAAAGAGAGAAACTGCCGCCAATCAGGATTTTCCCGTCGTTTTGCAGGGCTATATCCTCTATCTCATCGCTGGTTGTCAATCCGGAGACTCCGCCATTGAACGTTAAATCGACCACATATCCCTGCCCGTGAAGCGGCGCGAAAACCAGCAGCCATAGCGCGGTCAACAGGGCCGCCGCGGAACTGATCGAGTGGGATTTTTGCGCGGAAAGCATATTCTTTCTCCTTGGTTTGTATAGTTGCTCGATGCGGGAATGCCATGATGACGCCGGCCATCATCCCATCCCGCCCGGAGTTCGGAGAGCCGCCAGCCCTATCGCGCAGCGGACAGGCGATAACTGAACCCGTTGCGCACATCAGAGCTAATCGAGGTTGGCGATAATTCCGTTCTGTTGCGAATAAAGATGATGTATAGCCTATAACAGCATGATGGGGATATAGTTCCCGACGCGAGACCGCATCGGGAATCAACATTTTAATTTAATATAATGCGGGAAAAAGTTTTTGTCAAGAAGAAAATGATAAGTGAAATGATATAGAAATAATGCTTATTATGGGCGAATACAGAAAAAAATATTGATCCGATATTAAGTTAGTTATGTATCATGGAATTTGTTGGCGCAATAAAAAAGATGGGTTATTTTTTCCAGAAAGGTCAAGGGATTCTGAACCACGAAAGTCACGAACATCACGAAAGGAATCCAAAAAAAAAGAAAATAGATTTATCAATAGTTCAATAGGTTTAACTGTATCAAAACCAACAGAATGACCAAATACTTCCTGCAAAGTAGATTTCCCTTTCATAGATGTACCGTTTTCGGTATTTGTCAAATGAGACCAAAACGGTAAATAATTAGCATCATCAATCTCATCTTCTGGGTATACTGCTAGCTTTACAATACCATCAACTATTTATCCGGTCAATATATTCTGATTTTGGAACACCTTCGTCTTTAATGGGGCAATATAGACAAGACATTCAAGAATATTACCATTGAACTCGATTTTGTAGTATTTTTTTTTATCAAGATTAACCTCATTGTCAACCGATATTTCATAGATAAGTCCTAAGATATAATCAATTTTTGAATCAAGGATATTTGCATATCCTCTACTGGATATAATCCATTTATATCCGGATAGTTTACCCAGGTAGTGCATATTCCGGTAAAATGCGCCACGGATCCCGATTGAAATGCGCCATCTGAAGCAAAAAAATAGTTCCTCGCTGACAAGATAAAGAGCAACACGAAAAAACGCAAGTTTTTTCTTCTTCTTTACTCTTTTCTTCTTCCTTTCCGAATAAATTTCAATAAAGTTTGTGGGTAGTGTAGATAACTCCGCCAGTTTTGGGCTTATGCTGGTGGAAATGCTGACCAGACAAATAAATGGAACAATTCGGAACGAACGGATTAATGGAACAAATGATGGTAGAACTCAGATCAATGGATGTCCGACAAAAACTCGGTTAGAGAGCGGCGGACTTTATTAGTTCCTAGAAAGTAGCCGATGGCGACATCCGGCGACAGGACGCCGGCACTGCGCAGGTATTCCACAAATAGGCGCAGATGGCGCGGAGTAGGCTGATAGTGGCCGGAATCGGCGTTGATTTCTCTGACTTTGCCCTGAGTAACGTTCATCATGCCCGCGCACTGGATTTTTTTCCCGGCGCCCAACGAGGAATGGTGCATTTTGAATTCAGCATGTTTCGCCATCCAGATGCAGCCGTTTATATCCCATACGTAGGCATAGCCCGGAAGTTTGATTTTCAAACTCAGCGGAGCATCAGAAGTGTCCATGACGCCTCCCTGGGGATCGTCCGAATCCAGGCTGTCTGCTTCCCAACACATCAGTATTCCGGTCATGGATGGGTAAACGAGCTTCAATTCCTCGATCTCTTGATTATCATCCCCCCGGTACGGAACCGATCCTGAAACAATAACCTTCTCATCCCCTTCATACTGCCAGCCCCGGTGATATTCCGTCACAATCGGTCGGCCTTCCAGCCACAAGAGAAACGGAATTTCGTCTGGACTTTTTATCCAGCGGGCGAATTCACAAGAGAAGGCGGACTTTGTTTGCGTTCCTCCTAAATTCCATGAACCCCCGGGGTTTCTGTAAACTCTTTCGAATTCAAAGGCTCGATGCCAGGGATCGAGTTTTTCCATCACATCTCCCGTGCGCAAGGAGACTATGCCCATGCGTAACGTCCCGCCTCCCGGGTGGGGAATCATGACGATGTCGTTGACTTGCGCGCGAGTCGAAAGATAAGTCAGGAAATCATTCTTATTCTTACCCATGGCGTTGCTAATGGCATTGTCCTCTTTTAGAAATTGTTTCAGCTTTCTCAGATAGGCCGCTTTCCGGTGCGCGCGTCGCGTGATTTTGGCAATCGCATAATCGAGGCTTCTTTTATCTTCCGGTTTGAAATTTAAATCATATTCGTCATTGAATCGGCCGCTGAGATACATCTGCCCCGACTGGCTGATCTGAACGAGTAATGCGGCTCGCGACAACAACAAATTCTCATCTTGTTTTGCCAGGGCATGGTAAGAGGGAATGATTTGGTTCAGTAACACGATGACATCACTCCTTGACGTGCGGCTTCCCGCTCCGCTGGCGGAACCTGTCGCTCTTCTGAAAAATGACGAGATATGATGGGCACGTTGTTCTCTGGCGATGGCGCGGGCGTGTCGGCGCGTCACTTCCGTCCACCATGCAACAGGCGGGATATCCATCCATGGCATTTCCTTCATGAAAAACTCCTTTCAGAAAGATTCGACCCGGTATTTTACAATGAACGATTCTGGTACACCATGAATCGTTCAAAGTTGCGGCAATAGTTTCGGGTCAATGCGAGCGCCACATATTTATAAAATAATAGGATAATTATGCGAGTCAAGTAATTAATTATTTATAAATTTTATTTTGACAATAATTGCCATTCATCATTTTTCATGCTATTTTAGCTTTATTTATTATGATAACTAAATGAAAAAACAAATCATCTCAGAACTTTTCAGAATTGTTACGTATATAGAACAATTTGAAAGTAGTTTACCATGCCTTCGAAGTCAATCCCAATATCAATTATTTGGTAAGGCTATGTGAAGATCAAAGTTTTATTATCGGCCTATGAACATTCAGTCAACACTTCCAATAGAGGTAATGGCAGAGGAATAAATTTCAATTGCATTTCGGGGACAACTGCCTGCCAACTGAAAATAATGCCAGTTCAATAAGATATTTTATTTGTTTTTGAAATACTCTGAAATTTAATTACAAATTTCATAAAACAATCCCCTAAAAAGCTTAATTATACTACTAAATTATAAGATTTTATATCTTATCTCTACCTAATCGGAAATTAGACTTGACAATTCTGTAAGATTAAATTATTATTAATGATTAAACGATGTAAACCGAAAAACAGGCGCATAACTTTAGGGAGGTTCAGCCATGGTAAAACGTGTATTTATATCCTGGATCGGAGAACATGACGTCAGAGACAATGCTTCGGGGAAAAAGGGGAATAGTCCCATTATATCAATTCTACATTGGCGGCACTCTAACGGTATGCCTTTCTTTGACCATATTCATTTGATTTATAATGAAAAATATAAAAATAATATTCAGGGGTTTGAACTGCGGCTTGAATCTTTAACCCAAAAAATGACTGGCCAACCAAAACTCCATACAATTCAATTTATAGATAAACTCACTGACCCTTCCGACTATTCCCAAATTTACACCCAGGTGATTAATGAATTAAAACGGTATCAAAGTGAGGAATTGAATCAAAAGGATACGACCCATAAAGAAATCATTGAATACGAATGGCATTTCAATCTTTCCTCGGGCACCAATGCGATGACCGTCATTTGGGTGCTTCTGAGCACTAATTATCGGAGAGTGTTGTACCACACCTGGCTGGATAAGGAATCGGGTGAAAGCAAGGTTAAAATTGTGGATTTGCCGTTTGATGTATCCTATCAGTTTATCGATAAAAAAGCCCGCAAGGACTATGATCAAAGCGTATTGATCGGCAGTTCTCCTCAGATTCAGGAGGTTAAACGACAAGCAGAAAAGTACCGCAAATATGACATCCCGGTTTTGATCCACGGGGAAACCGGCACGGGTAAAGAAAATACCGCCAAGTTACTGGTCAATCCAGAGCACCTGGCTAATAAATTTTTTACCATCAATTGCGCGTGTTTTACGCCCACCTTGATTCAATCCGAGCTTTTCGGACATGAGAAAAATGCGTTTACCGATGCAAAAGAATTGCATAAAGGCATATTCGAAACTTACGACGAAGGCACGGTCTTTCTCGATGAGATTGGTGAATTGAACCTGGAACTGCAAAGCAATTTATTACGGTTTATTGAATATGGCACTTTCACCCGGATGGGTGGTACGAAAGTGATTAAAAGCAATGTCAGGATTATCGCCGCGACGAATCGCGATTTATTGGAATCCGTGAAAAATAGAGAATTTCGTGAGGACTTGTATTATCGGTTAAATATTGGTTATATTGAAATACCCCCCCTGAGGGAACGAGGTAATGACATTATCGAAATTGCGGAACATTTTCTCTCCGCCAACAATGAGGAATTTTCCAAGAAAGCCGGATACCAAATCAAGCAATTTGACGCATCCGCCAAAGATTTTTTACTAAAATGCTACTGGAAGGGCAATGTTCGCGAGTTGATTCATACTCTGACCCGGTTATGCATCCATTACGACGATAAGGCTATAATTACGGCGCCCATGATTAAACAGGAATTATGGAATTATACTGATGGCAAACCAAAACTGATCTACGCTCCCGAAAAACCAATCGATACTCCAATCGATACTCCAACTGATACTCCAATAGATACCCCTCCCACCGAAGAATTGCAATCCAACTCTCCAGAACCCCAAAGCCCGATTATTGAAAAAAATTTCTCTGAACAAGAGAAAGAGCCCAGTGAGGAAAAGTTGACGATATTATTTCCACTCCCCCACTCCACTCAAATATCTTTGGACGAAAACCCCAAATCCATTGATCTGATGGCCGATCTGTACCATTTGGAATTATTGGCAATCAATCAGGCCGCTGAACTTAAAAAAACCAATACTGCCGCCAGCAACTTCCTGGGTTACACCAATTATCAGACCATGCTCAATCACAAAATAAAGGCGGAAACCTATCTTAAATAGATTGCTAGATATTCCCTATCGTGATAGACACTGCCACTTCCGATTAATCATAAAAAATTGAACAGGATTTGCTGGAATCCGAGAAAAACTTACAATGATATTTGATTTAAAACCTGCCGATATCTCAGTGTTTAATAAATACCCCTGTATTTTTTTTTCCAATTCCGCATTAGAGAAAATTCAGGATATTCCCGGGAAAGGAGGATTTGCTGTTTCTCTACTAGCGCTATCTAATGATTGTCTATCAAACCCTATCAAAAACCATATTTAAAAAAAGGCGGTAATTATGGCAGAATGTGAATGTTTAGCAGCATGTCCATTTTTCAATGATAAGATGCCCATCGAATCAGCAATTGGCAAAATGTATAAAACTAATTATTGTCTTGCGGATAATAAAAAATGCGCAAGATATATGGTTTTTAAAAAATTCGGAAAAGGGTCAGTGCCGTTAAATTTATATCCAAATATGGTAGATAGAGCCACCAAAATCATTTCCGGGGAAGAACCGCATGCATAGATTTATTGGATAAAATTGTATGTAGATCTAAAATTTAGTCTTCTTGCATTGGAGTAAACTCAATTTAAAGCGAACTGTTTTTTATAAAATTAGAAATTTGACATTATCCGGGATTTCTATTATATTCTAAATAATTAATCCGAATTTACTCAACCGGATTTGGACTCTTACTTGCGCTATTGCTGACCAAACAGTTGGCTGGTACAATCCGCATTGAACGAGTCGATGAAACAAGGATGATTCTGGAAATTGACATATAATTTTATGGATACTTTCGGATCAAATTTTAACTAAAGATTGTATGGAGAATGAATATGCAGACCTTACAACACGAATTGAAACAATAGGAGCCCATGATGAGCGGAGAAAGTCAAAAGACGATACTACTGGTGGAAGATGAAATTTTGATCGCCATGTCCGAAAAAATGGCCCTTGAGAAATATCGATATAGTGTCATTACTGCGAATAGTGGTGAAAAAGCCATAGAGACTATTAAAAAAATACCGGAAATTAACCTGATTCTTATGGATATTGATTTAGGTAAAGGCATTGACGGGACACAAGCCGCTGAGATAATCCTGAGGGATCGGAATATTCCGGTTGTTTTTCTATCCAGTCACATTGAACCTGAAATTGTTGAAAAAACTGAAAAAATAACGTCCTACGGATATGTCGTAAAAAATTCCAGCACAACGGCTCTTGATGCTTCCATCAAAATGGCATTCAAGCTTTTTGAATCGAACTTGAAGATACAAAATGAACTAGTTGAACGTAAACGGCTGGAATCCGCCTTAGAGAAGCGTATCGTAGCCCTGACTCATCCCCTTGATCAATCGGGGGATCTTACGTTTAAAGACCTTTTTGATGTAACGACAATACAGCTTTTGCAAGATGAATTCTCAAATGCGACAGGAGTGGCTTCCATCATCACACTTCCTGATGGAACACCCATTACCAAACCAAGTAATTTTACGTATTTTTGTGAGGAGATAATACAAAAAAACGCGAAAGGATGTTCCAATTGCTATAAATCCCATGCAGTCCTCGGTCGCTTAAATGCTGAAGGTCCTATCATCGAGCCATGCCTCGGCGGGGGACTATGGAATGCCGGGGCCTGCATATCCGCCGGCGATCAACATATTGCCAACTGGCTCATGGGGCAAATCAGAGATGAAACACAAAGCGAAGAAACGATACAAAACTACGCCAGAGAGATAGGCGTGGATGAGGAGGCAACTTTAAAGGCGTTTCGTGAAGTTCCGTCCCTACCATCCGAAAAATTTAAGAATATTGCTCAGGCTTTATTCGCCCTGACCAACCAGCTTTCGTCAATCGCCTATCAAAATGTCCAGCAAGCTCGTTTTATCTATGAACGAAATCAATCATTAGAAAAGTTGCGCGAGAGCGAAGAATCCCTTTCAATCACCCTTCAATCTATTGGAGATGCGGTTATAGCTACCGATATTAATGGCAATATTACGCGCATGAACAGTAAAGCGGAACAGCTCATCGGCTGGAGTTTTGATGAAGCGAAGAATCAAAAGTTAGATAATATTTTTAAAATAATCAATGCGCATACGCGAAACCCGGTAGCAAATCCCGTTGCCATGGTTCTTGAAAAAGGGAAAGTAATCGACCTCGCTAATCATACGATATTAATCAGTCGGGATGGAACTGAATATCAAATAGCAGACAGCTCGGCGCCTATTAAGGATAAGCAGGGGAATATAAAAGGCGTAATTCTTGTTTTTTCGGATATCACAGAAAGGTATGAAGCAGAAAGACTCTTACATGAATCTTATATCGATCTAAAAAACAGTCAGTCAATCGCCCACATAGGCAGTTGGAAGCTGGATCTTAAAACGAACAGATTCACTGCTTCAGAGGAGGGGTTAAAAATATTCGGCTTCCCTCAAAATTCGAGCCCCACATTCAGCGAAGTAGTGGCATGTATGCCGGCAAAAGACCGGCAACATGCCTCTGAAGTATTAAAAAATGCGCTATTGACCGGAGAACCCTATACTATCGAAATGCATATAATCCGGAAAAATGACGGAAAAAACAGAATCATTGTATCTGATGCGGTGATTCTTTCGGGCGAAGACGGTAAACCCCGCGCTATACTGGGAACAAACCAGGATATTACAGAGCGCCGGCAGGCTGAAGAGGCATTGCAGGAAAGCGAAGAGAAATATCGCAGTCTTACCGAAAGCATTCAGGACGTTATTTGGATTTTGGATACTCAAACATTGCGCTTTCGTTATGTAAGCCCTTCAGTCTTAAAACTTCGCGGTTTCTCCCCGGAAGAAATTATGGATCAACCCGTTGATGCCGCATTAACGGCTTTGGAAGCTGCAGGCTTAAAAACATTAATCCAACAAAGAGTTGATGACTATTTGTCAGGAAAAAAACCACCTGACACTTTCTACATTAATGATATCGAACAACCATGTAAAGATGGTTCCACTGTATGGACCGAAGTAGTTACGAAGTATTATACGAGTAAGGAAACCGGAGCCGTAGAAATACTGGGGGTTACCCGAAACATAAATGACCGGAAGCGCCTGGAAGATGAGGTACACCGTAATGAATCCCGATTAAAAATTCTGATCGATATACTCCAACACCAATCAGCGTCTATCCAAGATTTTCTCGATTATGCGCTGGAGCAAGCATTGCAACTAACTGCAAGCAAGCTTGGCTACATTTACCATTATCATGAAGATCGTAAAAAGTTTGTTTTGAACACCTGGTCTAAAGACGTAATGGAAGAATGCGCAATCATTAATCCCCAAACTTGCTATGAGTTGGATAAAACCGGAATCTGGGGTGAGGCCGTACGACAGCGACGTCCGATTATTATCAATGATTTTCAAAGCGCTCACCCTTTAAAAAAAGGGTATCCAAAAGGACATGTGAATCTTAATAAATTTTTAACCATCCCCGTTTTTATGGATAGTAGTATTGTTGGAGTGGTCGGTTTGGCAAACAAAGATACAGACTATGATGAAACCGATGTTCTTCAAATATCGTTATTAATGAATTCCGTTTGGAAAGTTATCGAACGCAAACAGGCAGAAGAAAAAATTAAAGGACTTCTTAGTGAAAAAGAACTTCTTCTTAAAGAAGTGCATCACCGCATTAAAAATAATATGAACACCATCCACAGCCTGCTTATTCTCCAAGCTCAAACGCTAGAAGACCCTTCGGCCATTGCGGCGCTTGAAGATGCCGGAAACAGAGTTTACAGCATGATGATGCTATATGATAAATTATATCAATCGGCTGATTTTAGCGAATTATCAGTCAAGGAGTATCTATCGCCGCTTGTAGATGAGATTATCGCTAACTTCCCAAACAGAAACTTAGTGAAGGTTGAAAAAACGATCAATGAATTTAATTTAGATGCCAAACGGTTGCAAATTCTCGGCATCATAATCAATGAGCTTTTAACCAATATCATGAAATATGCGTTTGTGAATACATCCGATGGAATAATCAGAGTTTCCGCTTCATTGGGGGATAGCAAAGTTTCAATTACAATTCAGGATAACGGACCGGGGATGCCGGAATCAATCGATTTTCAAAAATCGGCTGGATTTGGCCTCATGTTAGTAGCAATTCTGATCCAACAGTTATACGGCGCGATCCAAATCGAGCGGGTAAATGGGACAAAAATTACCATGGAATTTGATCTATGATTTTAAAACTTAGCGGGAAAAGGGTTCCCAATTATCCATTCAATTAACTGAGTTTATGCCCTTGACTCCTTGCTGGTTTAGCATTTTATAAACGGTTCCAAGAATCATCTCTTTTTGTTTTAACATTTGCTCTTTACTTTTTGATACTATCCTACCAGCGCTGGCGCCTTTATGCCCATCTCCAATATTCAATTCACGGACTATATCTCCAAGATCAAAAATATTCGGCTCAACATTCAGCGAGAGGCTTAATGTTAAACTTAACTCGGTGGTTTTGATATTGTTCTTAAAAACAGGATTAATAGCGATGACTATTTTTGATTGCGGTTCTTTTAAAAACGCCAGATTCTTTAATATTCTCGGTGGATGTTTGTACTCGCTAAAATCCAGGAGTATCAGTTTGCCAAATTTTAATTCAACCACTTTATACTCTTTGTCAATGATATTAAGCATTCTTTCTTCATCATCCAGGTACTTCTGATAGAAATCATAAATCTCACTGAATTTTGAAAGCTCATCTAACGATATTTTTGAAAGTTGTTGTACCAAGTATAATAAAAAATTGTTCCTCTCTTTCAAAGTATCCTGAATTTTCATCGCGCAATCTACTATTCTTGCCGGAGTTTCCTGTCTCAATTCCTCTAAATCCTTATAATCAAAACTATCAATTTTATCCGCCGCGGCAACCAAATCTGCGATAAATGGCGGGTAATCATTTATAAACTCATCATAAATTATCCGGGCGCAACTTTTCTCTTCTCTCCGAATTCCGGCGATTAATGCGGGGTCAATTTTTTTTAGTATTAAATCTTCTGTATTCCCTGAATGATGATCATACCATAACGCGGCTGGCGATGCATACGGCAAATCCACAATGACGTCAGCGCAATAAACAGAAAATTTTCTATAGTTGATATCTGAGGGATTGGCAAACATAAAATTACCAATATTAAATTTCAAAGAACATAAAACGGCGCTGCTTACTCCATCGAAATCCGTATGAGCAATAATTCTGTTATAATCCATAAAAAACTCCTGCTAATTAGAAGAATAATAAAGTTTAGAATCGGACGCGAAATTTTTGAAAAGCGTGATTATTCAAGTTGCATCAATCCCATTTTAAAAGTTCTGTTTTTAAATATAAACCCTATTTAACATATTGTCAAGTATTAAAAAAAAGAAAATAAAACCGCAAATATAAGGTTCTAACGTGTAGGGAGAAAAAAATTAAATGACCCTTCGCAAGAAGATTCTGGGTATTTTAATCCTAGCGTTTTCCTTAATATCAGCAGCCATTTTTTTTATTATCCAAACCTGGAAATCTTCGCTGCGAGAAGGCTTGGAGGGCCAAGCCAATGTTGCTCTCAGCCAACAGGCTAATATACTCAGCGATAAAATTCTTGATGGACGCCGGATGCTCAGAATACTGGCGATGGATGACCATCTGGCAGATACAAATATTGAATTAATACGTTTAAAACTGCGTCAGTGGTCAGAAGAGAAAACACTGTTTGAATCATTTTATTATGATACGATGGAGAGTGATGTATATCCGCCAACGGGACCTACACTTTCAGTCCGTGATAGAGATTATTTCCCCAGAATCCAGGCAGGAAAGGAAATCATCGGCGCTCCAATAATTAGCCGTCATACTGGCAAAGCGGTACTCTTACTCACTTCTCCTGTGAGAGACATTGCCGGTCAGTTGCATAGGGCATTGGCCGGAACTTTGATGATTCAAGAGATTATTACCCGGGTTACATCGGGAAGAGAGTTGAATCATGGCGCGAATATGTATCTTTTTGATACACAGGGGCGGGCTCTCGGAAGCGCTGACACCAGTTTTAATACTGAGTTGGAGGTAGTTTCTCAAGAGAAATCTCCAATGGCTTTTGCCTTGTGGATGGTGGTTCAAAGAGCAAATAATCCAAAGATCAGCGCAGTTCAAAAAACGAAAGCCATTCTCAACAACAAAGAAATTATCGCGCACTTTATATCTATTCCTGAGCTTCATTGGTATCTGGTTCATACGCAATCAGTAACCGAACTGATGGCGCCTATGCATAAAGCCTTGATATTTTCCTTTTCAATTATTGCTTTACTTTTTTATTTTGCGGGGTATTATTTCTCTTATTTGAAAGGATAATAATACATCCCGTAATCTGTTTACGAAACGCCCATATCAAGCTCGAATCCGGGGATATGTCCATACGAGCCCCGGATGAAGGGCATGATGAGTTTGCGGATCTCGCCCGGGCATTTAATCAGTCTGTTATCAGTTTAGAACTTTTTGAGCAGAGATTTAAAACTATTTTCGAAGCCTTTCCGTTCCCTATTGTGATTAATAGACTCTCAGATGCGATTTTCATCAATATGAATACGGCAGCCGAAGCTTTTTTTGAACATAAGCGAGACGAACTGATTGGTCTAAGCTCTTGGCATCCCAGATTTAACACAGACCCTGAAGCTTCAATAAATAGCAAGAATCGCCTGATGAGATCAGGTCAGCTTGATAATGAGCCTTATAAAATTACCCGATCGGATGGAACTATAATGTGGATTATTTATTCCACCCGATTGATTAAATTTGGAGATGAGCAAGTGGCCCTTACTGTCCTGACGGATGTAACCGCGCTGAAACAGGCGGAGTTTGAGATAGCGGCTGGCGAATCCATCCGATTTGAAACAATAAATCTGGCGGCTGACGGCGCTCACGCTTATCATTGGAGATGATTCCCTGATACAGAACGCCCTGCTTAACATAGGGATTAATTCTTCCCATGCCATGCCGCAGGGAGGTACATTGACCTTTATACTTGAAAATCTCGATTTGGATATAAATTATTGCGAAGCATCTCCCTTTGATATCAAACCGGGGAGCTATCTGGAGATTGCTATTCGGGATACGGGTTGCGGTATCCCGCAGGAGATCACTTCCCGAATTTTTGAACCTTTTTTTACAACAAAAGAAAATGGAAAAGGAACTGGTTTAGGCCTTGCCATGGTTTATGGCACGGTACAGGAGCATGGAGGGGCTATTACTGTTTATTCTGAAGTAAGCGCCGGAACTGTATTTCATATATATCTTCCATTAACAGAAGACTCAGCGTACCACAAAAGGGGTTTCGAAACATTACCTACAGGCGCCTCAACAGTACTTCTTGTAGATGACGAGGAATTGATCAGAATTACTGCCAAAGGGTTATTAGAATCACTGGGATATAACGTTGTTTTAGCAATCAATGGAGAAGAAGGCATAAAAACCTTTGCTGAGAGAAAAGACGAGATTGGATTAATTATACTGGATATGATTATGCCGGTGATGGGTGGTCGTGAAGCTTTCGAAAAAATGCGGAATATTAACCCGGATATTCCGATACTTATCGCTTCCGGTTTTGCTAAAGAAGAGCATTTGGCATTATTAAGAAAACAAGGATTATCCGGTTTTTTGCAAAAACCATTTCGTATTTCGGAATTGGCTATAAAAGTTAGTGAGGCGCTGACAAAATAATTACTAATTATCAACTTTAAAATAGCGGCAACTAAACAGGAGTTTCGTTTTCAGTCCCAAAAAATACGCGGTTAACGGGACGTTTGGCAATCTGTTTAGGTGTCCAAGGTTATGGCTTTCATTGGCAATATAATGCCACACCCATGGCTGCCAGAAAAAAAATGATTTTTAATTAGAACTTGACAGCATGAGAAATTTACACTATATTTTAAATATGATAAAAATTGGCTCAACTGATCTGAAAAAAAGAGTTTTAGTTGTAATTGTATATTCACGATATAGCTGCGAATGCTATTAAAACGGCGGCTGTTCCGCTTTGACAAAACGCGTAATGCATAGGTTAATAATGATGCGTTTAATTTTTTAATGTCTTCAAATCCCAATTCGAAAGGATGATATTATGGGAAATTGGACATGCTTGAATGTGTCGTATTCGACGCAGGATATAAACAATAATTTTGGAAACACATTTCAGGTCAGATTTCGGCTCAAGTACTCAACTTCGATTTTTAGTAGTTTTAAAGAACCGCCCACTCTTGAGTGGAAAGAAATAATCAAGCTATTAGACCATAATAAGGGTGAGTGGTGGCAGTTTACGACTGATCAGTATGAACGCCTGCCCCGCAGTATGACTTTAAAGGTCTGGGGCGAACGTTATATCAAAGCCTACGAATCTGTCTGGTATCAGGACCCGCCGAATTCACAGGTTAATCTGTATGCCCTTAACGGCCAGAAATTATTGAAAAATATTTTTGGAAATACGCAAAAAAAGAATGATAGAGAAAAAGCCGATGCGGTGCGAAGTTATCTCAAACAAAACGGCGCAATATTGGAAATTGAGATTATCGATACCCCGGCGCTTATTAAGCCGAAACAGGGCAATGTCGTCAATAAAGAACGTTTGTTGATATTTGATTGCGGGCTTAAGGGAGTGGGACAGAGAGTGAAGGGATATCAGTATCTAAAAGTGGACAGCTCGGTTGATCAAAGCCAATGGATTCGCGAAGTCGTGTACAGTACAATCACCCGACCGATTGACGTCTCCGGCTTGACGCAGACGGATCCTCCCCCGGATGTTACCAAGGTAGATAAAGCCGTTGCGGAACCTGAGCACGGCTACTATCCGTAATGGGATATTTTGAGGACGCATAGTTACTTTGCGTCATCTAATCATTTTAAATACGGGTGGTTTCTACTACGGGAAAAATTTTCAATTGCTAAGGAATTAGGTGTTGTGTATGAGCGCTAATACCTCAAAAACAATCCTTCTTGTTGAAGATGAAATTCTCATCGCCATGTCCGAAAAAATGGCCCTTGAGAAATATCGATATAACGTCATCATCGTGAATAGCGGCGAAAAAGCGATAGAGTCCGTGAATCAATCTGATGGCATTGACCTCATCCTGATGGATATTGATCTGGGCAAAGGCATCGACGGAACCCAGGCCGCGGAGATTATCCTGAAGGATCGCGATATTCCGGTAGTTTTCCTATCCAGTCATGCTGAACCTGAAATTGTGGAAAAAACGGAAAAGATCACGTCCTACGGCTATGTCGTAAAAAGTTCCAGCAGCGCCGTTCTTGACGCCTCTATCAAAATGGCGTTTAAGCTTTTTGAGGCAAATCGCAGAATAATCGAAAGCGAAATAAATCAAAAGACAATGATTGCCAATATATCTGATGTTATTGTAATACTCGACAGGGATGCAATCAACCGATATAAGAGCCCGAATATTACAAACTGGTTCGGTTGGCAGCCTGAAGAACTTATCGGGCAAAGCGCCTGGGACGAAGTGCACCCTGACGACTTAAGAGACATGCAGTCGCTTTTTTTCAGTCTTTTGGAAAAACCCGGAGCTGCCGGAACCGCTGAATGCCGATATCTATGCAAAAATGGCAAATACGCTATAATAGAGATTACGCTGGTGAATCTATTCCATAACAAGGTAATCCAGGGAGTATTGGGAAATTATCATGATATTTCTACCCGTAAAAAAAATGAACAGGAACAGCTTGCCCTGGCTGCTCTTGTCGAGAATTCCAACGATATCGCCATTGTCAAAGACCTCGATCGCCGGATAGTATCGGGTAATAGAAATTTTATCCGCGCTTCAATGCGCGAATCCCTTACCCATCTGATCGGAAAAACTGATGCGGAGATACTTGGTATCACCGAAGATGAAGAACCCGCGCATTCCTATATGCTTGATGACCTTAAAGCGCTCCAGTTAAAACCAGGCGAATCTCTCTTAAGGGAAGAGGATATTCCTTCTGCAGACGGCCTGATGCGAACATACATGACCCGTAAATTCCCCATAAGAATTGCCTCAAGGGTTATAGGTATGGGCGTCATTACAACTGACATCACCGAACGAAAGCATGCTGAGGAAGAGATTAAAGCCCAAAACTCACTTTTATCAATGATTATGGAAACCAGCCCTGTCGGCATTGCTACTGTGGACGTTGAAGGAAATATCACGTATGCTAATTACCGGGCTGAGCAAATACTTGGAATTGAAAAAAATAAGATTACCGCCAGAAAATACAATGCGTCCGCATGGAATCCAACGGATATTAACGGCGACCCCTTACCGGATGAAAAACAGCCCTTTTACATCGTAAAAACGACACGGAAAACAGCCTATAATATTCAACATGGGATCACATGGCCTGATGGCAGGTACATTATATTGTCAGTCAATGCAAGCCCTATGAGTGATAAAGATGGCCAGTTTTCCGGCATGGTAGCTACATTTGAAGATATTACCGATAAATTGCGAAATGAAAAAATTATTATCAGCCAACTTTCTGAAAAAGAAATTCTTCTCAAAGAAGTTCATCACCGAATAAAAAACAATATCGGTTCTATTGAAGCCCTGTTATCAATGCAGTTGCAATCCATCAATAATCCCGAGGCTGTTTCTGTATTGCAGGATGCTATCGGTCGAATCAGCAGTATGCGCATTCTTTATGACAAATTGCTGATCAGCGAAGAGTATAAAAATATATCCGTCAAGAATTATATAGAAACTCTTATTGCCGCAATCGTCTGTTTGTTTCCAGACAACAATAAAATTTCAAGAGATATCCGGATTGACGACTTCAATCTCTCCTCTAAGAAGATGTTCCCTCTCGGAATCATCCTGAATGAACTTCTCACGAATATCATGAAATATGCGTTCAAAGGGAGAGAGCGCGGCTTGATAACAATTTCACTTTCAGTCATAAACAATCAGGCAATACTTCAGATGCAGGACAATGGCAACGGGCTGCCCGAAGGTTTTGACCTCAGTAAAACCCATGGATTTGGGCTCATACTCGTCGAAATGCTGAGCAAACAACTGGGTGGTACATTTGTTATTGAAAACTATAAGGGAACAAGGAGCATTCTGAAATTTGATATTTAATTTTATTAACAAGCGCCAAAACCCGTCTCCGAACTTTGGCGCTTAGTTAGTGAAAGGCGCGAACTCCAGCATAGCAAAAGGCGATAGTTGGCAATTTTAAAAACAACTTGCTTTATTTTTATTTTATGTTATTATAATATTAACTGACAGACTGATTACTAAGGCCCGATGATATCCGACATCATTCGACATTGAACAGTAAACGCGATAAACCGAAAGAGGAATATGTCAATTTGCCTCTTGTTTACAATCGAATCACCCTTAAGCCCGACAAAAAGTCCGGCGGATTTAATATAAATTTTACAATTCCAGTCCAGGAGGCAACTTATGTTGTTCCAACCATTATTATTGCGATCCTTTTTTACAATCCTTACATTGGGCGCCGCTCTCCAGGCGCAATCCTGGCGTTTAGTCTTTGAGGATGATTTTGAACTCAAAGGACTGAACCAATGGTATGTCAATCCCGGCTGGGTCGTAATCGAGGATTCCACCAGAATTATGCGCGGAGGGGAAAATGCGTCGTTAGCCACTCCGTTTTGCGATATCTGGGACAACTACCAGCTCAGTTTTCGCTTTCGGCTGCTTGCGGGTTATCTATCTGTCTATCTTCGCTACACGCCTCGCGAAGGACCCTTACCGCCGGCCGCCTACAAACTGAGCCTGACTCAGGGAGAGCAAACCTTCTCCAAAGATACGACGGACCTTCAAACTGTTTACTATCCGCTTGCCTACGATTCCTGGCATACGTTCGAGGCGATCTGTATCGATTCGACCCTCGTCATCGCCATCGATGGCGATACGCTGCTATCTTATCGCGATCCCACCCAGCCCCATCTCTATGGCAAATTCGCGCTGGAACCCGGTGGAATTCCTACTATCGATTTCGATGATTTCACCGTATATCGTTCCGCGCCTCTTCCCGCCTATCGCTGGATAGCCACTGGCGGTCCCAGCGGCGGATTGGGTTACGACATCCGTATCCACCCCGAGGACAAAAACATAATGTTTGTCACCGACAATCCCAGCGGAGTCAACAAAAGCTATGATGGAGGCAATACCTGGGTACAGCGCAATACCGGCATCAATAACAATCGGATTCAGTCCGAAAATGAATTCAGCATTTTTTCACTAACCATCGACCCTATTCACCCCAACATAATATGGGCCGGAACACAATATCAGACGGGGCATTACCGTTCAACAGACTATGGTGAGACCTGGGAGAAACGCAGCAACGGCATAACGGAAGGCGATGAAATCTCCAGC
>CAZWDO010000036.1:20170-23943 GCA_964632485.1 uncultured bacterium
GTTTATTTTTTTCAACTACAATCATCCCGATACCATGTACGCCTCCACCGGCATTTTTGACCGCGATTCCAAACGCGATACGCCGAATGGCGTCGGAATCCTCAAAAGCGTAGATGGCGGCAACAGTTGGTTCACTATTAACGAGGGCCTTGATAATCTATTTGTGGGATATATGGACATGCACCCTCGTGATCCCAATATACTCTTCGCCGCCACCGGACACAATTTATCCACCAGCGACATATTGCCATGGGGCGGCATCTATCGTACCCGCAACGGAGGCCAGAACTGGGAAGAAGTATTGGGAAACGACATCTTTACATTAGTTTTAACGAGTTCCTCCAATCCGGATATTGTATACGCCGGCAGCGCCATCGCCATCTATCGAAGCGACGACGGCGGTGATACATGGCAAAAATTTCAGCAGGGCGAGGGTATCAACCAATGGGGGCCCATGGGTATTCGCGCTGGGGTGCCGATTGGCGCGGCCATTGATCCCGACGATCCCATGACCATTTTTGTCAACAATTATACCGGCGGCAATTTTAAAAGCGTGGACGGCGGCAAAAACTGGGTGAACGCCAGCCAAGGCTACAGCGGGGCGCAACTGCGCCGCATCTCCATCGATGCCGACAACCCCGAAATTGCTTATACTTCCGGCCGCAGCGGCATCTTTCGTACATACTCCGGCGGCGCGATTTGGGACGGCATTGGTTATTACCCGGCGACTCCCATCGAATTTTACAGCATTCTGTCATTCCCTGGCAATAGTCGCAAGCTAATCGCCAGCGGCGTTGAACCCACGGAACTTTATATCAGCGAAGACGCCGGCATGAGCTGGCGAATCGCATATCCAGCCGTTACATCGCTGCCCGGGCATGGGGGATTCGCTATGGCCGTTCCGGCCAGCAATCCGGAAGTGATCTATGTGGGATATCGCCGCGAAGGCGGTATGATCCGGCTTTCTCCCGGAATGCTTAAATCGGAAGATGGCGGCGTAAGCTGGCGGGAAATCAATCAGGGAATGGATGGATTTCGCAGTATCAATGTCATAGCGGTAGTCGATTCCACCCCCAATTGGCTTTATATTGGCACGGAAAGCGAAGGCGCGTATCATTCAACAGATGGCGGCGAAAGCTGGCAACCGATCAATGTAGGTCTGCCATCTCTCGAGATACTCTCTCTGGCCATCGATCCCTATGATTCCCTGTCCGTTTACGCAGGACTCGGAGAAGGCCAGGGCATCTATAAAACCAGCAATTGCGGCGCCAGTTGGAGCGAACTGAACAGCAACCTGCAACTGCGCTGCCCCTCCTGGCTTCGGCCCGTCGGCGCCGCCCAGGGCATTGACCTGACCCATTATACCCGGCGTCAACGTATGCCGACTCGCGAGTATCAACGCCTGCCATGGTCCCTCATTACCGATATCGAAATCGATCCCACCAACAACCAACGCATCTGGATTTCCGATTTTCATTATGGCGTATATCTCAGCGAGGATGGCGGCGCCAGTTGGCAAAGCTGGAACGAAGGCCTGGGCACCCCCAGCGTCAAGGATATGGAAATATCCAGCGACGGCAAAACTCTCTATGCCGCTACCTGGGGTCGCGGAGTATTTCACCTGACACAAACCAATACCGAGCCCCAAATCATTAGCGTCATTCCCTCAACCGATTCGGTTTTACAGTTCAATATTGGCGATACAGTACTTTTCAGCGTGTTCGCCATCGATCTGGACGGAGATTCGCTGACCTACAGTTGGGAATTAAACGGTATTTTCATTGACGACGCCTTTTACTCGCAGCGCCGACTCAATACTGAACCGCTCGCCCCCGGCTCCTATCGGCTTAATATCATAATCTCTGATTCCATACATACCATCGAACATCTCTGGCAATTCAACATCCTAGATCCCAGCGATATCGATGAAAGCCAATCCGACAACCACCCGCGATTTGCAGATTCTCCCGCTTACCCAAACCCAACGAACAGGGACGCAATTATCCCCTATACCCTACCCTCCGCGGCGCTTGTCAAGCTCACAATATTCAATCTGTTCGGCAAAAAAATCCGCGAAATCGCCGAACGCCATACATCCAGCGGGCGCTATTCATTGCGCTGGGACGGATGCGACCAAAATGGACTGGAATCGCCCAGCGGCGTCTATTTCTACCGCTTAGAAGCGCGGACAACTAAAACACAATATCAATCTATAACCCGGAAACTGATTCGACTTAAATAAACAGATCCAGCGTCACACCAGAGAATAATCTTCTTTCATATAAATAGCGCCACTAAATAGCGCCACCACCTTTTTTGGGTACACTGCGTTAGAAACCCCGCGTTTAATCGCGAATATTTTAATCCACGACTAATTCCTAACATTTGATCAGACTTAATAGTGAAAATTCTAACACAACAGCTTGTTAGCGCCATCCGCAAGGATTAAATCGATGAATTAAGGATTATCTCGAATTAGCCCTCGGTTTTTATGAATAGCTTCGGGTTTAATTTTAGCAACCAATGGATGGGATATAAACAAGGAGAAGTGCATTAATCTTTAGATTATATTTTATATTTGCTAAAAAATTTTAATTATTTTCTTGACAAATCTTTTATTAATTTGTATTCTGCATAAAACTTCAAAAGGATCATTTAAAATGGATGCTCGCGCATTGCAAAAATATAAAGCCCGACTCTATGGCATTTTGCTCTTTATTACTATCATACTGGGATTTTTGATTATTATCCTGAAAAAGGATATCGCCATTCTATTTATGGGACTGGTTCTATTTTTATATATTTCATTAAATTTACTAATATCTCTCAATCAGAAACATTTAATCAAGTTTTTTACACTATTGGAAAAAACCGGGTGGAAACGCCTTTTAATCTGGAGCATGCGTTGGATCTATCTGGTGATTACCGCTATAGGGAGTTGGTTTTTTCTAATGATGGAAAGTTGGCAATCGCGCCGACTGGTTTTTTTTGTCCTGTTTTTGCTTTCTGCCTGGTTTTTTCCTTTTTTTCATCCGGAGCGCCCTCTATTCACCTACCGGGAAAACAAAGTTGGAACCTGGTACGGCTTTCTTTACATATTACCGTTTTACCGTTTAAAACGCCTCGGGTTTATTATCCTGGCGCTATTGATGTTGCTTCTCAATTTTGTGTTAATCAGCCGCAACGACATATCCCCAAAGGCATCGGTCCAGAGCATTTACCTTGAAAACGGACAGCGAATACGGGAACCTTTATCGTTATTTTTGAAACGATCGATGTTTCCTACCGAAATCGATCAGTTCAAACTGGGTTTGCCCATGGTTAAACTTGCATTTCAAATGATCGAGGACAGCTTGATCTATGAAGATTACAGTACCATGATCCAAGAAATCAATTTTTTTAAAGAAATTCGCAATCTCGATATTTACGACAACCCATTTCTGCGAAGTTACCGGGGAATGAATGCAGACCGACGGTTCAAAGGGATGGAAAATGTGGTATATCCCCTGCAGTTTTTCCAGATGATTCATTGGAGCAGTCAGGATATCCACCATGCTTATTTCTTCAACCCGCTGAAAAACCAGAAAAACGATACACTCAATAAGAAAAAATATCCGCTCATCATCTTTTTCCATGGAAATGCGGGCGCCTTTCAGATGTATCTGCATTATTTCAGTCAATTGGAGGAATTTGCCGTACTCTGTCCCTCAGATACCAGTGTTCTGCATCAGTTGAAAATGGAGAGTACTTCTAAATTCCCGCTAAACCGGGAA
>CAZWDO010000037.1:0-23049 GCA_964632485.1 uncultured bacterium
TCCATTCCAGCATTGCGGCGGCTCCGTCGCCGTCGCCGGCGACGGCGTCCGGTCGCGCCGGGTGGTGAACTCCACCGTCCGCTCATATTCCCGCTCGTTACCCGCCAGATCCGTGATGCGCACCGCCACGCGATAGCCCGTTGAGGGCATAAGCCGCGTCAACCACGCCGAAGTCCGATAGCCGTAGCTCTCGCTTTCCGAGAGGAATATCAGCGTGCCGTCGATAGCGCGGACTTCCACCCGGCCGCGCGTCGGCTCGTCGCTCTCCCAGCGCAGCAGCGCCGAGGAATCGTACACCAAGGCCGCCCGCGGCGGACGCGCGAAGCCCGGAGCCCGGGTATCGGCCTGAGTGTTGGTGGTGAAACTGTTGTTCGAGCCGAGAGGGGATTCCCGCAAACCCGCGCGCGCCAGCAGCGAGGGTTCCCCACCCCACTCAGCCGCATTACCCGCGGGATCCACGAGGCGCAGAGCGTAGTCATAGCTCGTCCCCGCCGTCAGTCCCGCGAGCAGGAAAATATGCTCGCGCGCGTAGGTCTCGTAGGTAAGTGTATCGCGCGAGGCCGAACCGACAGCGCCGTAGGTCAGCGTCGCCCGGCACGCCTCGTCCGTCTGCAGGGCGATGCAGGCGCGCGTGTCCGTTATCTCAACGTTCGGCCCGCTGACGATCAGCGGCGGCTGGCTGTCTGCCGCCTCATGTGTGCGGAAGGAATAGGCGTCGGCATCTCAGTGAGGGTTTCCGACAGATCGTCTATGATGCCCAGGCGCACAAAGTAAGATTCGCCGGAGAACAGGCTCTCGAAGCGGAAGCGGTGTTCAAGGGCGGCTGTTGTGTCGAGCAGTGAACTCAGCGGCTGGAAACTATCGGCCTGAGCGTAGAGGGCAGCGCCAGCGCACAGGGCGACATCAGTTGCGAATGTGATCGTGGCTTCCCTGGAGCCGATATAGCTGAAGGCGGGTTTGCCCACCAACGGGAAAACCTTGGCGACGCGCGGCGCCATGGTCTCAAACGCGAAAACGATGGCGCTATCCATACAGGTCGTATCATCGAGGCAGAGGATCAGACGGCCTTCGTATTCCGTTCGCGGGCTCAGGCCGGCAACGGTCTGCTCCATGCGAAAGCGGGGGTTACCCTTGATGCGAAGGGACTGCCACTCGCCGCCCGCAATCGGGCGCCACGCGAGCGAGCAGACGGCCGGGACTTCCGTGCGCCAGCCGAGAGTTACCGAGCTGTCCGAGGCCGAGCGCGTCAGCACTGGCTGGGTCAGTTTGATCTCAGGGCCTCCGGTAACGAAACTCCGTACCGCGGACCACTCTCCGGAGGTGGCGAAATTGTCGCCGCGCGCCCGCCAGTAGTATTCGGCGCGGTAGGCCAGGCCATGGGCGCGCCACAGCGTGTCCGTCAATGCCGTATCGCCGGATATTAAATCGGCGAACACGCTGTCCGCACTGATCTCGATGCGGTAGCTCGCGCAGGAATCCACCGGATGCCAGCAAAACGCAAAATCCGCGGACACATTCCCGGCGCCGTCGGCGGGTTCGGCCAGCAGCGGCGCGGCTGGGACTGGACGGTAATAGTTCGTCCAGGATAGAGAATCCATTAAATTTATTATCATCTCGCCTGTTTTCGAATAAAGGCAAAGTGTATCATCCCGAGGCGCCAGTTTGCTGATACTGTCAATCGGAATGCGCCTTTCAATGCCAGTTGAAAACCTGTCTATTTGATAATAATTATCAGCGACGGATAATCCGTGAAATATCAGGATGAATAAAACACTTTTCAACAAAACTGTAAAAAATCTAAGGGTCATCATTTCCCTCCTTCTTTTTATCCTCTGAATTGAAATCGCCAATATCGGCTGGATCGATCAAGCATATTGAACAAAACAACAATTGGCAAATTCATTAGTCTACCTCTTCCGCGCTTTTATGTGATTCGGTTTGAAGCGCGGGCGCTTTCATCGCCGGTGCTGTCATAAAATTTATATTAGCGCCGTATGCCGTACCTCCTGCATTCGTGGCCACCACCCGATAATTGTAGTTAGTATTGGCGGTTAATCCAGACAAGTTGGCAGTGATAGGCCCCATTGTTCCGTCAGCCATCGGACTTTCATTGGCGGCAATTGTATTCCCATAAGCGGGAGTGGTTCCCCATTCAAAAGTTACCGTCGTCGCGCCGCCATTATTCGTATTCACAACTCCATTCAGCGTTACTGATGTTTGTTGGATATTAGTCGGAGGAGAACTATTGGCCATGGGAGCTGAAAGAGCTGTTGTAGAAAAGGTCATATCAACGCCGGTGGCGTTGCCTCCGGCATTCGCGGCCAGCACCCGATAATGGTACGTCGTATTGGCCGTCAGTCCAGTCAAGGGAGCCGATACCGGCTGCGAGGCCGCGCCGTCGGCCAGCGGGCTTTGCGTCGCCGCGAGCGTGTTGCCGTAGGCCGCCGTGAGTTCCCATTCGAAGCTCACCGTCGTCGCGCCGCCGTTGTTCGGGTTCACGGCGCCATTGAGGGTCGCCGCGCTCTGCCCCACGTCCGTAGCTGCCTGCGTGGTCGCGCCCGGCGCCGGAATCGCCGCCTTCGGATATAAAATGCTCTCGATAACGCTCAGCAACACGGTATCCGCTGAACCGTCCTTGTAATGCACGCATAATCGTGCGGGTTGTCCCGGGGGGTAGGTCAAACTATCAACCACTGACAATTCGATTCGCAACTGTGTGCCGTCATTTCGATTAATCAGAATATCGCGACCCCAGGCTAAAGAAGCTCCACACAGTAGCAGAAGGGAAAACAAACAAAACTTTCGCTTCATCGCATCATCCTTTCATGAATAAAAATTGAATGCCATCAACACTTCGGAAAACAGTAAAAAACAAAGCCGTTCTCGTTGTGCTGGTTCAACGGAAAAAGGGAAACGAAATTAAATGCAACTTACAAAACACAGGTGAAAAGCCAAAAAAAAATCAAGTGCATATTCCGGTTTGATCGGCCGTGTATTCCGCTTGAAATACACCAAGGGTCTTAAGAACTTGAAATTGGGCTTGCTCTAATTGGATTCCCTCAACTTACCGACGACGGAACCCGGAACGTTAGGGTAACGCCTTATAACACAGTAAAAAAGATCAAAGCCGCCAGTTGATTCGCAGGCTCCATGCCGTAAAGCTCTCCCCATCATCGAGGTCTGTTACATAAGACAATTGCGGCAGATGGGCGATATCCACCTGAAGAGTCAAGGGAACTTTATTTTTCAGTAATTCAGCAAACGGCAAGCGAAACCCCAGCCCATAAGTGAAATCGGGCAATTTATCCCTGGAGGTTTCGTAGTGGAAATTCAGAGTAAAATGATAATACCCTATTCGTGCGTAAAGCATCTCCAAAAGCGAAAATTCCGAACCCATTTTCCATCCGGTCCGGTAGCGGTAATCCAGGCGGTCGTTATATTCCAGCAAAAGGGAGAATCCCACCAGATACAAGCCGAACAATCCCTTCTGACGCATAAAGTGGAATCCGGGGATTGAACGGAATGCCTGTCGGATTTTCAATCGTGGAATAATCCATTTTTCGCCATTTCGGATCCGAAAAAAAAAGCGACAAATAATCATAACTGACGTCATTAAAAATATAATAGGGGTCGTTGAAGGCGGCGGCCAAATCCACGCCTGGCGTGAAGGCGAGGGCGGCGGGATTGTAGAAGGCGCTCGACGTTCCTTCCATGATGGCAACCTGGCATTGGCTTTAGGCTTCCAAGCGGGCGCTCGGCTGGCGGCCATAAAAAACAGATCGTAATACTCCGGGTTTTCCATTGCCGAAATTCCATTGCTAAACACAAGAAAAATTGAAATCACGACAGCCGACAATAGTTATATGGCAAATTTTCTTATTCTTCAGACAATGGAAACTCGATCGTAAAGGCGGCGCCTGCGCTCCACCCGATACTCACAGCGCCGTGAATCTGACTGACCAGCATATTCACCAATTGAAGGCCGAAACCGGAGCTTTTTCCGCAATTTATCGTTTCGGGCATGACGATGCCATTATTCTTGAAGACCAACCGTTCACCGCCAGCCATTTTAGCGGCCTGAATCGCGATCAACCTCTGCTCTCGGCCCACAAACACATATTTCATGGCATTGGTGATCAATTCGCTTAAAATAATCCCCAGTGTTGTCAGCATTTTGACAGGAGTTTCGTGAAAATAAAATTATTCTTTAGCAAATTATTATTTTGCAATGGGTTATAAAATAATGTCTGTGAGGGTATTTTTATATATGAATAATCACTTGACAAATATTTGAATAAATCGTGGTCATAATTCGATTGTCTTTCACTCTGACCATACCGGGAAAATTAAAAATCCCTACTTTATGGACAAACTCTATTTAATACTATTTTTTATAAAATACGAAAGCTGGGTTAATACTATCTCAGGTTTTCATCGGATCAGACAGGCCAAGCCTTTACATTCCATGCGGTAATATCTTTTTTCACCACAGACGTAGCTCAAACCTGATTCGATTGTCCAATTCCCGGATTAGTGGGAAATAGCGCCGGTGTGACCAATGGGAGCGATTAGCGCTGGAGGGTTTCCTTCATCATGGGTGGCAAATTCCTCTGCGTTGTAGATAAAAATTTCCATGCCGTTGCCGTCCCGCGCCGGTTCCCATACCTGCGCATGGGTATGTGAAAGGCGCACGCCCATTTCATGATACATCACCAACAATTTATGAAGTTGCCGACGGGGGGGTTTATAATGCCCACTATTGTTGCTGATCATGAGCATCTCGCCTTGCCATAATTTCAGCATTCCCGCGCAGATGATCATATTACCGGCATTGAGGGTAGAATGATTGATCTGTTCGCTGCCTGAAATCTTAATAGTGAATAGATTGCCATAACGGTCAACGGCATAGGGCCAACCCCCTCCCTTATCGTAGTCGATGGCGCCTCTCCTGAATCCCACATCCCACTCATCCATACTGAACAGATCATCCCTGAAATTGTAAAAAAGCTCGCCATTGGGGATAGCCATCAGTTTCAAGCGTTCCAATTTATGTAGATAAAGCACAGGATTGTTGGCGCCCATCAAATTATCTAACTTATCATAATCCGCTTCGGTGAAATCGCTGAATTTCTTGTTGCCGAACTGAGCCTTATAAGTATTACTTGAATCGTTGTATGCATCGCCAAGCAAGGTGCCGGAAGGGGCGTATTGCTTCCCGGATCGCAAATATCCCGATCGCTCGAAAGAGTAAGGGCCACTGAGGGATTGGTAGCCGACATGTGGGTTAAAATGAGCTTTGCCCGTTTCAAATTTATTCAATGCGCGCATATAATCTGGCGCAATTCTGCGGAAGAGGTCCATGACCTGAGCCAGCAATTCGCGGACAACCTGCTGACGTCTCAAACTGTTCGTGGATGTTTTTCCCGCCTTGAGTTTAAGCCAGCGGCGGCATTCCTTGGCTACCAGCCACAGGAGCTGAATTTTATCATCCCGCTTGCCATTCATGCCCTCTTCCCAGCTTTGCAATGCCAAATCGATCTGTACCAACCGTCCACGACTTTTAAACTTACCCGTAAACCCTCCATGCGCAGTCCGTTTCTTGAATTCGACTAACTTCATGATATCCATAAATTCTCCCGTATAATAATAGCGCTGAACCAAAAACTGGAATAGAGCAATTCTGATCTCAATTGACCAGTCTTTCTACCAGTCAGGTTTAGCCTGAATTAAAAAATCAGCCTTCTAATACTATTAAACATATTCTGTTTAATTGCTTTCTAATATAATTAGTTTAGAGGATATTGTCAAATAATTAATTTTTCCTAAAAAAATTTTCATTCTTATTCAATACAATTGCCAATCGCATTTCCACCCGCGTTGATAAATTATTCGACGGAATCTACCCAAACCATAGTTGGCGAACCCGTCAAAATTTACAAATTTAAGTTCATGGCGGCAAATGAAAAGCGCTGTGCGGCGCCCCGTACCGATCTCGATGCTCTCCTGCGCGCCTTCATTCCGGACGGTGTCGATCAGATTCTTCAAATCCCGATAATGCTTCAAACCCTCTTCGTAAGCCGGATATTCATTATGGCTCAGCTTCATGATCTCTGCAACCTTGAAAAGTTTTCCGAATATCTTCTACTGAAGCATCGCTGGGCGCTCCATCAACCACGACAAATTCTTCAACATTTTTTTCGCATCAACCCGTATAAAATTCTTGAAGCTCTCTCTTTTCGCCAGTTTGTTAATGGATGCATTATCTGCTTTAACCCAACTTACGCCAAGGCTGTAAAAAAAAATGAACAGAATTAAGCGCATTTTTAGATATTATTATTTTTCTTGACATCTTCAGTTAACTAATCTATATTAAATCTATCGTTAAGGATATTAAATTTAACCATTTTTCAAAGGTAATCCAATGAAGAAGAACAGTTTTTTTATAATTTTACTTGTTTTTATGCTTGCGAACGATATACAAATTCAAAGCCAAACTCTTTTTCAGAGTACTGCCGGACCTGAGGGAGGTACTTGCAGAGGCTTAATAACAGTTGATAATCAAATTTTTACCTCAATGCTTTATTCCGGTATTTACGCTTCTACTGATCGTGGAATGACATGGACAATTAAAAACCGCGGCATGGAAGGCAAAAGTACAATGGAAATCGCTCATTTTCAAGGCAGTCTATTAACAACTGTATTTCAAATTGGAGTATATCGTTCCACAGATTTCGGCGATACCTGGAGTTTATCAAATAATGGTCTGCCTAATTACCAGATTATGTCGCTTTTTGCGACGAATACAACAGTATTTACCGGCATATTTTTCAGTGGAGTCTATCGGTCAGCAAACGGTGGGCTGAGCTGGTCAAAAGCCAGCAATGGGATGAATGGGACGGAAACTATATATGAATTCGGTTTAAAAGGCGACACTCTTTTTGCATTGGGGTATTTAAAAATTTACCGTTCCGGCAATGACGGGAACCAATGGCAGCAAATTGGAACAGGACTGTCAAAAAGCCATTACCAATCCTTTATTGTGATCAATGACAAAATTATTATTGGCGCTTCAAATGGCATTGTGGTTTCTGAGGACAATGGAGATAATTGGACCGAACCCCATAACGAATTAGATGAATTGACAGTGCAATCATTATGGAAATTAAATTCCTATGTTTATGCCGGAACTTCTGCGGGTTGTTATCGATCTGACGATAATGCCGTATCCTGGACTCTAATTGATCATGACCTATGGAATAATAATATAATCAGTATAACTTCCATTGACACTACTTTATTGGTTGGAACAAATGGAAATGGCATATTCCGTTCTGAAAACAATGGCGATCTGTTTTTCGAATCAAACACCGGGATTGCTGGAACATTACTTACGGATATTGCATCACTTTCGGGAACATTATTTACTTCTACATGGTCATCGGGTTTATATCGCGCGACCGACCCGATCAGCAATTGGGAGCGCATTCCAACTCAAGCGAATGAAGGTGAATTGCAATTTACCAATACGCTTGCTGCATTGGGCGGCAAATTATTTGCAGGAACCATTAATGGACTTTATGCATCGAATGATAACGGCAACAACTGGTCTCAAGTTGATCTCGGGATAAATGATACCCGGGTTGACGACATTCTTATATCTGACGCCAATCTATATTTGCAAACAAGTGAAGGTTTTTTTTATTCCGCCGATTCTGGATTGACTTGGAATGTTTCTGCGAATGGGTTATCATCAACGGATATTAGCGGAATCGCCATATCTCCGGATTATTATCATGCAATAGTCGGCTATTCTGAAGTTTACAGAACAGATCAACCAGACGGAAGCTGGGTTTTAACAACAACGGGTCTCCCTGTATATCAGTACTATAATAATATTATCTTTTTTAACAATGCATTGTTCATAGGAACTTCCTATGGACTCTATCAATCAACTGATAATGGCTCTACCTGGAATTTAGCCGAATTTTTATATAAAGATATCAGTTGCCTTAAAGTTGTCAATAATTATGCTTTCTTATCGCCTGAAGTCGGGGTCTTATATTATAGTAACGATGGAACTACCTGGACCCAATTAAATGATTCCAGCATTAATTATTCCATAACTTCCGTGGAAATCTTTGATAATTACTTATATATCGCAACGAATGGGGCGGGATTATGGCGTATGTCGATGGCTAATTTATCGTCAATCGAAGATAATAATAGTATTACTGATCACTATCGTCTATATCAAAATTATCCTAACCCATTCAATCATTCAAGTAAAATAAACTACTTTATCCAAAAAGGCGGATTAGTTAGGATTACGGTTTTCGATATACTCGGAAAGGAGATTGGAACGCTGGTCAATGAAGAAAAAAGCCCGGGATTTCATCAAGTTGAATTTTCCGGAGAGAATTTGCCAACCGGCATTTATTTCTATAAAATGGAAATTAATGATTATTCAGGCAAAAATAAATTATTGCTGGTAAAGTAAATATCAGTCACATTTAGCAGTTTATTAATATACCTAAACTGAAATTAAACAGATTTTTTTAGCCAATTATATATGTTATTAATAGAAAATAATTTGAATCTCTTTTTCATGCCTTATTGGCGCAGCAACCGTTCAAATGAGATTTGGCATATCTTATATCAAAATGAGCCCCAGATATCAGTAGAATCATGACAGTTGAATTTGGGCCAGTTCAATACCCGTTGATTTACCCCATCCAATGATGCGCTATATTTTTCATTGGCGTTTAATGAGTCAACTGGCAGATTCAATTCTTTATGACGAAACTCATGATTAACGCCATATACTCGCGGCTGAAAACGAAAATCCTGTTAAAATAACCCCATCCCCAGCAAAATAAAGTAAAGATTTAGTAAAAATTTTTCTGCGAAAAGGACTGGCAGGATCGGGGCAAAACTATGCGAAAAAACTTGCATAATTGGAATATTATAGTATATTAAGAGAAATGAAAAACAAGAAAACAATTCGATTCGGTTTTCTAATGCAGGATAAATTTTTAACTAAAGAAGACTTGCGGCGCGAGTTGACTACTTTTGCATATTTAGAATAACAAAAGGAAAGCTTACTTCTATGGAACCAAAAACCATTTTGCTGGTGGAGGATGAAGCGATCATCGCCATGGCACAGTCCATTGTAATTCGGAAGTTCGGTTACAATGTCGTTATTGCGCATAGCGGCCTACAAGCCGTGAAAGCTGTTGAGGAAAATCCATCGATAAAACTAATATTGATGGATATCGATCTTGGAGAAGGAATTGACGGGACTGAAGCGGCCCAGCGCATTCTGGCCCTGAGGCAATTGCCCATTCTATTTTTGACCTCCCATGCCGAAGAAGAGTATGTGGAACGAGTGAAAAAAATTACCCGCTATGGCTATGTCATCAAAAATTCCGGCGAGTTTGTGTTGCATTCCGCCATTGAAATGGCCTTTGAGCTTTATACACTCTATTCGCAGGCGCGGGAAAATGAATTCCGGTTTCGCCAGATTTATGAAAACGTTAAGGTGGGTATTGCCCAAATATCGCTCGATTTTAAGGTCATGGCAGCAAATGAAAAGTACTGTGCGATGTTAGGATATTCCGAAGCGGAACTCATTGGCCATCATTTGCGTGATTTTACTCATCCCGAAACCCTTAAGGAAAACTTCGAAAAGCAGCAGGCGCTTGCGAATGGCGAGATCGAACACTACCACATGGAAAAAAAATTTATCCATAAAGACGGCTATACTATTGTGGGTTTGCTTGATGCCAACTTGATTCGCGACATTTCCGGTCATCCCAGCTATTTTTTGGGAAGTGTAGTCGATATTAGCGAACAGAAAGAATCAAGGCTGAAGCTGCAAAAACAAAATGAAGAACTGTTTGCTGCATTTGAAGAACTGGCGCTACACGATCAGGAGATCAAAACGCTGGAAAATGAGCGATTTCGGACAGCAAACACCCTGAAGGCGTTGATCCAAAGTTCTCCCAATCTGATTGCTATCTTCGACAGTCAGGGATTCTACCATTATATTTCGGAATCAATGGCAGTTTTGTACGGGAAAAAACTGGAAGAAATCGAAGGACGAAGCATCCATGAATTCATGCCGCTTTCCATAATCGACGACCACCTGAAAATTGTTGAAATTTTGAAAGAAAATCCCACTCCCTATCATAAAATGGATTTATTGACAATGGAGACCGGCACGAAATTCATCGAATCAACTCTTTTTCCCGTCTCGGGGGGGAATGAGCAACCGGAGCTGTTCGGACTGATCGGAATCGATGTAACGCGCCAAGTACAGGCCACCCAGGCATTGGAGGATGAAAAGAGGCACATGGACTCCATTCTCTCCTCGCTTGATACAGGTTTATCCCTGATTCGCCAGGACCTTAGCGTTGCCTGGGTCAATTCCAAAATTCGTGATATGTTTCCCGATGATGATCCGATTGGGACAAAATGCTATCGCTTTTATGAAAATAGATCAGAACCATGCCCGAATTGCGGCACGATCCAGGCTTTTAAAACAAGACTCAAGCATGAAACGGATCGTTATAATGAACAAACCAAAAGCTGGTACCATGTGGTATCCATGCCGATATTCAATCCCAATGGCACAATTGAGCATGTGCTGGAGAGCATTACAGACATTACGAAGCGAAAAAAAATGGAGCAGGAACTGGAAATGGAACGCAGGCGGCTGGCCTATGTACTCGAGGGAACACATGTCGGAAGCTGGGAGTGGAACGTGCAAACCGGTGAGACCCGCTTCAATGAGAGATGGGCAGAAATAATCGGCTATTCATTGCAAGAGCTGGAGCCTTTGTCGGTTCAGACCTGGTTGGCGCATTGCCATCCGGAGGATTTAAAATGTTCCGAGGTCGCATTGCAAAAGCATTTTTTGGGCGAAAGTGAACGGTATGAATACGAAGTTCGAATGCGTCATCGCGATGGCCACTGGGTATGGGTTCTTGATCGCGGCAAGGTCATGGAATGGTCCGAAAACGGGCAACCGCTATTGATGGCGGGCACTCATCAGGATATCAGCGAACGAAAAAAAATGGAAGCTGAACTGGACAAGCAACAACGGTTTTTTCGATCCATACTGGATACCACCCAGGATGGATTCTGGATCGTGAATATGGAGGGACGGTTCATCGATGTCAATGAGGCATATTTGACCATGTCCGGCTATACCCGAGAAGAATTTCTCAATATGAAAATACCCGATGTCAATTTCCAGGAAAAACCTGAGGAAACCACGGAACGGATGCGGCGAATGAGGGAAAATGGATATGAAAAATTTGAAGTCAGGCATCGCCGTAAGGATGGTACTGTCTTCGATGTTGAAATCTCCGGGAATTATATTAGTCAACCTGAGTCATGTTTTATCTGTTTTTGCCGGGATGTGAGCGATCGAAACCAAACGGAGCGGATGCTGGCGCAAAATGTCAGAGAAAAAGAAGCTATGCTACATGAATTTCAGCACCGGGTGAAAAACAGCTTCAACATGATTATCGCTTTGCATTACCTGAAACAATCTGCGACATTATCCGGGGAATCGACCCAAATTCTAAAAGACTTGACCGCTCGCATCCAGTCCATCGCGGATTTATATACCTTATTGAACCAGTCAAACCAGTACCAGGAAATCAATCTGAATTCTTATTTCCGAATGATCATCGATTCCATATTGCAGTTACGGGATAATATCGTATGCGAACATACTCTTGAAGCGATTATAGTCTCGACCCATTTCGCAGCGACTTTGGGGATGATTTTGACGGAACTGTTGACCAATGCGCTAAAATATGCCTTTCCCGATGGAAAGCGGGGGAAAATTGCAGTTGTTTTAGAACGTAATAGTTCAGAGCGAATTGATCTGCGGATAGAAGATGACGGAATGGGATTGCCCGAAGGGTTTAAACTCGAAACGTCAGCCGGAATGGGGCTGGAGCTGGTCCAGTCCATGGTCAATCAGTTGAGGGGCAAATTGACGGTTTCTTCAGAAACGGGCGTTCACTATCGAATCGAGATTCCGATTTCGTAAACGCAAGAAGATTTTGAATCCGAATTCCTCAGCATACTATAGACTATAGGCGCCCAATCACCTTTCTTCCCAAACCAGTTTCCGCTGCTATTCAAATAGCCGCCAATACCAGCGCACCTGCTTGTTCTCGCGCTGCATGTCCTTTATCTCGTCCTCGCATAACTCTTTGATGTCGTAGTAACTCTTAAAATGTTCTGCTTTCAATCTGGCTTTGAATTTTTCCTTCAATGCGGCTTCAATTTCAACATCATAGCCGGCTTCAGCCCAGGCTTCCAGTTCGAAAAACAGATTGATAGCTTCTGATAAATCCATTTGACTGTCGAAATTTATATCAGCCCAATCAATTAAATCATTCAGTTTTTCGAAGAAATCGCCTATTTTCATTAAAAAGCTCCTGTGTCTTAATTTTTTACTATCCTTTTTCAGACATGCCATGATGCTGGACGATCCGGAATCCTTCCTCCACGATCGTCACGCGCTGGCCGTCCCAAAACAGATACTGCGCCGCCTACCGCGCGATATGGCCGTTTTTGTCTTTTCCCTGATAGACCGTCACGGCCTGCTCTTTCGCGTTGCGGATCGTCTCGTTCCGGCTGGTTATCATGCGAACCGCTACGTAATCCTTCTTGATAAATCCCACTATTGGATTGTAAAATCAGGAGGCAGCGGGGCATTCAAGGGTTGGCTTAAATTGACGAACAGATCATTCTCAGGCTCGAAGCGATAGAGATAAGCGGTGTCCGAATCGAGATTCCATTATCCGTTAATACCCAAATATTCAGGTTCTGATCCCTGAAAATGGAATTAACCTTCAGTATTTCAAACTCTGGCATTCTCCTGGATATGAGCGTTCCATTCCGTTCAAGCGTCATGCAGTAGATTCCCTGATGCCAGGCTCCCGCTCAAAATTCGGAAGCGCTGAATTGATACAGTCACGATATCCGCAGATTTGGAGCATTTTGGATCACTTTATTCACTTTAAAATTACCATCGATCTCAACGTGATATACTCCCCTGTCGGAACCTATCCAGAGATGTCGCAGATCGGGAACCAACAACGAATAGGCTCTTGCGATCCCGAGGGGAAGTCCGGTCTCGGCTAAACGATCATGGGTTTCATCAAAGTAATGACAATATCCGTTGGATGAAACGGTGTAAATGACGTCATCGCTTGTCAAGTTATTATTTTTCCCATGTTTTATGAGTCAAATAGCAAACTCACTCATGCAAAATCCCGATTTTTCATCAATTCAGCAACAAGACCTTTTTAACCCGGACCGAACCATTCGCACTCGCCTTAATCACATAAACCCCGGAACTCAAGCGACTGCCCCGACTATCGGTTCCGTTCCAGACAAGCGTATGATTGCCCGCATTCACATGCTTCAACCCGATTGTAGCGACCCCTTGGCCATTGCAATTATATATTTCAAAAGTCACGTCTCCCGGGTTACTCAAATAGTATGGCAAGGTCGTGTGGGAGCGGAAGGGATTGGGATAGGGAGCGAAGAGCTGGAAATCCGCCATGGCCGCGCCCCGCTCGACGATGGCGCTGGCTAAGACTCGCAGGGTCGTATCCGCGGTTATGCCCTCCAGAGTGCCCGAATGCACATGGACCTCATATTCGGCGCTCGATTCGAGATGGGTCATATAGACGCAATGATTTACCGTCAACACCCCGCGACTCGCCGTGATCGTGTCAGGCTCGGATTCTCCTGATTTCCAATAATCGATAAAGGAAGAAGCGAGATGATCGGTCGTCCATTCAATTCTGAGAATTCCGGCCGTGTCTTCAATGGCTGAGGGGCCTTCAACGATATGGAGAAGTTGCTGATCGCCGGTGGTAGCGGTGACCAGGGAATCCATCGCATTTTCGAACACTGGCCGTTCCCTGAAATCGTAGCCGGAAATTGCAAAATAGTACGGGTTGGATTGTTGCAGGTTATCAAAAACGATCAGATGATCGCGGGTGAGAGCCGATTCATAGAAATAATCCCCGGGGCTCAAAGCATTGAAAAGCGACAAACGGGAGCGAGAATCGCAGGCGGCATCGGTGTTCCAGGCTATCGCCGCATATTCGGCGGAAACAAATGTCTCGACCGGACCGAGGAGATGGGCTGCGCTGGGTTGATAGGCGGACAAAGTGTAAAAGCTGAGTTCAGCCGGATTTTCGACATTGTTGCCGGCCAGGTCGATAACGTTGACACGTGCTGTATAGACACACGCCGGTTCGAGTCGAGTGAGGAAAACCGTTGGTCGATAATAGTAATCGGGAATTTCCAGATTGGCGATCAACCGGTTCTCGGCCGTACGCACCTCGATGGTGAAGCGTCCGGGTTCATCCAATTCCCATTGCAGCGCCGCCGCCGAATCATAGACAGCCAGCAGAGAGGGCCGGACAACGAACACCGGGGGTAGGACATCCGCGTTGGTGGAAGTGGTGAAGCCGTTGTTCCCGCTGCCGGCGGCGGCAAGGCGCGCGGACCTGCCCGGCAGCTCCAAGCCGATTTTGCTCATCAGCGATGGCTCTCCGTTCCAATCATATCGGTTACCGGCTTTATCCGTCAAAGTCAGAGTAAACCGATAAAACACACCCGATTGCAGACCGCTCAGGAGAAATTGATGTTCCTTGAGATAATCGGGCTGAAAAAATGTATCAATGGCAATCTCCTCAGCTCCCTGAAATAAATGGAGAACGCTTTGGCATCCTTCATTGGCCGTGAAACTGACAAGCGATCCCGCATGGGAGACGGAAACGAACGGCCCGGCCACCAGGATTGGCGCGATCCGGTCCACAGCCATACGGGTCTGCACCGAATAGATAATATCCGCATAATAGTCTTCCGGGGGATCGATGGCGCGGGCGCCAAGCTGATACTCGCAGGCGGTTCCGGGGGGAAGCCCGCTGAACGAAAAGGCATGCTCCATTCCGGGCAGGGTATCGACGGCAACGACGGTATCCCCTCCTGGGGAATAAAGGCGGCACAGCCCTAAAACCGGCTGATCCGTGCCGACCGCAAGCAGAAAATCCGTATCGCCGACGTACAGATGGCGCGGTTTGCCGGAGAGTTGAAATTTTTTTTCGATAACGCGGTACAAGGTTTGAAACGCATAAATAACGCTGGCGCCCCCTATGGAATCATCAGCGTACCAAAAAATGCGATAAAAATATTGAGTCTCGGCTATCAAACCCGATAGAGACGCCTGGTAATCAGTCTCATTCAGCGAGGCAACAGGCGCGCTCGTCCAATTTTGCCGGTCCATGGAATAGAAAAGCGAACAAGGCGCGGGGGTTTTCATCGACCATTCGATGACGGCGCTGGTATCGGCGATATAGATCGCCGCCGGGTTGCGAGAAAAATTATCGAAAAAGTAAACTTCCTTGGCGACAGCGCTGGTTTCCAATCCATCCTTTACGGCGATAGCCTTGATAGTGGTCTGGGTATTGATCATGAATGGCGCGGAATAGGGAGGGGAATCAATGGTTGGATCGCTGCCGTCGGTCGTGTAATGAATAGCGGCCCCCTCGGTTATGGTCTCGATGCTCACGGTTAAAGCGCTGGTGTAGCTCCTACCCGGGGGACTGATGCGGGGGACGGCCGCTTTTTCGCCAAATCCGTTCAATTTCCATATTTTGCCATCGCCAATAGTAGTGATGAAGATGCGGTTGTCCCGGTCCATCGTCACGGAAAACGGCCATTTCAGCTCCTCTATCGCGGAAATCACCTTCGGGGCAAGCACGTCGATCAGCAGCATCTGATCGGAAATATCGTGACCAGTGATGATCTCCGTCGAGAGAATATATCCGTTGGGCAGCCGCACAATATCCCCCAGGCTGGCAACCGGCTGATCCTGAACGTGGAGGTCTGTCACGACCCCGTTTGTCAAATCAATTTGTCGGAGGGAATGATCGCTCAGATGGGCGACCAGCAACTGTTGCCTGGAAGGATGATAGGACAAGCCGTAGGGGCCATTGCCCACGGAATACTCAGCCAGAATCTCACCGGTGGCCGCGCTCATCTTGAAAACCCTGGATCCGGCGCCCCAACTGGCGCTATAGTCGAACTCACTGACGTACAAGGTATCGGCGGTTCCCATTTCAATATCGCCCGGCAGAAAACCCAGAGAATCGGCCAAGACGCTGACTAGTTGAGTGACAAGATTATAGCGCAGAATCGCGCCCAGGTTACAGGAAATCAGCAAATTCCCCTCCGCGTCCCAGGCAAGGCCCACGGGCTTCAGGATTCCCTGACCGCTGTCGGCGACAATGGTCCGATTGCCCATGCTACTCTCAATCAGGTTGATTCGGTTTTTTCCGTATTCCGCGACATAAAAATTACCCGATGAGTCAAGCGCTAAACCTGTCGGGGCGAACAATCCACTGGCAATTTCCTCGATTGTGTAGTCATAGGCGAAGGCCGCACCGTTTCCGGATGGCGCCGCAAAATTAAAACCCAAAACCAAGAGCCCCGTCATGAACTTTGTCATGATCCTGACAATTCGTTTCATAATCGATTCCTTTTTTTATAAGAATCCCACTTTAACCAGTACGTAGCCAATTTGTACCAATCGGCGCACGGAGAAACACCGCCATCACCTCTCGATAAAAACGCTCGCGGATTAAAAAAATTTTAGAAAAATCGGAAGAGCGTTCCATGCCCCCTCTATTATTACTATAGCTTGCAGTTAAAGGATTGTCAAGTATTTTAAAAAAGGGAAATTTCTCCAGATGATACAGCAAACGGGATTCTAATCACTCAGGCTATCACAGGCATATATCATACGGGACTGAACCTTCTCGTCTGTGTAGCGGCGCGGCTTCAGCCTTACTCGGGAAATGACCGCGAGTGAAAAGGTCGCGGTTACGCAGGGAAGCTCCGCTCCTTCCCTTCGTCATTCCGGGCTTGACACGTAATCCATGGGAATTGGTTATCGGTACTGCCTTCAAAACAGGCATCGTTCGAAACAACCAAAAGAAGATACTCCAGCCATCGCGATCAACGAGTCGGAGACCGGAAATGCTCGGTGAGGGCGCGGTACAGATCACCATCGCAGGCCTGGTCGATTTCTTCCAGGGTTTTCAGACCAAAGACAAAGGCGATGGTTAGGGGATCCGCCCGGTAATCGGTATGTCCTTCATAAAATCCGTAGCGCATGATATAGTAAGGGGCCATTTCACTGAAATGAAATGCGGTCAGGCGTTTTTTCAGTTCGTCGGTTTGAGCGGGAGACAAATGAGCGTATTTCTTGTCGAGATAGTCGTTTTCCCGGGGAGTCAATTCCCGGCTGAGGTCGATATCGAAACTGCCCTGGATTTCATCCTGAAAGATCGAGATTTGCCAGCCTTTGGTACCATTGGCCTTGAAGGACAATCGATGATTGTTGTAAAACACATAGCGGATATGGTCATAAAATCGGGCCCATTTCCCTACTTCGATTTCCTTCAGAATCAGGTTCCAGATATGGAAGAGGGGTTTCGCCAATTGGGGATGGGTCAGTCCGTTCGCTTTCGCCAGGCGATTGTCGCCTTTCAACACCGCGATAATATCTTCATCCGCCGCCATGAAACCGGCTTCGGAAAACGCATGGGGACGGCCGATCGTTGTAATGATCGATACCGGAATGTCGGTGATTCGCTGCATTCGATCGAGGGCCGACTCATCGTGCCAACCGATTTTGGCCAGTTCCGGGAAATCGCCCTGATCGATTTCCAATTGCCGGTCCTTGCCCATCAATGATTTGATTTTCCGGCTGTAGAGCAAAGGTTCGCCATTTTCCACGGTTACCGGAACAACGGCGAATTCACCGTCTTTCGTTTCCGCAAGGATGATTTCCGTTCCATTGCTCAGCGTCATGGGCGAAGCAATTTCCGGACGGCTCCGATAGGTGGCGGGATAAAGACGAAAATCGTCAGCGGAATTCGGCGCTCCAATACGAGTCGGGGGCTGACCCACTGCTTCCCCCACCATGAATAGGACCAATGCTCCGACCATTAAACCATATAACCCAAAATTGCGAACAGGTTTCAACATCGTTTCTCCTCAATTTTTCAATCGATTTGGCAAACGGCGCTATCCTTGGATCTCTGCCACGATCACGACTTAGTTTTTGCCATATTTTTAACGCATTTGGGGCAGGTAGAGTACCATATATACCATTTTTTCAAAGGTTAGTTTTTTGGATCGGCAAAGCGATTCAAACTCCTTGCACCATTTCCCGGTATCTTTATAGGGTCCCTCATAGACCTTGCTGTAGAAACGGCCGCTCAGGGCCACATTCTCCGCTCCGGGAATCTCTTTATCTACTGCCAGATAAAGATCCATGTTCCATTTTGAAGTATGATTCGACAAGCGCAGCCAATCGGACATAGCAGCTTTGGCGGCTTCCACCTTCTGATTCAGCCGAACCATGATTTTACCAAAATTGACCGGCATAAAAAAAAAGTAAACACTCGATCCCGAATGAATTTCCTGTTTTTCCATACATGGATTTTATCGTCCCAGGGAATCGGATCGGACGGGGGGGGCAGCTTTCTATGTCATGATTGGATTGTTCGGACATGGCACACTCCAAGTTAAGATTGAAGCTTCTATACCCATTCTCTAATAATCAATTCACGAGCCAGTCGCCGATATTGCGGTCCTCGCGCGAAAAACCAACGCCCAGCTTCACCACTTCCCGGCCGTCCGCCTTATAGGCAAGGCCGTAGTCCCGTTCCTCAATCTGCTTCATAGCTTCCTCCGCCGTCCCCAGCTTGAACTCCATCACATAGACGCGCCGCTTCGTCTCCACCACCGCATCGATCCGCCCTTTGCTCGTTTGGACCTCGCACGCCAGACGAACGCCGAGGAGCTTCAGGGCGATGTAGATCACCGAGTGATAGTAATACTCCAACTGATCGATGAATATCTGGTACGGGATCGAAGCAAACAACGACCGCAGGTGGGTGATGAACGATTCCACATCCCCCGCGTTCAACGCCAGATGAATATCCACCATCCACGAATTGACCAGTCCCGATGGCTGCCAGGCGAATGCCTCCAGCAGATTGTTCAAAAACGACACCCGCACCTCTTCGTTCGGGTAGCTCAGGTAATAAATATCATCCTCGACCTTTTTAATTGTCAGGTACCCGGTCTGAAACAGCAGGGAGTAAATATCCAAACGCCGCAACTCGAACTTGTCGAAAAACGACTGGCTCACCGCCAGATTCGAGAGCTTCGCCACCTCGATCTGCTGGTCGCGGATCGCCTCCACCAGAAACGTCGGCGTGCCCGTGGTGAACCAAAAATTCTGAAACACTCTGTCATGCAGAAGTTTGAGAACAGAAAACGGATTATGGACAAAATGACGCCCATCCCAGCTATAGCCGTTGTACATGGTCTTCAAGAGCCCCCAGACCGCATCCTCGCCCCCCATTTGACTTTCCGCGACCAGAGGGATATAGTCGCCGTAATACTCATGGATTTCCGTTTCCGTATAACCCAACAAGGTTGCGTACGGCGGAGAGATCGTGATGTCGTTGAGGTTGTTCAGATCGCTGAAGATGGAAACCTTGCTGAATTTGGAAACCCCGGTGACAAATACGAAGCGCAGGCGCTCGTCCAGCCCCTTGATCCCCGAATAGAAGTTTTTCAGGATATCGCGGTTGGCCTCGGCCTGATCCAGGTCGGTCAGATAGTCGATGATCGGCTTGTCGTACTCGTCGATCAGCAAAACCACTTTCGCCTCGCTGGAAAGTGTCTCGATCAACTCGATCAGTTTCCCGCCATAAGCGGGATTTTTCAGCTCTACCCCATAATCCCCCGCCAATTGATCCAGATAATAATGTAAAGCAGGTTCCAGGCCTTGCTCCCGGTACTGGATCTGGGTGAAATCGATATGGATCACCGGGTGAACCGGCCAGTCAATTTTGTCGTAAATCCAGGTCTCGCGAAACAGTTCGCGATTGCCAGTGAAAATTTCCTTGAGAGTGGAAACCAGCAGGGATTTGCCGAAGCGTCGCGGTCGGGAAAGGAAAAAATACCCGGCAGAACTGAGCAGTTGGTAAATCAGCGGGGTTTTGTCTATGTAGATAAACCCTTCCGAGATCAATTTGGAAAAGGATTGGATGCCAATGCCGAGTTTCTTCATAATGGTAATATATGTAATAACCTGGAAAATGCAAGTAAAATGTTAGCGGGATTGATTTTGAGGGAACTGCCCACCGCCAATCCCAATTGGCGGTATCCATGGGTCAACAGCGTCATGCCGGGCTCGATCCGGTATCCATGGGTAACGGGCATTCCTTTTCTACCAGTAGACTCCGGATTAAGTCCGGAGGGACAAGATAAAATTAGTACGTGGATGCCGAAGCGATGTCAGACATGATACTCGCGGTATTGGATACCGGCCGTACTGGCAATCGCTGTCCGACATAAGCGCGGTGGTTCACCCTCCGATACCGGTATGCGGGCCGGTGCGACCGGCAGACAGAATGCCTTGTAAGGACCTTTGCTTGAAAATGCGTTGATCGAACATAACATTCTGAATGCCAATCGGGGAATGCCGATATGGGTAGACGCAGGATTACGTAGAAGAATTATAGGCGCCAGTTCATGCTCAGGGTCAGGGCCGTAAAACTGTCCCAATCATAGATAGCGGTGGTATAGGTCGGTTGCAGCATATGCGCGATGTTCACCTGAATGGTCAAGGGAATTTTATGTTTCAGCAATAGATCGAGCGGCAAGCGGAAACCCAATCCATAGGTAAAATCAGTCAATTCACCACAAGAGGTTTCGTAGTGGGGATTCAGAGTAAAATGATAATACCCTATCCGCGCATTAATCATCTCCAGAAGCGAAAATTCTGCGCCTGTTTTCCAGCCGGTTCGATAGCGATAATCCAGGCGGTCATCGTATTCCAAGGTTAGGGAAAGCCCAATCAGATACAAGCCGGACCGGGCCTCCTGACGCATAAAGCGCGACTCATAGCCCCGCCGATCCTCAATTCACAGGGCAAAGGCGCGTCCAGTTCAGCGGTCGGCTCTACAAATTTATGGCCGATAGCGGATTGGAACACATTTTTGACGCTCATCCCCAGCGTCAAATTATGCGTCCAGCAATCACTCCGCCCAATTGTTGATCAGCTCGCTAAGTATAATTCCCAGCGTGGTCAGCATTTTGACAACCAGGACAATATCCTCGACATCGACGTCGATTTTGACCTTTGATTGGTTGGGGTTGATAGCCGCGATGCCTTCCACCAAAACCGGGATATACTCGCGAATGGACAAATTTTGCAGGTCATCGGCCTGAAAGAGTCTATCATAAAGGGTCATCATGCTTTCCACCCGGGCGGCGGCATCAGTTAAAATAGCGCGTGTGGTTTTATCGGCTGTATGCATTGGTTGAACGGAAAGAAATCCATAGATGATGTTCATATTTTTTTTGATAAAGTGGTGGGTCTCCTTGAGAATCAACTCCTTTTCCGCCAGGAGGGAGCAAATTTAGGCTACGCTTTCCCTAATAGCTTGCTCCGCTCGCAAACGGCACTCGGCGACGAGCTGAACTCGTTTTTTTCCGGGATCGATATTGGCGACTACATGGAGATCGCGTCCGGAATCATGGGCGACGCGACGCTCTCCGGGCTCGAAGATATGCTCGCGCAACTGACCATGCTATCAGAATCGGGAATGGAGTTCAACTGGCAAGGAAACGTAACCCAGCAAGCGCAAGCCCTGTACAATCAAATCACTGACATCGAACGCCAAATCAACCAGGTTTACGGCGCAAACGGCGTGTAGGACAATTTGTCCGACTCGGTGATCGAAGGCGAGCGCTCGGGTATCGCCGAATGGGAGACAACCTGGGGCTATATAATTCAATACAATCGGGACATGCTCGAAGCGTCCGGCGTGGATATCGACGCTTTTATAGAAAGTTTAAAATATCTGCCGATCGACGATTGGGACAACGCCTGGCAGGCTTTCTCTGGCGTGTTCAGCGCGTAAATGACGGATATGTTCACACAATGGGCCGATCTCGATGGCATTATCGCCGCCATCGAAGTATCCGCGGGCGATGCCGCGCAGGACACCGCCGTCGTCGTCCATGAGATGGGATCGGAAATTTCCGATGCGCTGAACGAAGCTGAAAGTTCCACCCGGGATTATGCCGCTGCCATCGAAGAAGCTATAAGCGGTCTGAGCGTGGAAGACCAGATCGCCGAATTGCAGCGCATGGCAGAAGCCAATGCCGCCTACTACGGCGCGCTGTACGACCAGGTCGACACGGCGGCGAATATGATCGAAACCATATTGCGCGTCCAGATCAAAATGCAGCTCGCTGGGATCGAGCATGTTATCGAAAAACTGAATGAACGCTACAAGCTGGAAATGACTCTCATCCGCAATAATAACTCCAAACTCGAAACGGGGGCTCTCCGCCTATTTCGGCGCTATCGCCGACATGGCCGAAGCCACGGCGGAAGAAGCCGCCGAGATCGCGCGCCGCTACAACGAGGAACAGCTCGAGAACCTGGCGTCGGTCAACGCAGCCAATCAGAAAATTATCGAGTACAAGCTCCAGGGCGCGAATCTGACTCTACAGGAAAGACACGATGTGGAAATTTTTCTCACGGGGCTTTCCTCGGTTACAGATGAGCAGACTAAACAGAACCTTCTGCTCGAATTCGCCGCCGCTATGCGCGAAAAGGGCATTGAAATAAATCTCCAGGATTACCAGACGCTGCTTCTTAAACAGGACTTGACCTATCAAGAAATCGAAGCCCTGCAGGAAAAACGCGCGCTGGGCGAGGAAGCTTTCCGGTATATGAAAGAGGATCTCGACATTCAGCGCCATTCCCGAACTCATGTCCGCCGCGCCCGTGATCTACCTCACCGTTTCCGGCAATACCTTCCGCGACCACTCCGAACTCGATTACCTTGTCGACTAGTGCTCTGTCATAAAAATTATTTAACTTTTAAAGGGTGGCCAGTATATTTC
>CAZWDO010000038.1:0-10115 GCA_964632485.1 uncultured bacterium
CTTTGTAGGTATCGGTGATCCGGGGCGGAATATCGCCTTTACTGATGCGGTCAACATACTCGGCGGCCATATTCAAGGGACCGATCACCGAATCGAGGGTACCGTTGACGCCTTCCACGATCTTGCGGAAATCGCCCTGGTGCTTCACGGCGTCGGCGCGCACATCCAGCTTGCCCTCTATCGCAGCTTTGCCGAGCATATTGGTTTCATCCACCAGAGCCTTGATACGTTCAACCATCGTTTTTAAAGCAGACAGCAGAGTACCGGTCTCATCACGCCGATCCACATCGATGACGATGTTAGTATCCCCCTGAGCGACATGGTTGGCGATGTCCACACAGCGATTAACCGGCGCCACGATGCTGCGGGTGATAAATATCGCTAAAATAATCGTCAAAACAACAGCCACCAGGCCCAGCAGGATCATGATCATAGCGGCAGAATTCGCCGCTGAAGCCGTATTGCTTGAATCGCTTTTCGCCAGTTCAGTCTGATACGCGATTAAGGCATTGACGGCTTCAATATATTGACCCTGAATCACGCGATACTCGCCCAATAAAAGATTCCGGGCTTCGTCGCGCCGGTTCTGGCGAATATCATCTCTAATATTGTCTTGCAATTCGATATAACTAGCGCGAATGGACGAGATCGCCTTCATCCGCGACTGACCCGCTTCGGTTAAAATAGAGCGTGCGAGGGTATCTAAATTAGCCGTGGCGTTCGTCCGGGCGACATCGATGCGCTTGTCCTCTTTTTTTATCTCTTCTGAGTCATTTAAAATTAACTGGTTGCGCAACGCCCTGGCGATCAAGTTGATATCGTCAATGACCGCATTGGAAAGTTCCATTTTGGGAATGCGATCAAAGGCAATCAACTCGACATTTTTAGAAAGATTGCCGAATTGAATATAGCCGATAGCAATGATCACGGCCATAAGAATCAACAGAATAATAAATCCGAGAGCGAGCCGCATTCCGATTTTCAGATTTTTTAGCATGAAGGCCTCCTTCGTTAATAAAACTAATCGCCTGGCATTCAGGGATAAAAATACTTATTCATTTTCTTCCACGATTTTTTTCAAGTCATCCAGTTCGTCATCATTAAGAATCCGCGCGGTATTGACAATGATCTCCACATTTTCGCCGACCTTGCCGATACCGGTGATATAGCGGCTGCGGGCTCCCTTGCTGGTCTTGGGCGGCGGGTCGATCTGATTGGCGGGGATATCGAGCACTTCGGCCACTTCATCGACAATCAGGCCTGTAGCCGTCTCTTCGAGATTCACGACAATAATGCAGGTGCGGTCCCCATAGGGTTTCTTCGGCAGTTTAAAGCGCGTCCGCACGTCGATCACGGGAATCACCTTACCGCGCAGATTGATCACGCCCTCGAGATAATCAGGGGTGTCCGGGATCTCCGTAATCTTTTGTATCCCCACGATCTCCGTTACGAACTGGATTTCGATGGCATAATACTCCTTGTCGATGTGAAAGGTCAGATACTTGTCTTTTTGCGTATCCTCCTCATCGTCCAGATAATCATCCTCAAGGTCCAACCGGTCCTTCTTTGGGTCCATTGACAACTCCTTGTTAAACAGGTTTTTCTATCGTGGCCAACACACCATCGATATCAATAATCAATCCGATTTCACCGTCATTTAGAATCATACAACCCGAGATCCCCCGTACGCGGCCGATATAATCCGACAATCCTTTGATCACCGTTTGCTGCTGGCCCATGATCTCGTCTACGAACAGGCACGCTTTTTTTCCGCGGGATTCCACCATAATCAATATTCCATCCACCAGTTTTTCGTGTTCGGGGGGTTTTTGGAACACTTCATGCATCCGGATGACCGAAAACACATCTTCCCGCACCCGAACCAATTCCTGGCCATCCATGGTCAACGTAATGGCCTGGCAAGTCGTTTTGAATGATTCGCAAATCGTCAAAATGGGAATAGCGTAGCAAGTGGCGCCGATTCGCACCAGCATGACGTCCATAATCGCCAGTGTGAGCGGAATTTTTAGTTTAAATTGAGTGCCCATTCCGTCTTTCGAATCGATCTCAATCGTTCCGCGAAGCTTTTCAATATTTTTACGCACCACATCCATGCCGACTCCGCGGCCGGAAATCTCCGTAACTTTCTCCGCCGTGGAAAAACCCGGCTCAAAAATCAGATTCCAAACATCCTTGTCGGACAATTTTTCGGGGTCCTCCCTCACCAATTCCCGTTGGACGGCTTTAGCCAGAATTCGTTCCCGGTTCAGACCGGCGCCGTCATCTTCGATTACTATCATGATCTCATTGCCTTCATATTCAGCCCTGAGATGAACCGTTCCGGCTTCTTTCTTCCCCTTGCTTTTACGGATATCCGGCTTTTCGATACCGTGATCAATGGCATTGCGCAGGATATGCACCAGCGGATCCGATATATCTTCTATAATATTCTTATCCATTTCCGTTTCCTGCCCGCTAATGATCAATTCGATCGGCTTGAGCGATTTTTTAGAGAGGTCCCGCACTAAGCGTTTCATGCGATTGAACAACCCTTCCAGGGGCATCATGCGTACCGACATCGAAACTTCTTGCAGTTCGCGGCAAATCTTGGTCAGTAATCCCGCTGCCTTGGTAAAATTAGGGAGGTCGAGATCGCGCAGGTCCGGATTGTTCGTCACCATCACTTCCGTAGTGATCAGTTCCCCCACCAGATCGAACAACTTGTCCAGTTTGCCGGTATCAACACGGATATCTTTCCGTTCAACCATTTGAGGAGCAGCCGTTGGTGGTACTTCGCCGATAGCGGCTGCGGAAATCGCTTGGGTTTTAAAATTTTCCTGGGCGAAAAGGGCTTTTTCAATCCCTTCGGGAGTCGCTTCACCCATTTCAATTAAAATTTCGCCCAATGGTTTGTAACCTGGAATCCGGCGTTCAAACGATTTCAGTCGATCCAGCAGCTCGGATTTTTCCGGAATGGACATCGCCTCTTTAGCTGGCATCACAGCGCAAGAATTTAAATTTTTGCGAAATAAATCCATGATATGCAAAACAACCGATACTAAATCGGAATCCATGACCTGTTTTCCATTGACCAGGGCATCAAGGATGCTTTCAAGCTCCATGCAGATTTGCTCGATATCCCCAAAACCCATAAATCCCGAATCGCCCTTCAGACTGTGGACATTGCGATAAACCGTATGCAAATTCTCAAGATTCTCGGGATTCTTCTCCAAATCCAAAATAATTTTTTCCGTCTTTTCAATTAACTCAATCGATTCGGAACAATATTTTTCCACCATCTCTTGATTGAGCAGGCTATCTGCGTTAACGCTTTCATCGAAAAAAGCCTCCAGTTCTGCTGCTGACAACTCCTCTTTAATCCCCCCCCCGGTCAATTCACTGTAGATTGCTTTCAACAAATTAACGGTTTCAGCCGCTTTCTGGTCCAAGCCCTGATCGCTCATATACTGGTTGACGTGATTAACGCTTAAGCGAATAAAATCAGTGGCCTTATACAACACATCCACCAACGAAGCGTCGGGCACGGCTTTGCCCTGGCGAAACAGGTCCAACAGGCTTTCTGCTTCATGGGTGACGGTTTTAATCAGATTGAAATTTAAAAAACTGGCTAATCCCTTGAGTGAATGAAACAAACGAAACACGCAATTAACAATCTCCGTATAGTTTTCACTTAAAATATCATCCAGTTGAGGCTCGACCTGGTCCAGCATATCCAGTCCCTCGCTGACAAAAGATGAGATAAATTCCCGGGTGTCTTCATCTACTTCTATGGCAACTGGCTCAGTCTGTGTAATTTGCGTTTCTTGCGTCATAAGAATTCCCTCTATTTACAGTTTAAATTTACGTTCATAACGCATCAAAAAAAAACGGACATATCATTTCATCGGATAAACTCTATCCAGTATTTTATGCCACATTCTTTAACAATGATACCGACTCCGATCATAAGTTAATCAAATAGAATTTTTAAATATCCATTCTAACATTTTATAATCGACAGAATAACCTACAATCTATAACAAAAATAAATATAAAATAATTGTATGTCAAGTTATTTTTAAAAAAATTAATAATTCTAATACACTATTTTTTTCCATAATCAATTTTGAATATACTCCGGAACTGGAATATTTTCACACGAGTGAAATTCGCTCAACTAATAATCGATAAAAACCATTTGCATTTTTATCATTATCTTTTATATTTTCAATGAACCGGGTATTAAAAGGAATTGAATCGAATTTGTGTCAGAAAGCGACTTATACCCTTAATTTTAATTATAACTGGATTAGCATTTTCATGAACATCACTATTAAAACGAAAATCAACATTTAAAAAAAGAAGGAGCAGATGGCCCGTACAAAATTCGGACAAACATGGTGGGGAGCATATTGGTTGAATGCTTTATCAAATATAGACTATTCCAACCGGCTGCCACGCGGTCGTTCCTACGCAAATTCGGGAACAGTTTCTCAAATCGATATCAAAAAAAACTGGATTGAGGCATTAGTCAAGGGAAGCCGGCCCAGGCCTTATCGGGTCAGTATTCGCATCCCTCCCTTCAACCCTCTGCAAAAAATTGAGTTACTCCAGACGATCATCCAAAAGCCTTTGTTGCTGTCAAATCTTCTGAACGGGCAATTACCCCAGGAGCTGGTCGCATTAATAGAGGAAAAAAAGATACTATTTTTCCCAAATAGCTGGAAAGATTTTAAAATGGAATGTTCATGCCCTGATTGGGCCGTACCCTGTAAACATATTGCGGCTGTTATTTATCTGATGGCGAATGAGATCGATAAAAATCCCTTTCTTCTATTCGAAATGAAAGAATTAAAGATACTGGAAGAATTAAAAAATCTAGGATATACAGTACAGGATGAACAGGATGCGATCCCTTCGATACACGCCAACTGGCTGGACAACGCTCCGATTCCGGCCAGCGAAGAAATCGGAATACCGGCTAAATCGATGGAACGAAAAACGCTTGAGCTGTCATCAATTTCAGATCTACTGCCAACCATCCGTATGTTATTGGACCCTAAGCCTCTTTTTTTTGAAACTGATTTTCGTCGCAACCTGCTTGATTATTATGCCATAATGCAACGAATGGCCATTCAGTTTCGGAGTGAAAAGCTGGAGCAAAGCGATGCGCCGGAGGATATGGAATCGCTCGAACCACTGGAATTTTCATCACCCGACGGGGTAACTCCAGACAAACTAATTGCCTATAGAACCAGCGGCGGCAAACGACGCAAATCTCGCATTGCGTTCCGGAATATATCCCACGCCTGGCTGGATAGGTTCAAGCCCAAAGAATTGCCGCAATTATCTCCCTTAACGCGCTTGCTCTATTATTACTATCACAGTTCATTGCGTCTCATTGAGCAGGCAGCGTATATTCCCGAAATCACACGTCTCCCCTCTGAAAAATATGCTATCCGCTGGATTCCGGCGCTTTTCAATAAAGAAGTGGAAACGCTTGTACGAGAATTAACACAGCAAACCCCACCTAATTTTTTGAAAATCAACTCTTCAGACGGCAAAATCCATTATCTACCGCATCAGGAACAAACCCTCGCCCTGCTATCCTGGTTTATCGGCGATTGGCTGAAATCCGGTTATTCTTCTCCCCTGTTCCAGTCCAACGTGGAAAAACTTTTTTTCAATCAAATTCCAATGGCTTTCGACCAAGCAGGGCAAAAACAGGTTCCTCTGAATATCAATCAATGGCTCAGTAAATTATTTATCGCGCATTCCCGTTATGTGCCGCTATTGGAAATCGAACTGGATGAAAATACACAACCGCGCATGCACCTCATGGCCTATAATAAGGAAAACTCCCTGGAGCCGCCGATCCCGTTAAAAAATATAATGGAGGATCCAAACTATACTCCCTTGCGCATGGACCTACTGAAAAAAATTAATCCCATTGGCTCGGTATTCGCGCCAATTCTGGAACTGATACAGAATAAAGACAAGAATAGCCGCGCTCTCAGCGATACGGAAATCATTGAATTTTTAACCCAGGCACTGCCATTATTGCAAAATTTCGGTATTCCCCTGCTTATTCCAAATTCATTCCGAACGCTAATCCGGCCAAAATTGACAATGAGTTTTAGTGATAATGCGAATAGCGGAAATAAAAAAAGCTTTTTATCACTTGACCAGATGCTTCAATTCAACTGGCAGGTCGCTTTGGGAGACACAATGGTTTCACCACAAGAATTCGAACAACTACTGAAAAAAAGCGGGCAACTGCTCAAATATAAAAACCAGTTTGTGGTTCTGGACCCGAAAGAAATCGCTTTGTTTCTCAAACGTGTGAATAAAAAATCGACTCTGACTCCTGCCCATAAATTGCAGATTTTCCTCAGTGAAGAATTTGAAGGCGCGCGGGTCGATATTGATCCAAAACTACGGGATAAAATCAAAAAACTCATGGCGCCCCAGGCTATTGAACTCCCGGGTAATCTAAACGCCCAGCTACGGCCTTACCAGCAACGCGGATTCGAATGGCTCTATGCGAATATCCGCTTAGGATTCGGCAGCATCATCGCTGATGACATGGGACTGGGGAAAACGCTACAGGTAATCTGCTTATTACTGAAACTCCAGGAAGAAGGAAAACTTGCTAAACATCCAGCCCTGGTTGTGGCGCCTACGACACTATTGACAAACTGGATAAAGGAAGTGGAAAAATTTACGTTCGGGTTAACCCTGATCCTCTACCATGGCCAGGACCGCAATTTTCCGACAACTGGCTATGATGCCATCATCACTTCCTACGGAATCATCCGGCGCGATCAGGAAAAATTCAATCAACGGCAATGGTCAGCGCTGATTATCGATGAAGCGCAAAACATCAAAAATCCCACCACCGCACAAACCCAGGCCATAAAAGGCATCAAGGCCAACATCCGAGTCGCGATGAGCGGAACGCCCGTTGAAAACCGATTGGTTGAATATTGGAGTATCTTCGATTTCATCAACCAGGGTTACTTAGGATCGCGCGAAAATTTTACTAAAGAGTTTGCCTTGCCCATTGAAATTGACCGCAATGAAAAAAAACTCAACACATTTAAAAAAATTACCGCCCCCTTTATTCTCAGACGCTTAAAAACCGATAAATCAATCATCGACGATTTACCAGACAAAATCGAAAACAACCAGTACACAACAATGACACCCGAACAAACCTCGATCTACCAAAAAGCCGTTGAACGCTTCATGGCCATGCTGGAGGGATTGGACGATACCGGGAAGCAAACGAATATCCAACGCCAGGGAATAGTTCTGCAAATGCTTTCCACTCTCAAACAAATCTGCAATCATCCGGCGCTTTATCTAAAAAAAGATTCCGCGCAGATTGAACACTCGGGAAAAACGATGCTGTTGTTTGAATTATTGAATGATATCGTTGATGTGAACGAAAAAGTTTTAATTTTCACCCAATATGCGACCATGGGGAAACTGATTGAAAAAATGATCCGCGAAAAACACGGCTGGAATACACTTTTCCTGCATGGCGCTGTCAGCCGCAAGGGACGCGATGAACAAGTCGAAGTGTTCCAAAACGATCCCACCCACTCAATTTTTATATTGTCGCTCAAGGCCGGAGGCACCGGGCTCAATCTGACTGCCGCCAACCATGTCATCCATTATGATTTATGGTGGAATCCGGCCGTCGAAAACCAGGCGACCGATCGCGCTTTTCGAATCGGCCAAAAACGGAATGTCATAGTATATCGGTTATTAACCCGTTCGACTCTGGAAGAGCGGATTGATGAAATGATCCAACACAAAAAAGAATTAGCCCAACTGGCCGTCTCTCAGGGCGAACAATGGTTGGGAAAGCTCAGTACCGATGAACTGCGCGAACTGGTAAAATTGACACCCGGCAAGTAAATGATTTATCAATGCACCGGTTTAAAAGCCGTTACAGATGGATAGCACGTATAAAAAATATCTACCCCCAAATAATAAACCCCGTCACCTCCCGCTAAGAGCGGAGATGACGGGGTAGTCATGCAATAGGGGGAAATATCGAAACGTTCATAACCTAAGCGATTAAAGATTCTCGAGCTTCAAGAGTTGCTCCCAGGCATCATCAACTTGTTTCTGGCATTCGTCGAGAACGCTTTTCCATTTAGGGTTTTTCAGATGGCGGAATCGGCCCTGCAAGAAAAGCCATTCACTCAGGGGGCGCTTTTCTTTAGGTTTGTAGTTAATTTTATACTTGCCATTTTCGACTTCATAGAGAGGCCAAAACAGAGTTTCCACAGCCAGACGCGCCAGTTCCACTCCCATATTGGCGTCGATGCGCCAGCCGGGAATGCAGGGACTGATCACATTCAGAAAAGAAGGCCCGTCAATTTCAATGGCTTTTTTCAGTTTATTGGATAGATCGATCGTGTTATGGATACTGGCCTGAGCGGCATAGCCGATATGATGCGCCACTAAAATTGAGGTCAGGTCTTTACGCAGTTGCTGTTTGCCGGGAATTACGCTACCGGCGGGACTGGTCGTGGTGGCTGCGGCAAAAGGGGTGGCGCCGGAACGCTGGATACCGGTATTCATGTAAGCGCCATTATCGTAACAGATATAAAGCAGGTCGTGTCCCCGTTCCATCGCCCCGCTCAACGATTGCAAGCCGATATCATAGGTGCCGCCATCTCCGCCGATCGCCACGAATTTCATCTTTTTATCGGTTTTACCCTGTTTTTTTAAAGAACGGTACATCGCTTCCACACCGCTGACCGTTGCCGCCGCATTTTCAAAGGCCGTATGAATCCAGGGCACATTCCAGGCGCTATAGGGGAAAATACTGGAAGCGACTTCCAGACAGCCTGTAGCGGAACCGATAACCAATTCGTAATCGGTAACGCGGGTCAGCATTTTGGTAATAATGGGTACCGGACAGCCGGCGCACATCCGGTGTCCACCTGAAAAGGCCGCCGGTTTCAATGCCATTTCCTGTAATGTGGGCATATCAGCCTCCTCTCACATTAAAAAAGTCGAATACTTTTTCAATTTTGCCGGCGGACAAATAATTTTTGCTTTCGGCAAAAATTTTCTCAATATCACTCATCAACATATCCCGGCCACCCAATCCATAGACGCGGTTGTAAACCAGGGGACGATGGGGCATATCATACAGCGCGGTACGGATTTCAGTAAAAAGCGGTCCATAGGCGCCAAAACTGTTCACCCGATCCAGCACAGTGATAATTTTAGCGTTTTGAAGGGCATGGGCGATTTCCTGGTACGGGAATGGCCGAAACAACCGGATTTTAAGCAATCCCACTTTTTCGCCCTTGTTTCGCAATTCATCTATCACCTCTTTAATTTCGCCGGCGACGGAGTTGATCGCTACGATCACCCGTTCAGCATCCTCAAGACGATAGGATTCAAAAAGATCGTAATGCCGGCCAAAGGTTTCTTCAAATTCCCGGGATACTTGTTTGACAATTTCGATGGCATTCATAATGGCCTGTTGCTGACCCCGTTTATGTTCGATATAATAATCCTGCAAATCGAGGGCTCCCCAGCTCACGGGTTTTTGATTATCAAGCAGGGGGTACACAGTCTGAAAAGGACCCACAAAAGAGTTTACTTTTTGATCTTCTTCGATCAGGGTCGTTTCAATCCCGTGGGAAATAATAAACCCATCGAAGCAGACCATGACGGGCAGGCGGATATCCTTATGCTCGGCGATACGCGGGGCCATGATCAGATTGTCATAGGCTTCCTGATTATTTTCCGAATAGAGCTGGATCCATCCGCTATCGCGGGCGCCCATGGAATCGCTGTGATCGCAATGGATATTGATTGGCGCGGCCAGAGCGCGGTTCACCAGGGTTAGTACAATGGGTTGCCGCATACTGGCGGCGATATAGAGCATTTCCCACATCAGGGCCATACCGTTGGCCGAGGTCGCGGTCATAACCCGTCCTCCGGCGGCGGCGGCGCCGATGCAGGCCGACATGGCGCTGTGTTCGCTTTCAACAAGTATAAGTTCCGTATCGACTTCGCCGTCCGACACAAATTCGGAAAACCGCTGCATGAGATCGGTCTGCGGTGTGATCGGATAAGCG
>CAZWDO010000038.1:10125-19314 GCA_964632485.1 uncultured bacterium
GCTTTCCACAGTAACGAGTTCGGTTTTTACCCGGCCATCGGCGACAAATTGGGCAAAGTCTTCCATGACCTGGGTAGAAGGGGTAATGGGGAAGGCGCCCACAACATCCGGTTCGATTTGGCGCATCGCTTCCGCGATAGCGCCATTACCGGTAATAGCAACTTTTCGACTCATGGTCAACTCCTTACATTTCTTCGCGCGCAAAGTCGAGCGCGCGGCGGTCACCTTTTTTATTCACCGGACATTCCTTGACGCATAGTCCACACCCTTTGCAGTGGAAATAATCGATCTCGCTGATTTCCCGGCGGGGTTTGCCATTAGGCATCTGACCCTCTTTCAGGCGAAAAGCATCTTCAGGGCAATAGACCCAGCAAGTCAGGCAATGGATACAGGCATCCGCGCGCCAGACGGGACGCCAGGTACGCCACGTGCCGGTCTGATATTGAGCGGCATTTCCGCCTTCGGTGATCACTCCGCCTAATGGCAATTCCTGCCAGTTTTTGAGGTCGCTCATAGCTGATCTCCTTCCTTGTAGCCCCGTTGAATCGCCTGCAGGTTTTTTTCAACCAGATCAGCGCCTAACAATTCGGCGAAAACGTGTCGTGATTCATCGATTAATTTTTCCAGCGAAATAATCGCGCCGAAACCGCGGGCGAATGCGCCCATCATGGCGGAATTAGGGATTTCCCGTCCAAAGAGTTCATGGGAAATTTTATTCGCCGGTACCGTGATCAGTTTTTGACCGTCAAGTCCCAATTTTATTTTTATTTCCGGCGCTGATTTTTCCGTATTGACAATAAACACAGTTTCCGGCCGGATTCCCGCCAATAGGTCTTTATTCCCGATCAAAGTGGGATCGACAACAATTACCACATCGGGTGATTGCACAGGGGTATGAATCCGGATAGGAGTTGGAGCAAAGCGGTTAAAGGCGCGCAATGGAGCGCCGCGCCGTTCCGGCCCGTATTCCGGGAACGCCACAACATAGCGACCGGTACCTTGCACCGCTTCGGCCAGGGATTTGGCGCCCGTAACGGTGCCCTGGCCTCCCCGGCCATGCCAGCGAACTTCAAAATAGTTCGACATTCAGTCCTCCTTACTTACACTTGCGGTTGGTATGATATTAAATTACACGACGAGGACGAACCGCGCGCCATCCTCGCCATATTTTTAGCGTTAAAAATAGCCGGTAATAAAACATCCCTCGTTCGGTTGAGTTCCTAAATCCCTTATGCCAAATAAATTTACACCAAAAATTCACCCAAAGTCCGACCCAGGTCAGAAAAACCTGCCAGCGAGGATAATATAAAGCCATAAACGTCAGTAAACTCCGATGATAATGATCATAATTCGAACAAAAAAACCGGTTGTCCACCTTCTCATTACGCGCGCTGGCGCCAGCTTCATGCCAAATGGAATAGCGCGGCAAAAACCAGGTCTGCCAACATCGTTTATGACTGCGAAAACAAATATCCGTATCCTCAAAATACAAAAAATACTCGCTGAGAAATCCGTTCAGAGTATGAAAGAGATCACGCCGAAAACACATGAATGCGCCGTTAATATGCGCGACTTTTCGGGCCCGGGTCTGATCTTTCGCGCCAATCATCGTCTGATAGCGGTTGAGCCAATAAATGTTAAAAATCTCTTTCAGACCGGGAAACCGATCAAAAGCGACTACATGAGTATTCTCGAGCTGATCCGATTCCTGAGCGATGCCGACAATCCCAACAGAAGAATGGTCCCGCATCCAGTTCAAAATCTCATCTATCCGCGTATTATCTAAAAAACGGACATCGTTATTCAGAACCAGAAAAAATTCACCGTTAGCGAATGCAAACGCCTGATTGTGGGCAAAGCCAAATCCTCGATTGGCATGATTGCGAACGATATGCAGCGGATAATCGATCGGTTCTATCAAATCAGGAACAGTACCGCTCATGGGTGGAGGCGTATTGTCCACCACAACCACTTCCAGACTGAGACCCCGGCGATATCGTCCGATCGAAAGCAGACATTGATGGGTTAATCCCCATGTACCATAATTGACGATACTAATCGTTAAATCAACGGCCATAAATTTTCAATCCATCTATCTTATAGTAATGGCTGGAATCGGCTTTTAACATTCAACCTTGCTCATTCACGGAAAATTCATAATCCAAATAGTTATCCCAGCTTTGACATACGCGTGATGCGAAACGGATCGCCTGATTAATAATATGATCCCATTGGCCGGAAGTGAGTTTCAAATTCTGATCCACGCCCGAACATGCTAATCCGTAAACCAGCCCTGCATTGAACGTATCACCCGCTCCAATCGTGCTGACCACTTCAAGGGAGGGTGTCGGGTAAAACTGTTCATAACCGGGGGTGAATAACCACACACCCTCAGCGCCGGCGGTAATAATCAGATGATGAGCTTGCAACTCCTTCATGCGTCTATGGATCGCTATCGGATCATCAATCCCGAGAATCTCGGCGAAATCTTCATTTGAACCTTTGATTAGATGCGCTGCGGCAAAATAAGCCTCAAAAAAAGGCATATATTCGGGTAATTCCGCCCGATGATTCGCTCTAAAATTCGGATCGTAAACCAATAACGCGCCAGACTGACGGCACAATGCGAGCCACTGGGTCAACGGGACACGGATAGCCGCATCCAGGGCAAAAAAGGAACCAAACAACAGGATATCTCCGGAACTCAACAGCGGCCATTTATCATATAACCGCTGTGGCGGCAATTTTTTATAAAATTGATAGCGCGCTTTTCCATCCGCATCCAAAAAAGCCAGCGATAGAGACGTCTGCCCCGTCTCATACACCTGAACCCATTGTGTTTCCACCCGATTAGTCTGGAGAAACTGGTACACTTTCTCACCCAACGGGTCCTGGCCGATTTCGGTGATTAAGGCCACTTCCCGGCCTAAACGAGCCAAACTAATGGCGCTGTTCAACATCGCTCCACCAACTACTCCTTTTTTAGGGATATGTTGTTCAAAAATAATATCATAAACGGTTTCTCCTATGGTATAGAGCATACTAATTCTCCTTTTTCGGATCAATGGAACAAAAATGTCTCTGATTAAATAATAAAAATTATCGAAAAAATCAAGTACTGATTTCAAATTTGAAACGCTTTTTTATTCAACCCCGTCAAAGATGCGTTTCGCTTTTCAATTAAGGTCTGGATCGTTGACCAATCCGGACAATCCAAAAGCAACGCGCCGATTGGCTGGGTATTATAAAAGAAACGGGAACCCCCGGGAGCGAAGCGGGGATTCCCGTTTAGAAAAGGAAAACGGTAAGAACAACAAGCGGAACGACATTCATTAATAGAAGAACGAATCATCCGAGTTCCGACTCGCTGAGGAGTTACGCGCCCGTCTATTTTTTAGGACGACTGCTACTTGAGCTATTGGAAGGGCGGCTGCTGTTGCCGGATGAGGGACGCGCCGCCGGTGTGGAGGATGGGCGGCTGCTGCTGGATGAGGGACGCGCCGCCGGTGTGGAGGATGGGCGGCTGCTATTGCCGGATGAGGGATGCGCCGCCGGTGTGGAGGATGGGCGGTTGCTGTTGCCGGATGAGGGACGCGCTGCCGGTGTGGAGGATGGGCGGCTGCTATTGCCGGATGAGGGACGCACTGTAGGTGTGGAGGAAGGACGGCTGCTGCTGGATGAGGGACGCACTGTAGGTGTGGAGGATGGGCGGCTGCTGTTGCCGGATGAGGGACGCGCTGCCGGTGTGGAGGAAGGACGGCTGCTGCTGGATGGAGTTTGGTAGGGTTCGCTCCGGGAGGATTTCGATTCATCTTTCGGTTGGATACTGGAACGATCGATCTTATAGCTGGGATAGGATTGGGTTGCGCTGGAATTCGGTTTGCTTTGTTCCGGCTCTGTTTTTTGTTCCCGGATACTGCTTTTATCCTGAGGGGTCCGTTTGGGTGTGGTTGTGGGTGTGGTCGTTGGAGTTTCCTTTGTTTTTACCTCTTGTTGACGGGTGCCCTTTTCCTGGCTGGTAATTGTCGGAGTTTGCTTGTAGCTTTTCGAAGAAGCTGGAGAGGATCCTCCAATGGTTTTCGGAGTGGATTCCGTTCTGACGCTCCCCTGCTTGGGAATGGCCGAAGGCGCGCCCTGCGGCGTTGCTTTATAACTTTTTGAACCGGATATGTTATACGTTTCTTTATACTGTTTTTGGACGGCGCGATAGTCTTTACGGAAGGTTATATTCCGTTCCATGGCCGATTTTGGCGCGATTCTCATATTAGGATAGCTTTTGTAGCTTTTGGCGCCATAATAATAGTTAATTTCCGTATGATTGATAACGAACCAATAGCCGGGATAATAGGAATAGTTCCAATAATCATAATACCAGTCCCAATAAACAAATCGCGGCGGAGCATACCAACGGTCATAAATCACTAAGCTATAATTGGGGCAAACATCGACATAAGGATGAACAACCCGATTGGGATGGCACTGATAGCACATATAACGGGGATACGGCACTTTTTCATGAACATAGAAATAGGTACCCCGGGCATCAAAAAATTCCGGATTGGGTTCGATATTCACGATAGAAGCCTGCAGATCGTGAAATGCGTCATAGGGATCGTCTAAAACGCGGTAGCGGGGGTCCTGGGTCGGTTGATAATAGGGCGGCCAATCGGGAATATTCTGGGGTTCCGTCGAAGCGATTGCCTGGATGTACACAATTCCTTCAGGACCGGTTATCTTGTAATCCGGATAATCCCAGTTATCGGGTATGGAATAGGTTCGTTCCCGTTGTACAAAATTGTTACCATAGCGGCTCAAAGGGAATAAAAGCTGCAAATACCCTTCGGCGTCAATGGCATAGACCGTAACATAGCAATCCTTGTTGGATTTGAAATGGATCGGAACGCTTTCATTCTCGTAATAAACCGCTGCATTCCCTTTGCTGACCCAGACTTCCACCTCCAGATTAGCGGAAAACAAAGGAGTTAAAACTCCCCAAAGCAATAACCAGGTAGTCATCCATACGGTTTTCATTGGATACCTCCTTCAAGATAACTCAAATTTAAACGGGTTGATTCTAACGGTGAGGCAACCGGTGAGGACGTTGAAGGGGCACTCTTGCGTAGTTCCTGATTGCCTGGATCGAGTTGATAGGCCCAATCGATAACGATATAATTTTCATTGAGTTGAGTGATACGAAACTTGGCGAAATGGTTGTCCGCAGTCCACACGAGATAACTGTGCCCGGCAATCGCTTCGACTTCGCCGATTTGCGACCACCCGTATGAGGGCGAATAATCGACCTGGTCCAGATTATCCGTGTAACCGAAATCCTGAATCTGAATCTGGGAATAGGTAACCTGGACATAATAATATCCTGAACTTGAAATGGAGCCGAAGCGAATATCCGCATTAGGAGCATTTCCGCTAACCACATGGGCGATAGAAAAATCGAAAGCCGATGCCGAGGTTTTAAACTGATCGCTGTAAATGGTTTCGTTATATCCCTCCGGCCGGGGAGTGTCAAACACCAGTTCAGGCGACAAATCGCTTTCATAACTTTCGTCGTCAACCGCCGAAACGGCATAATAATAGGTACGGCCATTCACGACATCATAGTCGAAATACTGATTCTCCGCAGTTGTGGCGATTAATTCATAAGGACCTTGCGCGGTATTGGAATAATAAACCCGATAATAGGCCAGATCGGGTTCTCCGTTGTCGTACCACCCCAGTTCCACACAGCCGTCATGCGTAACGGAATAGAGTCCGCGGGGTACCGACGGCGGATAGTTTTCATAATCATATACAACTTCATAGCGGTAAACAGGTTCATCGCAATCTTCGATGACGCAGCCCAATCCGCTTAAAAGGCCAAGGCATATCAAAAGTAACGTTATTCGCCACATAATCGTCTCCTTCAGTTTTCCGGTTCGTGGGCGATTGGCTCTCGAAACGAACCCTCAAATGGGTTTATCCATCAATCTATATAGCACGATCAATGCCATTCTGATATCAGAATTATCCACGCGCATGAAAACAGTAGGCTGAATATTTATAATCCATTGATATTAAGAGAGTTAATATTTTAATCCCCCCCAAAAAGCGGTCCCTATCTTGAAAAATGCGCTCAAAAAACCGGTCCACACGAGGAGAAACTGTCTATAATATAGGACACTATAACATTATATAAGACAGATTGCGGGAAACGGGGCCGTATTTACCAAACCCGTTTACTGATATCGGAACGATAGAACATACCCTGAAAGCGGATGCAGGAAATATGAGAATATGCCAATTGATACGCTTGAGGCAGAGTATCGGCGATAGCGGTCAGTCCCATCACCCGCCCGCCATGGGTAACGATTTGCTTTTGATCGTTGAGTCGAGTGCCGGCGTGAAACAGGATCAGATCGGGACGGTCCCAGCCATCCAAACCATCGATCGGAAACCCTTTTTCGTAATGCCCCGGATAGCCTTGGGAGGCCATGATAACGACAAGGGCCGATCGTTGCGAGTCACATACCAGCGGGAAGCGGGCCAATTCGCCATCACAGACAGCGGCAACGGTTTCTGCCCAATCGGACTTCAGCAGGGGGAGCGCGACTTGAGTCTCAGGATCACCCAGGCGGCAATTAAACTCAATAACGCGCGGCCCCTCGCGGGTAATCATCAAACCGGCATAAAGCACTCCCGAATACGGTGAGCCTTCGGCATTCATAGCATCGATCGTGGGCTGCAGGATTTCCACGTACACGCGTTTCATCAGAGCTTGATCCACAAAGGGAACCGGAGCATAGGCGCCCATTCCGCCGGTATTGGGTCCGAGATCGCCGTCGAAGACCTGTTTATGGTCCTGCGCGGGACAAAGAGCCTGAATTGATTTCCCGTCGCTGATCGCTAATACCGAAAGCTCCTGTCCGCGCATGAATTCCTCAATCACCACCTTGGAGCCGGCATTGCCTAACTCTTTATCCTGCATCAGCCGGGCAAGAGCGGATTCAGCGTCCTGTAGAGTGGGACAGACAATCGCGCCTTTCCCGGCGGCCAGTCCATCGGCTTTGACCACACAAGGAGCTCCCAGACGGCGCAAATAGTTTAAAGCGCTATGATAATCATCAAAAGTCTCGTATTGGGCGGTTGGAATGCCATGGCGGCGCATGAAATTCTTGGCAAAAACCTTACTGCTTTCCAATTGAGCGGCTTTCATCGTGGGCCCGAATATTTTCAAACCTTCACGTAGAAACCGATCTACAATCCCTCCGGCCAATGGGTCTTCCGGCCCAACAATCGTATAATCAATCCGTTCCCGGCGGACAGTCTCGATGATTTGATCATAATCGTTTTTACCAATAGACAACGGCTGCGCATAGTGATTGATACCTGGATTCCCCCCGTCCGTAACATAGATCTGCGTTACCCGCGGAGATTGGTTTAACTTCCATACAATTGCATGTTCACGACCACCGTTGCCTATCACTAAAAATTTCATCGTTCGCTCCTTAAAATTGAATTATCATTGGAATCAATGATCCAACCTTCCGACAGTTCACCGCGAACCCAATATAAAAAAACTCACAGATAGTGTCAAGTCAAAATCAAACCTGCATGATATTTTTCGGTGGAATAATGAAAATTTTAAAAATTTCTATTGACATTCAGAGTTAAAACGGTTATATTAGACAAACCTTTGGCGGCGTAGCTCAGCTGGTAGAGCAGCGGAATCATAATCCGGTGGTCAGGGGTTCAAGTCCCTTCGCCGCTAATCCAAGAGTCCCAACAACTTAGCATCTTCAAAGACTGAAAAAATAAGCCTCTTTGTCAGGTTTTCAGCTTTTCCCTCAGAACACACGAATTTTGCTGTTTACTTCTTGTTTTCCAAAGACTTAGAAGCCATTTTCAGAAACCAATTATTCCAATTATCCCAATCTGGTTGGTGACCATTTAGTGACCAGATGGTGACCAAAGATTGATACTTGTTTACTGAAACTAAATAATTAATTTAATTTTGCCATAGGAGGGATAACTCCTCCTATGGCTTTTATCAGCAAACAGTTCTATTGATTCCATTGCAATGAATGATTCAACGCTTTAACTCCATCCAACATCTGTGATTCCATTCCCCGGACATATCGCAGGGTTGTTTTTATGTCCTGATGGCGGCACAAACGCTGAATGACGAATGGGGAGACACCTTCACGCGCCAATTTCGACGCATAATAACTTCGAGTATCGTGAAAATGATAGCCTTTGCCGTCCAAACCGCACTTCTTCAGCAACTTATGGAATGCTGTCTTCACATCCTTAATCGGTTTACCTTTGTACAAAAAAACATGAGCTTCATTGTCTTGGACCATTTTCCGCATTTCGATCAAAGCGTCGATTACATCTTCACATAGCATAACATCTTGGGGGACACGACTTTTAGTTTGGAATAAATGAATTGCTTTTTTGTCAATATCAATCTGTTTCCACTTTAACGATAATAATTCGCCTCTTCTCATCCCTGTCATTCCGGCGATGAATAGAATCGGTTTTAAATGTGTCTGGTCTCCTGTGCAATTTGTCAGCATTAGGTTAAACTCTTCTTCGGAAAATACGATATTGCGATTATTATGGGGGGTTTCAATTCGGATTGTCGAAACAATATCGTCTTTCACAATTCCTTGGGTAATCATAAAACGCCAGAACAACCTTAAAAATACGATTTCCTTATTGACTGTCGAAACAGTCCGAATTGAATGTCGTTTGTGAAGGTATCCCTGTATTTCATCATCTGTGATCGTGCTAATCAACTTTTTACCAAAATGCGCGACTAAACTTCTTGAACTATGATAATGATCATCAATATACGTTGGTGATGTCCTTTTTCTTTTTCGAACAATCTTGTACGGCTCTTTTTCCAGAACATCGAAGAAGAGCTCCACGGCTTCACCTAACTTCATGTCTTTAATTTCATGGGTCGTCTGCTTCAACGGTTCATTCAGCAATTCATTGTAAAGACGAAGGGAATACGCTTTTATATGAGCTTTGCTTACCTTTCCGACAACGCCGATCTGTTTCTGGACTCGTTTTCCGTGAATATACGCATCGAATTGATAAACTTCTTGGCCATGTTTCGTAATAATGGAAACAAAATCACACACTCGTTTTTTCTCTGTCATGGGAGTAACCTTTCTTACTCTACCTATG
>CAZWDO010000039.1:0-12662 GCA_964632485.1 uncultured bacterium
TTTATAACAGCTTATCTAATATTTGTAATTCTATGACTTCCGGTTCTCTGAAATTCAAGGACAAGATCGGCATATAATCTCGCTGCTCAGAGATATCACGATTTATTTAATGATGAAATGAACCACAAAGAATATGATCGGAAACTTCTTGATTTGTTTGCTGCAAGACTCGGTCAAGCCGCAGTAATTTGTGATGCGGGATGCGGTCCTTCGGGTCATATAGGCAAATATGTTTTTGATAAAGGAATTAACGTTGTTGGCGTTGACATATCAGAAAAATGTATCGAACTGGCTCAGCATTATAATCCAAAGTTACGATATGCGCTTGGAGATATAGTCAATTTGCCATTTGAAGATAAATCATTTGATGGAGTAATTTCTTATTATTCGATAATCGACACGCCTAAAAGATATATGAATCGGATTTTTAAAGAGTTTTGCCGGGTTTTAAAGACGGATGGCTATCTGCTCGTTGTAGTGAAGGCTGGCGATACTGAGGGATATATCTCTGATTTGCTGGGAATTAAAGCGGAAATATATTTCACATTATTCACAGAAGATGAGATCGCCAATAATTTGAAACAAGGAGAATTTGATATAGAGTTTTTAGAAATTCGGAACCCGTACGATTTTGAAATCAACAATAATAGAATATTCGCAATTGGTAAAAAGAAGTAGGAGTTTTACGAAACTAAGTTTTCGTAAAAGCTGAGTAGTAATTCCAGAAGCGCTGCTGAAACTCGGTCCGATTGATTAAATTTTATCTTGCCTTTAGCGATGATGCCCGAGTACCGGTCGTCGGATTCCTGGGAAGCAGTAATCTGACAATGGCTGGATTATCGCGGCAAGGCGAACTGAATATTGATGTTTTGGATCAGAATGCTGCCTCCAAACTGGCTAAATGGTTTGATAACCGGTGGAATGCGAGCAAATGTATTATTTGTTGTCATTTTCATCGAAACCCATCGTTTTTAGCAAGGAGCTTTATGCATAAATGTAGATACATATTTTCGGGATTCTTGGGGTTCATTCTCTGCCTGATGCAGGTCGGACAAATATCTTGCGCGCGGAATGGCCGTCCGGCTTCCCCGCAGGCCGTAGATGGTATCCTTGATTTGAGTGAATGGGATTTTTCCCGCAACGGCTCCGCGGCTCTGAACGGGATGTGGGAGTTCTATCCTTATCGCAATGTGACGCCCGAAACCGCGGATGTCGCTTCCGCGTTCCCCGATCTGTTCGCGCGGGTTCCGTCCCCCTGGAAGAAGTATGGTATAGCGGATTCGTCCGGAAGGGCGTTCGGCTATGCGACCTATCGCTTAAAGGTTGTCCTGCCGCGGAAAGGACCGGATGCCGAAAGTGGACATTCCGGATTGATTTTGAAAATCAGCGGAGCGCAATCCGCTTATCGATGCTGGGTGGATGACCGCCTGATGGGCGGCATGGGCGAGCCCGGCGAACATGGGGAGGGTTTCAGGGGCTTGATCCGTCCGGCATATATCGCTCTGGGAAATCCGGTCGATACCCTGCGGATTGCTCTGTTTGTGGCCAATTATTTCGATCCGCGCTGGGGCGGGATATCGGAACCGTTGATTCTTGGCGCGCCGAGTTCCATCCTTCTGGATTTCTGGAGAAATTCCTGGATCGGTATCGGGGGATTCGCCGTTTTCATCATCATCGGGATTTATCATCTTTGGCTATGGACACTTCGTCGAAAGGATTGGCTGAATATCCATTTCGCCCTCATCTGCCTGGTAATGGCCCTGCAGGCGGCCTGTACCGGCGAGCGATTTTTCTATGCCGTTTTCCCTGATATGAGTATTGAAACGTTTTATCGCGTTTGGTATTTGGTGTTTACACTTTTTCCCCTGATCCTGGTTTTTTATCGGGAATTGTTTCCCATGGAGATCCACCGTACAGTGGTGCGGCTTGTAGCCGGAATATTCGCTGTGTGTATTGCGCTGGATTTAACCTTGCCGGTACGATTGTTCATGAGTTTTTCCGTGTTGTTTTACTGGGTTGGGATACTGGTTGTGATCTATATTATTTTCCGGAATATTGTAGCCCTTAAACGGAAACGGGAGTTTGCCGGCATAGTGCTGGCCGGAGCGGCAGTTCCAATGATCGCCGCGATCCATGACAGTATCTTCGCGATGGGTTTGATCAGCTCTATCTATTTGACTCCTGTTGCATTTATGGTCTATATCCTTTCCCAGACCTACGTAATCAGTTTGAAATTTACCAAATTATACAAGCGTAACGAGGAATTGAACCGTGAGCTGGAAAGCTTGAACCGGGAATTGGAGCGCAAAGTCGAAGAACGGACTGATCTGCTTTTTGCCGCGAATCAAAAACTACTCGAGGCCAATGAGAAATTGGGTTATATGGCGAATTACGACGTATTGACCGAATTGGCAAACCGGCGTTTCTTTATGGATTTTCTCGCGCGCGAATGGAAACGCGCCGAACGGCATCGGGAGTCGGTCAGCATCATCATGCTCGATATCGATTTTTTCAAGCGCTACAACGATACCTATGGACACCCCGCGGGAGACGGGGTGTTGAAGCGCGTAGCAGAGTGCATCTCCGCCTCGCTTCAGCGCAGCAGCGACGTAGCGGCCCGCTATGGGGGAGAGGAGTTCGTCATCTATCTTGCCGATACAAATTTGCCGGGAGCGCTGACCATTGCGGAGCGTATCCGGCGCATGGTTTATCGGGCCGGAATTGAACATCAATCCTCGATAGCGGCAAAAATCCTAACCGTGAGCTTAGGTGTGGCAAGCGCGATTCCCGCCCCGGGGAGCGACCCGGCGGACTTGTTGCAAGCTGCCGATACCATGCTTTACCAATCGAAAAAAATGGGACGCAACCGCGTTTCCCCTGAATTATAATCCATTTTTAGGGGTCGCGTCTCGCAAATCGTCATCCCCCCAACCCCCGGCACTCGGGCTCCGGCTCCGAATCCATGGGCGTCGCCGCCGTCATTCCGAACTCCGATCCGGAATCCATGGGTTACCCTTCTTTACCCATGGATGCCGCATCACGTGCGGCATGACAATGGAGCAGCGGCGCGGCTCCTGTCTGCTGTAGGCAGGTCAGCCCGCCTCTTTCCGCTGAAGATCAAAATCCGAAGCCACATGATCCTGAAACCGAAATAATAAGGGCTGTTTATTGGTGTTGTTTTAATCTTGCGCGCTATTTTTGGCGATAAAATTGATGTCTATCAGCGAGAGTATGATGAAATACCTGTTTGGGGCACTTTAATATATTTATTTATCATTTTAAAAAATACACTCTTATCAAGCGGCTTTGATATAAAATCAGTACACCCTTGCGCTAAAGCAAGTTCCCGATCTGATTCGCTTGAATAGGCGGTTTGCGCGATCACCGGTAAATCAGGAATCATCGATTTAATTTTTCTGGTCGCTTCATGTCCATTCATGATCGGCATTTTAATATCCATTAGAACCAGGTCGATATCTTTATTTTTAATGCATATATCGACTGCTTCCTGCCCGTTTTTTGCATGAATTAGTTTAAACTTTGAATGAGATAATTCTTCAAACAAAGCTTCGATATATAAATAATTGATAACTTCATCCTCCGCGACGAGGATAGTGAGGTTTTCTCCAAGTTTGTCGGCGTTGTCAAAATGCGTCTCGAGTGGAACCGGCATAATTTTTTTGACAGGGCTGCAGGGAATGCTGACATAAAACGTTGAACCTTTTCCCTTTTCTGACTCCAGAATAATATCACCCCCCAGCAATTGGGCATTTTCTTTGGAAATAGACAATCCTAATCCCAACCCTCCAAATTTATATGAAAGCGCTTTATCTTCCTGTGAAAATCGTTCGAAGATAATATCTCTGCTTTTCTCGGATATGCCGATGCCCGTGTCCTTGACATACAATATTAAGTTTTTATCTTCAAAGTAATAACCAATTTCGACAAACCCGGCATTCGTGAATTTCAGCGCGTTTTCAATTAGATTGCTCAATATTTTGGAGAGTTTTGTCCTATCTAAAACAATTTCGCTTTCATAGTCGCGCAACTTTTTTTTGATATAGATGGGTATTTTACGTTCTTTAGATTTTAAATCAAAAATGGAAAATAACTCCATCAACAAGCCATTCAGGTTGAATTGCTCTTGATGAACCTTTACTTGTTTTGTTTCCAGAGTGGATATTTCAAGAATATCCTCGATGGTTTTTAATAATTGCCGGCAACTGTTTTGAATAATTCTTGAAAAATAGTTCTTCTTGTCATCAGAAATATTGGGTTGATTCAGCATTTCAGAAAATCCGATGATGCCATTCATCGGAGTGCGGATTTCATGCGACATATTGTTGAGGAATTCCGTTTTCAACTGGTTCGCTTCTTCGGCTTTTTCCTTGGCTAAAGTCAGTTCCTGTTCAGTCGTTTTTCGGTCCGTAACGTCCCGAACATTGCTGATGATGGCTTTGATGGAGGGATTGTTCAAATGGTTCTGCGCCACGGTTTCAAACCAGACATATCCCCTTGTTTTATGGATATGGCGGTATTCGACCTTGACAATATGATTATCGATGGCTATCAATTCTTCCCATTTTCGGGCTATATGGGGCATATCTTCCGGATGGATCACTTTATCGAGGGTTGTTTTCAGTTCTTCGGGCGTATAACCGGTCAAACGCAGCGCGGAGTCGCTGATGAATTCCTGTTCTCCTTTTTCATTGATGATCACGAATATATCATTGGAGTTTTTGATGAAAAGCTTGAGTTTTTCCTCGTTGGCTTCGGCTTTTTCTTTAGCCTTCAAAAGTTCATCGGCTTGTTTCTTCTGGTCCGTGATATCATAGACTATGGTGTAATAACACGGCCGCTGGTTGAAACGTATTTTTCTGGCATGAACTTCAACGTCTCTGATGGCGCCATTTTTCATTCGATGTCTGGAACTTGAAAAAATTTCAATATCGAATTTCTGTTCCTTAATTTCGTGTCTTGTTTCGATATCATCGGGTAAAGAAACCAGTTGCTGGCCAAACAGTGATTTCATTTCCGGTCGGGAATAACCATAAAACCGACATGCCGATCTGTTGGCGGTCACAATTTGACTGGTTTTATTATCAATGATCAGTATAATTGAATAGCAATTATTAAAAAAAGTTTGAAACAGGCGTTTCCGATTTATTTTGGATTGAGCCCTCAGTTTTTGAATTTCCGTTTTTTGCTTCTCAATCGCCCCCGACTGATCGTCATAAGTTGGAGTAATATGATTCATAGTCGATTTCCCGATTGGTTGGACAATTTACAGGTCATTTTTTAGTACTATTCTCACTTGTATCAGCTTGCAAAAATTTTACGCAGGCTTTTATAATCGGCGCATGGGATGAAACGGAGAGATAAATTTGCCTATCGGGTTTGCGCAATGATAATCTCTTTTCTATAAATGCATCACGCTGTCAGGGTGGTTCGTGCAGAACACTCGAATCGTTTTCTTAATAATATCATACAATAGTATCCTTATTTTGTCAAGGGCTATTTTGCAATTCAATATTTATCAGTGTTCTTTCTTCCTGTGATCACGCGCTGACGCTGTATTGACAGAGCATATAAACCGATTTGGGCGATTGATGGAACTGCTTTTAATCGGGTCAAACAACAGGTTGAATGAGGCTTAAACAAATTATCCGCACCAAATGAACCGGTATTTTAGCGGAAAGGAGTTGGTATGAAATGGATGGACATTGTAACGGCGTTGATTGTAGTTTCCGGTTTTGTTTCAAGCCATGCGCAGAACCGTCTGGCCATGCTCTACGGCAGTCCGGGCATGGAATACGGCAAGGCGGGAGCCGTGGACAGAAGCGGCAACTATATCAATGGTTCTCTTTTCCAAAATACGATTGATGTGGATCCGGAAGCTGAATATCAGTTAGCGGCGCCGGGCGCCGCCACGCAAATGGCGCTGACCAAATATGACCGATGCGGGCATCTCGTGTGGGCGAATTCAATTGGCGGCGAGTCCACCAGCGAAGCCCCGCACGGAATCGCAACCGATGCCGATAATAATATTTACGTGACTGGATATTTCGGGAGCGGGACGGTCTCAGGCTCCCAACCGGCGAATTTCGATCCGAGGGGAGGAGGCACGTTGGTCACGCAGGGCGGCGAGGATATCTTCTTAGCCAAATACGATAGCAACGGAACCTATTGCTGGGCCTTCGCCATGGGAAATGCCGCGGCCGACACTCGGGAGTGCGTCTGGGATATCGCCGTTGATGATCAGGGAAATAGTTACGTGGGGGGCGGATTTCACGGAACCATGAATTTCAATCCCCGCGGAACCGCTCTGAATGCTTCCCTGCCGGACACCACCGCCGGGCTGTTCATAGCCAGCTACGACCACGATGGAATATGCCGCTGGGTTGTTGTGCTGGATGTCAAGGGAAACGATGTTTTCAGCGAAACCTACGCCACCTGCGATCTGGATGGCTCAGGTTATCTCTATGTCGCCGGCAATTTTCGCGGGGCCAATGTCGATTTCAATCCCCTTGGGAGTTCAGTTCGTCTCTCCAGTTCAGGGCAGAACGATATTTTCATTGCCCGCTACTCCGTTGAAAACGGGAACCTAACCTGGGTGAAACGTATCGGAACCGCGGCTCAGGAATTGGTCTCGCCCGGAGCTCTGCGCTGCGATTCCTATGGCAATTGTTATTTCACGGGACGCCTCAGCGGTGTCAATACCGTGAATTTCGATCCGAACGGCGGGCTTGCCAATGTCGTCAATTCTTCTCTTTATCTGGTCTCCTATAATCAGCAAGGCAATCTCCGCCATGCGGCGGGCATGAACAGCGGAACCGGGGACGGCGGACACCGCGTGGCGTTCGATCGTGACGGTTATCTGTATTTGACCGGCTGGATGAACCAGAGCGCCACTTTCGGAGTCTTAACCCGCACCGCATTTTCGCCCACCGCGGATGTTTTTCTGGCAAAATATCTGCCGGATCTGAGCGTTTGTGACTGGGTTCTGAATTTCGGCGGAGAAGGCGCCTCTGGCCAGAATATCGCCGCCGGGCTCAACGTAGACCCGGAGAATCATCCCCTCATTACCGGCCAGCTCTTTGGCGTCAATGCCAATGTCAATCCTTTGGGTGATGAACCCTGTTTTCTTTCCAGCGCGGGTCTGAACGACTGCTTTGTCTTGAAATACAATGCCGACGGAACGCTTTGGGAAAATGGGACGAGCGCTATCACCGAGATCCGGGCGGATTGGCGCTTGGCGATCTGGCCCAACCCGATCAGCGATTGGGTGTCGGTAAAAACTGTGGGGGAGGGGCTATGCCGGCTGGCGGTCTATACCCTGTTGGGACAAAAAGTGGCGCTGCGGGATTACTCCGGCGGTGTCGCCCGGCTCGACTGTTCGCTGTGGCCGCGCGGCGTCTATCTGCTGCGGCTGACGGATGGAAACGGCCAGCCGCTCGCCACCCGAAAAATCATTAAAAAATGAAATCATCATTCGTCATTCCCGCCCCTCCGTCCTTCAGGGATCTCTTCTCTGTCATTCCGGACTTAACCGCCAGTGCGACGCGGAGCCGGGCAGGCAGCTCACCCCCGGCATCCATTGGTATCTACCCTCTCTGTCATTCCACTCCCCGATCCGGAATCCATCTCCTCTTCGTCATTCCGGGCTTGACCCGGAATCCAGTCTTTTACCAATGGATGCGTATCGATGCCCCTCATGAAGGCTCGGGGGAGTGGATGCCGCATACTCCGCTGCTTAATAAGAATGGCTATTTTAACGCTGATAATTTTTTTGTTTGACTATCTTAATGATATTTATTTAATGTGTCCGTTGAAAAAAGTGGCAAAGAGCCTCCTTTTATCATAGGAGTTGGTAAAGGCTTATCGGTATCGTGCTTAAATTAAAGTAATTCAAGGCAGAGTATAAAGGACAAAAGGAGCTTAATATCAGACGGCTGGAAAAATACGAAATGAGAGATGCGGAGAATGAACCCGTGGGGCTGATACTTTGCTCGGAAAAGAAAAAGGAACAGTTTGAATTAATGAACTTGGATTATGAACTAATCAGTAAAGAGGTAACAGAATAGATATGGATAAATACAAAAGTAAATATCGTATTCAGTCGACTCGCGCCCAATGGTGGGATTATGGTTGGAATGGTGCGTATTTTATAACCATCTGCACCAAAAACCGCGAGCATTTTTTTGGGGAGATTGCGGATGGTAAAATGATTTTATCCAATGCTGGAATAATTGCAGATATTTTTTGGCACGAAATATCCAATCATTTCCTATTCGTGGAATTGGGTAAATTTGTGGTAATGCCCAATCATATCCACGGAATATTGATTTTGGATAAACCGGATGAAGGAAACGGCAATAACGATAACATAGAGACAGGGCATGTCTCTACAACATGCCCTGTCTCTACAACAACAATCAATCGGGCGAACCCGATTTCAAAATATTGGTATAAATACAATTTCATCAATCATTGGTTCATACAAATCGGCCGTTACCAAACATGCCAATCGTTTGGGTTTGAATAACGGTTGGCAAACCCGGTTTCACGATCACATTATCCGTAATGATATTGAATATCAAAAAATATCAGAATATATTATTAATAATCCTGCAAATTGGAAAAATGATAAATTTTATGAGCATACAATCAAATACCGAACTGCGATTATCAGCCCGGCGGTAAAGGAGAAAGTAGAGGTGGAAATATGATTTTAAGCCCCTTAATTCTTTATAAGTCCTTTTCAGACTTTCGTTATGTAAAGTTGCATTTTCAACATTCCATTTTTTAAATACAAACTCCGACAGGCAGTTATTACAATTTGGACACATTGAAGTCATTGATGTCGATTGGCATGATTGCCTCCCTGATAAGTAGCTTGGATTCCATACTCGCTGAGTAATAAAGAAAGGAGAAATATGCGGAAAAGAACTGATTTATGGAAAATTGTATTTTGCGTGATGCTTGGCGGGTGGATTCTATGCACTCAATCCGTTTCGCCGGTAACAAGCAATGAAACCGATGATATGCGGGCTGAAGCGCCATTGTCGGATCCTGAGCGGCCCGCTGTCGATGACACGGTGAAGATCCTGTTTATCGGCAATAGCCTGACCTACTTCAACGATATGCCCGGAATGGTCGAGCAACTGGCCGTAACCGCCCGTAAAGCCGTAGTAGTCGATCAAGCTGTGGTCGGCGGCGTGGCGCTCCGCAACCTGGTCAACAATCCTGATATCAATGCCAGGATCAACGCGAATGATTGGGATTTTGTAGCGCTGCAATCGGACGATATCACCGCGTTTCCCGATATGTATCAGATCGAGATTAATACCTTGAAAGCTTTTGAAAGCAAGATTCTGGCCAACAACAGCTCTACGAAGATCATCTACTTGATGGTGTGGGGGTTGCGAGACGGTGTGACCGTTCTGGAATTGAACGGGGAATATGTTTTCTATTCCTATTTGGATTATATGTTGAAAATTTATCATGGCGCTTTGTACATAGCGGATAGGCTTGATTTGCTGATCGCACCCGCAGGTTGGGCCTGGAGGCAGACGCGAAATGAGCGCCCGGCTCTTGAACTTTTCAGCTCCGATAAAGCCCATCCTTCCTACAGGGGATCGTATCTCACCGCCGCGGTTTATTATTCGGTCATCTTCAAGGAAAGCTGCGCCGGGATTATGTATAACGGCACATTGTCCAATGACGAAGCATATACTTTGCGCCGGATCGGTTCGGCCACGGTGCTGGATAGTCTCGAACTATGGCATCTGGATAAGCCCACTCTCATCGATGAACCGGCATGCCCGAGCGCGGGGCCGGAATGACGGTGGTAGGATGACTCGTTGATTCCGGATCGGTGTCCGGAATGACGGAGGTTTTTATCCGTGGATGCCGGGTCAAGCCCGGCATGACGGAGGTGGGGGATGCTTTTTTCTTCGTAGCAGAAAGCTTTAGCTTTCGTCTTAAAATAAGGCGGGCTAAAGCCGCGCCGCTACAAAGAAAATCGATGGGATGCCGGGTCAAGCCCGGCATGACACTGACTATTGCCCATGGATGCCGGTGGTTGTTATTTCGTCCGCAGTTGGCCGAACCATTCGATCATACCCATGATGCAGGGCAGACCCGCCGATTCGTGGTCAAGCCCCTGATATACCGTCAATTCCACATTCGCTCCACCCTGGGAAAACACCGCATACGCATTTTGGGCATTGAACAGTGGAACGATGCTGTCCGCTTCCCCATGGAAAAAGTGCAGCGGCGCGATGGGGATGCGATCCAGCAGGCTGTTGTTTCGCAAGGCGTTCAGGGTAATCGTGTCGGTTTCCTGGACAATCCCCTGTATGAATTCGGTTTTCATGAGCTGGCTCAAGGCGCCGGGAAGTTGGGCGGCGATTTCTCCCCATTCGTAATTGCCGTCGTAAAGATAGGCGACCCGTTCGGCGTAGGGACTGCGGAAAATCTGGTTCAGCCGGTTCCAGCCATGATAGTGATTGAAGCTGGCGAATACATAGCCCACATAGACCAGGTCCGGGTAATTTCCCATGCTGAATACGCGGGTGATGGTCTCTTCGAAATCGTAGGGACCGCCCATGGGAGCGGAGGCGGTTATCGTGAATTCATCGGCATGGGCGGTCTCGAGCGCCTGCTGGACAGCGAGGGTGGCATACCCGCCTTCCGAATAGCCGGCTAAAAACAGCTCCCCGTTCAGTTCGATCCCCTCGCTCGCGCAGTATGATCGCGCGGCCCGCAGAAAATCGATCACGCTTTCGGTCAGGGACTGGCGGTCAAAATAGGGGTGCATGATTTCCGAAACGCCGAATCCGAGGTAATCCGGCACTGCGACGCAATAGCCCGTGCCGCTCATGATCAGCCCGGTCGCGCCCTCGGGAGAGTTCAGGGGATGTACCGATGCCGTCAGATCGCGTTTGCTTTGGGTGCCGTGTTGCAGGCTGACGAGGGGCAATGCCTCCGCCGATTCCCGGGGAATCATCAGCGCTCCGGACGCGGGAGCCGTTTCCCCGTTGGGGAGACAAGTCAGGTAATCGATTTCCACGACTTTGACCGAGTATTCGATGGTCAAATCCGAGTCGGCCGATAAATCAGCGCCCGCGGTTTCGTCGAGAATCGAGCGAATCACGTCCCGCGAGAAAAGGTTGACCATGCGCGTGGTCACAATGTCGCCGCGTTGCGAGGCCGGCGGGAATTCCGGTCCGCTGACATTGTCGGTGGCGCATGCCGCCATGGCCATCCATGCTGCTAATATCGAATATAAAAAAACACGCTTCATCATCATTGATTCCTTTTTTTAAATGCTTGAATTAGAATTCGAATTCGATGCCGAATACCGGGACCCGCGACCACTGTTTGTAGGTTCCCGCCATATTGTAGTACTGGTCCCAGAAATGGTAGGAGTAGTTGGCATGGTCAAGCAGGTTGAAAATGCTCAGGTAAATGATCAGGTTGGAGCCGGAGAAATTGAAGCGGCGATCGACGCGAAGATTAACGCAACTGAACGCGGGCAAGCGTTTGGCCATCAGTTCTCCCATTTGGTACACGCCCCGCCGCACCAGTTCGGAGGTTTTTTGGTCGAAGGGAGTGTAGGGCGTGCCGCCGCTCAGGCTCCAGCGCAGGCTGAATTCCCATTTGGCATTGGGCTTGTAGCCGCCGTCCAGCGAGAAAAGGTAGCCGTTGTCCGTAACGCGGTTGACCCAGTTTTTTTCGCTATCCCGGTATTGGGTCTTCATTACTGTGGCGCTGATCAGCCCGTAGAATCCGTGCGAGAATTTTTTCTGCAGCATGATTTCGATCCCCTGAGCGTATGCGGTTCCGTCATCCGTCAGGCGGGAGTGGTTGGTGTAGCCCAGGTTCATGAGCGCTTCGTCCAGGATGAACACCGAGGGTTGATCCGGATCGCGCGGGATATGGCGGTATGATTTATTATAAGCCTCTATGGTCAGTCGCGTATCGTTGCGTAGTTGATGATGATAGCCGATCACCCAGTGAGCGGCTTCCATATCGCGGAGGTTTTTGAATTCCGGATTTTGGGATAGAAAATACAAGGGGAGGTTCTGGTAATAGATGCCGGCCGCGGCCGTCCATTTGATGCGTTCGCCGAGCCGCAATTCCAGTGATAACCTCGGCGACAGATTGTGATGCGAGTTGAAGGAGCAGTGGTCGTAACGGAAGCTGGGGGCGACTGTCAGCCATCGATGGGGATTCCACCGGTAATTGAGAAACAGGCTGTTTTTCCAGGTATGGATACTGCGATCGATCGTCATTTCGGGAGAAAATGTTCCCTGAAAATTGACATTCTCGGCGAAATAGTTATCATAGTCAGGGTAGAGCAGACGGGTTTCCGCGCCGAACTCGAGGGCGTGATTCGCGGCGATACGATAATAATGCGCGCTGCGCAGTTGCCATTGCCGGTCGCGGGTGTTGTTTCGGAACAACGTGCTTTCCGTATAGGGATGCAGGGTGTGGATATTGTTGTCGATCAGGGAATGGGAAAGGGTTGTTTGCGAATATCCGTTCGCGGGCCACAGGTAGCGCCAGTTCACGCCCAGGGTGTTCTGATCGACATTGAAGCGTCCGTACCAGTTTTTGGAATCGCTGATGGCGTATTTGCGCTGCATGGTCCAGCG
>CAZWDO010000039.1:12672-18029 GCA_964632485.1 uncultured bacterium
GGCCGCGTAGATGTCGAGCAGGGAAATCCGGTGTCGGGCGTTTAGGTCATAGACGGCTTTGAACTGGATGTCGTCGTAATAGAGCGGTTTTTCATCATCGCCCATGACCTTCAGCAGGATATCGGTGAAACTGTGGCGAAACGATAGCAGCCAGCTTCCGTGTCCGGTTAGAGGGCCTTCTCCCAGCAGGGAAACCCCGGAAAAATTGAGATCGAACTGATAATCGGTTTCGCGGCGATTGCCTTCCCGGTAGCGGATGTCAATGACGGAGGAAAGTGCGTCGCCATAGAGGGCGGAGAAGCCACCGGTCATGATGTCGATTCCGTCGATCAGATCGACTTGCAGCAGGGAAACGGCTCCGCCCTGGGAACCCGGTATCGGGAAATGGTTGATATTGGGGATACTGATATTGTCGATATAGAAGCTGTTTTCGAGGGGGCTGCCTCCGCGAGTGACGATCTGGTTGGTTTCATTTTCGTTGGAAAGTCCCGGCAGACTGTTGATGATGCGGCTGATGTCGCCGCCGAAAGTTGGAGCCCGGCGGATTTCTTCATTTGAATAACTGGCGATGCTGACTGCCTCGCGGTCGTTTTCCTGAAAATAGCTGCCTTCGACGATCACTTGTTCTCCCTCGATGGACACGGCATTCAATTGGACGTTTTGCCAGGTGATGCGGTTCGATTTGACGATCACATCGGGAATGATGCTGCTTTCATAACCTATGAACCAGACTCGCAGCTCATAGCTGCCTACCGGCACGGAATGAATAGTGAACCGGCCGGCGCTGTCGCTGGCAGCTCCATTTTCCGTAGCGATCAGCATGATGTTGGCGCCATAAAGGGGTGTGAGGGTTTCGCCGTCGATTACCTGGCCGCAGATTTCCCCTTCACGGTTCGTTCCGTGTCGGGGAATTATTACCAGTTGTCGCCCGGCGCTCTCCTTCTGAGTGTTGCCAGTCATCTCCAGCAGCAGGTCCAGTACTTCCCGCGTCGGTTTATTGTTCAGCGAGAGGCTCACCAACTGATCGGCACGTATTTTCTTGTGGTTGTAATTGAAGCGAACGCCGCTCCTGATTTCAATTTCGGCTAAGGCTTCCTTGAGCGTAATCTGAGCAAAGCTCACGGATATCGCCTGCTCGAGCGAAGATTGGGTGTTCGTGGAGCGTTCGATCGTCGGGGATTGGGCTCGAAGGGCGGCCCCGGCGATGAGCAATAGCATGGCTATCCATAATGATTTCATGAATTCTCCTTAACGTGGTTGAATGAATGTGGGTTGAAAAAGGTTATTTCAGTACATAGACGCCTGGTTTTTTTTCCATCACGTCGTATCCAGTCGCCAATGCCAGCATGCGGATCAGTTCCGGTAGAGAGGGGTTCTGGATATGCAGGGTGATGGTCTCTTCCGGCGATACTGTGGATTGGGTTTCAAAGCGAATGTCATAGCTCCGTTCCAACTGATCGAGTATCTGGCGCAACGGAGTTCCGATAAACGAAAAATTATTGTTTTGCCATCCTGAAATTTCGTCAATATTCACCATGTATGCGGATAGCGGTTGACCTATGCTATCGAGGCGGCTGCCCTGATTTTGGGTCAGGATCACTGCCGATTCAGGGTTGTGGCTGGCTGCGAAGGAAACCTGTCCCTCGCTGACGGCGACCTCTACTTCCCGTGCCTTCCAGGTTTTCACGTTGAACTGTGTTCCCAGCACCTGAATGCGCGCCTGTCCTGCATGTATCCGAAACGGATATTGAGGATCCGATTTGATTTTGAAAAATCCTTCACCATTCAGGATGACTTCCCGGGTGTGATCCTTGAATGAAGCGGGATATTCGAGGCGACTGCCGGCAGCCAGGATCACTTCGCTACCGTCGGATAGCAGGAAAGTCCGTTTTTGCCCATACGGTGCCTCGACAACATTAAAAGTTGGAAAAATCATACGGGATCCCCAATAGGAGATACCCAGGACAATCAGGAACAGTGCCGCGATACGCAACGATCTGACCCAGAATATTTTGGTCGGTATCCATGTTGGCATCGGGCGTTCAGCATGAATGTCCCTTTTCTCCGATTTCGCATGAATGAGCTGCTGCATGTCCTGCCACAGCAGCCGAATGTCAACGGTGCGGCCGGAAGATTCCCGGGCGTTCCAAACACGTTCCATGCGGTTCAACCACTGGCGGTTTTCGGGGGCTGAAGTCAGCCATCGCTCAACTTCGACCATTTCTTTGGTTGAGCATTCCTGTGTCAGATATTTTGCCAGCAACGTCCAGTTGGGTTCCGTCAACATTTTTTATCTCCTTATTTGCGTATTTTACTTATAGTATGCTTGATATTTGAAATACCCCTACAAAAAAAATTTGGCACTGAAAAAAATAGGAATCGTCTCGCACCCGTCGCCAGTTTGTGGAAAAATTCATTGCCGGACAATCGATACCGGGATTGATAGCTGGTTCTATTTCATGTGAAATGGCGATACTTTGCTCTTGTTGAACAGGATTGGCTGCGGGAAGAAATTATGTTGGGGATTTTTTATAGAAATTCCGCGAGCTGATGACGCAGGCTTTTCAACGCCCGTCCCATTTGGGTTTCCACGGTTTTAAGCGAGATTCCCAGTACTTCGGCGATTTCCGAATATGTCAGGCTATCGAAACGGTTCATGGCAAATATCAACCGGCACCGTTCTGGGAGATGGTTGATGGCGCTTTCAATCTGTTGCCGCAATTCATTTGAATGCAGGACTTCTTCCGGGGTGACGGGTTGTCGCTCGTCCTCGATGAGAATCTCCCCTATGGAGTTCTCCAGTCTTTGCCGTCGCAGGTGTTGCAGTGCCTGATTCCTGACAATAGTATACAGGTAAGAACGGATACTGGCCGATGGATTCAAGCGGGCGCGGTTTTGCCAGATTTTCCAGAATGTTTCCTGCACAATCGTTTCAGCAGTTTCCGGTTGGCTGATAAAACGACCGCAAAAGCGCAGCAGGGGGATGAAATAGGCATGGTAGAGCGCCTCGAACGCTGATTCGGAATCTTCCCGTATCTGATGGGCCCATCGCGAATCGCGCGCGAACCGATTCGGCTCGGGATCATCTGGCATTGTCGCTGAAAGCATAAATGGAAATAAAATCATAAAACTCCACTTTCGCGTTGGAAACCCGTTTCTAATTCTGTGAGGTTTTTCGGAAATCAATCCGGGACACCGTCCATAAACGCATCTCCTTAAAATATCATAATTTATTTTTGAGCAGATGTCAAGTTTTTAATTTTGATGTTAGTGTATCGATTTTTTTTGGTATTGAAGGTTTTATTTGTGGTGATAATCGACAGCAAAGTTGTTAGAAAACGCGAAAAATCTATCAAAACGTCTGTCGAAAAGTGCCGATTTTAGTCAATAGACTCTATCTTTTCTACATAGCCGGAAGAATAATCAAATTCGATGTTTACAAAATATGGTAGATACGGAAATTTGTATTTTTTTTCCCAGATGGCGTACGGCTCGCCGGTTTCTGTACCCGATGCATCGTCATTTTCGTAGGTTACCAGGCTATAGCCCCAAAGTTCGATCTGGTCGCGGAGCGCGGCCAGGTCATCATTCGACAGCGCGTCGGCGGTCAGAGCGGCGGTATGCGCGTATCCTTCGGCGTAGGCAGTGCCAGAATCTCCGTCGCGAAAAAGGGTGATTTTTCCGGAAGCGGAATTATTGGCGGCGATAGCGGTGGAATCGGACGTTATCACGTCATCGACCATGACGGCAATCGTGCCGGGGGAAGCGTCGAAGCGGCAGGCGATAAAATGCTGGCCGGTATCGGCAATAGTCTTGGTGCATGTTATAAAATCGGTTGCTGCGCCGCTGTCGATGGTGAACGTGAGCGCGCCATCGAGCCGGAGTGCGGGGAGATATTCGGCGGGATCGGCGTTCGGGCATCGGTAGTCGTCATGTGTCTGCCAGTATGCGGGAGTCAGCGCATCAGATGCGAAGCCGAGAACATCAAAATCATGATCCTGACCAGAATAGTCGTATATGGTCGAGCCGCTATCTCGGGGACATTCCAGGATCGAGAAGATTGGATTTGTAAAATAATCGTGCAGTTTTTTTACGCGGCGAACAATAACCGATTCACCGCCGATAGTGTCGAAAACCAACTCTTCCGAATAATTCCGGACTTGCAAATCGTGTTCAAATCGTTTCCGGGAGGCGGTATATGGGCGGCTGGGTACTGGATATAGCATTTTCCCTCCTATGCGTTTTGAATGCTGGTCGAATATACGATGTTCATAATATAGTCGTCGGTTTTCGAAAAATTTACCGCTATCTCGGACCTGATCACTCCCGTGCCGAAGGCGGTGGTCGCATCGCCTGCATAGAACCGAATTTAGCGAAACGCGGCATTGGCTTCGGAACGAGCGAATGAAAACACGTTGGTATTATCACCCACAATGCGCCAGGCGTCGGCATACTGTTTTCGGGCTACCGGCGCGCTTTCCGAGCACAGTTCGACGATTTTCAAGGATATATCTAAAGATGGCGTTTCGCCGGAAATCAGTTTGTCAAGTTCGGAGAGATACCCCGCCGCGATCTGATTATGAAACATCCTGATGACTACATTTTTAGACAGCGGGATCAGATCGATGCGGCAATTGGCGCGCATCACGATTGGATGAGATAGGCGATAATTCATTGGGAATTCCTTTCAGGCGAGGGTGGTATGACCGAACACACCGTCGAAGATTAAATTTTCCGTGAGCGGAAACAAATTCCATGCGCAGGCTTCGGAAATGACGATTGGCTCTTCATCCGCGCGCGAAAGCGGCAGCGTACCGCTTCTATCGACAGTTCCACGCTTACGCAGAATATAGGCTACGATCTTTTCCAGGCTGAAAACAGCTCCATCGAGTGACAATTCATATACCCACTGTGGGCGGGAAAAGCGGCACGAGTAGCGCGTGATCAAAAGTGGCTGGCTCTCAAGCGAAACGCTCGCATCCGATATGCGTATCGTTTGTCCGATCGGATCGGGTGGGGGAGAATTCGTTTCCAGAACCAGTTTGCCGTTGCGGATTTCTACGACGCTCGCCAGCGCGGCGCTGTCAGGGGTGAATGAGTGGGCTTTCCAGGTTCCGGCGGATGTCGCGGGAGATACGGCGGCATCGAATTGCAGCTCCGCCGCAGACGGATCGCGGCGGCGAGCGAGCGGGAAAACGATATGCCGGAAAACGGGGAGGAAATCGGCGAGATTTCCAACCCGCAATAACGAGACGGATCACAGCCCCCCGTGCAGGATATTTATCGCCAGGCGTTCGCTGACCTAGTGCTCAGTCATAAAAAAAACATAACTATTGACAACAGAACAAAAATTGATT
>CAZWDO010000040.1:0-17183 GCA_964632485.1 uncultured bacterium
TTTTTATAACAGCTTATCTAATATTTGTAATTCTATGACTTCCGGTTCTCTGAAGCTATCATTTGAATGGCTGTTGATCGTTGCGTTATCGTTCTTGAAGTTGCTATTGCATCTACTCACCAACACCCATTATGAACTCCACCGGGACGGCCTGCTCTATATGGCCCAGGGAGCGCATATGGACTGGAGTTTTCTATCCGTGCCACCGGCCATCGCACTGCTGGGCAATATCGCCCGCTGGCTGGGCGGCGATTCCATTTTTGTCATACGCTTGTTTCCGGCTTTTTTCGGGGCTATCAGCGTCATGGCGATCGGCCATCTCATTCTCTATCTGGGGGGCAAACGCTGGGCCATTCTGCTCGGATGCGGCGCATACGTTCTATCTCCAGCTTACCTGCGCACCCATACCTTACTACAGCCGGTTTTTCTCGATCAGTTCTTCTGGTTGGTGGCGACTCTTTTTATGATTAAGCTACTAAAAAGTCAAAATACACACTACTGGCTGTATTTGCATATCACCTGGTCCCTGGCTTTCTGGGCAAAGTATAATATCATCTTCCTGATATTCGCCTTTATAATAGCCTTGCTTTTGTCGCCCAAACGCAGTCTGATCGCATCCCGCCACTTTTGGCAGGGAGCTTGCGCGACAATGTTCATAGTCCTACCCATTTTGCTTTGGCAATACCGGCATAATTTTCCAGTCGTCTATCACATGACTCACTTACGAGAAACTCAATTGCTCAATGTGCGTATTTCCGATTTTATCATGGGGCAATTGCTCATGAATATACCCGGTATCCTCATTTGGCTCAGTGGAGCGCTATTTCTCCTTTTTGACCGCGAAGGACGGCAGCTCCGAGTTATTGGATTCACTTTCCTTATCGTAATGTCGCTCTATCTGGTTGCAAGCGGTAAAGGTTACTACACATTGGGCATCTATCCCGTCTTACTGGTCGCGGGAGGATTGGCGATCGAAAAGCGTTTCACCGCGGGGATTCCGATTATTAAACCAATAATGGCCGTCATGATGATTCTCATCGCCCTGCCGATCATGCCATTTAGCCTGCCGCTGCTGCCCCTCGATCAGATGGCGTATTTCTGTGAAAAAAGCAAACCATTACTGGGAGATGGCGCCTTGCGTTGGGAAGATGGCCGTGTTTACCCGCTCCCTCAGGATTACGCCGATATGACAGGCTGGCGAGAATTGGGCAGCCTCGTCGGGAAGGCGTACCAAGGGCTTTCTCCCGATGAACGTAAGCAATCCATGGTGTTTACGGAAAACTACGGTCAAGCCGGTGCGATCGCGTTTTATGGAAAGGCGTATGGCGTGCCGGAACCGGTAAGTTTCGATGAAAGTTTCTTGTTCTGGGCGCCGGATTCATGCAATTCTCAAATTTTATTCTATGTCAACAACGATACTACTGATGTAACAAAATTTTTCACCACGGTGGAATTGATCGGTCGGATACAGGATCCATACGCCCGTGAATCGGGCTTGCCGGTCTGGATATGCCGAGGCCCCCGTAATGGATTTGCCCGGTTTTACGCAGATAAATCATCCAGCCTTAAAAATCAGTTCCGGCGATCCAATCCATGAAAGAGGGTTAAGATTCCGACTTTCGTTTAATATGAAGCAGAGCTAAAAAATATGCGGCGGCAATGGGTGATAATTATTTCGGCACACGGTACCCACACTGAGTGGACATGAAGCGCGGCAATGTCTTCGGATCAGGATTCCCGCTTCATACGCATTTTGAAGCGGAAATAATAATAGGCGGGGACACTGGTCAAAATCAGTCCCAAGGAAAAAAGCGCCCCTTTGGCGGCATAGGCTAAAGCGGTGCCCACTGCCAAGGCAAGCTGAGAGAGAATCGCCAGAATTGCCATGGTTCTCCAAGCCGGCGATCGATAGCTGGGATGATAATCCGGACGTTTTTTGAGAAAAAATATGGCGCCATAGACCAGCACGTTCTGCAGAGTATAGGAAATCGTAAAATAGCCCAGCAGGGTGTTCAGATCACCCAGAAAAAACAAAACCAATGCGAAACCGGATTGAAAAAGGATTGAATTGACCGGAGTCAGGTAGCGGGGATGCAATCGGCCAAAGCTTTCAAAGAAAAGACCGTCGCGGGCGATGGCATATTCGAGGCGGGGCTGAGCCATAATAGACGCATTTAGCACGCCCACCATGGAAATAAAGGCCGCGATGGCCAGAAAGCCGCCGGCATATTGAGTCAGAAACGGAAGGAAGGCGAAGGGGTTGACGAAACCGCCCTCCGCATTCACCATTGCTACCTGGGGCACGATGGCCGAAGCGGCCAGGGAAATTAGGGTATAGGCCGCTATCACCAGAATCAGAGACCCGATCAGGGCGATCGGCAAATTGCGGCCCGGGTTCTTCACTTCTCCTGCCATATAGAGGATATTGCCGAAACCCGCGTAAGACCAAACCGTGGCTGAAATCCCTGCCGCCAACACCGCCAGCCATCCCTGACGCTGGACAAATCCTTCGGGAGGCATCATGAAAAAATTCCCGGAATTCAAATAAGCCATACCGATTATAATTAATAATAAAAGCGGGCTGAGCTTGGCGATGGTGAAAAATATCTGAAAATTGCCACCACCGCGCACGCTACGCAGGTGGATCAGGGTTAAAGATACAATCAGCAATGCGGCAAACAACTTGGCATACATTGGATTAATGAGTGATGGTATAAAAAAACTAATCGCCGAGGCCGCGCTGAGCGCGATAATTGTCAACGACGGGGTGTCGCTGGTCAGAAACGCCGTCCAGGTGTAAAGAAAAGCCAAAAAGGGCGAGCCGGCCTTTCGTAGGTAGTCGTATGCGAATCCCTGATCAGGATAGGCGGTGCCCATTTCAGCCAGGATCAGGATTTGCGGGATCCAAAAGATACCGCCCAGCAGCCAGATCAGCGTTGCCAATCCCGGACTGCCGGCGATGCGCGCCACAATCGGCAGGTTGATGAACACGCCGGAACCGATCACAGTGCCGATCACAATCGCGGATGTCTGCGCCAGATTCAGACTGCGCGCGGGTTTAACCTCAGCCATAAACACTCCTCTTTAAATTGTTCTCTTCGTATATTGCCTCTCAATATTGAGAGCTTTTGTTTCAATATAGCGATCCCGCTTCCGCTTGTCAAATTTTATTTTTTCTAAAATTAAATAGTACAACCTCTATCATTCCCAACTTCTCTTTTCCCCTCGCCCCCTGGAAGATGGCAGGGTGTGGGGGCTTTCACTTCTCCGTCATTCCCGCGCAAGCAAAAATCCATGGGTTAACAGATGAATGCCATATCAAGTACAACATGACAAAGACAATAACCAGGCAATGACATATTACCAGTTATATGCAATTCATTACTACAGGATATTAGTTCAATTCAATATACCCATAATTAGAGGATGCGTTGAAGAGATCAGATTCGATCGCGTCCAGCCGCTTGCGCGCTGCAGCGATGGCGCTCTCCGAGATATCGACGCCAATCCAGCGGCGCCCCCTGCGTTGCGCGGCTTCGAGCGCGGCCCCGGAACCACAAAAGCAGTCCAACACAATACTATCGGGATCGGACGAGGTCTCAACTATCAATTTAAGCATATCGGCATTCTTTTCCGTCGGATAGACCGGATACGGCGGATCCTTAAATTCCCAGATATCCTGCATCCGCTTACCTTTCTGACTATCACTGAAAATCTTCTTGCGGGGATTTCCGTTGACGGACCATTCCAGCAAACCTTCACAGTCCAATTGTTCGAGGGTGCCAACATCGGTTCGCCAATGACGTCCCGGAGGAGGCAGTATGCCCCGAAACGGTTGGTTGGTCTTGCCATTAGCGGTTTCCCCGGGCGCATGGATGGGAACCGTAGTATATCGGCGTCCATCAGGAGTAATTTTGGGAAACAAACGAGCGATATCGGCTTCAGTATAGGGCTGATGCGGTTCATGCCATATTGGTTTTCCGGTTTTCGAGTAAAATAGTATCATATCCTTGACGTTTCCGAATCCCAATCGCGGAAAATTCTTCGGATTGCATTTGATACGGGTGATATCATTGATAAATCGTTCTGCGCCGAATATCTCATCCAATAGTATCTTCACATAATGCCCAATTTTATAATCAATATGCAGATAAATAGATCCGCTATCTGACAACAACTCGCGCATCCATATCAGCCGTTTTCGCAAAAAATCAATAAATCCGTTACCGGTTAACTTATCTGAATAAGCCAAATTTCCATTTCGCGCATTACTAATAGTAGCTGACCGTCCATTGCTGATGGTAAAATTGTTATTAGTGGCAAAGGGTGGATCGATATATATTAAATCAATCTTCCCCCCTAATTGCTTATTGTCAATCAGCCATGGCAAGGTTTTTAGATTTTCACCTTTAATCAATAAATTGGCGTTCATGCATACCATCATATTCTACAACTGATAAAGGAATTCACGTAATACCAAAGCGCTCATTATCAAATAATCTTTATACTGATCAAAAATCTTGGACAAGCCCATTTCATAAAGCCGGCCGCATAATCGATCAACAGTTTTAGGATTCCTCTTTATAGCCGTTTTATCTTTTTTTAAAAAGGCCACATACGAATCCTTTATCGGAAAAAGTTTAAGCTTTAACAATTCCGAGATCAAAGCAATATTATCCTGGGTTTGAAAAGCGCATTCCACTGAGTTCCAAGTATCTACATCAATTTCTCGAATCCCCTCCGGTATAGTGGGATAGACTTGAAACAAGTCATCCAGATAGGAACGTTGATTTGCATAATCGATGCTGAGTTGCGTCCAATAATTCACAAATGCCTCCGGTTGACTTTAAGGGATTGATTGCTGGAGTATGGTACCTACCCGCCTTATATATACATAAAACTGCCAAATTTGTCAAGAGGGATTTATACTCCAACCATGTCAAATAAAAGCTGTTGGCTGGGTCTTTTGCAGATCAAAACTGTTTACAATATATTTTTTCTCTTTCCATGCAGAAAGTGAAAATAAAGAGAAGCTCGCGATACAAACGGAAAGGATTGCAGCATTGCAAAAGCCAATAGCTTGTTAAACCCCGCAACAGTAAAAATATCCATCATCATTACCGGTAAAACTTAAAAATTCCCTTGACTTCCAACGATTTTTTTCTTAAATATAGGCAAAACTGAAAGGAGAATTCCACTATGACTGAATTATTTGCCATGGGCGCGGGTGGCACAGCGCAAGCTACTTCCGGTACCCAACAACTGTTTGCTTTTTTACCCTTTATTATTCTGATTGCAGTTTTTTATTTATTTCTGATCCGTCCTCAGCAAAAACGACAGAAAGAACACACTAAGATGGTTGAGGCTTTGCAAAAAGGGGATCGCGTGTTGACTAATTCCGGTATTTACGGCGAAATCATCAGCATTGACGCGACGAATGTCATTTTGAAAATCGCCGATGTCAAGGGTGATGCCGTTAAAATCGAAATCCTCAAATCAACCATTGCGGGGAAAGCATCCTAAATGGCGCTGATGGAGATACTCACGATTGGCCATCCCTTATTGAGTCAAAAAATGAAACCGGTGACCGATTATGGAACAGCGTTGGAGAAAATTGCGCATGATATGATGGAAACAATGGTATTCTATGAAGGTATCGGATTGGCAGCTAACCAGGTAGGATATGATCAGCAGATACTGGTGATCCATGAAAAGCTCATTTCCGAAGACAAAAATTTTTTAGTGATAACCAATCCAGTGGTTGAACTCAGAGAAGGCTCTCTTCGCCGCGAGGAAGGTTGTCTGAGCGTTCCCGGCATTTATGCCGAAGTGACCCGTCCGGCGCAAATCCAGATCCGTTATCAGGATATTTCAGGGAAGGAGCAAATATTAGAAGCCGAATCCCTTCTTGCCCGGGTTATTCTACATGAAAACGATCATCTGAACGGTGTTTTATTTGTTGAAAGATTACCGAAAATAAAACAAAAATTACTGCAACCCAGACTAAAAAAACTGTCCCGATGAGCTACATTTTCCTCGGCAATCCAACATTTGCGGCCGGTTGTCTGAAATTTCTAATCGAACAGGGCCTGCCGCCTGCCCAGGTAATAACCAATCCCGATCAGCCCCAGGGGCGTAATCGAAAACTTCAGCCGACTCCGGTCAAGGAAATCTCGCAAAAATTTCAAATCCCAACGCTGGAAATCGATGACTTGCGCGACTCTGAATCGATTGCGCGAATACAGGCTTTTCAACCCGAACTATTCATTGTCGTCGCATATCGGATACTGCCGCGGGCAATGTTAGAAATTCCTCGTTTAGGAGCCATTAATCTGCATGCTTCACTCCTGCCCGATTATCGTGGCGCATCCCCGATACAGTGCGTTCTTTTGAATGGCGAAACAAGAACCGGTATTACAACATTTATTATCAACCGTCACCTCGATTCAGGCGCCATTTTGATGCAGGAGCCTGTTGAGATCGATGCTGCCGACAACTTTGGCGCGCTGAGTCAGAAACTCCTCGAACGAGGCAGCGTTTTGCTTAAACGCACTATTGAAAAGTTTATGGGCGGCAAACTCATGCCTGTTATTCAAACTGGCGAATGTAAACATTATGCGCCGAAGCTTACCCGAGACGATTCACGCATCAACTGGGAAGCCGATGCGGCGTCGGTCGTCAACCGCATTAGAGCCTTTGCGCCGGAACCCGGAGCTTTTTCCGTTTACAAGGGAATCACGTATAAAATGTTAACGGCTCACGCAAATCCTCAACCAGGGGATACTTACCCTGGTACGATTCTCTGCAGCAACCCCACTGGCGGCTTGATTATCCAATGTGGCTCCCGGCAAACCGTTTCTGTTACACAAATTCAGGCGCCAGGAAAAAAGGCGTTGGTTTCCGCAGATTTTCTAAGGGGAACAAAACTCGAAATCGGTGAAAAATTTTCAAACAGTTAAAAATTGGCTTGACTTTTCTCAAGATTTCTGTTATTATTATTCGTTCATGGCGGTATCGTCTAGTGGTTAGGACAGGTGGTTCTCAGCCATCAAGCCGGGGTTCGATTCCCCGTACCGCTATCAAAAAAATATGAACGCTCATCAATCCGCTCAACAATACCTTTTAATTTTATTTAATAACCCGCTAAAGATTAATCATTCCCCCTCACTCTGCCCTCTCACCCCCCAAGGGGCGAGGGAGAAGAAAAAAAATCATTTCACCTATAACGCGCGGTCAAGCGGCGGGTTCACGGTGACCAGACTGAAAATATAATTCCGGGTGGATACTCGGAATGTCAATGTAAACTTTAGCATTAAGGAGTATAAATTGGAGCATCCCTTTATTCAACTCATTGCCCACGAACTGGCCATCAAACCCTGGCAGATTAATGCCGCGGTTGAACTGCTGGACAACGACAACACGATACCCTTTATCGCCCGCTATCGAAAAGAAATGACCGGTTCCCTCAACGAAGTGGAACTGCGCCAGATTGAGAAACGCATTGAATATCTCCGTAATCTCGAAAAACGCAAAAACGAAGTTCTTGAATCGATTGAAAAACAGGGTAAGCTCACTGAAGAACTAAAAGCCAGGATACTCAGCGCTGAACAACTGGTCGAAGTGGAAGACCTCTATTTGCCCTATCGTCCTAAAAAACATACTAAAGGTCAAAAAGCCAGGGAAATGGGTCTGGAACCGTTAGCCGAATTGATCTGGCGACGGGATACAACGAAAGGAACTCCCCAGGATTACTACCGTGTCTATCTCAATTCAGATGCAGGTCTGGAAACCGTTGCTCAGGTTGAAGAATGGGTGGGATACCTCCTCACGGAAATGATCAGCGACCAGGCAGAGTACAGGGAAACAGTCCGCCGCGCGTTTACGCAGGAAGGGATGATTAAATCGGTAAAAACTAAAACCGAAACAGAATCCGCCGAATATGAGATGTATTACGACTATGAAGAAGCAATCAACCACATCAAACCGCACCGTATTCTGGCGATTAATCGCGGGGAACTTGAAAATATCCTGAAAGTAAAAATCGTGATCGGCCAGGAAAATCTGCAAGCAGCCTTAGAGAAGCAAATACTGAATCATCCTCACCATATTTTTAATGAATTGCTCAAAAGTTGCTTAGAAAATGCCTATAAAAAATCAATTGTTCCGGCGATTGAACGTGAGTTTCGCAATTTATTGACTGAAGAGGCGGAACTCCATGCCATCAAGGTTTTTGGCGCCAACCTAAAAAACCTGTTGCTGACGCCGCCGGTCCGCCAAAAAATAATCATGGGCATTGATCCGGGATTCCGAACGGGTTGCAAAGTAGCAGTCATCAATGCGTATGGCGAATATCTGGAGGGAACGACCATCTACCCGACTCCTCCGCATAATAAAACCACCGAATCGCGTCAGACCGTTGTATCGCTGATTAAAAAGCACAATATCGACGTAATTGCCATCGGTAACGGTACAGCATCGCGTGAAACCGAACAGTTTATCGCTGATACGATCAGTCAGGTTGAACATCCGGTTCTCTATATGATCGTCAATGAAGCCGGGGCATCGGTATATTCCGCTTCCGAGCTGGCTCTGGAAGAATTCCCCGAACTGGATGCCAGTATGCGCGGCAATATTTCCATCGCGCGCCGTTTGCTGGACCCATTGTCGGAATTAGTCAAGATCGATCCCAAATCGATTGGAGTAGGACTTTACCAACACGATGTGAATCAGAAAGAACTGGAGGCAGAACTGGAAAATGTGGTGAAACATTGTGTCAACTATGTGGGAGTGGACATCAACCAGGCCAGTTCAGCCCTGCTCCAAAACGTATCGGGTATCACCAAAAAAATCGCCCGTTCGCTCTATCAACACCGCCTCCATAACGGTCCTTTTCGGTCCCGCCAGGAATTGATGAAAGTACCGGGAATTGGCGAGCACACATTTCAACAGGCCGCCGGATTCCTGCGAATAGCCGATGGACCCAATCCTATGGACAATACCAATATCCATCCGGAATCCTATCCGGTCTGCGAAAAACTGTTCCAGCGATTCAACCTCCCTTTGAATAATATCCGCCAATCTTTTCAACAGATTAAACTGAAAATGAAACTGGAAAAATGCAATATAGAAAAGCTGGCCGAAGAGCTGGAAGTTGGAGAACCCACCTTGCAGGATATCTTTGAAAATCTGGAAAAACCGGGCCGCGATCCCCGCGACGAACTGCCCAAACCGATTTTTCGCAGTGATATATTAAAGTTGGATGATTTGAAAGAGGGGATGGAACTGACCGGAACCGTCCGCAATGTCGTCGATTTCGGCGCATTTGTCGATATCGGGATCAAACGGGACGCTTTGCTCCATAAATCGGAAATCGCCAATCGCTATGTCGCCGATCCAATGGAATTCCTCTCTGTTGGGGATAATATTCGCGTAACAGTGATCAAAATCGATTTGAATAAAGAACGCGTTTCACTTTCCATGCGCCAGGTTAACCCAAACACACAAAGCGAGTCTTTATGATCCACGCTCCTATTGAAAAAACTGTTTTGGAAAATGGTTTGACAATCTATTCGGAAAACAGCCCGCACTTTAATTCTATCGCATTGGGTATATGGATTCGTACCGGCGTTATCGATGAATCTGCGCTGAATATGGGTATTTCACATTTTATTGAACATATGAATTTTAAAGGAACCGAAAAACGAAACCCCTTTGAAATCGCCAATTTTCTCGAATCGAACGGGGGTCAGATTAATGCCTTCACCAGTCGCGAACTTACTTGTTTCTATGTCCGGATTCTGCCGGAGCACTTAGAACAGGCGATCGATCTGCTCAACGACATTATCTACCACTCCATATTCCCTCCGGATGAAATTGAAAAAGAAAAATTGATTGTACTCGAAGAATTGCGCGACGTATGGGATAATCCCAGCGAGTTGGCAGGCGACCTGTTCTATGAAACATTTTTCGGGGATCACCCATTGGGATATCAAATCCTCGGCTCAAAAGAAACTATCAACAGCTTTACCCGCAACCAGTTAATTGAATACCGGGAGAAACAGTATCATCCCGGAAATGTCGTAATCAGCGCCTCAGGCCCTGTTGAACATCAGCGTCTTATCGATCTGATCTATCATTATTTTCAACCCTCTATGACCTCTCGGCCACAAACTGACTCCATTTCAACGTTTTCCTTCACTCACCAGGCTAAAAGCTATTTGATCAACACCAAACTCAGCCAAATTCATCTCTGTATGGGTTGTCCGGTTATGAGTTATCACGACGCCAACAAATGGGAGCTCATTCTGTTCAACACCCTGCTGGGCAGTGGCATGTCTTCGATCCTTTTTCAGGAAATCCGTGAAAAACTCGGCATCGCTTATTCAATTACAAGCTTTATCGATTTCTATCAGCATATCGGTATCTGGGCTATTTACTGGTCCACTGAACACAAAAAATTAAAGCCATCATTTGAAAAAGTTCAGACACTAATCAATAGTCTCGGTAAAGAATATCCCATCACCCAAAATCAGTTGGATAGCGCTAAAAACCAGCTTAAAAGTTCTCTATTAATGTCCCAGGAAAGTGTTTCAAACCGCATGAACCGACTCGCGAAGAACCACATCTATTATGGACGTATCATCCCTATCGAAGAGATTATTGGCCATATCGATGCCATCAACTTGGAACATCTACTGCATATCACCCAGCGCCTTATAATCGATAAACCCATGACAATCACTGCCGTCGGACACTTTAAAAAGATACCGGATTATTTGCCCGAAGTAACAATGCAAAAAATGGATAGTATTATTCACTAAAGAAAAAACTATTTTTTTTGCAAACTTGATTTTATTTCAATTTCATATATATTGAAAGTAAAACCACACCTATCAAAGGAGTATCTCATGAAAGTTGAGCAAATCCTGAAGGACAAATCCAACGAAATTATTAGTATCGATCATGAGGCCGTCATTGCCGATGCGGTACGCCTATTAAGTGAAAAACATATAGGCGTTTTGATCGTCAATGATCAGCATGGAAAAATTCACGGTATTATTTCCGAACGCGATATCGTAAAAGCCTGCCATAGTAATCCGGGAAACGTCAAAGGTTTATCCGTAGCAAACGTCATGACTCCAAGAGAGAAACTGATCATTGCCACTCAGTCCGATGATATTAATGCCATCATGAATATGATGACTAATAATCGCATTCGCCATATCCCAGTGATCGAAAACAACCAAATAATCGGCATGTTGTCAATTGGTGATATTATCAAAGCGATCCTGGAAGTAGCCCATCATGAAAACAGAATGCTGAAGGATTTTATAGACGCAAAGTACCCGGCCTGAACGCTATATCAATAATTAATAAAAAAAGGCAATAAATGATCATTGCCTTTTTTATATATAGCGGATCGGGAGTTACAGAAAATCACGAGACGCGTGATTGGTTTCTCACCGATAGATCATCTTAATGCAACTGAATATCTCCACTAAAAGTATTGATATTGACATCTCCTTTAGCTGAACCCAGTTCCAGGCGAAGTTTGGAGCCGGGACCGTGTTCCGATTCCAGCGCTTCATCGTGGGTGATCTGATTCGAAACACTCCCACTAAACGTTTTAGCTTGCAGGCGAATATCAAGCTTACCGATCAATTCGAGATACACATCACCACTAACACTATTCAAGTCAATACGGGGGGAGCTCAATCCTTTGAAATGGAGTTCGATATCTCCTGAAGTGGTGTTGGCTTTGACGCGTTCAGCCCCCTCGATAGAGCCGGTGATATCGCCGCTGACACTCTTGATATTCATCTCGCGAACAGGATCCAGGCTAAAGGTGATTTCTCCACTTACGGTTTCAATATCAAGAACTTCAGTATGAACGGCCATTCCCCCTGATTTTGTCGCATCAAGTTCTTTTTGTCCACGGAAAGTTGAAGTAATTGCGGACAGGCGATGATCTGTTTCTATATCGCCACTGACACTTTGCAATGTGATTTCTTTCGCAATAAAACTTCCCGACAAATCACCACTCACACTTTTTAGATAAATTTCATTACTTGCCACATCCTTAAGGGCAATCGAAGCGCTGACTGTTGTTATCTTTAGATTTAGATAGGCTGGTAATTCTATCGCCAACTCAACATCACCGTCAATATTCCAACCTGATTTCGGTAGTTTAACTTCAACATAAACGGTCGTAGGCGTTGTTTTTATTTCAAGCTTTTCAACATCTTCCCCCAAAAAACCGTCCATTTTAATTTCATGGTTTGCGGTCCCACTCAATTTCAAATCACCGGAAACGATGGAAATCTCGAGAAATCTGACCGATTCGGTAATCTCGATTTTCTGATGATAAGCCTGTTTACCTTTAGCGAAAGACAGACTGCACACGGCGAGTAAAAGAATTAGAAAACATGAGCGTTTGAACATAACACACTTCCTTTTAAAAAATAGTTGATAGTTGAGATTGTTCAAGACGTAACGCCAAGGCCTGGTCCTCAACGACTTTCAACCAATAAGCCAGATCTGAATTCATCGGATAGCGCTGACAAAGTTGAGCGATTTGAGTTCTCAATTTTTGAATTTCACTTAATTGTGTTTCGACAAGTGAGTCAATGAGTTCAGACTGACGTGTAGATTGAGGTTGAAACCGGGTGAGTTGGAGTTGCGCCTGGGCCATCGCATATTCCACTTGAAGCGCTTCCTGATTCCAATTGGTATGATCAGTGGGAACGGAAATTTTTTGATACCAGTTTCTCATCGACCAGGCTGTCATCAGAGTGATGATCAAGGAAGCAGCGATTAACCATATTTTTTTCTGCCATACTGGTTCAGTAGTAATTTTCATTTCAATCCGCTTCCAAACATCAGGATTGGGTTCAGTAGCGCGAGTCAGTTTCTTGATTTCCCGGGACAAACGGCAACGCCATTCCCAATACTCACGACAAGAAGAACATTCCTGGATATGAGAATGGGTTTCTTTTAAAAACTGCGGATCAACAGTGATTAACGATTCCTCATCCATCTTTTGCCTGAATTCCTGACAGGTCATATTAATACCTCCTTCAACAGATTACGCGCGCGTCGCAACTGCGCTTTTGAGGTTCCAACGGCGATGCCCAATAAATCCCCAATTTCTTCATGCTTGTATCCTTCAACATCATGAAGCACAAATACCATCCGGGCGCCCAGTGGTAATTGCGTAATCGCCTCTTCCAGTTCAAGTTTCAATAACGGTTCCTCCCTTGCCGGCAAAGCGGCGCTATAATCCTCATTTGTCCATACAACACTCTGTTTTTTACGCAAATACCCCCAGGCTTCTCTGACTGCAATGCGATATAGCCAACTTTTCAGAGAAGAACGGCTCTCGAATTTTTCAATTTTCCGCCAAACAATCAAAAATACGTCCTGGGTGATCTCCTCGGCTTCCGGAACGCGGCCGAGTATCCGGTAAACCAGAGTATATACATACGGCGCCAGGCAATCGTACATCAAGCGGAACGCATCTTTATCGCCGGATTGGATTTGCCGGACCAGTCTCTGTTCGTCATGGGAGAGTGACATGGGACTCCTTTTTCTTTACCTATACACTAAGATGAAAAAAAAGTTGAAAAGGTTTAAATTTAAATTTTATCGCAGTCTATAATTTTACATTTAAAAAAGGGCTGGCGCTACGCCAGCCCCGTATCAAGGCTTGTTATTATTGATTCAATGCGTTCAAAGCGGCTGTATAATCGGGTTCCTGACCGATTTCCGGCACCTGCTCCGTGTAGATGATCCGATGGGATTCATCCAATATGATCACCGAGCGCGAAAAAAGCCCGGTTAACGGACCATCGACGATTTTGAGTCCATAAGCAAGGCCGAAATCGTCCACGCGGAATTCGGACAACGTCACGACATTGGCAATGCCTTCAGCCCCGCAGAAACGGGCATGCGCAAAGGGCAAATCACGCGAAATACATAACACAACACAATTGCTCAATCGCCCCGCTTCCTGATTGAAACGCCGAACAGAAGCGGCGCAAACCGGAGTGTCAATACTGGGGAACACATTCAAAATAAGCCGTTTACCGGCAAAATCCTCAAGGACAACATCATTCAAATCAGAACGAGTCAGCTTGAATTCAAGCGCAAGCGCGCCTTTTTCCGGCAAATGGCCACTGGTATGAATTTCATTTCCCTTCAATTTTATCGCGCTCATAACATTCTCCTTTAAAAATAATAAATGATTGCATCTAAAATACGTGTTCTCATTCCACTCCCTAAAAGAGTATTTTGTTCCCATAAAGATTTTATAATTAACGAATTTTACAAAACTCAGATTATTAGACTCTCTATCGATACACAACGCGTCGATTTTGAAAACGACTATATCCCGTGGTAAAAAGCGCGTTTTAAGAAGGTCAACACCCAATTGCCGATGTTTATTGTGAAATATCAAAAGAATACGCGGTAAAGAAGCTTGAAATTACGACCCGGCTCGGGCATGACCGATTTTGTTCCCAACCGGAATAGACTTAACAACTCAGGCCAGATTCCTCATTTAATTGCGCATTGCCGACTTCATAGGAAAAAGCCGCAAGATGAGGACCTTGCGAAAAGAGTTCCTCCGCTGTGGGACCCCGATAGGCGCGGCTGAGTATGACTCCGCTTTTCAACCCACATTTCCAGTTCCATTCGGTCTTTAGCGAAAGCGAACTCCCATGAAATAATCGACGTTGAATGAACCCGACAACTGGATTAAAAATTCCCTCTTCATCATCATCGGGATCGATCACGCGTTGATCGAAACGAGCAGCAGCTTCCACTGACAAGATATCATTTCGCCACCCGCAAAATCCATACAGCGAGGCGGTTTGCTGATCCGTATCCGGAGCAAAGGATAACCCGCCGATCTGGTAACGCATCCATTCCACGCTGGCCCCCCATTCACTTTTGAAGCGCGAGGAAAAAATGGTAACAGGATTTACCGTCATGGCGGAATTAACCGATTCCACCATAAACGTAAGCGCAACCAAACCGCTGCGTTCCAATTCCTCATGCCGGTAGCGGCGATACTGGCTGGTCAGTGTCAACCGCTCGACTCCTGACATCGGTTTTTCAACGATAATACGCGAGAGAGCTTGACGCCGATTCATGCGAATCGTAACGTCCCTGGAGTGCCCGCCTTTAAAACCTCCGGGTATCCCATAATGGTTGTCATATAGGCCAATCGCTCCACCCATCGCGCCCCAGCGGCGGAAACAGGCAGTTCCAAACGAAACATCTTCGGCGGCCATGGCAGTATTAGCAAGCGTCCCCCGGGGCGAGTCCACATCCCGAGAACGGCGCAATGTTCCTTTTGCTGTAAACCCCCAATTATAATACGGAAAAGAAAAAGCGACTCCTTGAGCAATCCCCCGATTCACCGATTCCACCTGCATCGAACAATTACCAGTTCCTTTATTGGGATGGGAAGCAGGAATCGCATTTCGGCGCACACGAACGCTATCCATTTGAAATGGCGCGCTTTTCAGCTCAACAATGAGCTGAGTCTGTTGATACGCTGTGATTTGCGTTTGACGCGTTTCTTCTTCGTACCCTACGCGTTTGAAATTAATTCTATAATTTCCAGAAGGAAGCGAATCTATATAAAACGAACCGTCCCGATGGGAAAGAACTTTCAAATTAAGATCGGGAAGCTCAATTTGACAATATTCCAATTGGTCATGGGTTTCCTGATCAAAAATTCGTCCCCAAATGGTTCCCGTCTTAAGATTGCCCGTCACCCGATCAGGCGCAAGGAAAGCCAAACCGAACAAAAACCATATCCAATTATTTCTCATAATCACCTTCATTTAAATTCCGCGCGATTATTAGCGCCAGAATAAGTTAAATCAGAAATATGCACAAAATTCAGCCATTATTAATATCAATTTTATCCAACAGGGGAAGGGGAGGGCCTTGCTGAGGTTCCGTAACCGTTATCGGTAGCCAAACGCTATCCGGCATGATAAATCCGTAATGATCCTCATGCACTAATGCGATATGCAAGCCAGTCAATCCTTGACTTTTTCCAACGACATGGAAACCCCAATCCTCGCCATTACTCTGATCATGACGGAAAATGCTTGCCAGACTAGTATCGCGAACGGTCAACTCCAACTCATGATGAGCATCATTGAGGCTGGATGTCGTTTGGGGATTGAATTCCATACTATCCTGATCGAGAAACCAAACAGAAATATGGCCGCTTTGGCTGCCTTCACTGATAGAAATTCCTGAGTTGGCGCTGAACTCTCCTTTAAAGTAACGCCCAACCTCCACACCGCTATCATAAAGCGCGAATCCCCAGGGCATCACATGTTCACCAATATCTTCACCTTTATCTTTACTGCAAAATATACCCGTCATCATAGCGGTCAGCAGCAAATAAAACGTTATCCTAATCATATTTCAATTCTCCTTTCGATTCATTATGGTATATCGTTTCCATATTCAATAAGCAATCTAAAACAGCATCACGCATCAATCATACCAGTCGGAATAAAAGCTGCTTTCAAATAAAGGCCTCACAGTTCAGGATATAGCCTATTGCTGATTTATATAGTTTAACACCAGTTAAATAGACGATTAATCACCTATTGAGGGAAACAAAAAAGATTTAATGGGAGTAATTTAATTAAGGATAGAAAGGAGGAGAGCGATTCCGTTTACAAAAAATAAGAATAGTCGATGAAAAAATCGACAAAAAAACAGAGTTTCTTGAAACACTGGCGCAGAGTGTCAGAACAAAGAGAGCGACGATGACAATGGCATTTAGCGCCAAAAGCAATTGATGAGCCGGGCAATCATCATGATGATGAAAATCGGGTTTGTGATTATGAAATGAATCCAAAAGTGCCGTATGAAAGACTACGGTAACCATTAACCAGACAGTGATTATAACAAAAATCAGTTGCCTGTGCTTTAATTGCAGCTTCAAACTATATATCTTTTGCGCTTTATTGGAATAATTAACAGCGAACTGCTTAGATTTAATTTCCACATGAAATGGTAACCCTCTCATTAGCGTACCGCAGGATTCAGGGTAGAATATAAGGGAAAAAAAGTAAACCTAAAAAAAACTGGAATTAGGTCAAAAAAAAAAGCCCATCGTGATATATAACGAATGGGCTTTAAGGAGTAGC
>CAZWDO010000041.1:0-16764 GCA_964632485.1 uncultured bacterium
CCGGTTTAGCGGGAATTTAGAAGTACTCTCCATTTTCAACTGATGCAGAACAGTAGAAAGTCAAGAATAAATTAAGCGGTTTGATTGATTTCACGATTTTCTCCTTTTTTTCGTCCAGAGAATTTTTGCATATATATTTTGTATTGTGTTGGAACTGATACATTCTTAAAGAAGCATTGTTGACCTACTCAACGAACATTGTGATACTACAGTTCAAATTGAGCCAGTAAAATGTTTGAGAATTACAGTATCAAAAGAAACTCATGATTTGTTTTATAAGAAAGGAATGAGGCTTTCGAAAGATAATATAGAGGCGGTCAAGCATTTTATGAAAATATATGGATTAGCATCTGAATTTAAAATGTATTATGATTTCGTTGTTGAATAAATGGATTTTAAGGTTATTGATTGTACTTTAAAAATTGCATGAAGAGTGCAATACTAATTGATAGCTTCTGGAGTATCGCGTGGCCAGGGCATATTTTAGAAGAAGCAAAAACACAGAATAATATAAATATTTTTGTGAAATAGTGTTGGCACGAGATATGCATATTACTATTTTGACCAGGATCAAGTATAAGCCTGGACGAATTGGCCAACAATTATTCATAGGAGGCAAAACATGATTCAGAAGCGTAAGGAATTGTGGAAAGCAAAACAAAATGACCCCGATGATTGACATGATCTTTCTTCTGTTGATTTTCTTTATGGTTAATCTGAGTATTGGAAAACCCGATCCAGATTATTTACTGTATTACCGATCTAAACATGGAGGGCATTGAAAATGAATCAGCATGTTAAATACCTGATCAAGTTGAATATTGGATTATTGATATTATTTTTTCCGATTTTCTTAATTGTTATGGTTATTCTGGAATTAATCGCAGCTATTATTGGATTATCGTACGAAACGGTTAATGTGATTGTATATTATGTGATTATTCCTCTATCCTGGTTTATTCTCCTAATCATTGCAGGATTCAAGAGAAATAACAAGTATGCTGTGATGGGTGGCGGATTATTGACAATATTATACTGCTATTTTCCTATTTCAATTCTTCTTAAGGGAAATGGGGGCGTGATGGTGCAATATTTATGGGATCAATCTGTCAGTTTTTTAAATAGCTTTGGCAATCAGGATGTAATGTATTTAATTATGTCGGTGTTGGTTTGCGTGAATGGAGTGGTCATGGTCTATCATTTCCTGAGCCTTCAAATATCCGATCACTACTATTTATGGATTACCGGAAAGAATAGAAATCGCAACAAAATTTGAAACACTAACTTTAAATGGTTAGAAACAGGAGGAATAAGATGAAAAGAGAAATTGAAACGGTAGAGAGAAAACAGTATGTCAAAGCCACGCAGCCATCAAGCAAGTACACATTTTCACAACCGATTAAACCCAAATTGAACCGGGAACATTGGAGGAAAGTTGGCATATTATTCATAATCATCGTGGTTCTGATTCAATTATCCAGATTCTTCGGTTGATGCACTATTGATCTTTTCGATTTGAGGATTCCGCAATAATAATGATCTGCTCAACCGAAAATCGGGATGATTTCATGATCTGCTCCTTTCAGGTTCTTTTTCCTAATGTAAGTCTTTTTCTCACACTTTTCAACTTCCAATAATCGGGGGCATATCAGCCGGTGGTGTGTATTATACGCCCAAATATATTGTGAACTATATTGTCGAGAATACAGTAGGAGAGAAAATCAAGGATAAATCACCGGAGGAAATATCACAGATATCAATATGTGATCCAGCTTGCGGGTCCGGATCGTTTCTGGTTGGGGCTTATACATGTTTGCTAAATTATCATCTTCAGTATTACACCCGGGATAAACAAATCAAATCTTCATTAAAACAGCATAAGATATTTGAAGTTTCGGACAAATAATACCGCTTGACCATAGAAGAGAAACAGCAGATATTACTGAACAATATTTATGGGGTGGATATTGATCAGCAGGCAGTTGAAGTATCGAAATTATCATTTATATTTGAAATTATTGGAGAATGGAGGCAGTGAAAGCCAGGGACGGTTATTCAGGCACAGCGATTTAAAATTGCTGCCGGACTTATTAAACAACATTAAATGCTGGAACTCATTGATTGGCAGCGATTATTATGCGGATAAAGATATGAATTTGTTTGTGACAGAACAACTGCGCAAGGTGAACATCATGGACTGGACCAAAGCGTTCTCCGAGTGCCAGAATACTAATCCTAACGGTTAAAAGCAAACGTTTTAACGGACGATGTGAATAAGTGGGGAATTGACTTGACCCATGGGTGGGGAATTCTAGTGGTCCCTTGCATGATCCTTTGCATTTCGGTGGGGCGAAACCGTACAAATAGATGGTTTCGCCCCATCTCGAAAATTTTCAGGATTAATCGTTTCCGTAATCGATGATGATCACAACGCTCCGTGTCATGGCGCGCAACCAGGGAAATGCTTTCTCCGAATCCTGGTACAATTGATAATAGGAGAGCTTCGCGGCTTGTCCCAGATCAATCGATAAAAGCCTGGAAAGTGACTCTCGGGTTTCATAATCTAACAAATGAGCATAAATACTATGATTGCAGTCGAATCGGTTTTCATCGCCGAATGGAAAGGCAACACTATGCTTAAAGGCTAACTGTTTTGTCAGCAGATAATCCCTGGCGTCGGCGATGCGGCGTTTGGCGAGCGCCTGATTGTATTCCCGGGTTCCGCAATAGCTGGCGCGGCCATCCACGCTCACCCGTGCCGATGGATCGGCCAGTCGGGTCCGTATCCGTTCGAGTTTGTATCCGCTGATCCAATCTGAATCCCAGAAATACACGGCGGTGGCTTTATCTCCGGGCCGTAGGGGAGGGCGGTCATACTGGAAAACCTTGGCAAAATAGATTTCGTGGCCTTTTTTTTGATGTTTGACCCGGAAAGTTCCTTTCTGGATATCCTGATTATCGCAGGCGCTAACGGCCGTAAGCGTATAATAATAGGTTGTGTCCAGTAAAAGAAGCTGATCGGGATCGACTGGAAATTCAATTTCAGCAACAAATTTTGATTTAATAAGGGGCATGTCCTTGTTTTTCGTAACTAAAACGTTCCCCTTTTTATCCCGAATTTCAAGATTTAAAGAAACAGATTCGTAACCGCCCATGCCGTTAACCCGAAAGACGAGCCAAGGAGAATCATAGCGCTTGCATCCCTCTTCGCAATTCGATGGCAAACGATAGGGAACGAATAGTTCCTTGGTATCGGAATGAATTTCAACCCGCCGGTTTTCAAAAAGCTCAATGGCATCGGATTTATGATTGGGATCGAAATTGATCGTCATCAGCACATCATGAGCGGTATCGATAGTGATCCGATCCGCAGGAATGCTCAATTCACGGATCATATAGTCACGGGCGTTTTGCGCGCGTTGCCATGCGCCCTGACGCGCTGCCTTCGATTTAACCTGATTATCGATGGAAAACTTGTATTGGATATTGAATCCTTGCTCTTGCCGTAATTCCGACAATTTGGCGTCTATTTCCTTTTTTAGATTATGCTCGATATCCGATTTTGGATCCAGAAATCCCCATACGGATATTTTCGCTTCAGGGAAACAGGTTTTCATCCTGTTGAGCAAAGTATCGATACCGACGGTATCATAGGTAGCTGGTTTCTGGTTGGGGCGGATTTCGAGCGCCAGGGCCGATGGTTCGCAGAATCCTTCCATATCCATCGGCTGATAAAAGAACATAGGGATTATCGGCGCTTCTTCGTAATAGAAACTGTCGATTAAGGTCAGTGGCTTGGCATTCACTGACAGAATTTTTACGGAAGGAATAAGCTTTACGGCATGAAAATCGTCATTGTTCATTTCATGGCAGCGGCAATTCGTTTCACAGTCGCCCGTGCAGCCATTGCGCTTGATATCGTTAAAATCTCCGACTTCATCGACTTCATTGTTATAATCGACAAACGACCATAGCTCCCGGACGCCGTCGCGGGCATACCACCGCATAACATATTCCTTGCTTTCTCCGGGTTTGAATCGATACGCAATGGTTTTTGTTGCTACCGGGAGAATAGCCGGTATCATGCCGTTTCGAGATGGTTTCACCCGATATTTCTGATAGATATTGTTTTCAAACAAACCCAACTTGAATGGCGCACCGTCTGAAGTTAATTCTGAACTATTGGTGACCACCAGTGTAATATCATACGATTTTTTTTCAACAAAGCCCCAAACCGACCGGGAGTCCGATTCGATTTCACAGGGTTGGCACCGGATGGCCACCTTGAAATCCGGAGGACAATCGCATGGAACAGCAGGCGGTCGCTCTTCATGCCGAACTCGTACCTGTGTTTGGGCCATATTGTCATTTTCATTCGTTTCTCGAACAGTGTTTTTAATATCGACACGCGTCTCAATCAAAAATTCACCGCTGTTTACCGAAGAGAAGCGCCCCCATTGGAAACTGGATTGTTCACCTTTTTTCAATCCTGACAATTTTTTTTGGAGCGATTCCGTTCCGGGGATGGAAAGGCTAATATCAAAAGCGCCTGCATCACACCCTCCCTCATTTTTAATAGTAATGGTAAATGTTGTAGAACTGGGTTGTTTTTGGCTGCTGATGGTCCATAATTCGCGATATTCGGGATCGATTGCGATGGTCAGGTTGGTTAAATTTTGCTGAAGCATGCATTCCGAAGTCGCTTTATTGTTGTTTTCATCGCGTTCGGTTATGCGGTTTTGATAATCGACTATCGCCAGATATTGTGGCTGCATGCTGGCGGTATTTCCCTGCCAGGAAACCGGAACTAGCTGTGTTTGAAACCGAAAGCTACGGTCTTTGAAATCACTGAATCTGACCCGATGTACATAGACGGGTTTTGTCGTATCGGGCAACAGGAAAAAAGTTACGTCAAATGACTGATGCATAAGCGAATCTGTCTTTTCCTGCCTGAGATGGGCGCTGTCGATGACGACCTCGACGTCCAGCGGAATGCGTTCGGGTATTGCCTCGGGCCAACATGAAAGGAAATTATCGCAGTTGATCGATACCTTCAAATCTGGATGCCGTTCGAGCACCCGAATTTTAGAATAGACCTGATTGTTGATTGTATCCATCGCGCCGCCTTCATAATAGAAGCTTTCCTCCAAATCGATCTTGGCTGAAACGATCAGATCACATGAATCCTGAGGCTTTGTCCATTGAATTGGAAAAGAAAGCGATGACCAAGGAATCTCAAAGCGGACCGGAGATTGCTTTCGGGTTACTTTGAACAAATCCTTGACTATAAGCATGCTGTCTATGATTGTGATCGCTGAATCAGCAATATTTAACTGCTTCATTTTAATCTGAAGCCGTACATGGCCCTCTTCCCGTCTGGTGGTGGTAAATAGTGGATTGACCGACAATTCATATTTTAATATCACAGAATCCCCATACCATATCCGATAATCAAGCGGTAACTCAGTTGAATCGATTTGCGCCGTCAGGTGATTCAACCCAGTGAGTATCAGGATGAAGACGAATCGTATCGTAGTTTTCATAGTAACCTCTGCTTTATTTATATTTGTTGATTTTGACATCCAGCTTTTCACAGGGTCGTCGTTGGATCGATATTGAAAAATAAAAATTATTGATATCGCTGATGATTTGGCGCGGATCGCCATAGAAACCGTCGAATTTCAATATCCAGTTATCCAATTTGAACGCCGATGGTAAGTTGAAGTTGAAGCCGAAACCGTAGGTGAGCCATTTTAGTTGAGAGCTGGCCGGGTTTTCGCCTACCATTCCCGCGCGCAGGTAAAATCCATCAAATAAACGTAGGATATGCAATGGACCGCTTAGATCCATTTCCAGTCCCAAGTGAAAATAATCGTCAATTTCATGGTTGATTTTCTCTGAAAAATATTCGTAATCATAAGCAAGCAACAGCAGGGCGCGGTCATGGTCTTCAAACAACGGACAGGAGAACCCGGCTTGAATTGAGGCCGGGAGTTTACCGAATGGTGTATCCTGAAATGCCATATTGGGTTCGATCAAATTGCGGGCGATCACTCCCAGTCGGAGTTGACGGATGCGTCCAAATAATCCGGCGTTTATCGTCAGCGCCGAGGTTGATCCAATCCCGCTCAGGATAGGATCCCCTTCTTCCACGCCGAAGAAATTCCCTGGTGAATATCCAAAACGGATATATTTGACGACGATTCCCAGACTCAAGGCATTGCGGCTATAGTTGGTATGACTGCATAATGAAGAATCGATTCCATGCTCGATGATACGTAACGACATACCAGCCAATACGATCAATTGGTTGAATACATCCGAACCGAGATAATTGATCCCCGCGCCGACCGATAATCGTGGCATACCGAACACGGGTTTTTGACCGGGAGATACACTGGCAAATGAATTTTTCTTGTGAATAGCAATGGGTTTTAAAAAATCGATACCGAACTGATAGACATTGTCATGCGAAATATGGTCAAAAAGTTTGCGATACTTCAGTACGCCCACTTCCAGTCCGGTGGCATTGCTCAATCCGGCCGGATTCCACTCGAGCGCATTCAAATCATCGGCAACGCCCACAAAAGCGCCGCCCATTGCGGCTGGTCTGGCGCTCAAATCGATGCGGTCCGAGCTATAGTGAACCGCAGACGCTAAAACCACCCATATAAGTGTAAAAATAGTGATTTTCATAATTATGCTCCCTTGAAATCCTGAATGTTAGCGTACCAGGGTAACGGTTCCATTGCAGCGAACCAGGTTGTTCTCGATGATTTCCCATACATAGAGTCCCGGGGGCATGGGCCGTCCGTTATCGTCCATCCCATCCCATTTTTTTTCAAGATCGCTCATGGGCAGGCTTCTTACCCTCGTGCCACGGATATCGTAAATATAAATAGTAGTATTGAGGCGCGGGTAGAACCAGGTATAGTCATTTTTAGTATCGTCATTGGGAGTGAATGGATTGGGGACGGCCCGACAATCGTTAAGCACCAGGCACGAAGTCGTATCCGTTTTGCTGATGACGGTATCAGTATAGATAACAGTAGCGGATACATGGCATACAACTCGTTCGCCATATCGATATAGGGTCTGATCCAGCGGGAGGCGATAGGAAAACTGACCGTCAACCTGTCGTCCGCGATCGGCCTGGCGGATAAAAGTATTGGTATCGGGAATCTCGCCGAATCCGAATGAAGCATAGGGCGGATCAAAAACCATACTGTTGATTTGGTCCGCGCTTTTCACCGGCAGGGAATCGATTACTGTTACCGATTGGATATTGGCGACAGCGCCTGATAGATTTCTGATTTCCACTGTAAACCGGGCAGTATCGCCGACCGCGTACGCGCTTTGTTCGCAATGCTTTTCAATCGAGAAATCGGGTACATTGCAGATTTCAAAACGAATATAGCTTGAATCATTGGTGGGATTGGAATCGGTCACCTCCATACAGTTCCCGTTCTCTTCGTAGAAGAGTTCTGGCATTACCGCCAGCTCAATTAGTTGCTGCAATTCACTGCCACAGTTTCCATTGAACAGGAATTGCGCTGAATGCTGTTGGTCTGAGTTGCTTCCCTTCCAATAATACCAGATATCGTCGTTGAATCCGGGTACTGAGTCGCGCACAAAATGATCAATCAGACTCAGACAGGATGGAAGTAAAATGGAAATCCAAACGCTGCATACCTCTGCCGTTGAGCTGTTTAGCTGATAATTAAGCTGCAGCGTGTCTCCCACTCCATAGCATTCCCGATCGAAGGAGAGTTCGCTGAATGATAAATCCACTTCTCTCGGCAGCATGGGACTTAAAATTTTTGCTTGCTGATAATTATTGGAATCAGGATCGACAATCAGGCACCCCAGTGAATCGCGATAGACATTGGCAGGCGCAATTCTCATAACATCCATAGTATCGTTCCCGATCGAGCCGCCAAATGAATTAAACGTGGTATAAAAAACGATGGAATCCTGAAAATCAGCGCTATCGATCAAAAAAGTCCAATTCAGGGCAGTTCCGTTCCAAACAGCGCTCAATTGAGCCTGAGGTTCAGGGATTTTTGGGTATTCCTGGTAGGCAAATTGGAGATAACGGGGTAACGTATCCACAATGCTGAACCGTGGATTGAGAGGCGTCCACGGATAGCGTTTGCCGTAGAGGATCGTATGTTTCAGGGTATCGCCATGGTGATGGCAGACGGCTGCGCTGTCCAGTTTCTGAATATTAAAATCGCTGATATAATAATCGAGCGAATCATTCGATATAATAATCACTGCGGAATCACAATCATCCCAATTGGGATTGGAAAAGGCGCAATCCGTTCCAATCACCTGAATTTGATCCGGGGCGCAAAACTTGACGATGCTCTGGTTTTGCCGCAATCCTTCCAATGGAATGAGAAGCTCCAAACTGTCATATATCGTATGGTTGGAAATCGGACCGATTTGAAATGGAGCCTGATAAAGGATGCTATCGATTCGGGAACCTTGAAGTGTGATTTCATCCAGGTTTCCAGGACGGGAATTTCCGATTTTTCTCAATACCATATCTTCCTTGTAATCATTAAGTATGAGCCCATTGGCGGATTTGCCATAATAGTAAAGCATGGAGTCATTTACCAGCAGATTCCCGTTGATATATCTATCGTTGACATTTGGGAAATAGGGGTAACAGAAGAGATTGAACATGATGCCGGTATATTGCATGGTTGTATCGGAGTTGTTGAAATAGGTGAAATGGTAGAAGACCCGTACCGGGATATAATCGGTGTAATCGCATGGATCCCCGGTTTGTTTGACGGAATCGATGACCATTTTGATGCTGTCCCGAGTGATCAAACCATTGAAGGATGGATTTTTGTAATAGGGATTGTCCGGGTTGCTATTGTCATAGATATAAAACAACCGTACTGACCGTCCCTCGCAGACATTGTTAATTTGCGTGCCATCCTTGACATGCATTGAAACTCGAATGAGCCCCTCTTCGTTGATATTTGTAATTTTAAAATTATCAAAGCGAATCTCCAGATCGTTTTTTACCCTTAATGAATCGTATCCTCCGCTGATATTTGAAATCGCTTCAATGGTAACATCAGCGGGGTCCGGCATCCATATCCGAAGCAGGGCTGATTCGTTAACACTGGGCTTGAATATTTTTAATGTCAGTGTGATCTTGTCTCCGGGGACAGCAGACCAATCATCAGCCGGGATTTCGGGATTTAGCGTTATTAACTGTCCGCCATTTACTTGAAGCAGAGCTTCAAACCGTTCAATCGTGCCCACCGGTTCCGCATGAATGATCGACCATGCGAAGAATACCATGCCAACCATAAACAACTGTAATAGTTTCAGCGACATCCATAACTCCTTCTTTGTATGATTTCGCCAGTTAACAGTATAATTCAACACAAAAATAATTATAACTGACAATTATTAATGCATCAAACCATCAATGAATCTGCTTTTAATTATTTCTTCCATTCTGAAGCGCTCATCTAAAGCAAATCTTTCACTATTCAGATAAATTTAATTAAATCTTCCCTCCTTACTATTTTTTTCCTAAAATAGAAATTAAAATTGTCCCACGGACCAGATTCGGTATTGTTAACTTTCAAATCGAACTGTTTTTCGTGTATATTGTATGTTACCAATGTCAATACCGGCTGAACTTCTGTTCTGCGATCATTCAATAAACCCGACAGCGGGAAATCCATTTTAGCGCTTGCCACATAAACGGTCTGCTTGTCATCCGAAAACACGGATGTGGAATCAATCCCATCAAGCATAGTGTTGGTTCCCATAAAACCATCAACGGATTTCAGGTCGTACTCACCCACCAATTGTATAAGCAGGGCTTCTTTTTCGCTCAGTTGACGAGTGGGTTGTCCGCTGCAGAGAACGATTATTGAAATCAGAGTGATCAGTGGATAGATTTTCAGAATATGAGATAATGAAAATGACAACTTATGTTCTGTTGATATTAAATTTATAAATATGGCAAATTTGTATAGCCATTGTATGATTAACAGGCTTTTGATATAATTCAGCCAAGATGTCTCAAAATAAAAATTAGATTCAGAATTACCTGAATACCTCGCCGACCCCATGCTTCCTCCCGTAAACCATCCAAATTCCACTACCGTTGGTCATTCACATTCCTTTCCCTTACGTTTTTCTCCACAGACCACATTGAGACCATTATAATATTAAGAATTCAAATTGTCAAGGAAAAAATCATGAAAGAAGAAAAAATGGGGAAAGAGTGAGGATGGATTGAATCAATAATCAATGTCATTATTTGCCCGCAACGATGCCCGGGATATGCCCCCGATTATTGGAATAATATAAGTGTGAACTGCGCACTTGTCATGCCAAATTTCCCTAAGGTGGAGAAGCTGTGGAATTGTTCTTCGATATTCTGGAAAAGCAACCGTACAAGATCACCGAGAAGACCAAGAAAATTCGCCCCAACTATGTCCGCGATCATCGCAACAGCCCCAAGAATTTGATGAAGCGATTTGCTAAAAAGCATATTAGCCAAATCAAAAAAGACGACATCCTCGACTATGTATACCAACGCCGATTGAATCGTACTCAATCCACCGTCAACAAGGAAGTGATTTTTCTCAAGCTGCTTTGGAAACTGCTTATTCGGGAAGGCTATCTGCAGGAGAATCTTATGGATCAGATTAAGCTACCAAAACCGGACAATAAGCGAGCTGTCGTCTTCACTAAAGCCGAGTATAATCTCATGTTGGAAAATTGTACCGATGAAAAAGCCCATCTCAGGCCGATTCTCATCATGGCGGCTCTGACCGGGATGCGCAAGAGCGAGCTGTTGACCCTGCGATACGACCAGCTTGATTTCGTCCGCAATATTGCGCATTTGACCGAGACCAAAAGCGGCGTGGCGCAGGACGTTCATTTATGCGATGCCGCGGTTGAAGAATTGACGCGAATGAAATTAAAATCTCGTGATAAAAAGGGGTATGTCTTCCTGTATCGCGGCCAGCCGATTAAAGACATCAAGACCTCGTTTCGAAAACTCTTGAAGGAATGCGGATTGAACGGCAAAGGCTATCGCTTCCATGATTCCCGCAGTTTTTTCTGTACAGAATTGATTAAGAGTGGAGCTAATGTTGAAGCGGTTCGCAATCTGGCCCGGCATAAAGACGTCAATACCACCATGCGCTATGTGCGGATGACCGAATCCGATCTGAACAATACAGTCAATGCGATGAATGGTATTTTAAACATCAAACGCTAAATCCTGTTGATAATGAAAGTCATAGGAGGTAAAATGCCTCCTATGACAATATTTTATCTATTTATTGCTTGGAATCAAGCTTTAATCCCCAAAAAATCCCCATTGGCATTGGTACAGTTGGCATAATTGGTTATGGAAAATCTGGCTTAACTCGTTTCAATCCAATGAGAAAAGCCTGATTTCGACAGGATTTCACCCAATCGGGCTAAAAGCTGACAAAACGATTATTCCTTTGCAAGCATCAAGTTAGTAAGTGATTGTCGCAGATTTGGTTATGTGAAAAGCCGAGAATCGGATTTGAACCGACGACCTGCTGATTATGAATCAGCATAGTTTATAGTATATTATCTATCGTAACATGTTATTTTACAATTGATTACGATTTATTCTTAATATGTTTGTAACAACAGGTAAAAACTCATTATTTCTTGACAAAATAGTCTTAACTATATATAAATCATAATATTATGTAGTTTACATATTTTCCGCTATTTCCGTATAGTATGGTCAATATATGGTCAATTAATTGCTTGTTATGTGGTATTTTTTAATGATGGAATTGTGTTGCTTTTCTACTTCATTGATGCGATTGCTCTCTGAAAATCTAAGTTGCCTATACTATAGTTCTATAAAGTTATTTATAACTCGGTGTATAATTTGTTGACGGGATGATTTTATAGTGTAGGGGAGGAGTGATTTAAATAAAAAAAGGCTGGTGAGCTATCCCCACCAGCCTTCAATATATCGGTCTTTTAGTCGTCTATTTGATTGCAGCGACCTTTGATTTCTCAATGTATCTTTCAAGATCGCTGCGTTTCACACGGATGGCGCCATGGAAGTTGAAGCTGTCAATTTTGCGAAGTCGAATGAGTTCATAGCCAACACTCATGGATATATTCAATTCCCGACATAAGTCTCGGACTTTCAGATATTCGCATTCATTTTTAGCTTTATCATTACTGCCCACAGATGCAGCAAACGTCTTGGATTTCCGGTTTTGCTTGGCTTGTTTGGCCTGATACTGATCGATCCGGTTTTGGAGGTACTTTTGCATAATGCTCTCCTTGTATATGGAATTGGGAGTAAACGCGCAAAAAAACGGATGGTGAATGGTTTTCGCCATTCCGGGTTCAGGGTCTATATTTGTTTATCATGGGTTTATATGTTGATAATGATGGTGTTGACCCTTCCCAAAGTGTAGCTCAATCATGCCGTGATCATTACGGCGCTCGAATCATCAAGGAACCCCCCTTCGTTTTGATCTATATTTTAAAGGTATTGATTATTGGAGTTAAACGAAACGTTGAATCGTTTTTACGGCTCGGGGGTAGCACCTGGATGCCGGGAACGATGTCCAGCACCAAGCCTTGGCCGCGCTTAATCGTGCACTCCAGCCGATAGCGATACGGGATGCGGAGTTGAATGACGAACAGCTTGCTGAACGGCTTTTGAATATGGGTGACAATCTGATAAACGTTATGAGATTTGGAGACCAGCATTTCCAGCGACATGCCCCCGAATCTGAGCAAGTTCGCTGCCACGTTGAAATACGGTTGCAGGTCGTTGACATCGATGCGCGGCTGATTGGGATAGTCGCCTTCAATGACGGTTTCAGGGCAACTGATTTTCAGCATGTTGCGATTGATCCAGGTATAATTGATCTGGACGGGAAGCTGGATGCTTATATCGGCCAGCGTGTTTTCGTATTCGATATGGTTGTCCGGCGTGATGCCGAGACACTCGACCTTCGCGCCATTTAGCAGGGTGCATGGGTCTGTATATGGCAAAACGCCAATATGATAATTCAACATTGAATTTATCCTTTGTTTACGATTTTTAAAATTGAACATAATATTAAACGGCCCCAATGCATAGACTTCCAACGGTTTTGCTTTCAACGGCCGAAGGAACTATGAGAGATTATTGAAGGTGTGGAATGGAACGGGGGAGCCCGGATCATACGTGCCTCCTGACTGAGGGTGAGATGTGATGGGAAATTATTGATAAATGCGAAACGGAATATTTCAACCCACAGTCAATCGCTTCAATCGCCGAGAAAACCCAGTCGGTATTGGATGTTCTTGCCGGAACCTCGATACTTCAACGGTTGAAGCAACCCCATATAATAGGCGATGGCTGCCATGTCGTCTATCATACCGCATAACCGCTTGTAGTTCCCACTGAGATAATACTCGCTGAGATACAGATTGCGGGACAGCGCTTCCAGGCCGATGCTCAGATCGCTGTGATTCTTATTCCGCTTGCGCAAGGCTTTCATGTAATAGAGCCAATCGCAGAAAGCCACAATTGACTGCGTCAGCCGTGTTTTACCGATCTTCTTGATTGCTGCCTTCAACCGGGCATAATAATCGGACGGTTTCAGCAGGAAATAGGATTCAATCTGATCCACAACGATAGGAGCGACCGCCAGGGTTAGAAACCGTCGCCCATGCAACTGATCCGCCGATTCCAGATAATCGCCTACGTCGTCCATTAAGGCGAACAAGTTGCTTATGGTATTGACGCGATACGTTTTCCCATTTTTACTTTTCTTCGCGTATTGAAAATGGAATTTCTTGTGGCTTAGATTCCAAAGTGTGTCGATTAGACGACGCTGGTCATAGTTGCTGCGTAATGACGAGCCGTCGGGCATCCCATACAATGCGCTGCGCTTGAAGCGGAATACGGGTAGCGACCCCTTGTAATAAAACGCGTTGCTATCGCATGGAATTTCAATACTGCTGTTGGCGCTGTACTGGCAGGAATTCATCAGATACTGAAGCTGAAAAAGCAACCTGGCCTCCTCGAAAGTCAGCGTCAACCGGGGGCCGTATTGTTTGGTTTGGAATTTCTGCGATTCCAGGTGGCATGGAATGCGAACCATTCCGTGAGAAATCGCTTCATCCGTTTGATCATGGTTCATATCTATCCTTTGTTGGCGCGAGCCTGGGACTTGGTTTTACCGGAGCCGCGCTTCGTTGATTGCCAATCGGCAGGAACCGGTTCCGCAGCCGCTGTCGCCGTTGAATCCTCTTCAGCATCGATTTTGTTGTATGGTTCGTATATATATCCGTCAAACGTGAACTTCTGTTCGAAGCTCCCACAGGGGAAAAATCGGGATTTTTCGATATAGATCGACATGACGTCTTTGCCATGAACCGTTCTTGAACAATATTTGGCTTTCTTGGTTGAACTGGATGCCGGGCGCTTGTTTTTCGGATGCGAATTCATGAAGACAGTGATGACGTTGCTGGCGGCATTGTAGATATCCTTGGCCTGCCGGGTGTCGCCGTTTTCATTGAGCTGGCTGGCGGTGAATATGATGACATTGTTTTCCACGGCGATTCGCTCCAACTTGTAGGCCAGTTCCGCGAAATATTCCCAGCCTGACATTTGGATCGTTTCGGATTGGAGCAACTGCACATAATCGATAAAGAAGAACAACTGATGTCCCTTGCGCTGGAAATAATCGATCAGTGGATGGATACGTTCCAGATTCAGTCCATCCAACATCAGCAAGCGTTCATCATGGGCATATTGAATAAATTGCGACAATATCTCCTCATTGCGAAAGAACTCATTTTTCCGAATTCGATAGATCAGGTCTTTATCATCCAGCCGTGCCAGGATATTGATGAATTTGGCGATGGTCATGGTATAGCTGGCTTCCAGTCCGATATAGATACATTGGGCGGTGGAATGCGAACGTAGCAGCGAGGCCATAACATTCATCATCAGCGTGGTTTTCGAGTGATTGGACTGGCCGGCGATGATGTTCAGCTCTCCGGGATAGAATTGAATGCCTAGATCGATTCCGGCGAGCGTCATTTTGTAAGCTTCTCGCTTGAACATATCATCTAGCAAATTGACAAGGGACCCCTCATTTAAAGATTGAAACCACTGGATCGATTCCATGAGTGGATTATGTTGATTGTGAACCAATTGGGGTACTTTTGGAACCGGCTGATTAAAAGCCGGGTCAGGAGTTAATTGGTCTTGAATGGACATAATAATATTCCTTTCATCCGGTTGTGATTAATTCATTGACGTCTTTGCCCTGCCGGGTGAGCATCACCTGGGCATGGGGAAAATGGTTGTGAAATTGGACGGCTGCATTCCATCCGGCCTCATCGTTGTCGCGGATGAAAATCGGATTCAATTTGGCCAAAGAGTGCATCAACGGCGTATCATCATATGGGAAATTACCCGATCCCAAAAATCCCACCGCCGGCAATCCCTCTCCCATCAAAGTCAGTGCATCGATGACGCCTTCGACAACATAGATTGCATCGCCTGGTTTCAAGTGGAACACCACATCGCGATTGAACAGTACCTTGTTTGGAAAGCTGTTGGCGGTGTTGCGATAGCGGGGCGAACAGTCCGGCGCCATGCTCCGCGCCTGAATCATCACGATTTCGCCATTGATTTCAATGGGGAAGGCAATGAACGGCTGACCGCTTTCGGTAAACGGCTTGAAATTCATTATCCCGGATAGGGTTACAATATGACCGTCAAAATCCTGATATAAATCATCCATGACCCGCTTGTAATCGGCGGGCTCGACATCGAACACCCGTTTCTCTATTAGCAAGTCAAGCTGGAGCCCGCGTTCATCGACCAGGTACGATTCGCTGTCGCACGAGAGTTCCTGAAAGCGGTCGTAGAAAGTGCGGAAGACGCTGCGTATGAGTTGTCGCTGCCGGTTGTCGATAGAGGGTGAATCGGGAGGACGGATAGCGGTTGGACGGCTTGTCAGCGTTTTCTGGGTACATGTAGGGGTAGATATATTGTCAATTTGAAATTGACGGGCGAGAAACGTAACGGCCTCTTGAAAATTGCACCGGTAATAATATCGGACCAGATCGATGCCATCTCCGCCCTTTTGACAAACCGGACAAAAAAACCGATTGGTCTTTGTGATAAAGACGCTGGGGTGCTTGTCGTGGTGGTTGTGATTCTCAGGAGCCCAGCATTTAAAATTGGTCTTATCGAGCGGAATATTCAGAACTGCCAAGATATCGGCTATGGGAATCGATTTAAACTTGGAATAATCCATGCGGAACCTCCACCAATAAAAAAGGGGCGGCGATCAACGAATATCGCCACCCCGAGTGAGGGATGTATGAAGAATGAGATACGTTTTACCAGGAATATTCAGTCGTTACGCGTGTGTCGCGCCAACGTCCTCCTGGATTTGGTATTGACCGCCAAATACGCGCGACGTCCAGTCGTTCGCGTTCAGCATAATCTTCTTCCCGACCCGAAACGAGGGAATATTATATTGCTCGATCATTTCATAGATTTTCGAGCGGGAGATTTTAAACATACGAGAAATTTCAGATGTCGTCATCAAATCGACTTCCAGGCCATTTTCATCGACAATTTTTTTCATTGCGTTGGTTCCTTTTTTCTAAGAAGGGTTGTTCAGTTCACATGGATAGGGAAAATAGAAAAATCAGAGATAGCTAAGTCATACGGTAACTCCTCTCATTCTG
>CAZWDO010000042.1:0-15944 GCA_964632485.1 uncultured bacterium
TGGCCTATCCCACTCCTGATACTACGCTCTTTATATTTCCGTGAAAATCTATGATAATTATAAAACGCGATTTCCTTACATGTGTTTTATGTCTGAATGGTTAGCATATCATAACATAATTGAAGATATTAATAACGCCGATTTTACTTTAATCAAACCAAACGGAGAAGAAATTATCGTTTCTATTCCGGCAATAGAATTTTACCCTTATTTTCTCTGGTCAAATGTTTTTTATGTCGAAAACAATACGAATCCGTCAACTGGTCATTTTACGATTTTCACTAAGCGATTTCGTGGCTGTATTCATGCAATCGCCTCCGGCCGCTCGAGGTTTTCGGGCAAGCATTCAACAAATCGGCGGATTTCATCGCGCACTCGGCGGTAATGTCCCAACACCTCTTCCTCATCGGCGGCATCACGCGCCAGACGCGGCGGATCGTCGAACCCGACATGCGCCCGTTTGACCTTGCCGGGGAATACAGGGCAGGTTTCATTGGCATGATCGCAGACCGTTATCACATAGTCAAACGGGATTGGCAACAATTCGCGAACATGTTTGGAAATATGAGCGGAAATATCCACGCCCGCTTCAGCCATGACCCGAACCGCCAGCGGGTTGAGTCCGTGGATTTCCACTCCGGCGGAATACGCCTCTAAACGGTCGCCGCGCAAATGGCGCGCCCAGCCTTCCGCCATCTGACTGCGGCATGAATTGCCAGTGCATAAAAATAAAATTTTCATTTTAGGTTTTAAACTCTCGGTTGACATAAACTCTCCCTGCTATTGAATTCGTGGAAACGAAAACGGCCGCTATACACGGGCCGGGGATTTGATCCGCATACGGACCCGCGCATGGAGGACACGTTAAAACGGACTCGAAGTCAAAAAAAATGCCTTAACCGTCAGATAGATACCGATCCCGATCAGGATAACAGCCATCGCCGGTCGGGTCCAGCGCTCAAAACTGGTCACGCGCCGAAACAAGCGGGCAGCGAACTGAATACTCACGGTGAGAGTGAAGGCGAAAATTATCACCGGCAGCGCTGTGCCGATGCCATATAGCAACGGCAGCAGGATATACGACTGACTGGAAAAGGCCAGGGGGACGAGACTGCCGAAAAACAGAGCGGCCGAAACCGGACAGAAGGTCAAGGCGAACAACGCGCCCATCATAAACGCGCCGAAGAGTCCAAACCGCCTGGTCAATCTCTCCAATCGTTCGGTATTGGATACGCCGCCGCCGAAACTAATAGGGATAATATTCAGCAGCAAAATGCCGGTCATGATCAATACGGGGCCAATCCATTTCTGGAAATGAGTCTGCAGAAAAAAAGAGAGCTGGGGAACCGAAAGCAGGCTGCCCACTACCAGTATGCTCAGACACCAATAGACGATAACGCGCCCCAGCGTATAAAAAAAACCATTCAGCGCCAGATGCTTCTGGTTGCCGATCTGCTTGCCGATGAAGGAGATGGCGGCGATATTGGTCGCCAGGGGACAGGGGCTGATCGATGTCAGAATGCCCAGCCACACAGCAGTTGTCGCCGCAGTCCATAAAGATACAGTTTCCATACCTCAGGCACCTTTGTTAATTGGTTAAATATTGACGGAGTTCATCGACCATGTAAGCGCGGAATTTCTGCTCATTGTAAACCAGTTCCCATACTTTTTCCAGGTTCTTCCAGGCGATAGTTTTCTCACCCTGTCGTTTCTCGATGATGACCGATTTGGAATAGAGTTGAAAATCCTGAATATAATGCTTATTTAGGGGTTCATCGACATTGATGGCGCGCCAAATGATTTTTTTATTCGTCAGTTCATCGCGAAAATTGTCCTCAATGCTTTTTTGGGCGAATTCTTCGATCTTTTTGCAGGTATAGCAGCGTTGAGAGGTATAGAAATAGGTGGCGACGATCTGGAAATCGTCGGTTTGAGCGGCGGCGGCGGCAGGGCTTGGGGCGGCGCCGCCAGCTTTCTTTTCTTCTCCGCCGCGACAAAAAACAGATGTGAGTAGGGAAAAAGCGACGATCAGGGCATAGGTCAAGATTTTCATTAGGTTACTCCTGGTTACATTGAGCGCGAGTTGATTGACCGCTATAATTGGCGCTGAGACGGCAGATTTCATCAACGGAAAGGACTTTGCCCACGGATTTAACTTCTCTGTCGATGACCAGGGCGGGCGTCATCATCACGCCCATGTTCAAGATGGTCTCCATATCCGTCACTTTTTCCACTTCAAAATGAGCCGTCATTTGCAGACGCTGCAGGGCTTCCTCCACATGCTGGGCAAGTTTCTTGCATTTCGGACACCCCGATCCGAGAATTTGAATCTTTTTCATGGAATTATCCTTTCTATGTAAATTAGTTAGCTACGGTGTTCATAGCTTATAGTTGTCCGAAAATCAGGCCGGAAATGGTGGCCATGATCACGACCAATGCCACATATACTAATGTTTTGCGAGTACCCAACACTCCGCGGATCACCAGCATAGAGGGCAGGGAGAGGGCGGGGCCCGCCAACAGGAGAGCCAGGGCCGGACCCTTGCCCATGCCACTGCCGATCAGTCCCTGCAGAATCGGCACCTCGGTCAGGGTGGCGAAATACATAAACGCCCCGGCGACCGAAGCGAACAAATTGGCGGAAAATGAATTGCCGCCCACTGCCGCCGCTACCCACTCCGAGGGAATCACACCTTCATGGCCGGGCCTGCCCAGCAGAAAACCGGCGATCAATACGCCATAGACCAACAGTGGCAGAATCTGCCTGGTATAGTCCCAACTCGCGCTGAACCACTCGCCGCCCTCGCCGGGATCGCCGCTGGTTGTCCAGGCCAGCGCCAGACTGGCCAGGGCAAAGGGTATCAAGGGTTCGTGGGGGAAGATGAAAGCCGAGATCGAAACGGTCGCCGCGCCCGCTCCGATTTTCCAGCAGGAAAGGCGGAACCAGCGGATCAGGATCAGGGCCAGCAAAGCGCCGAAGCCGGCGGTCAAATACCATTTATAGCTATGCGCCAGGTTGAAAAACGAGCGAGGATCATCGCTTTTTCCCCAGTTGGCGAAAACCAATATCGCCACCATGGCCCCGAAATAGGCGACATTCTGCCAAAGGGGGCGGCGATGTTCATCCTCGGGAATCGCCAGAATTGCATTTTGGCGCTGCGTTTCCTCGCGCCGAAAAATTAGGTGCATCAGCAGACCGATTACTATGCTGAACAAAATCGCTCCTATGGCGCGGGCTATGCCCAGTTCCAATCCCAGCACACGCGCGGTGAGAATGATAGCCAACACATTGATGGCCGGGCCGGAATAAAGGAAGGCGACGGCCGGGCCCAAACCCGCCCCGCGCCTGTAGATGCCGCTGAAAAGCGGCAACACGGTGCAGGAACAGACGGCCAGGATCGTTCCCGAGACGGATGCGACTCCATAGGCCAGAAACCTGTTGGCTTGCGCTCCCAGGTATCTCATCACTGCGCCCTGACTGACAAAGACCGTGATCCCGCCGGCGATGAAAAACGCCGGTACCAGACACAACAATACATGCTCGCGCGCGTACCATTTCACCAGATGAAACGACTCCATCACCGCGCCCTGGAAACGCGGAAACTCAACCGGCAAAAAAAATAACAACAAAAACCCGCCCACGATCGCCGCTAATGTTTTCCACTCCTCGCGCCAATTCATAACATCACCCCCCGCAAGGCGCATTGACGACGCTCAATCGACTCGCTCAACACCGTTTCAAAACAAGCAAAAAAACCGGTCACACACGGTACGGCCAATTCATAGTAGATCGTAGTTCCCTGTTTGCGAGTTCGGACAATGCCCGCGCCCTTGAGAAGCGACAAATGTTTGGATACCGTGGACATATCATGGCCAATCGCATCAGTTAGCTCGCAGACACATTTCTCGCCCTGGGCCAGCATATCGATGATATATAGCCGGGTGGGGTGGGCCAGGCTCTTGACGATACGAGCGCGTTCCTCGTAATTGATTTGCATTTCAGGACTCATAGCCATCAACCTTTCGTTTAATTTCTTATTTGGCAATATAACCAAATTGAATGCGCTTGTCAAGTGGAAAAATCAAAAAGATGCAAAAAAAAATATCCAGCGCTCTATGAATTCAACAAGAAATGAGGAACTGAGAGGTTATAGAAATTCCGCGGCTTTTAATCCGGCTTGTATGATAAGTGAATCCGGGATAGTTTCATAGGTATGATCATCCAATTCCAGAGTCCGACAATCGGCATCGCCACAAATATCGCAACATTGGCTTTGACCGCTTTGCGCTTCGAGGTATTCCTCAAGCGGGCGGTCATTGATCCATATCCGATTGGATTGTAAAGGATTTTTTTCAAAATCTATCAAAGATAATTCAGTTTTTTCCAGTATAATCTCTATAGCATCTTTACAAAGTCTTTCTTGCAATACTTTGACAGCCTGTTCGATTTCTTGACCCGTACCGGCGCATCGTGGGCAGGTTTCTCCGGCATCTATTAAACGTTGCCATTTTATCGTTAACCGCTTCGATTTCAAAATAAACTCCTTAATTACGTTTAATTGTGATTATTCTGAGCTCTTCCATTCGAAGACCTCGCGCCTGAAATTTTTCAGCAGCGCTTCAAACTCTTCTTTACTCGTCATTTATCAGCCTTACAGCGACAATTCACCCGGATCATTCACCGCATACCCGTTAAATAATTTCCATATCTTCCCGTTTTCGGAGTCATTGTCATAATAACACCTCGCGGAGCGTCTTTCTTTTCCCGCGATGTTCCTTTCCTCACCATACTGAAACTCCTGAATCAGAGCGCTATTACAGAAATGATCCACGCCCGGATTTTTCGTCATCCAAATTTGATTTCCTATCTTCACAATTGGATACCCGATTTTTGCAGGCGCTATTCGCGGGCCAGATAGAGGAGCGCAGACTATAAGAAATACGTTTGGACATGGCGCGGCTCCCGCTGTAGGGTGGTTGCCACCGAATTCAATATAACCTCCCTCGAAGAAGATGTCAAGAAAAAAATCCCCCCACCCATCGGACTGGGAGATTTGGATTTAATTTGATAACGATTGAAGGATAATCCCGAATGAAATGAAGAAATGTATTCAATTATTCCCCAGGGATTGGAACCGACTGCCGCTGATAGGCAATCAACGACTGGATGTTGCTATTTTCTCTGAATCCTTTTTATCAAAAAATATTTTTAAAAATTCTTAAAAAAACATCAATTTACAAAAAAAACCAGGAACTTTTAAGAAATAATTCCGTATAATATGTTTGTAATACAAACTGGTTTGATTTAACAACAAGTTTCCAAAGGAGGAAGCATGTCAACCCCCGTCGATCTGAAATCCATCGAAAAGGAAGTGTTCCGCCGTCTCTTTGAAGATGGTTTAACCGAACTGTTTCTTGGAATCTTTTTATTCTTTGCATCCATTCTCTATCTCTCCGGGCATCATATACCCACGATTCTCTTCGGGACGTTATGGGTATTCATAACTCCCACTGCTCTTGAAAAAACCAAAAAAAAACTTGTGTATCCGCGTATCGGCTATGCGCATCCTCATCAAAACAAAAAAGAAGGCATCGGCATCATTATCTCCACGATCGTCGTGTTAGGCGTCTATATCGCGTCGGTAATCCTACTGGGGGGCGTCAATAACCGCCAACTCTTCTACCATTGGATCACCATACCAGTGGGAATTCTGGTTTCAATGGGGTTCTTTAGTCTATATAGCAAAAGCGGATTTAAACGCTATCTGTTTTATATTTTCTATTCTCTGGCGACCGGCATTGGGATCGCCTTGAACCCTCCAGCCGCTAAAATGGCAGGTATCGGGTTATTCTGTCTGATCCTGGGCATTGGTTTTGCCATCATTGGCTCCGTTATGCTGGGGCGCTTTATCAAAATCCATCCCATCCAGTCGGATTTTAACCCGGAGGCGTAAGAAAATGAATTCCGAACAACTACAAACCCTATCAGCAATCGACCGGGTCGTTCATGAACCGGCGCGGTTGATGATTTTAACCATTCTTTACCATCTGGAGAGCGCCGACTTTATTTTTATATTAAATCAAACCAGCTTAACCCGGGGCAATCTTTCCACTCATCTATCCAAATTAGAGTCGGAAGGCTATATCATCATTCAAAAGGAGTTTATCGATAAAATGCCCAGGACCTTACTGCGGATTACCCCATCGGGTAAAAACGCGTTGCTGACCTATCGTGACAATATGTCCCAAGCGTTAAAAAATCTGCCAAATAAATCGTTAAAAGATTAAAGTGAGGTAGGTATGTTACACAATCAGTTATCTTTTAGGTCGATGCTGCTGTTAATCCTTTTTTTGACCTATCGATTCCTGCCGGCCGACCCCTTAGCGTTCATAGTTCCAACCCATCTGACAATAAATGAGTTAAACTACGATTATTATGAAAAAGACACGCTAATCGCGACCGCACGCATTGAAATCAATCCGGCAGGAAGGATTGAGAATAATTTTAGCATAGTGGCCTCCGGAAATAAAGCGTTTGGAAAACTGATAATTGAAACCGACTCAAATTCTAAATGGGAAAAAATCGGATATAGTGGACCCTTGCAATATGAAATCACCCGGGACAGCTTTAAGGCCTTAATTAGTGTGATGGGGCAAAATCTTGCATTGTCATTGATTCCGGAAATAGCGCTTTTTGAGGATATGACGCCGATTCTGATTCAGCCGATGATAGACGAGTTTGATCGCGCCGGATTAAAGGAAAAAAAAGGGAAACTTCTGTTTCTCCCGGCCAACATTCTGGATTATGACATCCGGCGGGGGGGCCCGGTACTAATTACCCATGAGAATACTCAATTCCGGTTTTATACCTATACGCTTTCTATTCCCGGAGTGTATGACATGAAAATTCTGGTAGATGAAAACAAAATACCCTGCCTGATTACCTACCCGTCTAAAAATGGTTTTTTTGTTCGCCAAGGTTTCGATTTTTTGCTACAAGAGAAGCGAAATCGGGAAAAAAAATCCAATCATGGGCAGAATAGCCATATCATCATTGATAAAAACATGAAGATACTCATGAAGGATGGCATCCCCTTAGCGACAGATATCTATCGACCTTGCGGCAATGAACAGCATCCGGTCATCCTGATCCGCACCGCTTATCGCAAAGAAAGCCAGTCAAGCGTAGCCGAGTATTATGCTCAGCAAGGCTTTGCGGTTGCCATACAGGATGCGCGGGGTCGCTTTTCTTCTCCCGGGGAATGGATGCCTTTCGTCCATGAAGGTGAAGACGGGTATCAAACAATCGAATGGCTTGCAAGGCAGCCCTGGTCCAATGGTCGGGTTGGAATGATGGGCGGCTCTTACGATGGCTGGCTGCAATGGAAAGCCGCTTCTTTGAAACCTCCCCATCTGGTGACAATCATCCCCTCGGTCTCTCCCCCCGATCTATATGAACTCATGCCTTATGAGAATGGCGCTTTACTAATGGCGCCGACTCTATGGTGGCTCTATGTTCTGGAGCGGAATCTGCCGCCGGATCTATCTGACCCGGAAGTGATTCGGTCGCTTGAAATCCTTGAATCCGCGCAACTGAACAACTTACCGGTTGCCAGCCTTGATTCTTTAATACTGGGGAAAGAAAGTAGAATATGGCGTGAGTGGCTGAATCATCCCGATTATGATTCCTACTGGCAAAATAAAAAATTCGCGAATGGCCTTTGCGGTGTGAATATCCCGGTCTATCACCAATCGGGATGGTTCGATGGAGATGGAATTGGCACCCGGCTGAACTACCAGCGAATGGTACAATGCCAGAAAGAAAACCAGAAACTGATCATCGGTCCCTGGAGCCATTCGGGAATGGGAAGTCCCAGGGACGCTAAAGGCATGGATTGGGGCCAGCATGCCTGGAAGGATTTTCTGGCTGAAAACTTACGATGGATGAATCGATACCTGAAAGGGATTGAAAACGGAATCGATCGGGAGCCATGGGTCTCCTTATTCGTTCTGGGAAAAAATGAATGGATAACAAGCAATCGGTATCCGCTGGAAGAGACACACTATATCAACTTTTATCTGCAAGCGGATACCAGTCAACACATCGAAACCAACATCGGACTGTTAAGTTCTGAACTCCCAACGCCCCCCTCATCCGGCTATGGGGAATACATCTACGATCCCGATGATCCCACCGGCTTCAATCCGGTAGGCAGAAAAGATTTGCTGCTTTATTACTCGCCCAAGGCGGAACATGCCTGGACGGTCGTCGGTCCAATCACCGCCATACTATATGCCTCAAGCTCAGCGCTGGACACTGATTGGATCATGCGACTGGCGAAAATCGATCCCGACGGTAAACCACGAGTTCTGACGGAAGGAATCATCCGGGCCCGCTACCGTAAATCCTTCACAGAACCTCAAAATCTCACACCAAACCAAATCTACCAATACCGGATCGAAATGAACCATATCGGCGTTGAAATCCAGAGAGGCGAACAACTTTGCCTGGCTGTACAATCTGCTCTTTTTCCCAAGTTTTCGAGAAATTTGAATAGCGGCGGCGACAATGAACATGACACAAATTGGGTGAGGGCTACCCAGCGAGTTTATTACGGCAAAAACCAAGCGTCGCATATCGTACTTCCGGTATTAGAGCATGACAAATGAAGCGGCAAACCGCGCTGTTAATAGCGCGATGCTCAAGAGAATGAGTATTAAAAAAATAGATTTCGGCAAGCGCTGCGCGGATTACGGGGCGCTTGCCCGTCAAACCATGATAAAGCGTCAACGCGCTCGTTTATTCATCGTTTATATCAATCACCTTGAATTTAATTTTTCCCAATCCTTTTCAATCAGCGCGTATATCAGGTCATCGACCCACTTTCCATTTATAAACAAACTTTCAACAAAATGAGCTTCTTTCCTGAATCCAATTCTTTCAACCAGCCGGATTGAGTTTTCATTATCAGGGTCTATTGATGCAATAACCCTATGCTTATCCAACTCGTTAAATAAATAGTCGATGACTCTTTTAACCGATTCTATTGCGTATCCTTTTTTTTGAAAATCCTTATTCAATGTATATCCAATTGCAACTTGTTTATTTTCGCTGTCAAAAAAATGCACGCCTAAATCACCTATTATTTTTTGAGTCTTGTTTTCTATGATAACAAATTGAAACCAGGTTTCAGGTTCATTAATATTTTTCGAAATCTTTCCAATGAAGGTTTCCACATCATCCATTGATTTTGGAATCCAGCCCTGGTACTTATTAGTCTCTGCATCGGAACGATATTTAAATATTTCGCTTTTATCGTCAAGATTAATCGGTCTGAGTATGAGTCGTTTTGTTTCTAATTTCATTTGTTTAGTATCTAAGTGTCGCGCTGCCCTGAATGGCGCGCGCCGTGAGGTCCTCTCTGGCAAAGCATGCAAGTAAATTTATTACTGAGAACATAATCGTTTAAATAGCCAATTATCCAGCCTTTTGAAGTCCCCTCAAAGGGCTATTTATTCTATATGATAATACACTTTCACTCTTCAACTGATATAAAATTTGTTTTTACATTCAGCAAAACTTATTTCATATCAGTCCTTGCGTTAGAGTTTAGTATAAGATTTATTTTGTCCTCTGATTGAAGTATACCATATTTTTAATAATTGTCAAGTAAAAAATTTAAATGGAGTCTGTCCCTAAAGTAGAAATTTTAAATTTTCAGGGCGTGGCCAGAGTGAAAGGCAATCGAATGCTGAAGGCGTTTATCAAACGCACTGACATCGAGCATTTTGCCTGGCTGGTGGATCATAAAGCCATTGCCGAAAAAACTACAACATTGCGGTCTCCAGTTATCTAGCGCAAAAAGACACCCGCCAGGTGATTGATATTGCAAAACTCAACGCCAAAATCGCGGGCATTGTGGCCCGGCAGAACGAGCTGTACACGGCGATTGATGAAATCGTGGCGGATTTGGAGAGAAAATAATAAGAGAAATAGCAATATAAAACCAGATAATCATCTATCAAACAGATTATGGAAAGCCGGGTATTGATGTCAGTGAACATATAAAACATAAACTGAAAATCGTAGGCCCGGATTATGAAGAGATCGAGAGCTTTCAGATCAATTCCACAATCCCGGCTCCCATTCCTACCTCTTGATAGTTTGCAACCGATTCTTTTGTGCCTGGAGCAAATTATCGGCCGGCGAAGCAGGAGGCCCCAATATCCCGCAAGTCTTCATCGAAAAGTTTATGCTCCCAAATAAATAGTACTGCTTAGGATTAAAGGACACTCTCCATCGATTCCGGAATTCGCCGAAAAGAGATAGAGTCTGCTCCTTTTTTTTTCGAATTGTACATCTCTTCATCCGCGATATGAATCAATTCTGATATTGGTTGACTTTTCTTGACTTCAACTATCCCTGTACTCAAAGTCACATCATATCCGTCTATCCTGGCGTAGAAAGAAGTTTTAATCCTTCCAACAACTGAAAAAGCATTGTCGATGGCGGAATATGGCAGTATCAGGACAAATTCATCGCCCCCAATTCTAGAAAATGAATCTTCAGCACGTATATTAACTGTTACAACCTCGGAAAATATAACCAAGACTCTATCACCAGCCGCATGTCCGTAAACATCGTTGACGCTTTTAAATTTATCCATATCGAAATATACAATACATAAACTGATGTTATGTCTTTCCAACCTGATCAGTTCGATTTCCAATATTTCGTATAGGGCTTTTTCATTCAATGCACCAGTTTTTTTATCAATCCTTGCGGACTTTCTTTCCACATCAAGAAGTTTCTTATTATTGCTCAATAAAATTGAAATTAAAGAAAACAGAGCAAATCTGACAAAAAAATCATAAATGGAATACCCATAAGAAATATTAGGAAAATTGAACTGCCAATCTACCACTATCCATACTATTGAGATAAAAAACGAAATAAAGATACCGAAAAATCTGCCCAGATTCCATGTCGCGTAGTAGATTGGAAACAGATATAAAAGATACAAGCTTAATTCTTTGCCGGCAATATAATCCATTATACCAATCAGAATCACAATAATGATCGCCCAAAAACCATAAATAATTTTATTCATGAATCATCCGACAGTAATTGACGTTACCAAAAGAACAGACTTTCTTTTCATCAATTCTATTAGACAGTTAAAATTGTTCATTCACGTTGCTGAATTTGTGATTCGTTTTTTTCATCCAATATCTGAAGGCAGCATTGAATCTTTTTAATTGATACAGGTTTGGTAAAATACCCCAATGGATGAAGAGACTGAGCTCGGTCCATATGTATCTTGTCGGGATAGCCCGTCATAAAGATGATTGGAACCTTCATTTCGGACAAAATCGATTCCGCGGCGCTAATACCGTCTATCTTTCCAGCCAGGTTAATATCCATTAAAATGACATCCGGAGAATAGCTTCTGGCGGCTGTGATCGAGGCTTCCCCACTGGCCACTACTTTTAACACATGATATCCGGCCTGCTTTAACTGATTTTCGAGGCACATGGAGATGATCATTTCATCTTCCACCACCAGAAAATTCAATATTGACATATTTTAAATCCGACTTTCATAAATATTGTTGCAAAACCGTATGATGCAAGTCAGCCCATCCTGAGATTCGAACTGAATCGACCCTTGTAATTGATTTTGGACAATTGACGTGATGGTTTTCAAGCCCAAGGTTTGTTGATTATAGCAATCAAATCCCGCAGGTAATCCGATCCCATTATCTTTATATTGTAAACTGATACGATTTTCATTTTCAGCTATCAGCAGCAAATCGATACTTCCAGATCGACGCCCCGGAAACGCATGCTGAATTGAATTGCTTACCAGTTCGTGTATCAGTATGCCGCATGGTATGGCGATGTCAAACAGCACTGTTGATTCATCTCCGCGCACTTGCATTACAATACCATCAGCGATATCGGCAAAGTTATCCCTAAAGTAAACAAATAAATTCTCCAGATATTGTCTCAGCGGAATTCGCGAGAGATTTTGAGACTGATACAATTGTTGATGGACCAGATCGATGGTCATAATCCGCCGTTCCATGTCATTTACGAACTCTGAAAGTGGAACGGAGGGGTTGGACATAGATTTTAATATCATCATCGACAGAATCATTTGCATGTGATTCTTGGTGCGGTGAAAAAGCTCGCTCAGAAGAATCTCCTTTTCATCCAAAGCAGCTTTAAGGTGCAGTTCGCTTTCTTTCCGTCTGGTAATTTCCCGGGATAATTCTTCAGTGCGCATTTTAACCGTATTGTTGAGCTCTATATGGTAGGCGGATAGATATTCCACAATTTTCCGTTGGCGCAGAACTCCGTAGAAAGTTCCCTGGTGAAAAACGGGCAGAACCCTCCTATCAGGGCTTGCCATTAGAGGCATGACGGTTTCCAGCTCATCGTCGGCATCGATTATCGGTTTTTCATGAAGACAATCGCCAACGATCTGGTAGGGTGATTTGACGATATCGGTTGGAGTCAGTACTCCAAAATAGCTCATGCCGTCCATAACCACCAGGTATGCATCCCGTAAAAGCTGCGCCTCAACCGATGAAAGGCTTAAATAGGGAGATACCGATTGGAATATGGTTTCAGTCAGGTGTTTAACTTTCATGATTTGTATCTTGGATGTTAATATCTATCGACTCATAAGCGATTTTAACTTTGAAATCGACTTTGACAATTTCGCCGATTGTGATGTAAGGGAACACTTTTTGTTCCAGGATATGCAACAAGGTAGATTGTGGAATCCGCTTCAGAATACGTTTATTGACGAGAATCATTTCCACCAGTTCGTTTTCCGGGAATTCCAGAATCTCAAAAACATCAGGCTGCAATAGATTAATGCTTCCACTAAGGCCAATCTTGCCGAATTGAGACTTGCGGGTCAGAATTAAAACATCCTCAAAGGGGGGAAGAGACACGTTCTGAAACGAAACCGAAACCGAGTAATTCACTTTTGCCTTCATGGCGCTAAACTCCTTTCTATAAAGGTTGTATAGAATTCACTACTTTAATCTACATCAATATCCAGGATTTGTCAATATCAGAAAACTTGACTAAAAAATTTCTTTCGCCTACTATCAATTTTATCGACTTTTGATTGATCATTTTCTTGACAATACGTTGACGATGTAGGGATTCGCTTTACGGGACTTCTAATTCCTCAAGGATTACATTCCAGATGTTTGGGATTTGATCAAACACGGATTCGTCCAATCGAGATAAGCCGGATACCAGGCAGGGTATGGCGGCGCTACAACCCGCCACTGGGGAATAAAAGTGCATCGAGACGCGACACCCATTCTTCGCTGTCCCTGATCTGTTTTTTGATAATCAAGTCTTTCATTCCAAAGGTTTTAATCAGCTTAATCACACCCGTTTCATCCGCTGGCGGTTGATCCAGCAACAAAACCGAAGGAATTCTCTTCTCGCGAATCGTGTTGATCAAACTGAGCCAATGACGAAATATATCATGATTGGCGGCGGTCAGTAATTCCATAACGATCAAATGAGGAACCTTGCGCAGACAGTTGATCTTCGCGACGGCAGGATTGCTGAAATACTGCGTCATATACACATCCCGAATCAGACTGTAAACATCGGCTATCGTTTCCACCACGTAAATGCACATTTCTTTGCGGTTCAGCCTTGTTTGGTCTGCGGCGGATCGGCTGGAAACCGCCGCCAGCGTAGGGGAAGAAGTCGAGGTCGGTTCGTGAATGCCACCGCGCCGAAAACCGCAACCGCTCTTCCCGAGCGCGGCGCTGGTTGCGACCTTGTTCTTAGAATGAAGCCATGACAATATGTAATCATTGATATGCTTACCGGCATTGCCGATTGCCGAGGCGAACTCCAGTCCGCATTTAATCTGATGGATATTGCGGACGAAAGCGTTATCGATTTGCACATCCTCACTCTTGCAACCCAATCGAAACAGCAAACGGAAAAGTTTATCGCCAACCGTAAGGTTATGATCAAAGAAAATCGAATTAGGGACAAAACCCAACCCACGCATACTGATATCGAGAAGATCGCCAATATAATATTGCTGCGATTTTCTATCAAAGGCCACATAAAGCTGATTGCTGCCGCCGTCATCAACTTCGATATCGGCTCTCAATTCGCGTTTCTTGTAACTGATGGAATCAGGTAGAGTAACCAGATAGATATTTTTAGCGCTTAATCGCAGATATCCCTTAAACCTAAAAAGGTATTCCGTGTTGGAAAAATAGAACTCATAGGCTGTGGAAGACAAACCTGCGTTGAATTTATAAATCAGTAATTCATGGGATTGAACATCCTGCATCAGGCCAAATTCCAGGTTATTTTGGCCCAGGATTTCAACTTTTGTATGAAGCTGGGCGCATTGTTTTAAAATAAAGCGGATTTTGGCCGTTGATTTTACCACTCCGCTATCTCCGAGCAACAATCCCGATTGATGGCAGAACAAACGGATAAATTTGCCTAACAAACCTGGATTGGATTCAAAGAATTCCATGAATGTCTTCTTTATAAATAAAAATCGGTGTTCGAGTTCAGTATATTCAGCGTCCGACGAACGAGCTCCGGGTCCAACGCGCCCTGATGCGAGATGGCCTTCGATTCGATGATTGCCGCCCATTTCTCTCGAGGGGGGCCATCGGCATCCGCCAGATCCCGGGCTATGGCTTCGGCGACGGCAAGAATCCGGGCTTCAACAGGAATGGCGGTTCCGGAAAGTCCTTCGGGATATCCGGAGCCATCCCATTTTTCTTCATGGCGCAATATGATTTCGGCAACGGCGGCAAAGGCGGGTTCCTGCTTTAGTATATGATAGCCGAGCAACGGATGCAGACGAAACAGCGGATCATCGAATTCATGTCCATCTATAACTTCATGTAAGTTAAATTGATTGAGCGCCAACCCGATATCGCTCACCAACGCTGCCATGGCAAGTGAGTTGATCCGGGGCATTTCCAGATTCATGTCAGCGCCGATAGCTGTCGCCAATCTCGCCGCTAATCGGCGCCAGGGCGGAGCTGTTTTTTCACCATCCAGGGACATGGAAAAAAAACGCTTCAAGGTTTCCGCCAGATTCCGGTTTTGATCGTCAATCTGGGAATACAGCGTTTCCTCCACTTCTATGTGACGGGAAGCGTCACGGCAGATCGCCAGAATCGCCTGACGATCCTGATAGTCGATCAGACCGCAATTCATTTCCACCTGAAACAACGAGCCATTACCCGTCATAAATGCGTTTTCGAAAAACTGAGGCGACTTTGCCAATACCGCTGCAATCCGTTGCGATTCAAGCTCCGCATAATCCGAATACTCCAGGTTGCGAATATCCTCTCCGACAAGATCATTCAGATAGCCAAGCGCATCCAGCGCCGCCTGATTCAGTTCCAGTATCCTGCCATTCAAATCATAGATGACAATCGGATCCGTAACATGATTGAAGATCACCCGGAATTTTTTTTCGCTTTCTTTCAGTTTGCTTTCAAGCTGATGACGATAAAGCGCCAATTCGATAGTGATTTCCAAGTCTTTCATTTTAAACGGTTTTAACAAATAACTGTAGGGAGCAGTTAACAAAGCCCGCTCAATAGTCTTTTTATCGCCATGAGCAGTCAGGTATATAATCGGGATATCGCCATCATTGTTGATGACACGCGCGGCCTCGATTCCATCTACACTCCCTTTCAGATGGATATCCATCAGAATAAAGCCCGGGTTGAGTTCACGAGCTCTCTCAATGGCGGATTCTCCGCTATCGGCAACGGCGATTACCTTGTATCCCGCCTCATTCAGCATATTTTCCAAAACCATGACAAGGATTTTCTCATCCTCGACGATCATGGCGGTTACTAGTGCTCAGTCATAAAAAAAACATAACTATTGACAACAGAACAAAAATTGAT
>CAZWDO010000043.1:0-13030 GCA_964632485.1 uncultured bacterium
CCAATATTGCTGACAAACAAGTATCAATCATTAGAAGATGCAAAAGAAATTTTAGGAGACGTTGCGAACATAAGCAGACTTTTCATCGAATTTCAGGAACATCTTTATAAACAGAAAGTTGCATAATGACTGAAATAATGAAACATACAGCCCACGCTTCAAAGCCACACACATTTGCAGGCCCCCACGAGCCAACGATCAAACCAAAGCTTGTCAAAGAGTGTGTCTGTCCCAACGCACACCAGACCGAAACGAAGTCGCAAATTGATAGAAAATGACTGAAAACAAAGAACACCAGCGCCCGATAAAGTGCATATGCCATAAGGGTTCAGTGGGTATTTAAGCGTTGCAGCCCGCTCAAAATTTTGTGTCGATAAACAAGAAATTACTACGCAATCCCTTACGGCGCATACACTCGAACGTATAGCATCGATGTGCTCTTTTAGTTGCAATCCAACTCGATAATCAATCTAATTTTACATTTGCCGTCTTTTTTAAGTAGTTAAATCTACAATCCATCTAACAATCCATTTCATAACGAATTAAAAGCCGGGTCAGCATCGACGCTACCCGGCTTTTTTCATTATTGACCAAACAGCTTTACATTGTTGTTCCCTGATCGATATGGCATATTTTAGTCAGCAACAATGGCGGCCCTGTACCGGATTCTGTTTTTCACTTCATCTTCATTGGGATTATTCGGGCATTTCAAATTCTCCATACTTTTCCACCTTTTATAAGCAGATTCATATGATCGTGGCGACGCCTGTATGATCATCGAACAAAACATAAATGGCCTTGTGGCGTAGCGCCGTCTTATCAGGGCCAGCTAAATGCTATTTTTTCTAGAATCACCACTGACTGTGATTAGAATATTACGCATGGGTCCGATTATCATGGTAAAAATCCACAAAACTTAAGACAGCGCGATTGTATGTGTGGTGACTTTAAGGGATTTTCGTCAGGGGGAGCATAAGATAATTATCAAAGAGATGGAAACCGCCAGCGATGTCGTGACAAATGAGCTGATTATGAAATAAAGCCGAGCTGCATAATCCGACGCTGAGCCGCCATCATGGCGCATTTCACCGGAATATGCAGCCGATAGGAGGTGGTTCTGAATCCGGTTCGAATGCGCTGCTGATAAAATGTCTAAATATTGCAGATGATTATTAACCGTGAAATTTTGCCGCTTTAAAATAGGGGGAATCAGATTGGCCCCAAGGGTGGGAAAGCTGAGTTGACCCTGAAGGCGGCGATTCCCTCTGTCCCTTACACGCTCAATCTTTCACGCAGCGAACGGACAACCCGAATCGGCAGTCGCCGTAGTGAAACAGATAGGCGTAACGATCGTCGCTATACAGGATCAGAAGCCATGAGATGCCGTCACTGTATGATGTCGTTGACCAAAAGTTCGCCCAACTGCCGATAAGGCGAAATGAGCCATAGTGGTGACGATAACCGCCCAGCAATGCCCCGAATCCAGATGCCCCCCCATTGATCATTTCTTCGTAGGCAACATACACATCACTCCAATTCGCCAGCAAGGTGTCAAATTCTTCCTTATTCGGCGTATGCCAGCCTTCCGGCGCCAAACCTCGCGGATCGGTTACGGCATACCTGTTATAAAGCTTCCCATATATGGCCCCGCTATCGGGATCATTGTTGTAATAGCACCAGGCGCCGGTCCTTAAACTCGTCCATTCAGCCGAATCCGTCACCTGAGGAATGGAATCGCCATTGCGGTAATGATCTACATCCAGATTCTTCTTCATCCAAACCTGATTGCCAATGGTTACGCTTTCAACTTTATTATCATCTTCATCTTTCGAACAAAACGTTATAATCAATAAAATCGCCAGCAAACCGATCAATAATTTTTGCATGTCATTACTCCTTTCATAGGGCTAATCACTCATAGTTGAACGCGCACATCCTGAAGACACATATTAGCATTTTCGAAAATAAAAGTAACTGCTTAACTACTTCCCTGGTTGGAAAGAGCATGATTAGCTTACCCAAAATTAATAATTGGTTAACCCAATAAATTACATGTAACCAAAATAAAATTTGACAACCGTCCCGTATTTAATTATAATACAAAAAATAAAACTTTTTACATTAAACGACGGAGGAGCGCTTGCAATGTCAAAGGAAATTTAGTAAAAAACAGCGAAAAAGTCAAGCGAAAATTATCCGGATTGAATATTCCGAGACAAATTTGACCGACTGGGTGGGGAATTCATCTGGTCCCTGACATGATACCAATGGGAAATGATATTTTTAACTATAAAAAATATGTGTCCCCTTTTATTCTCTTGATATGATTCTAATGAAAGATTTTCGGGTAAGAAGTAAAAGAGGAACTCAAAACAATATAAACTGTTGCTGAGATAATTGCAAATCGTGGTGCTGCCTCTATTCGCGCTGATTTTTATAGGGATAGATAAAGTTTTCGCCGGTTTTGATCTGCCTGACTTTTCCGGTGGAATCGATCTGGAAAGTGAGCAGTTCGCCGTTTCCGTTGTCACCGCTCATTCGGAATACCGTATCATTAATGGGGATTAGATCGACTAAATTGGATAGAGGGTTCTCCTGAGGCGGATAGCTGATTTCGTTCATCATAAGTTGGTTTTTATGAATAATAATATCGGAGATATATCCCCAAGTATCAGTGTATCGGCCTACGTACCGGTTCCAGAGGGGAGAAACGGGGATAGACGGGGATGGAACCTGGGTAGCAGAAAGAATCGGGGGGGTCATTTGCCGAATGATCTGATTGGCCAAAAATTCAGGTTCTCCGTCATCAGAGTTAGTCATGACAATCACGGCAATTTTGTTTTCGGGAATGAATGCCAGGCGAGTTCGATATCCGGCAACCCAACCGCCGTGTCCGACCACAGTTTGTCCGTCCACTGGCCAGGTTTCAAATCCCAAACACCGCCCTCCGCTCCAATTGGGCTTTATCCATTGGATACGATGCATTTCTTTTAAAGTGCTGCCTTGCAGTATCTGTCGCTCTCCCCAAGGCTCATTCCTGAACTGTAGGCTGGCATAAATGGCTAAATCTTCTACAGTAGAAGAGATATTGGCTGCCGGTGTAAGTCCTTTGGAATCGGTAAAAGGCATGATCAGCCGTTTGCCTTCGCCCAAGCGGTGGCTATATCCGACGGCCAGTTGTTTTTTATCTTTTTCCGAAAGATTGACCGAGGAATGAATCATCCCCAGCGGCTGCAATATATGTTGCTGAATGTACTGTTCATAAGACTGATGGCTGACAACTTCCAGAATCATCCCCGCCAAGGTAAGTCCCAGATTGGAATACTTGTATTGGGTTCCGGTCGGACAAATCAAACTCTGGTTCTGTACTGTTTTAATTATCTGTTCCTGAGTTGGAAATATATGATCGGTCCAGTAGGGGAACGCAGCTTCAGAAGGCAGGCCCGAGGTATGGGTCAATAAATGCCATATCGTGATCTGACTGGAATCTGGAAACGGATTGTGGATATTGAACCATGGCAGATAGCGGGTGATCGGATCGTTAAGGTTTAATTTTCCTTGATCCCGTAGTTGCATCAGGCCGGTAGCCGTAAAGGTTTTGGTAATCGACGCTATCCGGTAAATGGTTTGCGGGCTGGCCTTAATCCGATGTTCCCGATCACTGTATCCGAATCCTTTGGCATAGATCAGAGATTGATCATAAACGATACCGACTGATATTCCGGGGATATCACGGTAAGACATCTGGGCTTCCAGCCAGACTTCCATGATTTGTAACTGGGATTGAATCTCGTCCGTATCAACCCATTCCAGTTTAGAATTGCCTGATATCCTTGAAAACATAACGCTAAGTATTACGAAAATCAAAACCATAATTTTCATCGATTACTCCTTGATTGGTCTTTCGGTTAACGTGTATGGGTTCCGCTTAGAATTATTTCATCTCCACACATTTTATGGCGACATCAAAATCACACGCAGCTTATCGGAAATTTTGTTTACCAGGCGCAGGCTATGCTTCTTCAAACTTTGCTGCCAAAGCTGTTCGCGTTAAATATCAGCGCTTCATGAGTGTAATTCTTTCGACGGTCATAAAGTTTTTATAGATATCTTTGAGCTGAGCATATTTATTTAACATGTCATCTTTCACCCGTTTGAGGTCTGCCATAGGATCGAAGGCCCCATGTGCCCCAGATTTGGTCTTGATTATTTGGTAGTAACTCTTGTATCGTTCGATGAGTGAAGTGATGGAGGGTAGGGTGCGTGTCAAGTATTTATGCATGGCTTTAACATAAAATATCGTGGATCTATCGAGGGCGATGCGATGGATCAGTACGAGAATTTCGCCGATCATTTCCCTGTGCAGCAACATATTCAGCTTGGTCAGGTAAAAAATGGCCTCAAAAAGGGCTTTCTGCTCACTGCGGTCATCACCTGCCCTGAATTGCTGGATGAAGCGACGCAGTTCCTCAATGTCCTGCCTATGCGACCGGATGTCCAATTTACCCTGATGCCCCTCTCCGATAGACCTGGAGAACTGGAAACCGAAGGGAGAGCCGGCCACGGCAGCTATTTTTCGTTTCCCTTTGGCAAAAAATCCCATATCCGCCGGCCTTTGGGGCACAATGGCTGGCAGAACAGTATCAAAAATGAAAGGGGGTATCCTTTGTAAATCCGTCTTCCACAACCGGTATTTTCCATATTCCTCGGTCTGTCTCAATGCCTGATCATCAGCGAGCGGAGCCGTTGGATCAGTTACCAGCGCGGCATATTTCATCTTGATTTTGAATGCATTGTAGTCAAGTCCCTCTCTTGCGTAGCCAAACGGATCATTCTGCATGAATTTGAGACGGCTGTTCAATCCCTCGGCGCCCATACGATCCTTTAAATGATCGATAATTCGGCGCACATTCTTTCTGATAGCGGCGGCGACGTCGATATAAAACTGAGTAAGATTGACGCCGGAAGCTTGAATTTGCGTAAAAAACAACCGTTCGCATATTCTTCGGATCGCGACGGGTCCCATCGTCGGGGATAAAATCGAATCAAGACTCGGGGTGGAACTATCGGTAAAGGTGCTTCCGGATCCCGCGGACGGGCCGCCTTTGATGAGTGTTCCTACCCATCCAAATCGGTTCAGCAGATCGGTTTTGGTGTTTTCCACCGCCACAAGGATGGCTTCATTATCGATGGGAACGATCTCCCCGGTTCCGGGATCCACAAAGAAATTTTTGCCGTGAAACTTGGCGCCCAGTTGTAAGGGACATTTTCTGATCCATTCTTCATGGACGTGTTCCCGCTCAAACTCTTCATGAATGTACGCCACGCGATCGAAGTTTCCCAGAATAAAATCGGCGGCCATCATGCGTCCCAAATCCTTGATAAACCGCGGATTCTGAAAGAAAAGAACAATATTATCCCCCAACGTTTTACTGACACTGGCAAATGGCTTGAGATTTCTCCCCTCGCGCAAATCCCCCATGATCATAATCTCATTGCGCTCAGATCCATCAATGCCAACTTTGATATCGCCAATTTTGTTAAGCACCCCAGCATTTTCCTGGCCTAATTGATAGATTACATTGAATAATTTTAATCCTTCTTCGGAATGCAGATCCACTATTCGGCTTTGATAGCTGGTCAATTTTGTGATTCTGATTAATTCGGTCGCAAATTGAGAACGATACGCTTCCCCCGGCCGCATAAATTTGATGTACAGTTTCTGCAATCCTTCATTTGATAGGCAGAATACCGGATTGGCTGATTCGAAGGTTTTAATGTAAACAGCTTCATCCCAATCAACAGGAACATCAGTGATAGAAAATCGAGGCATGGAGTACCTCCTCCATTGTTATAGTTCAGTAAACAAATGAAGAATAATATTAACATAATTTAACAGTACCTGCATTCAAGCGCATTCAAAGTCACTGTTCTAAGTTCGCATAGCATTGAGAGCTTCCGCGCGGTCATTATGGATGACATAAACTGATGAAAATCCAACAATATTAAACACTTCCTGGATTGAATCCGACAAACCGCATAAAAAGAATTTTTGGTCGTTCCCACTAAATTTTTTCAATCCGATCAGCAGCGCTCGCAATCCGGCGCTACTTACATAATCAACTCCCTTGAGATCGATAATCAGCTTACTAATCATCGCAGTATCCAATGAATCGATTTCTTTTTCAAGACCAGAACAACTCAACGTATCCAAACGTCCAGTCAGTTCAAGGATGAGTACTCCCTCTTCCTGCAATTTCGCAATTTTCATAGTGTTTAATCCTTTCTAATACCAAGATGAGCGTCCGCGTAATCTGATTCGGTGTTTCTGCTGATTGGGTCGTGTTTTTTGACATATTCCTTAATCCTTTTACCCATTTCCGATGCAATTTGTATCCGGTCATAATCAATCGCATAATTATTGAGATATTGCAAAATAAGGGTATCCTTCCCCTCTGATCCTGGCATGACGCCTGAAAAGAAAAAACCCAGATTCTCAAATTCAGTTGCAAAAACGGCTGTTGCCGGATCATGTAATTTAAGATATAAATAAATGGTTTCCAACTTGTCCAAACAGAGCGCTTTCAAGTTGGCGCGCACTTCAAGCGTAATGTCTGATCCGTAAGACTCAATTTTGATCTTTCCAACCATATTATGCGCTTCCGTTAAAACGGTAATAGATGATTTGGCGCTGAGATCTATATTTTGGCTATCTATGCGCTCTATTTTGGGCTGGGCGCCGATATGGCGGTAAATTTCTTCTATCATTGCCGCATGGTTAAGGGGAGGATAAAAAACAAGATGTTGAGGAAGATTCAAATACCGTAATAAAAGAACAACACTTTCTCGATGGGGTTTCCCTTCGAAACCTTTGTATATTCTCTCCGGACCGCTGGATAAACAAAGCGCGCAATCTTTAAACCCAAGTCCCACAAGAGATTTTTGAGAAAAAGGATGCGTTGTGATTCCCCGCGCGTAAATAGCGGCGCATTTTCTTTCCAGCCCTTCCTTAACAATTGCATCTGATATGCGATTCATGCACCCTTGTCCCCGGTATTTCGGTTTTGTAAAGGCAACCCCCAATTGCGGCACTTTTTTATCCGCATCCTCAATTTCCAATGCGACATGACCCATAATCTCATTCTGCCCGGTCACTGCTACGTAGGAAATCAATTCATCATTCCGGTTCATTTCCCTCACTCGTTCAGGGTAATAAATATGTTCCAGAACGTACGTATAGCCATACGAGCTATAGGCGCCTTTAGAAACATCGACCGCTTCTTCCGGCAACATTCGTCGAACAGTGTACTGAACTGAATTGCGTGGCAGTGGTTCTTCTTTTCTCTCCTGCTCGGCTACTTTCATCTCCTGGTTATTCATTGTCTCTTCAATCGATCTATCGTTGATATACTTAAATAAATGAGTCTCTTTCCCCCCCTTGCCCAAATTAAGAAACGAGACTTCATCAAAAAACTGCTTCATCAGATAGGTTCCAAGTCCTTTACCCAAAAAATCATGTGCAAGCTCTTCCGGTTTGTACTCAGGTATTAAGGTTGGATCAAATGGAATACCAGTATCTTTAATTATAATTTTCAATCCTAAAGCCTGAGGTTCTAGAATTACATCAAAGAAGGCTTCTTCTCCGAGATCAAAGGCGTGTTTCAGCACGTTGGAAACTGCTTCCTCTGTTCCTATTTCAATCTTATTAAGGTTTTTTTTATTAAATCCCATACCTTCAGCGCATTTGCTTACCGTAGCGAGAATAACGGGTAGATAGCTGATATCGTTGGGTACTGTTAAAGTTACGTTTCTCTTCAATTCTGTCATTAAATCTCCTTTTGTCATGAATTTTGCATATATATTAGCTTATCGAATGTTAAACCTTTAATTATAAAAAACCCTATTTCCGTTCCACCTGAATCAGCCATTCTTTACTGATAGGGTAGAGCTGAATTCTCAGAAAACATAACCAGAGTACTCCCTGAAGTGTTTTCAATTTAAAAAAATATAATGGTTTTTTTTAAAATGTCAAGACAATTTATTATATTAATACCGATGCCGCTAAAAATCAGCGAGAGTCTTCATCAGCTATCACCATAGTCGGGTTTGGACCGCGCAGCTTACTTTCATACCATCCCCCCAAGGCGCATTGACGACGCTCAATCGACTCGTTCATCGGCTGCGTTTTTTTTAGTTTTTTCTAAAATTCGATATAATAATGGGTACTATAAATATCAAATTAAAAATAATAGCTTGGAAATTTGGTTCGTTGATATTATCATAAATTTAAGGTAATCTGTGGAAAAAATCGTAAACGAATCAGGGCTATTTTAACAAAATCATTTTTTTTATGATACAGCAGTTAGCAGCAGTTAATTGATAAAAATACACGCCACTCGTCAATTTGGATGCGTCAAATTCAACTTTGTAGAAACCGGGGTTTTGCTCGTGGTTCACTATAGTAGTGATTTCTCTACCGAGAACATCAAATATTTTTAATAATGTTTTACCAGTAACTGGCAACTGATAACTGATAACAGTAGTTGAATGAAATGGATTCGGGTAATTCTGCGAAAGAGTAAAATCAAACAAAAAATCCTCATCGGTTTTAACATCCGTCACAAAATTCCCTGAAATTTTATAAAATATTTCGTTCCCTGTTTTGGTTATTCGTATCCATCCGCTATCGGGATTTGTAATTAATGCCAGGGTGTGTAAGTAGAGTCCTTCAACGAGTAGGTTAGCAATATCGATCTGCCATGGAATTTCACTCGGGTTAATATCGACGTATGATTGATTCCCGATCAAGGCTAATAACAGACAATCCGGGTGTTTTTTAAGCAGAACAGTTCCGCTGGTTTTTATTCCTCTCAACTCAGACTCATTCCCGTAAGGATTGATAAATATTCTGTCTTCTAATTCAGCGGCGGCCACTATTCCTTGATTGGTTTTGATCCGATATACTTTATTAATACCGTCCGAAGCATAAAATCCTTTTGAAGAAAGAACGAATTCATCGAATATGAAATCATTATTAGAAAAGTTTGCGGTGACCTTCCACCCGTTATCAAACGTTGTTTGCTGAATTTTTTTATCAGATGAAATAAACAGATGATTTCTCATTTTCGAAAATCCGCAGCAACGGAACACGGAAGAAACGAGGTTCATACTTGTAATGAATTTTTCTTTGTACTGATGCCAGTATAGTTGCGAAGGCGGCATAACCAGCGGCATCGAAGAATAAAGTATGTTAAACAGGTCTTTATCGTCCCAGTAATCCGGCGCCTTTGAGACGCCGTCGCCGGTGTACCATGTGGCAACATGGACATCGTGATAAACTAAACCATGCAGCGGGATGCGCCGCGCCGGATTCATATTATAATTGATGAACTGATCTCCGGGAACTTCATTCGGCGTCATCCAATCGTAGCCGGCATTTTTGGAAGGCATGATTGACATAGTACCTTCACCGAAATCTACAACAGGAAAGGCAAAGTCACGGGCTTCCTCGCTTCCTGCGACAAGATTGAATTCGTTCTTCACCACGTCCATTAGATTTTTTCTGTTCTGCCCATCATCTTTTCTTGTTGTCGGATGAACGGTTGAATAACATTCCAGCAACTGCGATGCGAGTTCAACATCAATGAAACGACAGTTGTAATGTTTCGTTGTCAATTCCTCCCCAATCCATCTCCGCGCATAATTTACATGGGTCGATGAACAAGAGTAGTAACCCTGGAACGGAGAACCGTCATCCAGATATGCGAGCCATCCTGGCTGGAGTGAACCATCTTCCCGCGCTACGACATCCTGGGGATATCCTTCCGCGCGATACCAGTATAACTCGGGATGGGTGGGCGGCCATACATCGGTATAAATATCATAACGACTCGAAAGCAGCCCTCGATTGTTTATGGTATCAATCACTTCAGCCAAATCTTCGTTATTGTACCATCCGCCGCCAAGAGAAATAATTGCTTTATCAACCCCGAAGTTCACCAGAGAGTCGATAAACTCCGGCTGTTTAAAATTTCCGTCGAGCGCCCAGAAATCGACTGCGCCTTCCAGCTTTTCAATATTGGGATTTTCAGTATTCTTCTCCTCAAAAGTTTTCACATAGCCTAATTGTTCAACATGAGCGCGATACCAATTTGCCATTTCAAGATACCCGCGGGTATCAATAAACACAAAATAAAACTTTCTGTTGTATCCGAACCTGCCTTTACTGGGCTGATGAATTAATTGAATAGCAGAATTGGTATCATCGCCGGGTTTATCGAATCGGATTACAGTATCCCATGGATCATCGGATACAATCAAGTAACCGGAATTCAAATCGGTAACGCCTGCAAATGCCATCGTTGCTTTCCAATCGTAAAGTCCGAAATCCCAAAACGGAAATTCTTCTTCCACGGGGAGAATCATTCCACTGGCCCACGGAATAATTAAATACTCGCCGGGTTTACTTTTAATATATCCAGGGAATTGAATTTCATCCCTCAACTCCGCCTCATGATCGGCGGATAATTCAAATGATAAACTATTCCCATTCAGTTTTATTGAAATTGACATTTCGATATCATACGAAATCAAGTTGCATAAAAAAGTTAGTGAGTTTTCCGCGGAATCGACACCAATCAGGCTGAACAAATTACCAGGCTGAATTAAAAATGAGTTGGCATCTCGTTTATCATAAATATTTATAGAAAAAGACGGAACCATTATTTCAACCGCGAATTGTTCGTTCGCAAGAAAATAGGATTGATTTTCTCCAATGGCGCCGATTAATTTAAATTCAACATCATCAATAAAAATATCACATGAATCGCCGCCGATAAATCGGGGCCAGCAATAAACAGTTCCTTCCGGCGCGGCAAATCGTGTCGTAAATTTTTGATATTCACCTCCGGTCAAAACCAACGATGCCGCCCCATAACTCCAATCAATCGCCTTACCGTTTTCGTCAAACAGCGCAACTGACAATACAGCCCAATCGCTAATTTGAGCAGCATTCACCCATGCCGAAAATTCATATATTTCGCCGGGATTTACTTTCATATTTACCGAATGTTTAAATGACCAATCTTCAGGTCCCCAGTGATTGATTTGAACCGCCTGGGTACCCGAATGAACTGAAGAGCTGACAACTGATGCGAAACCGGAATTCGGTGTACGCGTCCATAAGCCATCCCAGTTAGCCATTCCGCTTTCAAATCCCGGATTAGTCAATAAATTTTGCGCAAATTGAATGCCGCAAAACATCAGCATAAAAAAGAGGATTACTTTTATGATTCTCATGATTTTATTGCGCTCAGGTTTAATGATAGAAAACGATTACGCGCTGTCGAGGGTATTATAGCAATTTTAGTTGTAAATATCAAGAATAAAATAAAAATTTTTTAACCCAACTTTCGTATTTTAGAAAAAACAGGATTGAATAGCAACCACTTACTTCATTAGACACTACACAACTTCCCCTATACTTTCAATTTTCGTTTCGGTAGTTTCGAGGTATCGATTTTTAATTTCTCATAAATATTTCTATGAACATGTTCCGGAATTCCGGGTTTTCTCAAATGAAGTGTCTGCCCATCTGCCAAAGGTAAATGAATAGAAACATAGGTATGATTGCTCAACAATTCATTGATCCTGGACCAACTGGTATGGCAACCCTGATTCCGCAGGGTATATTCAATCGTATGCAGTAAATGATATGCGAGGATTGAAATAAAGATATGGCCATCCACCCGGTGTTCTTTCTGGTGATAATTCGGACGCAATCCCAAATCGCTCTTGAGATTTCTAAACGCATTTTCCACCCGTGTCAGCATGATATACAATCGCCATATTTCTTCATCATCCAAATCTGTTCGATTGGTTTTCAACAGATAGCATCCATCGGTTTGACACAATGCATCTCGTTTTTCGCTTTGCGGCGAAACTTCCAGCGACGGCGCTGTGATGCTCCATTCAATCTGTTCCTGCATTTGCAATGGATAGCGGGTGCGGGCATTACCTTTCCTGGACTGTTTCCAATAAAACCGCTGTCTGCCCAAATTCCACGCGCCAAATATCGTGCAGCTTTCTCGCCGGCTGGGTGCGCAAATCTTCCGGCGGCCACTTTTTTTTTTGCCAACTGCGACTGATATACGGTTCGGTCGAAAAATAGCTCTCGTCCAAGGCGAATATCTCCGCTTGGCCTTCCGCCACAAAAGCGCGAATCTCATCGATGATTTCCAGTACCCGTCGCTGCTTTTCCTCCCGGCTGGGAGCATGGGACGAAACCCCTTTACTCGAGCGACGGTAGCTGTAGTCCGCATCTTTCAACGCCCGCTGAACCGTATCTTCGCTCACTCGATTCCCTGTGCGCCGGGCATACTGTTCAATCAGCAGATTCACTGTCCACTCCTTTTCGGCAAACCCATACACAGATGGATCGCTCTGCAACCATTCGGTTAATACGGGTATCAGTTGGCTCTGACGCTGATTAGGACGACCGGGCGAATAGCAACGGTTCAATCCGTTCATCCGTTTGTCGTTAAACCTTTTTAACCAGTAGCGAACCGTATGAGGATGCCGCTTAAGCTGTTCGGAAATGGCTTTCACGCTCTTTCCTTCACCGCTCAACAAAACCATTAAGGCTTTTTCGGAAACCTCTTTTAATGTTTGATTTCTCATTTTAGTCAACTCAGCTTTTTCCTCATCCGATAATTGAACATTGATCATAACCTATCCTTTCATGGTTAACATTCACTAACCATGAAGATATTCATACTTCAACCCAAAATCAAGTAGTTTTTACAAATATTTTTGCGGTTATGTTTACCGGCGTGAAGAACTCGCCTCCGTCATGATTTTTCTGATCGGCGGACTGAGCCTTGGGCTGTAAAAAATTGCCCCCTTTGCAAGAAATCTTCTTTGGCTGGCGGACGCATCTTGCCGCCTCCGGGCAGATTGGCCTCAATTCTTCATTCTTCATTGTAAACTGTGTTTTTCCCAAATGAATTCCGCGATATTCCTCTCCTCGCTG
>CAZWDO010000044.1:0-11722 GCA_964632485.1 uncultured bacterium
TGTCTCCTTTCAACCAATCAATATAATGATTTTTATCCAAAAGTCAAGATGGTTTTGTTGTGTTTCACATGGAAATGAAGAGCTCTGCCTGATTCCCGTTAAACCGGGAAGAATTGTCATTCAAGGACCCGCCCTATCCGCTTTATCCCACGGAAAAGAATGCCGAGATGCTGAAATTGATTGTCGAGACCTCGTCCGATCCCGAAAGTATCGTGCTGGATTGTTTTTGCGGTTCCGGGGCCGCGCTCGAAGCCGCGCAACGCCGGGGGCGTCGCTGGATCGGCGTCGATATCTCGGAGAGCGCCATCGCGCCGCCGCCCGCAAGCGGCTGGACGCGATCGAATCCGACCTCTTTACCGACTCCCCGGGCTATGAGTATGTTGCATGCCTATAGTTCTAATTTTATCTCCAGGGCCGATGATTTAACTATTTGATCTTTCGATGGCGCGGCGCAAATTTTGATTTTATCCGGAGCGCTGATGGATATAAAACACCGCATTCCTGTCGTATCTTTATCAAAATGAATGATACGTTCACGCAATAATTCATCTCCCCGTTTCATGCTGCCGGTTCCCGCCGAAGGGGCCTGGGAAAACACCAGGTTGACCGCGCGATTGGGGATGGCCCCCAGTTCATACCATTGCTGATATTTGTCATCTTGTTTGATGATGGAGACAAACTTTTCTCGCACATATTTTCCCACAAAAAAATAAAACGGTGATTGGTTCTGCATTTTTTCCCGTTGTTTATCGACGACTTTGATCGGCTCTCCAGGGATGATATCCAGCAATCCCAGCGCGATCCCTGTTTTGCAGGTTGGTTGATAGGGATCTTTGTCATTGGCTATTGGCGGGGCATGGAGGATAAACTGATAAGGCAGCGATGTGATGGATGCGGATTGTTCCTTCAGCCAATTTTGTATTGAGGTATCCATATCGGCGCAACTGAGAATGTTTGGGTGGGTCTCTTCCTGGCTGGTGATGGTATCCGTTTTTGGCGATTGCGTGTCCGCCTGCACGCGAGGAGGCGGATTTTTTCCTGTCCCGGCGGAATTCGGAAAGCAATAGTCGAAAAGGCGCTGCACCAATTGAGAACGGCAGGAGTTGCCGGCCAGGAAGATATGAATCGTGGAATCTTTGGCGATCCGCTTTAAGAAGGCGGTCTTCAAGGCCGTGCGGAATTCAGTGATCCCGCGAAACACTCGCTGGAATACATAGGTGTCGATCGTTTTTGTATTAATTTTCAATTCCGATTTTTCAGTGACGGTTTGTCCGCCGCGGTTGAAAAACAGATCGGCTTTGACCGATTTGATGCCCGATTCGACAGAATCCGCTTTTTTTTCACCCAGACGATGCCAATAATTCCGCAGGGCGCCCATCATGATTGTGGTATTGGCGGCGGCGGCGCTTGAATTATCCAGAAAAGCCTCGGAACCGGGGAACGGGTCAGCGTCATCCGGGCAATCGAACGGTATTTGACTGGCCCGGCATACTTCCAGATTGTCTTGAAATACCAGATAAGCCATGTTTTCGAGGATATATTCCCCGCCCAGATAGGTATCGCCGGAAGAATAAAAATGTTCGATGATGTATTCCATGCCCTCGAGGTTCACTTCATCATTCTCCGCTTCCCGGAAAACTCCGAACGCGAAATCAGTTGTACCTCCCCCGAAATCGAATACCGCATAATTAATTTTATCATCGTTTTTAAGTAAACCGTTACTTTTTGCCGCCGAGGCCAGATAGGCGACCGGTTCCGAGGCGATTTCCTGCACGGAAAATTCCATTAGGCGCCTGGAAGCGCTGAACGAATCGGGCAAGCTCCGATGCAAGCCTCTGCTGAATGATTTCAAGATATTCTGTTTGATCGGATCCGGGTATTTTACGGGAAATGTCATAAAATAGTTCAAGTAGATTCCGTTCAGCCGGTTGTTGATGAAGAGCCCCAATAAATAAGCATAAAATTCAATGGGATCGAAACGATCACCAGTTTTTTTATCGGTATTTTGCGGCTGATGATGGGGGATAAGCACTTCCTGTTTTTTCAGCGTATCGATGATCCTGAGGGGATTTTTGCCCGTATCGCGCAACGCCCACGGTTTCAACCGGTCCAGAATTGAATTGACCGTTTCGTTGACTTTCGTGTTCTCCTTCAGCATATCCGCCGCGCGATGGGAACAACAGGCGTCTTTCCACCGGGTATCCGGTCGGAAATAATCGGCGCTCCAGGATCGGTATAGATGGCGATAATTGGAGAACTGGAGCAGAGTCGGGTTTTCGAAATGGCTTTCCTCTACCGGTTTGAAATAATCATCGATGCCGATGCGGATCAACTTTTTCTTGCCGGTATCATCGCGATAGGCGACCACGGTGCTGGATGTTCCGAAATCGATGGCCACCGCCATCTCGCGGACATCCTCTTCCGGATTGCGACTTTCCCAACTTTGGGGCAGATCAAATTTTATATGCTCAGGATGCGATGCGTCTGGCGTCGAATAAAGTTCCCATAGACCCTTGTTGATATCGGTCAGGTAGGTTTCGTCCAGCTTGTTCAAGCCGATCTGACGGAGATCGCGCAATAGCAGATATTCTTTGATCCAGTCGGCGTTGTGTTCCTGAAAGCCACGGCCATGGGTTTTAGCAATGCTTGTTGTAGAATCGCCATTTTTACGGATATGTTTCAATAACAATTCAAGTTCCTCGTCTTTAACCAGAATTCCTTTGCGGGAGTCAGCCAAACCTGGCGCAGCCTGGATGCCTTGGATTGATTGGATTAATTTATTCAGTTTTTGATATAGCGGTTCTGGACGTTCGGCGGGCAAAAAGCCCAAACCTTCGATCAAGGCCCAAATCGTAATCTCTTTAGGCAATGGCGCGAAGGGCAAAAAGATGGCTCTGCTGGGGAAGTCTTGAAGCATTGAAATATATAAAGATGACACCCTCACTTTATCATCAGTATCCAATCGGATTTTATCACCATTATAAGTATAATAGACATATTCGTTTGTATTAAATGTACACAAAATCAGAAATGTTTGGTTTTTTTTTAAAGTCTTTTGAGTATCTTCGACGGCAACTTTCCATATAAAACCCAGTTTTTTTCGCAAACTCGCTTCTTCGTCCTTCAACATGGTGTAATAGACGGATTTTGCTTCGCCATTGTACCACAGGGCGTGGTGCTGATGGTCGTAAATCAGGTCCGGTTTTTTGAATTTAACGAAACGGTTCTTTTCAATTAAATCTTGAATTTCCTTTTGCAAGTCAGGCAATTGTCTTTGCGTTTCCTGGAAGATAGATTCCACCATATTGGAAGACAGATAAATGTGATTGACTTTCATGATTGCTCCTTGCTCGTGAATGCTTAATCGACCAGCACCGCGGCTTTTTTTGTTTTGCCCTGCAGGGAATAGCCCGGGAAGAGGGTTTGCGCGATGGCGCTTCCGGATGAGATGGGGCAGTTGTGCCGCTCGCGGTTGAAACCCTCCCCGGGGCGGGGCTCGATGACCTCAAAATCCGTTGTATGCTGTATCGCCGCCAGATTGCCGACGAAAAACCTCAGTAATTCGATTTCTGCCGTATCTGCTGGCTTCTGAGTGCTTGTACAGCGATTCCTAATCTTGTCCCAATAATTTTCAAGCTTCTCTTCATTGGAGAGAGCCAGAACAAACTGTTCAAAATTATCGATCGCCAATACCTCTTTAATGGCGGGGTGAGCATCGATTTTCGGCCATAATTGGCGAAATTTCCGAAACAGATTTTGCTCACAATTCAATTGCTCTTGAGTTTTTTTATTTTCATCTTCCAGTTTGTCTTTTTTTTGGTTCAGTTTTCGAATGTCGGAATTCAGGCTATCAATATTGTTTCGTAGTTCTTGAATGTCAGAATTCAATTTGTCAATCTGCTTTTGTTTGTCGCTAATATCAGCGTTTAGGGTTTTGGTATTATTATTTAATTGATTTATTTGGCGTTGCTGGTTTGAGATTGTCTGTTTATTTTCGAATATTTCGCTATTCAGCCTGTTTTTTTCATTTGTCAGCGAAGCTACTTCCCCTTGTAAACGATCCCGTTCTCTTTCTAAATGGTCCCGTTGCCCTTCAACCGATCTGAATCCGGAAATTAATTTTTCCTTAAATTCACGCAGTATCTCAGTTAGTTTCATAGTATCAAAATCCCTTTCGTCGAATTCAAAATTTAGTTCCGACCCCAGCTCATGCCTGAACGATGCAAACGATTTATTTTCTTCTATCAATCGCTCATTCTCGGATTTTAAATCGTCTCTTTCCTGTTCGATTATGCTTATCCGCTCATCCTTTTTACGGATTTCTTCTCGCAGTCGCTCAATTTCCCGTTTGGCCTCATCATTTTCCGGATATTCGGTGAGCGATGGCGGCTGCTCATCGATCACGTCCCTGATCAATTCCGTCAATCGACGTTTAAATGATTCGCTTTGCATTTCATTGTATATGTATTCGTGGATTATTTCCTTTTTTTTCATCCTTTTACTCCCTTGGAGGTAGCGCTTATTAACGTTTGAATAATACCGCATGTTCTTACCTAACTTACTGTTATTTGATTTATCTCGCCGGAATTGCCGGATTGTTTCTTCGATGGAGTGGAAAGTTGCGACGATGAGAATTGGCCGAGAATCTCAACCAAGGCCCGGGCGATGGTTTCCGGAGGAACCTGACGTTGATCCGGGGCGATTGGCTTTCCTTTCAGCGCCAGATAATGATAGGCTGTGGGCCAGGTGAGTGTGTCCTGAAGGCAGAGAAACGCGAATTGCAGATCGAGGGGAGAATCGACAATTTTGTGGATAGCCAGCATCTCCCGTCCAAAACAGCGGCGAATTTGACGAATGGGCAAAGCGCCGCCTTGTGCCGCCGCCGGGCAGACGGTTACATCGATATAATTGGTATGATGCGTCAGAAAATCGGCCAATCGGGAGCCTCCGCAATGAATCTGACCGCCGGTATAATCGATGCGCGCCAGAATCAACTCGTCGGGTTGCGGTTTTTCCGATATGTTTTTTACAGTCATTTTTCCGGTATTTATTTCCGGTCCGATGCAGATATACTTTTCACGCGGCGGTTGTGCAAACGGATACTCATTTTCCAGGAACCAAAGATCGCCTGCGATTTTGGCCACGCCGGAACCGAGGACAATCTGGTCCGGCGGGCCGTTGAATTCCAGGCCGAAGAGCACGCCGTCCGCATATTCGGAGAGCATAGAGTGGACAAAATTTTGTGGAAAGTCCCGAAGCGCTTCGAGCATATCGGCGCAAAGGATTTTCCCGGGAGAAAAATCAGGTTTCAATTGAGTTAACTGCATGTTTTCCTCCCGCTTATCCCATATTGTCAAATTTGAAAGGTTCGCTGGCGGATATGAAATATTCATCCTGCTCGCGTTTGATGGCGAATACTTCGATGCCATAGATGGCGGCGCTGGAGTACAAAATAAAGCGGATTTTGTTGGACTCAAGGGTATCGATATGGGTTTTCTGTTCGATGCGCGGATCGATTTTCAGAATATCGCGGAGCGCTGTTTTTTTCCACTGTTGGGCGATATAGCGCTCATCTCTGAATTCGCGGCCGTTATCGCTGAAATGAATGCGTAAATCACTGCCTTTGTTGAGCATATCGTGCATGCCGATCGCCTCCTGCAATGGCTTGTCTTTCATGCCGAGGACCAAACGTTCGTCGCGGTAATTCGTTACATAGATTTCACACGGCACATTTGGTTTGAAATACTCCAAACTGAGGTCGATTTTACCTTCCCGTTTGTCGTGCAGATATTGGATCGCGCCACGCAGGCAGTTCAGCTTCAGTTGTTGCGTGGTTTGCTGCTCACTGCTGCGCTTGAGCGTGTAGATGCGGCGTCCGGGCAGAAATTCCTTGAGGGATTGGCGGAAAAGGCCAATCCGGCTCGATTGGCCGGAGAGCTTGATGTGATGGTAATGGATCAGGCCTTTTTCAATTTCCGGATTGGGCGCTAAAAGATTGCATAAAACGCGATAGATATCGGCGGCGATCAAGGTATCAATTTCACGAATCGTAAACGTAGGCGAGTTCTTCATTTCAAGAATTTCCCAATTTCCGGGTTTGTTTTTATCGCGAAAATGGAAACGGAAATTTTTGAACAGAAGAGTAATTTTTTTCCCGCTGCCCTGTTTATCTGAATTGAAATCTACTTCGATACCTTCGCTGGAACGGAAAAAGGCTTTTTTCATTTCCTCGGCCTGTTCCCAGAGTGTGAAATAATTGTTGCGCACCCGGTCGTAATCGTTGCGGGAATGCCTGTATTTTTCATATTGAAGAGGAAAAATCGCTTCGGCCTTCTGACATTCGGCAAGCAGTCTTGCATAGATATAATCAATAGGACTTTGGTCATTTTGAGAGAGCCATGAATCGATTTCGCGAAAGATGTCCTCGAAGTTGGGTAGAAATGAATCGATAGTATTGGTGATTTCATCGGCGCGTTGGGAGGCATAGCGCACTTGCATGAACTGCATGATGCGTTCGGTGATTTTGTCGCCGCCGAAATCCGCATCGCCATCTTCCCGATCGACTTTGATTGCCAGCTTGTAATGCGAACCCGTATCTTCACATTCAAATACGCAGGAAGCCAGGTCCGTGGTGCCGCCGCCGCAATCGATAATCAGCGCCTTTTCACTCTCTTTCCTGCCAGGTTCGATGGATTTCATTTTTTCGCGGATCAGTTCGTAGAGAACCGCTACGCCTTCATCGAGAGCGTCATTCCCGAGCTGGATATTGAATCTTCGTTCGCCTTCTCGTGAATAAAGCGATTTGAAGGATTTCAAATAATTTTCCTTCAGTTTGACGGGGCAGGAGAAATGCAGGGATTGGAAGCGGCATTTGAACTGGCTTTCCGCCTGATGGATGATGTAATCGATATACCCGCGCAGCAGTTCGCCGCGGCGAATCCCCGGCAGGGTATTGCGTTTTTCATCTTCCATAATCAGTTCTTCGTTCGGATCAGTCAGCCAGCGCTTGATGCTTTTAAAAACCGATGACTGGGGGGCGTAATTGAGTTCGCGCAGTTTTTCCTGCGTTTCATATCCGTAGAGCAGATTCAGGGATTTACCGTTGATTTCGCGGACATAAATAGCGGTAGGAACAGTTTCGAACCATTTTTCATCGCTTAAAAACTTTACAGTATTGATCGCATCGATCTCGATGGCCGGGTTGGCGGCAAGATCGATGGGCGAATCGACATAATCGCGGAAGAGGTAAGCTCCGGCGGAAGTGTTGGATGTGCCGAGGTCAATGCAGAGCGTCGCCGTCGTAGGCAGGGGTTTGAGCAGTACGATATCGGTCTCTCGCGTCACGGTCTGATTGTTTTCCAGTCGACAACGGAGGCTGAATGTATTCAGGCATAGCAAGTTCCGAATTCGGTCCGAATCCGCCTGAAACTTGTTTCGGATTTTCCGGGTCAAGTATCCATGTGTTTCCGTTGACTACATATTTGTAATCTAACCGGGCATTTGGTTCGTACGTCTTTGAAAGATAATAAAAATTTGTACCGGTTAAATTTAATAAACTGCTATTGGCATAGCTCCATCCATTCATGTCGCCGGCAAGCGATACTGAATTCACATTATTTCTGTAGATAAAATTTGCTGTACTGTCTTCAATAAATGGGATACCCTTTGTACGTGCATACACATAAAAACTGTCAACTGCCGCATTTTTCTGACTTGCTGATGGAAGGGAATTCACTTTGTTTATAAAGGATTGGAATTCATTTTGTGCATGGTTGTTCATTGTTAAGATAAAAAAAAATGAAATTAGTACTATTTTTTGTTGTATTGACATTTAGTTCTCCCTGATATTTGTCGTCAATCAGTGAGATACAAATGCCCCTCACTGAACCGAACGTGCGATCTGAATAATAATGATAGGATTATTTTTGCAAATGTCAAGAAGAAAAATAATATTTTTAGGTAAAATCTTTATTAAAGGCTGCGTTGTCGGGTTACTTAAAAAAATTTTCTCTATCAATCTCATATTAATCCTCCTGTTTATTTGTTAGAATACCAAATACCATATTTCTTTGACCCTGCCACAGGATGTTAGTTTTTCAGCAGATTGGGTATTTTCATATAATAAACAATATATATCGCCATGTGGCGCCACCGAAGGTTCTGCAAATTCTCCATCCGTGATGAGGAGGGCTTTTCTGAATCCATGATGATTCAAATGGTTAAAAACAACATTTACATCGGTTCCTCCGGATAATGCCTGCCCGCCGCGAATATGTTCCAGTGAGACTTCTTTTAGATGATCGCTGAACAAAAAATAAGGTCCCTGGAACTGGTTGCCCATATTCATTAACAATTGATAGACTTTCCGTTTATATTTCCTGGCAGACCCTGAAAAATCGATATACACCGCGGCAAATTCTTTTTTCTGTTCCAGCAGTTGAAAATGATGCGGAAAAAACCATGGATTGATTCCCAGGCTCATTAATGATGTTTCTTTACGCGCATATTTCGGTACCACCGTCTTAAAATAAACATCATTTTCGGCCAATGTGGCGTAGGCAGGATGCGGCGCTAATACTTTGAGTATTGCATGTTTCAAGAGATTCAAGCGACGTCGGAATAGCGACTCCCGGTCTGTTTCGATATCAATATGCAGTTCAATTTCATCCATACTTAAATTCATTTGCTGAGTCTGGCGGTCAGAATCCACCTGTCTGGCAAGTTCTTCTATGCCATTGGGTCCCTGAGCTGCTTTATCGAACCCAAAATCTGAATATACCGGTTTAAACTCTTTTTGATCAACCAGTTCAGCCAATCGACAGACAATTTCTTCCAACGGCATCCCGCCGCGGCGATAATTATCGACCCATAAGTGATAGAGTTTTTCTTTCTTTTCCTGCTCCCAATTCGGAATGTGATACAGTTCAGTTTTTATCCGGTTCCGTGATTTATGCGGCGGCATCAATAAAAAAATCAAATCATCCTGTTCACCGGTCTTGATAAAATTTCGATATCCTTTCCCATACATTCGTTTCAAAATTCGAAGTTTAGATCGATGGTTCAAATCATACATCATCGCATTTACCTGCATATCCTGACAAAAATTGATAAATTCTGGGGTATATGTTTTTAGCAGCGGCTCATCTGCCTGAGCATGTCCTAAACAGAAATGACCCAGTTCATGGATAGTTACCCAGGTAATATCCTCGATATTCATACGATTGGTTTTTATAAATTTTTCACTGATCTCAATATGAAATTTTTGATTTTCATAGCGAATCCATGCCGTTTCCAAACCCGGGCGTTCATGCGCCTTAAAGTCTGCGATCTGGGCGCGTAATATGCTTAAAAAAGGTAATAATCCATTTTTTTTACGATAAATATAGGTTACAATTTCGGTTAGAAAATCTCGGTTTTTCGGGTTCATATTATCCCTGCTTTTTTCTTTTCCAATGGTGTTTTCCAGTCTGAATTGTTTTTGATCACCATCTCATAGAAGCCTGTAGTCAGAATTTCCCAGCCATCTTTTAAAAGTTCGCCCATCGTCGGATCGAACCCATTATTGCCGGATGATGACCCACCGGACCCGCTGGATGAATTGGGATTTTTTGTTCGATGCGATCAATTGCCGTTTTTGGTACTGCCATGCTGCCGATATGTATTGAGGATTGATTCGGTCTGCGCAACACTTTGCTGGTCAATTTCTTGGACATTAATGGCATGCAATGCCTCAAATATGCATTCTTTCAGGATATCTAAATGATTTTCATCTTCTACCACCGGATACAACCATGAGCTTTCAGATGCCGTAATAAAATTTTGCGGGTCAATCGACTTTTTTTGCGTTGAATAGATGTCAATGGCGATATAGGTCTTCAGATTCCGTTTCATCATGGCCGCGCGTCGGGGACTGATACTGAGCTTGTTTTTCCGAACTTGATGGTAAAACGCAACTATAAATGTATCCATCACCGGTTCTAAAGTGGATAACTCATTTCGGTAAATATGTCGGATCGATTGTATCATGCTGTTCAAATCCGACTTCAATACAGATAAATCCTGATTCTGAGCGCCGTCTATATTCAATCCGGGAGCATCCGATTCATGTTCGGTTGATATGATCTTTTTCAAATCTGCTGAACTGAACTCATCATCCATAAACACCACCTGCGCAAATCGATCAGCCAAAGCGATATCCAATGGATTGGCGCCCAGATACCCCAATGGATTCATCGCTGAAAATATATACTATAATCGTGGAATCTGTCGGCCCATCACACGTCGTGATCGAATGACTTCCAGCCATTTGTTTTGCATGGTTGGATTGGCTCTGGAAATTTCGTCTATTAAAATAAAGCGTTTGTTCCAGATTGTGATCGGAGAATTTAAGTAGTCCACCTCCCCTTGCTGCATTTTCTTCGGGTCAGGAAATCCGACCACATCCTCAAATAACGATTTGGACGCATCATACGCCTGAAATTCCTTGAAATCCCCTTGCGTCAAACACCCTAAAGATTTGGCTATTTTTTCTGCCAATAATGTTTTTCCGATACCGTGGTTACCCACAAACAATATCGGATCACCAGTGATCAGACTGCTTAAAATCTGTTTGGAAATCGGACGATAGCCATACACTTGCAGTTGTTCCAGAATGCTGTTGAATTGTTGCGACATAGATACACTCCTTTGTTAAACCCAGTGATTACGAATTGATGCTTCCCTAAAATAATATCGTATTGCGACAAATAGTGTCGCAATAAAAACTATACCATAATTTGATTTTTTTTGATGACGATTAATTCATCTCCTTGTATTAGAATTCTTTCCTTATCGATCCCCGACGGATTCAAAAATATCCCTCTTTTATATTTTTCCGCCTCTGTTATTTGATTTTTAACAATATATCCAATTGGAATTTGACGGTTATTAGCATCATAGCAAGCTAATATAGTATCTGAAAAACGGATATTCAATTCGCCAATTGTTATAATATCCAAATCATATCCCCCGGTATTGATGAGATTAAAAATGACCTGAGATCTTCGATAATCGGTTAAATTCATGCATATTAATTTGGAAATTAGCTGATTTCCGACAAAGCGAATTACATTCTGGTTCAATCCCCATTGGGTTTGGATATTGCTCATTATTTCTTCTGTTTCTGCATCCAGTAGTTCTACAATAATGGAAATTTTTTTTATTGCGAATAAATCAGTCAATAAAAAAAGAAGCCGGTTGATAGTATATGAATCGATCTCTACTTCCTGTTGGTCTTCGGCAAACATCGATTCATCCGATAAAATTAAAAGTTTATCTTTTTCAGTAAACTCCTTTAAATATTCCAAGACATCTTCATATTTGGTAATTTGCGTATAATCATGGTGGATTCGACTGCAATCTTTGCAGAGCTGGCATTGTCCCTTGTCTTTATGAATGCATGAATTTTGATACCAGGAAACAAAATCGGATACCGGTTTTCCTCCGAATATTTTTACCTGAAACAAATCTTCTTTCTTTTGGATTTTAGTTTTTTTCTGAATCTGGTCCCGAATACCGTGTATCCGGTTGTTCAATCCCCAAATATAAATTTTTGTAGTTGATTTATCTCTACCGACCCATTGAATTGCCGGAGATGGCAAATCGGTTTGATGTGAAATCTTTCCTGAAACTGTATTGGTTCAGCGGAAAATGGAGAACGAGGTTAAAAACAACTTAACAAAAC
>CAZWDO010000045.1:0-1540 GCA_964632485.1 uncultured bacterium
CTGGCCTATCCCACTCCTGATACTACGCTCTTTATATTTCCGTGAAAATCTATGTCAAATATTGACCGACCTGATTCAATACATGCTGGCTTTCAATTGCCAGTTTTTTAAAAATAATCGTATCTCTGGTAATATTCCAGCAACCGATACAATCCTGGAAAACACAATATTCCAAAATCCGGGTATTCAGATTAATACGTTGTTGCAATTTTTTAAAATCAATATTTTTAATAGTGGATTTACATTTAAGCGTATTTAACTGTTGTTCGGTATAGATCACCGACAATTCATTTTTTATTGAATCGATCCGGTGTCGAATCTGTCTTTTACCATTTAGAGAAACTGAATCATTCAGTTCATATAGCAGACAGTATTTCTTTTCCAATTCAGTCAGCGTATATTGATAAGCGATCTGTTTATCGCGAAAGGGTGGCAGTTGATTCATTTTTTTATTAACAAACAATTCGGAGAATCGTTTATATTTACTTTTTTCAAAAAAAAGCAATGCGTTTTCAAAGTCGGATCGATCGATTAGAAAGCGGACAAAATCGTTATAGACAAACAAATATTTTTTAAAAGAACTGATTTCCGATTCCGCGCTGATGGAAAAAGTCTGCAGCGTATCGATGGTTCTGATGGAACTCCGGTAGTACAGTTCCGCGTCATTATTTTTTTTCATAGCCCGAAAAACGGATGCCATTCCATACGATGCATACCAGTTTAAATCATCGAGCCCCAAACTTTCGCCGATTTCCAAAGCGTGTTTGAACATCTCCCGGCTTTTATCATATTTATGAAGTTGAAACTCCAGAAACCCGATCTGGCAGAGAATTTCCACCAATTGGACATAATTTCGTTTTTGCCTTGCAATCTCTTTAGCTTGTTCTAAGGAGGCCCGGGCTTCAGGAAAGCGTTCCATGCGCATTAAAACCCGGCCCTCAATCAAATAAGCCAGTCCGGAAAGCAATGGATTATTTTCCTTTTCAGCCAGGCTCACTGCCTGTTTAACGTCATGAAAGGCGCCGAGCAAATTGCCGTCATTCAGTTTAATTTCAGCCCCGTTTAAGTAATCAGTGGCTTCCGGTTGCTTAATACAATCGGCAGTCTGCTTCAGATATTGTTCCGCTTCATTTTTTTTTCCGACATTATTAAGAATTGACGAGAGATTCTCCAGAATCGCGCAACGGATATCAGGGGTTACTAAATCGACGGATTGCCGGGCGAGCCGCTGCGCTTCCAGCATATTTAAGAGCGCGAACTGGTAATCGGCGGTTTGATTGGAGATATCGGCGAGATTGATTAATAATTGAATCAATTGCAATGTATCATGCTCGCTCAGAAAGGATTTAGCGGCGATGAATTTAAGTTTCGCCGCGTTATAATGACTCAGATTGCGATGACAAAGTCCCTGATTAATCATAATCGCCGAACGAAGCGAATTCAAGTATTCCGAAGGCGGGGCTGAATCCGTACAGGAAAAAGCCGAATCGAAAGCCACCAGCGCTGATTGCCAGTTTTTCTCTTGAAAATAGCTCTGCCC
>CAZWDO010000045.1:1550-6049 GCA_964632485.1 uncultured bacterium
GCAACCAAATCTATGTGTTGCGAACTCGATACACTATAAAGAGTTAATACTATCAGCGAAATAAAAAAGAACCAGAGATATCTCATGGATTGTTCTTCCTACCTTGTTTTTATAAAATTGATGCGGAAAATTACATTACGGTTCATACAGCGGCCTTCAGGCTTGCGATTATCCCCCAAGATTTTTCCAACTTGCAGTTCATCGCCGTGAAGCTTAAAGGGGGAGGTTGCGCCGACGCCGCGACCGGAGATGGTAATATGCATTCGCTTAAACCATTCATCTATGCTTTCTTTCTGGTTATGGTTCAACATTACATGCATATATTGGTAAAGGCGTTCCATTTGGTTTTGCGCCCGGGATTCCGACAGTTTTAAATTATACGCATCCGATCCGATATCATCCGTATTGCCGATAATCGTCAACTGAATACTGTCGCCATTTTCACCCGCCGTCTGAAACAATCTTTTCGCTACATATTCCCAGCGATTCTCAAAATAGGAAATATTCGTCAGATCAGTGGCAAAAGCGAACTGAACCATCATCATTTCTTCCTGACGCTTTTCGCTACCGGTGATTTTGATGATCATACTGGTATCCGAAGCGCAATGCCAGGTTTTATCTTCCGCATCGATAAATTCTAGATGCGCATAATATTTCTTACGGTAATCGGCCAATCGATTATCTTCATCGGTCCAATGCCAACTAAGATTTCCGGGGATTTTATCTTTACCCACCGACAATTCCCTGACCAGGTTACCGTCCACGTCTTCGATAGTCACGCGATAGTATTTGACTGCCAGCGGGAGGCGGGCGTTAATCCGAATATCGACGGAATCGGTAATCGAGCCGATATCAAGAGTGGTTCTGCCCAGGCGGGGACGATAAATAATACCATCCGGATCGATGATCACCCGGATTGAATCGGTGATCCTGGACGAAAGGAAAGAGCGTTTTTTAATATTTTCAGGCATCTGTTCAATATAGTTTTCCTTGATGCCATAAACCACGCGGAGGGATTTTAGCGAAGTGTCCGGCACGGTAAACACCAGATTGTAATCCGGATTATTTTTTAAAAGTTCAACGATTTCATCTTTTTTATCGAGGGCCTCGTTATAGGCATATTCAATTGGTGAAATTCCGAAGATTTCCACCCGGCGATTCTCTTCTTCCGCCCGCAACTGCTCGATCTCTTTTGAAAGTCGGCGCATCGATCCGGTGATGGTTTTATAGAGGGAATCGTCCGGAGCGTCCGAGATTGCGATTTTATCCTCCGGAGCGCCTTTAGCGATCAGAAATTCGCGCACCCGCCAGGCCCGCTTCCTGGCCAGTTCAGGCTGGCCCGCTTCCGTAAAATAGTCATTGTAACCCTTCAACGTAATGCGGGCGTCCCGGTTCGCCATCAAGCGTTGCGACAGCGCATCCAAAAACAGATTAAACCGATCCTCCGCCACGCCGCTGCTGTCCTTATCAAAAAAAATATAGGGTATCTGGGGAATCTCCTGATAATAACTGTTGAGTTGTTCGACAATCAAGGTGGTATTCTTCAGATCAATACGGATTTCAGGTCGCGCTTTATTGCACTTGACTTGATCCCGGCTAAAGCTCAGCATAGTGTATAGACCGATATACTGATCCTTTTTTTCTTCGGGAACCACGTAAAGGGCGGAGGCTTGTTCGATCGATGTGAGTTTTGATTTGACGATAGTGTCAATTACCGCGATATTGTTGACGCAATAGACGAATAGCAGCGTATCCCCGGCATCGGGAGGAAAGGGAATGGTAATCCCGCGCGTCAACCGGTCAATATCTTTTTTACTGATCGAATTATCGGATTTCGGGGGTTCTGCCGCGCGCTCGCGGGGCAGGGAAAACACGAAGGTGAAATAGTGGTTGCCGTACGATTCGCCGTTGATTTCCGAAAGCGGATAGAGCGCTGAATAGTCCAGTCCGATATGGAGTTTGGGTATCTGAAAAAAAACGCTGAATTTGAAATTATCGCGGGAATGTCCGGCCATGAGATTGAGGGAGCTATCCAGCATGACCGCGGTGATGCCGATACCGGGGGCGATGGATAGCGAGGCATCGCCGGTCTGAAATCCGTCCACTTCGGCAATTACCCCATAGTTTCGCCAGGCGGCCCAGGAAACGCCGCCGATAAGATGACGGTCTTCGAGAGCAGGCGTATCGCCCGAAAAGGACAGATCCGGACGCGTCAGATTGATAGTGCAGACCGACAGATTGAAGCGGTCGGACAGCCGGTAATTCGCGCCCAAATCGAATCCCAGGGCGCCATGGCTGTCCCCTCCCGCGAACACCGGGTCCTGGGGATTATCTCCATATACATATTTAAATGATGATTTATCCACTGCATGGCGGTAATAGATTAGCGCAGCGCCAGCGCAAAGACGCCCGTTCAAAAACGGACGGGAAAAACCCAGACTGAATCGCTGCTTGCCAAAAAGACCAGTCTGGTAGCTCTGAAACTGAGTTTGAAGATTGCCGAACGGCAAGGCCAACACCCCGGCGATGGCGCCGCTGTATACCTTCCCGCCGGGGAAAGACGCTTGATACGCGCGGTAGTTGACAAAAAAAGTATGCTCGCTCAGCATTCCCGCCGCGCCGACACTCGTCAATACCGATTTGACGTCCGGAGTGAAGCTGATAAATTCCTGGTTGAAATCCTGGGCCTTCATCACCGAAAGCGCCAGACACAGAGCGATGATTGCTTTGAAATATCTCTTCATATTCATATTCCTTTCCCTATATCTGGTCTGTTCAGCGAATCAGATGGAGAGCGCCCTTACATACCGTTTTTCCATCCAGTTTCAGTATGTAAAAGTATATATTATTCGCCATTAATTTATCGTTTTCATCCCGGCCGTCCCAGGTATCCTGATCCGTGATGACGCGGACCTGGTGTCCCTGGATATCGAAGATCAGAATCTCAAGTTTGTCGGTTGCGGTTCGTTTATTCGGAAATTCGAATATCGCCACATCATTGATGCCGTCGCCATTGGGCGTGAAGGGGTCCGGATGCGCCAGGCACTCGTCGGGTATCCCTTCGCCGGCATAAATAAAGGAGAGGGAATCGAACGCCACCCGCGATTGACAATAATCGGGTGTGACCATTTCTCCCGCCCAGGCTTGCAAGGTGATGGGATCGTTCCGGTAAAGGCTGTCCAAACGGTAGTCATGCCCCGGCACTCTAATTGTCGTATCGGCGAAACTCACGATCAGGGTCTCGGCTACGGGGAAAATGCCATTGTCTTCGATCGTGAAGCTGACATCGAAGGGCAGTGGAAGAGCTACCGAACTTAAAGCGGGCGCGAACGCGAGGATTTGCGGCCCGGTCCGATCCAGAATGAACTCGACCAGGGAATCCCCGACCGCGATATTACCGGCCAGGTCGCGGATGCTGTCGATGCGGACGCGGTTGTCTCCTTCTTGCCAGACGCCACGGTATTCCACGTAGTAGTGGAAGCAATCGCCCCAGGTCGCAACTGACGACGAACCGCGTCGATAGCGCGTTCCATTGACCTGGAAACTGATACCTGCGGTATCGATCGCGCCGTCGCTATCCGTAATTTCAAAGAGAACTACCGTATCGCAGGCTAATTGAATCGTATCGTTATCGGTGCGATCGACGGGATGAAGCATAGTCAGCGCTGGCAGGGTCTGGTCGATATAAACGCTGTCGCACAGCGTATCGCCGCGATTGCAGACGCAATCCTCGGCATAATAGCGGTAGTAATGCCAGCCGGGCGTAATAAGGCCAGGCATGGAATCGCGTTCGCTAATCGGCGGAGTGGCGCATTGCCACGAAGTATCAAGGAAGATGCGCACTCCTCCCGCGCCACTGTCAGCGGCATTGAGAATCCGCGCCCAATAGGGCGCGTTGGTACAATGTTCCGGCAAATCGGAATGATAGCCTTGCGGCGGCGTACCGTCGATGCCGAAGGTATCGGTGATGGCAGCGTGATTGCCCGCGCAATCAATGCATTCGATCGAGAGCGTGTAAATACCATCGGCTTTGTTCCGGACAGGAATCTGTAGCCACATGGCCGATGTCGGTTCGGTTACGATCACACTGTCGGTCATCGCTCCGGCTCGGGATACCGTCACCCGCAGTGTGTCTGCATGCGCGTCTGTGAAATTGATCTGGCAGCTCAGACTATCCCGCAGATGGGGTTTGATCCAGTACGGCGCGCAATCGCATCCATCCGCATGGCCGATATGGAGCGAATCGCTCAGTTGCGGCGCCTGAGTATCAATGATAAAATGCCGGACATCGGGATTGGCGCAAAGCGAGGATTCGGATGTACTATCAAAATTCAGGTCCGGCGGATGCCACGCCCAGACCCGCCAGTAATAGTCGCCATCACGCAAATCATAGGGTAAATGATATTGAATGGGGTCGCTGAAATCAGGGGGGATCGGCGCGTCTGGCGTAAAGGTTCCCGGTGTCACTACCTGATTGTCATGGATCAAAGGAGTGAAAT
>CAZWDO010000045.1:6059-11419 GCA_964632485.1 uncultured bacterium
TCGAGGACACTCTCGAAGACATTTTGTCCCCGATAACTTTTTTGATTTGGATATGGAAATAGAGGGAATCGCCGTCCGCGTCGGGAAGATTAGTCCAGCTAAAGACTGGATTGACGCTATTGACGCATTGCTCCTCCTCAGGATATGCCAATTCCGGACACGCGGGCGGGTGGTCGCAAACGCGCATCATCACCACCAGACTCGTCAACGAATCGTTCTGATCGCAGAAATAAAGCGTATCGCGATAGACGCCCGCGTCTTTTGCGTTGTATCGATTTGGATCGACAAGGTAACCGAATCGCAGGGTGCAACGATGCCGTTCGTTTCGCCCAGGGTCAGCCACTCAGCCGGGGAATTTCCCGACGGCTGGCACAGGCGCCAATGCACAGTGTCCCCGGCATTGATTAAATAAATCGAATCCTCGATTATTCCGCAGGGAAATATCAGGGAATCCTGGCTGATCAGCATGCGCGGCCCCTCATATTCGATAGAGAAACTGCGGATCGTATCCGTACAGCAACCCGCGCTGTCGCAGGCTGTCAGTTTCCACCAATAGGTCGTATTGTGCTCGAATGTAGCGAGAGAAAAAGAAAGCTCCATTAGCGGAGTGGAAGGTACCACGAGCTGAGTGAACGATGGATCGGTGGCGATGGCAATGGTATAAGTCACAGGATCTCCATCGGGATCCTCCGCGACCCAGCTCATAGTAATAGCGCCCGTGGAATCGGGTTCGGTGCACGGATGTCGGTCCGGCGGATACATGGCATTAATGAGAGGGCAATGATTGGGAATCGTCATACTCACGAAAACCGTATCCGTCGGTGCGGCATGATCGCGGGACGCAATAACGATCTCATCCGTATAGACCCCGCGCGTCATGCCCGCGGAATCCACCGTTACCGACACCATTTCGTTCTCCCGGAAAGACAGCGAGCCATTAGCCGGTTCAATGCGCGTGATCCACGATTCCTGCCAGGTCGATTGCCAGTTCAGCGGATCGCAGCCGGCGTTGAAAATCCGAAAGACTTTCGAATTGGATTGGCGAGGCAGGGAGAAATTAAAATTCAGTGGGTCAATGAGCGTCAAATCCCGAAACGGCGCATTCGCTTCCCGTTCATACGGATCAGCGAAAAAATCAAGGTCCGGATACACAAAGAAAGAGTCAATGGAGCTGAATATCGCGCTTTTCCCGTCTGTGGCGGAGATTTTCCAGTAATAAGTCGTGTTGACGCTGAGATTGGCCGGTGGATTGACCGTCGGAGCGAAGGAAGTTTCGCTGGTCGCCGTAACAATTTTTTGCGTACAGGAGGGATTCGTATCGAGATACAGATCATACGTCAAGGCATCGCCGTCGCCGTCATGCGCTGTCCAGCTCAACTCGATACCGTCAGCGAGACAGATGCTGTCCGCGGAGGCGGTAATGCCATCGATCACCGGCGGTATATTGTCAATATTAATCTCCAGCCAGACAGTATCCGGGGAGGCGCCGCTGTTACTCTCGATGATAATGAAATCCAGGTGCATCCCCGGTTCCAGACCGGCAATATCCTTATCAAAACAAATCGTTCCGATCTCTCCGCTTTCCAGACTTCCCGAAACCGGATCATAATTCCGGGTCCATTCGCGCCGGTTGGGGTCGATCAAATTCGACAATTCCCAGTCCAGGGTCTGGCAGCCCGTATTACGGATTGCCCAACAATATCGGTCTTTGTCAGAAAGGATAATCGTCCGGTCATTTTTTAAATCCAAACTTTGCATAATCTCTAAATGCGCCAACGGCCGATAAACAAAGGAACAAACAGTGTCGCTGTTAATCGTGGCGATGCCGTCGGTGGCGATGACATACCACCAATACGTTTCTCCCTCGTTCAACCCCGAAAGAGCGCAACTGGTATCGCTTAGCCATGAAACGGAAGCTTTATGCTGGGGTGGATTGACGGTATCCAGATATATATCATAAACAACTGCATCGCTGTCGCAATCTCCGCTCGCATTCCAACTCAAAATAACAGGAGTATCCAAACAGATAACCGAATCCCCGCGCGGCGCAATCAAGCTGAATGCTTCAGGGGGATGGTTATTAACCGTGAGGCTGACTAATAAAGTATCCACAGCGCGGTTATTATCGCATTCGGCGATATAAAGGGTGTCAAGATAAAATCCTTTGGCCAATTGACAGGAACTCAATATATTCGGTTTTAAGCTTATCGCGACGTACCGCGAACTATCCGCCGGAATTATACTTTGTTGTGGGGTAAAATTAAACCAGGGCTGAATCGGATTTTTAAAACCCGCCTGCAGACAATATTCGATCGATTGGCATTCCCCCTCCGCTTTTAATTGAAATGTCTTTAAAGTAGTGGCTGCCGATAAAACAATCGGGTTTTCCTGAGCTATCAATTTCAATTTAGAAGGATAGACCGTAGTGAAGCTCCAAATCGGGCCTTCGCTTCGGTTCCCGGCGCTGTCAATGGCGATAATCTTCCAATAATAGGGGGTATGCTCTTTCAATGGCGCGCCAGGGACCGGGCAAAAACTGTTTGTCTGCCTGATTATAAAAGGCGGATCCTCCGATTCGCCAAAATATACCTCATATTCCAGGGAATCGTCTTCCGGGTCGGAACAAGTCCAGCGCAATATAGTATCCTGAGAAATACAATTCGCGCTGTCCAATGGATAAACAATAATCGGCGCAGCAGGCGGATTATTCACTATACAAAATTTAACAAAGATTTGTTCACTTCCACAGGTCAATGAGGCAATATCAATCGTATCCTCGTAACATCCGGGCGCTCGCAGGCTATCATGGATCGATACAGAAAATTCATCATTACCGTAAGCGCCAAGAGCGCCCGATCTTTTGCTCAGGATCAGCCAATCGGCATGAGTAGAAGCTGTCCAGGCCAAACTGTCGCAACCGGTATTGGTAATAGTGGCTTGGCGGGAATTACGGGACGCGCCAAAATCAAGCGCGGATGGATCAACCGATAATGAACAGGGTTCATCAGTTTTAAACGACCAGACAGGACCTTCCACGCCTTCCGGACACGATTCGGAAAAAGCGACAATTTTCCAATAATATGTAGCGCTTTCCTCTAAATTATTAATGGTATAATTGGAATTACCTACATTATCGTCAATTATTGGAGGAGGATTGCTGGCGCCAAAATAAACATCGTAGGTGATCTGCTCCCCTGTAGGCGAGGTTGAATTCCAGGATAAATTCAATGGGGAGGAGACAGGGATACAAACGGCGCCGATTCCCGGGAAAAATGAAACGGGAACCGACGGACATGACCCCAATTCTAAATGAATCGGGATATCTTCAGCGCCGCAAAGTGATTCTATATGCAACACATCATTATAATCCCCGTACTCAGTCAAATCGCTGCGATCTACATCAACGGTGATCGTAACTGAACCCGAGGGAGGAATCGTGCGGCTATCCGGCGATACCGATGTGATCCACGACTCCCAGTCCCGGGTGATGGTGTAATCGCAACTTCCACATGGACTGCTGTTAGTAATCACAAAGCTCAGTTGTGTCAGTGTCTTTCTGAAATCCAGAGCGGTCGGCGAATAGCTCACCGCTCCAGGCTGCCAGGTCGTAAACGACCATGGATCGCCAAGCGTGCTGTCAGCGCAGGTTGCCGTTTTGGCGACAACCTGCCAATAATAAGTAGTCGGCGTGAGCGGCTGTTCAAATGAAAGGGTACAGGTAGTGGTTTTCAAGGCGGTTTCGATTCGGGTCATCGACGCGCTGGATGTTCCAAAATACACATCGTAGGAGATCGAATCGCCCCCGGCCACGGAACAACTCCAGCTCAATGTTGCCGGGGAGGTTACGCAATTTAGGGGACTGAGATTGGAGGGCGGATTGGGGCAGGCGGTCACTTCCAGATGCAGGGGAATACTTTTATCACCACACGGCGACGTTACATGTAAGGTGTCGTAATAGTTCCCCTCTGCCAATCCATTGCGATCGACGGTCACGGTGATAGTTGCTAAATCCATTGTGTCAATTGTTCCACTTGTCGGTGTGACTGATGTTATCCAAGCGGACCCATTGTTCGTAATCGTATAGGCGCAACTGTCGCAATTCGTGTTGTTGCTGATAGTGAATTCGCGTTGGTTTTGGTTATGCCCAAACTCCAGCGAATCCAGGGAAGCGCCTGGCTCATGCTTATAATAGATCAGCGCCCCTGGCTCAAATGTTGTGAACGACCACACAGGCCCTGCGGAAGTACTATCCCCGTCGGTGGCGATAATCTGCCAGTAGTAAGTTGTATTGGGAGAGTAACTGTTGAAATCATAGGTCGTACCGAGTTGAGCCGCGCTGACTGTATTCGTTGGCGGATTGGTTGCGCCTACCTTGACGTCATATTTCACTGTATCCCCCGCATCCGGATCGGTCGAAGCGTTCCAACTCAGGACAATCGGCGGCGTCCCCGAATTTGGTACGCATGTCGCCGCGCTATCCGGCGAAATATACGTCGGCGCTGTCGGCGGAGTATTGGACTTGACACACCGGATAGCAAACCCATCTTGTTTCGTAGGTTGTATATCTTCAATATTACCTTTATTGTAATTTAACATCCAACCCCATGCTCCAACACCGGCATCTGTACTAGTCCAATAACGGGCCGATGAATCAATAAGTCTAAATTGCTTGGCTTGATAGGTAGCATGGTGTATACCATGACCCAAGCCTGTGAATCCACTTTGATTAGTTGCTCCAGTATTCGGTGCATTCCAATGAACTGTATCAGTTTCTTTCATTTTACCGCCTGCTTCTGCTGCCCCACCTAAATAATCTACTAAAATTTCCCATTCACTATTACTAGGTACATGCCAACCGTCAGGAGCTATATTCCTTGAGTATTGCGCGGCATAGAAATTGTATAACCGCCCATAAGTGCTAATATTATCATTATTATTATCATAACAGCACCACGCACCTGTAGTTGTGTTAAGCCAGTTAACACTATCGGTTATATTAGGAATCGAATCACCATTCTGGTAGTGAGTTACCTTTAAATTTTCAGCCATCCACCATTGGTTGCCTATTTTAACTGTCTTGTATTGATTTCCATTTGTATCTGTAACAGTCCCAGTCCGTATAGCAGCTTTTGATAATATTGAATTTAAAGAAAATAAATTTGAATCACTACCTACTGTACTGGTTATCCGATTATCCGTCAGATTAAAAACCTGTTTGTTTTGCGAAAAATTTGTTTGATATAAAATAAATATAATGCTAGTAGCAACTATTGTATCACGCCAAAATCGCCGCTCTACCTTGAAATACCTTGAAATACCTTGAAATACCTTGAAATACCTTGAAATACCTTGAAATACCT
>CAZWDO010000046.1:0-5814 GCA_964632485.1 uncultured bacterium
TTTTGTTAAGTTGTTTTTAACCTCGTTCTCCATTTTCCGCTGAACCAATACACCAGCATGTTTGCCTGGCATTATAATCAATCGATTGAAAAATTTATAAATCCGTTTTTAAACGAAATCAGTCAAATGGTTTCGATTGATACCCAGCGTATTCATCTGGTAGGTCTCGAATCCGGCAGTGTTGCATTGGATTATTTCCGTCGGAACCCATCTCGCCGTTTTGCCTCCTATACGTATATTACCCCCCTGGAGGGGATAAATAACTTGCAGATACCGATGGATTCAACCCCCATTTATGTGATTGACGCCCAAGACAATCAGTTTTTTGGAAATACTATCAATTACACCCGTCAATTAACCGGCCTGGGTTTTTCAGTGGATACGCTATTCACGGACGAGGGAGAGACATTTATGATGTTAAGAGAGCGGGCTAAAATTTCCGCCTGGTTAATGAATCATTGGGCATTCTAAGAGATTTTATATGATGTTGATAGCCCACTGGTTTTCAAAAATTAGTTCCACCCCTAAAAGCGCTATTTCCTTCAATTTGCCTCAACTCAATCGAATTATTGAACTTTTAGAGAGTAGCGAAGCAAACTTTTTCAAACAAGATAAATATATCCGGGACATTATGCTTTCATGGAATCAAATCTATGTGTATCGCTATGCGTTGATGGGTTCAATCCGGATCGTTTTCGGTAAATTACTGCATGAAATATTGATGCATTTTGATCCTAACGGCACGATACAAAAACAGAATCCTGAAGCCAAAAAGAAAAACAAGATAAAGGACGTTGAAATTATTGAAGAATTATATAATGGGGGAAAAATTTTAGAAAATGATAAAGAATTATTGGATAGTATCCGAATTAAGCTCAATCTTGCCGTTCATTACGATCCTTACAATCCTCAGGGAATCCCAATCTCCAGCGAAAAGGTCAAAGTATGTTTTGACTCTTTGCTGGAAGGGTTTGGGTTTTATCTACGTCTTAAAAATGTTATTCCGCCAGTTGAATTGAATGCAGGGACCTCACCTGGCGAGAAAAGAAAAAAAGAGAAAGATATTAAAGAAAAGCCGGGTAACAGAAAAGATATTTTTTACGGGATTATAATTGCGATTCTAATCATCGCATTACTATGGGTTCTGCTTAGTAAATAGAAACCAATTTAAAAACTAAATCCTTCGAGGTTTTGGAATGGTTTAATCTCTTGTATCGGATACAAAACAGTTACAACCCTGGCAATAATAATCAATGAGTTTTTAACCAATTCACGGACAACAATCTCACCCAAATCGAAATATCCGGCTCAACATTCAGGGAAAGGCTGAGGGTAATGGTTAGCTCTATTGTAACTCATTTTACAAATTTATTAAAATTAATTGATGAGGATTAGTTGACATTTATTGAAAAACAGCTATATTATATTGAGACGATGTCAATGTTGCCGAACCCAACTTTATAATATCCACAGATGTTGAAATCAGGAGGATATCAGGAATGATTAAACGCAATCTGAACGAAAAAAACGAATCCATCATCGCCCCAAACAGGTATTCCCTTAAATACCGGGCATCTAAGCGGTATTATGACTGATAAAAGAGTAGCCGACCTATCTTTTCCAATTGTCGGCATCGGAGCGTCCGCGGGCGGACTGGAAGCATTGAAACTTTTTTTTTCAAATGTTGACGTTTCATCGGCGATGGCTTATATTGTCGTTATCCACATCCCTCCAGACAAACCGAGTATGATGGCCGAAATCATTCAAAAAGTGTCGCCAATAACCGTCACTACCGCCCAGGATGGCGAGATCGTCAAGCCTGATCATGTGTATGTAGTTCCTCCGGGTAAAATTATCCATATATTTCAATCAACCTTTCAATTACTGGATATAACTAAAACCCAGCCCACGATGGCTATTGATAATTTTTTTTGTTCATTGGCCCTTGATAAAAAAGCGTCAGCAGCGGGGATTATTCTTTCCGGTACGGGAACAGACGGAACAATCGGGATTCAGGAAATTAAACGGGTTGATGGATTGGTGCTGGTGCAGACCGAGAAATCGGCGGCTTATGACGGAATGCCCGGAAGCGCGATTGCCAGTGGAATTGCAGATGCCGTATGCAAACCGGAAGATATGCCGAAACTACTTCACCACTATTTCAACTATTTAATCCAGCTTGAGCATATCGAACCCCATTCCTCTGAAAACATCGAACAAAATTGGCTGAAAAAAATATTTTCACTCATTCGCGCGCGAACTGGCCATGACTTTGCAACCTATAAAAAGAATACCCTTAAAAGACGTATTAATCGCAGAATGGGAATGAATTTTATCAACAAAAATGAACAATATATCCATTTTCTACAAGAAAATCCGAACGAAGTCGATAAGCTTTTCCAGGAATTTCTGATAGGAGTGACCTCTTTTTTCCGGGATATAAAAGCGTATGATGCCCTTAAAACCGACATTCTGCCGGATATACTTTCAAAAATGGAAGATAATTCAACTTTTCGGGTGTGGGTTCCGGGATGCTCAACGGGTGAAGAAGTATATTCGCTGGCCATTATCATCAAGGAAGTGATTGAACGAATGCCTCAAAAGATCAATCTGCAACTTTTTGGCACCGATATCAACGAGTTTTCGATAGAAAAAGCCCGGATGGGCCTTTATCCTGAAAGTATCGCCAGGGATGTCGGTGAAGAGCGCTTGAAGAAATATTTCACCCAGGAAGGACATTTTTTCCGAACCCACAAAGAAATTCGCGAGAGCGCAATATTTTCAACTCAAAATGTTCTGGGAGATCCGCCTTTTTCCCGCTTAAATATGCTTAGTTGCCGCAATTTACTGATTTATTTTGATTCAGACGCCCAAAAAAAAATAATGCCATTGTTCCACTATACACTCCAAAAAGACGGAATTCTTTTTCTGGGTACATCTGAAACTATTGGCAATTTCACCCATCTTTTTCATCCCCTGGACAACCCCTATAAGATATTTAAACGGAAGGAAGTACCGCCATCACTGATCGGCTCGATCAATTTCCCCACAGGCTCAAACATGTCACTGGTAAAAACCAGTAGTCCCAAAGAAATCCCCCCATTTAAAAAAGAAACCGTCACAACATTAGCGCAGAGGGCAATTTTGGAGCAATTTACGCCCACATCGGTTCTGGTCGATCCCAGGGGAAATATTCTTCATATCCACGGGCACACCGGCAAATACCTCGAACATACCAGCGGCCCCCCCAGCCATAACATTATTGATCTGGCGCGCGAGGGATTGCGGACAGAAATTTCGTTCGCCATCCGGAAATCCGCCTTAACTAAAAATCGAATTAGCCGTTATGGAATTATAGTTAAAACCGATACCGGCAATCAATCTGTCAACCTCCATGTGATTTCACTCACACAACCACGGGAACTGGCCGATAATCTCATGGTGGTTTTTACCGATGCTGAAATGGAATCTGATTCCATTGAACAATCAGATACCCAGAGTGGTTCCGTGAATAAAAAACGGGAATTCCGGATTACTGAATTGGAACAGGAACTGCAGAATCTTCGGGAAAACCAGCAAACAATAGTCGAAGAACTGGAATCATCCAATGAAGAACTTAAATCAACCAATGAGGAATTGCAGTCTTCCAATGAAGAACTGCAAAGCGCAAATGAAGAAATGGAGTCTTCAAAAGAGGAATTGCAGTCCATGAATGAGGAAATGCAGACGATGAATGCCGAACTCCAAAGTAAACTTGAAGAACTTTACTCCATTAAGGATGATATGCGTAATTTGTTAAACGGAATCGAAATAGCGACAATTTTTGTAGATAATCAAATGCGCATTAAACGCTACAATGAAACCGCCACCCAGATTATTAATTTAATCAATTCCGATATTGGCCGACCCCTGAAGCATATAGCCAACAACCTGGATTATGATACCATGTACTCCGATCTGCAGTCGGTTATTGATAAACTTGTCCCCTTTGAAACAGAAATCATGACAAAAAATCATACCTGGTACATCATGCGAATAGTGCCCTACCGGACGATTGATAATCGAATTGATGGTGCCGTCCTTACGTTTTCCAATATCAGCAACCAGAAAATAATCCAATACGAACTCGAAGAAAAAGAATTGCTATTGCGCGCAATTTTTGACATGAGCTCTTATCCGATTGTAATCCTTGACGATCAAAATTCAGTAATAATCGCCAATAATTTTTTTTATCAGCTATTTCATATAACCACCGAAAATATTTTAGCGAAAGATTTTTTTTTACTCCAAAACAATATCTTTAAACATAGTAATTTGAAAAAGAAATTGGAGGATGCCCTGGTCGGGAAAGAAGATTTTATTTCAAGCCATTTCCGGCTTAATGACGGAACAAGTTGTCAGGCTCAGGGCAAGATTATTCATTTGGAGAAAAAAAATTCCTATCATATTTTGCTGCAGTTTTTAACCGGCCATTCAAACGAAGAAAAAAATAATAACTAAAAATATGATGCCATTGATTTATAAATCCTCATGACGATATATGGTGATTATTGTCCCATGTCATTTGTGGATTTTAAATCAACCGCTACCCAGGGCGATTATCGAAAGTATAGGACATAAAAAGCTGGGAGAAACAAGCGTTCCTCCCAGCGGAGACATATAAAACTATTTAGTTAAAGATGCAATTAATACTTGCCGAACTCATCATCATCTAATTGAATGATATCATTGGGTTTAACGACTTTACTCGATTTTTCGGAAATCATGCCGCGATTTTGTTCGCCGGATTTTAGGGATTTAACCTCAGATTGAGAGGCATTGAATCGTCCCTGGTTTCGGCCGGAATCAGCGGAACCGCTGATGCGGAACCGGTTGATCATGGCGCGCAACTGCACAGCCTGGCCGGTCAGCTCCTCTGACGCTGCGGCGCTTTCTTCGGCATTGGCGGTATTCTGCTGGGTTACCTGGGAAATCTGATTGAGACCCTGGTTGATTTGGGTGATCGCCTGGGCCTGTTCATTGGATGCGGCTGCGATTTCACTGACGACATCACCGGTTTTAGTCGAACCCGACACGATTTCCGCCAACACTTCATTGGTTTTGGAAGAGATTTGCTGGCCGTTCTCGGCGCGCTTTACCGCGCCCTCGATCATTTCGGCCGTTTCCTTGGCTGCCTTGGCGCTGCGGGCCGCCAAATTGCGCACTTCCTCGGCTACTACGGCAAAACCCTTGCCGTGCCGTCCCGCGCGAGCCGCTTCCACCGCTGCGTTCAAGGCCAGCAGATTGGTCTGGAACGCTATTTCGTCAATCACTTTAATAATCTTCGAAATATTCTTGCTCGACTCATTGATCTCGGTCATGGCCTTCATCAAATCCTTCATCTGGGAATTGCCCTGGGTGGCTTGTTCCTTGGCTTTTTGCGCCAGAGTGTTGGCCATATTGGCATTTTCCGCATTGGTCTTGGTTTGCGCCGCCACTTCCTGCATGGAGCTGGAGGTTTCTTCCAACGACGCTGCCTGTTCGGTCGCGCCCTGGGACAAGGACTGGCTGGCGTTCGATACCTGTTGGGAGCCGGATGCTACCTGGTCGATAGCCACTTGCACAGCCGCTAATATCTGATTGATGTTATCCAGCGAGTTATTGAGCGCGTTTTTAATCAGCGTATGGTCTCCGCGATATTCACCGCGCACGCGGCCGGTTAAATCGCCCTGCTCCATCAACTGCAATACGTTCACCGCTTCCTTGATCGGTCCCAATACCGAATCGAGGGTCCCGTTAACGCCCTCCACCATCTTGCGATAATCGCCCTGGTGT
>CAZWDO010000046.1:5824-6617 GCA_964632485.1 uncultured bacterium
TGGTGTTTCATGGCGTCAGCGCGCGTGTCCAGTTTGCCCTCTATCGCGGCTTTGCCGAGCATCAGCGCATCGGCGACCAACGCATTCACAGCGTCAATACACTGATTCAGGTTATTTTTAATTTCGTTGAAATCGCCTTTGTAGGTATCGGTGATCCGGGGCGGAATATCGCCTTTACTGATGCGGTCAACGTACTCGGCGGCCACGTTCAACGGCCCGATCACCGAATCAAGTGTCCCGTTGACGCCCTCTACGATTTTGCGGAAATCGCCCTGATGTTTGGTTGCGTCGGCGCGCGTATCCAGCTTGCCATCTATCGCGGCTTTACTGAGCATCACCGCATCCATGATCAGAGCTTTCAGATTGGCGCGCACTTGTTCAATCGTATTGTTGATAAAGACTTTCTTTCCGGGGAATTTCTCCAGCGGCGCCTCGAAATTGCCTTCGCCGAATTCCTTGAGGCATGCCATCGCTTTTTTCTTGACTTCAATATGGCCAAATACCATCTTGTTGACGCCATCGGCCATCTGGCGATACGCGCCCTGGAATTTTTCGACAGCAATCTTGACATCGATATCACCCGCGTCATGTTCTTTCGACATATTGTTCATTTCGCCGATCAAGCCGTTCAAGGAATCGATGCACCCATTCAGGTTATTTTTAATTTCGTTGAAATCGCCTTTATAGTTATCCGTGATCCTGGGCGGGATATCGCCTTTACTGATGCGGTCAACGTACTCGGCGGCCACATTCAAGGGACCGATCACCGAATCGAGGGTACCGTTGACGCCTT
>CAZWDO010000047.1:0-5980 GCA_964632485.1 uncultured bacterium
AATTACAATATTTTAAAAATCAAGTCTTTTTTTACCGCTTGACTGAAATAGCCATCAAAATGGAGGCTGCATCATCATTTCCTATATTACCGGGAGTTTCGTCACAAAGAGTTGAAGATATCAGTTAACTCATTAAACGCCAATGAAAAATTTAGTTTAACACTGGTGGGGGCAAATCAACTGGTATTGAACTGGCGTAAATGCAACTCCTCAATAAAACGTGTGTGAATTTTACCGGGTTCGGTAATCATGGTTCGGGTAGATTCCGTCGAATAAACAATCACCGCTTCTTCTAAGCAACACTGCATAAATATCTATATTAAATTTGCCCAGATCCAGATCCAGATCCCGCGATACCGACCTGCAATGGACTTACCCGGCGCCCTTCTCTCCAATGCCAGCATATAATACGAAATCGCTTCATTAATTCCTTCAATCCATTCTTCAGTGATCGAGTTCCATGCTCTCTGGGTTTAATCCACCGCCATATTTATTCAACCGGGTTGTATTCCGGGGAATATGCCGGTAAATGAATCACCTTGAGGAAAGAGAATTGCCCATGGATTCCGGATCGGGGTCCGAAATGTCGGCAAAGATAGCGCGGAATGACAATGCATGAGCCCAGGAAAACCTAATAGTCCGGACAAATAATTTTAACTGCCAGGCAATCCGCGTGTTCAATGTATATTACCATAAAACCGACAGGAAGAACACATGAAAAAAACAGGACTAATCATGCGAATGCTCGCAACTGGCATTCATGCCTAATGACAAACTGACGCAAGCGCCTAAAGGGAAAAGGAAGAAACTCGAAAGCAACCAATCTGATCAATTTATTCTTGACTTTACACTTATATTATATTAAGTTAGTGTTGGTTTTATTTTCCGTTTTCTAATGAATCAACACAAGGGAGCGCTCGGGATGATTCCAATCATTTCTAATCCGACTTATAATTCTATTCCATTTATTGGCAATAGTTGGTCAAATACAGATGGTGGGCGCTCAGGAACGGCATATAGCAATGGTACATGATATATTGCAAATGATTTTTTGGATTCTAACAATCAATGCGTGATTCAACTTAGCGGATTTCTTATATCTCCTTGCGGGATATATTCAACCAATCCAGAAAGCAGCGCTAAATGAGCCGAACGATTAAAATTCTCTTACTCGCGGATGCAAACGCAGAAAGCATCCAGGCACAGGACCGCGATGCGGCATCTTGGGCGAAATACCTCAATCCCACGAAGTATGATATCACCTTTTTTCTTACCGGATCGCCCCGGGAAGACCTCGATTCACGGCACAACATCCATTTTCTTGGATTATCGTCAAACCATTTCATTTTGCGTTTTCTTAAACAGATATTCATTCTTCTTTTTTCAAGACGATACAATTATATCATTGCCGGTAAAATCGATGAAATCTCCATGAGTTATCTGCTCCTACGCCGGATGTTTCGCGACCCGAAGCGACTGATATTCTGCATTGTCAACCGTTTTCCCTACCCCGGCAGCCGCGTATCCCGGATGATCATGAACCAAAGCGATCTGCCCATCGCCATCAGCCGCCAGATTCAAGCGGACGTTCGGCAATATTGCGGCCGGGAAATTCCTCTCATCCATTTATCTTATGATACGTCGATGTTCAAAAATATTGAGCGATTGTTATCTGGTAAAATACGCGTCGTCAACGTTGGCTCCATGTTGGTTCACAAACATCCGTTTCTGTTCGCCAATCTTGCCCGGGAATTTCCCGCAGCGGATTTTTATTGGATCGGCCATCGCGGCTATTATGAACAGATTCTCCGGAAAAAACAAAAAGAGCATATCGAGAATCTTCATTTGCCGGGAGTGATGAAACAATCCGACCTGGCCGAGTTCCTTCCGACCTGCCATATATTTGTATCGACCTCCGTCCATGAGGGGTTTCCAAATGTCATTGTGGAAGCCATGGCTTGCGGATTGCCGGTTATAGCCTTTGATTATTACGACCCGGAGATGATCGTCGATGGGCAAACCGGTTTTGCGGTTACTTCGGAATTTGAGATGATGGAAAAACTGAAACAACTGATCGAGGATGAAAAGTTGCGCTCTCGACTCGCACGCAACGCGCGCAATCGAGCGCTACAGTATGACGGCAATGTCAATATTCACGAATTGGAATCAATATTAAGTTAAAGTCGATATGCCATTCTCGATTCATTATCCACTGCAGCGCATAATATTAGAGGGTATATTCAATATTGAAGCCTCACTGCTGCCCAAGATAAACTTTAGATTTTCACTCACTGAATCAACCGCGGTAAAAAAGATATGGCCGCGAGACGACCGGGAACTGTGAATTGTAATCTATGTAGAGGCACGGGGAGAATTCGCGGAGAGAGGGTTCGAGTCAGGTTTCCACCCAGGCGTGGCCGACGAGCACGGGAGCCAGCCGGCCTTCGGACTTGGGCGAACCGCGGAAACCGGGCGGATCAATCGCCTGACGCTCCCCTTTCCGGCGAAAGGGGAGACTTGTCTTGACGAAAACCCGAAATCGGGTTCAGCGGCGATAATAACCGAACATCACCTCAAAGCTGTTGTTGTAGATCTCGTCGTTCGCTTTCGCATTCACCTTTTTCAGGCCGCGAACATAGCGAAAATCGACTGACAGGGTGTTCCTGTCATCCAGCATAAACCCGATGCGCCCGCCGAACGTCAGACCATAATCCGTTTTCTCCAGCTCGAATTCATCCTTGAAATTTGGTTCATCCTTATGAGAGTATTCATAGTCATCAGTAAAACGATAGTTAAACGTCGGCCCTATGAATACCTTTGGAAAAAGCGTTTTCCATTGCGGAAGAACATAATTAAATAATATTGGTATCTCCAAATAATCCGCGCTAATGGTTCTGGTAACCATTAGTGCGTTCCCGGGGGTGGCATTTACATTCAGAAATTCCTCAAATATCGCCCCTTTGAAACAATAAATGAAATCGATTTCCATACCATAATTCCGGTAAAATTTCCTATTATAAAAACCACCAATTTCATATTTTGAAATACCATTGAGATATTTACTTGACTCGACACCTTTTCCCGTATAATTTGAAGCGGTCAATCCAACAAATCCACCTATCTCAGCATACAGAACAGAATAGGATAAAATCATCATCAATGCCCACTCGGCAATAAAAAGCTTGCTCATTTCATTTTACCTTGTTAAAGATGTTGACATGTGACTTAATTGTTCACTTGTGAAAAATAACGCACTTGCATATCCCAGCCGGTTTTTTCCGATTTGATGTCATAATATCCATCCCATTGGCCCACATTCGAAAAGGTTTTTAGACCCCCGAAAACCCATTCATCCCAACTTACTACCGTATCGTCGCCATCCGGCCAATCATCATCTTCCCATATTTTCGCGCGAACTTCACTATTCATGATATTAGAATCCCAATAATTTGTTTCATAATGCCAGACATTCCACCAGCCATCATCCTCCTCAACTGCCCAATCCGCATCCGGTATCCTGTGATTCTGTTCAATGTTATTGATTTTTACTTTTATATAGATTTCTGCCTGACCTTTTCCAGCAGGTTCGTGATCATCTCTTAACCAGAAATAATCAACAATTAAATCCCATGAATAATGCTCCTTAGATTTATAAAGCATGGATTCTTGATAATTATTGTTATCTATCATCAGCATCGACCCGCTTTCGGTAAAATGCAATGAACGTAAATTGCCATCTTTATCGGTTCGTTCATTGATTCCGAGTACAACTATCGGAATATCCGTAGTTAAGTCAACATCAAGAATATGGCAAACGCCTTCACTGTCAAATGCTCTGAGTTCTTTCACCTCACTATCATTGATTCCACATGGCCAAAAAGTCACCCAAGGCAATTGATGCTCGGTATTCCATTGTTCACAATGGACCGGGACGGCAATATTTAGTTTTGGAATCATTTTTGTCGCTTGAGCAAGTTTTTCACGGCATACATTTTTCTTCGTTTGATTTCCTTTCCCATATTGATAAGTAAGATAACCTTCAGCAAGTATATCGAGTAAAGTTTTCTCTCTTTTGAAAATCTTATTTTTGATGTTAGAATAAAGCATTTCATAATCGCCATCAAATTTTTTCAGCGCTTCTTGTTTGATTTCACATCGAAGTTCCTGATCCTTCAGAGCGATTGCAAGAGCGACAGACAGATTTTCTAAAGCCTGATTTGCTTTCTCGATATCAAATCGAGTATCGTTATCAATAATTTGTTCGAATTCATTTTGATTGTAATTACTTTTCTGCATAGACTTATTTTGTGATAGATCATTTTCTTTTGAACAATTAATCAACAAGAAAGTTATCATGATTATAAAAAGTCCATATATGCATCTGTGTCGATTCATTAGGCTACATCCTTTTAATTAAGTGTTTTAAAATAGAGTTTTTCCTTGTTAAATTACAGGGCAGTTTAAAAGATTTAATGATAGCGGCAGAACTCGGCATACATGAAATTGGCGCGACGGTGTTCGAACAAATATGCGAGCGGACGCAGAGCTATGGACCGCGCCCGCGCCACCAGCGGATGAGTGAGACATTTCAGGTAATAACGGCAGATAATTGAGATGCAACCGAGCGGAGAATGATGCCCCTCCTCGCGGTATATGAGACTCCCTGACGCGTAATCCGGGCTTCCAATGCTGCAACCCGCCCAAAACCGGAATTGACTGAACCTGACCGGAATTGACCGGAATTGACTGCACGTGATTGAACCTGTAATTACTTAGATTGCTATATTTAAAATCCAAGTTTGACCAACATCGGGATAGCATTCTACCTGATGATGTCGCTATTCGAACAGTATCACGACAATCTCCATCCATGCGTTCGGAATCCTTTCGTTGCGTTTCAATTCCATTACCTTTTTCATATCACGGCTCCTTGCGTTTTTGATTCAATCTCCCGGTCCTTTTTCCCGGAGTTTTTTTTGCCTGCAATTCATTATAATCAATTTATCGGAATTGATGGATGCTCATCAGCCGACTTTAAACGCGAATGCGGCGAACCGGTCAAATAGGTTCCAAGACTTGCGGTCAGCAACACGAGCGTCCCTCTTCCGGATCCCTCGCGGCGGCGGGTTCTCCAACCGCGCCCGCGCCGTTGATTCGACGCATCTGGGATCGCTCATTTTTGGAGTCATTGGCGCCAATAATATATATGCAGTTTTCATGCCAGAATTATACCATATCTTAATCCATTATCGGCCAACGAGTTGCGTTTTACGATTCTGTCAACTTTTTAAAAATCTGTTCAAAATGGGGAATTATTCTACGATAAATCGATTTTCTATCTAAAAAACAGGTAAATATTCTACACAAATCGCATTTTTTGCCTCAAAAACAGGGAATTTTTTCCAAATCGTTTGTCTATGGCAACTATTTGACGGCTTCCCGCCAGCGCGCCGGTTGCGGGTTATCTCCCTCTCTCCCGACATCTCAGGGGCCGTTCCGCAAGTTATCCCCCATCTATCCGCTACCTGCGCGCTTTCCCGAGTCTCACCGACGGCCCTCCGCCGCCAATAACCGAAACCGTTATTCAGTTGACCGATTCCATATCCCAAATAGATCCTTATAAACCGCAACGGCGGCGCTCAGATTCTCACTTACAATTTTAATTGTTGTATATCCTCCGTCGCCAATACCTGACGCGCGAGCGCTTCTATCTTCTCCACCTGCCGGATACGCTTCAATTTCAACATCGTTTCCGAAGGAACCTCCCCGTAACGCGCCTTCATCATACTGATCAATACATCCCGGGCGCCTTCCAACTTACCCTTTATTTCTCCTTCCAACTTACCTTCCAATTTCCCCTCCAATTTCCCCTCCAATTTCCCCTCCAACTTACCCTCCTTCAATCCCTGCTCGTATTTCTCCTGTAAAATGATCTCGTCAAAACTTGTTAAATATGTCATGGGTTCTTCTCCTTCCTCGC
>CAZWDO010000048.1:0-5778 GCA_964632485.1 uncultured bacterium
ATAAATTCTGTTTGTCAATTGAAAAAGGAAAATTTCAGAAAAAACTACTATCTGCGCGAAGCTTGAAATTATATTTACAAGATAAGGCAAATAATGTGGCGATTCGATCGGGCGGAATGCCATGCCCTGTTCTATTTGTATGGAGATGGCTGGATAATGATGGACGATTAGTACGCCAAACATTTCGCCCCAACCCTGCTGTCGAGATCGTGAAGGAGCTGATGGCGCCCGGTCAGGGAGTGCGTTTGCTCTTTAAACAGGATTGCGCCCGCGATGAGGATTGGGGTTACGAGATCGACACCCGCCATGAACCGGCAAAGGTTATAGAACTCAGACGGCTGTGGGTTGCGGCGTAGGACAAAGGGAATATGAATGAACGAGGCGGGGGCATATCAAAAGGTCTCTCTGACCAATTTTTTTAAGATATTGCTTTTTTCTTGCAAAAAAAAAATTCTTTTGTATATTTGATAAAACGGTAAATGTAATAGAACCGAGTAATGAGTGCAGGTTAGATGTGAGAATTTTGAATAATCGTGTGCAGTAAGAGGGAAGGAACTAAACCGGAAGCCTCCAACAAAGGAGTGTACGAATGAATTGGTTGAGGAAAATCTTCTCTTGTGGCAGCGCGCAACTTGGCGACCAATTCAATCAGCAGGTATCTAAGCAAGAAACTACTAATAAAAATGAACCATCCTCCTCACTTCTATTCCCGGATGCTACTTTTGAAGAACTATTCAAGACAGTGCATATTGGGAATCAAATCTGGATGGCGAAAAATCTGGATATCGATCATTTCCGGAACAACACTAAAATTCCAGAAGTTCAGGACGGTAAAGAATGGAAAATGGCTAGCGAAGCGAAACGGCCCGCGTGGTGTTATTACGACAATGACGCCGAGAACGGAAAGATATATGGCAAGCTGTACAACTGGTTTGCCGTGATCGACCCTCGTGGATTGGCGCCTGAAGGCTGGCATGTGCCCAGCCAGAAAGAGTTTGAGGAATTGCTGGATGCGGTCGGAACAGATGAGCATAAACAATATGACGCCCTGATAAATGGTGGATACTCAGGTTTCAACGCATTGCTGGGCGGGTGTCGTTTCAGTCACAATAATTTTCTCGATAAGGGTACCGACACTAGCTTCTGGTCTTCCTCGCAATGTGAAGACGGTATCGCATATAGTCTGCAAATTTGGGAACCAGGTAGAAGCGGGGCCTATTTGGTCAGCAGCTACTATCGGCTCGGGTTCTCTGTTCGTTGCGTCAAGGACTAATCGCGCCCGGAGCGAATCCCAAGGAATTGTTACGGCCACATTATAATGTTGTTTATTGATTTCAACCCATTATCATTTTTTCCCATCTTCATCTGAAGCAAAACAATATATCCTGAAATAAACTGTCTTAGAGTGCATTTATTGGAATAAACTAACAGTAAAAAAAATTTAGAACTGAAAAAAAAGACTTGACAAATGAGCTTGGGCAATGTATAATAATTTAAATGAAATCATGGGAAGTTTATGGCAACCGTTACATTGAGGCGCGACAGCGTTGGAAAAGGTTAAATCTCAATTGAAAAGGATAAAACCCGTAATATGTGTTCAGCTATAAAAGAAAAATATAAACAATTGTTCTTATCCCTCCAATTTGGCTGTATAAGAACAACAATTATACACAAACGTTATGCGCAAGTAAGATACTGCTATATGAATCTGAAATTATTAAAATGAAAAAATGAATAAAACGATAATACTAATTCTTATAAGTTTATTTGCATTATTGAAGTTATCAGCACAATCTGCAAGTATTTTAAAAGTAGATAGCTTATTTACGCATCTCACAAATTCTGATTTATTCTCAGGAGCAGTATTAATTGCTGACAGTTCTGGAGTACTGTTATCAAAAGGGTATGGATTTTCAGACAGAGAAAATAAAATACAAAACACATCAGATACAAGATTTGATTTATCCTCAGGATCAAAAATTTTTACCAGCCTTGCTATAACAAAGCTCGCTGAGCAAGGAAAATTGAATTATACCGACACAATTGGTCAGTATATAAAAGGATTGCCCCAAGGGAATGTCATGACGATACACCATCTTTTAACACATTCAGCAGGTGTTAAACAGTTTTATGCTGCAAAAGGATTTAAGTACGACGGTTCTATAAAAAACTGTACTGACCACATTCCTTATATAAGAACTATGACTTTAGATTATAAACCAGGGGATAGTTGTTTATACTCCACTGGAGGATGTATGATTTTAGGAGCTGTAATTGAAAAAATTACAGGATTAAATTTTCAACAATATATTACAGACTTTCTAATAAAACCTTTGGGCTTAGAAAATACTTGTTTTACCCCTTATTGGACATTGACTGACAAGCAAAGGGAATATGCAATTGGATACAGAAAAGATTCTACTGGATATAAACCGAATGCGTATAATTATGACTACGGTTTTGTACCTTTATCAGCGGGAGGCGCATGGAGCAGTGCAAATGATTTATACAAAATAGATAATGCAGTTTTTTCAAACAAAATTGTTAGCAGCGAATATGTGAAATTAATGACTACGAAATATACAGAAATGGTAGCCGAAAACTATAAACTACAATTTGGATATATTTGGCTAATAGAAAACTCAAATACAGAATGCGTAGGTCATGCAGGTAATAGTAGTGGTTGGCATACTTGGAATTATTACTATCCTGAGAAACAAACAACGATAATTATACTTACAAATATGGGGTCCGTTGATATATTTGATTTAGCTACCCAAGTTGATAAGATTTTATTTAAGGTGGAAAAGAATTGGCAACATAGATAATACCAGCGCATAACATGCGGTATAGTTAATAAGGGTATCAGTGGTTTGCGAGGCGCAGTAACCCGCTTCAAAATATACTGTAACTGGATAAGTAAGAACCCCGCAATCTCTTACTAACCATACCACCCGCGCGATATAGCCAATGGTAGTACGATACAACCGAAAAGAAAGTATTTAAGTGAATGAACAGCATGAAACTAAACGATATATTGCGACTTGACAATCTTAACAACGTGAAGATTCGATTCAATTTGATGTTCGCTCAAAATTGGAACCCGATAGAACTTTATAAGAATGGCGACATATCAACAATGCTTGAAGGACAGTATTGGAATTACAATAATAACAAATCATACAAAGAAGGACAAACAACCATTGGATTTGTTAAAATTACGCCAAAAGAAGATTTATGGTTGCTACTTCACATTGGACAAGTAACGAAGGACTTGAATATACTCGACGGTGTTGGTTATGAATATCAAGACCTACCGGATTATGAGAAATATGTTGGACGCTTAATCGTAAAATTTAAGAATAAGGCACAGACAATGATTCGTAAAGCTAAATCAGTTATTGACGACTGTTATATATCTCAAATTTTGCCCGACAGTTTTGACAAAGTTAAATTGAGCATAATCAATTTGGGGTATATTTATGGATAATAAAAACTTTAATCAAAAATCAAATACCATGTTACAAAATAATTATTCAATAACAACTAAGCCTAATGGCAATATCAAATTAGTGAACAAAAGTTCGGTTACATGGTTTTCGCATGCACTTTTTTTCAATATTTTTGTCTGGTTGCTTGCGCTACAATTTCTGATAATTTCCGATTACGATATTAGTACATTTATCATTCGGTTGTCAATGTTAAGCCTTGTGGTTTTTTCTATTTTTTGGAGCGGAAGTCTCTTCTTGGCAAAAAGTGCAACATCGGGTTACGAAATCGACGTTCATAAGCGGAGTATTCAACAACAGGTTACGGGAGCGCCTGAACACGATATCATTATTATACCGAATAACGCTTTGTTGTTGCATTACAGCTACCGCTACACTACGCCTTCATCGGATAGTATTACAGGAGCAGACCGTTTTTTGAATATGTATGTTACTGCTTATGTTGTACCCGAAGAATCAGAAACAAATGAAGCATTCATGCAGCGAATAACTGAAGCGTATAATACTGTAAGCCAAAAAGTGTACACCGATCCTGGGCAAACACCTTTACTGCCTAATGCCAAGCTTTTAAAAGAACATCGTTTGCATGCTGTTCACCAAACTATTTTGTACAGTATCGTTATGTTTCTGGACAATCCTGTGCTCGATTTCACAAAATATCCTTATACTGTAACTGATAAATCGGATTTTGCCCAATCCCTAACAGAAAAAAATACGGACAAAAAAGGCACGAAAAATACGGTAAAAGAAAGGATCATACATTTTAAACGTATGCCGATGTGGTTACCGATAGCAATTTTTATTGTAATTTTATTACCGCTGTCAGCTTTTTATGGATTCTTTGCAACCCTCAAAAATCATGAGTTCATGCCGGCGTTTTTGTCCATGACCTTTTTTTGGCTAAGCCTATTGTCATTGCGCCAGCGCATTAAATTATCGGGGAGTGGAATAAGGCTTGACTTGTTGATGTGGTTTATACCGCTTATACGAATTGAAAACATAAAATGGGAGGATGTCGGAATGCTGGATATACGAAACGAAAACGGTGCATATCTCGAATTTTTAGAAGCTTATAGCAACATCAGGTTGTTCGAAATACAACTCTATAACCTGAAAGAAGCAGAACGGATACAAAAAATAGTAGTGGATTATGCACGGACTGTGAATTTGTAAAACACGCTTTTTATAACAAAAAATACAGCTATGTCTAAAGAGTCAAAAACCATATATACTACTTGGCCATGGAGTGTTCCCGAGCCGTATAAAAGCATTTACTGGTCTAAAGCACAACCACCCAAAGGTGTAACTGTTTTTTATCAGGAAACCCACGGTTTCTTGGGGCTGCTGTTTTACGGTTTTTTTCTTGCAATTGCATTGTTGGTTGCTTACGTATTCGTTCCTGCTCCTTTTCAGGAATATGCGAAGATGTCCAATGAAACAAATGATGTAAGCATCGTATCTTTATTTTTTTTATCGATGCTTGCAATTATATCAACAAGCGCAGTTGTTTTGCTGATAGCTAAGTTTTTAATGGAGTTGGTTGTAGTAACTGCGAAAAATAAAATCCATTACGGAATTTTCGACTTTGATGATTGTCTGGTCATTCGCCTTTCGATGTGGAATGCAATGGTACTGCCTTATGACCGAATTACGAATGTGGAAGTAGAGCGTGTCCAAACTGTTGAGATGAAATATCCGTCTTACAGGCTTGTTATTTCTTATAAAGACTACAATGATAACTACGAAAATAAGCATTATTCTCTTCCACAGGATTACGAAGTGGCAGTATTGATAAATAAGAGAATAAAAACTGGAATCGCCGAAGCTGGAACCTATTTAGATAAGATGTAACCAGTAGTAAGGTTTTCCTTATTCGGCTCTTTGGCAATTTAGGTGGGTAGATAGATTTTAAAACAGAATTGAGTTAGTAAAAAGGTCATTGAAAAATGATTATTAATTCACTATATTAAAGCTGTTTTTTTGTGAAATAATGGTGCATTATACCGTTGCATTCACCCTTTTGAAACTGAAAGGAACGACCCATGGAGATGACGAAGGAACAGCTTTTTGCATTAGCATTGCATATAGAGAAACCCTGGTATGTGGAATCGATTCAACTGAACGCAGAGAGCCAGCGGATCGATATAGAGATAATGTGTTGGTTCAGCGGGAAATGGAAAACGAGGTTAAAAACAACTTAACAAAACACGGGTAGTGTATTGGTTCAGCGGAAAATGGAGAACGAGGTTAAAAACAACTTAACAAAACA
>CAZWDO010000049.1:0-5581 GCA_964632485.1 uncultured bacterium
GATCGCGCGCCGTTCCCCCGTCGGCTCGAGAATCCGTTCCAGCTTCTTATGATCCGAAGCAATGTTGATGTCCAATACTTCCGCCGGGGCTTTATACCCATTCCGGTATTCACTCAAAAAATAGAGAACCATGTCGCTGTTGTAAACCCGTGTTTCCGCATCGGGCGAAAACAGATAGCCGTTGTAATAGTCCCGCATCTCCTGAATATCGATGGGATAGCCCAGATCGTCGATCAGGTATTGAACCTCTTCTTCGGTGAAACCCTGCATCTCGTTGAAATCTCCGCGCAGGGTCAATGATTTGGCGATATTGAAGCCGCTGGTGAGGCTGTCGAGGGTGATGGGCGAGACCCCGGTGATGAAAATGCGCTCGACGATCGGACCCGACGCTTCTTTGATCACCTCATAGAACTTGCGTATGAAACCGGTTTTCGAAACAACGTCCCGAAACAGGTCGTAATTGAAGCTGAAGAGTTCGTTGGCGAAATGGTCGTATTCGTCGATCAACAGATAGATTTTCCGATCTCGCAGGTAGTGTTTACAATGCTCGACAAATTGGGTTAAAATCGATGCCGGCTCATCCGTAGGAGTAAATTGAAGGTCAGGAAGCTGATAAGCAGTGAGGAAATTGTTTAGCGGTCCAGTAATTTTTATGTTGAAACTGTGTTTCAGTGTCGCTTCGTCGCTGGTCTGGATACCACTGAAATTGAAGCGCAGGATATAGTAGCTGTTACGCAAAGGCGTTGGGTTCCGCCCGATATAGAGATCGCCGAAAAGCCGATTGAAATCGTCCCGCCGCCGGATGTCATAATAGGTGGCCAATGTGTCGAGCCACAGCGATTTGCCGAATTTACGCGGCCGCAGGAAGACCAGATAGGGTTCGCCAAGGCTTTCCAGCTTTTCAATATACGGGGTTTTGTCGATGTAGTAATAATGCTGATCGCGAATTTGCGTGAAATACTGCAAACCGTACGGAATGCGTTTGGGCATGGCGACACTCCCGGTGAAAAGTGATGGCTTCCTATGCCAATATAATGCCGGTTCCGTCAGATGTCAAGCAAAAAAAATATGTCAGCCAATAGGCAGGGAGATGGCTTTCATCCCTCCGCCAGTTCATGGCGTTCTCTTTATCGGCTCTTTGGCGCTTCAGGTGTGTAGATAGTGGGGTGGGTGGATATTGGAAAAGAATTTGTCCGTCATAAAGTAAATAATTTGTGAAAAGCTTATTGAAACCAAAACAGTTTTTCCGGTTTCTGATTTACCTCTGGTTTACAAATTGGCTCTAAATTAATTTCCCGGACTTGCACTAGTCTGAAATAATTTTAGCCCTCGTTCTACACTTTCTGCAGAACCTAAATGGCCGAATGGTCTATCAATAATATTTTCGTTTCCACTAATTTTTATTTTACGAAAACCATTTTTTTTACTTCGGTATAATTTCCTGCGCTGAGTACATAGAAATAGATACCGTTCGAAATTTGAGAGGCGTTGAACTCATATTCATACGCGCCAGCCGGCTGAATTTTATTAACCGCTTCAAGAATTATTTCCCCAAGTATATTAATAATTTTCAATTTTACATGCGATTGATGCTTCAATTCATATTTTATGGTTGTTGTTGGATTAAAGGGATTGGGAAAATTTTGAAACAACCTATGTTTATTCGATAATCCTATGTTTTCTTTGATATCTGTTGCTGAGTCGTCTTTGATACATCGGACAGAAAATCCCATTTTTTTCTCATAATAACCGCCTCTATCAACGTTCACCGCATCATTGAAAATACCTCTTGCCCAACCTTCTGAGGCGCTGCTCGCCGTTGAAGTCCACCAACTGCCAATGCTGTTAAGACCGATATAAGCCTCAAAATTGGCGCGATAACCTCCGGGAAGCGCCGAAAAACCAACTTCATTGGTTGCGCCGTTATTGGGATTTCCCCAATGAACAGTACCCGTTTCCTTTAATTTTCCGCCAGCAACACTTTCACCCCCTAATAAATCTGTTAATACCGTCCAATCCGCATCAGTCGCAACGCGCCAACCGTCGGGAGCTAAACCCCTGCTGTCGTTAACTGCATACCAATTATATAATCTGCCATAATTCTCAGAATTACGGCTATCATTATTGTAATTGCAATAAGCTCCGGTTGTTGAATTTGCCCAAGCGCTATTTGATGAATCGTTCGGAATTAAATCACCGTTTCTATATTTTGTTGTTTTTAAATTTTCAACCATCCAAATCTGGGAACCAATTAGTATGGAATGATAAACATTGCCATCAACATCTATTATGGAAGAATCGCTAATTATTTCATCAATGAAATTTGCTTCCATCCAATAAGGATTGCCGCCCGCCCCATCAGGCATCCAGGCTTCAAAGAAAAAATACTTTCCATCCCGAGAGATAATAGGTGAAATTACATCACCGGAATTGATTGTTGAACCCAGGTTTATTGGAGTTGACCATGTCCCATCCAGTTTTTTTTTGCTTAAATACAAATCCGTATTACCAAAACCGCCTGAGCGCCTTGATGCAAACATTATAAACCGTTCCGCCGGATCGATAAATGGCGTAAAATCCAATTGCGCGCTGCAAATTGCCATTAGTTTTTCCGGGGTTTGATATTGGCCATTAATAAAACGCCAAACGTAAATATCTTCTTCTCCGCTTTTACTTAGTTCAGCATAAACATTTCCATTATCTGCAATCGAAAACTGCCAGCCAGTATAATAACCAGACGGAATATTTAAGTTCAACGGAACTGGTGATGACCATATTCCATTCGTTCTTGCCACTTTAAAAATAAAACCGTTGGAGCGGGGGGAAAGGAAATATAAAGTATCTTTGTGATTAGCAAAATACGGATTGTTATTTCCATAATTGTCATTGGAAAAAGGGGCTTTTTGGGGAGTAGTCCAATTTCCATTAATACATTCTGTACGCCATAATTCAACTCTTCCCGGATTATAGCGGTAGATTGAATAATACATTTCAGTTCCGTCCGGCGAGAATGCAGGCGTTCCATGATACTGCCATTGAGTATTTGCAACCATGTTATCAGGAACCAACCTTACCGGAGAGCTGCCGGGAAAAGCTTGACCCAGATATGGAAGAGATTGTGAAAAAATGGTGGTTGCTGAAATTATTATAATACTTATCATCACAATGAAAATTGGAAATAGTTTTTTAATTTTCAAAATAGTTCCTTCTTTAGTGTTTCGATTCAGCGCAAAATGGAGAACAAAGATAAAATAATGTAATACAAATCAAGTAAAAAGTCAAGAATAAATTAAGCTCCAAGATTGGTTCCACGGTTTTTATCCTTTCTTTTTTTAACCGCTTGATCAGGTTTGATCCAACGCCGCGCCAGATCGTCAATGGCCGATTCCTTGAACAAATGGGGTCAAAAAATCAATCTACTCTATAGGTATTCATCGGTGATTGAATATAAGAGGAGATATGGAAAAAAAAAATGTAGGAAATGATGTGTCAGGGGCCACATGAAGTATTGAGAAATAAAATTTACTTGACAACTGGCTGTAAATGCGCTATATTAAATATAAAGGCTGTATAAATGATTGTAAGGTTTGGATTTGTCTTAATGATTATTAAGCAGGAGGAACCTTCAGGTATAATGTTACAACTATTTTAGGGAACTAAACGTTATAGGGCGTAAAACGTACTAAATTTAGAGTATATACGCGATATGGTGTATATACAAAGGTTGTAGGACATGCCGAGGAGGTTTTTTAAGAAACGATATATATGTGTCAAAGAAAAAAGCGAAAAGGTATTTTTTAATATAATAAGATTTGCCCGTTTTAAGACACCTGCATGTCCTGTGCGGGAAAAAAAGAGGAGAATTTCGAATAAAATATAATCAATAAATGTAGCCGGTGATATTAGGGTTAAACCCAAGCATCAAAAAGATTATTGGATTAAATCCAGGAAAGGACATAACACTTGACCGGCTAAAAACAAATACCGCATTGCAGATGAAGGATGCGGGAATTGAATTTAAGGCGGTGTAGAACATGAAACCTTTTATCCCCCATGAATTTCCGCCGGAAAATCTGGATTGGCAAAAGTTAGTGCCGCTTATCGGCAAGGCGAACGCCGCAATCTCCAGATATGATGGACTATTGCAAAGTTTAATTAATCCGGCTGTACTGCTTTCTCCAATTACAACCAATGAAGCGGTTTTATCGTCACGGATTGAAGGAACACAAGCCTCATTGGGAGAAGTTCTTGAGTACGATGCTGGACTTGATACCGGGAAATCAGCCTCAAAAAATGAAGATATAAAAGAAATAAGTAACTATCGAAAAGTTTTGCGAATTGCCGAGGATGAGTTAAAAAAACGGCCAATTAGCCTTAATTTTATAAAATGCCTTCATGAGGTTCTGCTTGACAGCGTCCTCGGCAGAAATAAGGAACCTGGGCGATTCAGAAAAGACCAGAACTGGATAGGGAAAAAGGGTACACCCATTGAAAATGCCCGTTTTGTACCTCCAGACCCGTTTATTTTGCAGGAACATTTGGAAAAATGGGAAAAATTCTTACTGCAGGATGATTTCTCCGACCCTCTGGTACAGCTCGCCATTGTCCACGCCCAATTTGAGATACTGCACCCCTTTATGGACGGAAACGGCCGTATCGGCAGGCTTCTTATTCCACTGTTTCTTTATATGAAAAGATCTCTTAATAGTCCCATGTTTTATTTGAGCGAGTATCTGGAAACGCACCGGGACGATTATTACGACGGGTTATTAGCGATTACCTCGGAAAACAACTGGCAGGAATGGATAGAATATTTCTTGCAAGCCATTATAATACAATCAGGTACAAACATATCAAAAGCTAGAAATATCCTCGGCTTATATGAGAAACTGAAAGATGGATTTATTAACACCACACATTCGCAATATGCTGTTCCTGCTCTGGATACCTTCTTTAAGGCTCCAATTATCAATACGGTTGATTTCATTAAATTGTCCGGTATTCCAAATAAAGTAACCGTTAATGATTTATTACGAAAACTGGCAAAAACTGATATTATCAAAACCTTGCGGAAAGGTCGGGGCAGAATGCCGTCGGTATATGCCTTGCCTGATTTGCTTAATATAGCTGAAGGGAAAAAAATTCTATGATTTTGAGTAAAGCAAAATATCTACAAAGCAATTTGCGTAAATTATATAGCGTATTGTCTTACGCTAATATTTCTGCGGCTGATATACTTTACGAAAACTGAAAGAGATTATTCACTATCCGAAAGGACATTACGCTTGACCGGCTAAAAACAAATACCGCATTGCAGATCAAGGATGCGGGAATTGAATTCAAGGCGGTGTAGAATATGGCAAGAGCAGATATTTTAATAAGCTTAGTAAAATCAGCAAAAAAAATGATGTGGTTTCTTTTCGTAAATCTGTTGAAAGTCTGATTGCCGATGAAAGAGCCAGGAAATATAATATTTTAGCTGACAGATTGACCGTTGCTATAAACGCTGAAAACGGAACTACCATAATCATAGATTTTCACGGACAGAAATACCCGTAGTAGAATTGTAATGCAAATTTGT
>CAZWDO010000050.1:0-5580 GCA_964632485.1 uncultured bacterium
ACTCTGGTTTACAAATTGGTGTCAAATTAATTTCCAAGAGTTCAGGTTCTCTGAGGTTAAAAAAAATTACCGCCAGCAAAAAAATCACAAAATTCCCCTTGACAAAGCTTAGATATCTAATTATATTGGCGGCATGAGACCCAGCAAAGCCGTATCCATGATCAGTCGCATTCGCGAACGGGCCTACAGCCTGATTGGCGCCGAACTCGAAAAGGCCGGCATCCGCGGCATCGTGCCTTCCCATGGCAGCATCCTGATCACCCTCTACCGCGAGGACCGGCCGCTGGCCATGAAGGAAATCGCTGAAAGGATCGGCAAAACCCAGCCCACGGTTACGGTGCTGGTGGAGAAACTGATCGAACATGGTTTCGTTACCCGAGAAAAAGACTCCCGCGACGCCCGGCGCCATTTCGTCCAGCTGACCGACCGTGGCCGGGAGTTCAAGAATACGTTTTTTGAAATCTCCAATTGCGTCAACGAACGCCTGTTCGCGGGATTCAGCAACCTGGAACAGGAACTGCTGGAAAAACTACTGCAAAAAATGCTGGACAACCTGTGATTTTTTTGAGCAAAAAAATTAGATGTCTAATTATTAATATGCCACACCTAACCTTATACTGGAGCCATTCATGAAAATCGTTGCCTTCTCCACCAGTCCCCGCAAGGACGCCAACACCGAAACCCTACTGCGCCATATTCTCGAAGGCGCCAAACAAGCCGGAGCTGAAACCCGTCTGTTCCGCCTCAATGAGTTATCCATCAAAGGATGCCAGGCTTGTATGTACTGCCGCGGCCACGAAGGCTGCGCCATCAAGGACGATATGCAGTCCCTCTACGCGGAAATTGACAGCGCTGATGCTATTGTCATCGGTTCGCCGATTTATATGTGGAACCTGAACGCCCAGGCCAAAACATTCATCGACCGCTTGTACCCCTATCTGAAACCCGACTATACTTCTAAAGTAAATATTCCAACGCTCCTGGCTATCACCCAGGGACAACCCGCGCCCGACACCTTCAAGACTTCCCTGGAGAATGCCGCCGGCGTGCTCAATTTCCTGGGCTTCAAAGTCAAAGACGTTATCGTCGAAGGCGGCTGCTATGCCAAGGATGATCTCGCTAAACGAGATACTGCCATCCAAAAAGCGATCCTAACCGGCCAGGCATTGGTCACCCACGCCCAATCCTGGGCCTGATCTTCCCCTCCAATAATTGGATAAACATTATGCCGGTCGCCGGAAAACTTCAATACCGGCGACTGATTTTTAAATTATCCTTCCTACTCATTAAAAATAATAAAATTTGACAAATACCCATTAATATATTAAAATACGTATAGAATTTAGGCCAACTAATATATCAGCGAATAGTTATCCTAAATTTTGTTCAAAAACCCTTTTACTGGTTTGCCAGATTATGTTTTCGTCACTTTATTCAAACATGGAATCGATATAAAATTCCAACAGAAATGGTTAGAACATAGAACTCACATGTTAATTCCAGCCATGAAAAAACTGAAAATTGAATGGAATATGTCTATTTGCTTACCATGTGTGATATCATAGCTGCTTTAAAAATGTATACCCGCTCCAGATTTGAGTTAAAATTTGGAAATTAACATTAGCCAAAGGAAATCCAATGAAACACCTATTATTCTTTATTATGATCATACTTTTTTTCGGAAAATCCTATTCTCAGGAAATAATAATAGTTTTAGGGCCGTATCAAGGAGAAACCGTATTAAAATACCACACGATAGACTTGACATGGCAAATCATTAACAATCCAATCGATTCATGTAGTCTCTGGTTTGGCCTTGATTCCACAATCCTATCCGACTCCGTGCGGATCCCCTTTACAATTGATGAAGAGTATCAGAGTTACTCTATAAACTTTCATGACTTGGCAATTGTTGATTACCATCAAACCTGGTATTGGCAAGTCAGAACTGATGGAGCTGGCAGCCAGATTTTTCATTTCACGGTGGACTATGCAATATTTTATGCCTATCCTAATGACAACTATAATATATATCCCTTCAGCGCAACTCTGGCCTGGTACATGAGAGATTATGAAATTCAATCGTGTGAGCTTTTTTTTGGTAGTGACCCCATTGTCTTGGATTTTTTAAGCGTAGTGGAAACAGTAAATAAAAATTCCGGAAACTTTAGTTATTCTCTCAGTGATAATATTTTCCTAAATTATGATCAGGATTATTATTGGCAAGTGCGAACAGAATTTGAAACCGGACCGATTTATCATTTCCGTACGGTACCCGATACCAGCGGAGGTCAAAATTTTGCTCCACAAAAACCTACGTTGCTCTATCCGCTGGACCAACAGACCAATGTTTCTATCTGGGATGGAATCAACCGCGATTTTTTGGATTTCTTATACTATTTCAGCGTAGATATCAATTTGGACACTTTATCGTATGAAATATTTATCGATACAGTGGAACCGCCTCAAACCAAATATAATTCCTTACAAACGTATTCCCACCCGCCAGCCCCCCGGTTTCATACTACTTATTACTGGTTTGTGAAAGCTTTTGACGGAGAGCTATACAGTCCTGCTTCCGACACACTCAGCTTTACCACTTCCAATTTCCAAACAGTAATGAACGGTTTTCCGACTTTTTATTTAACTTCTTATGACAGCCTTTGGATCAATTTGAGCGACTTCGTAATAAATCTCGATAATGATTTACTAATTTTTCGGATAGGGGGCTATGAAAAAATTCAACTCTATACTCAAGATTCAATCAACTATCTATTTTATACCGGGCTGATTGCCGATTCCTCAATGGAAATGCTGGAATGCCAAGTAGAGGATGAGGTGAACGATATGAATTCCACCTATATAAACTTTATTCTAACACCCGCGAAGCAAACCGACACTTCAGCCCCCTCATTATTAATCACCCCTGAATATTTTTTGCAGGCATCCTTTACTACAGGCGCCCCTCAACTATCTGCCTATTTTTTGCTTAACGAACCGGGAAAAATCAATTTTACATTAATACGGCAAAGCGATCAGCAACAAAATGCCTACAATTCCGCCCTTTATCAACGGCTTCACTGGCTTACCATCAACGATCTAAAATGGGATGAAACCTATTCGCTTTCCTATACACTGATTGATTATTATCAAAACCTCGCAGAAAACGCTGACCTATGGATTACCACATATCGGGAGAATAATCCATGGACTTTCAATCAGCTTCCGGGAATTGTCCGCTTGCGAGAAAACTCCGTTTCGGTTTACTGGACGACCAATCATTATGAATCAACCCATCGAGCGCGGATTAAATACGGAATTACTCCCATTCTGGAAAACAATACCCCCTGGACTAATTTTAGCAAAGGATACGGTATGATGATTTTATCCGACTTAATTCTTTATACTCCATATTATGCGATGGTGGAAATAGAACCTCCTTTAAGCGATTCGAGTCTACATTCAGATACGATCAGTTGGACCAACGTTAGCATTACCGATACGATTCCACCCTATCTACTCGACGATCCCCGTATCGTAACCAACGATGTCAGCGCCTATTTTTATTTCCGCACCATCAAACCCGCATCATCTGATTTATACTATACCCTTCCGTCAGGAGAGGAACAGAAAACATCCAATACCCTTTTTCGGAAGGAGCACTATATCCGCCTATTTGACTTGATGCCTGCAACCACATATCCTTATCGCTTGGAATTAACCGATCCCAACGGCAATCGTTTCAATTGGCCACAAACCCCGAGCCTTTTGGCGCGGATTCAACCAACCAACGGCTTGAACAACTCGTTCACCACCAACCGCCAGTCCGATACGCGCGCCCCGGTGTTCGTTTCCCCCCCGGCTGTCAGAATGAGTGGCGACCGTGGCGTTTTGATCGAATGGTCATTGGATGAGTCCGCGTTTTACCAGATATTTCTCATCGACCACGATAAACCGATTCGCTTGCTTTCCAATACATTTCCCGAAGATAAAACGAATCTGCCCCTCACGCAGCTTACATCCTCCAATACCTATCAACTCCGTTTCAGTTTTAATGATATTTCACAAAACATTTTCAGCCCCAGTGAACTTTTCAGCTTTCAAACCTCGCCGGATAACCCATTGATCAACGATACAATTCAAGTTTTAGAACCGGAGATACTCACCTTTAATCAAAATTTTACTCTTATTCGATACCAAACGGATACCTATTGCCAAAACATGACACAATTGTTCAACCTCAATCGTGAAGTTGTTCAATACCAGGAAACCGCGCATTTTACTCTCAATCATCTGACTATTCTGCCAATCTACCCAAATTCCGATATGATTACCTTATTTTTGACCAATCTTAATGGAATGACCCGTTATGATTCCTTACATTTAAATGCAACGATCCTGGAATCGGCAGCTCCCGTTTTTTTACAACCCCCTCAGTTACTTTATGTAAGTGATCAGATCGCCATTTTTGATTATCGAGCGGATCAGCAAGTTAAACTTCTGGCGCAAATTACCGGGACCATTGACACTCTCTATTTTAATCAAAACAATTTCTCATCGTCAGACCGCGTTTTTTGTAGCGGATTATCCGCCGGAGAGGTCTATGCGGCTATTTTTCATATCACCAGCATTGGCGATTTATCAACTCAAACCGATGCAATTTTTTTTACAACATCCCAAGCCCCTGACATCACCCCCCCTGGCAATCTAAAAAATCTAACCATTCAAACTGATGGACATCTAATCCATGTTTCCTGGAACATCCCCGACGATCCCGACTATGCCGGATGCCGAATTGAACGTTCATGGAACGGCAGCATGAATACCCTGGCTACTCTTTATCGGGATACCTGTTTCACGGATAGTTTAATGGTGGATTCGACGTGCCTCTATATTTTTACCCCGTCGGATTTAGCCGGCAATTCCGCTGTAGCAGATACATTGAACCTATTCAGCGCCATTCAAGAAACGATTAATACTCCGCGGAACGCGATTATTGTATCTCCACCCTATCCCAATCCCTTCAACGATCACATAATCTTCAATATCCGTGTGGGCGCAGATAAAATTGGAAAAACCAGTGAATTTAAAATTTATGATTTGATGGGACATACCGTTTACCAAACTCAGATGAAACTAACATCCGATAACGAGTTATGTTTTCAAGCGATGGATATTCATGGAAGAAATTTGTCTTCCGGGATCTATTTCTATCAAATCAAACAGGGAAAGACAGTTGTTCAGGGCAAAATCATCCTGATCCGCTGAGATAAATTGCTAACAATGTAAACGGCTATTCCAAAAACAACCGGGACTGCAAAATTTGCAAATAGAAGAAAAACATCCAAGTTATCTGTTAAACCGTCTGCCCAATGTAAAAAATTATTCTCTATATGTATTAGAAAGCAATTTAAAAGTCGCTTTCTAATTTTAGCTTCGTTGATTGCGAATATTATCGTGATAGGTTAGGTATCTTGCACCTAAACAGATAGGGGACCAATGATTTGTTCCTATGCTATGAGGGGAGGTCAAAAAAAAAAGCCCATCGTGATATATAACGAATGGGCTTTAAGGAGTAGC
>CAZWDO010000051.1:0-5286 GCA_964632485.1 uncultured bacterium
TGTCGACACCCCAGATAATGATACCGGGACAGCAAGTCGCCAAACAGCGCGGCTTGCGCCGGGTCTTCCACCCGCTCGATGCGCAGGGGCTGAAGTTCCGAAAGCGAACGTCGGATCGGCGGAGGGGTTGGCATCGCCTCCATCGTCTCGAAAAGGAGTTATGTTGAATCTGACGATGAGGTCCGACGACGCTGGCGGCCGATGCGCGCCAATGGCGGCAATCGCAGCAACCCCTTAGCCTCAAGCTTGCGCAACATCTCCCGGCAGGCCATATCTTTCCATTGACCTCGGGGCGTCTTCCAATCCCATGTCCGGCACAATTCTTTCGACAATCGGGTACGGTTCCAATTGGGATTACCGTCGATCAAATTCTGGATGAATTCGATGTCGGCGGGGCTTAAAGATCGGGTCTGGACAAGTATCGGTTCGTTCAAGTGGATAATATAATCAATTATCCACATTGAGTCCAGATAAAAATGACTATCCACAAAAAAAATTACGCTACACCTGACCTGTTACATTTTTCCTATCAATTAATAACATATCTATATTTATTATTACTTAATTTATTTTTCATTACATTTATATTTACATAATTAAACTTCTTAAAAATAACATTTTCATAATGTAATTTTGAATTAAAACACCCTTTAGTAAAACATTCTGCTAATTCTAATTCATTATAATTATTATTTATTATATGGTTACCTAAATTCTCACCATAAGAAGATATAACATTATTATTTGTATTATAATGTTTTTTTACATACAATAAAGTTTTTACACCTTCTAAACTTAAATGACTAAAATAATTATTAAATAAAAGATCAAAAGATTTATTATAAGTAATAAAATTAGATTCATAATCAAAGCTTAAAGTATCTAAATTTAATTTTTTTCTTTCTTTATTTATTAAATTCCACATTAATATTTCTATCTTTTTACAAGACTCATCATAAATAATTTCATTTGATAACTTTTTATATTCTTTACAAGGTAAAAGACGCCGGCAGCAGTCCGGGATGATTGAAAAGCCGCCAATGCAGTTCCACCATCTGATTCGATGGGGCGTGGTAATAATTGACAGTATGGTAAATTCGGCGGAACCCTTTTTCCTGACTCTGAGTCAAGGTAAACGCCGGAAAGCGTCGTCGGTAGCCGAGCCGGGTCAGCTCCCGCTCCGCGTCGCGGATGCGGTCCGCGGGGACCAGAACGTCCAAATCCACGGATTCGCGAAAATGGTAGTCGCCGAAGATTTTCCGGCTGAGCAGCGGTCCTTTCAGGGAAATCCAATCCAGGCCGATGGCCTGGAATGCCCGTCCGATTCGGTTCAATTCCCCCAGTTGCGCCAGGTTGTTGTGGGCGATCGCCTGGAAATCCGAGAACAGACGCTTCAATATCGGTTTCGGTATTTGAGGGTTTTGCAGTTTATGCAAGCTGGTCCAGACGAGGGGCTGCACGCCATGGGACTTCGCCAGGCCGTAGAACCGGTTCCAGTCCATGTCCCCTTTCAGGCAATCTTGAATTGATTCGGCGCCGCGCATTCTATGGTGATGTTTCAGGCATGCCAGTATATAGATGAATTTCAGTTGAAAAGATATAAGACTCCTGGCTTATCCGGGGTTTTTATACGCTGGTTACATTTAGATCAAACTAATCTCGTCATTTAACCGTCTTCTAAGACACGTATTGAGCAATATAATTACGACAGGCAATAAAATCAAGCTGAAAGCAATCATGCGAAATATTTTTTCCTGAAGAGTGCGTCCCCTATTTGATCAGAGTCATGCGTTTCACTGAAATAAACGATTTGGCGCGAAGTTGATAGAAATAGATGCCCGACGGGAGATTGGAGGCGTTCAGAAGAACTGAATGGCTGCCGGCGGGGTATTGCTTGTCGATCAGACGTCGAACTCGCTGGCCGGTGTCGTTGAACAGATCAAGGGTGACCGGTCCTGGATGTGATTGGCGCCATGAGATACAAGTCTGTTGATTAAAAGGATTGGGGTAGTTTTGGCTCAATATATTCCGGAAACCGGGTTTATTTGTTTCGGAAAATCCGATTGCCGAAGTCGGGACGATCAGCCATTCAGCGGAAGCATTTTCCGTTCCGTCGCTGACTGTGACTGTCAGCCGGTTCGTCCCGTCGTCAAGGCTCGCGATGGGGACGGCGATGACGGTTCCCGTGTCGGCAAGGGTCATTCCATCCAACGACCAATGGTAATGAAGGCTATCGTGCTCCGAATCCGATGCGAAAGCGATGAATTGTACCGTATCCTGAATATCAGCGTAAACAGTATCGGCGCAACTGGGTACTGTTCGGTAGATTTTGGGAGCATTGTTGCCGAAGTTGTAGCGGAACACCCCGCCCCCATATGTCGCTGCGAAAAGAATGCGTCCATCAGCGCTGATCGCCAGATCTTCAACCATGGTGACTTTTAGACCTTCACTCATCCTGTACCAGGTTCTACCCCCATTCGCCGATCGCATTACGCCCATGGTGTTGTCCCCGGCATAGATATTATTCGAATTGGTTGGATCGACGACAATGTCTTTAATATCGGACCAAGGCCACCCAAAAAGATCGTAAACACGATTATATCCACCGAGCCGGGAATTTGGCGTCTGGTTTTTCTGAATCTGAAGCAAAAAATGTGGTTGTGGAGATTCAAGATCGAACGCATTTTGATATCCGCCAATTGGGCTGAGCCAGGCGGGACATTTGTTCGATAATCCTTGTGAACTTTTTATCCAAAGTTGTCCACCGTTAGTAGTTTTAAAAATCCCGCTGCCATCATAACTGCCTAAATAGATCACTCCAGGGTTATTGGGATCCATTTCCAAGGGGGCGACTCGCAACGAGCTTAGGCCATTGTTGCATGCCTCCCAGCTCAATCCTCCGTCAACTGTCCTGAACACGCCATTGTTTACGATCGAAATATAGATTGTCCCGTTGTTTCTGGTGTCAATGGCAATGTCTGAATATTTACTGTTAGTGGCATACTCAGCCAGTTGGTCGACAGGCAGTGAAGCGGTGATGCTTTCCCAGCTAATTCCTCGATCAGGGGATTTGAAAATTGCTTTGAAATGGGTATTAGGAGGATTGATCGTGTTGCGCGAGACGCTGACATAGACACTGTTGATATCATGAGGGTCCGGAGCGATGCAGGTAATTACATAGACAGTATTTGAATCATTGTGAACCATATCCGTCAGCCGTTGCCAGGTAGCGCCTTCATCGTCGCTGCGAAAAATTTCTTTTGTGAAATTTCCTGCCGCATAGACAATTCGGCGGTCTAATGGCGATGGAACAATCAAATCGTACGCCTCAAAGAAACGCCCTTGGTTTATGCCGATAAAATCGTCGCCTGCATTTAGACTTTTATTAGCGCCGCATTCCCCCATGGTATAAATAAAATAGGGATCCAATGGATCGACATATACAGAACTCAATCGTTCACCGGAGTAGCCCCTGCTTGCGCAAACCCAGGTAAGGCCTCCATCCTCGCTTTTAAAAACGCCCCCATTGTACGCATTCATAAATACGATGTCCGGATTGAATGGATCAACGGCGCTGCCAATAGCGATACCGAAAAAGAAGCCTGGGCAATTGAATCCTAAATCGCACCAGCTTTGCCCGCGATCCGTTGATTTATGGACATTCCCGTTGTAATACGTGTAAAGAATGTTGGGATCGGAGGGCGCTACTGTTGTCACTCCTACATAACTGTTCAGTTCAACAAGCGGTTGCCAACTTTCCCCGCCATCGAGGCTTCGGAAAATTCCGCCCTTGTCATTGCCGCCGAAACCGACATCCCGGCCACAGCTAATATAAATCATATTAGTGTCAAGCGGATCGAACTCCATAAAATTCACGCACAAGCCCTCGGCAAGCGCCTCGAGTCCCTCGTTGATCGCTCTCCATGTTTCTCCGCCATCTTCGCTTTTATACATGCCGCCATGACCAAAACTATACCGATCGAAAATGCCGCTACCAGCATAGACGACTTGGGGATTCTGTGGATTGAATTCAATGGGACGGAAAAGATTTGGCGCTTCAAAGACTTTTCGCCATGCCTTTCCGCCATCTGTAGTTTTGTAAATCACGCCTAATGAGCGTATGCGATTGTCATCAGCTATCGTCTCCAATTCAGATGCCAGCAACACGATATCCGGGTTTTCTGGATGAATGGCAAAATCTCGGCAGGTAAACAAGACGGGGGCATCATCGCCAGCGAGTTCGGTAGCTGTGGATATGCCGTTGGACAACAAGCTCCAAGTTGCGCCTCCATTTTCCGATTTAAAGACGCCTTTTACTTGTTTTGTCCCCATCCATAATCGTTCCGGATTGTGTTTTACATCGATAGTCAGACAAAAAACCGGATACCCGCCTTCTCCACCAAAGGTTTGAATCGATTGATTCGATTCAAGCCAATTGTCTCCGCCATCGGTACTTTTGGCAACCCCTGCATACGCGTCGGTTACATAAACAATGTTGCTATTATTGGGGTGAATGCGGACGTCGTAGCCCAAGCCTCCATGAGGGCCACCTGTTTTTATCCAGTTATGTGGGCCTTTTGACCCGGTATAAACATTGATATCATCGATATTCACCCGGGCCGCCATTGCCGCTAAGGCAAATCCTCCAAAAGGGTAGTATTCGTCTGTGTCAGTAAATGTTAGGACGGAAACGCCATCAAGATATAGAACAATCGTTGAATCTTCTACCCGAATGTCAAATCGGTATTGATGATTCAGAGTAATGGGACAAGGCTGGGTATGAATAATTTGTTGCCGACTGGAGCTTCCAATTAACTCAGATTTCCCCAAAAATAGGCTATCATCTTCAAAACGCAAGCTGTAGTACTGAAACTCAATGGCAGTTACCAGAAATGTACTGCGGAGGAGAATCTCGAACCGATTTTTATCCGAAAAGTTAATTGACAATGTCAAAACAAAATTTTCTTGGCGGTTGATGATCGGTATTGCGCGGGAAACGTGGGCGCTATCATTGGAATTAAAATCAAGACAATATCCGCCTCCCTCTGCTGCGATTACCGACCACCCCTTGTCCAAAGTCCAATTCTCAGCTTCGCCGTCTTCGAAATCATCCAGAAAAATACTCAATGAGTCACTCGCCCATGCCTGATTCACTGAGAATAGTAGCATAAGGGACAATCCCCATCTTTTTAACGATTTCATGGTTGTTGCTCCTTTTAAATGAATGAATGAATGAATGATAGGAAAATTGATAGATCATCTAAAACGTTTTTTGCCTTCATAAAT
>CAZWDO010000052.1:0-5243 GCA_964632485.1 uncultured bacterium
TCATTGTAAACTGTGTTTTTCCCAAATGAATTCCGCGATATTCCTCTCCTCGCTGCTGAACAAAATTCCGATCAGATAGATTTCTTTCCCCTCAGATCGATATTTTTCGGCATACTTCTGCTCTTTAATTTGTCTGATCGGCGGTTCCGATGAATCGACTTTGAACTCGAATATCATGATCGAGTTGGACGTTTTGAGCGTAATATCGATTCTGCCGCGGTTAGTGACCTCTTCGGCGATCAGCTCGAACCCGAGAGCGGCGAAAAAGGTGTACATCACGGACGCATAGTATCCCTCATAGCGGCTGATCGTGTTTTTAACATAGTTGTTGTAGGGAATCGACGCGAAAAATGAGGTTAATGATTGGTTCAGAGCTTCAAATTCATGTTTGAGTATCTGGTTTTGTACCATCTGAATTCTGAGCTTGTTTTCATGTCTGGTATCAGTAAGAAAACTTTTAAACAGTGCATTCAAAGAAAGCTGAATTTCCAGGTTGGGGATGCGCATTTTATAGCTGAGCTCACCGGTGATTTGATTCTCTATTTTTTCTGCGAAAGTCAGATACCCGGTCTGCCAGAGCAGAGCGATCAGATCGATGTTCTCCACATCGATTGAATTAAGGGTCTCTTCTCCGACAATGCAATTTTCCAGGTTGGGGATATAATAATCGCCTTCCTTGAGTTTATCGATCAGGAACTTGGGGCTGCCGGTCTCCCACCAGTAGTTTCGATATTGATTCTGATTGGAGATGAATAGTAAAATATCAAAAGGATTGTACAACGGCTCCCCAAAGTAATTGTAACCGTTGTACCATCGTTTCAGCATATCTACATTGACATCTTGTAAATGTTCCATGAAATGAGCTTCTAAATCATTCTGCGTGTAGCCGGTAATCGCCGCGTAGTCCGAATTGATCGTAATATCCAACAGATTGTTCAACTGGCTGAACAGGTTGGTCTTGGAGAATTTGCTGACCCCGGTGATCAAGACGAATTTCAAATATGAATCCAGGTTTTTAATTATCCCGTAGAAATCCCGTAAGCTATCCCGAGCTTTGAGCGCCATTTCCGGGTCGGCGATATTATCTAAAATCGGTTTGTCGTACTCATCGATCAATATCGCGACCGGTTTTTGAAATTTGCTTGTCAACTCCTTGATCAGCTCATCGAAAAATAGAGGGTTAAAATCAGTATTTTCGCACTCAACTTCATATTGCCTCATGATTTCGGTCAACCGATAGCGGATATTTTTATCGATCCCAAATTCAGTTTGATAACCGCCACCGCTGAAATCGATTTTTATGACCGGATATGAGTCCTCCCAATCCCATTTATCCTCAATATAAAGGCCCTTGAACAGTGGCTTGTTCCCGTTGAAAATCTCGTGCAATGTATCGATAAACAGACTTTTTCCGAACCGTCGGGGACGGGAGAGGAAGTAATATTTACCCGTGGCGATGAGCTTATGCGCGAACCGGGTTTTATCAATATATACATAGTTTTCCTCAATGATTTCCCGTAGGTTTTGGATCCCGATCGGCAATTTTTTAAGCATCGGTTAATTCCTTGGTTATGGATCAGCGCGAATATATGTGTTACTCAATCAATCTCATTAAAATATAATCAGATAAATTCTGTTTGTCAATTGAAATCTGTTTACCAACTATTATAATCGAATTTCCCAAATTTGCAAGTCAATATTCAAGGAAATCGAGCTTTGTTTCCTATAACTTTTATCGACATGAAATTCTTTACCAAATCTTAACTTGCTTTTATAGAGAGGTGGATTTATTTTAAATCATGTCTGAAAAAGCGGCGCGTCATATCCGCTACCATGAAGAAAGGAAATGAAGTGTTTCAAAGCATTGGCAACACATTAGCCGGAATAGGACTGTTTTTGACCGGCATTCGCCTGATCACCAACAGTTTTAAAGGCATCACCAATCGCAGGCTGCGCCGGTTTTTTCTGAAATGGACGCAAAAGGGGCTGGTCAATGCCGCATGGGGAACGCTGATCGGGGCATTGACTCAAAGCAGCTCCAGCGCTACCTTCATCCTCGCGGGAATGCTTTCCGGCGGGTTGATTACCTTTATCAATGCCGCTATAACCCTGACCTGGGTGGAAATCGGCACGACTCTGCTGGTTTTTTTAGCATCCATTAAAATGAAGCTGATCATTATCTACTTGCTGGCCGTGGCTGGTTTCTTTTTCAGTATGGATAAAAAGGGAAAAAATTCAACCCTGGTACACGCTCTTCTCGGGATCGGCCTGCTGCTTTTCGGCTTCGATCTGCTCAAAAGCGGCGCCATGCAGCTTACTGACACGCTGTGGATACGGCAATTAATCCAACGCGCGCAATCTTCGTTTCTGCCTTTGTTTTTTTTAGGTGGCGCATTGCGCCTGACAAGCCAGTCATCTTCAGCCGTCACCATCCTGGTGATGCCATTGACGCTGGCGGGTATTTTCAACCTGGAGCAAAGTCTGTTGGTCGTTTTTGGCACCGCATTGGGTTCCGGAATATCAACTGCGCTTCTTTCCATGGATATCAGCGGCGCTCCACGCAAACTCAGCATTTATAAAATGATCAGCGACCTGAGCGCGAGCGCGGCGCTAATGGGGCTCTTGATCATCGAAAAATTTAGCGGCCTGCCCCTGATCAAGGCGTTGATCCAGCGAGCCGCGACCCTCCCTGAACTGCAAATCTCCATTGCGTTTCTATTACTCAAGCTCGCGCCGATTGTCTTGCTGTTGCCCAATCTTGCGTGGATTGAAAAAATAATTGACCGCATAGCGCCCCGAATTGAACACGAAAGCCTTTCCCAACCGGAATATCTAAGCGAAACCGCGCTGGAAAATCCCGATACCGCCTTCTTCCTAATCGAAAAGGAACAAAACCGAATTATTGACCGGCTCCCCGAATACCCGGGAGAATTACGCGATGAGGCTCGTCTCGCCAATCCCGATATCATTACTGCCGAAACCTATCATTTAGCTGATCTCAAATTGCTGGAAGAAATTCGACATTACATATCCCAGCTTCACTATCAATCCCTTTCCTACCAAGCCTCGGAGCAATTACTGATAATTCAAAACCGGAATTTATTCCTGTCATCGCTGGAGGCAACGGTCAATCAAATCGTTCAAACCTCATTGAATGAATCAGTGTCGCCTTCATTGCTTCAATTGCGGGGAAATTTGATTGAATCTTTGCACATGCTCCTCGATTCCATGCGGGAAATATGCAGGAACAGAGACGCCGAGGAATTGGACATGTTATCGCGATTAACTGATAACCGCAATGGAATCATGGAAAATATTCGAAAAAAATATATATCGTTGGAGACGGAGATGGAAGCGGAACACCGGATGTTTCTGCTGATTATGACTGATCTGTTCCAACGGGCGGTGTGGCTGATTCATGAAAACATTTATTTAATCAACATCGAAATCAATTCATAAACAATGCCGGAGTCGTCACTTATTGAACATCCGCAGATAGGCAACGATTTTCCGACGAAGGCGGTCTCGGCGCTTTTCAATTCCCGGACTTTTTAATCGCCAGCTTCAACTCACTGTGTTTTTCCCAAATGAATTCCGCGATATTCCTCTCCTCGCTGCTGAACAAAATTCCGATCAGATAGATTTCTTTCCCCTCAGATCGATATTTTTCGGCATACTTCTGCTCTTTAATTTGTCTGATCGGCGGTTCCGATGAATCGACTTTGAACTCGAATATCATGATCGAGTTGGACGTTTTGAGCGTAATATCGATTCTGCCGCGGTTAGTGACCTCTTCGGCGATCAGCTCGAACCCGAGAGCGGCGAAAAAGGTGTACATCACGGACGCATAGTATCCCTCATAGCGGCTGATCGTGTTTTTAACATAGTTGTTGTAGGGAATCGACGCGAAAAATGAGGTTAATGATTGGTTCAGAGCTTCAAATTCATGTTTGAGTATCTGGTTTTGTACCATCTGAATTCTGAGCTTGTTTTCATGTCTGGTATCAGTAAGAAAACTTTTAAACAGTGCATTCAAAGAAAGCTGAATTTCCAGGTTGGGGATGCGCATTTTATAGCTGAGCTCACCGGTGATTTGATTCTCTATTTTTTCTGCGAAAGTCAGATACCCGGTCTGCCAGAGCAGAGCGATCAGATCGATGTTCTCCACATCGATTGAATTAAGGGTCTCTTCTCCGACAATGCAATTTTCCAGGTTGGGGATATAATAATCGCCTTCCTTGAGTTTATCGATCAGGAACTTGGGGCTGCCGGTCTCCCACCAGTAGTTTCGATATTGATTCTGATTGGAGATGAATAGTAAAATATCAAAAGGATTGTACAACGGCTCCCCAAAGTAATTGTAACCGTTGTACCATCGTTTCAGCATATCTACATTGACATCTTGTAAATGTTCCATGAAATGAGCTTCTAAATCATTCTGCGTGTAGCCGGTAATCGCCGCGTAGTCCGAATTGATCGTAATATCCAACAGATTGTTCAACTGGCTGAACAGGTTGGTCTTGGAGAATTTGCTGACCCCGGTGATCAAGACGAATTTCAAATATGAATCCAGGTTTTTAATTATCCCGTAGAAATCCCGTAAGCTATCCCGAGCTTTGAGCGCCATTTCCGGGTCGGCGATATTATCTAAAATCGGTTTGTCGTACTCATCGATCAATATCGCGACCGGTTTTTGAAATTTGCTTGTCAACTCCTTGATCAGCTCATCGAAAAATAGAGGGTTAAAATCAGTATTTTCGCACTCAACTTCATATTGCCTCATGATTTCGGTCAACCGATAGCGGATATTTTTATCGATCCCAAATTCAGTTTGATAACCGCCACCGCTGAAATCGATTTTTATGACCGGATATGAGTCCTCCCAATCCCATTTATCCTCAATATAAAGGCCCTTGAACAGTGGCTTGTTCCCGTTGAAAATCTCGTGCAATGTATCGATAAACAGACTTTTTCCGAACCGTCGGGGACGGGAGAGGAAGTAATATTTACCCGTGGCGATGAGCTTATGCGCGAACCGGGTTTTATCAATATATACATAGTTTTCCTCAATGATTTCCCGTAGGTTTTGGATCCCGATCGGCAATTTTTTAAGCATCGGTTAATTCCTTGGTTATGGATCAGCGCGAATATATGTGTTACTCAATCAATCTCATTAAAATATAATCAGATAAATTCTGTTTGTCAATTGAAAAAGGAAAATTTCAGAAAAAACTACTATCTGC
>CAZWDO010000053.1:0-5182 GCA_964632485.1 uncultured bacterium
TGGCTTAAATCAATCTGTTCGTATAGTTGCGGAAACAGCAACTGCAAAAATTCTGACATATTGGCATCAATCACCGATTTCCACAATTCATCAAACGGTATGCGCATACTCGCCTCCTCGTTAATCAAAATATAATCCCAATATTTTAAAAATCAAGTCTTTTTTTTATCGCCTGACTGAAATAACCATCCAAATGGCGACTGCATCATCATTTATCACATGAATTGATTAACGCCAAACTTCTCCCCCCTTCATTATTTTTCGCGCATCTATACGCAAAATACCCGTTTCGATATTAAATCAATCATCTAATTTCAAAGTGTTGGGCAGATGTGAAAGTCAAGTGGAAATCCGTGTAGGTCACGCCTTCCCCGACAGTTTTGGTCGCGACCTCCAGCTCATTTTTTTGAAATTTCAGCGAATGTTCCAGTTACGCATGGCCCATGCCGTGAAACCCGAGCAGCAGCAGCCAGCCGAGCAGGACGGTTCTCAATCCTTTGCCGAGTGTATAAAACATAATATTCTCCTCATAGCCGTTGGAGGACATGAAGGATGGCTGCGGCCGATGCGGCCCGCGCCGCTCGTCGCTTGACGCAGCATTGCACCGGCGCGCGTATCGACAGGACAGTCAGCTTTCAGCCTTCGATCATCGGCATCCTTCCGTCTTACAGAGTTGTCTCGTTTCATGCGGCCAGATTGACCGGCTTGAGCATAGAACGAGCTCTATTTCTATTTGATGATCATGATCTTCCCGCTGTGAGCATGATGCCGGTTCCATTTTACCTGATAGAGATATATTCCGGTTGAAATGGAATTTGATAACTTATTGCGGCCATCCCAACGCAATTCGAATTGGCCGGCATCGTTCACTGCCATGGATAACTCTTTTTGGCGCCTGCCGAGCAAATCATAGATCACTATTTCCACCATGCCCGGTCGAGACGATGCGCATTGGAAACGGACATCCCCCAGGCAAATAAGTTATTTGTACTGGATGCCCAGCGAGCCAGCCACAAATGTGATATCCAGATATCCCAGCCGTCGGGCGATGGTTCCAAATCAATACAGATAGGTATGTATTGAGTGGTGGATTGGACGTTTTGGCTGTTCAGTATAGTGGATTTTAATTTTCGCGGATGCCCCTTTCCTTCCCGAATTCTGCCAGATGTCTGCGACTCGTTTGCTATCCATGGATCAGGACCGATAAAAACCAATGTGTCTTCCCAATGATAGCCCGCGGCGATCAAATCATCAACAGTCAGCCAAATGGTGCTGTCTTTCGCTATTAATAGATCAGGCAACACATAACTATCTTCTAATGCATATTTATTTCCATTCAATATTAATGTATAATACGCACTGTCGAGCGCGATCCGGAGGGCAATCTTTTCGCGATCGCTATCCCGGATATGGACGAGACATTCAAAGGCATTATCGCTCAGATATGTTCCCTGGCCGATTGTATCGGGAATCATGGAGATATGCGTGTACCAGCCATTATCATTTCCGGCCGAAGCGCAAATTACGCGCCCCTGTCGGGCCTCAAGCAGATAGCGGAGGGCCCGTTCCTCGGGATTACTTCCCGAGCCGACGGGACCGGTAATCCCCAGCGGCAGATTGACGACGCAGGGTTTGCCGAGACTGTCGGCGAGCGTAAACATATAATTCACAGCAATGAATGGCGTGCCTAGCCGTATCGATTTTACTCCGGGATGGCGAGAAAGCGCTTCCAGTCGATTGGCAGGTTTTATCTGAATCGTGATCAGTTCATGAAGCCGCGTATTGATCGCGCCTCCCAGCGAATAAACATAGTTTATTACCTGTTCGATCCTGTCCGTTTCACATTCCACCAGCGCTTTTATTGTAGTGAACGAGTCCGTGGGCGGCACGGACATTCGTTTCTCCGATTTCATCATTTGCGATTGTTGTTCAATCATTGACGCCTGACGTTGCTCCAGTGATATGCCCTGCTTTTTACAGTTTTAAAAAAATTAAAAGTTATAATCCACGGTCACATTGACGGTACGCTGCAGCAAATGATTATTCATGGGCAACATGAATTGACTGTTATCATAAACATATTCCCGGGTGGGAATGTTCTGGCGATCGTAAATATTCAAAATCTGTAATGATAAAATCAATTGGCGATCATGGGAAAAAGTGAATTCCCGGAGAATGCCGACATCGAGGTTAAAATAAAAAGGCAATTCTCCCCAATAAACACGCGAAGTCGAGTAGTATTTATCCGCTTTGTGATAATTCGGGAATCCGCTGCCGACCACAAATTTCAGCGAGGTTTTCCATTCGGGAAAATATCTCATCTGGTCCTGGGCGAAAATCGTCAGGGTATGAGTTTGCGCCGTAGGACGCGGGATATAACCCTTGCCGTCCCCTTTTACATTCTCCCGGGAAATCAAATAACTGTAGGTGATCCATGAATAGAGATTAGCCACCAGATTGCCGCCCATGTAGCAATCCAGGCCGCAGCCATAACCCCGCGCGTCATTCCGGCCGCTGTAAACCAGTTGCAGATCGTCTATGTAGTAGGAAATCAGATGATATAAATCCTTGTAGTAAGCCTCGATCTTAAAGATGCGACGGGTCTTGTCGAGATGTTTGATTCCCGCCACATATTCGACCGATCTCTGCGATTTTAAGCGGCGCAGGTTGTCGAAAGCGAACGGCAAGCCCGCCTGCTTGTATTCCGGCGGCTGGGCGATCAGGCCGATGCCCGCGTAGGTGGCGGTTACCGGAGTCCATTGATAATGCAGTTTTACCCGGGGCATTACCAGCATTTCATCATTTACGCCAGAGTGACAGGCGCGGATTCCGGCTTTAAACCAGCTAATCGGGCTGATATTCCAGCGGTAACTCGCGAAAGCCGCCGCTTTATGCCAGTCATAGCCTTTTCGTTCATCCAGTTCATGGATCGTCTCTGAAAGTCCCTCATGCGTTATCGTTTTGAACTCGGCAAGGGTATCCCTGACCAGGAGCCATTCCCACTCGATCCCGACATGGACGCGGTTGTCCGCCTCGAATTGAAGTTTGTAATTGTACAGATCCGCTTGATAATCATCATAAAGATATTCATAGGAATACATCAGAGTATCGTTATCATGTTTCCAAATACCATAGTCAAATTGATAATATTCCTTGAATACAGCGGTTTTTATTTGGTTTTTATTACACTCAATCTGTCGATTGAAGGCGGTGAATTGACGGACAAAAATATTTTCACCCAGTTTCAAGCTCGTCTTGAGGGCATAGAGATACGTGTTGAAATCGGCACGTTCCTGACCCATATAATCAAAATAATAAGCTTGACACATTTTAGGTTTCAATCTTTTATACGAAGGCAATAGATCAAATTGCTTAACATTTTGAATCGTCAAACCCTGGAAAGTGAGTCGGGAATTTAAATGCCAGGTAAACGCGACCTGCGCGTCATAGAAACGCGGCGAATAATCGCCCTTCAGATCATGAGTCCGATAAAACCAGGAAAGTCCCGCATACCTCATCCCCACGACCACTTGCAGCGTGGGAGTCAGTTGAGTATTGAAAGCCAGATTGAAATCAAGCAGACTGGCATGGATATCCAGTGAAAAGCGTTCACTATTCTCCTGGAAATATTCCACCTCGTTGACCGAGGAAAGTTTGTCGTTATGATAAACTTCCAGTCCGCCGGTATAGAGCAGATAATCCTTGAGCATGGATGGATTGGCCAGACCGACATTTTCATGCATGGCCTTGCGGATCGTAACGGGATGGAAAACCTCGATACCATTTATGTAAAACAGGTTTTCGTCGAAATTGCCGCCATGGACATTATAGCGGTTGCTCATTTCGTTATTGGAAGTGACGCCGGGCAGGATTTTGATTGTCTGGTAGATGGAGTTGAACATGAAGGGCATACGATTTTGAATTTTCTTCTCAATCACGTAGTTGAACGGCTGGACCGACGCATTGACCTGGGCGATCACGGAGACTGTATCGAGAGAAATTGAGCGGGTGGATAATAGTATTGTCATGGAAGTTGCCTTAACTTCGAGTATCGTATCCTGATATGCAATGTGGGATACGCGGAGTTTTGTATTCATTGGTATTTTTTCCAGGACAAAATTACCCGCGCTGTCCGTGGTAGTCCCCTTTAACTTATAAAGTGATAAAATATTGACCCGCGCGATAGGTTCGCCGCTGGACTGATCCCGGATCACCCCGGTAACTGTGCGGGCCAATAAGATCGTGGAAAATAAAAATATTATTATGATTACTTGCAGTTTACTTTGCATAAACACCTTTATACGGGATTTATTTTGTTTGAATACTTAACAAAGTCAAACGAACAATCAAAGATACAATGATAGAAGATTGTATTCATAACTTAATGCCGGAATCATTTAATTAACTTTGAACTATCTTCAATCACTATAGTGATATTGCTAATTGACATATAATCTTCATAATCCTTGATTCGTAAAAGAATAGTATAGATGCCTGGATTATTATAAATATGTTTTACTTTGATAAAATTATTTTGAATTTGGTTAAAATTCGTCGAATCCCATTCAAATGTTGTATCAACAATATCAAGGCTTAACGATTTTATACCATTATAGGTTATGAATCCACCCAAAAATTCTATTTCCTGTCCAACAAACAAGGTATCATTATGTTGAGGATTGAATATATAGGTTCTAGGATATGAAACAAGAAATGTAATTTGTTTGTCGCATGTTTCTTTGCTGCAATAAAAGAATATTAAGATAGCAGGAATTAATAAATACAATCCAAAGTGTATTGTTTTAAGTAATTTTAGCATTGTTATTTCCTTTCTGTAATGTAAAAGACAGCATAATCTTGACGATTTAAGTTTATGCTGTCCGCTATTCAAAGTAGTTTTAATAGTTAATTAATAACTGTAAGATCATTCGTAAGCGCTTTTTTAATTTCAAAATATTCCATGTGTCCATTTTTTAAATATAATAAACCATAATCAACTCTAATAACATATAACCCACTTGGTATAAGCGCTCCACTTGGATATCTACAATTCCACATTTCAAATTCAAAAACTTCATTAATCAGTTCGGGGAATTTATGAACAATAGTTTCTTTAACTAATTGACTATTAACCCAACTTTCGTATTTTAGAAAAAATAGGATTGAATAGCAATTACTTACC
>CAZWDO010000054.1:0-1426 GCA_964632485.1 uncultured bacterium
ACTAAAAACATAAAGGATAGAAAGATGAAGACGATGATATATACTCTGATGATCGTGTTATGGGCTGGATTCAGCATGATTCAGGCGGCGCCTCCCGGAGGCGGCTACAACGGCTGGGGCCAACTATCCGCGGTTGTGATCGTTAAAGATTGCGATAACGATCCAATAGTTGGAATTCCGGTAACATTCCATGCCGAGATAAACGGAACAATCGATGGCAGTACGGTTCTATTGACAGGCTATACCAATGACGATGGCTTTGTGATCTTTTCACAAACACTCAATTACTGGGGATGGGAAGAAGATCATTATATTCGAACAACAATTAACGATGAAGTCTTTACAATGTTAGCTGAGAATACTGAAAGCTCAACATCTTACAGTATTCAAGCTAAACATTGGGTAGTAAATACAAGTGTCAAAATTAAATGGGATCAGACTCCATGGCCAAATCCTGTAACTTTATATGGACCTAAAGATATTTATGGAAGGTTCGAAGTATCACATTTGAGTGATTGGATGGTCGCGAGAGGAACATGGAGATTCATTATCGTAAATGACCTAGGGCAACTTATCCGGACATCTTGGGTAAATTCAGGTACCATTTGCAATGGTATTTTCACTCTCAAAGTATGGGATGGCTTGGATAGCAATGGTAATGTGCCGCCAAATGGTGTCTATCTAGTTTGCCCATCTTTAGGTTATTCGTATGACCCTGGATTTAATTGGGGCGAACTTCCTCGGAACGGTGGATTTGCTACTCAGTATGAACAAGTAACAATATTTAGAGGTAGATAAGTAAGCTATGAAAGCTGCCGTTCATTCATCAATAGAATGTTGAATGAACGGTGGCGGAAAGGAAACAAACATGTTTGTACAGCGAAAACGACGAATATTCATTGTCACTTTAATAATTTTTTATGGATCGTTTTGCTTTTATTGCAGCAAAGATGAGGATCAGGAAACAACTTTGATATTGCCGGGGTGCCATATTTTTCAACCTGCTAATAACGATACGGTTCAAGTCGGCGAAGCCGTGGATTTTTATTGCGGCTATACGATAGGGAGTTTTCCAATCACAGAAATCATATTGAACTTCGGCGATTCCACGGCAAGCTGGGATAGCGCCGCCATTTCGCAATTTGATCCCCGAAATCCAATTATTAAACTAAAGCACGTGTATCAGGATACTGGCGCCTATATGATCCAACTTTATCTTTATGATAGGCGAAATGGAGCGATGGCAGCCTCTACCGTCGTTGTCAGGAATTCGGCAAATTATGATTAGATTTTTCATTTTTATAGAGGTTTGCTCAATGGCTATTGGCGCCGGGTTTGCAGCCCTTCACGCGTCGACCATTACCGGCGTGATTCGGGACCTGAACAGCGGGGAAGCGATCGCCCGCGTCAACGTCCTCTCCCTCTA
>CAZWDO010000054.1:1436-4894 GCA_964632485.1 uncultured bacterium
CCGGGCGGTTCGCGCTCGAGGGAATTCCCCCGAACACCCGCATCCGCATCACCCATATCGCCTACCAGGACACAACCCTGGCGGCGGATGAGGATTTCATGGACATCCAATTGATTCCCCGGGCGATTCCCATCGACACGGTCACCGTGATCGCCCGCGTGACTACCGCTCCCCAGCCGTTCCATTACGTCATCGAACGCCAGATCCAAAACCGCATGCCCTTCATGTTCAACTCCATCTACCAGGCGCTCAAAATTCTGCCCGGCGTCACCTCCAACAATGAAATGAGCAACCGCTACAATGTCCATGGCGGCAACTTCGATGAAAACCTCTTTTACATCAACGGCATCGAGGTTTTCCATCCCGTTACGGTCCGCAAGGCCATGCACGAAAACGTCGGTTTGGCCAACTCCTTCATGCTCGAGGATTATCTGCTCTATACCGGCGGCCTGGATGTCCATCACAACGACAAACTATCGTCGGTCAACGAAGTGGAATATTTCGACGAACATACGGAACGGATCACCCTGGACGTTCATGCCAGCCTGCTCGATTTCAATCTGGCCTGCAATGCGCCGCTATCGTCCAATCTGCAATTGCTGGCGGGACTCCGCTATGCGGGATTGTCCTATTTCTACCGCACGCATGATCTGAAAGGCAACTACTCGCCGCGCTTATACGACGCGCAGGCGCTGCTCACCTGGAACCCACTCCCCGCTTTCACCCTGCAGGGTTTGGTGATCCAAAACCTGAAACAGTTTGACCTACTACCCACTTATAAACGGCTCAGGCCGCGACCCGGCAGGGGTTACTATTTTGATTATGAAGGCAGGGATCAGGCGGATTTCAATACCAGTCTTTATTCCGTCAAGGCGAGTTGGAAACCGCGCGAAAATCTGATCGTCCGTCAATTCGCCGCTTTCAACCTTCAACATGAAGTCAACAAAAGCAACATCGAAACCGCTGTATTCAAGGATCATTATTATTTCGATTATGGGATTTGGAAGCAGGACGACGATACGCTGATGTATTCGTATGAAACCCTTTACGATGATTATCGGGCGGACCTTTTCTGCTGGAAGCTTCAAATGGAAATCGGGAACAGCTTTCATGCCGGGGTTGAAGGGGAATGGTCCGATATTCGCGACACGCTCGCGGAATTCAAAACGATCCGCCACGACAGCCTGTCCGAAACCGTCAACGAACTGGACGAGCGCAAGGCCTACGATTGGCGTAAGGCCGCGGCCTTCGCGAGCTATCGCTGGCATGTCTCGCCGATCAGTTGGGTACAGGCTGGTATCCGCGCCTACCATTGCGGGTTGAACGATGAAATCATGCTGATGCCGCGCATGAAGCTGCATTACCAGTTCAGCCCGGTAAGCTCTTTCTACGCGGGAATCGGCCTGATCGCCCAGCCGCCGGAATACAAGCAGGCGGGCTTGCCGTTCGCCTATGACAACCTGCTCCGCTTAAAATCGCAGAGATCGGTCGAATATGTGGTGGGAATCAAACATCTCGACAATATCCGGCGCATTTTCAAGATCGAAGTCTATTATAAGGACTTGCATGACCTGATTTCGTACTATATCGACGATCTGCAACTGGTCTACAGCGGCCGCAACGATTCGCGAGGCTATGCCTGCGGCCTCGACGCCTATATGGGCGGCAATCTGGTGGCCAATCTCTATTCCTGGATCACTTACAGCTTTCTGCTCTCCGAAGAGAACATCGAGGGGGACGGCAAGGGTTATATCCCGCGTCCTACGGCGCAAACTCATACCCTGACGTTTTTCGCCCAGGACCAGATGAGATATTTTCCCGAATGGAAAACCTCGCTGAAATTTGTAATCGGCAGCGGATTTCCTGATTATCATAGAGAAGACAAGTATTTTACGTTTTCGCGCGTCTATCGCGGCAGGCTGCCTTTCTATTTCAACCTGGATGTGGGCATTTCCCGCGAATTCAATTTCGCCCACGACCGGCAACTGGTCGTTTCGCTGCAAATTCTCAATATTTATGACCGACAGAATATTCCGACGCGGGAATATGTCTATGACAATTCGCAATTCCCGCTGCCCATGAACAACCATCTCCTGCAGCGAACGGCCAATCTGACGATTGACTACAATTTTTAAATGCGCGGGGAGTCGGTTTTGACCAAGAGCTCGTGTCCTCTCCCGCGCCCATTACCTCCTTGCGGAGTTCTGCCGCTGGGTTTAGATTCATTTTTCGATCCTGTCAGGTTAAGCTATTGACAAAAAAACACCCAATTACCAAAAGGATAGTTAAATGAAACGCTATTTGTTATTGATCCTGATGATGATCTTCAGCCTGCTGTTTTTTTGCAGCGATAAAGATTCTCAATCTTCATTGGTCGATGATACCAACAATTCAAGTGTAATGGAAAAAAAAGGCAAGAAAATTGAAATCACGACAAATGATTATGTTGTGATAGAAGAATTGAAGAACAAAAAAGACAAAAAACCAATGGAAAAAGCCAAACTGATTGAATTGGAATTGAAGTATTTCAGCATGGCCATGGCGTTGCTGGTTACGGAGGAAGATGTTTGCTCCCTGTTGAAAAACAATATCGCCAAGCAATTTGACGGGGATTATGATGTATTGTGGGGTACTTTAAAAGATGTGAAGCTCAATCGCGGTCAGTTTAAGAAAATGCTGGAGGCATGTTTTGATGAATCGGCGAAAAAGTTGCTGAAAGCGGAGGATTTTGATGCGATTAAACTTCTCAATCTTGCAATACCCGTACAATTTGAGAACTGGGATGGCATATCACCATTGCTGGTTACGTATTGTCCGATAACGATCAATGATATTGATGTACAAACTCTGGAAGCTTTTGACGCTGAATTGAACGTTACGATACTCGATGCGCAAAAGGAACCCGATTTTCCGGTATTAGTGATCGGTATGAATGAGCGTGTCGATGAGAATATGATATGCCCCCCGAAAATTGGAAGTTGAAAAGTGTGAGAAAAAGTGTTATAATAGGAAGAAGAACCTGAAAGGAGCAGATCATGAAATCATCCCGATTTTCGGTTGAGCAGGTCACGCCCAACATAATCGGACGTTTCGCTTCAATGAAATACGGAAACCTAAATTTTTGATGTTAATCCTATCACGAAATAATTGCGTCAAATGCATCCGACATTTTGAGGAGAAACTGGCCAGCCAACTGGAGACGTATCCTGACTTGAAACTATACGTCATCGCCGGGGAATTGAATGTCGGTACTATTGGCCGTTTGATGAAAAAGTATGAATTTGATTATCAGGATATGTTGATCAATCGCGATTTTAATTTTATCCGGCGGACGGCGATGGATCGATTACCGGCTTTGTTATTGATTGACAGGGAATTGAACAAAATGAACTATTTTAAATTGTAACGGATATTCCAAGCGCATTGAATCGATAATCCATTGGGATTATGAAAGTTAG
>CAZWDO010000055.1:0-3660 GCA_964632485.1 uncultured bacterium
CCGATCCGGCATCCATACGCAACCATCGTCATGCCGGACTCCGATCCGGCATCCAGTAGTAAAAGATGGATTCCTGCCTCCGCAGGAATGACACCTATGTTCGTCATGCCGGACCCCGATCCGGCATCCAGTAGTGAAAGATGGATTACTGCCTCCGCAGGAATGACGCCTATGTCCGTCATGCCGGGCCCCGATCCGGCATCCATGGATCTCTCGCCCGAACAGAACACAACGGCGAGCCTTTCTTGCGACTTTCTAAAAAACTAAAAAAAAGCTTGACTTTTAATGGTCTTTATATTATTATTAATAGATGCGATGGTTATGAATTGCATAAAATCATAATTAAATTTTACATTGACCGTGCGACAGCTTTGTATATTTTGACAATATTAGATAATTGAACTATTATTAACCTGTTAAAATAAAAGAGATTCACTTCACCACTACTGAGCGCCTGAAACAACATGGATCATTTAACCCAACTCGAACAAACCGCCATTTACATCCTACGCGAAGCTTATAGTCAATTTAAAAACCTATGCATGCTTTGGTCAATCGGCAAAGACAGTTCAGTACTGCTTTGGCTGTCGCGCAAAGCATTTCTGGGGCATGTTCCGTTCCCGCTCATCCATATCGACACTCATTATAAAATACCCGAAATGATTGAACATCGGGATCGGCTGGTTCGGGATTGGCAATTGGACCTCATTTATGGAGTTAACCAAGAGGCCTTAGATCAATCCGAAACATTTCCCGATGGGCGCGCCAGCCGGCTGGATTGTTGTCGCAAGCTGAAAACAGAAGCGTTGAAACGGACGCTGGAGGGTACGGGAGTTCGATATCGCTAGAATCGCATCTGGAGCCGTTTACCGGTGTTATCGCCGGAATTCGCGCCGATGAGGAGGGATCCCGTTCCAAGGAACGATATTTTTCACCCCGCAACTTAGAAAATCATTGGGAGATCGGTGATCAACCGCCGGAATTCTGGAACCAGTTTAATACTGATTTTCCCGTCGGAACTCATGTCCGCATTCATCCCTTGCTGGATTGGACCGAACTCGATATCTGGCGTTATATTGAGCGCGAAGGCTTCCCGGTCGTTTCCCTCTATTTCAATCAGGGCAGTGGAAAACGCTATCGTTCGCTGGGTTGCGCGCCCTGCACCTTTCCGGTCGATTCTGATGCCTGTACGACCCAGGAGATTATCTATGAGTTGGAACATGGAAAATTCGCCCAGATCGCCGAACGTTCAGGTCGCGAACAGGACAAAGAAGACGGCGGGGGTTTGGAAGAATTGCGTAAAGAAGGATACATGTGATGGAATCGATCCGACTGGTTGTGGCCGGACATGTGGACCACGGCAAAAGCACTATCATTGGCCGATTGTTAGCGGATACAGATTCACTGCCCCAGGGGAAACTGGAACAGGTGCGGGAAAAATGCCGACGGAATGCCCGACCCTTCGAGTATGCTTTTCTGCTGGATGCCCTCAAAGATGAGCAATCCCAGGGAATTACAATCGATGCGGCCCGAATTTTTTTTTCGTACCGCCAACGTCAGTATCTGATCCTTGACGCTCCGGGACATATCGAATTTATCAAAAATATGGTGACCGGGGCATCCAATGCCGATGGGGCCTTATTAGTCATTGATGCCGCCGAGGGAATCCGCGAGAACTCTCGCCGCCACGGCTACCTTCTCTCTCTGTTGGGTATCAATCGCATTATCGTTTTAATCAATAAAATGGATTTAATCGATTACGGTGAAACAATATACCGGAATCTAACCGAGGAATATGCTCATTTTCTGGCGAAACTGGGTATCCAGGCGCTGGAATATATACCCGTCAGCGGACAAAAAGGCGATAATCTCTCCACGCTCTCCACAAATATGCCCTGGTACGCCGGGCCGATTCTAATCGATGCCATACAAAATTTCCAAGCGGTTATGAACGAAAGTAACGGAAACCTGCGCATGTTTGTGCAGGATATCTATAAATTCACCGCTCATAACGATACCCGACGGATTGTTGCCGGGAAAATCAGTAGCGGAAGTTTTAAAAACGGCGATGAAATCATTTTTTATCCATCGGGTAAAAAAACAACCATAAGAACAATCGAAACATTTCCCCACGACGCGGCAATTCACATGGAAAGCGGCCTCAACTGCGGTATTACCCTGGAAGAGCAACTCTATATTCGGCGCGGAGAATTACTATGCAAAGCCGGAGAAAAAAATCCTTCAATATCCGTTCGATTCAGCGCGCGAATATTCTGGACCGGAAAGCTCCCCTTACAACTCGAACATGAATACATACTTAAACTGGGCGCGAATCGGGTAAAAATGCGCGTGGAAAAATTAACTCGTGTCTTTGATCCGGCTGAGATGAATATGCTGGAAAAGCGAGCTTATGTCAAAAAAAACGAAGTCGCTGAATGCGTGATCCGCTTACAACGTCCTATCGCCTTTGACTGCGATCCCGCTATACCGGAAACGCATCGTTTCGTGATTGTTGATCAATACCGCATCAGTGGCGGCGGCATTATTATCCAAACCCTGGATGATGATGAAACCTGGGTACGCAATCAGGTCATTCTGCGGAATCAAAAATGGGAAAAAGGGCAGATATCCGAACGTGAACGGGCGGAACGGCTGAATCAGCGCTCAGTTTTACTACTGATTAGCGGAGAAAAAGATAGCGGAAAAAAACCCTTAGCTAAAACCCTTGAAAAACAATTATTTCAAGAAGGCAAACTGGTCTATTTTTTGGGAATTCGCAATATCCTCTATGGCGTTGACGCGGATATCAGCCATGAAAAAATCGCGCAACACCAGGAACATATCCGGCGTATGGCTGAAATCGCCTATATTATGCTCGATCTGGGCGCCATTGTCATTATCACAGCTACTATGCTTTCATACGAAGATGCGCAGATCATTCAAACCGTTATACCCGAAGAAAAAGTCCGCTTGATATGGCTGGGTGAAACCGTTCCGCCAGGAATCATTCCCTCGCTCAGTTTTCCCCAGATGAAAGATATGGCTCACACCATCTCCGAAATTAAGGATCATCTACATGCCCAGGGAATCATTTACCGCCCCTGGTAATATTGATGATCCGATCTCTACTTACTATATAATGAACAAAAATCAAAGCAAATACCTTTTTATAAAAGAACCTCATGAATTTCTATGAATTGATCCGGATTCTTGAGAAAAATGGATTGAAACGATTAAAAGAAAAAGGCTCGATCTGATATATTATAAACAAGGGCGCGATCCGTTAATCAGAGTTGATTATCATGGAAATAAAGAAGTCCCTACCGGAACATATCAATTCATTCTAAAAAACGCTGGGTTAAAAAATAAATAATTTCAGGGAGTTTATCATGCAAAATTTGGATTATACCCTAATTATCGAAGCGACAGAAGAGGCTGATTTCTTTGGGTTTAATTCACCGGAGCTTGAAGGCTTTACCGGAATAGGCCATTCAATTGAAGATTGTGTTTACAAAGCTAGATATGGTATGACTGACCATATCAATTTACTGAAAACGATGGGCTTGCCAATACCCAAAAAAATCCTGATCCCAAAATTATCATTCAAACGGATATTCCAAGCGCATTGAATCGATAATCCATTGGGATTATGAAAGTTAG
>CAZWDO010000056.1:0-3568 GCA_964632485.1 uncultured bacterium
CCTCCTCGTTAATCAAAATATAATCCCAATATTTTAAAAATCAAGTCTTTTTTACCGCTTGACTGAAATAACCATCAAAATGGCAGCGACATTGTCATTTCTTACATTAAGTAATGAAGGTCAAACATTTTTCTCCTTAATTATTTTTTGCGCATCTATACGAAAATATCCTTCCAATAAGTGATATCAACCCACCGCCAGTTCCGTACAACCTGTAAATTCACGACAGCCTGGCTACCCGCGTCATTACCTGGAGTTATAGTCCAGTTACCGACTTGAGCGGGTTCGGCGTGTACCGCGAAGATGACCAGGGGTTGATCGAACTGAAAGCCAATTATCCATACGCGTACTATATCGATAGCGCCTTTCAGCCCACCGTATATTATCGCTATGGGATTCGCTCTCTCGATCTATTCGGCAATTTAAGCGATACGCTCTGGAGTCCGACCATGGCCTCGATTAGCCCGGGAGGAGAATTGAACCATCGCTTAAGCGATAAACCACTCCGCGATATTGCGCGCCTCGCGGGAAAAACCGATGCCCAACTTCACCACTTCGCGACTGTCGGCCTGCCAGGCAGCGCTATAGCCTTTTTCCTCGATCTGCCGCATGGCTTCCTCGGCTGCGCCCAGCCTAAACTCCATGATGTAGATGCGCTGCTTCGTTTCGACTACCGCATTGATACGGCCTCGGTGCGTCTGTACCTCGCAGCTCAACCGCACCCCCACCAGCTTCAGTGCAATGTAAATCACAGACTGATAATAGTACTCCAAATGGTTAATGAATATCTGATAAGGTATGGAGGCAAAGAGCGATTGCAGACCGGAAATGAACAACTCCACATTCCCTTCTTCCAAAGCGTCCTCCAACTGGAACACTGCGGCGCCGGTTTCGCTCTGCACCTGATAACTATAGGCTTCAAGCAGATTGTTCAGAAACGACACCCGCACCTCTTCGTTGGGATACGACAGATAATAGCGATCCGCTTCCCAATCGATCCGCTTGATGGTCAAATATCCCGTCTGAAACAGTAATGAGTAGATATCGAGACGCCTAAGCTCGAATTTGTCGAAAAATGATTGGCTCACCGCCAGATTCGAGAGCTTCGCCACTTCGATCTGCCGATCCCGGATCGCTTCCACTAAAAACGTCGGCGTGCCCGTGGTAAACCAATAGTTGCGAAACTGTTTAAAACTCAACAGATTCAATATGGAAAATGGATTGTGCAAAAAATCCAAACCGCTCCAGGAGTATCCGTTGTACCACATCTTGATTTTAGCGAACAACTCCGCATCACTCAGTTGAAATTTGGCTGCAAGCGCGACGAGGTACTCCCCATAGAAGCATTCAATCTCCGGCCACGTATAACCGAGCAACTCGTTGTGCTGATCGCTGATCGTGATATCCTGCAGGTTGTTCAGATCGCTGAAGATGGAAACCTTGCTGAATTTGGAAACGCCGGTCACAAACACAAAGCGCAGATAGCTGTCCAGCCCCTTGATCCCCGAATAAAAATTCTTCAGTATCTCGCGATTGGACTCGGCCTGATCCAGGTCGGTCAGATAGTCGATGATCGGCTTGTCATACTCGTCGATCAGCAAAACCACTTTCGCCTCGCTGGAAAGCTCTTTCACCAGATACATCAGAATATCCTTGGGATCGCTGAAGGGAAGTTCGATCTGATAATCAGCGGCGATTTGTCTGAGGTGTATTTCCAGCCCTTTAGACAAACCATGGGTTTTATAGTTGACCTGGGAATAATCGATATGGATCACCGGGTGAACCGGCCAGTCAATTTTGTCGTAAATCCAGGTCTCACGAAACAGCTCGCGCTTGCCGCGGAAAATCTCCCTGAACGTGGAAACCAGCAGGGATTTGCCGAAGCGTCGCGGTCGGGAAAGGAAATAATATTTGCCGGAACTGATCAATTCGTGGACAAGCTCTGTTTTGTCCACATAGACATAGCCGCCGCCGATCAGTTCCGATAGGGATTGGATGCCGATGCCGAGTTTCTTCATAATAGTAATATAGACGATTTTGATTAAAATGCAAGAAAAAAAAGATGGATTCCGGATCAAGTCCGGAATGACAAGGAAAAATAATTATCGAAGCGTCTAGCCGACAAGCCAGTCGCCGATATTGCGGTCCTCGCGCGAAAAACCCACCCCCAGCTTCACCACTTCCCGGCCGTCCGCCTTCCACGCAAGAGCGTAGTCCCGTTCCTCGATCTGCTTCATGGCTTCTTCCGCCGTCCCCAGCTTGAACTCCATCACATAGACGCGCCGCTTCGTCTCCACCACCGCATCGATCCGCCCTTTGCTCGTTTGGACCTCGCACGCCAGACGAACGCCCACCAATTTGAGGGCGATATAGATCACCGAGTGGTAATAATACTCCAAATGATCGATGAATATCTGGTACGGAATCGAAGCGAACAACGACCGCAGACCGTCAATGAACAACTCCACATTCCCTTCTTCCAAAGCGTCCTCCAACTGGAACACTGCGGCGCCGGTTTCGCTCTGCACCTGATAACTATAGGCTTCAAGCAGATTGTTCAGAAACGACACCCGCACCTCTTCGTTGGGATACGACAGATAATAGCGATCCGCTTCCCAATCGATCCGCTTGATGGTCAAATATCCCGTCTGAAACAGTAATGAGTAGATATCGAGACGCCTAAGCTCGAATTTGTCGAAAAATGATTGGCTCACCGCCAGATTCGAGAGCTTCGCCACTTCGATCTGCCGATCCCGGATCGCTTCCACTAAAAACGTCGGCGTGCCCGTGGTAAACCAATAGTTGCGAAACTGTTTAAAACTCAACAGATTCAATATGGAAAATGGATTGTGCAAAAAATCCAAACCGCTCCAGGAGTATCCGTTGTACCACATCTTGATTTTAGCGAACAACTCCGCATCACTCAGTTGAAATTTGGCTGCAAGCGCGACGAGGTACTCCCCATAGAAGCATTCAATCTCCGGCCACGTATAACCGAGCAACTCGTTGTGCTGATCGCTGATCGTGATATCCTGCAGGTTGTTCAGATCGCTGAAGATGGAAACCTTGCTGAATTTGGAAACGCCGGTCACAAACACAAAGCGCAGATAGCTGTCCAGCCCCTTGATCCCCGAATAAAAATTCTTCAGTATCTCGCGATTGGACTCGGCCTGATCCAGGTCGGTCAGATAGTCGATGATCGGCTTGTCATACTCGTCGATCAGCAAAACCACTTTCGCCTCGCTGGAAAGTGTCTCGATCAACTCGATCAGTTTCCCGCCATAAGCGGGATTTTTCAGCTCTACCCCATAATCCCCCGCCAATTGATCCAGATAATAATGTAAAGCAGGTTCCAGGCCTTGCTCCCGGTACTGGATCTGGGTGAAATCAATATGGATCACCGGGTGAACCGGCCAGTCAATTTTGTCGTAAATCCAGGTTTCGCTGAACAATTCGCGATTGCCAGTGAAGATTTCCTTGAGAGTGGAAACCAGCAGGGATTTGCCGAAGCGCCGCGGTCGGGAAAGGAAAAAATACCCGGCAGAACTGAGCAGTTGGTAAATCAGCG
>CAZWDO010000057.1:0-2582 GCA_964632485.1 uncultured bacterium
GCCAGAGGATAGAGGATCGAGGGCAGGGAACCATAACCCCGCAACGCGGCGCGGGTTTCAGGTTCGCCCAGCCAAACGCTCGAACTCGAGTCAAACGTTTTTTCCAACCGAGCGGCTATTTGTCGCTTGCGATTGTTTCCTTCCAGCATTTTATCAATACCGTAGCCGATACCCATGCCGGCAACGCAAACCATTCCCGATTTAGCCAATCCACCGAAATCGAAGCGAAAAACGGGTTCCTTATCCTGAAAATCGTTTCTGTTTTTTTCAATAGCCGTCAGGGCGACAAATCCCGCCACCATGCCCAATATGGCATACGGATACTTAACTTTGGGCGATAGACACGATTGGGGTGATTTCATCGAATCCGCCCGATGCTTATGGCCGATGCCAATGCGAGTTTTCGAATCCTGTTGATAGTGCGACGAATCGGGAGACTGGGCCAATATAGCCGATAATCCCGGGAAAAAAGATCAAGCAGCAGATGGTGAACAGTCTCGACAAAAGAGGCTCCTTTGATGAAAATTATATTGTTTTCCTTGACGCTTACACAATCCGCCTGGCGCTGAATTTGCATGTCGAAATATGTCGGCAATCCGTTATCCGAGATATAGAGAGAATCTCCCTACTGGACAAGGCATTTTTCCACATTATCGCCGCTCATGGGAGATTCTCTCCAGCGCATGCTTGTAGTTATTCTGTTGTAGAGCAATCTAATAGACCATATTTCCGACATTTTTTTGGAATCATGATCTGATTCAGGCTGAATTGCATGAAGCATTCTTTTTTAGTTGGCTCCTTGAGATTGCGACACTAAAATTGCCATGCTAAATTTACATACACGCTTTGTTTTGTCAGATAAAAAGAGGGGATTAATCCGGTTTGAGATGGATTTCGAGTTTGGTGTTTTTGATCAACATAATACCCAATTGCCGCGGAGGTAAATGGTACAGTTAAAAAATAATACGGGTAATAGTTCAACAGATGATATCGATGCTTGCTTGATTGTCTGATTTGAGGGTTGTTATGCAAAGCAATTTCACTGCCAGTGATGATTACTCCATGAAACAGAAGAGAAGTCCAGAAAGATTTCATACGGTTTTCGGATGCAAGACAAGCGCCGATGCTGCTACCTGATGCGAAATGCATATTAATATAGAACCAAATATCATCCAATTGAAATCTTACTTTCTTTTCACCCAGGATAATACTTCTCAGCTTCAATGAACTAAGTCCGATAGGGCTTCCCAGGATAACAGATCCGACTATGCTTGGCACTAAATAGTCAAAATATTTTTTTGGCTTATTCGGTGTCAATATTTCCTGTAAGATTAAAATATTATTAAAACAAAAAAACATGTAAATCCAGATAGTCTGCTTATTAAGCATTATTCCGATCCTTCCCAGGAACTATGTTGAACTGGCCCCATGGGCGCTACATTTCCGGCATTATCAGGTATTTCATCCCACCAGCCCAACCATACACCGGGGTAGTACAAAGGGGCGCCCAAACTATATTGCAGTATTCCACCGCCAATACTAAACCACGATTCTCCGGCGCTGGGATGTGATAACGGTTGACCCCAGAAATTGTTATACACCATCCAATTCAGATCGTTCCGATATGAATCGATATACGGATGGATATTGTTATGTCCATTGTTGACAAATTCCGCGTTCGGCATAATCACTATATTGCCATAGTTGCCGAAATCAATTTCCATTCCCGAACCGTCAACATCTTCATCCATTCCCAAGGCTCCCACATTTGACCAATGACCAGCATGCGGATATGAACCATGGGAACCATGTCCTGTAAAAAGTTGCCCTCCTGTATTGACATGCATATAGCCGCCGACATAAACCCTGGGATGGGTTTGGCTGATCAATTCCGGATTCGTTACGGGCAAATGTGAATGGTGATAATAATAGACAACCTTCACAATTTGAACGGTGGAAGGATTCTGGCTGTTTAGGATCGCGTTGATATGCTCCCAATCGCCTTCATGTTGATTGGCGCAGCCATTGAACGGATAATAGAACCAATACTGAATTACGCAGCGGTCGCCCTGTTTGAACAAATGGGCATACGTTGTGCCTTGAGAATATTTATGATAATCCCAGCGCATTGATAATTCCGACATTTTTTGGTTCCATGAAGCGTACCATGACGTCGGATCGGTTTCCGCATTGTCGCCCCATTCAAAATGCGGAATGATGAATGCCATTTGCGGCGGATAATTATCGCCCTGGCAACTGTAACAACCGTCCCCATCGGTATCGAAATAGACCATGCGTTCATCAAACGGATCATAGTAAGGAAACAGCCCGCTATAAATCATATCCGGAATATAAATCTGTTCAGGCGGAAAGCTCCCAATCTTGTCGCCTGCGACAGTGTAAATATCCAGAATAACATCATTCCAATCCAGAACAAAATCTCCGTTGCGATCCATGATCTCGACCGGTACGGGCCTAACTCCCTGATCCTGGGAATGCAGTTTAAGATTGTGGGCAGAATTTTTGAGCCAATTGCATTTCCCAGGCATCGTGGACGCCATTGCCATCTTCGTCGATCGCCA
>CAZWDO010000058.1:0-2433 GCA_964632485.1 uncultured bacterium
TCACCCCGTTGGCGGCGATTGTTTCCCAAGCCTTGTCGAAGTATTCGAACCGCGACAGTATTCAGATGAGCGAAAAACATGTAAAGATGGTGATGATGGCCTATCTGACGCTGAGCAATGCGTACATGGCGTACAGCGAATATGAGCTGGAGCGGCGTTACGCGGATATTTATCTGAAGGCCCGGATGAAGGAAGTGAAGGTGGAAGCGGCGATCGAGCTAAAATATCTATCGTTGGAAGTGGCCCGGGATGCAACCAGAGTCGAAGAGCAAAGAGAAAAAGGCATCGAACAGGTGAAATGGGACCTGGCGCATCTGCCACGGCACGAGGGCATGGAGCTGCGTGGCTACCTGCTGCGCTTCATCGGCTGCGAGGTTACGGTCGAAGAGATAACGCCGGATAGTAAGTAGTGTCTGTCCACAAAGTAGGGATTTTTATTTTTCCCGGCATGATCAGAGTAAAAACCAATCGAATTATGACCTCAATTTATTCAAATAGAGAGTTTTACATTCAAATGCCGCTCTAATTTCATATTTTGGGATAGACCTTTCCCCTGCAATCCCCAGCTCCCTCTAATCGATGTTGTTCGATTCAACTAAATCAGCTCAGTTGAATCTGCTTGAAGAGCATGGCCGACATCACGCGGACGTTGTAGGCGATCACACTCCAGAACACCTTGGACTCGAACCGCTGCCGTCCTTTCCAGACGCATCGACGCAGCTCAAATCGTCGTTTGATATTCGATATCACGCCTTCAATGCCGCTCCGCCATTTCTTCAATTGAGTTTCCAGCGTCTTGCTTTGAACCATCGATTTCAAGCGCCCCACCGTTTTGTTGAACACCACATTTTTGATTTTGAATTCACCATGCGCCACGTCCAAATTCTTCCCGCTGGCATATCCGCCATCGGTCACCAACGATTCAATCCGTCGTCCATAGTTTGAATCCATTCGCTGCAAAACCCCGGGAAACGTTTCCCGATCCGAAATATTGCCGTCATAAACCTCGCAGTCCAAAATCAGGTTCTCACGTCTAGTCGCCACCGATACCTTGTGTCCGAATTTCACCTCCCGATTCCCCTTGACAATAATATCTGTATGCGGCTCAAAAATGGAAATGATTTTCTCCGAAGCCGGAACCGCTTTCTGCTCGATTATCCGCTGATACGCCACATCGTATATCTTCCGACTCATCGGCAACAGCTCCTCAATCGATTCCACGAGCCGACGAACTTCCCGATCCATCGATCCGATATCCCAGTGAGATATCTCCCGCAGTTGCTGCTCCGCGCGCTTCATATAGGAGATAAACAATTTCAATTGATCCTCAAAGGTCTCTTTCCGCTTCTGGGGCTTCTTCTCCACATTGATCTTGAAAAAATTCTTCTTCGCCTGCTTGCATTCACTGCGATACTGTTGCTGCAGATGCCGGCTTAGTTTCTTCATGTTCTCATCCAGCTTCCGGATACAATCCCAAATCAGACTGTTGTCCGTCGGATAGTGAATATTCGATTCCACTACCGTCGTGTCCACCCGCAACCGCTTGATGATATCCGACGAAAGATTCAATTCCTCCAATGCGATACGATTGAGTTCCACCATCACTCGCCGCAGCGATTCCGGCAGAATTGCCGATATGTATTTCTGCAATACCTGGAATGAAAAAACATTCCGGCGATGCAACTTTAAAAACAGCTCGCAAATCTTTGAATCCTTCTCCGCATATTCCAGCTCGCGATAGTTCAGTCTGAATATCTCTTTATACAAGGCGGCCCGGAGTACCTGCTCGACGGTCGGGGAATCATTTCGCCCCATCTTAATATCGCTTTAACGGATCGGGAGAATATCATCGGCAATCAACAGATAAATATCCGGATGAAGTTCTAATATGCTATCTAAGATCAACAACTCAGGATTGTCCTCCCAGAGTTTTTCCTCAAACCGGAGCCGATTTTCACAAAATAACTTCATTTCTCAAATCTCCTTTGCTATAGTTTAATAATTAACCAACCGATTGTAATATAACACAAAAGAGATGAAAAGTCAAGCATTTTGTTGCCAACAAACAATATTTTTTCTGCTGATATATATTTTTATAATATATCTATCTATTTATGCTGCAATATGTTGTATTTATGGACAGGCTCTATTTAATGAGTTTGCTCGTCCGTCTAATTTAAATATTTCCGTTTCATTTTTATTCAGGGGTTGGATTACTGCGCTAAACTGATCAAAAATTAAGTTCCACAATACAAAATCACACACCAAATAATGAGCTCTTATTAGTATAAGTATATATTTATCCACTACATCAACAATAGCTGCATCAAATAAAGGTGCATCCTGTTCAATTGATAGGAAAATTGATAACGGGTCAGAAACGTTTTTTGCCTTCATAAATGGATAATATGAAATCTTTTTCCAAAAATCAAG
>CAZWDO010000059.1:0-2023 GCA_964632485.1 uncultured bacterium
ACTCTGGTTTACAAATTGGTGTCAAATTAATTTCCAAGAGTTCAGGTTCTCTGACTTTATCCTGGAATTGCACTGTCTCAGAGGACGTACATCGGAATAAAACAACAGTAAAATAAAATTGGAGTTGAAAAAAAACTTGACAAATGAGCTTGGGCAATGTATAATACTCTCTAATAAAATCATGGGAAGTTTGCAGCCGGAAATTTCCCGTTTAACTTTGGCCATGCGAATATCACGTTCAGCCAGATTGTTGTCGAAAGGATCGCGCCAATCATCCATGAAGCGCAGGATTTCGGTTCGGTAGTTGCATAACCGGTTGAGAGAGTGAGCTCTGAGTTTAATTTCGGGCTCTTTCGGAGAAACAGACGCCACATGGCGAAAAATGAACTGTATTTTACGTCTATATATAGTATGGCGCGTATCTCATCGTTATTCAACATCCCCGCGTTCGTTGAGCAATGGGAGTGACAGTCAACCAATGAGAGGTCAAAAGATGAAATATTTGAAATCTAAAATTCTAATGATTCTAACGGTCATTTTAATTCAAATTTTTATTCCAATCAATTCTTTTCCCCAAAATGTCAATAGCAACGATAGTATTCAACTCACCGGCAGAAATCGTTTGGAGATTATTGGAAAAATTAAAGAAATCTTTATCGAATACTACCCATTGCCCGAAGTTTCATTAGCAATGATCAATCAGATATACAAGAAACAAAGACTGGGCAACTACAATCAATTTGAAAATTTAAATGATTTCACTTCTCAAATAACAAAGGATATGCGAAAAGTATCAAATGATGATCATATTCGGGTTTATCCCTACGAAAAGATACCAGATGATTTATTGGCTGAAACGAAACTGGGATATTCTGAAAACAATTATGGTTTTCAAAAAGTTGAAATACTGCCCGGAAATATTGGCTACATAAACTTAACGACATTCAACAATCCGAAAACAGCAGGGACAACTGCAATTGCCGCCATGAATTTTGTCGCCAACAGCAAGGCTTTGATTATCGACCTTCGGCTAAATGGTGGAGGCGATGAAGCAATGGCTCAATTGATCAGCAGTTATTTTTTCGATAAAAGTACGCATTTATCTGATAATTTTACTTATAAAGACGGCATAAGCGAGCAATTATGGACACAGGAATGGGTTCCGGGTAAAAGAATGACCGAAGCGCCAATTTATATCCTGATGAGCCATTATTCATATTCCTCCGCGGAAGCCCTGGCATATCAGCTACAACAATTGAATAGAGCTAAAATTGTTGGGGAAAAAACAAGAGGAGGAGCGCATGGTGTACGATACATGAGTTTTCCTGAAATAGGAATCAATCTGAAAGTACCCTATTCGCGGGAAATAAATCCGTATTCCAAGACCAACTACATCGGCGGCGTGATACCGGATATTCCCTGCTCTTCGGACCAGGCATTGATTGTTGCGCATTTGGAAGCCGCAAAGGAATTACTAAGGACTGAATCAGATAGTGAAAAAAAATATAAATTGGAATGGTCCATTGAAGGGAACAAAATTGCATTAGATCCATTGATTCTCGATCATCAACAGCTATTGGAATATCAAGGCACGTATGAGAACGTAAAAATCTGCATTGAGCGCGCCCGGTTAATGCTTCAAAGGGGTGAGGCCATACTGGAGGAAATGATACCGATGGGAAATGATATTTTTAAATATAAGGATACTAATCAAGAAAAATACCGCGTTCAATTTACAAGAGATACGCAAGGCCACATTGATGGATTATATGAATTTGACAGTGACGGGGATCGCTATCCATTAAAGCGACTGATTAACGAATAATTTACACCCCATACCGGCGCAAAGCAAATTTAGCCGGAAAATCGACACTGTGGCCGATAGGAAACCGCCATGAAACGCGCAGCTCAAAAAGCACGTGAACTTGCGGAAAAAACGGGTTCGGGACCGGTTATTATAAAAGACGGGCTGATTATTGAAGAGCGCCCGGAATGACGGAGAAGGGAACTATTCGCTATCCGG
>CAZWDO010000060.1:0-1874 GCA_964632485.1 uncultured bacterium
CGAAAACCCGTAGATTCCGGGTGCGAGCCGCACGGGCAATCAAGTCCGGAATGACAAGAGAAGATGGATTTCGGGCCATGCGCGGAATGACGGAGGTAGCGGTTACCCATGGATTCCGGGTCGGAGCCCGGAATGACGCACTCACCTAATCAGCCGATGCGCCAGTCGGCGATATTGCGCTGCTCGCGCGAAAAACCGATGCCCAGTTTCACTACCTCGCGTCCGTCTGCCTGGTAGGGAATGCCGTAACCCTTATCCCCGATCTGCTTGAGCGCCTCATCGGCCGTGCCCATCTTGAACTCCATAACGTAGATGCGCTGCCGGGTCTCGATCACCGCGTCGATGCGTCCCTTATGCGTCTGCGCCTCACAGGTCAGGCGCACCCCCACCAGTTTCAGCGCAACATAAATCACCGACTGATAGTAATACTCCAACTGCTCGATGAAAATTTGGTAGGGAATGGAGGCGAACAACGCTTGCAACGCCGAGATGAACAGTTCCATATCGCCGCTCTCCAGGGCATCCTCCATGCGAAAGATCATGGCGCCGGTCTCGCTCTGCACCCGATGGCTGAACACTTCCAATAAGTTGCGCAACAAAGACACCCTCACCTCTTCGTTCGGATATGACAGATAATAGCGATCCGCTTCCCAATCAATCTTCTTGATCGTTAGATACCCGGTCTGGAACAGCAATGAATAGATATCCAGCCGTCGCAGTTCAAATTTGTCGAAAAACGACTGGTTGACAATCAAGCGGGAGAGCATGTTCACATCAATATGGCGATCCCGGATCGTTTCGACCAGAAAGGTCGGCGTGCCCGTGGTGAACCAGTAATTCTGAAATTGACGGGAACTGAGCAGATTCAATATCGAAAATGGATTATAGAGGAAATGCTCGCCATCCCACGAATAGCCATTATACCAGGAGCTGATCCGGGCGAACAATTCATCCGGGCGGAATTTGAATTTATCAGCCAGCGGTTTGAGATAATCCCCATAAAAATGCTCGATTTCCAGCCACGTATAGCCGAGCAATTGATTGTAGGGTTCGTTGATTGTGATATCCTGCAGATTGTTCAGATCGCTGAAGATGGAAACCTTGCTGAACTTGGAAACACCGGTTACGAAGACAAAACGCAACTGCTCGCCCATCCCTTTGATACTTGAATAGAAGCTTTTCAATATCTCGCGGTTGGCTTCGGCTCGGTCAAGATCGCCGAGATAATCGATGATCGGTTTGTCATATTCGTCGATCAGCAACACGACTTCGGCTTTTTGGTAAAGGAACTCGACTAACTCGATCAATTTTCCCCCATAGGCGGGATTGGTCAATTCAATTCCATACGACCTCGCCAATTGATCCAAATAATAGTGCAAGGCAGCCTCCAGACCCCGCTCCCGATATTGAATCCGGGTAAAATCGATATGAATCACCGAATGCTCGCGCCACTCGATGCGGTCATAAATCCACATGTCGCGGAAAAGTTCGCGGTTGCCGCTGAAGATTTCCTTGAGCGTGGAGACCAGCAGGGATTTGCCGAAGCGCCGGGGGCGGGAGAGGAAAAAATACTTGCCGGAACTGATCAGTTGATGAATGAGTTGGGTTTTATCCACATAAACGTAACCGCCAGAGATCAACTCCGAAAGGAATTGGATGCCGATGCCGAGTTTCTTCATATTAATAATATAGGCAATTTCCGAAAAAATGCAAGAAAAATGATACCGGTAAATTTCAGGAAGCCAATATCAATCTTGACAAAAGCAGCGTATATCATTATAATATGATTGTGTGGCCTAACCGATAGCGCCAACGCAAAACCAAATACAACGCGTTCATGGCGGCGGAATCGGCGCGAGCCCGGCAGCAGCATG
>CAZWDO010000061.1:0-1793 GCA_964632485.1 uncultured bacterium
GAGCGTTTGCACCAGGAAATTGGGCATGCCTTCATTGATGAGCATGGCGGAATGATATAGGAAAAAATCGGGTTTCATCGTTCAATCCATACATTTCAAATTGGTTGAACCGCTTTCTCCATTTGGCAATTATGTTTTTAATGACTTCCAATTTGGTTCTGATCTCGTATACGGAACACTTCTCGTAGCTCAATAAAGAAATCCGAGCACTGATCACCATTTGCTATGGACTGGTCAGCTTGTTTACAATCTCTTGCTATTTCCTTTTCGTCTCGTTATTCTGTTCTGCATCCAGCTTGCCAACTCCTCCGCAAACTCCCAATCCTGCGGCAGCATCAACGACACTCGCTGACTTTGCTAAAAAACGCGGAGAACCACGGTCCGACCAAAATGAAAAAGAACGCATTCAGAATGCTCTTCAACTAAATCAGACACTAACCACTGCTTAATATTATAAAAAAGGAACTTGGGCTTTTATTGAAATAGTCCGGCAAAGTGCAAACTCGGCGCTTTTCCCATGATTGGTTAGAAAAAGCTCGGACTTCAGATCTATGGATGTTCGCCGAGGTTGCTGACACGCTCAGTCGGTTCGCTGAAGAAATCCTGGCTCACTATGATGGATTCTTTTCTACCGATCACCTTGAAGGAATTAATAACAAAATCAAAACCCACAACCGCGAAGTCTACAGCTATCGCGAAAAAGAATTCCTCAAGCTCCTCATCTATGCAATCCACCAATTTAAATAATCATTTAACGGATGAATTTAAAAAAATCATTTCTATATATTTCTTTAATAAAGTTTCTATTTAAAAAATGATATCTATTTATTATTAAAATTAATAAAATTAAAGTAACAGGTCAGGTCCAATGTAATTTTTTTTTGTAGATAGTCATTTTTATCTGGACTCCGGATGGATAATTTATTATTTTTCCACATGAACGAACCGATAATAGTCCAAACCCGATTCTTAAGGCCCGCAGACATTGAATTCATCCAGAGTTTAATCGACGATAATCCCAATTGGAACCGTACCCAATTGTCGCAAGAATTGTGCCGGATATGGGATTGGAAGACCCCCCGAGGTCAATGGAAAGATATGGCCTGTCGTGAGATGTTGCGTAAGCTGGAGGCTAAGGGACTGCTGCAATTGCCGCCATTGGCTGGCATCGGCCGCCAGCGTCGTCGGACCTCCTCGTCAGATTCAACGCAACTCCTTTTCGAGACGATGGAGGCGATGCCAACCCCTCCGCTGATCCGACGTTCGCTTTCGGACCTTCAGCCCCTGCGTTTCGAGCGGGTGGAAGACCCGGCTCAAGCCGCGCTGTTCGGCGACTTGCTGTCCCGGTATCATTATCTGGGGTATCGACAGCATGTGGGCGAGCATATGAAGTATCTGGTTTATGATTGCCAGGGAGAGGCGGTATCGTGCCTTCTGTTTGGATCGTCGGCCTGGTCGTGCGCGGATCGCGATCGATATATTGGGTGGGATCGGCAGACGCGGATTCGACATTTGCATCTGATGACGAACAATATGCGATTTTTGATTATGCCGTGGCTTCTCTCGCCGAACCTTGCCAGCCACATGCTGTCGCGGATCGCCCGGCGGATTGGCTCGGACTGGCAATGCAAGTATCGCCATCCGGTGGCGATGCTGGAAACGTTCGTGGAAACGAATCGGTTTCGGGGCGTTTGCTACCGGGCGGCCAACTGGATTTATGTGGGGCGTACCAAGGGACGCAGCCGTAACGATCGCTACAATCGGCTCGAAGTTCCCGTGAAAGATATTTATCT
>CAZWDO010000062.1:0-1783 GCA_964632485.1 uncultured bacterium
CGGATATTCTGTTTTGACTTTTTAACCGGATTTCATTATGATGTAATTGCCGCATTTTCTGTTTAACTCTGAACTCATGAAAACCGCAAATTATTTGCCGTGTGGCATAAGCTACCCGGCTTTTTTTTATTTTTGGGAAGCAGGTCAAATCGTATAATATCAAAATAATATCAAAGAATCAAATTGTCAAGGAGAAAATCATGTAAGAAAAAAAATTGAAAAAAAGAAAAAGAATATCTATTACCCGTGGACTCCGGGTCAGAGCGCGGCTGGAGCGCCATGCGAACGCACTCAATTTTTTCGCTTGACATGTGTTGCGATCGGCATTATATTGACAATGGAACCTACAACCTTCCAGCGGGAGTTTCGCCATGGCCAAACGCATTCCCTACGGATTGCAATCTTTCACCCAAATCCGCGAACAGAACTGTTATTATATCGATAAAACCCAGTATATAGAAAGACTGGAAACGCATGAAAGCTGGTATCCGGTTTTTCTGCGCCCCCGGAAATTCGGCAAATCGCTGTGGATCGACACGCTGGCCGCCTATTACGACATCCGGCGCAAGGACGACTTCGAGCGGCTCTTCGGCGATCTCTACATCGGCCGGAACCCCACGCCGCTGCGCAACAGCTATTGCATCCTGCGTTTCAACTTCAGCGGCATCCAGACCAGCGACGAAGCATTGCTGAAAAGCGATTTCAGAAATAAACTCATGGTTGCTCTCGATCATTTTTCAACTTATTACAAGCTTCCCACCATGGCTTTCAATGAATCCCATGAACCGGCGGCGATACTCAACCGTTTTTTTGAGCATGTAGAAGGAGAATTGGGCAAGCGAAAAATTTATCTCCTGATCGACGAATACGACCATTTCGCCAACGAACTGTTCAGTTTCAACTATGAGCTGTTCCGGGATACCGTTTCCAAGACTGGCTTTGTGCGCAAGTTCTACGAAGTGATCAAGGAAGCGGCGGGCCAGTCCTTGGAGCGCATCTTCATTACCGGTGTCTCGCCCATCACCCTCGACAGCCTCACCAGCGGTTTCAATATCCCCTCGCACCTGACCACGAATGCTCAGTTTAACGAAATGATGGGATTTACCGAAGAAGAAGTTCAATACCTGATTGACGACCTGGGCTTCTCCATCGATATTCAGGAGATGCGCGACTATTACAACGGCTATCTGTTTTCGCCCGACGCTAGTGTCAGGGTCTATAACAGCGACATGGTTCTCTATTTTCTCAAGGAATACCGGGACAGTCATAAAGCTCCGGCGGAGGTACTGGATATCAACATCGCCTCGGATCACAAGAAACTGGAACTGATCCTCGAACCAAAAGGGGAGCGGCGGGCGATCCTGGAGCAATTGCTCTCCGGGGAACCGCTGGCGATCCAACTGACGCGGCTGTTCGATCTGGAAGTGGGGCGCACCCTTGAAGACTACAAGTCCATGCTGTTCTACCTGGGATTCGTGACCGTTGTTAGCCGGAAACTGGGATTGGTCTATTTTCAGGTGCCCAATTATGCCATCGGCAATTTATATTTCAGTTTTTTCCGGAGTCTGTTGTCCCTGCAAGGTCAGCTTAGCTTCAATTCGGTTGAAGTGGAGGAAGCGATCAACCGACTGGCATTGGAAGGAGAGATCACCCCGTTGGCGGCGATTGTTTCCCAAGCGCTGGCGAAGTATTCGAACCGCGACAGCATTCAGATGAGCGAGAAGCACCTCAAGATGGTGATGATGGCCTATCTGATGTTGAGCAATGCCTATATGGTGTACAG
>CAZWDO010000063.1:0-1683 GCA_964632485.1 uncultured bacterium
GCAGCCGTAACGATCGCTACAATCGGCTCGAAGTTCCCGTGAAAGATATTTATCTCTTGCCGCTGATCGATGATGCCCGGAAGAAGCTGCTCCATGGGATTTAAACGGATCATATCGCGCTGGGCGTCGGGATTCGCGGAAGATGGCGATCGTCGGTTCGACGAACTTCATAGGAACTTGATGGCGCTGAACGCGACGCTCGGCGCCTTGAGGGACGAGCTTGCGTCGGCAATGAAGGAAATCGAGGAGCTCAAGGCGGAACGGGACCGGTTGCAACAGGAGAATGAACGGCTCAAGTCGGCGTTGAAACATGCGGTCGATCAATTGGTCAAAGACAGCCACAACAGCGGTAAGCCGCCGTCATCGGACGGGTTGAAGCGCAAGACGCGCAGCTTGCGCACCGCTTCGGGCAAGCCCGCGGGCGGGCAGCCGGGCCATGCCGGCCATACGCTCGAATACAATACTTGTCTATCCGCTGACCGAATGCGTCCACTGCGGCGGTTCGCTGGCGGATACGCCGGTCGATGCCGTGGAGCGTCATCAGGTTTTTGATCTGCCGGTTTTGAAGATCAAGGTGATCGAACATCAGTCGCACGTCAAGGTCTGCCCCCATTGCCGAAAAAGGAGCCGGGCCGCGTTTCCCGACGAGGCCGCTCATCGGGTTTAATACGGCGCCTCCATTCAAACCCTGGCCGCGTATCTGTCCAATATGCAGGTGGTTCCCCTCAACCGGATCGCCCTATTTTTCGAGGATCTGTTCGCCATGCCGATCAGCAAGGCCTCGATCATCCAATTCAATCGAACCTGCCACCGAAAATTGGCCGACGTCGAAGCGAGGATCGTGGAAACGATTCTCGCCTCCCCGGCGCTTCATGCCGACGAAACCGGTCTGTATTGTCAGAACAAACGGCAGTGGATGCGCAGTCTGGGCGCCGAGACGGCCACGTATTATGCCAGGCATGAAAAGCGGGGGCGAGCGGCCATAGACGAAATCGGGATTCTGCCCCGATATCGCGGTATCTTGATGCATGATTTCTGGAAATCGTATCTGGAGTACGAATGCGATCACGCCCTGCGCAATGTCCACCATCTGCGCGATCTCAACTTCATCATTGAACAGGACGGCGCGATCTGGGCGGAAAAAATGAAACAACTGTTGCTCGATAGCAAGAAGGCCTTGGACGATCACAAAGCCGACGGCGTGTCCGCCGCGCTGGATGACGAGGAACGCCGCTCATTTAACCAACGCTATTGGGAGATCATCAGCGAGGAATTGTCGGATATGCCGCCGCCTGGTCGGACACCTCCCAAACGGGGTCGAACCAAACAATCCAAATCCAAAAACCTGCTCGACCGGTTCTGCAACTACCGAACCGAAATCCTGCGCTTCATGGATGATTGGCGCGTTCCCTTCGATAACAATCTCGCTGAACGGGATATTCGAATGGCCAAAGTTAAACAGAAAATTTCCGGCTGCTTTCGAACCCTGGAGGGAGCTGATCAATTCTGCCGAATTCGCGGCTATATCTCAACGGCCATGAAAAACAACGTCAGCGCATTTCAAGCCCTGCACGGCGTCTTCTCTAATAATCCCTTTATCCCATCTTCCTAACCATCTGACCTGTTACGAAGATTTTATCGCGACGGTATTGCAGCATGTACCACCTAAAGGGAAACACTTGA
>CAZWDO010000064.1:0-1605 GCA_964632485.1 uncultured bacterium
CAATGATAGATCGGGGTATAATCGACAATATCCCCGCCCTTAAAATTTCTGAATACATCTACGATTTTGTATTTATCATGATATAATCGGATCATTTCCTCTGCCGACATGCTCAGATCGTAGCTGAACAACAAGCGTTTTCCAAATTCTTTCTTTTTTTGGATTGCTTCGGTTTTCACCTTGAAGCGAATTTCCCGTTCATCATCGTTGCATAGCAGATCATATCCCAGGTAGCGTTCGGCTTTCGAATTTTTGATATAGAGTGTCCGGAGTTTTTTGTCAATCAGCTCGCGGATTTTGTCGTCGCTGCTCTTCGATTTGCCGCGAATCTCTTCCTTGATCAGCCGTTGAACTTCAAGTATCCGATTTTCAAATGAGCGCAACTGATGGTTTTTTTCTATCTCGGAATAGGTCATCACAACCCTGGCTTTCCGATTAAATACAATCTCTTCACGATCCGTATAGCGCCATTTCGAGTATTCACGGTCAATTTGCTTCAGTTTGATTTCCCGCAACGACTTGTGACTTTGGAAACTAATACTGCCGACAAACGATTTGATGAGTTCGTTCTCTGAGAGTTTTTCAATATTATGGGCCGAATTGTTTCCTTTATCAAATACAACCACATATCCATCCATCTGATGATAAAATTCAGATAATTGTTGAGTAATTCGCGCCATCGCTTCGGGAAACAGGCTGCTGTCATGATGATTGGCCTGATAAACAGAATGAAACAACGGGATGCCGTATGAACTCTCGACTGCCAAAATCAATCCCGTTAACCGATGGCTGCTTTTGCCATCCTTGCTTTTGCCGGTCTGCGGTAAAATACAATGCGAATTGTCCCCGGATATATAATGGCAAAAATTCGTCGTATCATACAATATTGCATTTGTAGATAACTGATATTGGGTCATGAGCCGTTGATAAATTCTGCTTTCAATCTCCCATAATTGGGGGCTGAGTAGATACATGGCTTGTTCGGTGGTCGTCATCTTCTGCTTCCGACGCGATTGATACTGTTTCATCTGTTCTTCCAACCGTTCCTGGGGAACTACCCGATCATACGCCTGCCAGAAATGATCACTCGTCATTCGCTTCGGATCAATCCGCATGAATTCCGGCAGTTTGGTCTTTGTAAACCATTCGCCAATGGAATTCTTGCTGTGATGATGCCCAACCCGGTTGATCGCCGCAATTACTAAATATTCACCAATACCGATCCCGCCAATTTTCCCCGGACATACATCATTGATTATATCGACGATGGATAGTTCCCGGGCAACTGAATATAAAGCCATTTCCAGTCCAAAAGATTTCGTATAAACTTGAGTCGGTTGAGGAGCGTTCCGGCATCTGTCAAGAATCGTTTCGGCGGCGCCGAGATAGTACTCTTCCGTGATAACTCTACTTTTACCCGAGCCTTTTCGCTTATTTTTGGCATGGGTATCAAGATCGCATTTTACTCGGTATGAATTCCGATAATAATAGTAGGTTCTTCCTGAAGATTTGTTCAGCTTTTTTGTGATTCGTCCCATACTTACAATATAACAATTAATCAATTGTTTGTCAAGTGTTTATTTATATATAAAAATACCCTCACAG
>CAZWDO010000065.1:0-517 GCA_964632485.1 uncultured bacterium
AACAAATGAAAATTGTTCAGTTGATGGAGCATAAGCAGCACCACTATAAGCAGCAAGATCAGCAAGGCTAAGTCTTACTTGTTGAAGTGGAAGATTAGCTCCTCTATCTTTAATAATTTTGATAGTTTGATTTGCAGCAGAAAGTGCAGTAAGAACAGTATTGTCCAAATCACATATTGCAACTGCACCTGGATCAGCACCAGGAAGCATTTTTGTAACAGTAGTAGTGATACGTTGAGGAACGATAAATACACTCTTAATGTTATTTTTTGAATCTAAAGCCATTTTTTTAAAATGTTAATTTGTTGTTGTTTTGTTTTACAAATATATGAAATATTTATTCTAAATTCTCTGCACTTAATTGGTTAGCAGGTATCTGTTCTCTCACTGCTGCAGAGAGTAATTTTACAGCGATGTCACAGATACTTTGATGTGATATAGGATCTAATTTACAATTTACTTGTAATAAAGGATTAGATAAATTGATTATTAGCGCAAAAACAGAAAGAATTGATGA
>CAZWDO010000065.1:527-1553 GCA_964632485.1 uncultured bacterium
AAAACATCTGCTGTGAGTTGGTTAATTGGTATTTGTTCTCTTACTGCAGCAGACAGTAATTTTACAGCAATATCACAAATTCCTTGATGAGTTAGAGGATCTAATTCACAATTAGTTTGTAATGTTGAATTATTAAGATTTACAACTATATCATTAGGGTATCTTAAATACCTTAAATAATATTCAGTTACTCTAAATGTTCCATCATCAATAATACCATGGATTTTTCTTTCAACACCATTAACAGTTTTTTTACCATGTTCTATTCTCCACACAAGACCTTCACTACCATTACAGTATGGCCTTTTATAAGGATTAGCATAACTTAAGTTATAATCATCATGTGAGATAGGAATAGTCATCATTCTGTTATATGTAGAAGTAGTTCCACATTGAGGAATATTTGTAACAGTAGATTCATATATAGGTATCATAAAATCAACTGGCAATGCCCAGAGTTTTTCTCCAGGCAAAGTACCAGTTTGATCTATAGGTTGTAACTCAAATACAGGTGGAACAGCGTCTTGTGAATCTTTAACTAAAGCTGATAAACCTTGGATTCTTATTTCAGTTTCTTCAAACCCTTCCATGTTTCTGTTACTCTTAGGGTTTAACCTTTGAAGAATATAGTACCATTGTGCTTTAGTTAATAGAATAGTTGCCTCAGCATCTTCAAACCCAGGTGCACTTTGTGAATATAGTGCATCATAGGTTACAAGAACATCCCACATCTGATTAGCTGTCATAACCTGATTGCTCCTTTAGTCTTTCTACAATAGCAAAGTTTTCTGGATCTTCAGTCCACTTAATAGCTTGAACTTGAGAACCAATATCTTTACCATCTAAGAATTGATATGTTTTTTCTTTACTAATAACTAGTGATCCTGACTTAACTGCTCTCATTAAAAGTAATTTAGAATCTTTGTGAATGTCTTGAACTATCTTAAGGAAGTTTGTAGGTGAATCATTAACAATCTTACCCACATAGGCAAAAACATAATCATAGTTTGTAGTGTTAGTAATTCT
>CAZWDO010000066.1:0-1514 GCA_964632485.1 uncultured bacterium
GCAGCCGTAACGATCGCTACAATCGGCTCGAAGTTCCCGTGAAAGATATTTATCTGTTGCCCCTGATCGATGAAGCCCGGGAGAAGCTTATCCATGGGATTTAAGCGGATCATATCACGCTTGACGCCGAAATTCGCGGGAGATAGCGACCGGCGATTCGATGCGCTCCATCAGGACTGGATGGCGATGAGCGAGAAGCTCGGCGCCTTGAGCGACGAGCTTGCCTCGGCGCTGAAGGAGATAGAAGAGCTCAAGGCGGAACGGAATCGGTTGCTGGAGGAGAATGAACGGCTCAAGTCGGCGTTTAAATATGCGGGCGATCAATTGGCGAAAGACAGCCACAATAGCGGCAAGCCGCCGGCATCGGACGGTTTGAAGCGGAAGACGCGCAGTTTGCGAACCTCTTCGGGTAAGTCTTCGGGCGGGCAGCCGGGCCATGCCGGTCATACGCTCGATCTGGTGGAGCAACCGGACGAGATCATCCCGCATACATTGTCTGTGTGCGTCCATTGCGGCGCGTCGCTGGCCGAAGTCCCGGTAGAGAGTGTCGAACGCCATCAAATTTTTGACTTGCCGGTTTTGAAGATAAAGGTGACCGAACACCAGTCGGAAGTCAAGGTATGCCCCCATTGCCAAAAAAGGAACCGGGCCGCTTTTCCCGAAGAGGCCACCCATCGGGTTCAATATGGCGCCTCTATCAAAACGATGGCCACTTACCTGTCCAATATGCAGTTGATTCCCCTGAACCGCATCGTCCACTTTTTTCTGGATTTGTTCGCTATGCCGATCAGCAAGGCCTCGATTATCCAATTCAATCGAACCTGCCACCAAAAATTGGCCGACGCCTGCGGTGAAATCCCCAAAACGGGGTCGAACCAAACAATCCAAATCCAAAAACCTGCTTGACCGGTTCTGTAACTACCGAACGGAAATACTGCGCTTCATGGATGATTGGCGCGTTCCCTTCGACAATAATCTGGCGGAACGGGATATTCGCATGGCCAAAGTTAAACAGAAAATTTCCGGATGCTTTCGAACCGAGGCTGGAGCCGATCACTTCTGCCGAATTCGCGGCTATATCTCAACGGCTATGAAAAATAATGTCAGCGCTTATCAAGCTCTACACGACCTATTCTCTAATAACCCCTTTATCCCCTCATTTTAATCACCTGACCTGTTACAATTTTATTATATAAGATGACACTATACCAGAGACATAACAAACCGGAAACCAATCCGAATATTAAAAAGATGGTTGCCGGGTAGTCGCTAAAACACTTCATCCCCAACCCAAGCAGGAATATATGTGGCTGAAAATAAATGCTTGGTGATTCAGGAGTATAAGAGAAGGGCAAAGAATAAAAAATATCCAACTGTTCTGAATTGTCAGGGGCCACATGAATTCCCCACTTTTTAGCCCGTTAGGGTCAGCAGTATTCCCCACCCGTAGGGTCAAAGGAATTCCCCAGTCTCAGGGTCAAAGCAATTCCCCACTTTTTCACATCGTTTGTTAA